>NZ_JARSBQ010000001.1:0-1599559 GCF_029623935.1 Shinella sp. 838
GCCTGGCCGAACGGCAGGAAGCCGTGTTCTGGATCGCAAAGTTCCCGTCAGTGATCATCGCAGAGGCGATGTAATTTGTTTTCTCGATAATGCGGAAATTTCTTCGGAAGTCAATGGATTCACCCAATTGACTCCGTAATCGTGTAATCTGTTTTCTTTTTGCCGTGCGAGCGGGAAAAATTTCATGGCGGCAATCGCAACGGAAAACCTACAAGGACCTTCGCGGCATTCGAATCCCGCTTGAATATCAAGCCATTCCCGGACGCCTGCCGAAGTTGCAACCGATCGGAGCCGTCGGGAGGTGTCTGATGAAGGGTGAAAATCGGTGCCGGAAAAGGCCTGCGGGTTTCATCGCAATGCAAGGGTTGTCGTCGCAATACGGGAAAAGGACGTGAAAGGGCGTGAAATTTTTTTCTGAAATATCCATGCGGCGGGACAGGGTTTTTGTCAGACTGCCCATCGCCACGCCCCCAGCAAAAACAGCGTTACCACCCTCGTCGCTATGGATCGGCGGATACGCCTCGGGTCGGCAAGATTTGGCTTGGCGGCCCTCCCTGTCCCGGTCTTTCCACGGTATTGTCGCCCCGCCGCTGTTGAAGTCCGACCCCGTTTCTGAGGTTTCCCGACCGGGCCGGATCGGTTAGAAGGGGCTCGAAGAAGGAGAGACGGATGGCGGACGTACCCGACATGACGAAACATCGCGGCTTCCCGTCCGGCATGCCGGGCACGGGGGTCCAGTTCACCATCAGGCGCGCCAATCCACGAGGCGTTACGCCGATCAAGGCCCTTCCTCGTCGAGCGCGGCCGGGCACGGCCGAGCACCGCATCGACGCGGCCTTCCTCCATGCCCTCTGGCATCATTTCGGTGCGGAGCCCTTCGAGCGCGGCAATCTCGATGCTGCGCGCCTCAACCTTCTCTTCGGCCGCGAAGTCCTGCCTGCCGAAAAGGACTTCGATCCGCTCTCCTATGAGGCCCTGCTCGTCATCAACGAGAAGACCGCCCGCCAGACTTTCCCGGAATCCTTCGACGACGTTTTCGAAGTCTGAGGGCCGTCGCCCGAACGTCCAGGCCAGCGAGGCCTCATCGGGGATCGGCGGCGACCTGCGTCGATAACCACCGCCAGGCATCCCGTACGTCGTCGTCCGCCAGCTTCCGGGGGATGGAAAGGGCGTACCAGGAAAGGCCGGAAGAGACGGTCTCGCCAAAGGGACGCGCCAGCGCACCGGATGAGAGTGCGGTGTCAGCAAGAAGCAGGCTGGCAAGGGCGACCCCCTGGCCGAGTTCGGCTGCGGCAAGGGCAATGTCGCGATCACTGAAATTCGTGCCCTTCCAGGCGGACCCCGCATGGATGCCCACATGACCGAGCCAGTCGGGCCAACCCACAGGGCCTTCTTCGTGAATGAGCGGCGCCGACAGGAGATCGGCAGGTTTTCGAAGTTCCCGGGCAAGGGCGGGTAGAGCGGTGGGCGACAGATGGTCGTGCCCGATCAGAAGGCTTTCGCAGCCGGCCGGTGGCTCGGGCGCGTGGATGATGGCGATGTCCGCCTCCATCGTCTCGAAATCGACGGCCGCGCCGTTGCTGTCGAGCCACGGCTCGCAGGCCGGCGCGGCCGCCTTCAGCGATGGAAGACGCGGCAGGAGCCAGCGCCGCGTGAAATCCCGCGGTGCATAGATGACGACGCTGCCGGGCTTGCGGTAGGGCTCCAGGCGCCGGTAACCTTCCTCCATGATCTCCAGGCTGCGTCGCACCGTGCGGTGATAATCCCGACCCGCGTCCGTGAGGCGCACCTCCCGGCCGATACGCAGGAACAGCGGCTGGCCGATCTGGGCTTCAAGCAGGCGCATCTGGTGGCTGATGGCCGATTGCGTCAGGCCGACCTCCTCGGCGGCCCGGCTGAAGCTCTCAAGCCGCGCCGCGGCCTCGAACCCCTTCAGGAACTGCGTCGGGGGAATGTGTCGGAATTTGATCATACATGAAATCCATTCATTCTAGGCAGGAATGCTTCTCGTTTGTATCGGCACTCCATTGGGCAGATAATGAGCGCCATACATGAATAGGAGTCAATCATGGACACGACGATACGGCCGCAACCGCAGATGAAGCTGCGCCGTCCGGGCGAATTCGAGCCCCATGCCAAGACATGGATGGCCTGGCCGCATCGGCAGGACCTCTACGGCCCGCGCCTGGCGGACATGCAGCGTGCCTATGCCGACGTCGCAAAAGCCATCGCCCAGTTCGAGCCGGTCAGCATGGTGGCCCATCCTGAGCACACGAAAAGTGCGCGCACGCTCCTTGGCGACGGTATCGAGATCGTGGCGCTGCCGATCGACGACTGCTGGATCCGTGATTCCGGTCCGACCTTCCTGAAGCGGGCCGATGGCGGGCTCGCCGGGGTTTCCTGGCGGTTCAATGCCTGGGGCCGCAAACATGAACCCTTCGACGCTGACGATGCACTGGCCGGCCGCGTGCTTGCCTATGAAGAGGCGGAGATGTTCCGCTCGTTCCTCCACTGCGAAGGCGGTTCGCTGGCCTGCGACGGTGACGGGACTTTGATCGTCACAGAGACGAGCCTGCTCCATCCCAACCGAAATCCGGGCCTCTCGAAGGCCTGGGTGGAGCAGGAACTCCTGCGCATGCTTGATGTCGAAAAGGTCGTCTGGCTGCCTGGTGATCCGCTCGATCTCGAAACGGACGGCCATGTGGACGGCATGTGCTGCTTCGTGCGCCCGGGTGTCGTCATGTTCGAATACAATCCCGATCCGGCCGACCTGCACGGTCGCATCCTCGCCGACAATCTGGTGGCGCTCAAAAGTCAGACGGATGCGCGCGGCCGCAGCTTCGAGGTCATCCCCATCCCGGAGGCCTATGACGTGGAGGCGACCAGCGAGGTCTTCGCGCGCTCCTACATCAACTTCGCGCTCGCCAATGGCGGCGTCGTGATGCCGACCTTCGGCCGCCCCTCGGGCGAGGAAGCCAAGGCTGCCGTTGCCAAGGCCTTCCCCGACCGGCGTATCGTGACCGTCGATGTCGGCGCCGTCGTTCCCGCCGGCGGGGCGATCCATTGCATCACGCAGGAGCAGCCGCTGTGACCGCCTGGACACGCCGCCGCTTCGTTCAGGCAAGCGCCAGCCTGGCGCTGCTGCCGGCAATGCCGAGCCGTGCCCAAGAGGAAAAGACCTGGATGCCGACCGTTCCCGCCGAAGCCGAACCGCATGCAAGAACCTGGATGGCCTGGCCGAGCACGCCGGCTTTCTACGGTGGCCCCGGCGCCTACTTCGAGAGCGTGCAGGAAACGCTCGGCCGGCTGGCCGCGGCGATTGCCGAAAACGAACCTGTCACCATGGCGGCCCCGGCGAAGCAACACGCGCTGGCCGCGCGCCTTTGCGGCCCCCGGGTCGAGCTCGTCGACATCCCGACCGACGACATGTGGGCGCGCGACAGTGCCCCGGTCTTCGTGCACACGGACGACGGGCGTGTCGCCGCCGTCGATTTCGGCTTCAACGCGTGGGGCGGCAAGCAGGCGCACGCCAGCGACAGCAAGCTTGCCGTGAAGATCGCGGCCTTGGCCGGCGTCGAACACCACGATGCCGCACTTTGCGGCGAGGGCGGCGGCTTCGAGTATGACGGAGACGGCACGCTTCTCCTCACCGAGAGCTGCTGGGTGAACGACAACCGCAATCCCGGACTGGACCGAGCCGAGATCGAGCGGCGCCTCAAGGCCGCGCTCGGCGTCGAAACCGTGCTGTGGGTGCCTGGCGTGCGCGGGCTCGATATCACCGACGGGCATATCGACGGTTCGTTCCGCTTCGTGGAGCCCGGCCTTGTCATTGCCAGCAGCTATCCCGGCGACAGGTCGGAATGGGGGCGTGCCCACAAGGAGGCCCTCGCTATCCTCGCCAAGGCCCGCGATGCGCGCGGCCGTGCGCTTGAAATCGTCTCCATTCCCGCGGCGACCGAGGTTCGCTCGGAAAGCGAGGATTTCCTGAGCAGCTATGCGAACTACTATGTCGGCAACGGCGCGCTCTACACGCCGCAATTCGGCGACCGGAAGGCCGATACGCTGGCCAAGGACGTTCTCGGCCGGCTGCATCCGGGTCGTCGCATCGTCCAGCTCGACGTTGACCGCATCTATGAAAACGGCGGCGGCATCCACTGCGTCACGCAGCAGCAGCCCGAATAGAGCATGTCCCGCTGCAGCGGCGCGCTTCGGCGTTGGACAATGCGGTGGAAATTGAACCGACACCAGAAACGGAGAATGACCATGAAACGCTGGCTCACGCTTGCGACGGCATGCCTTTTCACGACTGCGGCACAGGCGGAAGAGAAGGTTCTCTACCTCTACTCCTGGGAATCCTACTTCAGCGCCCAGTCGATCGCCGCCTTCGAGAAGGAGACGGGCATCAAGGTGTCCTACGACCTGTTCGATTCCAACGACATTGTCGAGACCAAGATGCTGACGGGAAAGTCGGGTTACGACCTCGTTACTGTCAATCTCTCCCCGCATTTCCTGCGCCAGCTTCCCGTCGGCATATGGGCGCCGCTGGATCGCGCGCGCCTAGCCAATCTCGGCAATCTCGATCCTGCTGTCCTTGCACGTGGGGCAAGCGTCGACGCGGACAACGCCCACAACGTTCCCTGGATGTGGGGCACGACCGGTGTCGGGTACAATGTGGAGAAGATCAAGGCGATCATGCCTGACGCGCCGGTCGATTCCCTACGCATGGTCTTCGATCCCGCCGTCGTCGAGAAGTTCGCCTCGTGCGGCGTCGGCATGCTCGATGATGCCGAGCAGGTGCTGGGCCTTGCCCTCATCTATCTCGGGCTGAACCCCGACACGACCGACAAGGAGGAGCTGGAGAAAGCGGTGGAAGTGGTCGCCAAGGTCCGCCCCTATGTGCGCAAGTTCCACAGCTCCAGTTATGTCAACGATCTCGCCGACGGCGGCCTTTGCCTTGCCATCGGCTTTTCCGGCGACATGCTGATCGCCAGCAGCCGGGCGAAGGAGGCGGGCAAGCCGTTTACCGTCACCTATCGTCTTGCAAAGGAAGGTAATCTTGTCTGGGCCGATGTGCTTGCCATACCTGCCGATGCGGCCCATCCGGATGCGGCTCACGCCTTCATCGATTTCTTTCTGCGCCCGGAAATCGCTGCAGTCGCAGCCACCGAGACGGGCTTTTCCACTGCCAACAAGGCCGCGCTCGCGCTTCTCGATGAAACGCTCAGGACGAACCCCGATCTCTACCCTTCCGAAGCGGATCAGAAGCGCCTGCACCTGCCGAAGGCATTGAGCCAGAAGGCTCTAAAAATATGGTCGCAGGCCTGGGATCGGGCGAAAGGCTTGCGGTAGCCGACCCGGGCGGCGCCGCGCCGGTGGGAGATTGCCCGGACGATATGCGAGGGCTAGAAACGTCTAGCAACATCTGCCGGAGATCTGTGTCGCCGGCCTTGCGGATAAAAACAGGCGGTGGGGACACCATCAGCCGGGAACCAGACATCAAGGGGAGGGCATCGATGAAGGTCGTCGAAGCTTCGATTGGTACATTGCGCGAAGCGCTTCAGGCGGGTGAGACAACCAGCGTCGGGCTGGTCGCGGCCTATCTCAACCGCATCGCCTGTTACGATCGGCACGGCATCAGCCTCAATGCGGTGCCGGTGCTCAATCCCGAGATGTTTACCGAGGCGCGGGCTTCGGACCTCCGGCGCGCCCGCGGCGAAAGCCTCGGTCCGCTTGACGGAATCCCATACACCGCCAAGGACAGCTACAAGGTGAAGGGGTTGAGCGTCGCATCCGGTTCGCCGGCCTTCGCCGACCTGATCGCGATGGAGGATGCTTTTGCGATCTCCCGCCTGCGGGCCGCCGGGGCCGTGCTGATCGGGCTTACCAACATGCCGCCGATGGCCAATGGTGGCATGCAGCGCGGTGTCTACGGGCGTGCGGAATCGCCCTACAATGCCGACTGGTTGACGGCCGCCTTCGGCTCGGGCTCTTCGAACGGGTCCGGCACCGCGACCGCTGCGAGCTTCGCCGCCTTCGGGCTTGGCGAGGAAACCTGGTCGAGCGGCCGCGCGCCTGCGGCCAACAACGGGCTCTGTGCCTATACGCCGAGCCGCGGCGTCATCTCCGTACGCGGCAACTGGCCGCTTGTGCCGACCATGGATGTCGTGGTGCCGCACTGCCGTTCGATGGCGGATCTGCTGGATCTCCTCGACATCATCGTCGCTGACGATCCGGACACCCGTGGTGACCTCTGGCGTCGCCAGACCTGGGTGGACATTCCGAAAGCCTCCGATGTCCGCCCTGCCTCCTATGCGGCAGTCGCCCGGACCGCGAGCCTTGCAGGCAAGCGTTTCGGTCTGCCGGCAATGTATATCAACGCCGACGCCGAGGCGGGAACTGGCGGCAAGGTCGGGATCGGCGGCGCCACCGGTCAGCGCATCGAAACCCGCGCCTCGATGATCGCGCTGTGCGCGGCGGCGCGCGCCGCCCTCGAAGCGGCCGGTGCCGAGGTCGTGGTCACCGATTTCCCGGTCGTCAGCAACTATGAGGGAGACCGGCCAGGCGCGCCGACCATTGCGACGCGCGGCCTCGTCAGCCCGGACTATCTTCATCACGAGATTGTCGACCTGTCCGCTTGGGCCTGGCATGACTTTCTGGCAGCCAATGCCGATCCAGCCCTGCGGCGGCTGGGTGATATCGACGGTGCGCGTATCTTTCCCGCACCGCAAGGCAGCTTGCCGGACCGTTACCATGGGTTCGATGACCATATCGCCGACTATCCCGCCCATATGCGTGCGCATCCCATCGCCTCCCTTGACGAGATACCGGGCCTTGCCGAGGGGTTCCGCGGACTGGAAGAGACCCGGCGCATCGATCTCGAAGTCTGGATGGACCGGCTGGGGCTCGACGCGGTGATCTTCCCGGCCGTTGCCGATATCGGCCCGGCCGATGCCGACGTGAATCCCGCCTCGGCCGACCTTGCCTGGCGCAACGGCACCTGGGTCGCCAATGGCAACCTCGCGATCCGCCATCTCGGCATTCCGACGGTGACCGTACCGATGGGCATGCTGGCCGATATCGGCATGCCGGCAGGCCTGACCTTCGCCGGCCGGGCTTTCGACGATACCGCACTGCTCACCTACGCCGCGGCCTTCGAAAAGACCGGCGACTACCGTATGGCACCGCCGCGAACGCCCGAGCTTGCGGAGCTGCCGGGTCCTGGCGGTATCGGGCTGCCTGAAGCGGAGGAGCTGCGACTGACCGTTTCGATTGCACCCGACGGTCACGGGCTCCAGCGTCTGTCGATCGAGGTGCAAAGCCAGGCCCCCTTGCTCTGGCTGACGGTGAACGGCCAGTCCGTTGCCTTCCACCAGGATGGCCTGCGGGCAAGCGCCGTTCTGGACCTCAGCGAGAACAGCCATATCCACAGCGAATGGCGCGCGCCCTATGGTCATACCGTGATCGCAGGCACACAGGGCGCGGCCGCCTACGTCATCGTCGGTGGCACGGCCTGATCAGAGCGCGGTCTGTCGGAGCGCCTACTTTGCCGTGCTGCGATAGAGCGCAATCCAGTCGTCCGGGGCAATGCCCCGGCACTCGCCCATCATGCTGAAATGGGTTCGAACAAAGCCGTCCCCGGTCCAGGCATAGCCGCCAATGGCCCCGCAATCGCCGATGCCGCGCCCACGGGAGAAGAAATCGAGCCGTCCGGTTTTCGGGTCGAATTGCGCGTTGACCAGCATGTTCTCCATCATCTCCCCTGCGCCGGAGGGGAAGAGGGCGGGTTGTGCCGTCGCGGCATCGCCGCCCTCCACCGTCCAGAAGCCCGTGGTGACATTGTAGGCGCCACGTGAACATGCCAAGCCGACAAGGCGGCGTGTACCATCGAGCAGCCACGCCTCGTCGAGGGCGGCAAGCGTCTCCTCGTCCTCGCACAGATCAGAATCGCGCCGCAGCATCTCCTGGCGCACCGCCTCGGCGAGCGCCTTGCCGGCATCGTCTGCAAGCACGCCATCCGGCACCTTGGCGGTGATGACCGGCAAAGCGAGAGCCGCAGGAACATGGCTGCCGCTCCCCTTGCGAATCAGGGCCGATGGGGTGTCGAGCCGACCCTGCTGCTCGTCGATCCACAGCATGGCGGCGACGGATCCGGAAAGCGAAACGTGCGCTGTCATGTCGGGAGTGCTGATCGAAAGCTGTGTTGCCTTGCGGGCCGCCGCGACAAAGGCCGACGCTTCGGCAGGCTGGAAGGTCAGTGAGATGGTGCCGCTATCGGTTCCGACCTGCGCCGCCTCGGCGGTAGCCGGAAAAGCGGTACCATCAAGTGTGAGCCGGAGGGGCACTGATACCGTTTTCCAGTCGCCGAGCACGCGAAGGACGAGCCGAACCGGCGCATCCGCCCCAGCAGCCCGATCGAGACGCAGATAGGCAATCGCATTGTCCTCGTCGTCGGGCAGAGACAGCGCCGTGCAGTGCCCGACATTGTCGCAGCCGGCCCTCCAGTCCCGAAACTCCCGTATCTCCGGCCCGCTCGCCATCGTTGCCGTCGACAGAAGGGAAAACCCTGCCGCCAGCGCGAATGGCACGAACACACCTGGCATCCCATTTCCAGTTCCGCACCGCATCGGCGTCTCCCTTTCGCGGGGGCGACGCGAGAGGGCCTTTCGCCCGCGTGCCCGATTTCAGTGTCGCGGTTTCCGGCGACAAGATCAGCACGCGCGGCGACGACCGTCTATTCGGCACAAGAAAAGGATTTAGCGGCAGACCTGCCGCAATTTCGTTCAAGACCGAAGTGGATTCGAGTTGCGATCTGCAAGGTCAGCTCAATGAAAGGAATGCCTTTGATCACCTTCGGTTACTCCGCCGCCCTCAGACAGCAGTTCGGCGACCTTTCCTCACAGGTCATGCTTTTCACCGGTGTCACGGCCGTGGCCGATGTGTCCCGGCCGCAGCAGATGTTCACCCGCATCGCACAGCAACGCCTCGCCGAAGGACCCGAAGGCGAGTTCCCCGAGATTCAGGCATGGCGGCGGACCTTCGCGAAGATGGGCCTGAAGCCGACACAATACAGGTGCGCTTCGGAAGCCCTGCTTCGCCGGCTGCGAAAGGAAGAGGGGCTTCCATCCATCCATCCCCTCGTCGATCTCTGCAACGCGGTTTCCGTCGCCTTCGCCATCCCCATTGCGCTCTTCGACACCGAGAAGGTTCAAGGGCATCTCGAAGTGCGGCATGCCGTGGGAACAGAAATCTACGAGACCTTCTCCGGTGCCATCGAGACGCCGGATGCGGGGGAGGTGATTTTTGCGGACCGTACCGGACATGCCCATGCACGCCGTTGGTCCAACCGTCAGAGCGGCCGTTCCGTCATAAGGCCGCAAACGCGGTCCGTCCTTGTCGTCGCCGAAGCCTTTCACGATACCGCCGACGATGACCTCGCACGCTTGAAGGTGGCTCTCAGGCAAGCCTTGTCCGAAGCCTGGCCTCTCGGTGATCTCGTCGAGATATCCACGGCATGAATGCCGATTTCCACCGTTCTGCCCGTTGCAGGCACGCCCCGCTTTCGGGGGAGCGGAACGAAGGCTCTGTACGATGGGCGGCAACTGGGTTAGCAATCTTGAATTGATCTCTTTCAGTCCGAGCACACCGAAGCGGGTTTGCATTGAACGGAGGCGTCATGCGCGAATGCGACCTGGTCATGAAAGGCGGGATCACGTCAGGGGTGGTCTACCCGCACGCGATCGTGGAAATCGCCCGTGCCTACCGGCTGCGCAGCATCGGCGGGACTTCGGCGGGTGCCATCGCCGCAGCGGTGGCCGCCGCCGCGGAGTACCGCCGCGAGCGCTCGGCCGGCAAGAATGATTTTACCGGCTATGACGGCATTGTCGCCATTGCCGACGAGATCGGCCGTGACATGGCCTCGCTGTTCCAGCCCGCGCCGAAGTTGAAGCCCCTGTTCGACATCCTGATGGCGGCATCGGCCGCCGGCATTGCCGGCAAACCGATGGCAGTGATGAAGGCGATGCTTGCAGCCTACCGCGGCCGGGCGTTGACCGCAGCGGTCCTTGGCCTTGCCGTGGTGGTGGTTGGCATCTGCCGTTCGGACGTATCTCTTGCTGTCCTGGGGATCGTTGCCGGGATCGTCCTGCTGGTGACCGCCATGGGTTTGGCCCTGTGGCGTGCAGTCAAGGCCGACCTGCCGGCGCACGATTTCGGGATCTGCCCCGGCCTGACCCAGAAGGGCAATGGCAAGCCCGCGCTGACCGACTGGCTTGCGGACCGCATCGACAGGGTGGCCGGCAATCTCGACCCTGACGGCATTGCTGGCGACCCGCTTACTATCGGCCAGCTTGCCGATCACGGCATCGAGGTCGCAACCATGACGACCGACCTGTCGTCGGGCCGGCCCTACCAGCTGCCGCTGAAAAGCGACCACCACTATTTCTCCCGGCGCGAATTCGAGGCGCTTTTTCCAAAGCGCGTGGTTGATTATCTGGTCCGCGGCAGGGCGCCGCTGGCTGATGTCGGCCCGCAGCTCCCAGCCGATCTCTATCCGCTTGCCAGTGGCAGGGATTTTCCGGTCCTGCTGGTCGCGCGCATGAGCCTGAGCTTCCCGGGGCTGATCAGTGCGGTGCCGCTTTACCGTTTCGACGACCTGCTTCCCGAAGGGCCGGGCCGGTCAAAGGTGCGGCGCTGCCTGTTCTCGGATGGCGGCATCTCCAGCAACTTCCCCATCCATTTCTTCGATTCCTTCCTGCCGTCGCGGCCGACATTCGGCATTACGCTTTCCGCTTGGGAGGAGGCCCGTCACGGCGACGTGCGCGTCGAGCTCCCCAGTCATCCGCGCCAGAGCACGCACCTTCCTGTTCGGACCATCACCGGGATCGGTAATGCCTTGAGCTCGATCCTCAACACTGCGAAGGACTGGCAGGACACGCTGCAGTCGCTGCTGCCCGGCTACGCGGACCGTATCGTCGAGATCCGCCTCGACGAAAGCCGGGAGGGCGGCATGAACCTTGCGATGGACGAGAGCACCATCCGCCAGCTCGGTGACTATGGTCGTCAGGCGGGACGGGCCTTGGTCGAACGCTTCGATTTTGACGAACATCGCTGGCTGCGTGCGGTGTCGCTGATGCCCAAGCTGGAAGGCGCGCTGGACGGCATGGCGACCGCCTATCGCGCCCCACCTGCCGGTGGCGGGCCGATCTACGAAACGCTGCTGACCGACCACACCCCCCGCGCCTACAGGAATACCCAGAAATGGCGCGAGGAGGTGCTGGTGCCGTTTGTCACCGCTTTGGCCGGGATCGGCGAAAAGGCCGCCGACGCCCAGGCTGCGGACGGGGCCGGCTCTGTGCGCAAGGGTGCGGTGCCGAGCGCCGACAGCAATCTGCGCCTTGTCGCCGGTGCCGACCGTGCGCCGGTGCGCAAGACGTCGTCCTCCAACTAGGCGAAGGAGGAGCGGACGGTGTTCTTCTTCGATCATGGGAGCCGGGACCGGGTATTCCCCGGCAGCCTGCAAGGGCGAGACAGCGGGCTGCACGACATGACCGCCTATTATGCGCTCGATCGGAGGGAGCGCCTGCAGACCGATGTGCCCTGGGTCTGGAAGTCTCCGCTCGGGCGCGACGTTCTCGACGCGTTGGCAGCGCTTTCCTACGGCAAGTGCCCCTTCTGTGAGCAGGCCGATCGGCGGCTGCAGCCATACCGGTTTCGCCCGCCGGCCTATGCGACCCCGATGAAGCGGCCGGAAGACAGGGAATGTTACCTGTGGCTCGCCTTTCAATGGGAAAACCTTTTCCCGATCTGCGAGGGATGCCTGCCGCAAGACAAGGCCCATTTCCCCGTCGATGGCCCGCGCGCCGCGCCTCCTCCTCCCTCCCTGGCACCCTTCGGCACGGTGGGGCTGCAGATCGACGAGACGCCGCGCCTCTACTTTCCCGGTGAAGTCACGAAACCGGCCGCCGCCTTCAACATGAAGCTTGATGGTTTTCTGCTCGGCAAGAACCGCCGTGCCGAACCGACGATCGTCCAGTTCAATCTCAACCGTGCCGATCTCGTCCGCCGCCGCGCGGCAGCCTTGACGGGGTGGATCGGCGAGATACGCCGCGCTCCGCTCGCGTTCTTCGACCTTGCACGGTGGATGGAAGAGAACCGCTCCTACAAGGAAGTCGAATTCGGCGGAGCGCTCTACCTGCTCCTGCGCCGGATTGCGGACAAACTTTCCGGACGCTTCCAAGCATCCGGTCCGTTGTCCACCGAACGCATCGGCGCGACCCTCAGCAGCTGGTCTCGGCGGAGTGATTTTGCGGCGGCGGTTCGCGAAACCCTTCGCGAATTGCGCAGTGAAGACAAGGACATGGCGCGGGGGCTGCAAGGCACCAACGAACAGAAGGCGGTTTCCCAACCGCGCCCGACATACTCGCAACTCCGCGCCGCAACCATCAAGAACTACAAATCGTTGGAGGCGATCTCCTTCGCCTTGCCGGACCCGCCGCATGACCCGGCCATGGGCAGCAACCCCGACGAACTGCCGCCGACCCCATGCCTGCTCATCCTTGGAGAAAACTCGACCGGCAAGAGCTCAATCCTCGAAGCGATCGTGCTTGCCGCAATCCCGGAAGACATGCGTGACGAACTCGATCTGAACGGCCGCAACATGACGCTCAATCCGGAATATATGGGCGAAACCGGAACGAGCGCCACGCGTGACTGCCGTATCGAACTGGAGTTTCGCGACGGCGGCGGCACTAGCCTGACGATCGGTGCGAAGGATGGCCGCATGCGTACCCGATCGAAGCTGAAGAGCCTGCGGCCGCCGATCTTCGCCTATGGCGCACACCGGCTTTTCGGCAGGGCACGGCAGAAAAGCTATGCCCGCCGGATCGAGACGCTGTTCCGAAACGACCGCCAGATCTCCAACCCCGAGCCATGGCTTGCCGGATTGGCAAAGCGGCGGCCGGAGGCACTCGGCGAGGTGGTCAGTGCGCTGCGCCATATCATCCGCATCGACGGTGATTTCCGTGACATCGAGGTGAAGCCGGGCAAGGAAAGCGAAGCCGGCCGTTGCATCATCAATGTGCGCAAGAAGAAGCAGGATGGCAGCGACTATATCGTGCCGCAGCGGCTCGACATCGTCTCGTCCGGTTATCGGGCCGTTCTGGCACTGGTCTGCGACGTGCTCGAAGGGCTGATGGATGTCGCGCCGCATCTTTCCCCGCGTGACGCGCGCCATGGCGAGGCGATCGTGCTTGTCGACGAGATCGAAGCGCATCTGCATCCGCGCTGGAAATTGCAGATCGTTGCGGGCCTGCGCAAGGCGCTGCCGCGCGTTACCTTCATCTTCACGTCGCATGATCCGCTCTGTGTCAGGGGCATGCGCGACGGTGAGGTGATGATGCTGCACCGTTACCAGAACACCGGTGACGGCCCGAGTTCCATGCCCGAAGTGGTCGAGCGCGTTGCCGATTTCGATCATATCGAAACGATGACCGTCGAGCAGCTTCTGACCTCGGACATGTTCCAGCTCTTCTCGGCCGACGACCGGCGGACCGATCATACCTTTGCCGCGGTGGCCGACCTTCTGGCCCGCGACAGGAGCATCCTCGACGAAAGGGAGCGGGCCGTTCTGGCCGATTTCAACGCCGCCATCGCCGACGGATTGCCCTATGGCCGCACCGAGGTGACGCGCGTCGTTCAAGAGGCGGTCGCCGAGTACCTTGCGATGCGGCGCACCGCCGCCAGCACGCGCGTCAGTGCGGCCCGCGAGGCCGCGAAGACGGAAGTCAAAAGATTCCTTCAAGGATTGCTGGAATGAGGCGCGCCAACCGCTCGCTGGCAACGGAACCGGCGATCCTGCGCAAGCCGCGCCCGTCGGACGGCAAGTCCGAACTTCAGCTCGTCACGGAGCATATGGAAAGGATCGCGGCCGGGGAGAAACTGGAGGCGTTCGATTTCGCCCGATACAAGGAAGCGTCCGTCAAGACCGCCCTCGAGACGCTGTTCCATGGCAAATGTGCCTACTGCGAGAGCGTTTATGCCGGCCTCCAGCCGGTGGATGTCGAACACTACCGGCCCAAAGGCGAGGTCGAGGGCGCTCCCGGCCATCCCGGCTACTGGTGGCTGGCGATGGAGTGGAGCAACCTCCTGCCGAGCTGCATCGACTGCAACCGGCGCCGCAGTCAGAAGACGCCGAAGCCGGGCGAGGACCGGCTGGTCGCCTTGCGTGCCGAAGGTGATTTCGACCGCTCCCGCAGCATCCTGACCGGAAAGCAGAGCGCGTTCCCGCTCGAGGAGGGGAGTGTGCATGTAGCCCGCCCCGGCGACGACATCGAGGCCGAGAAGCGTCTCCTGCTCGACCCAACGCGTGACGACCCTGACCTGCACCTCGCCTTCCACGTTGATCGCGTGCACCTGATCAGCCTCATCCATCCAAAATCCCTCGATCCCGGCGGAGCCGCAGGTCTCCCCGATGCCTTGGCCGATCCTGCCGCGATCGCGAGCGCAGCCGTTGCGTCAAGGGTCAGCGCTGCGGGCGCGGTGTCGATCCAGGTCTACGGGCTGAACCGGCTTGGCTTGGTGCAGGCGCGCACGCGCGTGCTGCGCGACCTCGAGTTCCTTCTGGCAATGAGCCTGAACCTCCATGAGATCGCTGCGGACCTGGCCGAAAGGGTGGCAGCCCGATCGACCGAACTTGCCACCCTGCATGGCGCAGCAAGAGAGCGCCTTTCCGACGATATCGCCATGGATGAGCGAATTGCCGGCAAGATCGGCCGCTACGCGGAGGAGGCGCAGGCACGTATCCGCGAGATGGCCCAGCCGCAGGCCCCTTATTCAAGCCTGGTCCGCGCCTGGATAAGGGCCTACCTGGCGGAATAGGAAAGCCGAGGTCTGCCGGTTCTCTTTTCGGAAGAGAAACAACAGAAGCTATGCGGTGCTGTGACCCAAGGCTTTAAGTGGTCTGGCGGCTTTCAGAGACCAGGACAAGGCATTTCGACGGCTGGAGTGGGTCCGTTGCCGACGCTTCGGTGAACAGGAGCGAGGCACCGTTTCGAATACAAATCCTGAACCCAGGCATGTTGCGTAAACGGCAATACCTCCCCGGGATCGGGGAGGTGTACGCCTCCGGACGTCGTTGCGGCAGCCGTGTGCGGGATGCTCACGTCGCCGAAGTGGCGCCCAATCGATGGCCGCCTTGCGGGTCGAAGAGATGCAAGTGCGCGCTGTCGGGTAGGATGTGCACGGTTTCGCCGGGCCGGATATGCAGGCGGTCGCGGCCGAGATAGGTGAGCTTCTGCCCGGCCATGTCGAGTAGGAGCAGGGTTTCCGAACCGGTCTGCTCGACCACCACGACGGTTGCCGCCGTGCCCGCGGGATCGAGCGTCAGGTGCTCGGGTCGGATGCCGAGTACGGCCCGGGCGGTGTCTACAGCGGTGCCGGTTGGAGCCGACAGGCCGCAGCCGGCGACGAAATGCCCCCTTTCGATGCGCCCCTCGACGAAATTCATCGCCGGTGAGCCGATGAAGCCGGCGACGAACATGTTGGCGGGGCTGTCGTAGAGCTCGAGCGGCGATCCCACCTGCTCGACGATGCCCGCCCGCATGACGACGATCTTGTCTGCCATGGTCATCGCCTCGACCTGGTCATGGGTGACATAGACCGTCGTGGTGCCGAGGCGCTGGTGCAGCGCCTTGATTTCCGCGCGCATCTGCACGCGCAGCTTGGCGTCGAGGTTAGACAGGGGCTCGTCGAACAGGAAGACGCGCGGATCGCGCACGATGGCGCGGCCCATTGCGACACGCTGGCGCTGCCCGCCGGAGAGCTGGCGCGGCAGGCGGTCGAGCAGGGCCGAGAGGTCGAGGATCTCGGCGGCCGCCGCCACACGCCTGTCGATCTCCTCCTTCGGCTTGCCGGCAAGTTTCAGCGAGAAGCCCATGTTCTTCGCGACGGTCATGTGCGGATAGAGCGCGTAGTTCTGGAACACCATGGCGACGTCGCGCTGTTTCGGCGGGATGTCGTTGACGACACGCGCACCGATGCGGATCTCGCCGCCGGAAATGCCCTCCAGCCCGGCGATCATGCGCAAGAGGGTGGACTTCCCGCAGCCGGACGGGCCGACCAGCGCGACGAATTCACCGTCCCTGACCTCGACGTCGACACCGCGCAGGACTTCTACGGCACCATAGGATTTGCGGGCATCCCGGATCTGGACTTCAGCCACGGTCGCCTCCCGAGACGGTGTTGAATGCGAGGCGCGAAAAGGCTTCGGGTGGCGCCCCGTTTGCCTGCATCAGGCGGGTCATTAGCTCGGTGAGGCGCTTTTCTTCGTCGGGATCGGCGAGCGGCTTTTCCTGGCCGGGATCGCTCGCAAGGTCGTAGAGGCGCGTTTCGGATTCGAGCAGCGCCCCGGGGCCGTAGTTGTTGTACATCGGCGAGCGCTCGATCACCGGCACCTTCAGCAGCGTCGCGCCCTTGGTGAAATCGAGCGGCGGCGAGAGTTCGACATTGGCCAGCTCGTCCGGTGAGAACGGCGAGAAGATATGCGTCGGCATCAGCGTGTACTGGTAGAGCTCCTGCTGCGACAGGTCCTCCGGGAAGCGGTGATAGGTGTAGCGGCCGTCGGCGACATTCACCGCACCGCCGAAATAGCCGAACAGGGCGCCCTGGCGCGGCGATGTGCCGTCGGCCATTGCGCACAGGGAGAAGCCTTCGTTCTCGGCCGGTGGCGTGGCGCCGAAAAGGTCGAGGAAGGTGGCTGCCAGGTCGATCGACTGGCTGAGCGCCTCCGTGCGGCTTCCGGCGCGCTCGGCATGGCGGGGGTCGTGCAGGAAGAGCGGGATATGCGCCACTTCCTCATAGAGGTTCATGCGGTTCTTCGCCCAGAAATCGTGCTCGCCGAGCAGGAAGCCATGGTCGGTGGTGACGACGAGGGCGGTGTCCTTCCACAGGTCGTGACGGTCGAAGTAGTCGAGCAGTTCGCCAAGCAGGTGATCGCACATGGCCACCACCGCATAGTAGTTGGCGCGCAGCTCCTCGCATTCCTCGGGCAGCTCGTCGACACGGCCGTAGCGCGGCCAATCGCGGATCGGGCCTTCCCGGCCGGTGTCGAACTGCGCCTTGAAGCGCTCCGGTGCCGTGAAGGGCTCGTGCGGATCGAAGGTCTCGATCTGCAGCATCCAGTTGTCGGCATCCCGGTTGCGGTCGAGGAAGTCGAAACCCTCGGCAAAGCAGCGCACGGACGGGAAGTCCTTCTCTTCCTTGATGAACTCGCGGTTGATGATGTTCTGGCCGAAATAGGAGCGCCGCTGGTCGCTGAACTGGCGGGCATGGTATTTCTCGCGCAGGCGCTCCCAGTGCGGCTGCACCATCGCCTTCCAGCGATCGCCTTCCTGGCCGCGCACGAATTCGTAGGAATCGTAGCGGTTGTGATAGGTCGCGCCGCCATCCTCCCAATAGTGGAAGTGGTCGGTCACC
This sequence comes from Shinella sp. 838, assembly GCF_029623935.1. Lineage (NCBI taxonomy): Bacteria > Pseudomonadati > Pseudomonadota > Alphaproteobacteria > Hyphomicrobiales > Rhizobiaceae > Shinella > Shinella sp. 838. The sequence continues at coordinate 17,470 of NZ_JARSBQ010000001.1, forward strand.
AGATGGCTGTAGGTACCGCATTCCCGATGCAGGATTTCGGGAAAGGCGTTGTCGAAGGGCTCCAGCGGTCCCCAGCTCCGGTGCAGGAAGGTGAGGCGGCCGGTCAGCATGTCGCGCCTTGCCGGCATGCAGGGCAGGCTGCCGACATAGTGCTTGTCGTAGGTCACGCTGCGGGCGGCGAGCCGATCGAAATTCGGCGTGGGGATACGTGTTCCGCCATAGGGCCCCAGCAGGTGCCGGTTGAGGGAATCGAACAGGACAAAAACCGCCTTCATGCTATTTCACCGCTCCTTGCGTGAGGCCCTTGACGATGTAGCGCTGCGCAACGAGCAGCACGAGAATGGCCGGAACCATTGCCAGCGCGGCGCTGGCCGCCATCTGGGTGTATTGGATCTCGAAATCCTGGGCGAACTTGGCGATGGCGACTGGTACGGTGGCCGTCTGTTTCATCGTTAGCGTCAGGGCGACGGCGAATTCGTTCCAGGAGAAGATGAAGGTGAGGATCGACGTGGCCGCGAGGCCCGGCGTGATCAGCGGCAGGATGACATGCCACAGGATATGCGGCGTATCGGCCCCATCCATGATCGCGGCTTCCTCCAACTCCTTCGGCACGTCGCGCACGAAGACAGCCATCAGCCAGATCGCCATCGGCAGGTTGAGCGTCGCATGGGCTAGGATCAGGCCGGTGAAGGTGTTTTCCAGCCCCACCGCTCGCGCCATGGAGAACCAGGCGCTTGCCAGCGCCACCGGCGGGATCATGTGGAAGATCATCGTCCAGGCGAGGAAGAGATGCACGGTCCAGGTCGGCCAGCGCATCCTGTTCAGCGAGAAGGCGGCGAGCGTGGCGACGACAACGCAAAGGACGGTGCTGACGACGCCGACGATGATCGAGTTGCGATAGTTGAGCAGGAAGTCGGAGGTCTTCGACCAGAGCACCTCGGCAAAGTTGCTGCCGATCGGTGTGAAGAGCACGTCCCCCATCAGAAGCGAGATCTGCGTGCGGAAACCGGCGGCGACGGTCCAGATGATCGGCACGAGGACGACGGCGGCGGTGATCGCCAGCACGATATGGACGGGAAGGGCAGAGTTGGTGCGCCGGCTCATGAGGCGGCTCCCGTGCGGCGGCGCGCCGAAAGGGCGACGACGAGAAGCAACGAGACGAGGAAGATGACGGCGACCGACATCGCCGAGCCGTAGCCTGCCTTGTCCTCGGTGAAGAAGCGCTGGTAGAGCGTGAAGCTGATCACCTCCGTCGAGGTGCCGGGGCCGCCGCTGGTGAGCAGGTAGACCTCATCGAAGACCTTGAAGGCGAGCACGAGGCGGAAGGCGAAGGTGACGATGATCGTCGGGATCATCAATGGCAGCGTGACGTAGATCAGCTCCTGCCAGGCGCCTGCACCGTCCATCTTGGCGGCTTCGAAGACATCCTGCGGCAGGGATTCGAGCCCTGCGAGAAACAGGAGGAAGCAGAACGGCGTCCAGTGCCAGATATCGACGGCGATGACCGAGAGCAGCGCAGTCTCGGGACTGCCCAGCCAGTCGTGCGGCAAGATGCCAAGGAGGCCGAAGGCCTTGTTGACGAGGCCGAAATCGAAATTGAGCATCAGCTTCCAGATGGCGCCGATGACGATGCCGGGGATGAGGATCGGCAGGATGAAGATCGCCCTGTAGAGCACGCGGCCGCGCACGATCTTGGTGCAGAGCAGAGCCATGGCGAAGCCGAGGATCATCTGGCCAGCGACGGCGCCGAAGGCGAAGATCAGCGTATTGGAAATGCCGGCGCCGAAAAGGCTGTCGGAGAACAGCGCCTGGTAATGGGTAAGGCCCACCCAGCTGCGCACCTGCTGCCCGTCCGCCCAGGTGATGTTCTGGAAGCTGGTGAGGAACAGGTTCGCGATGGGAAGGACACTGAGGGCGAGCATCATGGCGAGGGCAGGCCCGAAGGTCAGCCAGCGCCAGAGACGCTGGCCGCGGTCTTCGGAGACCTTTGCCGGCCGCCGCGGGGACGATGGTATCTGTGCTTGCGCGGCGGCCATGGTCCGGTCCTTACTTCAGCGGATCGAGCTTGCCGGTCTTGTAGGAATGGCCGGCCATGATCTTCTCGATCTCGTCAGACATGCCGTTCAGGGCGTCGATGGTCGTGATTTCGCCGGCGACGGCCCGGTTGAGCCCGAGCTCCAGCACCGAGATGACCTCGCTTGCCTCCGGGAACTGGTAGATGTTGACTGCATGCGGCAGGGCTTCGGCGAGCGGCTTCATCCAGCGATAGCGGCGCTCGTCGGCGATCGGTTCCTTGTAGACCGCCGCATTGACGGGAATGCCGCCGGCCTTGGCCGTCTCGAGCTGCGCGGCCTTTGTCTGGAACCAGCGCAGGAACTCCACAGCGGCGCGCTTGCGGTCGTCGGGCACGTTCCTGGAAATGCCGGCCAGCCAGTGGCCGAGGCCCGGCGAGGTGGGGATGCCTTCCACGGATGGCGTCGGCGCCCACTCGACCTTGTCGACGATGGCCGACTTGTTCGGGTCGTCCATCTGAGACCAAGCGGCGATGACCATCATGATATGGGCGGAATGGCCGGTGACCATGGCCTGGATGACCTCGGCCTGGTCGGCGGCCGCCGTCTTCGGATGACCGGCCTCCTTGGCGAGTCGCACATAGTAGTCGAGCGCTTCGCGGCCGTGATCGGAGTTCAGCGTGACGGAGTAGTCGCCCGCCGACTGGTCCTTGAAGATGCCGCCGCCGAAACCGTAGAGATAGGGGTAGAAGTCGTAGGCGACGGTATGTGGCCCGCGCGCGCCGCGCTGCACGATGCCATACATGCCCGGCGGGTTGTGGAACTTCTTCGCGTTGGCTTCGAGTTCCGCAAAGGTCTTCGGTGCCGAAAGGCCGGCCTTCTGATAGAGGTCGCCGCGATAGTAGAGCATCGGGATCAACGGCGAGACCGGCATCGACATCAGCTTGCCGGCCTTGGTCATCGTCTTGTTGGCGGCGTCGTAATAGATTGTGTCGCCGAGCGTGTAAACGTCAGGGTCGAGCTTGAAGCCGGGGTCGATATCGGTGATGGCCTCCACGAAGCCGCCGGCATACATTTCGGCGAACCAGCCGGAATTCATGATCAGGATATCGTACTGGCCCTCGCTCGCGCGCACGGAGTTGCGCTGCTTTTCAAGCGAGCCAGCGAAAGGGTTGACGTCAAGTTCCACCTTGTTGCCGGTCTCGGCCTCATAGGCCTCCACCGTCTTGCGGAAGCTTTCGAACCAGGGCGATTGGTTGATCACGATGGTGATCGGCGCGACGCTGGCGGCGTAGAGCGGCCGGAATGCGCTCGGCACAAGGCTGGCGCCTGCGGCCAGCCCCATGCCCTTGAGGACGTTGCGTCTTGGAATGCGGGTCGTAGAGGTCATCGATGAGTCTCCCATTGCCTCATGAATGTTCACTGCTTGCTTTCAACGTCGCGGAAAACGGAGGGCCTCTCCGCCTTCCTATTCGCAAAAGATCGGACTTGCCCAGTTCCACTGGCCATTGGCCTGGCGCATGCGGGCGTAGATCCAGTCGCCCGTGCGCAAGGGGTCGATGGCGAGCTTTCCGCGCCACTGCCATTGATGCGGGCGCGGCAGCGGATGCAGGCGGAAGGCGGGGCTGTCGATCGGGCCGAGATTGCCCGAAAGCGCGCCCTGGAGCAGACGCTCGGCGCTCACCTCGAAATTCTGGCCGTCGAGCACCAGTCGGACCTTCGCATCCGGTGTGATGCGGATGCGCGCCGCGATCGCCTGCATCGAGGCTGTGGTGTTGTTGGGGTTGGCGATCGAGCGGATCGCAAAGTCGATGCGGTTGCCGGAAAGGCGGATATCGTTTTCGTCCTTCGCGTCGCCGCCGCCCTCGAGCGGCGAGACCACTTCGGAACCGCGCAGGCGCGGCTCGACGGAGAGGATGTCGCCGCCGGCAAGTTCCAAAGAACCTTGCCAGTCGTGGAATTTTCCGCGCGCGCCCCAGCCGAGTTCCAGCACGAGCAGGGTTTCCATGCCGCTCCCGGCATTGTCGATCGGGTTTTGCTGCAGGTCCGGGGTCACCCGGCCGATGACATCGCCGTTGCGGATGAGGTCGATATAGTCGATGGCGCCGCCTGCGACCGCTTCGAGTTCAAGCGCAGCTTGGCCGCCGGCCGCAACGCTGCCGCCCTGCATGGTGTCGCCGATCGCAAAGAAGAGGTGGCTCGCATCGCCGGTAAGGGCATTGGTGCGGCGCCGGTGGATGCCGTTCCAGAGGGCCGTGCGGGAATTCTCCGGTGCATAGACGGCCGAGCGGCCATGGCCGTAGGAGCCGGGATAGCCGCTGTGATGGTCGGTATTGCCGAGAAAGCCGAAGCGTATGCCACGGTTGAGGCCATGGCGGGCGGTAGACTGGCCGTCGCTCGGGCCCATGGAGTGCAGGAACGGCCGGTCCATGACCGATGTCTCGGAACAGCCGTGCATGGAGATGATCTCCATGACCGGGGACAGGTCTTCGACGACCGTGTCCCAGTTCACGCCGCGCGCGCCAAGGCGGTAGCCGATATGGTGCGGAAAGGCGAAAACGCCGTCGCCATAGGTGGCGCGCAGCTTGGCATGCAGCTCGGCCGGCGTATCGGCCTTGATGACCTCCTGGCGGGCGATGTCGCGATAGACGATCGTGTAGTCGCCATGGGCGAAGGAATGGATTTCGTAACCTGGAAAGACGGTGAAGGCGCCGGGTTCGTCGGCTGCCGCCAGTGTATCGAAATGGGCATCCCACAGCTTTTCGAGCTTGGCGAAACCCTTGACGTGGAAATCGACGATATGGGCGACACGCGGGTCGTCGACCGGCATGTCGGGCCAGTAGGCGTGCCCCGTGACGGAGACGAAATCCAGCTGGCGGCGGGCGCGGCGCAAAGCCTGCTCGAGGCTGCCGTGGCCATAGGAAATGTCGCAGTGATTGTGGATGTCGCCATAGAACGGCCGGACGCCAAAGCGCGAGGCAAGTGGCTGTAGCCGTTCCGGCAGACGCTCACCCAACATATCGCACCCCTCCCCATTGCGAATGGCCGGGAAGCGTCGTGCTCCAGGCAAATTCGGCTGATACAATATGTATTGTACCGTAGCAGATGCATTTCTTGATGCAAGCGTGTTTTTGGGCTGATGATGTATGTCGTCGTCCGGCTGGCGTGTGTCTGTCAGCGGGACGGTGCGCCGGTGCTTTCGCGGAACTCGGCAACGCAGTCGAGATAGACGATCTGGGGCGCCTCGCGCGGCGCTTCGATACGCTTGTGGATGACCTCGATCAGGCTCCTTGCGGCCGCCAGATACGAACTGCCGGCCATGCTCATGAAGCCGAAATGTTCGGTCGGAACGTCGTGGTGGCCGAGTACGACGAGGCTGAGGTCCTGTGGGCATGAGATGCCCATTTCGGTGAGGCATTGCCGGATGCCGAGAGAGTCGGAAATGCCGAGCGTTGCCATTGCCGTGAAAGGAAGCCGGCCGTGCCGGTCGACAAGTGCGCCGAGCGCTGTTTTCAAGGCGTCACCGACCCGTTGCGTGGGGTGCAGCACACCGCCGAGCGCGATGCTTTCGGTGTGCTCCCAGCCCGTCTTGTGGCGGCGGCCAATACGGTCGAAGGCGCGCCGCACGGAGAGGATCGGCTGCGCCATTGAATCCAGCGAAACCAGGGCGATGGAGCGGTGTCCCAGCTCCGAAAGATGCTCGAGCGCGAGGTCCAGCGCCTCCTCCCAGTCGGTGCCGACCCGGTCGATATCGACGCCCGCGACGGAGTTGCCGTCGACGACGAGGGCGCGCGTCTTGCCCTGGAGCAGATTGAGCAGCCGGATCGGGATGTTCTCGTAGTGGGACTGGAGGATCGCAGCGTCGAAATCCGGAACCGATGTCAGGATGTCCAGCAGATGGCCCGTATTGTGGTAGGAGATCTGCACCACCTTGCTGCCGGTGCGCGACAGGTGCCCGACGATGTGGTTCTGCACCAGCACGCAGCGCTCGTTGAGGCTGGCATTCGACAGGATCAGAAGGCTGTCGAGGTGTCTGGCGGGGCCGGCGCCATCCGGCGTGGCCGCGTCGCCGTCCTTGACAACATAGGTTCCGCGGCCGACCTGCGAGGTGAGAAGCCCTTCTTCGCGCAGACGCGTCAGCGCCTCCTGCACGGTCGCCTGGCTGACCTGATGGCTGCGCATCAGCTCACGCACCGTCGGCAGCCGCGCGCCGTCGTCGAGTCGGGCAATCTGGTCCCTGAGGGACACAAGGACCGCATGTGAAGAGGCTGCGCGCAAGGGTCTGCCCCGTTCGTCGATTCGTGTGTGTTTCTTGTTGCTTCTAACCGGATACATTTTGAATCCCGCCCCGGCAATCCCGCCGTTCCCGCGGATGGTCGAGGGAGGCGGGCCTCCTGTTCGTGTTTGATTGTATTATAGCGGATACAAATTGCACTTTACAATTTGATTTTCACGTATACGCTTGGCTTCCGGATCGGCAAAGACCGTCCGTCGCAGCGATCGGAAGGGGAGTCCGTCGTGTCGCAAAGCCAAGTCATCGAACGACGCAGCCCGGTCGGCCGGGCGGAAGGCCAGAATCCTGCCGGAACGGACTTCATCCGCATCGACAGTGCGCGCAAGGTGTTCACGCAGCGCAGCGGCGGCGCCGTTCCGGTGCTCGACAGCATCGATCTTTCCATCGCAGAGAACGAATTCGTTTCGTTCATCGGCCGCAGCGGCTGCGGCAAGACGACCCTCCTCAACATGATCGCCGGACTTGAGGATGTTTCGGCCGGCCGGATCACCATTGCCGGCAAGGTCGTCACTGGACCGGGACAGGGGCAGGGCGTCGTCTTCCAGCAGCATGCGCTGTTTCCCTGGTTGACGGCGGTGGACAATGTCGCCTTCGGTTTCCGTAAATCCGGTCTTGCCAAGGCCGAGCGCCGGCGGCGCGCCCTGGAACTCCTGGCGCTCGTCGGCCTTGAAGCGGCGGCGGGGCGCTATCCGCGGGAAATGTCGGGCGGCATGCAGCAGCGCGTCTCCATTGCCCGCGCGCTGGCGCTCGATCCGCAGATCCTCCTGATGGACGAGCCCTTCGGTGCGCTCGACGAGCTGACGCGCATCGAACTGCAGCAGGAGCTGCTGCGTATCTGGGAGGCGCGGCGCAAGACGATCGTCTTCGTCACCCATTCGATCAGCGAGGCGTTGATGCTGTCGGACCGGATCGTGCTTCTGGCGCCCAATCCGGGACGTATCAAGCGCATCTTCCCGGTCGACCTGCCGCGTCCGCGCCTACGCACCGATCCGACCTTCAATGCGCTCTATCAGGCCATCTGGAACGAGCTTTCGACATGACGCGCAAACTCGTCCGGACACTTCCGCCGCTTGCCGCCTTTGCGGCACTCCTCCTCCTCTGGGAGGCCGGGGTGCGCTACGGTGTCCTCAAGCCCTACCAGTTCCCGCCCGTCAGCCGTATCGCGCAGGGTTTCGTCGAGTTGTCGACGACGGGCTTTCCGACCGGCGTCTCGATCTGGTCGCATGCACTGACCACCATCCTGCGTGTGCTGCAGGGCTACGGCGCGGCGCTGGTCCTTGCGATCCCGCTCGGTCTCGTCGTCGGCGCCCTGCCTGTCGTGGACAAGCTGACGGCACCGCTGATCGTCTTCTGCCGCTCGGTCGCGACGCTCAGCCTCCTGCCGCTGGTCATCGTCTGGTTCGGCGCGGGCGAGCTGACCAAGGTTTTCCTCATCGGCTACGGCTGCTTCTGGGTCATGCTGTCCAACGTGATTGCCGGCGTACGCTATGTCGATCCGATGCTTGTCCGCGCGGCGCGAATTTTCGGGCTGAGGGGGCTGGAGCTCTATCGCAGCGTCGTGCTGCCCGCCGCCCTGCCGCGCGTCTTCGCCGGCGCGCGCATGGCGCTCGGCGTCGGCTTCATGGTCATCGTCGGGGCCGAGATGATCGGCACCATCGAGGGGCTCGGTGCGCTGATCATGGAGGCCCGTACCTTCTACCGCAGCGAGATCACCATCATCGGCATGCTGGTCATCGGCCTCATCGGCTTTGTCATCTCCGCCGGCCTGATGGCGCTGGAGCGCGCCATGCTGCCCTGGGCGGCTGAGCTCGAACGGGTGCGCCGATGAAGTCGTTTTCCTGCCTTTCCGCAGCAAGCGACCTGACCCTCGGCGTCATCGGCGCGGTCCTTGCCGTCGCCGCCTGGGAAATCAGCGCCCGCACCGGGCTGATCGATCCGGCGATCTTCCCGAGCCCGTCGCTCGCGATCCGCGCCGCGGCCGAGCGCCTGACGGCCGAAACTGTCGCCGACAACCTGTTCTGGAGCCTGCTGCGCGTCTTTTCCGGCTTCCTGCTCGGTGCGCTGGCGGGTGCGACAGTCGGCATCGCGGCGGGATGGTATCGTGGCTTCGGCGCCATCGCGCGGCCGCTGATCGAGCTGCTGCGCCCGATCCCGCCGCTCGCCTGGATCCCGCTTGCGATCATCTGGTTCGGTCTCGGCGAGCCGTCGAAGTTCTTTATCATCTTCCTCGGCGCCTTCTTCCCGGTCGTCACGGCCGCTTATCAGGGTATGCGCAGCATCGATCCTATGCTGCTGAAGGCGGCGCAGACCTTCGGTCTCAGCGGCGTGCCGCTTCTCCTGCGTGTCGCCGTACCGGCCGCCGCGCCCGATCTGGCAACGGGCGTGCGTATCGGCTGGGGGCTGAGCTTCGGGGTGCTGGTCGCCGCCGAGCTGATCGCCGCCGACCGGGGGCTTGGCTACATGATCATCAACGAGCGCAACACCGGTGGTTCCGTTGGCGTCATCGTCGTCGGTATCCTGCTCATCGGCGCGCTCAACCTTGTCACCGACGCGGCGATCGGCGCCGCGATCAAACGCTGGATCGGGCGCTGGCATGGCGCCTGAACGCAGGCCTCATTCACACAACAAGAGGGAGAACCACATGCGCATCGTCTTGAAATCCCTGATATCCGCCGCCATAGCCGGCCTGCTCCTTGCAGCCGGCCCGTCCGCCGCCACGGAGGTTGAAACCGACACGCTGTCCATCAGCATCGGTCCGGACCTGCCGTTCCTCGTCCATATCGTTGCCAAGGAGAAAGGCTGGTTTGACGAGGCCGGCTTCAAGACCGTCGAGTTCAAGACCTTCGCGTCCGGCAATCTCGCCGGTGAGGCGCTGCTCGCCGACGAGATCCAGCTCTGGACGCCCGGCAACCTGCCGCCGGTCTCGATGGCGCACAATGGCGTACCCGTCGTGATCCTCGGCACGAATGCCGTCAGCCACGGGTTGGAAAAGATCGTGGTCCGCAAGGATGCCGGCGTCGAGAATCCGGAGGACCTCGCAAAGGTGAAGTTCGGCCTGCTGGTCTCCTCCACCTCGGGCGCCCTGCTTGCCAATGTCGCCAAGCACTACGGCCTCGATGCCGCAAAGCTCCAGACGGTGAACCTTGCGCCGCCGGAGGCCATGGCCGCCATGGCCAACAACGAGATCCAGGGCATCATCTTCTGGGAGCCCTTCCCCTATCGTGCGGTGCAGGAGCAGGGCGCCAAGATCGTGCATACGGGCACGAAGAGCTTCTTTGCCAAGAACAGCGGCGAGGATGTCGCCGTCTCCAACAACCGAACCGTCTGGGTCGCCTCGCAGGATTGGGTGCGCGCCCATCCCGTCGCGACGGAGGCGCTGGTGAAGGTTCTCACCAAGGCACAAGCCTATGTCGCCAACCCCGCCAACAAGGACGAGGTCCTGAAGATCTTCTCCGACTTCCAGAAGCAGCCGGTCGAGATGAACACTACGCTTCTCGGCGACTACACCTTCAAGCCGGATATCGATACGTCCTATGTCGAGGACATGGCGGCAATTGCCGACTACCTCAAGGCGACGAACCGTATTCCAGGCGAGGCGAAGGACGTGCTCACGTACACCTACACCGCCCCACTGAAGGCGGCGAACGCCGCAGCTGTGTCGGTTGAGGGCCAATGGGCGCCCTGACCTCCTGAAGAAACCGGGCGCCTGCCATGGCGGGCGTTCCCTTGTCACCCAAGCGGATTGATCATCATGTCCCGTTCGGCTGCCGATCGGATCGCCGTCGCTGTCATCGGCGCGGGTTTCATCGCCGACTACCACATCAACGGTCTTCGTGCCGCCGGCGGGGCCGATATCGCCGTTCTTGCCGGAAGGCGAGCGGAGGCAACAGAGGCGAAGGCTGCGGCGCTCGGCATCGGCCGGGCCGAGACCGATTATCGCCGCGTGCTGGACGACGGCGCAATCGACGCCGTCGTCATCGCGACGCCCGACGACACGCATGAGCGTATCGCGATCGATGCGCTGGGGGCTGGCAAGCGGGTGCTCCTGCAGAAGCCGATGGCGCTCTCCAGCGAACAATGCCGTGCCATCCTCGCCGCAGATGAGCGGGCGGGACGGCACCTTACCGTCAGTTTCATGCATCGTTATTTTCCCGAGGTGCGCTGGCTGCGCAGCCAGATCGAGGCCGGTATGCTTGGCGCCATCCACTCCGTGCGCCTTCGCAACGCCACGCCGGGAGCGGACTGGAACGACTGGTTCTTCAAGCCCGGCAACGTTTCGGGCGGCGTCGTCATGCAGCTCGGGGTGCATGGCATCGACCTCACGCAACATCTCCTCGGCCCGATCGAGTCTGTTGCCGCCGACATGATGACGGCGCGGCCTGAGCGCCGGCTGGCCGACGGGAGAACGGTGCGGACGGAGCTCGAAGACAATGTACTCGCTACCTACAGGGTAGCCGGCGGCACACGGGTGAGCCATGAGATGAGCTACACCGAACTTGCCGGATGTGACCGTTTCCGCCTGGAGCTCTATGCCGAGCATGGCACGGTCTGGCTGCGCACCGAGCGTGGCGGAGCAGCCATCAACGCGCCATCCGTTACCGGTATGGCGGGCTGGTCGGGGCCCGACCTGCCGGATGAGCCGCTTGGTGCGGCCCATCATCGCCACTGGTTGTCGACCGTGCGTGGCGAGGCGCCGGCCGACGACACGGCCGCCGCCGGGCTGCGCTCGATCGAGGTGGCGGAAACACTTTATGCAGCAGCGCAGGCCGGCACGCGAATGCCGGTCGGCAGGGAAGGGGAGAAGGCCGGATGCGCCTGAAGATCGCGATACTCGGCGTCGAGCACTACCACGCCAACTTCTGGACCCGTGCCTTTCTGGAGCGGCCCGAGGTGAAGGTCGTCGGCGTCTGGGATGCGTCCGAAACGGCGGCTGCGGACTTTGCCGCCCGTCACGGCCTTGAGGTTGCACACGATCTTGCGACCCTCATCCGCAAGAGCCACGCGGTCGCCATCTGCTCGGCGACGGATGCGCATTTGCCACTGGTGGAGGCGGCCGCCGCGGCCGGCCGGCCGGTGCTTTGCGAAAAGCCGCTCGGCATCGATCAGGCGCAGTGCGATGCCATCGCCGACGTGGTGGCCCGCACGGGCATCCGCTTCATGCAGAGTTTCCCGAAGCGCTTCGATCCCGCCAACCATGAGATCGCGCGCCTCCTGAAAGAGAAGACGCTTGGCCGGATAACGCTGTGCCGTGTGCGGCATGGTCACAGTCACGGCCTGACGGAGACCTTCCGCTCTGCCTGGTTCGTCGATCCGGCGCGCTCGGGCGGCGGCACGCTGCTCGACGAAGGCGTGCACGCCGCTGATTTCCTGCGCTGGATGTTCGGCGAGCCGGAAACCGCCTATGCCACGCTCTCGTCCACGCTCGGCCTGCCGGTGGAGGACACGGCAGTCGCCACCTTCCGCTATGCGGATGGCATGATTGCCGAGGTGACGACGAGCTGGTGTTTTGCCGGCGCCGATACATCGATCGAGATCTACGGCACGGAAGGATCGATCCTGCTTTCCGGCGTGGACATTGCCTCGCGTCCGACACGCGAGACCGATTTTTTGCGTGTTTTCCGGCGCGGCGAGGAGGGGGGATGGTCGGCCTCGCCGATCGTGCCTTCGTTCAAGACGGGCGTGTTTCACGAGCATGTCGCCTGGGCTTTCGTCGATGCCCTGAAGCACGGTGGTCCGATGCCCGTCACCCTGGAAGACGGTCGCAGGGCCTTCGCGATGATCGATGCGGCCTATCGGGCCGCTGCCGCCGGCACGGCCCAGCCGATTGCACGATAGGCGGATCCCCATGCTTGCACTTGCCTGCGATATCGGTGGAACCAATACCCGCCTTGGCCTCGTTCGTGACGGCGTCCTGCTCTCCGAGAGCACGAGCAGTTATGCCAATGATGATTTCGAGGACTTTTATGCCGTGGCGGCGGCGTTCCTGCGCGAGCGCGGGGAAAGCCGCGTCGACCGTGTCTGCATCGCACTTGCGGCCGTGGCGACGGCCGAAGGGGCCACGCTGACGAACCGGGACTGGACCATCAGACGAGATCGCGTGGCGCTGACCTCCGGTGCTGACCGGGTCGATTTCATCAACGATTTCGAGGCGCTCGGCTACGCGATGGGTCAGGTGGAAAGGCTGGAGACGCAATGCCTGACGCCGGGCAGGGCATCCGGGCAGCCGGGGCCACGGCTGGTGCTCGGTGCCGGTACGGGCTTCAATGCTTCGGCCTGGTGCCCCTCCCGTTTTGGTGGAGCGCCCCATGTCGTGGCGGCGGAATGCGGGCACATGACGCTGCCGCTCGCCGGCGAAGTGGAGTTTTCGCTGCAGGGCGCGCTTTCGGTGGGGCGCGGGCGGGCGTCGGTGGAGCGTGCCCTGTCGGGCCGCGGCCTCTTCGAGATCTATCAATGGCAATGCGCCCAAGCCAGGCGCGGGCCCCTTGCAACGACTGCGGTTGAGGTGTCGCGGCTTGCGGTCGCGAAGGCGGACAGGGACTGTGAAGAGGCAGGTCATGTGTTCATGCGCCTGCTCGGGCGGGTCTGCGGTGATCTTGCGCTCGCCTATCTGCCCTTTTCGGGCGTCTATCTCTCGGGCGGCGTCTCCCGCGCCTTTGCCGGGCCTCTCGCGCAAGATCAGACGTTCCTCGAAGCCTTCCTGGCGAAGGGCCGTCAGGCGGATTTCATGGAAAGCTTCCCCGTTCACCTGCTTCTTGACGACCGCACGGCACTTCAGGGTTGCGCGGAATGGTTGCGTCTTTCGGCCGTGTGATGCGAGCGGTGCCGCACCGCTTTCGTTAGCAAAGGCTTTCATATTGCTTGGCAATCGTCATTCCTGTCGTTCCCGCAGGAGTGGCGCCGGGTGATTTCCCCTGTATCGTCCTGAAGGGGGATTGTCTTTGCCGTCGATATCGTGATTGAATTTTAAAAATGGCATCGGGTGCACGCGCGTGCATGGGCGCCAAGGGAAAATCGTGTGAAACGGGGAACTGGAATGATCAGGGAAAACATCACCGTACGCGTTCGTCCGCTGCTTGCCGGCGTAGCCTTTTCGTTGTTGTTAGCGTCCGGCGGCGTGGCGCCGGCCTTTGCCGAGACGCCGGCCGATACGCTGGTGCAGGCCTGGGCGATCGATGACACGATCACGCTCGACCCGGCCGAATCCTTCGAGCTGAGCCCTGCCGAATTCCTCGGCAACGGTTATGACATGCTGGTGCGTCTTGATGTTGCGGATACGACCAAGGTCAAGGGTGGCATCGCCGAGAGCTGGGAGGTCTCCGAGGACGGCCTGACCTATACGTTCAAGCTGAAGCCCGGCATCAAATTCGCGTCCGGCAACCCGGTCACCGCCGAGGATGTCGCCTGGTCGTTCGAGCGTGTCGTCAAGCTCGACAAAAGCCCGGCCTTCATCCTCACCCAGTTCGGCCTGACCGGCGACAATGTCGCCGAAAAAGCCAAGGCAGTGGACGCGGGCACATTCGTCTTCACCGTCGACAAGGCCTATGCGCCGAGCTTTGTGCTCAACTGCCTCACCGCGACGGTGGGCGCGGTGCTCGACAAGAAGCTTGTCATGGAGCATGCCGAAGCCAAGACGCCGAGCGATGAATACAAATACGATACCGATTTCGGTTATGCATGGCTGAAGACCAACTATGCCGGCTCCGGCCCGTTCAAGATTCGCGACTGGCGCGCCAACGAAATCCTCGTGATGGAGCGCAACGACAACTACTACGGTGACAAGCCGGCGCTCACCCGCGTCATTTACCGCCACGTCAAGGAAAGCGCGACCCAGCGCCTGATGCTCGAGGCCGGCGATATTGACGTCGCGCGTAATCTCGAGCCGGGCGATTTCGAGGCCGTTTCCAAGAATGCCGATCTTGCCACCACCAGCGCGGCAAAGGGCACGGTCTACTATATCAGCCTCAACCAGAAGAACGAGAACCTCTCCAAGCCGGAAGTGCGCGAGGCGCTCAAATATCTCGTCGATTATGATGCGATCGGTGCCACGCTGATCAAGGGTATCGGCGAGATTCGCCAGACCTATCAGGCCAAGGGCGTGCTCGGTGCGCTCGATGCGAGCCCTTACAAGTTCGACGTTGCCAAGGCGAAGGAGCTTCTGGAAAAGGCGGGCCTGAAGGACGGCTTCTCCGTCACCTTCGACGTGCGCAACACGCAGCCCGTGACCGGCATTGCCGAATCCTTCCAGCAGACCGCCGGCCAGGCCGGCGTGAAGGTCGAGATCATTCCTGGGGATGGTAAGCAGACGCTGACCAAGTACCGCGCCCGCAACCACGATATGTATATCGGCCAGTGGGGCATGGATTACTGGGATCCGAACTCGAACGCGGAAGCCTTCACGTCGAACCCCGACAATGGCGACGAGGCCTCGGTCAAGACGCTGGCCTGGCGTAACGCATGGGATATCCCTGAGCTGACCGCAGAGGCGAAAGCTGCGCTTCTGGAGCGCGACAACGACAAGCGCGCCGAGATGTACAAGAAGCTGCAGCAGCAGGCGCTGGATACGAGCCCCTTCGTCATGATCTTCCAGCAGACCGAAGTGGCCGGTGTGCGCGGCGCGGTGAAGAACTACAAGCTCGGCCCGACCATGGACACGAACTTCCTCGCCACCGTGTCCAAGGAATGACCCGGAAGGATCGGTTCCTTGAGCACTGCTGAAAGACAAATGCCGGCAAGGCGCGCCAACCGGCGCGCCTTTGCGACCCTCAAGTCGATCGCCGGCTTCGTCGTGGTCGTCGCCACCACCTATCTCGGCCTTCTCGCCGTCACCTTCTTCATCGGCCGTGTCGTGCCGATCGATCCGGTGTTGGCGATCGTCGGTGACCGGGCGCCCGCCCATGTCGTTGAACGCGTGCGGCAGGAAATGGGCTTTAACCTGCCCTACTACCAGCAGTTCTTCCTCTATGTGAAAGGCGTGCTGCAGGGCGACTTCGGCACCTCGGTGCTTACCACCAATCCGGTGATGACCGATATTCGCCGCGTTTTCCCGGCGACCATGGAACTTGCCACCGTCGGTACGCTCATCGGGGCGTCCTTCGGCATTCCGCTCGGAGTGCTCGCGGCCGTCCGGCGCGGCAGTCTTGCCGACCAGATCGTGCGCATCGTCGGCCTCGTCGGCTACTCGGTGCCGATCTTCTGGCTCGGCCTCCTTGCCCTCCTGGTGTTCTATGCCCGTCTCGGCTGGACGTCCGGTCCCGGCCGCATCGATGTGGTGTTCGAATATACCTTCACGCCGATCACCGGCTTTTTCCTGCTCGACGCGATCCTCAACCGCGACTGGGCGGCTTTCCGCGACATCGTCTCGCATATCGTGCTGCCGGGGTCGCTGCTCGGCTATTTCTCGCTTGCCTATATCAGCCGCATGACGCGGTCCTTCATGCTGAATGAACTCGGCCAGGAATACATCGTCGCGGCGCGCGCCAAGGGCCTGTCGGAAACCCGCATCATCTGGGGCCATGCGCTGCGCAACGCGGCCGTGCCGCTCGTTACGGTGATCGCGCTCTCCTATGCCGGCCTGCTGGAGGGCTCGGTGCTGACGGAGACCGTCTTCGCCTGGCCGGGCCTCGGCCTCTACATCACCAATTCGCTGCAGAATGCCGACATGAACGCGGTTCTCGGCGGTACCATCGTCATCGGTTCCGTCTTCATCGCCATCAACCTGTTATCCGACGTGCTCTACCGCATGCTCGATCCGCGGACGAGGACACGATGAACGAGACTGCCATGACCCGCCGTGAATGGCTTTTGACCGACCGGCCGCAATCGCGCCTGCAGGCCCGGCTCGGCCGCGCCTATGTCACCTGGCGGCGGTTTGCCGCCAACCGGCTTGCCGTTATCGGCTTGCTGATCATCCTTGCACTGATCGTGCTTGCGGTTTTCGCGCCGCTGCTTGCGCCGCATTCGCCCTATGTCGGGGATCTTGCCAAGTCCCGCCTCCTGTCGCCGGACGCCACCCATTGGCTCGGCACGGACGACCAGGGCCGCGATATCCTTTCGCGCCTCATCTACGGCTCGCGCCTGACGCTTCAGGTCGTGCTGCTGGTCGCCATCATCGCCGCGCCGCTCGGCCTTCTGGTCGGCACCGTCGCCGGTTATGCCGGCGGCTGGGTGGATGCCGTGCTGATGCGCATCACCGACATCTTCCTTGCCTTCCCGAAGCTCGTGCTGGCACTCGCCTTCGTCGCGGCGCTCGGGCCCGGCATCGGCAATGCCATCATCGCCATTGCCATCACCTCCTGGCCGCCCTATGCGCGCATTGCCCGCGCCGAGACGCTGACGGTGCGAAACTCCGACTATATCTCGGCCGTGCGGCTGATGGGCGCCTCGCCCTGGCGCATCGTGCTGCGTCACATCATGCCGCTCTGCATCTCCTCGCTTATCGTGCGCGTGACGCTCGACATGGCGGGCATCATCCTGACGGCGGCAGGCCTCGGCTTCCTCGGTCTCGGCGCGCAGCCGCCGCTGCCGGAATGGGGCGCGATGATCGCCTCTGGCCGCCGCTTCATCCTCGACCAGTGGTGGGTGGCCGCCATGCCGGGCTTTGCCATTCTCGTCGTCAGCCTCGGCTTCAACCTCTTGGGCGATGGCCTGCGCGATGCGCTGGATCCCCGCGGGAGCAGCCAATGAGCGCGCTTCTCGACGTCAAGGAGCTGCGCGTCACGTTCCCCACCCGCACCGGCGTGGTCGAGGCGGTGCGTGGCGTGTCCTTCACGCTCGGCCGAGAACGGCTCGGCATTGTCGGCGAAAGCGGCTCGGGCAAGTCGCAGACCGGCCGCGCCATCATGGGGCTGACGCCGGAGCACGGCCGGATCTCGGCGGAAAAGCTGGATTTCAACGGCATCGATCTCACCGCGGCCTCGAAGGCGGAGCGGCGCGCCCTGCGCGGCAAACGCATCGCCATGATCCTGCAGGATCCGAAATATTCGCTCAATCCGGTCATGAGCATCGGCCGCCAGATCATCGAGACGCTGCGCACACACGAGCCGGTCGGCAGGGCGGAAGCGCGCAGGCGAGCGCTCGACATGCTGGCCGCCGTGCAGATTCGCGACCCCGAACGTGTCTTCGACCTTTATCCGCACGAGGTCTCCGGCGGTATGGGCCAGCGTGCGATGATCGCCATGATGCTGGTGGCGGGACCGGAGCTTTTGATCGCCGACGAACCGACCTCGGCGCTCGACGTGACCGTCCAGCTCGAAGTACTCGGCATCCTCCACCGGCTGGTCGCCGATCGCGGTATGGGGCTGATCTTCATCTCGCACGATCTCAGGCTGGTGTCGTCCTTCTGCGACCGGGTCATCGTCATGTATGCCGGGCGCATCGTCGAGGAGTTGCCGGCCTCCCGGCTTTCCGAGGCCGAGCACCCCTATACGCGGGGCCTGCTCAACTGCATGCCGCAGATCGGTGTCGACCGGCATCCCTTGCCGGTTCTCGACCGCAAGCCGGAGTGGGCGCTATGACCGCGGCTCTTGCCATCGACGGCCTCAGCGTCGTCTTCGACGATTTCGTCGCCCTTGAGAATGTCAGCCTCGTGGTGGCGCCGGGCGAATCTTTCGGGCTGGTCGGCGAATCCGGCTCCGGCAAGTCGACGCTGCTGCGGGCGGTTGCCGGGCTCGCGCCGGTTTCCGATGGCACGATCAGCGTCGACGGCAAGGTGCTTGGCGACAAGCGCGACAAAGCTTTTTATCGACAGGTGCAGATGGTGTTTCAGGATCCCTATGGATCGCTGCACCCGCGCCAGACGGTCGACCGGCTGTTGCTGGAACCGCTCGCCATCCACGGCTTCGACAATTCTGAAAGCCGCATCGTGCGGGCGCTGGACGAGGTGGGGCTCGGCGCGAGCTTCCGCTTCCGCTATTCGCACCAGCTTTCCGGCGGCCAGCGCCAGCGCGTGGCGATCGCCCGGGCCCTGATCCTCGAACCGTCCATCCTGCTGCTCGACGAGCCGACCTCCGCACTTGATGCCTCGGTGCAGGCCGAGGTGCTGAACCTGCTCGAACAGGTGCGCGCGGCGCGCAAGCTCACTTTCGTCATGGTCAGCCACGACCTTGCCGTCGTCACCCATATGTGCGACCGGCTGATGGTCATGCAGCACGGGCAGGCGGTGGAACAACTCGCCTCCACGGACCTTGCGGCGCACCGGGTGACGCAGGACTATACGCGCAGCCTGCTCACGGCCAGCGAAGGCTTCCGCCGCAACGGCTGACCGGGTTCATCGCCCGCCTTCCTTGATGGATTCCATGGCGACGGAGGTCGAGGTGCTGGCGACATTCGGCAGGCTCGAGATCTTCTCGCCCAGCACCTCCCGGTAGCGGCGGATATCGGCGGTGCGGATCTTGATCAGATAGTCGAAGCGGCCGGCGATCATGTGGCACTCCTCGACCTCCTTGATCTTGCGCACCGCGCTGTTGAAGGCGTTGAGCGCCGCTTCCTTGGTGTCCGAAAGCTTCACCTCGGCGAAGGCGACATGGTCGAGCCCGAGTTTCTTCGGGTTGAGCACGGCGCGGAAGCCGTCGATATAGCCGTCATTGATCAGGCGTTGCAGACGCAGCGTGCAGGGGGTCTTCGAAAGCCCGACGATTTCGGACATTTCTGTGATGGAAATCCGTGCATTTTCAACGAGAAGATCGAGGATCTTGCGGTCGATTGCGTCTATTTCACTATGTATAGGCTTTATCTTGGACATTAATCTCACTTCTGGCGCGAATATATGGAGATAGATCCTGTCTATGCTCCTATAATGGTGAGAAAGTCGCAAGGCAATCGACTATCTTCCGCGCCAGTGCCATGAGGCTGGAATGCATCGGCAAGCGGTGTATCCTCTCCTCGCATCCAGTGGCCGAACCCGAGATGGTGATGGAAATGGTCCAGTCTGCAAACGAACAACAAATCTCCGCTTTCGCTGATTTTGCGCCGCCGATCCGGCCGCAGAGCGAGCTGCGCCAGCGCATCACCGCCGCCTATCGTACGCCGGAAGAGGACGCGGTTCGCCCTCTGCTCGAAAAGGCCACCCTTCCGGCAGATGCTGTCGCGCGCATCCGGGAGACCGCCCGCACACTGATCGTCGCGCTGCGTGCCAAGCACAAGGGCACCGGCGTCGAGGGGCTGGTGCACGAATATTCGCTCTCCAGCCAGGAGGGCGTCGCGCTGATGTGCCTTGCCGAGGCGCTGCTGCGCATTCCCGACAACGCGACCCGCGACGCGCTGATCCGCGACAAGATTTCGGAAGGCGACTGGAAGTCGCATATGGGGGGCGGTCGTTCGCTCTTCGTCAATGCCGCCACCTGGGGCCTCGTGGTTACGGGTAAGCTCACCTCCACCGTCAATGATCGCGGCCTTTCCGCTGCCCTCACGCGCCTCATCGCCCGCTGCGGCGAGCCTGTCATCCGCCGCGGTGTCGATATGGCCATGCGCATGATGGGCGAGCAGTTCGTCACTGGCGAGACGATCGACGAGGCGCTGCGCAATTCGCGTGCCATGGAGCGCAAGGGCTTCCGCTATTCCTACGACATGCTCGGCGAGGCGGCGACGACGGCCGCGGATGCGGAGCGCTATTATCGCGACTACGAAAACGCCATCCACGCCATCGGCAAGGCCTCGGCCGGCCGCGGCATCTATGAAGGCCCCGGCATCTCGATCAAGCTGTCTGCTCTGCATCCGCGCTATGTACGCGCCCAGGCAGAGCGGGTGATGGGCGAGCTGTTGCCCAAGGTGAAGGCGCTGGCCGCCATCGCGAAGTCCTACAATATCGGCCTCAACATCGATGCCGAGGAGGCTGACCGGTTGGAGCTGTCGCTCGATCTGCTGGAGGAGCTTTGCCACGATCCGGCCCTCGCACGCTGGGATGGCGTCGGCTTCGTGGTGCAGGCCTATGGCAAGCGCTGCCCCTTCGTGCTTGATTTCATCATCGATCTTGCCCGACGTTCCAACCGGCGCATCATGGTGCGCCTCGTCAAAGGCGCCTATTGGGACGCCGAGATCAAGCGCGCGCAGCTCGACGGGCTGGAAGAGTTCCCCGTCTTCACGCGGAAAATCCACACGGACATCTCCTACATCGCCTGCGCCCAGAAGCTGCTGGCGGCGAAGGATGTGGTCTTCCCGCAGTTTGCCACGCACAACGCCCAGTCGCTCGCCACAATCTACCAGCTTGCCGGTCCGGATTTCCGCGTCGGCGACTACGAGTTCCAGTGCCTGCACGGCATGGGCGAACCGCTCTATGACGAGGTCGTCGGCCAGGAGAAGCTGAACCGCCCGTGCCGTATTTATGCACCGGTCGGCACGCATGAGACGCTGCTCGCCTATCTCGTCCGCCGCCTGCTGGAAAACGGTGCGAATTCCTCCTTCGTCAACCGCATTGCCGATCCGGCCATCTCGGTCGACGAGCTCATCGCCGATCCGGCGGGCGTGGTGCGCGCCATGCCAGTGCCGGGCGGCAAGCATGACAAGATCGCGCTTCCCGCAGACCTCTACGGCAAGGGCCGCCTGAATTCCGCCGGCCTCGATCTTTCCAACGAGACTGTGCTGGCGAGGCTGGCGCAGGACCTTGCGAAGACGGCTGCTGTCGAATGGCAGGCCGTGCCTGTCATCGCCGACGGTTCCAGCGAGGGCGAGCGGCGGGCCGTGCTCAATCCGGCCGATCACAGGGACATGGTCGGTACCGTCATCGAGACCACGGATGCAGGCGTCGCGAAGGCCGCGAGGCTTGCGCTGGAAGCGGCTCCGGCCTGGGCGGCGGTGCCGCCGCGCGAGCGCGGCGACCGGCTCGACCGCGCCGCCGACCTGATGCAGGCGGAGATCGCGACCCTGATCGGCCTTGCCATCCGCGAGGCGGGCAAGTCCGCCGCCAATGCCATTGCCGAAGTGCGCGAGGCGATCGACTTCCTGCGCTACTATGCCGAACAGGCGCGGCGTACGCTGGGTGCCGGCCATCCGCCGCTCGGCCCCATTGTCTGTATCAGCCCGTGGAACTTCCCGCTGGCGATCTTCTCCGGTCAGATCGCGGCCGCGCTCGTCGCCGGCAACCCGGTGCTGGCAAAGCCGGCGGAGGAAACGCCGCTGATCGCCGCCGAGGCCGTGCGCATTCTGCATGAAGCCGGTATTCCGGTCGGTGCGCTGCAACTGCTGCCGGGCGACGGCCGCGTCGGCGCCGCGCTTGTCGGTGCGCCGGAAACGGCAGGCGTGATGTTCACCGGCTCGACGGAAGTCGCCCGCCTCATCCAGAAGGAACTCTCCGGCCGCCTGTCGGCAGTGGGCAAGCCGATTCCGCTGATCGCCGAGACTGGCGGACAGAATGCGATGATCGTCGATTCCTCGGCGCTCGCCGAACAGGTGGTGTTCGACGTCATCGCCTCGGCCTTCGACAGTGCCGGCCAGCGCTGCTCGGCGCTACGCGTGCTGTGCCTGCAGGAGGACGTCGCCGATCGTACGCTCACCATGTTGAAGGGCGCGCTTGCCGAACTGAAGATCGGCCGCACAGACAAGCTCAGTGTCGACACCGGCCCGGTCATCACCGCGGAGGCCAAGCAGACGATCGAGGCGCATATCGAGAAAATGCGTGCGCGCGGTCGCAAGATCGAGCAGGTGGCGCTTCCCGCGGAGGCCGCCCTTGGCACCTTCGTTTCGCCCACCATCATCGAGCTGCAGTCGCTTGCCGATCTGGAGCGCGAAGTGTTCGGCCCGGTCCTGCATGTCATCCGCTACAAGCGCGAAGACGTCGACCGCCTGATCGACGACATCAATGCGACGGGTTACGGCCTGACTTTCGGCCTGCACACGCGCCTAGACGAGACGATTGCCCATGTCACCGGCCGTGTGAAGGCTGGCAATATCTACGTCAACCGCAACATCATCGGCGCCATTGTCGGCGTGCAGCCGTTCGGCGGCCGGGGGCTTTCGGGCACCGGGCCCAAGGCCGGCGGCCCTCTCTATATCGGCCGCCTCGTGCAGGTCCCGCCGGTTCCCCCGCAACACAGCTCCGTCCATATCCAGCCGGCAGTGCTCGATTTTGCGCAGTGGCTGCGCGGAAATGGTAAGTCGGAGCTTTCGGATCGAGTGCGCGATCTCGGCAGCAATTCGGCGCTCGGACTGGACCTCGAACTTCCTGGTCCCGTCGGCGAGAAGAACCTTTACGCGCTCCATCCGCGCGGCCGGATCCTTCTCGCGCCAATGACGGAAGAAGGGTTGCTCGCCCAGCTCGGCGCGGTGTTCGCCACGGGCAACAGGGCGGTGATCGATGCCGCTTCCGGGCTCCAGTCCACACTTGCCGGCCTTCCGGCGAGCCTTGCGGCCCTGACTTCCTGGTCGACCGATTGGGCGGCGGATGGTTCCTATGCGGGTGCGCTCATCGAAGGGGATGGGGAGAGGGTGGTCGAGGCCGCCCGCCGCATCGCGGCGCTGCCCGGCCCGCTTGTCCTGACGCAGGCCGCCACCACGGCGGAAATCCGGGCAGGCGCGGAAGCCTATTGCCTCAACTGGCTGCTCGAAGAGGTCTCGACCTCCATCAACACGGCCGCCGCCGGTGGCAATGCGAGCCTGATGAGCATCGGCTAAGGCATCAAAAAACCGGGCTGCTCCTTCGAGCGGCCCGGTTTCATACCTTGCCTTTTCCGTTATCCCGCGCCCTCGGCCCCCTCCCAGGGGCGTGCAAGAGACGGGTGCGGCATAGCCAGAAGATCGATGGCGCGGGCGGCGAGGTGGTCGATGATATCGGCCACGGATTGCGGGCGATGGTAGAAGGCCGGCACCGGGGGCATGACGATGGCACCCATCTCCGTCACGGCGCACATGTTGCGCAGATGGCCGAGATGCAACGGCGTCTCGCGCGCGAGAAGAACGAGCCGGCGGCGTTCCTTCAGTTGCACATCGGCAGCACGGCCGATCAGCGTGTCCGTCCGGCCGGTGGCGATGGCCGAGAGCGTCTGCATGGAGCAGGGCGCGACGATCATGCCGCGGACGGGGAACGAGCCGCTGGCAATCGACGCGCCGATATCGTTTGTCGGATGGTGGCGATGGACGAGCGGCAGCAGGTGTTCCAGCGCGTCCGTGCCGCATTCGAGATCCAGCGTGCGGCGCGCGGCATCGGAGACCACGAGATGGATCTCGACGTCGCCGAGCGCGGCGAGCCGCTCGACGATGCGCACGGCAAGTCCTGCACCGGATGCGCCGGTTACGCCGACGATCACCCGTTCTATGCTCACGCAGACGGCTCCGAAAGGCCGAGAGAGGCCCAGAGGCTGTCTACCCTTGCGATGATGTCGGGTGTCATAGTGAGGACCCGCCCCCATTCCCGTTCGCTCTCCGTGCCGATCTTTCGTGTCGCATCCAGCCCGAGCTTGCCGCCGAGGCCGGATTTGGGCGAGGCGAAGTCGAGATAGTCGATCGGCGTGTTTTCCACGAGCATCAGGTCGCGGCCGGCATCGAAGCGGGTGGAGAGCGCCCAGATCACGTCCGGCCAGCTTTTCACGTCGATATCGCCGTCGACGGCGATGATCAGCTTGGTGTAGCTGAACTGCGGCAGCATGGACCAGAGGCCCATCATCACCCGCCGCGCCTGGCCGGGATAGCGCTTGTCGATGGAAACCACCATGGCACGGTAGGAGCAGGCCTCGGGCGGTAGCCACAGGTCGAGGATTTCCGGGAACTGGCGTTTGACCAGCGGCACGAAGAGTTCGTTCATCGCCTCGCCGAGTCTTGACGGCTCGTCCGGCGGCCGGCCGGTATAGGTGGAAAGATAGAGCGGGTCCTTGCGCAGGGTGATCGCCGAAAGCGTCATGACCGGGAAGGGCTCGACGGCATTGTAATAGCCGGTGTGGTCGCCATAGGGACCTTCCTCCGCCGTCTCGTCGGCCGAGACCGTGCCTTCGAGCACGATCTCCGCGCTGGCGGGAATGGGCAGCGGGACGGTAAGGCCGCAGGCCGTCTCCTGCCGGCGGCCGCTGAGCGCGCCGGCAAAGCTGAGCTCGCTCATGCCGTCGGGCAGCGGCATGACGGCGGAGAGGATCGTCGCCGGGTCGGCGCCGATGACGACCGCAACCGGCATGTCGCGCCCTGCCGCCTGCCAGAGGCGATGGTGGCGCGCGCCGCCGCGATGGGCGAGCCAGCGCAGGATGAGCCGGTTCTTGCCGAGCTTCTGCATGCGGTAGATGCCGACATTGATGTCCGCCGGGTCGTCCGGTGCCTGCGTGATGACGAGCGGCCAACTGACGAGGGGGGCGGGTTCGCCCGGCCAGCAGGTCTGGATCGGCAGGCGGTCGAGATCGGCGTCTTCGCCTTGCCAGACGGTCGCCTGGCAGGGGGCGCGGCGGACCGTGCGCGGGTTCATCGACAGGGCGGCCTTCAGATGCGGCAACTTCTGCCAGGCATCGCGCAGGGAGCGTGGCGGCCTGGGGTCGCGCAGGTCGGCGAGGAAGGCGGCAAGGTGCGGCAGGTCGCCGGCCTCAAGGCCGAAACCCCATTCGATGCGTTCGCGTGTACCGAAGAGATTGGCGAGAAGCGGAATGGGCTGAATGCGGCCCGCGGCATCCACCGGCCGCTCGAAGAGCAGCGCCGGCCCGCCCTCGGCCAAAACGCGGCGATGGATTTCCGTCACCTCGTGGACGAGCGAGACCGGCTCGCGGATGCGCGTCAGCCGCGCCCGCCGCTCCAGGAGGGCGACGAAATCCTGAAGACTGTCGAAACGGCGCGGAACGGGGGCATCGGCTTTCATGGTGCTCCCTTGCCGGGGAAAAACGTCACGGTCTTTGTGCTGGCGCAAACTCTTGGCGCCCGACGCTGCCTAGGGTCCGGCCGTTCGATTCTGGAAAGTCCTGCATGCCATCGCTTCCGCCCCTTCTCGTCAAACCGGTCGATCTTGCGCCTCTCTGGCTCGTGGAACGGGTGGCGCGCCACCTGTTTTCCGGTGTGCTGAAGGCCCATCCCGATCTCTTCGAACGACTTGGTGAGTATCGCCAGACCCGCTACGGATTCTCGCCGGTCGATCTGCCGCTGCATTTCACTGTCGTGCCTGCCATGAAGGCGCTGGCCGTCTCGCGCGGCGCGGCTCCGCTGGTCGATGCGCGCATCGAGGGGCCGCTGGTGCTGCTTCTCGGCCTGCTCGAAGGTCGCTGCGATGCCGATGCGCTGTTCTTCTCGCGCGACCTTTCGGTCACCGGAGACATGGAGGCGATGCTGGCGCTGCGCAACGCACTCGACGACAGCGCCATCGACCTGCCGCGCGAACTCGGTGCGCTGGCCGGCCCGCTGTCGCCGCTCATCGCCGGCACGGCGCGCTACATTCGCAGCAAGGCGCTCGAAGGAAGGGACGCGACATGGAACTGATCTGCCCCGCCGGCACCCCCGCCGCCTTCCGTGAGGCGGTGGAGGCCGGTGCCGATGCCGTCTATTGCGGCTTTCGCGACGAGACCAATGCCCGCAACTTCCCGGGCCTCAATTTCAGCCGCGAGGAGTTGCGCCAGTCGATCACGCTCGCCCGCCGCAAGCATGTTGAGACCTTCGTCGCGCTCAACACCTTCATGCGCGCGGGTGACGAGGCGCTGTGGTATTCGGCCGCCGACGACGCGGTGGCGATGGGCGCCGATGCGCTGATCCTCGCCGATTTCGGCCTGATGGCCTATGTGGCGGAAAAATATCCGGACCAGCGGCTGCACGTTTCCGTCCAGGCCTCCGCCTCGAACCCGGAGGCGATCCGCTTTCTTGTCGAGGCCTTCGGGGCAAAGCGTGTCGTGCTGCCGCGCGTTTTGACCGTGCAGGACATCGCCCGGCTGACGCGCCAGATCGACTGCGAGGTCGAGGTCTTCGCCTTCGGCGGGCTCTGCGTCATGGCGGAGGGGCGCTGCTCGCTTTCCTCCTATGCGACGGGAAAATCACCCAACATGAACGGCGTCTGCTCGCCGGCGAGCCATGTGCGCTACCGGCAGGACGGCGCGGACCTGGTCTCCGAGCTCGGCGCCTACACGATCAACCGCTTCGGCCCCGACGAAGCGTCGGGCTATCCGACGCTCTGCAAGGGGCGCTTCGAGATCGGCGATGTCGAGGGCTATGCCTTCGAGGACCCCGTTTCGCTCGATGTCATCGACGAAATCGACGCGCTGCGGGAGGCCGGCGTCTCGGCGCTGAAGATCGAGGGGCGCCAGCGCGGCAAGGCCTATGTCGCCGAGGTGGTGTCGTCGCTCAAGAAAGCGCTCGGTGCATCGTCCGGCGAGCGTGCAGCGCTTGTCGCCCGGCTGCGTGCGATGAGCGAGGGCCAGCGCACGACGACGGGCGCCTATGACAAACGCTGGCGATAGGAGACGCTGATGACGACGACAGGCAAACCGGCGCTGAGCCTCGGGCCGGTCTATTTCCTCTGGGATGGGCCGAAATGGCGGGATTTCTACTTCCGCATCGCCGACGAGGCGGTAGTCGAGCACGTCACGCTCGGCGAGACGGTCTGTTCCAAGCGCCAGCATTTCAGCGAGCCGCATGTCGCCGAGGTCGTCGAGCGGCTGGAGGCGGCGGGCAAGCGCGTGACGCTCTCGACGCTCGCCATGGTGACGCTGCCGCGCGAAAGCCGGCATGTGCGCGACCTGATCGCCGATAGCCTGCATCCGGTGGAGGCGAACGACCTTTCCGCGCTCGGCCTTCTCAAGGACCGGCCGCATTCGATCGGTCCGCTGGTCAATGTCTACAATGCGGCGACGGCCCGCACGCTTGCGGCCCGCGGTGCGCAGAACATCTGTCTGCCGCCGGAGCTGCCCGCCGGCTCCATCCGGCAGATGCTGGAGGCCATGCCGGATTTCTCCTTCGAGGTCTTCGCCTTCGGCCGCATGCCGCTTGCCATTTCCGCACGCTGCGCCCATGCCCGCTCCAAGGGGTTGACCAAGGACAACTGCCAGTTCGTCTGCGGCGAGGAGCCCGACGGCCTGCCGTTGCGCACGGTCGATCGTCAGTCCTTCCTTGTGCTGAACGGTGTGCAGACCCTGTCGAACAGCTGCGTCGTGCTTATCGACGATCTTGCGCCGCTCGTCGAGGCGGGCCTGTCGCGCGTGCGGCTCTCGCCGCAGGATTGCGACATGGTGAAGGTTGCGAGCCTTTACCGCGCGGTGCTCGACGGCAGGATCGATGGCGAGGAGGCGATTGCAGACCTGGCAAAAGTCTATCCCGGCGTGCGCTTTTCGAACGGTTTCCTGCACCGGCAGGAGGGCGCGGCCTGGGTGTCGCGCGGGCGCAATGCAGCGATGGGGCGGGACTGACGGCCGTCAGGCGAAGACGTCGCGTGCTTCCGCCTTGGCGGCGAGGAGCGTTTCGAGGATCATCTGTTCGGAGAAGACATGACGGCGCAGGCTTTCCTGGAAGCCACCTATCATGCGCGACACGGTCTCGGGCGACAGTCCGCAACGACCGTTGGCCACGGCCTTCAGCGTCAGCGCGAGTTCCTCGGCCGCAAGCCGGTCGCAGCGGTGCTCCGCCTTCAGGCGCTCGATCGCCATGGCGGCGAAGCAGGACCCTGCATGGCGATCGAAATCCGGAAAGAGCAGGCGCTCCTCCAGCTCGTGCACGGCCTTGAGCGCGGGTGGAATGGCTTCGGCGAGCGCGTGCAGCTCGCCGGCGGTGCCCGGCTCGCTTGCGGCCTCTTCAAGGCGCAGGCAGAGACCGAGCAGGGCCTGATGAAGCGTTTCCAGCCGGCCGATGTCGGCGGCGTTGAGTGTCGGTTCGTCCATCGCCGCCTCCTACTGGCCGAAGAAGAGCACGGCTGCGATGACCACCGAGGCGCTGACGGCAGAGAGCGTTCCCGCGCCCTGCAGCACGCCCATGCGGTAGAGCATCAGGGCGAAGCCGGCGATAACCGGAGCGGCGATGAGGAGACCGAACTGTGCATCCGTCATGGGAAGGTCCTTTCTGTTGCCGCCATCATGCGGCGCCCGGCATCGCCGCTCTTTGCGCCGGCGCAAAGAAGCCCGCGGCTTCATGAGCTAGGGCTGGCTCATGGCGACAATGGACGATATACGCACGGCGATTGCGGAGACGGAGAGCGGGGAGGGCGATTGCCTTCTTCTCTGGATCCTGGTGTGGAGCGAACTTGCGGCCTTCGGCGCGCTGCTCGTCGCCTTCATGGTGCTGACGCTGGTGGATGTCGGAAATGCGTCACTCCTGCGGGCGCATCTCCATCCGGGCCTTGCCGCGCTCAACACGGTTCTCCTTGTTCTCAGCGGCTGGCAGGCGGCACTGGCAGTGCGCCGCGGCGCGGACCTTTCGGGCGTTCGCCGTTCTCTCGTCCTTGCAGGCCTCCTTGGCCTCGTGTTCGCGGCGGTGAAACTCACTGAATATGGGATCGAGGTCCGCTCCGGCATCGGCGCAGCCGGCACGCTGGCCGAACTCTATTTTCTCGTCACCGGCTTTCATCTGCTGCACGTCGTCTTCGGCGCGGTCGTCCTCTTCCTCGTCGCCTGGCGTCCGTCGCGCGGCAATGTCGTGATGATCGCGACGCTGTGGCATGCGATCGACCTGGTCTGGCTCGTGATGTTCCCGATCGTCTACCTGACCTGAGACAACCATGACCCGACAGGCCCGCGAACAGTTCATCGCCACCCTTGCCATGCTGCTGACGCTCGCCGTCGGTGGCGCCCTTGTGGGCGGCCTCAGTGGCGGCCTTCTCGTGCCGATTGCCGCTGTGCTGGTCATGGCCTATGCCAAGGGCCGTTTCGTCATCCTCGATTTCATGGAATTGCGCACCAGCCGCAGCGCTCTGCGGCCGGCCCTCCTGGCCTGGCCGGCGCTGCTTTTGTCGCTGGCGCTCGCCCGTTCCATCTTCGTCGCGTTTATCGGCTGACGAACCGCCTGGCTCTTTGCCAATGCGCAAAGAAGGCTTTTTTCCTCCCGCTAGAACGAAGACGTCCCGCAGTGTCGGCGAGGGGATCGCCGGCAGAAAGTCGGCGGGGGTTTTCGCCGGGGCCATGGGGTTTCCGGCAAGGAAAGGACCATGGGATGGCAGAGCGCCTTACCAAGACCGGGGCCCGCAACGTCTTCTATGGCGGGTCCATCTTCTTCTTCGCGATCTTCGTGGGGCTGACGGCCCACTCGCACTATTTCATACGAACGACCTCCACCGACGAGACGACGCTGACCGACAGCGTGGCGCGCGGCAAGCATGTCTGGGAGAAGAACGCCTGTATCAACTGCCACACGCTGCTGGGTGAAGGCGCCTATTTCGCGCCCGAACTCGGCAATGTGTGGAAGCGCTACGGCGGTGTCGACGACCCTGAAGGTGCGCGCGAAGCGCTGAAAGCCTGGATGGCCGCGCAGCCGAGCGGGGCGGAAGGCCGGCGGCAGATGCCGCAGTTCAACCTCACCGAACAGGAACTCAACGATCTGGCCGACTTCCTCGAATGGACGAGCCGCATCTTGACCCAGAACTGGCCGCCGAACGACGCCGGTTGAGCGACACGCGTTTCAGGAGAAAAAAGATGAAATATCAAACGCAAAAGGTCGCGATGCTGTACTTCTACGGCGCGCTTGGCCTCTTCCTCGCCCAGGTTCTCTTCGGCGTCGTGGCCGGCACGATCTACGTGCTGCCGAACGTGCTGTCCGAGCTTCTGCCCTTCAACATCGTGCGCATGATCCACACCAATGCGCTTGTCGTCTGGTTGCTCATGGGCTTCATGGGTGCGACCTACTACATGATCCCGGAGGAGACCGAGACGGAGCTTTACAGCCCCAAACTCGCCGTCCTCCAGTTCTGGATGTTCTTCGTGGCGGCAGGGCTGACGGTCGTCGGCTACATGTTCCGCATCCATGAGGGCCGCGAATTCCTCGAGCAGACCTTCATCGCCAAGGTCGGTATCGTCGTCGTCGTGCTGATGTTCCTCTTCAATATCACCATGACGGCGCTGAAGGGTCGCAAGACCACGGTCATCAACATTCTGCTGTTCGGCCTGTGGGGCCTTGCCCTCTTCTTCCTCTTCGCTTTCTACAACCCGATCAACCTCGCGCTCGACAAGATGTACTGGTGGTACGTCATCCACCTGTGGGTCGAGGGTGTCTGGGAGCTGATCATGGCCTCCGTGCTCGCCTTCCTGATGATCAAGCTCAACGGCATCGACCGCGAGGTCGTGGAAAAGTGGCTCTATGTCATCGTCGGCCTCGCCCTCTTCTCGGGCATCCTCGGTACGGGTCACCACTACTACTGGATCGGCGCGCCAGGCTACTGGCAGTGGATCGGCTCGCTGTTCTCGACGCTGGAAGTGGCGCCCTTCTTCAGCATGGTCATCTTCACCTTCGTGATGACCTGGAAGGCCGGCCGCAACCATCCGAACAAGGCGGCGCTGCTGTGGTCGATCGGCTGCTCGGTCATGGCCTTCTTCGGCGCGGGTGTCTGGGGCTTCCTGCACACGCTGTCGTCGGTGAACTACTACACCCACGGCACGCAGGTCACCGCCGCACACGGGCACCTCGCCTTCTTCGGTGCCTATGTCATGCTGAACCTTGCCATGATGGCCTATGCGATCCCGGAAATCCGCGGCCGGGCGCCGTTCAACCAGTGGCTCTCGATCGCCAGCTTCTGGATCATGTGCACGGCCATGTCGGTGATGACCTTCGCGCTCACCTTTGCCGGCGTCGTGCAGGTCCACCTGCAGCGCGTGCTCGGCGAGGGCTTCATGGACGTCCAGGACCAGCTTGCGCTGTTCTACTGGGTCCGCCTCGGCTCGGGCGTCGTCGTGCTCGTCTCGGCGCTGATGTTCATCTGGGCGGTGCTTGTGCCCGGCCGGGAGCGTAGCGACAGCCTCACCCGCATGGTCCAACCGGCCGAGTGAGTGCTGGCCGGTCCCGTCATCCCACGGGGCCGGCACCTTTTCCCGACAGTTTCTTGGAGATCAGAATGAACGTCCTGCTCAAGGATACGCCCCGTCCCGTTTCGGAGATCCCGGCCTACAGCCCCTCCGGCAATGAATGCGCCCTGTTCGAGACGGCCTGGACGCGTCAGCTTCCGCTGCTCCTGAAGGGGCCGACCGGCTGCGGCAAGACCCGCTTCGTCAGCCATATGGCGGCAAGGCTTGGCCTGCCGCTCTCCACCGTCTCCTGCCATGACGACCTTTCGGCCGCCGACCTCACTGGCCGCTACCTGCTGAAGGGTGGCGATACGGTCTGGGTGGACGGGCCCCTGACCCGCGCGGTGCGCCAGGGCGGCGTGTGTTATCTCGACGAGATCGTCGAGGCGCGCAAGGACGTTGCCGTCGTGCTGCATCCGCTTACCGACGACCGGCGCATCCTGCCGCTGGAGCGCACTGGCGAGGTGCTGGAGGCGCCGTCCCGCTTCATGCTCGTCGTCTCCTACAATCCCGGCTACCAGAATCTCCTGAAGGCGCTGAAGCCCTCCACGCGCCAGCGCTTCGTTGCCATCGAGTTCGATTTCCTGCCGAAGCCCCAGGAAATCGCCGTCGTCGCCACGGAAAGCGGGCTGGACGAAGCGCAGGTCGCGCCGCTCGTCGAACTGGCGCATCGGCTGCGGGCTCTCAAGGGTCACGACCTGGAAGAGGGCGTTTCCACCCGTCTCCTCGTCTACTGCGCCTGCCTCATCGACAGCGGCATGACCATGCGCGAGGCGGTGCGAGCGGCGATGATCGAGCCGCTGACCGACGAGCCGGATGTCCGCGTCGCCCTTCTTGAAATCGCCGATGCGATGATCCGCTGAGGAACCGCCATGCTGGATTTCCTGGAGCTTGAGGAAACGGTCGGCCGGGCCTGGCACCGGCTCGTCGGCAAGACCGGCACCTGGCCGCGCTATCCGGAGCATGCCGTGCGGCTGGAGGATGTCCGGCCGGTGCTCGCCGTCTGCTTCCGCGGTTTCGGCGGCGAGGGGGCGGTGCAGATCGCGCCCGCCCGGGGGCGCACCTCGGCGCATCGCCTCCGGTTGCGCCAACGCATGGGGCTCGGCGAGGAAAAGCTGGTGCAGCCTGGCCGCGACCATGCGGCCTTGATGCTGCCCGGCGCGATCGACCTCTTCGCCGATCGCGGCCTCAACCGGGACCTCTATGTCTGGCTCGCTGCGGCGATGGCGGTGATGCCGCTGGATCCGGTCACGGAGAGTGATCCGCTCCAGCGCGACCTTGCTGTTCTCCAGCGGGCGGAGGCGACGGTGAAGGCGGTGCTCTTGGCCTTTCCGGGTCTTGCGCGGCGTTACCGGCGGCTTTCGGCCGCCGTGCTGGACGCGCGTCGCAGCCGGCCGCTGCCCTCCATCGAGCGGCATGTGGAGAGCCGTATCCTCAGCCTTCTGAGGAAGGGCGCTGGTCTTGCGGACGATACGCTGCCGGTCATCTTCCCGCACCGCGCACCGGCCGGCTACCTGCCGATGCTGCCGGTTCCGCTGTGGCCGGATGCGCTTCTGCGCGAAGAGGGCGAGGGGCGTGGCGAGGAGGATCAGCCCGCGACGGGCGGCACGCCCGAGACGCCGGAGACCGGTCGCCATGTCGCGCTGCGCGAAAAGGCCGAGAATCGCAAGAACGAGCGCAGCCCCTTCATCCTCAACCGCTTCGAGAAGATCCTCGCCATGGCGGAGATGGTCAATGTCGACCGTCCCGGCGACGACAGCGACGACCACGATTCGAGTGCTGCCGACGAACTGGATGACATGACGCTCGGCGAGCGCAAGGGCCGGCCTTCCGCCCGCTTCCATTTCGATCTCGATCTGCCGCCGGAAGCGCTCGACCGTACGCGCCTGACTGGCGAACACACCTATCCCGAATGGGATTTCCGCACGGGCACCTATCTGCCGGATCATTGCCGTGTGGTCGCCTCTCCGGCGCCGGATATGGCCGCCGTGCCCGAGGCCGATGCGGACACGAAGAGCCTGATCCGACGCGTGCGCCGGCAGTTCGAGGTGCTGCGGCCGCGCCATGAAATGCTGCGCGCGCAGCTCGACGGAGTGGAACTCGACCTTGACGCCGTGGTGCGCGCCCGGTGCGACCTTGCCGCCGGCGGACAGGGCAGCGACCGCATCCACCTGATGAGCCGGCCGCAGACGCATGATCTTGCCGTCACCATCCTCGTCGATGTCTCGCTTTCGACGGACGCCTGGTTCGACAACCGCCGGGTGCTCGACGTGGAGAAGGAGGCGCTGCTGGTTCTCGCGCACGGTCTTGCGGCCTGTGGCGACAGCCATTCGATCCTCACCTTCACCTCGCGCCGCCGCTCCTGGGTGCGGGTCGAGACGGTCAAGGATTTCGGCGAGACGATGAACCACGCCGTGGAGGCGCGCATCGCGGCGCTGAAGCCGGGCTTCTATACCCGGATCGGCCCGGCGATCCGCCATGCGGCGGCAAAGCTGCGTGAGCAGCCGAACCGCCGAAAGCTCCTCCTGCTGCTCACCGACGGCAAGCCGAACGACGTCGACCATTATGAGGGCCGCTTCGCGCTGGAGGACAGCCGCCGGGCGGTGAACGAGGCGCGACGCACCGGCGTCAGCGTGTTCGGGGTGACGGTCGACCGGGAGGCACAGGCCTATGTGCCGGCGATCTTCGGCCGCAACGGCTATGCCATCGTCAGCAATATCGCCCGGCTGCCTGCGGCGCTGCCGGCGATTTATCGCGGTCTTGTCGGATAGAGGCGCAAGATCGGCGAGGAAGGGCCCGGCATGCCGCACCATGCCGGGCCCTTTTTGTCTCAAGCTGCTTTGCTGTGCGTGCGGGCCGACTGGTCGATATAGGCATCGAAGGCGGCGGCGACCGCACGGATGATGAAGCGATGGTCCTGTCGCACGGTGACGGTGCCGCCGCGGATATCGACCGCGCCATCCTCCTTCAGCGCCGCCAGCCGGGCATTGCCGTCGAGAAGCGGGGCTGCGTCGAAACCGTGCCGCGCGGCGATGCCCGTCACGTCGACGCGGAAATCGCACATCAGGCGCTCGATGATCTCGGCGCGCAGCCGGTCCTCCGCCGTCAGCCGGTAGCCCTTGGCG
Source organism: Shinella sp. 838 (assembly GCF_029623935.1). Lineage (NCBI taxonomy): Bacteria > Pseudomonadati > Pseudomonadota > Alphaproteobacteria > Hyphomicrobiales > Rhizobiaceae > Shinella > Shinella sp. 838. The sequence continues at coordinate 51,755 of NZ_JARSBQ010000001.1, forward strand.
GTGGCGAGGCGGCCGGAGGCGATGCGCTGGGCATAGAGGCCGGGCGGCACCTCGTTCTGTACATAACCGTCCGCCGTGCGGCCGATCGACGAGGCGCCGAAGCCGATGAGGGTGGTGCAGGCATCCGTAGTATAGCCCTGGAAATTGCGGCGTAGCCGGCCGCGGTTGGCGGCAAGGGTGAGGCTGTCGTCCGGCAGGGCATAGTGGTCGAGGCCGATTCGGACATAACCGGCGCCGGCAAGCGTTTCGGCGATCGCCTCGGCCTGCTCGCTGCGCATGGCGGCGTCGGGCAGCGCCCGTTCGTCGATCAGCCGCTGGTGTTTCTTGAAGGAGGGGATATGCGCATAGCCGAAGACGGCGAAACGCTCCGGCCGCATGCGGATCGCCGCTTGGGCCGTCTCGATGCAGGAAGCCACCGTCTGGTGCGGCAGGCCGTAGATGAGGTCGAAATTGATGCCGGTGATGCCGGCCTTGCGCAGTCTTGCGGCGGCTTCGGCCGTCTGCGCCTCGCTCTGGATGCGGTTGATCGCCTTCTGCACGACGGGGTCGAAGCTCTGCACGCCGAGGCTCGCGCGGGTGACGCCCGCCTCGCCGAGCGCCGTCGCCATCTCGGCGGTGAGGGTGCGCGGGTCGATCTCGACGGCGATTTCCGCGCCGGCGGCGAAGGCGAAGCGGGCGCGCAGAAGGCCGATCAGGTCGCGGAATTCCTCCGGCTGCATGATGGTGGGCGTGCCGCCGCCGAAGTGGACGTGGCGGATGTTCGGCCGACCACCGACCGTCCTGGAGACGAGGTCGATCTCCTTGCGGAGCATGTCGATGTAGTCGAGAATCGGTTCGTCGCGCTGGGTGATTGTCGTGTGACAGCCGCAGTACCAGCACATGGAGCGGCAGAACGGGATGTGCAGGTAGAGCGAGGCATCGGTGCCGGGCTTGATGGCGGCAAGCCAGTCGCTGTGGGTGCCGGCACCGACCGTAGGCGAAAAGCCCGGAGCCGTCGGATAGCTCGTATAGCGTGGTAGCCGCGCTTCGCCGTATTTTTCGATCAGGGCCTGTTGCATGGCGCTTTCCTTTGTCCGGAATGGATGGTGGCAGGAGCCTAGGGGCCGGGCGGGAGTGCTTCTTTGCGAAAAGCCAAGCAGCAGGGCATCGCGGTCGCGTATTTCCGGAATTGTTTGCGCAACGTCAAAGTGGTGGGCCGGCCGCGGGGTTAGCGTCGGCTGGTTCCGGTCGGTCGAGCCGTGCCTTCCGGAACGGGATTCGGAACGGCCGGGACGGAACAGAAAACCATGTCAGACGACGACCAGGCCAAGCCCTCCATCGATGTCCGCACCATTGCCCCGCGCGAGCGTCATCCGCGGATCTTTGGCATGCTCGGCGCGCTGCTTCCGGGCAAATCGATGTTGATCACCAGCGATCATGACCCGCGGCCGCTGCACTACCAGTTGGAGACGAATTTTCCGGGGCAGTTCGGTTGGGACTATCTCGAACAGGGCCCGGAGGTCTGGCGCGTCGAGATCGACCGGATCGAGGACCGTGGCTGCGATTGCTGCTGCGGCTCGGACCACTAGGCGGCAGACGGTGTACGGCGAAAGGGAAACCACATGCAGGGTGCAACGCTCTCCCGCTGGACCATGTCCTATTTCGCCCTGGCCTGCCTGATGCTCGTTGCGGGACAGGGCCTGATGCTGGCCGGCTACGGTTATCCGGGCGCTGCCGTCAGTGCGCTGGAAACACTGGTGCTCGTGCATGTCCTCGCCATCGGCTGGCTGAGCCTTCTGATGGTGGGGGCGCTCCTGCAATTCGTGCCGGTGCTGATCGCCCGTCCGCTGGTCGGCGGGCGGTTTGCGGCGCCCGCTCTGCTGCTGCTTGTCGCCGGGCTCTGCGCGCTGGTCGGCGGTTTCGTGGCGCTGTCCGGCGCCATCGACCTGCCGCTTGCCCTTCTGCCACTGGGGGGCGGATTGCTGCTGGCCGGTTTCGTCCTTCTCGCCGCTATCCTGGCCGCCACGCTTCTTGCGGCGCGGCCCTTGCCGCTACCTGCGCGCTTCGTCGCCGTCGGGCTGGCGGCGCTCATTGGGGCGGCGCTTGCCGGCTTCGCCTTCACGTTGGCTCTTTCCGGCACCAGTGACAATCTCTTGCTTGTCCGGCTCGTCGCCGATGGCGTGGATCTGCATGCGGCGCTTGGCCTTGGCGGCTGGCTGAGCGTTACCGCGGTCGGCGTCAGCTACCGACTGCTTGCCATGTTCCTTTTGGCGCCAGAGACGGAGCGGCCGACGAGCCGCATCGTCTGGTGGGCGGCAAGCCTTGCCATCGGGCTTGTCGCGGCCGGCATTCCCGTCGTCCTTGTTGCCGCCCCCGGCGCGACGGTGCTCTTTGCCGTCGCCCTCCTCCTGACGCTTGCCGCGGTGCTGCTCTATGGCGGCGATGTCGTGCATCTCTACCGGACGCGCAAGCGCAGGCAGGCGGAGCTGAACATCCGGGCTACATTCGCGGCCTTTGGTGCACTTGTGCTGTCCGTCGCCCTCGTCAACCTGCCGGCCGTCCGGGCGGGCGGGGGGCTTGCAGCTGCCGTCTACCTCTTCGTCTTCGGCTGGCTGACGGGGCTGGGGCTTGCCCAGCTCTACAAGATCGTCGCCTTCCTGACATGGTTGGAGGCCTATGGGCCGGTGCTGGGCCGTGCCCCGGTGCCGCGCGTGCAGGATCTTGTCGATGAACGGCGCGGGCGTGTCCTGTTCTGGTTCTACTACGGCGCGGTTGCAGCGGCCACGCTCGCACTTTTCGCGGAGGCTTCCGGTGCTTTCCGATGGGCGGTCCTCGTGCAACTGGCAGCGACGCTGGGGCTGATCGGAGAATTCATTCGCGCGCGCCGGCTTTGTGTCGTGCCGCAGGCGCTGCGAGCGCCGGCCGGCATGGTGCGCCCCCATCTCTTCCTGCCTTTACCTGTTTCAAGGAGATAACCGATGTCCGACGTTTCAAACGCCACTGCCCCCAAGACCCTCGACGTGCGGCCGATCCTGGAAAGCGGTGGCGAGCCGTTCCAGGCGATCATGGAGGCGGTGCAGTCGCTCGGCCCCGGGCAGGGGCTCCGGCTCTTCGCCACCTTCCGCCCGCAACCGCTGTTCCGCGTCATGGCAAGCCGCGGTTTCGACCACGATGCCCATGAGATCGAGGGCGGCGATTGGGAGGTCCTCTTCACGCCGCAGCAGGTGACGGCGCCCGTCGAAACCTCCGGCGATGCGGACCGTCCGGAAGCCTGGCCCGATCCCTCCCTCCATCTCGACCTCAGCGACCTAGACCCGCCCGAGCCCATGGTTCGCATCCTTGCGGCGGCCGAGACGCTGGAGCCGGGGGAGGTTCTCTTCGCGCTCCTGTCCCGCGAGCCACTGTTCCTGTTCCCCGAACTGACGAAGCGTGGCCACCAGTGGGCCGGCAATTTCGACGAGACGGGTTCGGCCTACCGCATTCTTGTGCGGACCGGCCGGGCGAGGGGGTGATCCGATGGACGAGGACGAGAAGGCTGCATTGACCGAGGCCATCCGCAATGCCCTGCGCATGATCATCGACCCGGAGATCGGCCGCAACATCGTCGATCTCGGCCTGATCTACGAGATTGCGGTGGAAGAGGGTGGCATTGCGCGCATCGCCATGACGACGACGACACGCGGTTGCCCGGCGAGCGACTACCTCAAGGATGCAGTGGGCAATTGCGTCTGGTACGTGCCGGGCGTCGAATATGCCGAGGTGCGGCTGACCTATGAGCCGCCCTGGACGCCGGAGATGATGGCGGCGGAACTCTAGGTAAGGAAAACGGCCCGGAAATGCTTCCGGGCCGCTTCGTGTTCAGAGCGGTGCGCGGCGCTTGCAGGCAAGGATTGGCGCATATTCCAGGCAGAAGAGCCCGAAGGCTGCGATCCAGAGAAGTCCTGAGCCGGCGTAGACGAGGTGGCTCGCTTCCGGGAAAACCTCGCCGAGCGGGCGGATGAGCGCGCAGAGGATAAGCGCGCCATAGGCTGCGACGGTGAGGCGCGAGGCCTGCAGCGGCCGGCCGGTATGGCCGAGGCTCGCCCGCGTCATGACGGCAAGCATCATGCAGGCGATGGCGCCGACCGAGAGGAGATGCAGGACGGAGCGCTCCTCCAGGAAACCGAGTGCGCTGAGGGCGATGGAGGCGAAGCCGATCGGCACGAAGGCATAGGCAATGTGCAGGACGACGAGCAGCTTTTCCGGCCGCGTCGTCCAGCCCCGCCAGCGGTGAAGACGGATGCAATGCAGCACGGCTGCACCCAGGCCGAGGCCGGCGGTGCCGGGGTGTTCGGGCACGAGCGTCCAGGCGGCAAGCGCGCCGACGCCGACAAGGATCGCGACCATGTCGAAGCGGTTGTAAGGCACGGGAAAATCCGTGCGGCCGGACTTGTTGAGCCAGTTGCGGGTGAAGCTCGGCAGGATGCGGCCGCCGACGATCATCACCAGCACGACATAGGCGGCAACGGCCAGGCGGATCGCCATGCGGTCATGTTCTCCGTCGATCGCCGCCACATGGAAGATGCCGTTGGCGATCGACAAGGCGAGGAGGCCGCCGAGCACCTTCAGGTCCTTCCACTTGCGCCCCGCCACGACCTCGCGCGTGCAGATGGCAAGCAGCACCGGCAGAAAGAGTGCGTCGATAACGGCGGCCGTGGTCACGCCGACCGCATCCGGCACGAGCAGCACGGCGCGTCCGGCGCACCAGAGCGCAAAGAGCGCGAAGAGCGGCCAGCCGGAGACGGGCAGGCGGCCCGTCCAGTTCGGCACCGCGGTCAGCAGGAAACCGGCGAGCACGGCGGAGGCAAAGCCGAACAGCATTTCATGCGCGTGCCAGTTGGGCGCGCCATAGTCGCCGCCGATTTCGACATGCCCGGTGATCGCCGCGATCCACAAGGACATCGCCGCGATGGCCCAGAGGCCGGCGCCGAGGAAGAATGGCCGGAAGCCGTAGGAGAACAGCACCGGGCCGGTGCGGGAAAGGCCGCGGGGAACGGCGCGGCTGACGCGCGCTGCGGGTTGGCTTGCGCTCATTTTGGGTCTGCTCCTTTGCATTTGTCAGCTCCTTCTAGGGCAGCCGGGCAGAGGCTTCTTTGCGAGATGGCAAAGAGCAAATCAGCACCTGCCAAAATGCCGCAGCGGCCGGAAAGGCCTGTTTGTCCCATCTCAAAGAGGTTGGCGCGAATGCTCCTAGAACAGAGAGGACCGGGCGATACACCGCTCCGTCCTTTCAAAAAGGAGAGACACAATGACCGAGCAGCTTCAGATGACACGCCGCACCATTCTGGGCGGAGCCGCCTTTGCCGGCGTCCTGACGCCGATCATTGCGGCGTCGATGGCGCGAGCGGAAGGCGGCGCCATCGAGACAAATGCAGCCGCGACGGCGGCCGACATCGCCAAGCTGGAACGCGTGAAGGTCGAGCTGGTCAAACCGCCCTTCGTTCACGCCCACACCCAGAAGGCCGAAGGCGGACCGAAAGTCTACGAATTCACCATGACGATCGAGGAAAAGAAGATGATCCTCGACGACAAGGGCACCGAGGTCCATGCGATGACCTTCGACGGCTCGGTCCCGGGCCCGCTGATGGTGGTGCACCAGAACGACTATGTCGAACTGACACTGATCAACCCCGAAACCAACGAGTTGCAGCACAATATCGACTTCCACTCGGCGACGGGTGCGCTTGGCGGCGGCGCGCTGACCGTAGTCAACCCGGGTGAACGCACGGTGCTGCGCTTCAAGGCCACCAAGGCCGGCGTCTTCGTCTACCATTGCGCACCTCCCGGAATGGTGCCCTGGCACGTCACCTCGGGCATGAACGGCGCCATCATGGTGCTGCCGCGCGAAGGCCTGACGGACGGGCACGGCAAGGAGCTGACCTATGACCGCGTCTATTATGTCGGCGAGCAGGACTTCTACGTGCCGAAGGATGCGGCAGGGAACTACAAGAAGTATCCGAGCGTCGGGGAATCGTATGCCGATACGCTCGAAGTCATGCGCACGCTGACCCCGAGCCACATCGTCTTCAACGGTGCCGTCGGCGCGCTGACCGGCGACAGCGCCCTGCAGGCGAAGGTGGGCGAGAAGGTGCTCATCGTGCATTCGCAGGCCAACCGCGATACCCGGCCGCACCTCATCGGCGGGCATGGCGACTATGTCTGGGCGACCGGCAAGTTCCGCAACGTGCCTGATGTCGATCAGGAGACCTGGTTCATTCCGGGCGGCACGGCGGGCGCGGCCTTCTACACCTTCGAGCAGCCCGGCATCTACGCCTATGTCAACCACAACCTGATCGAGGCCTTCGAGCTGGGCGCCGCTGCACACTTCACGGTCACCGGCGAGTGGAACGACGATTTGATGACCTCGGTCATGCCGCCAAGCGGCGCCTGACACCCCTGCTGCCGGCAGGCCTGCCCCTGGAGGTGGGCCTGCCAATGCGGGCCGCCACCGGCGGCCCGATCCAAATGTGGCGCCCGTCCCGGACGCCGAAGGATCGTCCGGGCGATGCGCAAGGAGGCCGTCATGGCTGCATTGATTTCGAAGCCCGCCATTTCCTGGACATCGCTCGCCCTTCCCGCGCTGCTCCTCGCCGCGCTAGTCGGCGGGATCGCGGTGAAGGCCGATCTCATCGGCGCAGCGCCCGCCGGTCCCGTGCTGGATGAGCCAATCACCGTGGAAATCGCGCCGCGCCGCTTCGAATACCGTGAGAGCGGGGAATTCTTCCGCAACGGCTTTGCCGTCGATGGGCCGGTCAAGACCGTTACCGTTCGAAGCCCGCTCACCATCATGAAATACCAGGTCACCGCGGCCGAATACCGGCGCTGCGTTGCGGATGGCGTTTGCGCGCGGGCCGAGCCCGGCTTCGTGCCGGTCGAAGCGGCCGAGACGCCGGCGACGGGTGTCAGCTATGACGATGCGATGGCCTATGCCGGCTGGCTGGGCGCCCGCACCGGCGAGATCTGGACCCTGCCGAGCGACGAGGAGCTCGCCTTCGCTGCCGGCACGCGCTTTCCCGACGACGCGCTCGGTGTCGACATCAACAGCACCAATCCGGCCGAGCGCTGGCTTGCGGACTATCGCCGCGAAGCGGCGCGCAAGGCCTCGCGCGATCCCGTTCCCCAGCCGCTCGGACGCTTCGGCGAAAACGAATTCGGCCTTGCCGATTTCGCCGGCAATGTCTGGGAATGGACCGCGACCTGCCACCGCCGCGTCAATCTCGACAAGGCTGGCCAGGTGCTGAACGACGTGTCGTCGTGCGGCATCTACATTGCCAGCGGCAAGCACCGGGCGGCGATGAGTTCGTTCGTGCGCAACCCGAAGGGCGGCGGCTGTGCCGTCGGCGTGCCGCCGGACAATGTCGGCTTCCGCCTCGTCAAGGACACGCGCTGGTATGCGCCCCTGCTCGTGGCCTTGAAGGAAAAGGGGGTTTCTTTCTGACGGGGATGTTCAAACTTTCAGGTGACGGGATGGCGTGATAGAAGCCGGTAGCTTTCACGCGAGAGGGATTTGGCTGTGAAGATCGACCGGACCGTCGTCCGATCGCTCGCCCTGTTCGACAGGATGAGCGACGAGGACCTCGACAGGCTGCTGACCCATGCGACGGCGCGTCGCGTGGCGCAGGGCGATGCCGTTTTCGAGCAGGGCCAGCAGGCGGCGAGCTTCTTTCTTCTGCTGCATGGCCGGCTGAAAGTGACGCAGGTGACGGAAGACGGCCAGCAGATCATCGTTCGGGTCGTGCATCCGGGCGATCTCTTCGGCTTCGCCAAGGCGCTGCAGCGCACGGACTATCCGGGCACCGCGCGGGCGGCGACGGAAAGCGTCATCCTCGGCTGGCCGACGGATCTCTGGCCGCATTTCGTCGAGCAGAATCCTCGCCTTGCCGTCACGGCCATGCAGACGATCGGCCAGCGGCTGGAGGAGGCTCATACTCGCATCCGGGAGATGTCGACGCAGGAGGTCGAGCGCCGGGTGGCGCATGCCGTGCTTCGCCTGTCCCAGCAGGCTGGGCGGAAGGAAGAGGCCGGCATCCGTATCGATTTCCCCATTTCGCGGCAGGATATTGCGGAGATGACCGGCACGACGCTGCACACGGTCTCGCGCATTCTCAGCGCCTGGGAGGCGCGCGGCCTCGTCGAGGGCGGGCGGCAGAAGCTTTTGATCCGCGACATGGCGGGGCTCTCGGCGCTTGCCGACGGCGTGCGCGAATAGAATGCGGAACGCCGCAGGAAGGATCCTGCGACGTTCCCTGATTTTTAGCGGGCGGGCGGGGCGTACATCAGGCCGCCGTCGCTCCACAGCCGGTTGAGGCCGCGGTCGATTTTCAGCGGGCTGTCCTTGCCGAGGTGGCGCTCGAAGATCTCGCCGTAGTTACCGACAGCGGAGACGGCCTGATAGGCCCATTTCGGATCGAGGCCCATCGCCTTGCCGGCCTCGTTCTCGATGCCGAGAAAGCGCTTCTGCGCGATGGTGCCGCTTTCGACGAGTGTCGCCGCGTTGTCCTTGCCGATGCCCATCTCTTCTGCTTCGATCAGCGCGTACAGCGTCCAGCGCACGATCTTGAACCACTGGTCGTCGCCCTGGCGCACGGCCGGGCCGAGCGGCTCCTTGGAGATGACTTCCGGCAGCACCTCGAAGCGTTGGGGGTCGTTGAGCGTCAGGCGCTGGGCGTAGAGCGCGGAGGCGTCGGTCGAGTAGACGTCGCAGCGGCCGGTGTTGAAAGCCTGCACCGTCTGGTCCGGTTTTTCGAAGGCGATGACCTGGTATTCGATCTTGTTGGCGCTGAAGTAGTCGGCCATGTTCTGCTCGGTCGTCGTGCCGGTTTCCGTGCAGACGGACGCGCCGGAGATGTCCTTGACGCTCTTCACGCCGATCTCCTTGCTGACCATGAAGGCCTGGCCGTCATAGTAGTTGACGCCGACGAAGCTCATGCCGAGGTCGGTGTCGCGCGACAGGGTCCAGGTCGTCTGGCGCGAGAGCAGGTCCACTTCACCGGATTGCAGCGCCGTGAAACGGTCCTTCGTGGAGAGCGGCACATAAGCCACCTTGTCCGGATTGCCGAGCGTGGCGGCGGCGACGGCGCGGCAGAAGTCGACGTCAAAGCCGCCCCAGACGCCGTTCTTGTCCGGCACGGAAAAGCCGAGCACGCCCTGGCTGACGCCGCAGCGCACCTCGCCGCGTTGTTTGATGATATCGAGTGTGCCCGCATGGGCGGCCGTGCCGGCGGCGAGCGTGGCGGCAACCATGGCCAAAGTTGCGATCTTCATTGGTTCTCCTCCTTGTTGATTTTGGGCATGCGTCATCCTGGCCGGGAAGGCGATCCTTCCCGGCGGCAAGTTGTTGCGTGGTGGTGGCGTTTGCCTTAGCCGAGCGTCTTGGCGACGTCGGCGAAGGTTTCCTCGAGCACGGCGATCAGGTGGTCGGCGTCCCGCTTCGAGAAGATCATCGGCGGGCGCATCTTCAGGACATTGTCATGCGGCCCTTCCGTTCCCATCAGAACGCCGCGGCGGCGGGCACCGTTGGAGACGGCACGGGCGAACTCGGTGGCGGGTGCCTTCGTCCTGCGGTCGGTGACGAGCTCGATGCCGAGGAAGAGGCCGAGGCCGCGCACGTCGCCAATCACGTCGTAGCGTGTCTGCATGGCGCGGAAGGCGTCCATCAGATAGTTGCCGATGGTCAGTGCATTGCCGCGCAGGTCCTGGCTTTCGATGACGTCGAGCACGGCAAGGCCGACGGCGCAGGAAACCGGGTTTCCGCCGAAGGTGTTGAAATATTCCATGCCGTTGTTGAAGCTGTCGGTCACTTCGCGGGTCGTCACCACGGCGGCCATGGGGTGGCCGTCGCCGATCGGCTTGCCCATGGTGACGATATCGGGCACGACACCCTGCGTCTCGAAGGCCCACCAATGGCTGCCGACGCGGCCGAAGCCGACCTGCACCTCGTCGGCGATGCACACGCCGCCTGCCTCGCGCACCAGCCGGTAGACCTCCTTCAGGTAGCCTTCCGGCAGGAAGACCTGGCCGGCGACGCTCGGAATGGATTCGGCGATGAAGAAGCCCGGACCTTCGCCCTTCGCCTGCATGCCGGCGATCAGTTCCGCGACGCTTTCGGCAAAGCGCTTGCCGTGCTCTTCGACCGACCAGTTGTCGGGCGCGCGATAGCTGTCGGGAACGGTCGCGACATGGACATGGGGCTTCGGTCCCTTGCCGCCCTTGCGGCGGAACTTGTAGGGGCTGATGTCGATCAGCTCCTGTGTCGTGCCGTGATAGGACCAGTCGAGCGTGATGGCATTCTCGCGGCCGGTATGCGCCCGCATCAGTCTCAGCGCCAGGCTGTTGGCCTCCGAGCCGCTGTTGACGAAGCCGGCGACCGTCAGCTCCTTCGGCAGCGTTGCCGTCAGACGCTCGGCATAGGCGACGATGTTGTCATGCAGGTAGCGGGTGTTGGTGTTGAGCGTTTCCGCCTGCTTCGCCATCGCCTCCACCACGACCGGATGGGCATGGCCGATGTGGCAGACATTGTTAAAGCAGTCGAGATAGGCCCGGCCGCTGTCGTCGATCAGGAAGACGCCTTCGCCGCGTACGAACTTGATCGGCTTATCATAGGAGATGGACAGGTTCGGCAGCAGCAATTCGCGCCTGAGCTTGACGATCTCCTCATGCGAGCGGCCGTGGCGTTCGTAGAATTCCCCGGCGATGCCGGCAAAGGTGCTAGCATCGGGGAAAAGCTCTGCCCAAACGTCGAGATAGCGCGGTTCGCCGACGCCGAGGATTTCGGTGGCGGAGAGGTTGGTGTCGGCAGAGAGCTGGAGATGGAGATGCGGCGCCCAGCCGCCGTTTTCCGTCGGTGCGCCCATTTCGCCGACGAGCGCGCCTGCTTCTAGCCGCTCCCCTGCCTTGAGCCGCCCCAGGGCTTCATGTGCGAGGTGACCCCAGAGGCTGACGAAGGGCGGGCAGTCCTCCGGCTCGTGGCGAAGCGCGATCAGGCAGCCGTAACCGAGCGGGTCCTTCTCGATCTCAACGCTGACGACAGTCGCCGGCAGGGGCGTGTAGAGCTTCGTGCCGGAGGCCATGAAGAGGTCAAGGCCGAGATGGCGGGTGCGGCGCGTCTTTTCGATGAAGCGCGAGACGAACATATCGCCGGCATAGACGGTGCGCTCCTCGCCGAACGGGCCGATGCCGAGCTCGATGCCGTTCTCGCGGCAATGTGCTTCCCAGATCGCCTGCGCCTCGTCCGGCTGCTCGGCGGCGGACTTGACGGTCATCGGGTGGACTGGGTCGCCGTAGGGGACAAGGGCTGCCGGATAGGTCGCGGCCGGGCGCTCCAGCAGGGGGGCGAGTGTCTTGCGGTTCTTCGCGATCCAGCCGGCGACGGTGCGGGCGCCCGGTGCGGTCTCGAAACCACAGGCCTTGCGCAGGATGGCGGTGGCGAAACGCGGGTTCATGCGGTCGAGCTTGCGCAGCAGCGTCCAGGCCGGACGCTCGCTGATCGCGAGATAGGGGTTGTCCTCCGCATGGCTGCGGCGGGAGGCGGAGATGGTCACCGAGGTGACGAGGCGGATGGCGATGAGGTCGTAGAGCAGATCGACCTCCTCCTCCTGCAGCGGATATTCGGCATGAAAACCGCTGACAATGGCGGCAGCCGCGCCGATCGGGTCGCCGTGGTCGAGGCCGGCATAGGCGGCTGCGATGGCAACTTCGGCGATGACGGGTGCATGCAGCGCATCGCCGAAATCGATCAGGCCGGAAATGCGGTCGGCATCGGCTGCATCGACGAGCACGTTCCAGTCGTTGGCGTCATTGTGGATTACCGCGGCGCGCAGCGTTGCAAGGCGCGAGGCGATGGCGGTGAAGCGCCTGAGGAAGCGCTCGATCAATGCCCGGTCCTCGGCGGCGGCGACATGCTGCAGGCGTGCGGCGGAGCGGCCGGCATGGCGGATGTCCCAGTCGAGATCGCGCAGGGCACCCCGATGCATGAAGCCCTTCAGCGCGGCATCGAAGCGGCCAAGCATCCGGCCGAGGGACTGAAGCGCGGCATCGCTGCGCTCCGTCTCGGCGAGTGGCCTGCCTTCGACCCAGCTCACCAGCCGGATACGATGCTGGACGCCGTGCGGGCTGGTGGTGGAGGCAAGGCTTCCGCCCGACAGTGTCGGACGGATATGGGGTACCGGCAGGTCGCCGGCATGGGTGCCGAGATGGGCGAGCAGCGCCGTCTGGAAGTCGCTCTCGACCTCCGGCTCCGCAGCGTTGATGATCTTCAGGATGAAGGTGCCTTCCGTCGTCTCCACCTTGAAGTTCTGGTCCCGTTCGCTGGCCAGCGGCGAAAGCGTGCCGGAGAGACCGTAATGCTCTGCAAGCAGCGCTGCGGCGGCGTCGATGGAGAAATCCGGGGTCGTCTTCAGCATGTCGTTCATGGTCATCCTCGTTCCTGCCGAAAGAGTTGCATGGACGACGCGGCGGCGCATCCGGCATTATGCCGGTTGTGCCGGCACTCTGTTTATAATAACCGTCATCTTGTCGGCGCGAATTGGGAAGGGGCCATGCAGGATACGGACGCCATCGACCGCATGATCCTCAGCATTCTCTCCCGCGAGGCGCGCATTCCAATGAAGTCGCTGGCGGGGCGGATCGGCCTGTCGCGCAGCGCCACCACCGAGCGTGTCAGCCGGCTGGAAAAGGCCGGCATCATCCGCGGCTACCGGGCGGACATCGGCCAGCTCGATGACGGGCAGATCCAGGCCTTTCTGCTTGTCACCCTCAAGCGCACGCCCTCGATCGGCGTGCTGGATCGCCTTGCCGGCTTTTCCGCGGTGCGCAAGGTCTCCTCCGTCAGCGGCCAGCTTGATCTCGTGGTGGAGGTGGAGGTCGGCTCGATCAACGCGCTCAACGAACTGCGAAACGAGGTCTCGACCATGGACAATGTCGAAGACCTGACGACCTCCATCGTGCTCAGGCGGGATATCGAGCGCAGCTGAGCCGAAAGAGCCTCTCTTGGCGGGTATCCGCGTGCCGCGGGAAGACGCGGGGGCAACGTGAATAGGCGGGGCGGCTGATGCGTTCCCTCTCGTGCGAACCATCGTGCTCGTGGCGGGGGAGAGGCAGTTGAACATCAGGGTCGCTTTTCTGGCGGGGGTCCTTCTGGTTTCGACAGGGCAGGATGGCTGGGCCGACTGCCTTTCGGATTTCACCGGGATCAACCGGCACCGTCCGGATGCGGTGCGCTACGGGGTCGAAGTGGTGGCCGACGTGCTGGCATCGGATGGAGCGGTGGTGCGGCGCATGGCTTCCTCCTCGCTTTTCGACATGACGCAAGGCCTGCGCATGAAGACGTCGGGGCTCAATACCCAGGCAGATTTCATCATTATCGGCGAGGAGGGGTGGACCCTGGCGAACGGGGCCTGGGTTCCGATGCCGGTGGAGCAGTTGCAGCAGTCGCTCGAGAGCGTGGTGGCCGATCGTTATGTTTACGATCAAAATGCACGGGAATTCGAGTGCCCCGGCGAGGTGACCTTCGAGGGCAAGTCCTACCGTGGTTTCGTCTTCCGTCAGAAGATCGGCACGCTGGATACGCGTGTCACGGCCTATTTCGACCCTGCCAGCTACCGTCCGGTGGCGACCGTCTCGGATGCCGATGTCAACGGCTACCGGCTCGCCATAACGACGCGCTACCGGTTCGATCCGGCCATCCGCATCGAGCGGCCGGAGGAAAAGGCATCATCGCCCTGACGTTTCGTCTGTGTCCTCCCTGCGCATCGCCGGCAGGCACGGCCGAGGATTGGCGCGGGCCATGCTGCCTGCTGGAGACCCGGCGGATCACGCCTTACCGAACAGGGCCATGAGATCGACGCTGTCGGAGGTCTTTGCGCCCGCTTCCAGATGCTCCTGGATGTGGCGCAGATGCAGGGTCATCATCCAGGCTGCCTTTTCAGCATCGCGCGTGTGGAAGGCGCCGACGATGGCGGCGTGGTCGTCGTCGCGACAATTGCTGACGCCGGGTGCCCCGAACAGGCCGATGATCAGCGAAGTACGGGTCACCAGTTCCTTCATCGTGCGGATGAGGATGGCATTGCCGGCGATCTGCGCCAGCAGCGTGTGAAACTGGCCGGACAGGCGAATCGCGTCGTGGCGGTGGCGCTCCTTGTGCGCCACATATTCCATTTCCAGATGGCGGGTCAGTGCGGCAATGTCCGCCTCGTTTGCGCGCTGGACGGCAAGACGGGCGATGTTCGGCTCCAGTGCGAGGCGGGCTTCGAAGACTTCGCGGGCCTGCTCGGGCGTCGGCGAGGCGACGAAGGCGCCGCGATTGGCATGCAGTTCCACGACTTCGCGGCTCGCCAGCAGGAGCAGGCTGCGGCGGATGCGCATGCGCCCGACGCCGAAAGCGTCGCACAGGGCCGATTCCGAAAGCTTCGTGCCCGGCGGCAATCGCTGTTCGATGACCGCTTCGAAAATGCGATCGACGATATCGCTCTCGTCGATCTCTTCCGCCTCAACCAGGTTTTCCCTGCCTACATCAACCACCGAATTCACCCTGACACGCGCAGTCTGTTGCACAGCCCCTAAATAAGACCGATTTGGTTGACCAACAAGCGCCGATTTCGTTGACACGGAACAGTATCGCGTGTTCACAACCACTTGACAAGATCGTTAACAATGCGCTCAATGCCTCTGCCAAGGCCGAGTGGGGCCGCCGCTTGCGACCCATGCGCCTATCAAAAACAGATCAATGGCCCAGAGGAAGAACATCATGCACAAGCGCACATTTCTGAAGATCTCCGCCCTTGCCGCCGCGACCATGCTGTCGATGCCGATGATGGCTTATGCCGAGAATGCCACGCTGAAGGTCGGTTTCGTCGGTGTCACTTCCGGCCCGGCCGCGTCCTGGGGTGTTTCGAACCAGCGCTCGATGGAAGCGCGCGCGGCCTGGCTGAACGAGCTTGGCGGTGTCAAGATCGGTGACAAGACCTACAATATCGAGATCGTGCCCTTCGACGACCAGAAGGACCCCAAGCGTGCCATTGCAGGCATGGAGAAGATGGCGCAGGACGGCGTGCACTATGTCGTCGGCCCGAACGTCGATGACGGTGCCGCCGCCGTGCGCCCGGTCGCCGAGCAGAACGGCATCATGTATTTCCCCTATGCCTTCCCGAAGGAACTCTTCACCGCGCCGGCATCGAACGCGATCCTTGGCATGGTGGCGAACTACCAGTCCGGTCCTGCCATCTACAAGTTCCTGAAGGAAACCAAGGGCGTGAAGAAGGTGGCCTTCGTTGCCGCCAACGAATCCGATCCGCTGAGCCAGCGGGAATCCGGTATTGCCGCCGCCGAGGCGCTCGGGCTTGAAGTCGTGTCGGGCAACGTGACCTATCAGGTGGACACCACCGATTTCACCCCGGTGCTGCTGCCCGTTATTCAGGCTTCGCCAGACCTGCTGGTGCTCTCCGGTGTTTCGCCGGCCAATGCCCCGCAGCTGATCCGCTCGGCACGCGAACTCGGCTATACCGGCCTCATCTCGACGGAAACCGGGCAGGATGCCAGCGTTCTGCAGGAAGGTGCGGGAGAACTCGCGGACGGCTTCATTTCCGTTGGTGGCGCGTCCACGCCGGAGCTTGCGAGCGACGCGATGCGGGAATTCGTCGAGCGCTATACGAAGATGTTCGGTGAGTATAACGATGAGTCGAACACCAAGGTCTATGCGCTCGAATACATCATCGAGACGCTCAAGGCGAACCCCGCTGCGATCGACAATGTCGATGAATTCAAGAAGACGATGGACACGTTCGAAGCCGCCAACCCCTTCATGAAGGGCGACGCCAAGCTGAAATATGTCGGCATGACGTCCTTTGGCCAGAAGCGGCAGATCTCCGTCCCGCTCGTCGTGAACGAGTACAAGGGCGGCAAGTTCGAGACGTTGTTCGTCGGTCAGGTCGACTGATCGGAGCCTAGGCATTGATAAGATGGGGGATCCGGACGGCGCGTCGTCCGGCCGGGTCCCTTTTTGCCTGAACCTTCTTTCCATTGGAGGCTCACGATGGAACAGATAATTGCCAACGGTCTCTACCTTGGTGCGCAATATGCGTTGATCGCCCTCGGGCTGACGCTGATCTTCTCGCTGATGAACGTGCTGAACTTCGCCCACGGGCAGATGTACGTCTTCGGCGGCTTCGTCACCTACACCGTCGTCGTTCAGCTCGGCCTGCCTTTCATTGTCGGCCTTTTCGCCTCGGCGATCGTACTGGCGGTCATGGGCGCGGCCATCGAGAAGTTCCTCTTCGCGCCGGTCGTGCGCCGCTCGAAGCGGGATGAATCGACCATGCTGCTTGCAGCGGGCGTCGCTTTCTTCCTCGATGCCGTCATCCTGCTGCTCTTCGGGGAAAAGCAGCGCGGCGTGCCGAAGATCGTCAACGGCGTGCTCAATCTCGATATGCGCATCATCATGCCCTACGACCGCATCCTGATCGGCGTGCTCGCCATCCTGCTCATCGTGGCCTTCATCGGCTTCATGAACTACTCCAAGACCGGCCGCGCCATGCGGGCACTCGCGCAGGACAAGATGGCCGCCCAGCTCATGGGCGTGAACGTCTCGCGCTATTCGATGATCGGCTTTGCGCTCGGCGCGATGCTGGCTGGCCTTGTCGGCGGCCTGCTCGTCACCATTACCGGCGTCAATCTCGGCATGGGCGGTCCGACCTCGGTCAAGGCCTTCCTGATGATCATGATCGGCGGTGCGGGCGTGATTTCCGGGGCGATTGCCGGTGGTTTCATCCTCGGCATGATGGAGAGCGTCGGCCTCACCGTGCTCTCGGCCTATGGCGACATCACCTATCTCGTGATCTTCGCCTCGCTGATGGTGTTCCTCGCCATCCGCCCGCAGGGGCTGATGGGCAAGCCGTGGGGTTGAGATCATGAACACGAAAAAGCTTCTCGGCTTCGCCATCCTCCTTCTCGTTGTCTTCGTGCTCGTGCCGCTGTTCATCAGCGCCACCGGACGCGTGGATTTCTTCTACACGCTGACCTCGGTCGCGCTGCTCTCCGTCGGTGCTGCCGGCGTCTGGCTCACCTTCTACATCGGCCGCATCAATATCGGTCAGGGCGCCTACGCGCTGGTCGGCGGCTATGTCTCGGCGATCCTGGTCACCCAGGCCGGCGTCTCCTTCTGGCTGACGTTGCCGCTGGCGGGCCTGTTCTGCGCGGTCATCTCCGTGCTGATCGGCTTTCCGATCCTGAGGCTCCGCGGCGTTTACTTCGCCATGGTGACGCTTGTTCTGACCGAGGTCGCACGCCTTTCCGCGCTCGCCTTGCCCGTCACCAACGGTGCCAAGGGCATTACCTCGATCCCGCTGCCCGGCGAGCTCTCCATCTTCGGCCTGACGATCATCCCGGCCTTCGGCACGCTCTCCAACCCGCGCTTCGGTTTCTACCTCATGGCCGTGGTGCTGATGGTCATCACCTACCTGGTGCTGTGGCGCATCGTGAATTCGCGGCTTGGGCATCTCTGCCGCAGCCTCCAGCAGAATGAAGAGCTTTCGGCCTCGATCGGCGTCAACACCGCCTATCTCCGGGTGCTCGCCTATGCGATTTCCTCGTTCTTCGGCGGCATTGCGGGCGCCATGTTCGCCTCCATCGCCCAGTCGATCTATCCGTCCTCCTTCGTGGTCGCCGACAGCGTGAACTTCATGCTCTACTGCTTCCTCGGCGGTCTCGGTTATGTCTTTGGCCCGATGCTCGGCACGCTCCTGCTCTATTTCGGCTGGGACCTCCTGTCGATCGCCCGGGAATATCAGCTCCTCATCTATTCCGGCGTCATGATCCTCCTCATGCTGGTCCTGCCGAACGGGGTTTTGAGCCTTCTCGACAAGAAGGAGGGACGCGCATGAGCACCATCCTGCAAATCCGCAACATCACCAAGCGCTACGGTGGTCTGACGGCTGTCAACGACGTCTCCTTCGACGTCAACAAGGGCGAGATCCTCTCGGTGATCGGCCCGAACGGCGCGGGGAAATCGACGCTGTTCAAGCTGATCTCCTCCTTCGTGCCGGCGACCAGCGGGGAGGTGCTGTTCAACGGCACGCGCATCTCCAGCCTCGCCCCGCACAAGGTTGCCCGCATGGGCGTGGTGCGCACCTTCCAGGAAACGACGATCTTCCGCTCCATGACGGTGCGCGAAAACATCATCGTCTCCCATCACCTGCGCTCCAAGGCGAGCCTCTTCGGCTTCTTCCTCGGCACGAGCCAAGCGAAGGATGACGAGGCGGCGTTTGCGGCCTCGGCGGACGACATCGTCGATTTCCTCGGCCTGCAGGCGATCCGCAACGAACTCGCCTCGAACCTGCCGCAGGGGCATCTGCGCGCGCTCGGCATGGCGATCGGCCTTGCCACCGATCCGAAGGTCATCCTGCTCGACGAACCCTTCGCCGGCATGAACCATGACGAGACGATGAAGATGGTCGGCCTCGTGCGGCGCCTGCGTGACGAGCGCGGCGTCACCGTGCTTCTCGTCGAGCACGACATGCCCGCTGTCATGAAGATCAGCGACCGCATCGTGTGCATCAACTTCGGCCAGAAGCTGGCCGAGGGCACCCCCCAGGAAATCCGCGAGAACGAGAAGGTCATCGAGGCCTATCTCGGCTCCGAAGATGCGGCGATCGGGATGTAAGCCATGACGAAGATATTGAGCGTTGAGAATATCCAACTCTACTACGACCACATCTATGCGCTGAAGGGCGTTTCCATCGATGTGGACGAAGGCGAAACCGTCGCGCTGATCGGCGCGAACGGGGCGGGCAAGTCCTCGATCCTCAGGGCGATCACCGGTCTTCGGCCGGTGAAGTCCGGCCAGATCTTTTACCAGGGGGCGCGCCTTGACGGCACCTCCGCCGCCGATGTGGTGCGCAAGGGCATCTCCATGGTGCCCGAGGGACGTCGTGCCTTTCCGCTGATGTCGGTGAAGGACAACCTCCTGATGGGAGCGTTCACCCGCACCGACAAGGCGGAGATCGAGCAGACGCTGGAAAACGTGCTGACGCGTTTCCCGCGCCTGCGCGAACGCTACCATCAGCAGGCCAACACCATGTCGGGCGGCGAGCAGCAGATGATGGTGATCGGCCGCGCGCTGATGGCCCGTCCGAAACTGTTGCTCCTCGACGAACCGTCGCTCGGCATCGCGCCGAAACTGGTGCAGGACATCGCCCGCGCCATCGTCGCCATCAGCCGCGACGAGAAGGTTTCGATCCTCCTCGTCGAGCAGAACAGCCGCATGGCGCTGTCCATCTCCAACCGCGCTTACGCGCTTTCCACCGGGTCGATCGCGCTGTCAGGCAATTCCAAGGATCTGATGAACGACGACCGCATCAAGGCTGCCTACCTCGGAGGCGAACTCTAAAATGAAAATCCTCGTCATCAACCCCAACACGACAGCATCGATGACGGACCATATCGGTAAGGCGGCGCTTGGCGCCGCCTCTGCCGGGACCGAGATCGTCGCGGTCAATCCGGCGAATGGTCCGGTCTCCATCGAAGGCTATTTCGACGAGGCGATGAGCCTCGCCGGCCTGCTCGGCGTCATCAAGGACAATCCGGATTGCGACGCTGTCGTCATCGCCTGTTTCGACGACACGGGGCTCGATGCTGCGCGCTGCCTGACAGACAAACCCGTCATCGGCATCGGCGAGGCGGCCTATCATTTTGCCTCGATGATCTCGAACAAGTTCTCCGTCGTCACGACGCTGGCCCGTTCCGTGCCGGCACTGGAGCACAATCTTGCGCGCTACGGCCTTGCGGCGCGTTGCGCGCGGGTGCGCTCCTCGGAAGTTGCAGTGCTGGAACTGGAGCAGCCCGGTTCCAATGCGCGCCAGAAGATCAGCGCGGAGATCGGGATCGCCGTCGCCGAGGACCGGGCGGAGGCGATCGTGCTCGGCTGCGCCGGCATGGCCGGCCTTGCCAATGATCTCGCACAGGAACACGGCCTGCCCGTGCTCGATGGCGTGACCTGTGCCGTGAAACTCGCCGAGGCCATGGGCGCCCTAAACATGCGCACCTCGCGCCTTGGCGGCTATGCCCCGCCGCCGGCCAGCAAGCTCGCGACGGCATTCGGTTCGTAAGCTCTTACGAAAAGCGGAATGCGGGAGATCGCATTCCGCTTTCGCGACCGGGTTTATTTGCCCGCGTTGTATTTGGCGTCGACGTCGTTGATCGCCTGAACGTTACCGGCCGAGCGGCCGTTTTCGTCAAAGGTCTGGGCGAGGAAGGCGTCGGCGATAGCCTTTGCCAGTTCCGAGCCGATGACGCGCGCGCCCATCGTGATGATCTGCGCGTTGTTGGACAGTGCGGCGCGTTCGGCCGAATAGGTGTCGTGCGTCAGCGCGGCGCGGATGCCCGGCACCTTGTTTGCCGAGATGCACACGCCGATGCCGGTGCCGCAAACAAGGATCGCGCGATCGTATTCGCCGGCGATGACGGCGGAGCCGACCCTGTCGGAAAGATTGGCGTAGAAGGCGTCCGGGCCGGCATCGGTGCGCGAGACTTCATGCACCTCATGGCGGTCCTTCAGATGATCGGCGAGAACCTTTGCGAGGCCTTCGCCCGCGCTGTCACCGGCAATGGCGAGTTTCATGGGAGATCTCCTTTTCAGATCGTGGCGGCGCAGCGCGCCAGAATGTCGAGATAGCCTTCAACCTTCCAGGCTGAGCGGCCGATGAAGAGCCCGTCGATATCGGGGCAGGCGATCAGTTCCTCGCAGTTCTGCGGATTGACCGAACCGCCATAGAGGCAGGGAATGCGCCGACCGAGCATGTTTTCCGCAACTTCGGCGATCTCGGCGTGGCGTGCATTGGCGTAGTCGGCGGTGGCCGGGATGCCCTTTTCGCCGATCGCCCAGACGGGCTCGTAGGCGAGCAGGATTGTTGCCTGCTTCTGCGTAGCGTCGAGCCGCGAGAGCGCGCCGCGCACCTGCTGGGCGAGCACTTCGGTTGCATGGCCGCCCTCGCGATCGGCGAGTGTTTCGCCGATGCAGATCAGCGGCACGAGACCATGGCGCACCGCCGCCTCGGTCTTGAGGCCGACCGTCTCGTCGGTCTCGCCGAAATGCTCGCGGCGCTCGGAATGGCCGAGTTCGACGAGGTCGAGATTGCAGTCCCTCAGCATGACGGGCGAGATTTCGCCGGTCCAGGCGCCGTCGTTCGCCCAGTGCATGTTCTGTGCGCCAACCTTCACGGAGGTGTCGGCAAGCAGTGATTTGACCTCGCGCACGGCAGTGAAGGGCGGGATGACGAAGCGTTGGATGCGGGCATCGCGGTTGCCGTCAGCCGCCTTGAGGCCTTCGGCAAAGAGCTTTGCCTCGGCCAGCGTCTTGTTCATCTTCCAACTCGTGCCGACCCAGAATTTCCGGCTCATGGCGTTTTCTCCTGTGTGATCCTGACCGTCGTTTTTCCGCCGATGAGTTCCGCGGTTGTGTCGTGTGGCAGGGGTTTGTCTGAAACGACCGTGTCGAATTCGGAAAGATCGGCGAGCACATGCAGCGCCGTATGGCCGAAGCGACGGCTGTTGATCATCAGGCATTTCTGGCGGCTCGCCGCCATCATCGCCCGCTTGGTGCGCACCACCGCCTCGTCCATATGATAGGCAAGGCGTCCCGATGCCGCCGGGGCCGAGACGAAGGCGATGTCGGCTCTCAGCCGTGACAGCGCCTCTTCCGTCACAATGCCGAAATAGGCGTTGAACTTTGCCGAATAGACGCCGCCGAGGCCGATCAGCGTCACGCCGGACAGGCCCTTGCCGCGCTCCAGGATCGCGGCATTGTTGGTGATGAGGGTGATCGGCTTCTTTTCGCAGAGTACGTCGCCGAGCACGGAGGCCATGGAGCCGTCGTTGATCATGACGGTCATGCCGGGCTCGACCAGTTCGGCGGCTGTTTCGGCGAGTTCCCGCTTGACGTCGGCCTCCTGCAATTCACGGAACCGGAAATCGCTTTCGAACTGGGTGCCCGCGTCGATCGTTGCGCCGCCGCGCACTTTTCGAAGCACGCCGGCCTTCTCGAGATCGTCGAGGTCGCGGTGGATGGTCATCTTGGAGACGCCGAAGCGCGCCGCGATGTCGTCGAGCTCGACGGCCCGACTTTCGACCAGCAGATTGATGATTTCCTGCCTGCGCTCTTCCCGTTTCAAGGCGTCCTCCGTCGCATGGCGGCTTATAACATCGCTCCTTCCGGATTATAACATTAAAAATGTGATTTTGAGATTTTTCTCATGTTGAGTTTTGCAGGAGCTGCCGGGCCGTCCGCTCGTCCGTGATGAGCCCATACAGCTTGTGGCTGTAGAGCACGGCGCGGATGGCCTCGGTTTTGACAGGACCGCCGGCGATGGCGACGATCCGGTCGCCGCCCGCCTCGGAGAAGGAAGCGGCCAGCGTGCGCGCTGTCACGGCTGTCTCAAGGATGCGGCCCTTGGCGTCGAAGAAATGGCCTAAAAGTTCGCCGACGCCACCGAGCGCCGCGATCTCCTCCAGCTCGTCCGGCTGCAACATGCCGGATTTGACGAGATGGGCCTGATTGTCGACCGTTCCGATGCCGACGATTTTCAGATCGGCGCTGCGGGCGAGGTCGAACACCTCGCTGACGCCGCGCTGGGAGAGCAGCACCTCGCGGTCCTCTTCCGTGTTGGCGAAGAAGGGCACGGGCATTACATAGGCCTGCGTGCCGGTTTTTTCCGCGAGGCGATGCATCACGTCATAGGGATTGGCGGCGTAGTTGCGGGTGAGGCCGCCGAGCAGCGAGACGAAGCGGGTGCCGCTCGCGCCGATCCGCGGCAGGTGACGGACGGCGGCGGAGAGCGTGCGGCCATGGCCAAGGCCGATGACGGCGGCTTCGCCTCGTTCGATCTCGCGGCGCAGGAAATTCGCGCCGGCATGGCCGAGCGTCGTCAGCGCCAGTGGATCGTCGTCGATATCGGGCGATACTTCGCAGTAATCGAGCCCGTAGCGGGTCGAAAGCTCCATCTCCAGATTGGCGCATTCGGCGATGTCGCCGTCGATGCTGACCTTCACCACGCCCTCGGCGACCGCGCGCGCGATCAGCCGGTGCGCCTTGACCGAGGGGATGCCCAGCCGTTTGGCGACGGCGGACTGGGTGAAGCCGCCGACATAGTGCAGCCAGGCGGCGCGGACGGCGAGGGAATCTTCATTGTCGGTCATCAGCGATGTCCTGTCGTGCCTTGCAACCGGAAGCGGTCTTCAGGCCCAGTCTTAGCAAGCGCTTACAAAATGGTCAGCCCAGCTTGAGGTCCGACGCACCGGTATCGATGTGCGGGGCCCAGAAGGCGATGCTTTCGGCGATCTGCGCAATGACCTCGCGATCGTTCGGCTCGCGCTCCTTGAAGGAAAGTTCGAGGCAGATTTCGTTGTCGGCGGCCCCGCCGTCCGCGAAGGCTTTCAGCAGCGGTTCGGGCTGGATGCGGCCCTTGGCATTGAACGCGGCGGTGAAAGGTCGGTGCCCGCCCTTGTCCATCAGGCTCTGCTTGATGTGGATGATCGGCGACACTTTCGGTACCGCGCGTGCCCAGGCGTAGGGATTGAAGTCGTCGGGGTTTTCCGAGGTGACGTCGCCGTGGTCGATGTCGGCCATCATCCACATGGGGATCGCCATGTTCGCGGCGGTCAGCCGGTCCTGCAGCGACAGGCAGGCGTCGATCGTCTCGCCGAATTCGCGGCCGATGCTCATCGGCTCCCAGAAGACATAGGAAAGGCCGGCACCCCTGGCGTGCTCTGCAACCTCGGCCCAACAGTCGATGGCGATCCGGATCAGCTCTTCGCGGCGGGCGGGATCGTCGTAATCCTTGTAGGTGAAGATGGCGAACTGGGTGCCCACGGAGGTGCCGCCGAGATCGCCGATGATATCGGCGAAGGTCTTGAACCAGTCGACATAGTAGCGGCGCACATCCGCATCCGGATGGCCGAAATGATTGAGACGGCCATAGGGGCCGGTCATGCCCGAGGTGACGCGCACGCCGGTTCGCTCCAGTGCCCGGTCCATCTGCCGCGTCAGCCGGCGGATGGTCGCTGCGTTCCAGCTTGGATTGATGAATTCATGGGTCAACTGCAGATCGCGCAGCTTGAGATCGCGCGCGACAGTGTCGATCAGGTCGTCGGGATCGGCAAAACGGTTGACCAGCGGATTGGTGTTGAGCGAGAGCGTCAGCGACATAACAATCCTCAGGCCGCGGCGAGGCGGGCGGCGTTGAACCAGTCGGCGAAGGCCGCGCGCTCGGCTTCCGTTAGGTGCAGGTAGTGTTTCGTGCGGCGGTAGAGGATGTCCTCCGGCGTCTCCGCCCATTCGCTGGCGACGAGATAGCGCGCCTCTGCCTCATAAAATTGCCCGCCGAAATGCCGGCCGAGACCGTCGAGGCCGCTCGCGCCGGCGACGACGGCTTTCGTGCGCGTGCCATAGAGGCGGCCGTAGTGGTGCACCAGCTTGCGCGGCATCCAGGGATAGGTGTCGCGCAGGCTGTTGGCGAAGGTTTCGTAGTCGGCGTTCGGCATGTCGCCGCCGGGAAGAGGCGCCTTTTCGGTCCAGTCGCCTCCCATGTTCGGGAAAACATGCTTGAGCCGCTGCATGCCGCGTTCGGCAAGCTCGCGGAAGGTGGTGATCTTGCCGCCGAAGACATTGAGCAGCGGCGCACCGCCGGTTTCGTCGAGGTCGAAGACGTAGTCACGCGTGACGGCAGACGGGTTGCCTTTGCCGTCGTCGAAGAGCGGACGCACGCCGGAGAAGGAATGCAGCACATCCTGCCGGCGCAGCTTCTCCTTGAAGTAGCGGTTCACCGCCTTCAACAGGTAGTCGATCTCACCCTCGTCGGCAGAGACATCCTCGGCGCGGCCCTCGTAGGCGATGTCGGTGGTGCCGATCAGCGCCTTGTCGCCCTCGTAGGGGTTGATGAAGATGACGCGCTTGTCGTGGTTCTGCACGAGATAGGCATTGGATCCCGCCCAGAATTTGGGCACGATGATGTGGCTGCCCTTGACGAGGCGCACATTGCGCGTCGAGTTGGAGCCGGCAACGCGGTTGATGACGTCGGAAACCCAGGGGCCAGCGCAGTTGATGAGGCACTTGGCGCGGAAGCTGCGGTTTTCGCCGGTCAGACTGTTCTTTGTCGTGACGGTCCAGGCGCCATTTTCGCGGCGGGCCGAGACGGCGGGCGAGCGGGTCAAGACAACCGCGCCCTTTTCGGCGGCGCCGATGGCGTTGAGGGTGACGAGGCGGGCGTCGTCCACCCAGCAGTCGGAATATTCGAAGCCGCGAGTGTACTGGTCGAGGATCGGCGTGCCCTCGGGATCGCGTGCGAGGTCGAGCGTGCGTGTTCCCGGCAGTTTCTTGCGGCCGCCGAGATGATCATAGAGGAAGAGGCCGAGGCGGACGAGCCAGGCGGGGCGATCCTGCGGGCTGTGCGGCAGCACGAAGCGCATCGGCCAGATGATATGCGGGGCGGCGTTGAGCAGCACCTCGCGCTCGATCAGTGCCTCTCGCACCAGGCGGAACTCGTAATATTCGAGATAGCGCAGACCACCATGCACCAGCTTTCCCGAGCGGGAAGAGGTGCCTTCCGCCAGGTCGTCCTTTTCGCAGAGCACGACCTTCAGCCCGCGGCCGGCCGCATCGCGCGCGATGCCCGCGCCGTTGATGCCGCCGCCGATCACGAAGAGGTCAATACGCTCAGGCTCGTTCATCTCAATCTCCTTGCTTCAGCGCGCCGCCAGAATGTTCCAGGCGGGCGCGATGCCTCGACGCACGTCCGAATAGGCGGCGAAGAGGCGCGTCATGCGTTCGGTGTCTTCAGGCTTCGGGGGCTCGGCCGCGCCGAGCTCAGGCGTCACCCAATCGGCGATGCAGTCGTCCATCGTGCGATACGCGCCGATGGCAACGGCCGCCATCATCGATGCGCCCGCGGCGCCCGCCTCCTCGCGCGTCGAGACGCGCACCGGCGCGCCCAGCGCTGCGCCGAGCGTGCCGCGCAGCGAGGCCGACCGGGCGGCGCCACCGGAAACGCGAAGCTCCGAGGGAAGCGTGCCCATGGCGGCGTAACAATCGCGTGTCGCCATGCCGAGGCCTTCGACGACGGCGCGTACGAGGTCGGGATAGCGGTGGCGGCTGGAAAGCCCGGTGAAATTCGCGCGGGCACGGGCGTTGACGAAGGGCCCGCGCTCGCCGGCTTCGGAAATGTAGGGATGGTAGAGAATGTTGCCGGGCTTGCTTGTTGCGAACCACTGATCGACGCGGCCGATCATCTCGTTGAGGCCGACGGTGATGCCGAATTCGCCCAAAAGATCAGCGCCGAGCTGGAGCAGCCAGTCGAGATTGATCGTGGCGCCCATATTGGTCTGGACCTGGGTGACGACGCCGGGGATCGGCAGGGCGATGACATAGCCGGTGCGCTCGGCGTTGAGCACGACCTCGGAAACCGGTTTTGCGAGCAGGTGCACACCCGTGGAGCCGATGGCGGAGCAGGCGGCGTTGCGGCCCTCGCTGCGCACGCCCGCGCCAAGCGCCGTCATGCACATGTCGACATAACCGAGGCAGACGGGCGTTCCAGGTTTCAGGCCGGCTGCCGCGGCAGCTTCCGCCGTCAACGGATGAACGGTTTCCGTGCCCTCGATTACCTCCGGCAGCAGGTTGCGGCGATGGGTAAGGCCGAGGGCGGCGAGCACGTCGCTGTCATAGGCGCGGGTGCGGAAATTGCCGAAGGTGAAGCTCACTTCCGACGGGTCGGTGGCGCGCACACCGGTCAAGTTCAGGTAGAGCCAGTCCTTGCAGTGCATTGCCGTTTCGGCGCCGGCCAGCAGGTCCGGAAAATACCGGTCCATATGGGCGAGTTGCGCGCCCTGCTGGCAGGTGTTGAGGCCGGTGCCGGTCGCCGCAAAACGCGCATGGTCGGCATCGGAGGCGGCAAGGCGCTCGACGGTCGGCGCGGCGCGGGCGTCGAGCCACAACCAGGCGTCGCCGGCCGGGCGGTTTCCGGCGCCGACGAGCCAGGTGCCGTCACCCTGGCCGGTCACGGCGATGGCGGCGGTGCGGTCTGCAAGGTTTTCGACCTTCTCCGCAAGGCCGCGCAGCGCGCGGGTGCAGTCGAGCCAGGTCTGGTCGAGTGATTGGGTCACGGCGCCGTCATCGGCGGTCGTGTAGGTGTTGCGCACGGAGGCGCTGGCGATCTGGCGTCCGGAGAGTGTGAAGGCGACGGCCTTCATGACGGATGTGCCGGCATCGACGCCGATGATCAGATCCGCCGCGTCAGCCATGGGAAAGGCCCGCAGCGCCCGCGGTTGCCCGCGTCGTCTCGCCTGATCCGATTGAGAGCATTCGATCCTCCCGACAGTCTCTCTGGAAATGTGTGTGGGTTCCCAAATCGAATTCTTTCGACTTGCCTCAAGAACCTACCACGGGCCGCCCGAATTTCACACAGGAACATAACACAAAGTTATCATGTGTCTCGTAAAATTTTTCGAACAACGAATTTTTTTTCAGTTATGATGGGTAGCTATCGGGGAATTCGTTGCGGCTCGCTTTTTATGGGGCGGCGCTGTCGCGTAGCGTGCTTTTGTTGCCCGAAGGCTGTCGATCGGGCTTCCTTGCTATTCGATAAGTTCCATTTTTCTCGTTTAATATCAATATTTTAGTTTATTTTCCGATATGCACTGGCGGTGACGGTGATCTGCGATCGTGTGGGTGAGAAGGACGCGTCGATGCCCATTCCTTTGCCGCCGAACTATCGCTCAGGACCAGGGCTGTACACGATGTTGTTAAAAAAAGCCGATTGACAGCCTGTGTTAATTTAACATATATACTGCGACATATAACACGCATATATCGCAATTGCGAAATTGTGTGCACTGCAGCGCAAGGCAGGTGAGGAGGCCGGGCCGGCGCCGTTCATGGGGAGGACATCGTGACATGTTCTGTTCGAAAGAATTCGACCTGCGGCCGCAACGCTTTGGGCTTGTCCCTTTTGCCGTCGCCCTATCGACGTGTCCGCCCGGAAAATCCCTCGTTCAACTGCAAGGCCAACCGACATGACTGACGCTGCGCTCGCAAAATCGCCCCAGCCTGCGAAAAGCTATCGCTGGATCGGTGTCGCCGCCGCCGTCGTGCTGCTCGGCGCCATGGTCTTCGACACGACGATCGTGCGCATCGGCTCGGAGGCCGACGTGCAGGTCCAGAAGTTTTCGCCGGAAGCGTATGGCGCGGAACAGTTCCCGCTGATCAAGCAGAGCGTCGAGACGCGGGCTGTCGGCGCCGTCGAGCTGTCGCAGGCGGTCGCCGCGGACAAGAAGGCGGCGGGTGAGAAATACGGCGTCGCCACCTCCGTCGGTCCGGTCATTCCGGTGAAATTCACCGGCGTCGTCGGCGAGCGCAAGGCGAATTACAACGTCGTCGCGGTCGAGGGGCTGCCCGCCGAGCTGACCGTGCGTGTGCAGACCGGCCCGGCGCTCAACGGCACGGATCTGCGCGATGCCACCGGCCAGATCGAATTCGGCCAGTTCAAGAACCAGATCGAATACCAGGATGCCGGTTCGGCCATCAACAACGAGGTCAAGAAGGTCGTGCTGTCGGGCATCGATCCGGCGGCGCTCAGCGGCAAGACGGTCTCGGTGATCGGCGTCATCAAGCTCGTCAACCCGAAGAGCTGGATCGTCACCCCGGTGAGGCTCGACGTCCAATGAGCGCGCTTGCGGAAACCGGCCGGAAGGGTGAAGTCGTGCTTGCCGCGCGCAACGTGGCGAAATCCTACGGTAGTGTGCATGCCCTCAAGGGCGTCAACTTCGACATCCATCGCGGCCAGGTGACGACGCTGTTCGGCGAAAACGGCGCCGGCAAGTCGACGCTGATGAAAATCCTCTCCGGCGTGGTGCAGCCCACATCGGGTGAAATCATTCTCGATGGAGAACCTATCGTTTTCGCGTCATCCTCCCAAGCACGTGACCGCGGTATCTCCATCATCCATCAGGAGCTCAGCCTCGCGCCGAACATGAACGTTCGCGACAACATCTTCATGGGTCGCGAAATCATGACGGCGACGGGTGTCGACTTCGCCGAAGAAGAGCGCCAGACGCGGCTCCTGATGGAAGAACTCGAAGAGGATATCGATCCTCTGACCCCGGTCGAGGACCTGCGTCTCGGCCAGCAGCAGATCGTCGAGATCGCACGCGCACTTTCGGTCAATTCACGCATCCTGATCATGGACGAGCCGACCTCGGCGCTCTCGGCCTCGGAAGTCGACGTCCTGTTCAAGGTCATCCGCGACCTGATGAACCGCGGCGTCTCGATCGTCTACATCTCGCACCATCTCGAAGAGGCGCTGCAGATCACCAACCATGCGGTGGTGCTGCGCGACGGGGCGATGACCGCCTATGCCGAGCGCAAGGACATCGATCTCGAATGGATCGTGCGGCATATGGTCGGCGACAATTTCGACCTCGGCTCGCCGCCGTCAGGCTACGACAAGGGCGACGTCGCGCTCTCCATCGAGGGGCTGACCGTGCCGGATCCGGGCGGCGCGGGCTATTCCGTCGTTGACGGCATGTCGCTTGCCGTGCGTGCGGGGGAGATCGTCTGCATCTACGGCCTGATGGGTGCGGGACGCACCGAGCTGCTCGAAACCGTTGCCGGCCGCCTGAAGGCGACGGCCGGCAAGGTCAAGCTGAAGGGCCGGGACGTCACCGGCCAGTCGATTGCCGCCTGCATTCGCGACGGCCTCGTGCTCGTGCCGGAGGACAGGCAGCGCGACGGCCTGGTGCAGACGATGACGGTCGGCCGCAACCTGTCGCTCGCCAGCCTCGGCGCGTTCACGCGCGGCCTCTTCACCTCGACCGCGCGCGAGGCCGGCCTTATCGGCGAGGCGATCCGCAAGGTGCATATCAAGACCGATGGCGGTGATGCTGCGATCGGCTCGCTCTCCGGCGGCAACCAGCAGAAGGTGGTGATCGGCAAGATGCTGGCGACCGATCCGGAGGTGATCCTGCTCGACGAGCCGAGCCGCGGCATCGACATCGGCGCAAAGGCCGAGGTGTTCAAGCTGCTCGCCGAGCGTGCGAAGCAGGGCCTTGCCGTTGTCTACACCACGTCGGAGGTCGGCGAATGCCTCAGCATCGCCCACCGCATCATCGTCATGCGGCGCGGCCGCATTTCGGCGGAATTCGGTCCTGACGTGACCAAGGAACAGATCATGGCCGCCTCGGGCGAAGCCGTGCACGCCCACTAGAACGAACCCAGCCGGGTTCATTCTAGATACTTGTTTTACCGCATTCTCCGACGCCGAGGCGATGTTCCGGCTGGAAATGCTCTAGGAGCGCTGAAGCAATGTCAGTCACACCTGCAATCCAGACGAAGGCGGCGGCGAGCGGCGGCAAGCGCAAGAAGAGCTTTATCGAGCTCCTGTTCGAGGGCCGCGCCTTCTTCGCGCTCATTGCCATCATCGTCGTCTTCTCGTTGATGTCGCCGAACTATTTCACGGTCAGCAATTTCCTGATCATGGCCTCGCATGTCGCGATTTTCGGCCTGCTCGCCATCGGTATGCTGCTCGTCATCCTCAATGGCGGTATCGACCTTTCCGTCGGCTCGACGCTCGGGCTCGCCGGCGTTGTCGCGGGCTTCCTCATGCAGGGCGTGACGCTGCCGCAGCTCGGCATCATCCTCTATCCCTCGGTCTGGGTGGTGGTGGTGCTGACCTGCCTGCTCGGCGCCGTCGTCGGCGCGGTCAACGGCGTGCTGATCGCCTATCTGCGGGTGCCGGCCTTCGTTGCGACGCTCGGCGTGCTCTATGTCGCCCGCGGCATCGCGCTCCTGATGACCAACGGCCTCACCTACAACAATCTCGGCGGGCGCCCGGAACTCGGCAATACCGGCTTCGATTGGCTCGGCTTCAACCGTCTCGCCGGCGTGCCGATCGGCGTCATCGTGCTCCTCGTCTTCGCCGTCGTCTGCCACATCCTGCTTGCCCGCACGGCGTTCGGCCGCTGGCTCTATTCCTCCGGTGGCAACGAGCGTGCGGCGGAACTGTCGGGCGTGCCGGTCAAGCGCGTGAAAATCACCGTCTATGTGCTGTCGGGCGTCTGCGCGGCCGTTGCCGGCCTGGTGCTGTCCTCGCAGCTCACATCCGCAGGTCCGACGGCCGGCACGACCTACGAGCTGACGGCGATCGCCGCCGTCGTGATCGGCGGGGCGGCGCTGACGGGCGGTCGCGGCACGGTCATCGGCACCATGCTCGGCGCTTTCGTGATCGGCTTCCTGTCGGATGGTCTCGTGATCATCGGCGTCTCGGCCTACTGGCAGACGGTTTTCACCGGCGCCGTCATCGTCACCGCCGTTCTGTTGAACAGCATCAAATACGGTCGCCGCTAGGGAAAGCGGCGACTGACAGGAACTGACTGCGGCTGGGGGAGGCGGACCATCGAAGCCCCGGCAGTGGAAAGTATTGCCGAAAATCGGCGCAACCGGACTCAACAAGGGAGTGAGACCATGTTCAAAAAAGGAATGCGTGTACTTTTCGCTGCGACCGCCGCACTGCCGCTGCTGTTCAGCACGGCCTGGGCCGAAGGTCTGATCACCGTCATCGTCAACGATCCGTCCAATCCCTACTGGTTCACGGAAGGCGAAGTGGCGAAGAAGACGGCGGAAGGCCTCGGTTACACGGCCAATGTCGGCGCGCACAAGGGCGATACCAACACCGAGAGCAACCTGATCGACACGGCCATCACCAACAAGTCCGTCGCCATCATCCTCGACCCGGCAAACGCCGACGGTTCGGTTGGTGCGGTCAAGAAGGCGGTTGCCGCCGGCATCCCGGTCATCCTTGTCAATGCCGAGATCAACCAGGAAGGCCTCGCCAAGGCGCAGCTCGTTTCGAACAACGCCCAGGGCGCCGCCCTCGGCGCGCAGCAGTGGGTCGAAGCGGTCGGCGACAAGGGCAAGTATGTCGAACTCTTCGGTGCACCCTCCGACAACAACGCCGCAACCCGTTCGAACGGTTACGAAACCGTCCTGACGCAGTATCCGGATCTCGAAAAGTCCGGCAAGGAAGTCGCCGATTGGGATCGCACCAAGGGCCACGCCAAGATGCAGTCGCTGCTTCAGGCCAATCCCGACATCATCGGCGTGATCAGCGGCAATGACGAAATGGCCCTCGGCGCCATCGCGGCGCTCAAGGAAGCCGGCAAGCTGGAACAGGTGAAGGTCGGCGGCTTCGACGGCTCGCCGGATGCCGTCGCGGCCATCAAGGCGGGAGAGCTGCAGTACACCGTCCTCCAGCCGGTCGCCGTCTTCTCGGAAGCGGCCGTCAAGCAGGCTGACAACGTGATCAAGACCGGCTCCACCGGTGTCGATACCGAAAAGCAGCTCTTCGATTGCCTGCTGATCACCAAGGACAATGTCGACAAGTACACCGCTCCCTTCGTTCTGAGCGAGTAATCGACACGGGGGGGCGCCCGTCGCGGGCGCCCCTTTCCGCTTGGCATTTCCCTTGCCGCCCGAAACGAGATACGACACGCTATCCTCGAAGCATGGCAGGGCCTCCGGTGAACAAGAAAGTCGACGTCAAGGATTTGCTTTCGGAAGAGCTGCCGAGCGACAGCCGGCATGCGCGCCAGCTCGTGCGCCGCCAGATGATCGCCGAGACGGTCATCGCCGAAGGCTCCATCCGCATCGAAGACCTGACCGAACGCTTCGGCATCAGCCTGATGACGGCGCATCGCGACGTCGATGAACTCGTCAGCCGCGGCCTTTTCCGCAAGACGCGCGGCATCGTCTCTGCTGCGCCCACCAGCCTGATCGAATCCTCCGACGTCTACCGCGCGACGAAGCAGGCGAAGGAAAAGAAGGCGATCGCCAGGGCGGCGATGCGCTTCGTGGAGCCGGGCCAGGCGATATTCCTCGATGACGCCACCACCGTGCACGAGATGACCAACTTCCTGCCGGCCAAGGTGCCGCTGACGGTCATCACCAATTCGCTCGTGCTCATCAACGAATTGAAGGACGTCAACGACGTCAACCTGATCTGTCTCGGCGGCCAGTTCTACAATTGGTGCAACGCCTTCATGGGCCACATCACCACCAACGAGATCCGCCGCCTGCGGGCCGATACGGTGTTCATGTCGCTCTCGGCCATCGTCGGTGATGCGGTCTATCACCAGTCGCCAGAGACGGTGGAAACAAAACGGGCGATGTTCGAAAGCTCCGCCAAGCGGGTGCTTCTTGCAGATCACACCAAGTTCGAGCGGCGCGCGCTGCACCACTTCGCAACGCTTCAGGAATTCGATGCCGTCGTTGTCGACGAGGACATTCCGATCTCGCATCTGTCGCGCATGCGCTCGGCGGGCATCAACGTCATCGTGGCGGATGCCGAGCGCGCTGCCTGAGACCTCTTTCTTCTCTCCGGTCGATGTTGCATCCTCGCGGCCTGATTGCCCGCGGAGAGAAAACCCATGACAAAAATTGTCGATGATCCGGAACGGTTTGCGTCTTCGGCGCTGGCGGGCTTTTCAAGGGTCTATAGGCGATATGTCCGGCTGGTGAAGGGCGGCGTGGTTCGCGCCACGGCCGTGCCGCGCGAAAAAGTCTCCGTTATCGTCGGGGGTGGATCGGGGCACTATCCGGCCTTTGCCGGTTATGTCGGGCCGGGCATGGCGGATGCGGCGGTGGCGGGCGAGATTTTCGCCTCCCCCTCGACGGCGGCGGTCGCCCGCGTCTGCCGCAATGCCAACCATGGCGGCGGCATTCTGCTCGGCTTCGGCAATTATGCCGGCGACGTCCTGAATTTCGGCGTGGCGGCAGAGCGGTTAAGGGCTGAGGGCATCGACGTGCGCATCGTCACCGTGACGGATGACGTGGCGAGTGCACCGGCGGACCGGCATCTGCAACGGCGCGGCATCGCCGGGGATTTCCTCGTCTTCAAGGTGGCGGGCGCGGCAGCGGAGGCGGGGCTTTCCCTCGACGAGGTCGAGCGCGTGACGCGGCTTGCCAATGCCCGCACTTTCTCCTTTGGCGTCGCCTTCGGCGGTTGCACGCTGCCGGGCGCGACGGAGCCGCTCTTCACCGTGCCCAAGGGCATGATGGCGCTCGGCCTCGGCATCCATGGCGAGCCGGGTATCCGTGACGCGAAGATCGTGCCGGCGGGCGATCTTGCAACCTTGCTGGTGGAGACCGTGCTCGCCGAGCGCCCGGCGGGCGCGCGTCGCGCCGCCGTGCTGCTCAACGGCCTCGGCGCGACCAAATACGAGGAGCTGTTCGTGCTCTGGGGCGCGGTGGAGAGCCGGCTTCAGGCGGCCGGTGTCGAGCTTGTCGCGCCGGAGGCCGGCGAATATGTCACCAGCCTCGATATGCAGGGATGTTCGCTGACGGTGATGTGGCTCGACGCGGAGCTGGAGCGTTTCTGGCTCGCCCCCTGCGATACGCCGGTCTTCCGCCGCGGCGCGGGGTTCGAGACGCAGCCGGCCGACTTTGCGGAAAATGCCGAGGACGCGGGGCCGACCTTCGGGCCGGCCTCCGGCACCGCGCGGGAGAGCGCCCGCTGCCTCGCCGGTCTCCTCGATGCCATGGTGGCGGCTCTGACGGAGGCGGAGGCCGAGCTTGGGCGCATCGATGCCTTTGCCGGCGACGGCGACCACGGCCAGGGCATGCGCCGCGGCGCGACTGCGGCCCGCGACGCCCTCCATCAGGCCGTGGCGGATGGTGCCGGTGCGAAAAGCGCGCTTGCCGCGGCCGGCGATGCCTGGGCGGATCGGGCCGGCGGAACCTCCGGCGCCATCTGGGGCCTGCTGCTACGCTCCTGGGGCTCGGCTTTTTCCGACGAGGCGGCCTTGCAGGATGCGGATATCGCGCGCGGCGCCCGCCTCGCGCTGGAGGACGTGATGCGCCTCGGCGGGGCGAAGCCGGGCGACAAGACCCTTGTCGATGCCTTCGTCCCCTTCGTCGCGGCGCTCGAAACGGCGAAAGCGGATGGCCTTTCGCGGAAAGAGGCCTGGCAGAAGGCCGCCGTTACTTGCGCGGAGGCGGCTGAGGCCACCGCGCCGCTGTCGCCGCGGCTCGGGCGCGCACGCCCGCTCGCCGCGCGCAGCATCGGCCATCCGGATGCCGGTGCGGTGTCGCTGGCGTTGATCGCAAGGACGATCGCCGGCCGCCTCTGACAGCTTTTCTTTGGATCGGAAGCGGTCTGCGTCCCATCGCTGTGTGATTTTGAGCCGAACGTCGTGTGACGTTCGGCTTTTTCGCGTGTCCGGCTTCGTCAAGAACCAGCGGTTTTTCAAATGGTTGGAATGGGGCGCCGTTCTCCGTCACCCTCAAGGCACGATGTTATGTTCATCGTGCGATCACATATTCTAAGATATAGTTGTTGACATGTTATACCAGTTGGGAAATATAGGTTCACGCCGGACGCCCGGTGGAGGAAATTCCGGCTGGGCCCCAAATGTCCGGCCGCTGCATTCAGGGAGGTCTTCGATGACATCGATCGCGTTGTTCGGCGCCGGTGGCAAAATGGGCTATCGGCTCGCCAAGAATCTCAAGGGTTCGCGCTTCGATGTCCGTCATATCGAGGTGAGCGAGGCCGGAAAGGCGCGCCTTTCCGATGAGCTGGGCCTCGCCTGCGTTTCCGCCGACGAAGGTCTCGATGGTGCCGACGTCGTCATCCTCGCGGTTCCGGATACGGCGATCGGCAAGGTCGCAGCCGGCATCGCCGACAAGCTGAAGCCGGGCACGATGGTCGTCGCGCTCGATGCCGCCGCCCCCTTCGCCGGCCATCTGCCGGATCGTGCGGACCTTACCTATTTCGTCACGCATCCCTGCCATCCGCCGATCTTCAACGACGAGACGGATCCGGCCGCCAAGCGCGATTTCTTCGGCGGCATCGCCGCCAAGCAGCACATCGTTTCCGCCCTGATGCAGGGGCCGGAGGAAGCGTATTCGCTCGGTGAGGAGATCGCGAAGGTTATCTGGGCGCCGGTCATGCGCTCGCACCGCGTCACCGTCGAGCAGATGGCGCTGCTGGAGCCAGGGCTTTCCGAGACCGTTTGCGCGTCGTTGCTCGTCGTCATGCGGGAAGCCATGGACGAATGCGTCAGGCGGGGCGTTGCCAAGGAGGCCGCCCGCGACTTCCTGCTCGGCCATATGAACGTGCTCGGCGCGGTCATCTTCGAAGAGACGCCCGGCGTCTTTTCCGACGCCTGCAACAAGGCGATCGAGTTCGGCAAGCCCGTGCTGATGAAGGACGACTGGAAGCGCGTGTTCGAGCCCGAGGAAATCGCGGCCAGCATCCATCGCATCACCTGATATCCGGCGGGTTCGCCCGCCGATCAAGCGACTTGCACCGGGGCGGCCCTTTTCAATGGAGGAATGGCCGCTGGAGAGACCGGTGCCTAACCGGGAGGAAAAATATGAACATTACCCGTAGACTGATCACCGTCGGTTTCGCCGCTGTCATGGCCGCCGGCGTCGCCATGCCATCCTTTGCGGCGGATCTCATCGCCATCATCACGCCGAGCCACGACAATCCGTTCTTCAAGGCGGAAGCCGTCGGTGCCGAGGCGAAGGCCAAGGAACTCGGCTACGAGACGCTGGTCCTCGTGCACGATGACGACGCCAACAAGCAGTCGCAGCTCATCGACACCGCGATCGGCCGCGGCGCGAAGGCGATCATCCTCGACAATGCCGGCTCGGAAGCCTCGATCGCCGCCGTGCAGAAGGCGAAGGATGCGGGCGTTCCCTCCTTCCTGATCGACCGCGAAATCAACGCCACCGGCGTTGCCGTCTCGCAGATCGTCTCGAACAACTATCAGGGCGCGCAGCTCGGCGCGGAAGAATTCGTCAAGCTGATGGGCGAGAAGGGCAATTATGTCGAGCTGCTCGGCCGCGAAGCCGATCTCAATGCCGGCATTCGCTCCAAGGGCTATCACGACGTCATCGACGAATACCCCGACATGAAGATGGTCGCCCAGCAGTCGGCCAACTGGAGCCAGACCGAAGGCTACTCCAAGATGGAGACGATCCTTCAGGCCAACCCGGACATCCAGGGCGTGATCGCCGGCAATGACACGATGGCCATGGGCGCGATCGCGGCGCTTCAGGCGGCCGGCCGCAAGGACGTCATCGTCGTCGGCTTCGACGGTTCGAACGACGTGCGCGACTCGATCAAGGCGGGCGGTATCAAGGCGACCGTCATGCAGCCGGCCTATGCCCAGGCCCAGCTCGCCGTCACCCAGGCGCATGAATACATCACGACCGGCAAGGCGCCGGCCGAGGAAAAGCAGCTCATGGACTGCGTGCTGATCACTGCTGACAACGCCGGCAAGCTCGAAACCTTCGCGCTCGCGGAATAATCCTCCCCCGCGACGGTGCGAGGCGGGGTACGGTCCCGCCTCGCATTTCATTCATGACGGAGAATGGGAATGCTGAGGTTTCAGGCTGCCTTTCCGGTTCTGCTGGCCGGCGCGCTGGCGCTTGGCGGCTGCAAGCTCGTCAAGACGGAAGATGAGCAGAAGCAGGCGGCGGCCGGGGCCTTCAATCCGGACAAGCTGGTCGCCGATATCTGGGACGCCAAGGTCGTGCCCTATCTCGACGAGCGTGCCGGTGCATTTCAGGAGGTTTCCGCTCTCGCGGCAAGCGACCTGAATGCGGCCGCGGAAAAATACGGTCACAAGGAAAAGCAGGGCAATGCGCCCTGGACGCTCGCGGCCAAGGTCGACGGGGTGATCGTTGCTGAAGAAACGAAATCGCGTGCAGCCTATGTCGATGTGGACGTCGACGGCGACCAGAAGGCGGATGTGCGTGTCTCGATCGGCCCGGCCATCCGCGGCACGGCGATCCGTGACAGCCTGAAATTCGTGAACTTCAACGAGTTTAAGAACCAGATCGAGTGGGCGCAGTACGGCAAGTCGTTCAACACGCATGTGAACGGCCTGTTGCTGGAAAAGCTGCCCCGCGAAGGCCTGACCGGCAAGACGATCAAGGCGACGGGCGCCTATCCGCTGCCGGCCAAGGGGCAGTTGCCGCAATTCGTGCCCGTTGCGATCACCGTCGGAGGCTGAGATGAACGGCATCGACGACGGCGACGTCATTCTCGAATTGAAGGACATCACGAAGGCCTATTCCGGCATCGTGGCGCTGAAGAAGGCGGACCTGAAGCTCAGGCGCGGCGCGGTCAATGTGCTCGTCGGCGAAAACGGCGCCGGCAAGTCGACGATGATGCGCATCATCGCCGGCGTCGAGCGGCCGACCCTCGGCGAGATCTGGATGGACGGCGAGCGCATTCATCTGAACAGCCCCGCCGATGCGGTGCGCCACGGTATCGGCATCGTCTTCCAGGAGCTGAACCTCTTCGGCAACCTCTCCGTTGCCGAAAACATCTTTGCGACGCGCGAGATCACACGCGGCCTTCGCGGCATCGACCACAAGGCGCAGGTCGAAAAGGCGAACGAATTCCTCAACCGCCTGGAAGCCGGCATTTCCGCCGACACGCTGGCGGAAGACCTGCCGATCGGCCAGCAGCAGCTCGTCGAGATCGCCCGTGCCGTCTCGCTCGACACGCGCATCCTCATCATGGACGAACCGACGTCCGCCCTCAGTGCCGCGGAAGTCGATGTGCTTTTCCGCGTCATCGCCGACCTCAAGGCGCGCGGCGTCGCCATCGTCTATATCTCGCACCGGCTGGAAGAGCTGATGCGCATCGGAGACTACATCACCGTCTTGAAGGACGGCCAGATTACCGGTCACGCCATGGTCAAGGACATCGACACGCGCTGGATCGTGCGCTCGATGATCGGCTCGGACGCCAAGGATTTTGCCAAGCAGGTCGATCACGAGCCGGGCGCTGAAGTGTTTCGCACCGAAGACATCTGCCTGCCGCGCGCGCAGGGTGGTTATGCCGTCGATCATGTCTCGATCGGCGTGCGCAAGGGCGAAATCCTCGGCATCTATGGCTTGATGGGCGCCGGGCGCTCGGAGCTTTTCGAGTGCATCATGGGCCGGCACGAGCACTATACGGGAAAAATCTTCGTCGAGGGCGAGGAGCTGAAGGGGCGCGATACGACCCGGCGCATCCGCGAGGGCCTGGCGTTGATCCCGGAGGACCGCCAGCGCGAGGGGCTTGTGCAGTCCATGTCGATTGCCGACAATCTTTCCATGGCAAGCCTCGGCCAGTTCCTGAAGGGCGGCTTCCATATCGATCTGAAGCTTGAGAAGAAGGCGATCCTTGAGGCGATCCGTAGCCTTTCGATCAAGGCGAAAAACCCCGAATTCGACGTTACCTCGATGTCCGGCGGCAACCAGCAAAAGGTCGTCATCGGCAAGGCGCTGATGACCGGGCCGAAGGTGCTTTTGATGGACGAGCCCAGCCGCGGCATCGATGTCGGGGCCAAGGCAGACGTCTTCCGCACCATGCGGCGGCTGGCGGGCGAGGGGCTCGCCATCCTCTTCTCCACCTCCGACCTCGAAGAGGTCGTGGCGCTGTCCGACCGTATCGCCGTGATGAGCAACGGCCGGCTGGTGACCGTGGTGGATCGAAAGGACGCCACCGAGGAGATGATCGTTTCGGCCTCCGCGGAGGGACATAAAACCAAAAGGATGCACGCGTGATGACGACAGCAACGCAAACTGCCGCCGCCGGCAACCACCTTTCCACGGGCGCTGCCCTGCTCACGATCATGAAGCTGAGGACCTTCATCGCGCTCTTCGCGGTGATCATCTTCTTCTCGATCTTCGCGCCGAACTTTTTGTCGACTGCGAACATGATCCTGATGTCGAAACACGCGACGCAGAACGCGTTCCTTGCCATCGGCATGACCTTCGTCATCATCACCGGCGGCATCGACCTTTCGGTCGGCTCGATCGTCGGCCTATGCGGCATGATCGCCGGCGGGCTCATCATGTATGGTGTGGCGCTGCCGCTCGGCTATACGGTCTATTTCAACGTCGTCGAGGTCGCTATTATCGTCATGGCGGTCGGCATCCTGATCGGTGCGATCAACGGCCTGCTCATCACCCGCCTCAACGTCGCGCCCTTCATCGCGACGCTCGGCACGCTTTATGTGGCGCGCGGCATGGCGCTGCTTTATTCCGATGGCCAGACGCTGCCCAATCTCACGGGCCGCGAAGACCTCGGCAACCAGGGCTTTTCCTATCTAGGCTCCGGCTCGATCCTCGGTCTTCCGGTTTCCGTCTGGATCCTGATCGTCGTCGCGCTGGGGGCCGCCTATTTCGCCCGCTTCGTGCCCCTTGGCCGGCATATCTTCGCGGTCGGCGGCAATGAACGCGCCTCCCGCATGTCCGGTATCCGCGTCAACCGCGTCAAGATGTTCGTCTACATGTTCTCCGGCTTCTGCGCGGCGATCGTCGGCCTCATCATCTCCTCCGAACTGATGGCCTCGCACCCGGCGACCGGCACCAATTTGGAGCTCAACGCCATTGCGGCGGCCGTTCTCGGTGGTACATCCATGTCGGGCGGGCGCGGCACGATCGGCGGCACGATCATCGGCGCCTTCGTGATCGGCATTCTCTCGGATGGGTTGGTGATGATGGGTGTCAGTTCCTTCTGGCAGATGGTGATCAAGGGGCTTGTGATCATCGTGGCCGTCGTCGTGGACCAGGCGCAGCGCCGGCTCCAGCAGCGCGTCACCCTGATGCAGATGGCAAAGGCGGGTTGAGCATGGCGCGGTTCAAGGGTGCGTTGATCGGTTGCGGATTCTTCGCCGTCAACCAGATGCATGGCTGGCGGGACTTGGCCGATGTGGAGATCGTGGCCATCTGCGACCGTGACCCGGAGCGGCTGCGCATCGTCGGCGACGAGTTCCGCGTTGAAAGGCGTTATCAGTCGGCGGGAGCGATGTTTGCCGATGGCGGCTTTGATTTCGTTGATATCGCCACGACGGTCGGCAGCCATCGTGCACTGGTCGAGCTTGCTGCAAGCCACTCGATCCCGGCGATCTGCCAGAAACCGTTCGCGCCGACGCTTGAGGATGCCAAGGCCATGGTCGCCGCTGTGCAGACGGCCGGCATCCCCCTGATGATCCACGAGAATTTTCGCTGGCAGACGCCTATCTTAGCCGTAAAGGCGGTGCTCGACAGTGGCGCGATCGGTGATCCCTTCTGGGGTCGCGTCTCCTTCCGTTCCGGCTTCGACGTGTTCTCCGGCCAGCCCTATCTCGCGAAGGGCAATCGCTTCATCATCGAGGACCTCGGCATCCACTCGCTCGACATCGCCCGCTTCCTCTTCGGCGATGCCAGCC
Source organism: Shinella sp. 838 (assembly GCF_029623935.1). Taxonomy (NCBI): domain Bacteria; kingdom Pseudomonadati; phylum Pseudomonadota; class Alphaproteobacteria; order Hyphomicrobiales; family Rhizobiaceae; genus Shinella; species Shinella sp. 838. Next base: position 93,017 of record NZ_JARSBQ010000001.1, read on the forward strand.
GCATGACCGCCCGCATCCGCCGCATCAACCCTGATATCGCTGGCGAGGACGTGGCGACGATGTTGCTCGACCACGACAACGGCGTCACCTCGGTTGTCGACGTCAGCTATGCGACGAAGCTGCCGCAGGAACCCTTTCCGGAAACCTTCGTCGAGATCGACGGCAGCAAGGGCACGCTGCGGCTCGGCAAGGACTACAAGCTCACCGTTCATGGTCCAGATGGCACGACGGAAACGGTCGTCGCGCCGAACCTGCTGCCCTGGGCCTCGCGGCCCTGGCACAATATCCAGGAGAGTGTTGCGCTCATCCAGAAACACTGGCTCGAGCGGCTGGCGACGGGACAGGAACCGGACACCTCCGGCCACGACAACCTGAAAACCTTTGCCTTGGTGGAGGCTGCCTATCTCAGTGCCGAGCGCGGCGAGACCGTCGCGCTGGGAGATCTTTTGGGATGAGCGGGGACCTGCTCCGGCTCTACGGCACAAGCGAGCGCGAGCCGGAAAGCCGAACGCTTTCGGTCGGCGACCTGAGTGTGGGCCTTCAAGACGGCAACCTGCGCACACTGCGGTTTCGTGGCCATGAGGTACTGCGCGCCATTGCCTTCCTTGTGCGCGACAGGGATTGGGGCACCTGCGGTGCCGCCATCGCCAATCTTGCGCTCGAAGAAACGGCAACGGGTTTTTCCGTTCGCTATGATGCCCGTTTCAGCGCGCCTTCCGGCGCCAACCTCGACTGCGCCATCACGATCACCGGCAACGCCGAAAGCGTGACCTTCTCTGCCGATTGCGTCAGCGATGCGGATTTTGAAACTGCGCGTGCGGGCTTCGTCGTGCTGCATCCGGTTGTCGGTGTTGCGGGCGAACCGGTCGAGGTGCAGCACAGTGACGGCAGCGTCGAACAGGCGCGCTGGCCGGACCGGATAGAGCCCTGGCAGCCCTTCAAGGATATCGCCGCCATTACCCATCACGTTGCCCCCGGTATCGCGGCAACGACGGAATTCCTGGGCGATGTCTTCGAGATGGAGGACCAGCGCAACTGGACCGACGGCTCCTACAAAACCTATATGCGGCCGCTGGCGCTGCCCTGGCCTTATCGCGTGCCGAAGAGCAAACCGTTCAGCCAGCGGGTTTCTGTTGCGATCGAGGCGGATGGGGAGACGGCGCCCGCGGCCGGTGCCGGGGATGCCGTTTCGCTGCTGATGGTGCCGACGACACACCGGCTTCCCGAGATCGGCGTCGGACTGAGGCCGGAATGCCTTGCTGGCGAGCGGGCCGCACTCGATGCCTTGAGCGTTGTGGGCGCCCGGCATTTGATCGCTCATTTCGATCCTGCCGCCGGTCATGGCATCGAAGCGCTGGCTGGCTATGCTGAGATCGCAGCACGGTCCGGCTTGAAGGTGACGCTGGAATTTGCCGTGCCGTGCCAACGTCCGCTCGATGATGAAATGTCTGATATCGCGTCACTCGTCGGTAAGGCAGGGCTGGTGCTCGATACGCTGTTCGTCTGTCCTGCGGTGGACCGGCAGTCGACGCCGCCCGGCAGCGCCTGGCCGGAGTGTCCGCCGCTGGAGGCGGTTTATGCCGCGGGGCGGGCAGCCTTTCCGGGCGTGCGGCTCGGTGGCGGCATGATGAGTTATTTCACCGAGCTCAACCGTAAGCGTGTGCCGGGCGCGTTGCTGGATTATGTCAGTCATTGCACCAATCCGATCGTGCACGCGGCCGATGACCTCTCGGTCATGCAGACCTTCGAGGCGCTGCGTTTTGTAACGCGTTCGGTTCGCACGCTCTACGGCGACAAGCCGTACCGTATCGGCCCTTCGACAATCGCCATGCGGCAGAATCCCTATGGCAGCGCGACGAAGGCCAATCCAGCGGGCGGCCGCATTCCGATGGCCAATGTGGATCTTCGCCACAACGGGGCGTTCGGTGCAGCCTGGACGCTGGCCTATGCCGCTACGGTTGCCTCGGCCGGGCTTGAAGTCCTGACGCTGTCGACGCTGGCGGGGCCGTTCGGGCTTGTGGCAAGCGAGGGGGAGGCAACGCCCGAAGGGGCGCTTCGGCCGCTCGCCCATGTGCTGGCGCGGCTCGGCAGCCTTTCGGGTGCGGCGCTGGTCGCCGTCGAGACGTCCCGCCCGGATGCGGTGCTGGGCCTTGCTGCGGAAAGCCGGTTGTTTTTGGCGAACATCACGCGGGAAGCGCAGGTTGTGGTTCTTCCGGCAATGCCGCGCACGGTTTCGCTGATCGGTGGCGGCGGCGTGGAGATGCCGGCGGCCCAAAGGATCAGCCTGCCGCCCTACGGCACGGTCGAGGTCCTGCTGTGAACCTTATTTCTGCCCCTTGAGCGCATAGAGCGCGCGGGAGCGTTCGAGGTGCTTGATCATCGCCTTTTCGGAAAGGTCGGCGTCACCCTTCTCGATGGCGCGGATGATTTCCTCGTGTTCGGCCAGCGTGAAATTCTCGCGGCCCGTCCAGATGAGCATTTCCGTATGATAGGACTTCAACCATCCCAGCATCGCACCGCTGACGGCCGCGAAGATCGGATTGCCGGAGATCCGCGCAATGCATTGGTGGAACTCCATGTCCGCTTCGATGAAGGCATCCGCATCGCCGAGGCTTTGTTTCTGCGTGTCGAGCAGGGCGCGCAGTTCGGCAATCTGGGTGGGGCTCGCCTTGGTGGCGGCCTCGCGGATCATGCCGCGCTCGAAGAAGATGCGGGCGCTTTTCAGATGCTCCAGCGTGTCGGAGGAGCCGGAGAGCATGAGTTTTGCCGGCAGGTCGACCTGGCGGATGATGGATTCGGCGGTGATGCGCAGCACCTTGGCGCGCTCGCCCTGCGAAATCTCCACCAGCCCCTTGCCGGCGAGCGCCTGCATCGCCTCGCGGATGGCCGGGCGGCCGACACCGTAGCGCTCCATCAGCTCGCGTTCGGAGGGCATGTCGTCGCCGGCTTTCAGTTCGCCGGTCTCGATCATGTGCTTCAGCCGGGCGAAGACTTCGTCGGAGAGTTTCTTGCGGACGATCGGTTCGGAAACGACGTTCATGGGGCACCTGGTTTCGACAGGTTTGAATATGCATCAAGTTTCATTGCCGCAACAGCTTTCACGAGAAAGTCGGCTTGCAATAACATAAATACTCATTATACCAGTTGATGGATTTTCACAAGCGCGTGCGGGAGGAGAAAACGTGATCCGTCTGACCTATCGGATAGAGACGGCGGGTTCGCCCGAGGCCATGGCGGCGAAGATCGCCAGCGACCAGTCGACCGGCACCTTCGTGGCCCTTCCCGGGGAGACGGAGGAGCTGAAGGCCCGTGTTGCAGCGCGCGTTGCTGCCATTCGCCCCCTGCCGCCCGCCGAGCGGGCCTCCTTTCCGGATGAAGCCGTTGGGGCGCACCTCTTTCATCGGGCGGATGTCGATATCGATTTTCCGCTGGATGCTGTCGGGACCGATCTTTCGGCGCTGATGACCATCGCGATCGGCGGTGTGTTCTCCATCAAGGGTATGACGGGCATCCGCGTCGTCGGCATGAAGCTGCCGCCGGAGTTCGCTGACGCGCATCCCGGCCCGCAATTTGGCGTTTCCGGAAGCTTCGCGCTGACGGGTGTGAAAGACAGGCCGATCATCGGCACCATCGTCAAGCCGGCACTCGGCCTTCGGCCGCACGAGACGGCCGAGATGGTCGGAGAGTTGATCGCTGCGGGCGTCGACTTCATCAAGGACGACGAGAAGCTGATGAGCCCGGCCTATTCGCCGCTGAAGGACCGCGTGGCGACGATCATGCCGAGGATCCTCGACCACGAGCAGAAGACCGGCAAGAAGGTCATGTATGCGTTCGGCATCAGCCACGCCGATCCCGACGAGATGATGCGCAACCATGATCTGGTACTGGCAGCCGGCGGCAACTGCGCGGTCGTCAACATCAACTCCATCGGCTTCGGCGGCCTTTCCTTTCTGCGCAAGCGCTCGGGTCTCGTGCTGCATGCCCACCGCAACGGGTGGGATATCCTGACCCGCCATGCCGGTCTCGGCTTCGAGTTTTCCGTCTGGCAGCAGTTCTGGCGGCTGCTCGGTGTCGACCAGTTCCAGATCAACGGCATCCGCGTGAAATACTGGGAGCCCGACGAGAGTTTCGTGCGCTCCTACAAGGCCGTCAGCACGCCGCTGTTTTCGACGAAGGACGTGGCGCTCCCGGTCATCGGCTCCGGCCAGTGGGGCGGGCAGGCGCCGGAAACGATCGCGGCGACGCAGGGTTCGACGGATTTGCTGTACTTGTGCGGCGGTGGCATCGTCAGTCATCCGGGCGGGCCGGGGGCGGGCGTCAAGGCCATACGGCAGGCCTGGGAAGCGGCCGTCGCGGGCGTGCCGCTCGAAGCCTATGCGAAGGACCATGCGGAACTTGCGCAGTCCATCGAAAAGTTTGCCGATGGCAAGGGAGCCTAGACGATGACGCGTCCCCTGATCAGCTACTACGGCGACGATTTCACCGGCTCGACGGACGTCATGGAGGCCCTCGCGTCCAATGGCGTGGAGACCGTGCTTTTCCTCGATGTGCCGGATGCGGACCTCCTGTCGCGGTTTGCCGGTGCGCGGGCCTTCGGCCTGGCGGGCACCAGCCGCAGCGAGACACCGGGCTGGATGGACGTGCATCTTCGTGCGGCCTTCGGCTGGCTGAAGACGCTCGATGCCGAGCTTTGCCACTACAAGATCTGCTCGACCTTCGATTCCGCCCCCCATGTCGGCAACATCGGCCGTGCAATAGAGATCGGCCGTGCCGTCTTCGGCGAGGCGACGGTGCCGCTCATCGTCGGTGCGCCGCAGATCCGGCGCTACACGGCCTTTGGCGACCTTTTTGCGGCCTATCAGGGGCGTAACTACCGCATCGATCGCCATCCGGTCATGGCACGTCACCCGGTGACGCCGATGAACGAGGCCAATCTCCTGTTGCATCTCTCGCGGCAGACGACGCTCTCCTCCACCCTCATCGACATGGTTGCGCTGCTGGCCGATCAGCAGCCGGAAAACGCCGATATCCTTCTCGTCGACGTGCTCGATGCGGCGACGCAGGTTGCGGCCGGTGCCCTGCTCTGGAACCGGCTGCGGGAGAGGAGCCGCTTTGTCTGCGGCTCCTCCGGTCTGGAATACGCCCTGATCCCGACATGGCGGGACCAGGGCCTGGTCGGCGAGAAGCCCGCCTTTCCCGCAGCCGGGCCGGTGGATCGCATCGCTGTCGTTTCGGGCAGCGTCTCGCCCACCACCGAACGGCAGATCCGCCATGCGCTGGAAAACGGCTTTGGTGGCGTCACGCTCGATCCGCTTGTGCTGTCGGGCGAGAACAACGCGACGGCGGTTGCTGCGGCCGTCGAGGCTGGTCTCAGGATCTTGCAGGAAGGGCGCAGCGTCGTGCTCTATACCGCGCTCGGGCCTGCGGCGGACCGCGGCGGTGAACTCGATTCTGCGGCAGGCGCCCGTCATCGTCTCGGGCGTGCCTTGGGGCGTATCCAGTCGGAGATCGTCGCACGTGCCGGTCTTGTTCGCGCGGTCGTCGCCGGTGGCGACACATCAAGCCATGCGCTTGGTGAAATGGGGATCGCGGCACTCACGCTGAAAATGCCCTTGCCGCAGACGCCGGGTTCGCCGCTCTGCATTGCCCATGGCGGGGCGGCGGATGGCCTCGAGATCGCGCTGAAGGGCGGGCAGGTTGGCGGCGACGACTATTTCTCGATGATCCGCGCCGGCCGGGCCTGAGCGGTTTTCACCGGCCCGGATGCTCTGTCGCGCCCATCTCGGCAAGGGCGCCCGGCGTTACGCCGAAAGCCTTGCGGAAGGCGGAAACGAAGGCACTGGCCGAGCCATAGCCGGCATCGGCCGCCACCACTTTTACCGGTAGGCCACGCATCAGCGGATCGAAACCCGCAGCCAGCACCACCCGTTGCCGCCAGGCACGGAAGGAGAGCCCGGTGGTGGTGGTAATGCGCCTTTGCAGGCTGCGCGGCGACAGTGCCAGCCTGTTGGCCCAATCGGAAAGCTCCAGCAGGCGTTCTTCGCCGGCATGCCATTGGCGCTGCATGGCGGCGAGTGCGGGATCGGCGGGAATTGCCAGCGTCGCGACAGGTCGGGCCGGGCGCAGCCGGTCGAAGAACACGTCGATGAGACGCTCATGCGCCGGTTGGCCGGAAGCCCTGCGATCGCTGGAGGCGAGTGTGTGCACGAGCTCCCGTTCCAGTCCACCGATCCGGAAAAGCATCGGCCGGTCGCCGAGAAGCACCGTTGCGCCCGGCTCGACATAGAGATTGTGCGCCGTGCGGGCGCTGCGCGCGCTCAGAGCATGCGGCAGGCCGCCGGGTATCCAGATCGCCTCGCCGGGACCGAGCACGACGAAACGCTCTGCGGCCTGCACCAAGAGAGGCGCATCCGGGCAATAGGCGAATTGCCCGCGGCGATGGCGGTGTGGCGGCGGCTCGCGCGCCGTCTCGAAGCGGGTGGAAAGGCCGATGAGCCGTGCTGCGCCGTCCTCGTATCCCGCGACCGGATCGACCTGCATTCTGGCACCTCCGCGATGGCACTTGGCATCTTCGCGACACTGCCCGCCGGCTGCAAGTCTATTCTTGCCGCAGAGGTGACGATGATCCTGACAGATTTCCTTCTTCTCGCAGGGGCCGGCCTGATCGGCGGCCTCTGCAATGCCATCGCCGGCGGTGGCACCTTCTTCACGCTGCCTGCCCTCATCGCAGTGGGTGTGCCGCCCGTTTCGGCCGCGGCGACGAGCGCGGTCGCCATCTGGCCGGGCCACGCGCTGGCAGTCGTCGGGGCACCGGAGCGGCTGCCGGCAGAAGAGAGCGACAGCATGCCCTGGGTGGCAGGAGGTGCACTTGCGGGTGCGGCCTTGCTGCTCCTTGGCGGAAACGATGTGTTTCGCGTGCTCGTGCCCTGGCTCATCCTGACGGCGACGCTGCTCTTTACCTTTGCCGCACCGTTGCATCGGCTCGTGGGGCGCCTTGCCGGAGGGAAAGGGCCGCGGTGCCGGTTTCTCGATTTCGCTGCGGCGCTGTATGGCGGCTATTTCGGCGCCGGGCTCGGTGTCGTGCTGATGGCGCTGATCATGCTGGAGGGGGAGGCGGCGCTCCGGCGTGCCAATCTGCGCAAGAATTTTCGGGCGGCGGTGGTGACCTCGCTTGCGGCGGCGGTGTTCATCGCAAGCGGCAGCATTGCCTGGCGGCAGGGTTTGCCCGTTTTTGCCGGTGCCTTGGCCGGCGGGTTCCTCGGCGGGCGGCTTGCGGCCCATGTGCCAGCCATCGCCCTCCGGCTCGCCGTCATTGCAACGGGGATCGTGCTGTTCCTGTCCTATCTCTAGAACCGCCGGGTCCTGGCCCGACCTGTGACGGCCTTATGTCGGGAACTGCCGGTAGCATTCCTCCGCGATCTGTTGGAGCCGTTCGCGGGAAATGTCGCCGGTCACCGCATAGCCGAGATCGCCATCGATCCAGTAGAAGGTTTCCACGCCGCTGGTAGAAGCAAAGCGGAAGCTGGTCGTCCGGTTTTCCTCGTTGCGGGCAACGAGGACCGTGACGCGGCGCCCGGTTTCGTCCTCGTACATGAACAGGGCGCCGGGCTTGTCGGTGACGGGCAAGAGGCGACCGCCCACCAGCTTGAAGCCGAGCGTCGTGAGGTCCGGGACCTTCAGGTCGTCGATGGCAAGGCGTTTTCCGAGCCATCGTGCCAGATGCGCCTCCTGGTCGGCAAAGACCTCGACGGGATGGCGCACCTCGCTCGCATAGATGAGATAGGCATTGCGCGCCTCGTGCGGGAGGGCATCCATGGCCGTCATCGTCGGCGCCCTTTCAAGGAGCATCGGGCCGAAATGGCCGGCAAGGCCGCCGAGCATGAAGACGAGCATTGCCGCGGCGGCCATTGCAAGGTGCGGCGTTGCGACCCTTTTAGCGGCACGATGTCCGGTGATGAGCTGGAGATCGGAGGGGCGGGCGGTGGCATAGGCGGCAAAGGCGTCTCTCAGGCCATCGTTCTGCGCCTGCCAGTCGGCCACCAGTCGTGCGGCTTCCGGGTTGTCGGCGAGATGGGCTTCCACACGTTCGTGTTCAGCTCCCTTCAGAAAGCCGTCGGCAAAGGCGTGCAGGTCCGTTTCGGTCACGGGGCGGCTCTCGCTCATCGGGGGCTCCGCAGGTGAATGACGTTTTCGGCTGCCAATTTCTCCCGCAGCATCTGCCGGGCGCGGGAGAGGCGCGACATGACGGTGCCGGCCGGGACATCCAGGATGTCGGCAACTTCCTGATAGGTGTGGCCTTCGACCGCAACCAGCATCAGCACGGCCCGCGCCTCCTTCGGCAGGGCGTCGAGCGCCTGAACGAGCCGGTTCCGCGCCAGCGGATCGGAGGGCGGGGCGCCTTCGGCGATGCTCTCGGCCGCCTCGATGCCGACGGACGGGCGGCGCGCGACGGCGCGGCGGGCGTTGAAATGCAGGTTGGTCATGATCCGGTAGGCCCAGGCGCGAATGTTTGCGCCGCGCCATTGCCCCCGGTGGCTCAGCGCCTTTTCGACACAGTCCTGCAGCAGATCCTCGCTTTCCGCATCCGATCGCGTCAGGCTACGGGAGTAGCGCCGGAGCTGTGGCAAGAGGGCCAGGATCTCGGCGTCGAAAGAGACGGGCGAGGAGGATACGCCCTCCCGCCCGCTGCCCATCCCGACGCCGTGCGGGTCAGGGCTTTGCGACATCCCAGACGCCGTTCACACCGTCGCCGGTCGTATCGCCTTCCTTCTTGTCCTTGACCCAGTAGTAGAGCGGCATGCCGTCCTTGGCCCATTGTTTCGCCCCGTCCTTGCGGGTGACGAGGGAGTATGCACCCTCTGCGGCCGCATCGGAAGCGGCGATGGCCGGCGGCCAGTTCGCCGCGCATTTGTCGTAGCAGTTCGAGGTGCCGGGCTTGTCTTTCTTGAAGGTATAGAGGGTCATGCCCTTCTCGCCGGCAAGCACCTCGCCCTTGTCGGTCTTGACGGTCGTGAACGGTTCGGCAGCGAAAGCCGTGCCCGCAAGGACCGCGACGGCGAATGGCACGAGGACTAGGAACTTCATGGTCGTCTCCCATCGTTACGGCGACTTTCCTGAGCCGCCCCTGCCAAGACACCGATGCCTGCCGGATTATTCCCTGCCGCTTTGAAAAAATACGCGGCGGACTGGAAAACGCATCTTTATCTTTTCCTTACGTCGCTTCCCTGCCTTCCCAATCGAAACCTGACCCCGTCCGCTCCTAGTGTGCCGCCAGCATAAACAGGAGACGGACATGTCCGATTTCATATTCCTCGCGCTCGGCTGCGCCACGTTCGTCGTGTTCGCAGCCTATGCCCGCGCGCTCGACCGGCTTTGAGGAGACGACAGTGCTTGAACCCCTTTTCGGCCTTTTCGTCGCGCTTGCCCTTGGCGCCTATCTCGTGGTCACGCTGCTGCGGCCCGAACGCTTCTGAGTTTTCTGGAGAATTTTGATGACCACGATCGGGTGGCTGCAAATCGCCCTCTTCTTCCTCGCGGTGCTCGTCACGATCAAGCCGCTCGGATTGTACATGGCCCGCGTCTTTGCCGGCGAGCGCACTGCGCTGTCGCCGGTTCTCGGACGTCTGGAAACGGACCTCTATCGCGTTTCCGGCATAAACCCCGGCAAAGAGCAGGGCTGGCTCGCCTATACGGCCTCGATGCTGGCCTTCTCCATCGCCGGCTTTGTCGCGCTCTATGCGATCCTGCGCCTGCAGGCGTATTTGCCGCTCAACCCGCAGGGTTTTGCCGGCATGGCACCGGACCTCGCCTTCAACACGACGGTGTCCTTCGTCACCAACACCAACTGGCAGAACTATGGCGGCGAAACCACGCTCAGCCATTTCAGCCAGTTGGCCGGCCTGACGGTGCAGAACTTCTTGTCCGCCGCAACGGGCATCGCGCTCGCCATGGCGCTGACGCGGGCCTTCGTCCGTTCGAAGGTCGCAACGCTCGGCAATTTCTGGGTGGATATGACGCGGGCGGTGCTCTATGTGCTGCTGCCGATGGCGATCGTCGTCGCGCTTGCTTTCGTCGCCATGGGCTTGCCGCAGACGCTGGACGGTGCCGTGACGGCGACCACGCTCGAGGGCGCGAGCCAGACGATCTCGCTCGGCCCGGTCGCCTCGCAGGAGGCGATCAAGCAGCTCGGCACCAATGGTGGCGGCTTCTTCAACGTCAACGCCGCCCATCCCTTCGAGAACCCCACGACGTTCTCCAACTATCTCAACATCTTCGCCATGCTGTCGATCTCGGCCGCGCTGGTCTACACGTTCGGCCAGCTCGTCGGTAACCGCCGCCAGGGCTGGGCGATCATCAGCGCCATGGCGATCCTGTTGATATCAGGCGTCGCCGTCGTCTACTGGGCGGAGGCCGCGGGCAATCCGATCCTGACCGCTCTTGGCGTCGATGCTTCCGCCGGCAATATGGAAGGCAAGGAAGTGCGCTTCGGCCAGGCGATGACCGCGCTCTATGCCGCCGTCACGACCGGCCTTTCAGACGGTGGCGTCAACGGCATGCACGGCTCCTTCACCGGTCTCGGCGGTCTTGTGCCGATGTTCCTGATGCAGCTCGGTGAGGTTTTGCCGGGTGGTGTCGGGTCCGGTCTGTACGGCATGCTCGTCTTCGCGCTGCTTTCCGTCTTCGTGTCCGGCCTGATGGTCGGCCGCACGCCGGAATTCCTCGGCAAGAAGATCGAGGGCCGCGAGATGAAATATGCCATGCTCGCCGTGCTCGTCCTGCCGCTCACCATCCTCGGCTTCACCGCAGTTTCCGCCATGCTGCCCTTCGCCGTCGCCAGCATCGGCACGGCCGGCCCGCATGGCCTGTCGGAAATCCTCTATGCCTATACGTCCGCGGCCGGCAACAACGGCTCGGCCTTCGGCGGGCTGACGGGCAACACCGTCTGGTACAACACGACGCTCGGCATCGCCATGCTGCTCGGCCGCTTCGCCTATATGATACCCGTCATGGCGATCGCCGGTTCGCTGGCGGCCAAGGTGAAGGTGCCCCCGTCCTCCGGCACCTTCCCGACGGACGGGCCGCTCTTCGTCGGCCTCCTCATCGGCATCATCCTCATTCTCGGCGGCCTGCAGTTCTTCCCTGCGCTTGCCCTCGGCCCCATCGTCGAACATCTGGCGATGCTTGCCGGCCAGACCTTCTGAAGGAACAGATCATGTCAAAGGACCACCACGCGCCGGGCCTTCTCGACCCAGCCATCCTCCTGCCGGCCGCGCGCGATGCTTTCGTCAAGCTCGACCCGCGCCAGCTGGTGCGCAATCCGGTGATCTTCGTCACCGAGGCTGTCGCCGCCGTCGTCACCGTGCTTTTCCTGCGCGATCTTTTTACCGGCAGCGCGCAGGCGGGCTTTTCCGGCCAGATTGCGGCCTGGCTCTGGTTTACCGTGCTCTTTGCGACCTTTGCAGAGGCCGTCGCCGAAGGGCGCGGCCGCGCCCAGGCCGACAGCCTGAAGCGGACCAAGTCGGAACTCGTCGCAAGGCGGCGGTCGGCCTCCGGCGCGGTCGAAACGATCCCGGCAACCAGCCTTGCCATCGGCGATGTCGTGCTTGTTGCCGCCGGCGAACTCATTCCCGGCGACGGCGAGGTGATCGAAGGGGTCGCTTCGGTCAATGAAAGCGCAATCACCGGCGAATCCGCTCCCGTCATCCGCGAATCCGGCGGCGACCGCTCTGCCGTTACCGGCGGCACGCAGGTGCTTTCCGACGAGATCACGGTGAAGATCACCGTTGCGCCCGGCTCCTCCTTCGTCGATCGCATGATCGCGCTCATCGAGGGCGCGCAGCGGCAGAAAACGCCGAACGAGATCGCGCTGTCGATCCTGCTTTCGGGCCTGACGCTGATCTTCCTCTTCGTCTGCGTCGCCATCTGGGGCCTGGCCGGCTATTCCGGCACGATCCTGACGGTCACGGTGCTTGCCGCGCTTCTCGTCACGCTCATCCCGACGACCATCGGCGGCCTTCTCTCGGCCATCGGCATTGCCGGCATGGATCGCCTCGTCCGCTTCAACGTCATTGCCACCTCCGGCCGGGCGGTGGAGGCGGCCGGCGACGTCGATACGCTGCTGCTCGACAAGACGGGCACCATCACCTTCGGCAACCGCATGGCGAGCGATTTCCTGCCGGCGCCGGGCGTGAGCCCCTCGGAACTCGCGGAAGCCGCGCTTCTCGCCAGCCTGTCCGACGAGACGCCCGAAGGCCGTTCGATCGTGGCTCTTGCAACGGGTGAGTTTTCGGTAGCGATGCCGCAGGTGCGCTTCGATGCCGTGATCGAGTTCACCGCCGAGACCCGCCTTTCCGGCGTCGATCTCGGTGACCGCCGGCTGCGCAAAGGCGCGGTCGATGCCGTGCTGCGTTTTGCCGGCGTTCAGGAGGGTGATGCGCCCGCCGAATTCCGTCGTGCCGTCGAGACGATCGCGCGCAGCGGCGGCACGCCGCTCGCCGTTGCCGACGGTTCGCGCCTGCTCGGCGTCATCCACCTCAAGGACATCGTCAAGCCGGGTATCAAGGAGCGCTTTGCGGCACTGCGCGCCATGGGCATCCGCACCGTCATGGTGACAGGCGACAATCCGGTGACGGCCGCAGCCATCGCCTCGGAAGCCGGCGTCGACGATTTCCTTGCCCAGGCGACGCCGGAGGACAAGCTGGCCTATATCCGCCGCGAACAGCAGGGCGGCCGCCTGATCGCCATGTGCGGCGACGGCACCAACGACGCTCCTGCACTCGCCCAGGCAGATGTCGGCGTTGCCATGCAGACGGGCACGCAGGCGGCCCGCGAGGCGGCCAACATGGTGGACCTCGATTCGAGCCCGACCAAGCTCATCGAGATCGTCGAGATCGGCAAGCAATTGCTGATGACGCGCGGTTCGCTGACCACCTTCTCGATTGCCAACGATGTCGCCAAATATTTCGCGATCATCCCGGCCCTCTTCGTCGCGACCTATCCGGCGCTCGATGCACTCAACATCATGCAACTCGCCTCGCCGCAATCGGCCATCCTTTCGGCCGTCATCTTCAATGCGCTGATCATCGTGGCGCTCATTCCGCTGGCGCTGCGCGGTGTCGCCTATCGTCCGGCGGGAGCGGCCGCCCTGTTGCGCCGTAACCTTCTCGTCTACGGTCTCGGTGGTCTCGTCCTGCCTTTTGCAGGCATCAAGGCTATCGATCTTGCCGTCAGCGCCCTAAATCTGGTGTGATCATGCTGAAACAACTTCGCCCGGCCCTCACTCTCGTCTTCGCCCTGACGGCGCTTCTCGGCCTTGCCTATCCGCTCGCCGTGACCGGCATCGCGCAGGTCGTGATGCCGTCCGCCGCCAATGGTTCTCTCGTCGAAAGGAACGGAGCCGTCGTCGGCTCCGACCTCATCGGGCAGGCCTTTGCCTCGGACAAGTATTTCTGGCCGCGTCCTTCGGCCACCGGACCGGACGCCTACAACGCGGCCGCCTCGTCCGGCTCGAACCTGGGCACGACCTCCGTCAAGCTTCGGGATCGTGTCGAGGCGGATGTCGCCCGGCTGACGGCGGCGGGCATGGCGACGCCGATCCCGGCCGACGCGGTGACGACCTCCGGTTCCGGCCTCGATCCGCATATCTCGCCTGCTTTCGCGCGGGCGCAGGTCGCGCGGGTTGCAAAGGCGCGTGGTATGGAGGAAACGACGGTCGAGGCCCTTGTCGGGCGGCAGGTCGAAGGCCGGCTCCTGGGTGTGTTCGGCGAACCGCAAGTGAACGTGCTACAGCTCAACATGGCGCTCGACACACTCGGATCATGAGAGGACGAATGGCGGACGACGACAGCCGCAGACCGGATCCCGACACATTGCTTGCCCTGGCGGAGAAAGACCGCCGGGGCAAATTGACTGTTTTTCTGGGCGCTGCTCCCGGCGTCGGAAAGACCTATGCCATGCTGTCGCGTGCCGGCCGTCTCAAGGCTGAGGGCGTCGATGTCGTCGTCGGCCTCGTCGAGACCCACGGGCGCGGGGAAACCGCCGCGCTGCTTGCCGGTCTGGAGGTTTTGCCGCGCAAACAGATCACCCATCGCGGCCGTGCACTGGAGGAGTTCGACCTCGATGGTGCGCTCGCCCGCCGTCCGCGCATCGTGCTCGTCGACGAACTGGCCCATTCCAATCCCGAAGGTAGCCGGCATCCCAAGCGCTACCAGGATATCGAGGAGCTGATCGCGGCCGGCATCGATGTCTGGACGGCGCTGAACATCCAGCATCTCGAAAGCCTCGCCGATCTCGTCGCCGAGATCACCGGTGTCACGGTGCGCGAGCGCGTGCCCGATGTCATGCTGAAGAAGGCGGACGAGGTCCTGCTCGTCGATCTGCCGCCGACGGAGCTGATCGAGCGGCTGAAGGAGGGCAAGGTCTATCTGCCGGACAGCGCCAGCCGCGCGATTGACCGCTTCTTCCGGCTCGGCAACCTGACGGCGCTGCGCGAGCTTGCGCTGCGGCGCACGGCAGACCGGGTCGACGACCAGATGGTCGACTATCTCAAGCAGCATGCGATCGAAGGACCCTGGGCGGCCGGCGAACGCCTGCTTGTCTGTGTCGGGCCGGACGAATTGTCGGAAAAGGTGGTTCGTGTGGCGAGCCGGCTCGCCTCCGGCCTCAACGCGCCGTGGATCGTCGTGTCGATAGAGCGGGCGGACCGGGAGGTCGGCACGACCGAACATCTACACCGCATCGAGGCGCTGTTCCGGCTCGCCGAGCAGCTGGGCGCGGAAACGCGCCGGGTGGTCGGCAACGATTTCGTTGAGGAAATCCTGAAGCTGGCGCGCCGCGAGCACGCGACGCAGATCGTCATCGGCGCCCGGCGCAACCGCGGCTGGCGACGGCTCGTCTCGCCGTCGCTGCCCGATGCGCTCTCGCGCAACGCGGCAGGCCTTGGTGTCTATTTCGTTACGCCCGACAGGAAGGAAAAGTCGGCCGCCCCCGCACGCCCCGCCATGCCGGCGATCGCCTCCTACCGGCAGTCGGCGCTTGTCGCGCTCGCGCTCGTGGCCGCCACGGCGGCGTTGGGCAAGCTTGTCTATCTCTTTGCCGAATTGCCGAACATCTCGCTGCTCTTCCTGCTTGCGGTTCTCGGTGCCGCGGTGCTGGGCGGTTATGCCTCCGCCTTCATTGCCGCCTTCCTTTCGGCGCTCGCCTACAATTTTCTCTTCATCGATCCGGTGCACACCTTCACGATCACCGCGCCGCACGAGGTTTTCGCGCTCTTCGTCTTCCTGACGGTGGCAATCATCGCCGGCGGTTTCGCCTCGCGTATCAAGGAGCAGGCGAAAGTTGCCCGTGTGCGCGCCACGGCTTTGCAATCGCTCTACGATTTTTCGCGAAAGCTCTCGACGGCAGGCAAGGCCGACGATGCGAACTGGGTGGCGGTGTCGCATCTGCAGGCAAGCCTCAAGCGCAACATCGTGTTGCTTCTGCCCGACAAGAACGATCTCAAGGTCGCCGCGGTCTGGCCGCCGGATACCGAGCTCGACGTCACCGATTTCACGGCGGCACGCTGGACCTGCGACAAGCAGGAGAAGGCCGGCTTGGGCACGGGCACGCTGCCCAATAGCCGCTTCGAGTTCCGCCCGTTGATGGGGCCGCACGGCCTGGTCGGCGTGTGCGGCATTCAGCTGGGAGACGAACGCCTCGACCTCAATGCGGAGCGTGCGCTGTCCGCCATCCTCGATCAGACGGCGATTGCGCTCGACAGGGCGCGGCTTTCGGAAGAAAGCGTGATGCAGGCGGCCAAGCTCGAGGGCGAGCGCTACCGGGAGGCTCTGCTCTCCTCGATCTCGCACGACCTCAGGACGCCGCTCGCCACCATCATGGGGGCTGTCACAAGCCTGCGCCAGCTCGGCGGGCGCATGACTGCGGAAAGCCGCGACGATCTTCTCCAGTCGATCGAGGAGGAGGGCAGCCGCATGAGCCGCTTCGTGGCCAACCTGCTCGACATGACGCGCATCGAATCCGGCACGTTGAAGCCCAAGGGTGACTGGGTGGACGTTTCCGATGTCGTGCAGTCCGCCGTCGAGCGGGCGCGCAAGTATTTCCCGGGCAAGGTGATCGAGACCGGCATTGCGACCGACCTGCCACTCATCGAGGGCGACAGCGTGCTGCTTGGCCAGGTGCTGTTCAACCTGCTCGACAATGCGGTGAAATATGGTGGCGAGGAGCCGGTCAATGTCTATGCGCGGCGGGATGGACAGGATGTCCTCATCTCCGTCACCGACCTCGGCAGGGGCATTCCGCCCTCGGAGATCGACCGCGTCTTCGAAAAATTCTATCGTCGCGGCAAGCCGGACGGCCGCTCGCCCGGAACAGGTCTCGGCCTATCCATCGCCCGTGGTTTCATCGAGGCGATGGGCGGCAAGATCCATGCGGAGAGCCCGGCAGTGAAGAAGAAGGGCACCCGCATCGTCATCCGCTTCCCGGTGGGTGAAAAGGCAAGGACGGGCAAGGCGACATGATGAACGAGCGCATTCTGGTGGTGGACGACGAGCCGCAGATCCAGCGGTTCCTCAAGCCTGCCCTCAAGGCGGCGGGGTATGACGTGGTGGAGGCGGCAACCGGCGGCGAGGCACTGAAGGCCGTGGCAACGGCAGCACCCGACCTCGTCATTCTCGATCTCGGCCTGCCGGACATGGACGGCAAGGACGTCGTTACCAGTCTTCGCGGCTGGACGCAGATTCCGATCATCATCCTCTCCGCCCGCGAGCGGGAGAGCGAGAAGATCGCGGCCCTCGACCTCGGCGCCGACGACTATATCGAAAAACCCTTCGGCATCGGCGAGCTTACCGCCCGCATCCGCAATGCGCTGCGTCACCGCGAGCGGTCTGAGGCGCCTCCGGCAACGCTCGTCACCGACGGCCTCGTCATCGACACGGTGCGCCGGCTGGTATCGCGAGACGAGGAAGCGATCCGCCTGACGCCGAAGGAATACGATCTCCTGACGTTGCTGGCGCGCCACGCCGGGCGGGTCGTCACACACAAGACGCTGCTTACCTCCGTCTGGGGCCCGGCCCATGGCGAGGACCTGCATTACCTCCGGGTCTTCATCGGCCAGCTTCGCCAGAAGATCGAGCGCGACCCGACCCATCCGGCCGTCGTGCGCACGGAGCCGGGTGTCGGATACCGGCTCGTCGTCGAGGCGGATTGAGCTTTTCGCTGCCTCAGCCGATCTTTTCGACGATGGGAGGGATTTGCACCACGGTGCGGTCCGTTGCGCCGGAATCGATGATGCCGAACACGGCTTCCAGCATTTTGGGGACGTCCTGGCGGACCATCTCGATATGGTCACCCAGCATGGCGACGAAGGGGTCCCAGTCGAAGCAGCCGAGCTGCGGCACCCGGTCGGCATAGCGGCCGGAGCGGCGGATCCAGCGCATGACGCCTTCCAGCGAGATGGTGGAGTTGACGAACATGCCGCGTGGCAGCGGCTCTTTGCGCTCGGCGAGTTGCTTCATGGCGTTTTCCGCCTTTTCGGGCGCATAGCCGCAGGTCATCACCAGTGTCTCATCCACCGTCACGCCCGCCTCGGCATGCGCATCGCGAAAACCGCGTACGCGCTCCATCGTGTTGTGGTCGCTGCCGCGGCCGCCGACGAAGAGCAGGGGGCTTTTTTCACCGAATTCCCGCTCGCAGTTGGCGAGCACCCGGCGTGTGAGTTCCAAGGCGCCGCCGTAGTTGTCGGAGATGACGGAGGGCGCGCGCGTGCCTGGAAGATCGAGATTGATGGTGCGTACGCCCGCGGCAGCGCAGAGGTCGACGATATGGTCCGGGTCGGTGGCGCCCGTAGCGATCAGGCAGTCGACCTGGTAGGAGAGCATGGCACGCGCCGCCTCCACCTCCAGCGCCGGATCGCGCTGCGTGCAGGTGATGATGGGAAAGAGGCCGCGCGCGCGGGCCAGCATCTCGAATTGCTCGACGATCGAGGCGAAGTAGCGGTTGTCGTATTTCGGCACGATCATGCCGATGATTTTGGACCGCTCGCGGCGCAGCACGCTCGCCTGCATGTTGAGCGCATAGCCCTGTTCCTCGGCGAGTTTCGTGATCTTTTCGGCGAGCTTCGCGCTGATGCGCCGCTTCTTCCAGTTGCCGTTCAAAACCGCGCTGACGGCGCTTGCCGAGGTGCCTGCCAGCTCCGCCAGATCGTAGATCGTCGTCCTTTTCGTCTGCGTCGCTCTATTCACACGTCATCTCCGTTTCGTGAGCCACCTTGACACCAATGGCGTTTGGTGGCAATTCTTGCTTCATCGATTGAGCAAGTATGCTCCATCGATGAAGTTGCCTGAACAGCAAGACTGACCCAAGGGAGGAGTCAGACGGAGCATCGACGAACCGGACGTTGTGGCCTCGCCGCAGCGAACGATGATCTGTGCCCATTCGGTGCGCGGAGATTGTCGGTCCTGTCGCCCTGGACGGCTTGAGGGAACTGGCGAAATATCAACCGTGGAGGAACCCAATGAAGACGCTTACCCATTTGCTCGCCTCGACCGGCCTCGTCCTGTCGCTCGGCAGCGCCGCCTTTGCCCAGGAGGGCGCGACCGTTGCCTTCCTGATGCCCGACCAGGCTTCGACCCGTTACGAGCAGCATGACTATCCCGGCTTCAAGGCCGAGATGGAAAAGCTGTGCCCGAGCTGCACGGTGATCTACCAGAACGCCAATGCCGACGTCGCGCTCCAGCAGCAGCAATTCAACTCGGTGATCGCGCAGGGTGCCAAGGTCATCGTGCTCGACCCTGTTGATTCCGCCGCTGCCGCTGCCCTCGTCGAGATCGCCCAGTCGCAGGACGTCAAGGTCATCGCCTATGACCGCCCGATTCCGGACAAGCCGGCCGACTATTACGTCTCCTTCGACAATGAAGGCATCGGCAAGGCCATTGCGCAGTCGCTTGTCGATCACCTGAAGGCGAAGGGTGTTCCCGATGGTGCCGGCGTGCTGCAGATCAATGGCTCGCCGACCGATGCGGCCGCCGGGCTCATCCGCGACGGCATCGATTCCGCCCTCGACGCCTCGCCTTACAAGACGCTCGCCGAATTCGACACGCCGGACTGGGCGCCGCCGAAGGCGCAGGAATGGGCGGCTGGTCAGATCACTCGCTTCGGCGAGGAGATCAAGGGCATCGTCGCGGCCAATGACGGCACGGGCGGCGGCGCGATCGCGGCGCTGAAGGCGGCCGGCGTCAAGGAAATGCCGCCGGTGACGGGCAACGACGCGACCATCGCGGCGCTCCAGCTCATCATCTCCGGCGACCAGTACAACACGATCTCCAAGCCGTCGGAAATCGTCGCGGCAGCGGCGGCGAATGCCGCCGTCAAGCTCCTCAAGGGCGAGACGCCGGAAGCGACGCACAAGCTCTACGAAACGCCCTCACAGCTTTTCGTTCCGGCGGTCGTGACGGCGGAGAACATCAAGGCCGAGATCTTCGACAAGGGCATCAACAAGCCGGAAGAGGTCTGCACCGGCGAGTATGTTGAAGGTTGCCGCAAACTGGGCATCATCCAGTAAGCGCCGCCATCTGTGTCCGGCCGCACAAGGCGGCCGGACATTTCCTGCCGTCGAAAGGTCAGTCTGAAGGTTCCGGGCCATGACAGCCACGCTTCAAAATGCTCCCTCCAAGGGGGAATCCGTGCTGCGTCTCAGCGGCGTATCGAAGAATTTCGGGGCCGTTTCCGCATTGACGGACATCGAGCTCGACGTGAAGGCCGGCGAAGTGGTCGCGCTGGTTGGCGACAATGGCGCCGGCAAGTCGACACTGGTCAAGGTGCTTGCCGGCGTGCATCAGCCGTCCTCGGGCACGATCGAGTTCTGCGGCCGACAGGTGACGCTCGATAGCCCGGCCAAGGCGCTGGACCTGGGTATCGCCACCGTCTTCCAGGACCTCGCACTGTGCGAAAACCTCGATGTCGTCGCCAATCTCTATCTCGGCCACGAGCTGTCGCCCTGGGCGCTCGACGAAGTGGCGATGGAAGTGCGCGCCTGGACGCTGCTGCGCGAGCTTGCCGCGCGCATCCCCTCGGTGCGCGAGCCGATCGCCTCGCTTTCCGGCGGCCAGCGCCAGACGGTCGCCATCGCCCGTTCACTGCTGCTCAATCCGAAGCTCATCATGCTGGACGAGCCGACCGCCGCGCTCGGCGTCGCGCAGACGGCGGAGGTGCTGAACCTCATCGAGCGCGTGCGCGACCGCGGACTCGGCGTCATCATCATCAGCCACAACATGGAGGACGTGCGCGCCGTCGCCGACCGCATCGTCGTGCTCCGGCTCGGGCGCAACAACGGTGTCTTCACGCCCGACTCCTCCAATCAGGAGCTCGTTTCCGCCATCACAGGCGCGACCGACAATTCCGTCTCGCGCCGCGCCGAACGCAAGTCTCACGTCCAGGAAAATCACGGGGGCGCCGCATGAGCCAGAATTCCTCCCAGCCGACGCTCGACCGCAGCGACGAGCGCGTGCGCCACGACGACAGCCTGTCCGCCATGGCGCGCGGTTTCATCGACCGCGTACGCTCCGGCGATCTCGGCATGTTGCCGGTTGCCGTCGGCCTCGTCGTCATCTCCGTCGTCTTTTCCGCCCTGAATCCGATTTTCCTCGCGCCGAACAATCTCGTGAACCTGTTGTTCGATTGCGCCACCGTCGGCGTCATCTCGCTCGGCATCGTCTGCGTGCTCGTTCTTGGCGAGATCGATCTTTCGGTGGGCTCGATGAGCGGTCTTGCTTCCGCCATGGTGGGCGTCCTCTGGGTCAATCAGGGCTGGCCGATCGTCGGGGCCATCCTCGCCGCACTTGTCGTCGGTGCGGGCGTCGGCCTTCTTTATGCGACGCTCTACAACCGGCTGGGCATGCCGAGCTTCGTCGCCACGCTCGCAGGTCTGCTGGCGCTGCTCGGCCTGCAGCTCTTCATCCTCGGCCCGACCGGCTCGATCAATCTGCCCTATGCATCCTCGCTGGTGCGTTTCGGCCAGATCCTGATCATGCCCGACTGGCTGTCCTACACTTTGGCGCTGGTTCCCGGCCTCGTGATGATCGGCCGCGGCCTTCGCACCCGCACGCAGCGTCTTGCGGCGAACCTCTCCGCCCAGCCGATGCGGGCGCTGATCCTCAAGGCCGTTGTGCTGACGGCAGCGCTGGAGATCGCCGTCTTCTATCTCAATCTCGGCCGCGGCATCCCGTGGATGTTCGCGCTCTTCATCGCGCTCGCCGTTGTCCTCAACTATGCGCTGACGCGCACCAAATGGGGCCGCTCGATGTTCGCCGTCGGCGGCAACAAGGAGGCGGCGCGCCGCTCGGGCATCAACGTGCGCCGCATCTATATGAGCGCCTTCATGCTCTGCTCGACGCTGGCCGCGCTCGGCGGCATCCTCTCGGCTTCGCGGCTTGCCTCCTCCAGCCAGCAGGCCGGCACGGGCGACGTCAACCTCAACGCGATCGCTGCGGCTGTTATTGGCGGTACCAGCCTTTTCGGTGGTCGCGGCAGCGCCTATTCGGCCCTGCTCGGCATCATCGTCATCCAGGCGATCTCGAACGGCCTGACGCTGCTCAATCTCTCGTCATCGCTGCGCTACATGATCACCGGGGGCGTTCTCGCCATCGCCGTCATCGTCGATTCGCTCGCCCGACGCTCACGCGTCAGCCACGGCCGTGCATAATTTTGGAATGGAGTTTTCGATATGGCTGACCTCATGAAGGGCAAGATTGCCGCCATCACCGGTGCCGCCTCCGGCATCGGCCTGGAATGCGCCAGGACCCTCCTTGCCGAAGGCGCGAAGGTGGTGCTCGTCGACCGCGCGAAGGACAAGCTGGAACAGCTCTGCAAGGAGCTCGGCCCCAATGCCCTGCCGCTCGTCGTCGATCTCCTGGATCCCGCCGACGTTTCGGGCATGATGCCTCGTATCCTGGAGATTGCCGGCGGGCTCGACATCTTCCACGCCAACGCCGGTGCCTATATCGGCGGGCCGGTGGCAGAGGGTGACCCCGACGCCTGGGACCGCATGCTGAACCTCAACATCAACGCGGCCTTCCGCTCGGTCCACGCAGTTCTGCCCTACATGATCGGGAAGAAGACCGGTGATATCCTCTTCACCTCGTCGATTGCAGGTGTGGTGCCCGTCGTCTGGGAGCCGATCTACACGGCCTCGAAATTCGCGGTACAGGCCTTCGTGCATTCGACGCGCCGGCAGGTGGCACAACATGGCGTGCGTGTCGGCGCGGTGCTGCCGGGGCCGGTCGTGACGGCGCTGCTCGACGACTGGCCGAAGGAGAAGATGGACGAAGCGCTCGCCAATGGCAGCCTGATGCAGCCGAAGGAGGTGGCCGATGCGGTGCTCTTCATGCTGACCCGGCCGCGCAATGTCACGATCCGTGACTTGGTGATCCTGCCGAACAGCGTCGATCTCTGAAGCAAAACCCGCAGGCGGCTTGTGGCCGCCTGCCCGAAGAATTTCCGATTGCAGGCGGTAGACCCATGAACACTCCTTCCTCCGCACGTCCCGCGGGCGGCGAACGCTACCTTGTCGGCGTCGATGTCGGCACCGGAAGCGCCCGAGCCGGCCTCTTCGACATGACCGGGCGCATGCTGGCCTCGGGAAAACGCGACATTTCGCTGTTCCGCGAGCCGGGCGCGATGGTCGAGCAGTCGAGCACGGAGATCTGGGCCGCCGTCTGCGCTTCGGTGCGTGAAGCCGTCGCCAAGGCCGGCGTTGCGCCCGAGCAGATCATCAGCCTCGGCTTCGACGCGACGTGTTCGCTGGTCGTGCTCGGAGATGGGGGCAAGCCGCTACCCGTCGGTCCTTCGGAGGATCCGCAGCGCGACATCATCGTCTGGATGGATCACAGGGCGGTCGAACAGGTCGAGCGCATCAACGCCAAGGGGCACGAGGTGTTGCGCTATGTCGGCGGCATCATCTCACCGGAGATGGAAACGCCGAAGCTGCTGTGGCTCAAGGAAAATCGTCCGCAGGTCTTCGACGCTGCCTGGCAGTTTTTCGACCTTGCAGACTTCCTGACCTGGCGCGCGACGGGCGACCTTGCGCGTTCTACCTGCACTGTGACCTGCAAATGGACCTATCTTGCGCATGAAAAGCGGTGGGATCCGAGCTATTTCCATGACATCGGCCTCGGTCTGCTCGCAGATGAGGATTTTGTCCGTATCGGCCAACGTGTCGTCGAGCCGGGCACGCCGCTTGGCAGCGGCCTGACGGCAAAGGCGGCGGCAGAGCTCGGTCTTGCCGCGGGTACGCCGGTCGGTGCCGGCATGATCGATGCCCATGCGGGCGGCATCGGCACGGTTGGGGTCGATGGCCCGCCGCAAAACAATCTCGGCTATGTCTTCGGCACGTCCTCCTGCACCATGACCTCGACCCGAGAGCCGGTCTTCGTGCCGGGTGTCTGGGGGCCATATTATTCTGCGATGGTGCCGGGCATGTGGTTGAACGAGGGGGGGCAATCGGCGGCTGGCGCTGCCATCGAGCAGCTTCTCTCCTTCCACCCGGCGGCGGGCGAAGCCGCTGCGCTGGCGAAGGCACAGGGCCTTTCCTTGCCGGCCTTCCTGGCGGGGCTTGCTGCAGAGAACGTGCCGACGCTTTCGGCCGCGGCGGAGCTGGCGGATGGCGTACATGTCGTGCCCGAATTTCTCGGCAATCGCGCGCCCTTCGCCGATCCGCATGCCCGCGCGGCGATCGTCGGCCTCGGCATGGAGCGTGACCTTGCCAATCTCGTCTCGCTCTATATCGCCGGGCTTTGCGGCATTGGCTATGGCTTGCGCCAGATCATCGACGCGCAGGCGGCGGCCGGTGCGCCCATTGACAGGATCGTGATCAGCGGTGGTGCGGGCCAGCTCGATCTCGTTCGCCAGCTCTTGTCCGATACAACCGGCAAGGCCTTGCTTGCGACACGGGCGGAGGAGCCGGTGCTGCTCGGTGCCGCCATTCTCGGAAGCGTCGCCGCAGGCGCCTTCCCGGATGTGCGAGCGGCAATGGCAGCCCTTTCGGCGACCGACCGCACCTACCAGCCGGCCGGCGCCGATATCGCGGCTCTGCACACGGAGCGCTACGATGCCTTCACGCGGCTTCAGACGCTTGCGCGGGAGATCCGCTAGGGTTTGTCAGGGAAAAATGGAGCCCGGTTTTCCCGAAAGGACAAACGAAAACAAAGAATCCTAGGGTCCTTCATTCTCAGTATAAAGCTGACGGACTCCAAGCCTCTGTTCGCCCCTGGCCGCTTTGGCGAGAGTGCTTTAGGCGCTGACGAAGAGAGCGACAGGCTCCCCAGCAAGGGCTTCGGTGAGCGGCATTTCGCCACCCAGAACCAATTTTCGGCCATCGAGTACGGATTGCACGGTGCGCCCGTAGAAGCGGTCGGGAATGGTGATGGAAATGCCGCGCATCGCGTCCTCCGTCAGGTGCAGGCTGCCGGGATGCGTCTTGCCGAAAGTGTGGCGCGGCGCCACGGTAATGGCAAACGCCTGTGGGGCGCCACGCAGGAAGGCGAGAGCTTGCGCGCCGCCATCCGAAAGGTCGAGTGGAAGGTAAGGGCCGGTGAACGGTCCTTCGGGATGTTTCATTCGTGTGGCGAGCACGGTTGCCACCAGCCATTGCTTGTAGGAGGCGAAGGCAGTCCTTGTCGCGGGCGGCTTTTCCGACAGGATGCCGGATGGCAGCATGAACACGCGGTGCCCAGCCTTCCGCAAGGAAAAGTCGCCGCGCTCGCTGCCCTGCCTTATATCCGGAACGCCCGGCATGGTCAGTTTGATCAGCGTCTGTGCAAGGGCGTTCATCAGCCCGGCATCGATAAAGGGCGGCAGTGTCGCGTCTAGATCGCGCAGGAAAGCGTCATTACCGAACAGGCCTTCGATGAGACCGGCAAGCGCCCGCGCAGGATGGGTGCCCGGCAGCGGGCCTTGCGGGCTGACATGCCTCTGGCTTTGCACGAAAACCTTTAGATCGGCGGCAAGGGATCGGATGGCCGCGCTGTCCTCAAGCCCCGCGACCGGCCAGATGGCTGCGATTGCATTGTAAAGCAGCCGTTCCGTATCCGGCTCCGGTGCGGTCTCGCCGGCCGGGTCGCGGATCACGGCGGCGCCGAGGGCAGACCAGCGCCCCGTCGCTGTGTGCCAGAGGTCCGGCGCCTCTGCGAGGGCGTGGAGCCGGGCTCTGGTGTCTCCGCCACAGGCAGCGCCGAACGGGGCGACAGCGGACAGGCCGTGCGGCATGGCTTCTGCGCGGGCCCGCATGGATGCGTGAAACGCCGCGGGGCCGTCCGGCAATCCGCCGCGCGCAGTGCTGCCGGTGTCCGTTGAGAGAAGCGCGTCGTCAGGCACTCTTGCCGCAACGCAGCCGCTCAATTGTTGGAAACGCGCGCGAAACTCGGTGCAGCCTGCAAGAGTAACCGCGATCCGGTCGTCGGCCAGCAGTTCCCAGATGAAGTCGATCGCCTCGCGGACCTCCGGTCGGTTTCCCTCCTGGGCCTGCTGTCGGGCCGTTGCGATGATCTCGCGGTCGCGTTCGCTGATATGCGTGGCGGTTGCGTATGTCCGTGCGACGGGGAGGGCGATGATCAAGGCGCGGATCGCCTCGGCAAGCGAGCTGCGGGAGAGGTCGGCATGGGATCGGTCGGCGAGAGCCTTTGCAAGGAGGGTCAGCTGTGCCGTCTCGCTCTCCAGGTCCCTCGTGAGGATCTGCCGCTTGCAGGCCTCCCGGACCGTTTCCGCTCGCAGGCCATCGTTGCCGGGGCCGGATGCCTCGCCGGGACGGCAGGCCATCATGCCGGTGAGTGCGGTGATGATTTCGCCGCCGGTCGTGCCGTGAACCGGCCATTCCGCCGCCAGCCGCTCGCTTCCTGCAAGGCGCTTGTCGACGATCAGATAGGCCGAACCGACGGCGGCGCGCAGCCGTTCCAGATAGGCACGCGGATCGCTGAAGCCGTCGATGTGAAGGATCGCCAGCCCGTCCACCGTGCCTTCGCGCACGAGGTCGATGATCAGCCGGTGGCTGTCGTCAAAGACCCTGGTGTCGTCGAGGCGCAGTCCGACAAGGTCTGCGGATCGGGACAGTCGTCGGTAGCCGGCCTGTCGGCGCGCCGTCTTTCGTTCCACCAGCCGCCAGGGCTGCGCCTCGTGGATGGCCGTGATTCGCCCCGGATCGTGCGAGATTTCGGCAAGTATGCGCGCCACGACCTCCTTCTCGTCGATGACGGCACGCGTGCTGGCAGCTGCACCCTCGAAGGCTGCTGTCGGGGCGGCGATCAGCAAGAGGTCGTCGCCGCGTGCTGCGAGAGCTTGCGGGCCTGTCTCGGGATGCAGGGGATAGAAGTCGCCGCGGTAGCACAGCGACAGGACGCCCCGCTCCGGATCCAGCGCGAGGCGGATCCTGCCGCTCGCGGCTTCCGCCGCGAAATCCCTGTCGAGTATGGGCAGGGTCATTTTTTCCGACCAGTCGATATCGAAATGCCCGGAAAACGGACTTTCCTTTCCCCAGGTGAGGACGCTGTGCCACCAGGGGCTTTCAAGGCTTGCGGCCACGTGGTTCGGTGCGATGTCGAGGATGAGGCCTAGGCCTTTCGCCTTCAGATCGCCGGCAAGCTGGCGAAGGCCATCGAGGCCGCCGAGGGCAGGATCGACAGCATTGGGATCGATGACATCGCGGCCATGGGGCGATCCCTTCACCACCGTCATCACCGGCGAAGCGTGCAGATGACTGATGCCGAGATGCTGGAGATAGGGCACCAACTGACGTGCCCTCGCGAAGTCCATGCCGTTTCGGAACTGCAGGCGGTAGGTGGAGGAAGGGCGGGTCATGGGGTCCTGAAATGTGCGTTTTCTCGCCCAGAAAACGCAGATACCCCCGAATTGTTCCAACGCAATTTTCAGAGTGTGCCAGATGCCCGATCCGTTCTCCGCAGCAGATAAAAAACAGGCCGGGCAGCGAGCGCTTTCTGCTAGGCGATGGAGTTCCTTTCACGGGCAAAATGCCGCTTGAGGATGTCGAGAACCTCGCTTGCGAGTTCACCGACGATGCCGTTCCGCTCCCAGGAATAAAGCGAGGCGACGACCGGTGGCTCAGGCGGGAAATCGGCAAAGCGTTTTACCCGCCAACCCTTCGCCGCATCGACGGGCAGCAGCGAGAGGCCGAGGCCGGCCTCGATAGCCATCAGCACGTTGCGCAGGCTGGCAGAGGTGAAGGCGACATACCAGCGCTGCCGCTCTCGCTCCAGCCTGTCGAACATGGCATCGCGATAAAGCCCGCCGGGCGGGAAGGTGACGAGCGGCACGGGATCGGGCAAGTCCGCTGGTGCGTCCAGCGCGGCGAACCAGGCGATCGGCTCTTCGAAACTCGCCCAGCTGTCGGCGCTCGGCGTGTCCTCCTTGAGCACGACGATATCGAGTTCACCGGAACGATAGCGCCGCGTGAGGTCCGCACGCAGTCCCGTGGTGACGTCGAGACGCGCCTCCTTGTGGCGCCTGGCGAAGGCCGCGAAGGCGTGGGCCATTTCGGGCGTTGCGATGTCGTCGGGCATGCCGATACGCACCGAGGTGGTGCCGGAGGTCTCGGCGACCAGTGCCAGCACCTCGGTCTGCAGCGCGAGGATGCGCCGGGCGTGGCCGAGCAGGCGCTCGCCGGTCACCGTCAGGCGCACGGGTCGCGCGGCGCGATCAACCAGCTCCCGGCCGATCGCCTCCTCGAGACGGGCGATCTGCTGGCTCATCGTCGATTGAGTCATGTGCAGACGGTCGGCCGCGGCAGTGAAGCTGCCGGCATCGGCAATTGCCACGAAAGCCCGGAGCAGGCGCGGATCGAGCACGGGGTCTCCATCGAAAATCGGAATGGCAGCTATCTAAACATCTAATTTGCGCATGATTCAAGCCAGTGATAGCGATAGGCGAGGGTTGGTGCCTGTGCCTCGGCCTGTCTTTTCAGCACGAAAGTCGAACCATGACGGATACGCGCACCGGCCGCGATTGGGCAATGCTTGCACTGGTGGTCCTGATCGGCCTCAATCTCAGGCCCTTCCTGGCGGCTCCGGCCCCGATCCTTGCGGAGATCGGTGCGGATACCGGCCTCGGTCTTGGCGGCATCGCCATGCTGACGCTCCTCCCCATGCTTCTGATGGGCCTCGGCGCCTTTGTCGCACCGGGTCTTCTGGTGCGGCTGGGTGCCCGGCGTGGCTTGCTGATTGCGCTGACCGTGCTTTTCGCTGGCTCGGCGCTGCGCCTCGTTGCATGGGACGGCCCGTCGCTGATCGTGACGGCAGCACTCTGTGGCGTCGGCGTCGCTTTCATCCAGGCTGCCTTTCCCGGCATCATCAAGGCACGCTTTCCGACGAGCGTGCCTGTCGTGACCGGGCTCTATTCGGCGATGATCATGGCTGGGGGCGCCTTCGGGGCGCGGATGATGCCGGTGCTCGTGCATGCCGGCTATAGCTGGCGGGCGGCGCTTGCCTGGCTGGCGCTGCCGGTTGCCGTCGCGCTCGCCGCATCCTGGCGCATCCTGTCCGACGTGAAAGCGAGCCGGCCCGATGGGACGCTGACGCGTCGGCTCCTGTGCCGGCCGCGGACCTGGGTGCTGATGGGCGCCTTCGGGTTGATCAATGCCGGCTATTCCTCGCTGATCGCCTGGCTTGCACCCTATTACCAGGCACAGGGCTGGACGAGCGCCGACAGCAGCAATCTCGTCGCGGTCATGGCGGTCTGCCAGGCCGTCGCGGCGCTTGGCCTTCCCATCCTGGCGCGCCGCAATGTCGACCGTCGCCGCTGGCTTTGGCTGACGATCTTCTTCCAGGCTGTCGGCTTCTTCGGCCTTGCCTGTCTTCCCGGCATGGCGCCGGCCATGTGGGCCGGGCTGTGTGGCGCGGGCCTTGGTGGCAGCTTCGCGCTTGCCATCGTCACGGCGCTCGACCACCTGCCGCGGCCCGAACAGGCCGGTGCGCTTGCCGCGCTGATGCAGGGCGGGGGCTTTCTCATCGCCGCGCTCGGCCCCTATGCGATGGCGTTGCTGCATGACTGGACGGGTGGCTTTGCGGCGGGCTGGGTGCTGCATCTCGGCTGTGTGCTTGCAACGGCACTGCTCTATCTGCGCTTTGATCCTCGGCACTATCCGGCGGCGATGCCGTTCATGTCATGAACGAGAAAACCCGCGCCGGATGCAGCGCGGGTTTTTCGTCGCGGGGCGTCGGACTTAACGGCGGCTGCCGAACGGGCGCAGGTTCATGTGGCGGTTGACGTCCTTGTAGAGCAGGTAGCGGAATGGCTCGGGGCCGCCGGCATAGCAGGCCTGCGGGCAGAAGGCGCGCAGCCACATGAAGTCACCGGCTTCCACTTCCACCCAGTCCTGGTTGAGGCGGTAGACGGCCTTGCCCTGCAGCACATAGAGGCCGTGCTCCATGACATGGGTTTCCGCAAAAGGAATGACGGCGCCGGGCATCAGCGTGACGATCGTCACATGCATGTCGTGGCGCAGGTCGTTCGGATCGACGAAGCGCGTTGTCGCCCATCCCCCGTTTGTGCCGGGCATCGCGTTCGGGGTGATGTCCCTTTCGTTGAGGATCAGCGGCTCGGGATGAGCAAGGCCATCGACGGCCTCATAGGCCTTGCGGACCCAGTGGAAGCGGGCATGGGCGCCCGAGCGGTTGTGCAGCGACCATTTCAGGGCTGGCGGCAGGAAGGCGTAACCGCCTGGCTGCAGCGTGTGCTTGCCGGTCGGCAGCGTCAGCTCCACCTCGCCATCGACGACGAAGAGCACGCCCTCGGCCTCGGGATCCTGTTCCGGTCGGTCGCTGCCGCCACCCGGCGCCACTTCCATGACATATTGTGAGAAGGTCTCGGCAAAGCCGGAAAGCGGGCGAGCGATGACCCAGCAGCGCGTGTCGTTCCAGAAGGGCAGGAAGCTGGTGACGATGTCCTGCATCACCCCCTTGGGGATCACAGCATAGGCCTCGGTGAAGACGGCGCGGCCGGTCAGGAGGTCGCTCTGCGGGGGGTGGCCGCCGAGGGAGGAGTAATAGCTTCGTTGCATCGTCTCAGGCCCTTTGGTTGAGTGTTTCCGGTGGTCTCAGCGGGCGTTGGCCGCCCTTTATTTCTTCGCGCCGGCCTTTTCCAGCAGCGCGGCGATCTCGTCATAGCCGCGGCCGCGGGCGTGCTGCAGCGGGCTGACGCCGTCATTGTCGGCAAGCTCGATCTTGGCGCCGGCGGCGATCAGCAATGCGACGATCTTGACGTGGCGTGGGCCGCCATCGCCGAGGATGATTGCTTCCAGGAGCGCCGTCCAGCCGAGACGGTTGACGTGGTCGACGTCGGTGCCGGCCTTGATCAGCGTCTCGACGGTCTCGACATGGCCGCGTTCGGCAGCCGGAATGATGGCGGTGCCGCCATAGCGGTTGATGCTCTTGAGATCAGCGCCGTGGGCGAGCGTCAGCTTGAGAATTTCGAGATGGCCGCGTGCCCCGGCATAGAGATAGGGGCTGTCGCTGATGTCGTCCTTGGCGTTGACGTCGGCGCCGGCCTCGATCAGCGCGCGTGCGGCGTTCACCTTGTTGCCATGCGTGGCGACGAGCAGTGCCGTCGCACCGCTGGTGTCGCGCGCGTCGATGTCCGCACCCTTGGCGAGCAGTGTCTTGATGGCGGCGACGTCGTCTGCCGCGGCGGCCTTGTGCAGTTGCGTATCCATGGTGTTTTCAGCGGCAAGAAGGGGAGGGCAGAGGGCCGCAAGGAAGAGCCAGGCCGACAGCAGGGCAAGTTTCAGCATGCGCGTTCCCGTTGGTTCATGGCGGCAAACTAGCAGGGGCCGGGGGCATTAGAAAATTAAATGTGTAAATCCGGATCATGCAGAAGATGGAATTTGTCCGAGGTGCCGGCTATAAGCCGAAGGCGCCCTCGAACAACGGAAAGGACCGGCCATGAAGACGGAACAGGGGCTTCTGCGCATTTCCATCCTGGTCACCATCCTCCTGGCCGGCGTCGGCATCCTTTTCGGCATTCTCTCAGGCTCCTTCGCCATCATTTTCGATGGTGTCTATGCGTTGACGGATGCTGTCATGACGGTGATCGCCCTGCTCGTCTCGAACCTGATCG
Source organism: Shinella sp. 838 (assembly GCF_029623935.1). Classification (NCBI taxonomy): domain Bacteria; kingdom Pseudomonadati; phylum Pseudomonadota; class Alphaproteobacteria; order Hyphomicrobiales; family Rhizobiaceae; genus Shinella; species Shinella sp. 838. The sequence goes on from NZ_JARSBQ010000001.1 coordinate 124,124, forward strand.
CTGCCTCGGCGGCCGGTGGGGCCGGCAAGGGCCGGCTGGTCAAGCATTTCACCATGGGCTTCTGGCACCTCGAACCCATGGTGCTCGGCCTCAACGGCATCCTGCTGACGGGCGCGGCGATCTACGCACTGATCAATGCCGTCAGCAGCCTTCTGGACGGTGGCCGGCCGCTCGACTTCGACCAGGCGATCCTCTATGCCGTCGTCACGCTTGCCGTCACCACCGCTATGGCGATCATCGCCAGTCGGGCCAACCGCACGATCCAGTCCGATTTCGTCGCCCTCGACGCCAAGGCCTGGATGATGTCGGCGGGACTGACCGGCGCGCTGCTCATCGCCTTCGTCTTCGGTTTTCTCATCCAGGGCTCGGCCTATGAGTGGCTATCGCCCTATATCGACCCCTTGGCGCTGGCGCTCGTCTGCCTCGTCATCATCCCCATTCCGGCCGGCACGATCCGCCAGGCTTTGGCCGATATCCTGCTGGTGACCCCGTCCGACCTGAAGAGCCACGTCGATACGGTCGCGAAGACCATCGTCGAGCGGTATGGCTTTCTGTCCCATCGGGCCTATGTCGCAAGGGTCGGCCGCGGCCGACAGATCGAGCTCTTTTTCATCGTTCCGGAGGATTTTCCGGCCAAGAAGCTGCAGGAATGGGATGATATCCGCGACGAGGTCGGCGCGGCGATCGGCGACGAGGGGCCGGATCGCTGGTTGACCATCGCCTTCACCACCGATCCGGAATGGGCCGATTGACGGGTGAAAAGAAAACCCGGTGCGGATCGCTCCGCCCCGGGTTCCGCCCCCGCCCCGAAGGGAGAGCCGTTACAGGCCTGCTGCCGCGATGGCGGCGTCCATGCGCTCGCGGGCCTTTTTCGGCAGCTTGCCCGTCTTGACCGCATCGAGATTGGCCGGCGCGTCGCCGACGACCACCACGCCCACCATGCCCATGCCGACATGCGGCGTGCATTTGACGCCATAGGCGCCGGCCTTGTCGAAGGTGACCTTGAAGTTCTCGTTGATCTTGCTCTTGAAGGCTTCGGCGCCCTCGGGAATCATGCCCTTGATCGTCTCGACATTGTGGCCCTTGTCGGTGGGGATGAAGGTGATGGTATCGCCGGGTGCGACCTTCACGAAGGCGGGCTCGAACACCATGGCGCCCTCGGCGCCCTTGTTCAGCATATGCACTTCGAAATCTGCCGCTGCTGCCGGAAGCGCAAGCGCCAGAATGACTGCTGCCGCGCCGACGATGCTCTTTGCCATGGTACGCACTGGAATTCTCCTTGCTGACGAACGTCTTTCGTTCATGAGCAAGGAAGTAGACCCGTCGGAGGTCTCGCTCTTTGACTTTAATCAAACAACGCGGCGATGGTGCGTGGCGTCCTGTCGCAGGCCCAGAGGGCTCCCTGAACCAGGGAGCCGCGCCATCCTCCGGCTTGCGGTCCGTTGATCAGGCTACGGTGAAGCGCACCTCGTCCAACCCGTCGATATGCGCGATCATCGTGTCGCCCTTTGCCACCGCGCCGACGCCGGCCGGCGTGCCCGCGAAGATCAGGTCGCCGGGCTTCAAGGTGAAGAGGCGCGAGAGATAGGCGATCATCTCCGGCACTTTCCAGATCATCTGATTGAGGTTGCCGTCCTGGCGGATCGTGCCGTTGATCGTAAGCCGGATTGTGCCTTCTCCGGGATGGCCGATCTCGGCGGCCGTGTGAACCGGGCCGCACGGTGCGGATTGCTCGAAGGCCTTTGCGACTTCCCAGGGCCGGCCGTGTTTCTTGGCCTCCGCTTGCAGGTCGCGGCGCGTCATGTCGAGGCCGACGGCATAGCCGTAGACGCAGTCGAGCGCCCGCTCGACGGGAATGTCCGTGCCGCCGCCCTGGAGGGCGACGACCAGCTCGACCTCGTGGTGGACATCGCGGCTGGCAGCAGGATAGGGGAAGGGGTTGCCGGGCAATACCACGGTGTCGGGGTTCTTCTGGAAGAAGAAGGGCGGCTCCTTGTCGGGGTCATGACCCATCTCGATCGCATGGTCCGCGAAATTGCGCCCGACACAATAGATGCGATGGATGGGAAAGAGCGCGGTGCTGCCCCGGATCGGCAGGGTCGGAACCGGCGACGGCGGGAAGATATAGTTTGTCTCTGGCATGGATGTTTCAGGCGTCATGGGCTGTTGCACTTTCGCTGGGCTGGCTTCACCGGCGACGCTAGCATGCCGGACAGCTGCAATCGATCCGTTGATCTTGTTCTATACTGTTCCCCGCGCATTGCGCAGGCCGGAAAAATCGCGGATAGAGGCAGGAAGACGAACGGTGCCCTCTCGACATGACCAATCCCGACGAAACGAAGGATTCCCTGCCGCGTGAGCGGCGGCGGTCGCTCGCCATCGGCCTCCTGAAGGCCCGCGAAGCGGTGATGAGCCATTTCCGGCCGATCCTTGCCGATCACGACGTGACCGAGCAGCAGTGGCGGGTCATCCGGGTGCTCTCGCAGGCCGGCACGCTCGATGCGACGGAAGTGGCCGAGAAGGCCTTCATCCTGGCGCCGAGCCTGACGCGCATGCTGCGCTCGCTTGAGGAGCGCGGTCTGATCACCCGACACAAGGACAAGGAAGACGGCCGCCGCGTTCTGCTGCGGCTCGCGCCGGCCGGCCAGGCGGTCATCGACGAGGTCATGCCGGATTCCCGCCGTGTCTATGCGGATATCGATGCCCGTTTCGGTGCCGAGCGTGTCGAAGCGCTGCTCGACATGCTGGAGGAGCTCGCCGCCCTCAAGCTCGACGGCAAGGCAGGCGGCGAAGAATAGCGTTTTATCGGCTCAGTAGACCTTGGCGCCGGCCGGAGCTTTTGCCGGCTCGGCAGCTCTGAAATCGGCAAGGAGCTTGGTCGTGGCATTGGCGAGCAGCGTCACGTCGTTGCCGATGGCGACGAAGGTGGCGCCGAGCTCCAGATAGCGCTTGGCGAGCCCGAGGTCGCCGATCAGGATGCCGGCTGCCTTGCCGTGCCCCTGGATCTTCTTCAGTGCCTTTTCCACCTCGGCCTGCACTTCGGGCGCACCCGGCTTGCCGAGGAAACCCATGTCGGCGGCAAGGTCGGCCGGGCCGATGAAGACACCGTCAACCCCCTCGGTTCCGGCGATGTCATCGAGCGCCTCCAGCCCGGCGCGGCTTTCGACCTGCAGCAGCAGACAGATCTCCGCGTTTGCCGTCTGCAGATAGTCCGTCGTGCGGTTGAAGGCGGAGGCTCTGGCGAGTGCCGCACCGACACCCCGTACGCCAAGCGGCGGGTAGTGCACGGCCTCCACCATCGTCTTTGCAATCGCCTTGCTGTCGACCATCGGGATCAGCAGCGTTTGCGCGCCGATGTCGAGCAGTTGCTTGACGATCCAGGTCTCGCCGATCGGTGGGCGGATGACGGCGTGGCTTGGGGTCCCCTTCATCGCCTGGAGCTGCGAGACGAGCAGGGGCACGTCGTTCGGCGCGTGTTCGGCATCGAGCAGCAGCCAGTCGTAGCCGGCTTCGGCGCAGATTTCGACCGTGTAGGGATTGGCGAGCGCCTGCCAGAGGCCGATCTGCGCCCGGCCTTCCTGGAGCGCCTGCTTGAAGCGGTTTTTCGGGGCGGGCATCGAAAACTCCTATGCGAAGAACAGGCTGACGGTGCCGTAGGGGCCGAAATCGCCTGATATCGTATCGCCGTGGCGGGCTTCCACCGGGCGGATGAACGAGCCGGCGAGCACGATCTGCCCGGCCTCGATGCCGTCACCATATTGCGCCAGCCGGTTGGCGAGCCAGGCGACGCCACGGGCGGGCTGGTTGAGCACGCCGGCGCCGAGGCCGGTTTCCTCCACTTCCGCATTGCGGCTGACGATGGCGCCCATCCAGCGCATGTCGATCTGATCAGGACGCACGGCGCGTCCGCCCGTGACGATGCCGGCATTGGCGGCATTGTCGGAGATCGTGTCGAAGATGGTGCGCGCCTTCTTCGTCTCGGGATCGACGCGCAGGATGCGTGTATCGAGGATTTCCAGCGCCGGGGTTACATAGTCCGTGGCGTTCAGCACGTCGAAGACGGTGACGCCCGGTCCCTTCAGCGGCGCCTTCATGACGAAGGCAATCTCCGCCTCGACGCGCGGCTGGATGAAGCGGCCGGCCGGCACGGTCGCGCCGTCCTCGAAGACCATGTCGTCGAACAGCACGCCGGAATCGGGAATGTCGATGTTCAGCGCATATTGCATGGCCTTGGAGGTGAGGCCGATCTTCCAGCCGACGACCCGGCGGCCGTCGGCGATCTTCTTCTTCACCCAGGCGCCCTGGACTGCATAGGCATCGCCCATGGTGATCGCGGGGTGCTTTAGCGAGAGAAGGCCGGTCTGGATGCGGGTGCGCTCGGCCTCGTCGAGGCTTGCCGCTGCAGCATGGATCTCCTCGGGCGTCATCATGGGGTGGCCTCGTCGGTGATGGTGTTGCGGAGCGTGCCGATACCCTCTGCCTCCACTTCGACCACATCGCCCGGCTTCAGCCAGATCGGCGGATCGAAGCGTGCACCGGCGCCGGTCGGGGTGCCTGTCACGATGACGTCACCCGGCACCAGCGTGGTGAAGGTGGAGATATAGGCGATGATCTTGCGGAAGGAAAAGATCATGCGGCTGGTGCGGTCGCTCTGGCGCACCTCGCCGTTGACGCGTGTTTCGAGCTTGATGTCGGCGAGCTGGCGTTCGTTCGCATAGGGTACGAGCCAGGGGCCGATCGAGCCGGTCCGGTCGAAGTTCTTGCCCTGGGTGACGTTGAACTTGGCATGGCGCACCCAGTCGCGGATGGTGCCCTCGTTGCAGAGCGAGAGTGCCGCGATGTGGCCGAGCGCGTCGGTCTCCGAAATCCGCCGCCCGCCCTTGCCGATGACGATGACGATCTCGCCCTCATAGTCGAGCTGCGGGCTTTCCGGCGGGCGGATCAACGGCCGGTCGTGGCCGGTGAAAGAGCGCGGGAAGCGGATGAACAGCGACGGATTTGCCGGCGCAGCTTGGCCGTCCTTGTACTCCTCGTTGCGATCAGGAAAATTCACGCCGACGCAGATGATCTTCTCCGGCGCAGGGATCGGGATCTCGTAGGTGATCGCATCCAGCGCATGATCCGGCTTTTGCCCGGCGGCCGCGGTTAGCAGTTCACCGAAGGCACCGGCTTCCACCACCTCCTTCAGGGTCGGGAAACGGTCGGCAAACCGGGCGGAAAGGTCGATCACGCCGTCCGCGACGATCAGGCCGTAGCCCTTGCGCGGGCCGATGCTGAAGCTGGCAAATTTCGGGTGGTTCATCCTGTCGTCCTTCATCTCTGCGGCCGGTTTGCGCCTCACGGTGCAATGATGGGCTGGGCCTTGAGCTGCGGTTCCATGACCTCTGTGCCGGCGAAGAGGCTGCCGTGTTCGAACCAGGATTTTGGTGCCGGAGCGCCCCAGAGGGTCTGGCGCTGCGGGTCCTTCAGGTCCCACTTGATCGGTTCGAGATCGGGGTCGACGGTCTGGTAGTCCGAGCAGTAGATCTCGATGCGGTGCCCGTCGGGGTCGAGGATGTACAGGAAGAAGGCATTGGAAATGCCATGGCGGCCGGGGCCGCGCTCGATGTTGGAAACCCAGCCGGTCGTCGCCATCAGGTCGAGCAGGTCGATGATGTTGAGCGGCGTCGGCACCCAGAAGGCGGTGTGGTGCAGGCGGGGTCCGCGGCCGTTGGTGAAGGCGATGTCGTGCACGCCGCCCTTGCGATGGGTCCAGGCGGCCCAGAGCTTCCCGGTCTCTTCGTCTTCCGTATATTCCGTCACGCGGAAGCCGAGTTCGTTGTAGAAGGCGACGGAGGCGTCGACATCGGGCGAGAAGCAGTTGAAGTGGTCGATGCGCAGTGGCTTGACGCCGCGATAGAGCGCATATTTCTGGTGGATCGGCGGCAGGCGGTCCATCTTGGTGTAGAATTCCAGAGGGATTCCGTGCGGATCGCGTGTGCGGAAGGTGCGGCCCTGGTAAGGGCGCTCGACCCATTCCACCGGCAGGCCCTTGCCCTTGAAGAAGTGCACCGCCTTTTCGAGGTCCTCCTCGTCGAAGACCTTGAAGCCGAGGTCGCGGGCTTCCGATTTTCCGGATTTCTTCAGCACGATGCAATGGTGGCCGCGCTCTTCCATGGCGCGCAGATAGATCGTGTCTGCGGTCTCGTCCGTCACCTGCAGGCCGAGCGTATCGACATAGAAGGCGCGGGACTTTGCAAGGTCGGTGACGCCGAACTCGACATGGCTGAGGCGCACGATGTTGAAGGGCGGGTAGAGGTTTGGCTGGGGTACGGGCATGGGGTCCTCCTCAAGCCCGCCTCGACGGGCGAGAGCGGGTGCAATCTGGTTTTCCGGCGATCAGCCGGCGAGCTTCGGGATGGCGTGGGCGCCGGTGGCAAAGGCGATGTTCTTCGTCTCCATATAGAAGTCGAAGGACCAGTCGCCGCCATCGCGGCCGATGCCGGAATTCTTGACGCCACCGAAAGGCGTTGGCAGGTGGCGCACATTCTCCGAATTTACCCAGATCATGCCGGCATCGAGATGATCGGTGAAGCGGAACGCGCGCGTGACATCCGATGTCCAGAGATAGCCGGTGAGGCCGTACTGGACGTCGTTGGCGAGGGTGAGCGCCTCGGCTTCGTCCTTGAAGGGAATGGCGGTCAGCACCGGCCCGAAAATCTCCTCCTGGGCGATGCGCATACCGTTGTTCGCGCCGGTGAAGAGCGTCGGCGCGACATAGCAGCCGCCACCCGGTCCGTCGAATTTTTCTCCGCCAGCGGCGACCGTCGCGCCCTCGGACCGGCCGATCGCGATGTATTCGAGAACCTTCTTCTCGTGCACGGGATGGATGAGCGGGCCGACGACGGTTTCCGGATCGAGCGGATGGCCGACCTTGATGCGTTTCGCCTTCTCCGCAACAAGGGCGGCGAAGCGCTCGTAGATGCTCTCCTCCACCAGCAGGCGGGAGGAGGAGGTGCAGCGCTCGCCATTCAGCGAATAGATCATGAAGACGACGGCGTCCGCCGCGCGTTCGAGGTCCGCATCGGCGAAGACGATGACCGGGTTCTTGCCGCCGAGCTCGAAATGCACGCGCTTCAGCGTGTCGGCGCCCTGTTTCATGATCATCGATCCGGTGCGACTTTCGCCGACGAAGCCGATGGCCTTGATCAGGGGATGTTCGGTCAGCGCCTTGCCGGCATCTTCGCCAAAACCGTTGACGAGGTTCCACACCCCCTTTGGCAGGCCCGCATCCTCGGCTATCTCCACCAGCAGGCGCGCCGTCAGCGGCGAGAATTCGGCCGGCTTGTGCACGATGGTGCAGCCGGCAGCGAGCGCCGGGGCGATCTTCCAGGTGGACAGCATGAAGGGCGTGTTCCACGGTGTGATAATGCCGACGGGGCCGATCGGCACGCGGGTCGTCATGTTGACCTGGCCCTCAGTGCGCAGCGTCTTGCCGTCGCGGGCCTCAGGAGCGCGGTCGGCGAAGAAGCGGAAGTTCTCTGCGCCGCGTAGCGCGGCCTTGGCCATGAAGCGCAGCGACTGCCCGGTGTCCATGCATTCGACGAAGGCGATTTCCTCCGCCCGTGCCACGATGGCATCGGCAATCTTGTGCAGCAGTTTTTTACGCGTTCCGCCCGGCATGGCGGCCCAGTCTGCGAAGGCGGCCCTGGCGGCCTTTGCCGCACGGTCGATGTCTGCGGCCGTGCCCTTTGCCACCACCGCGAGCGGCGCCAGGTCGACGGGGGAGATTGTCTCGAAGGTCGCGCCGCCTTCGGCCGGCAGATCCTCACCGGCGATGCGGTTCTGAACGCCCTTTTCCTTGAAGCGGGCGAGATAGGCCGCCGCCTTCGCCATGTTTTCCTGGTATTTCGACATGAGATCTTCCTGGGAATGTCCGTTATTTGGCGCGCAGGCGCGGATGGATGGCGTTCTTCTTCCAGCTCAGTTCCGCATCGATCTCGCGGATTTCCAGCGAAAGCGCGAAGTGCGGCGTCTCGAGGAGCGGGGCGAGGAGCCTGCTTGCGGTGGCAAACAGCGCTTCGCCCGTGCGCTTCTTTTCTTCCGCGCTGCGGCCCTTGCCGATGCGCAGGTTGAGATCGACGAAGGCATTTTCCGGCAGAAGGTCGGCAATGGCATAGTGCTCGGCCCTGAACGCCCGCACGCGCACCGCGCCGATCTCGAAAAGCCCGGTTTCCAGCACTGTCTGGAGCAGCGCCGCGCAGAGGGCGTCAGGATCCGCGCGGCCTTCCAGATTGGCCGAATACTCCACTGTCAGATGCGGCATGGTTCCTCCCGCGTACGGCAATTTTATTTAACATGTTAAATAGAAGGCCACTTGTCAAGAGGCTACCGCCGCCTTTAGCCGCCGAAGCTGCCGGTCTGGGTCGGCACATGCACGTAGTTGCGGTCGAAATAGAGCAGTGCATGCCCGTCGCGCCGGCTACGGATGTCCACGACCTCGCCGATCAGGATGTTGTGCGTGCCCACCAGCCGGGCCTCCGTCAGCCGGCAGTCGAAGGAAACGATCGCGTCGGTGAGTGCCTGGTTACCGGAGGGGAGATCGGTCCAGGCCGCATCGGCATAGCGCGCCTCCATATCGGCCTCGCGCCCGGCGAAGGAGGCGGCGAGTGTTTTGTGCTCCTGCGTCAGCACGTTGACGCAGAAGCGGCGGTTCTCGATGAAGAGGCCGCTTTGTGCCGAGCGGCTGTTCATGCAGACGAGCAGCGTTGGCGGTTCGTCGGTCACCGAGCACATGGCGGTGGCGGTGAAGCCGCCGCGCCCGGCGCCCCCCTTGGTGGTGATCACGTTGACCGGGGCGCAGACCCGGGCCATCGCATTGCGGAACTCGGTTCTGGAAATGCCGGTGTCCATGGCGCGCTCCTCATTCGGCCGCGTCGCGGACGGCATCGCTGCCAAGCGGCGGCAGCCAGGTGTCGCCGGTCCAGCCACTTTCGTCGTAGTCGGCCATGCACTGGTCGACCAGCGCCTCCATCTCCTTCAGCCGCCCGCCGCGCTCGGCGCCCTTCAGCACCTGCAGGCGCACTTCTTCCGGCGCGCCGGCATAGTTCAGCTCGTAGAGCGCGTGGCGGCCGCCGAATTCCGTGCCGGTCGCATCCCACAACAGCTTCATGATCTTGATGCGCTCGACATGGCCCATGTCGTTCGAGCCGCGCACATATTGCGCGAGATAGCGGTCGATCTCCGGGTTCGAGAAGTCTTTTGCCGAGGAGGGCAGGTAGATGAGGCCGGAGGCCACCGTGCGGCGAACGATGTCGATGACCTTCGGATAGGCCTCCGACATGAAGGTGCGGTAGCAGAGCGCCGCCTCGAGGTTCGGCAGCACCGCGCCGTTCGCCCAGGGAATCGGGTTGTAGGCCATGGCGTTGGAGAAGGACCAGAACTGGTGGCGGATGGCGATCACCTCGCCGAGCATCGCCTGGTTGCCGCGGAACGCATCGCCGCCGGTGGCGCGCAGGGCCTTCGCGAGCAGGCCGGCGAGAAAGTCCATCTTCACCGCAAGCCGCGTGCAACCCTGGAAGCAATAGCCGTGCATGAAGCCCGAGGCCGGGTGGAAGGACAGGATCTTGGCCGCGTCGCGCAGCACCAGCACGTCCTCCCAGGGCACGAAGACATTGTCGAGCACCAGGATCGCATCGTTCTCGTCGAAACGCGAGGAGAGCGGGTAGTCGAAGGGGTGGGCCGCGGTTGCCGCTGTCTGTTCGTAGGAGGTGCGGCAGAACATCTTCACGCCGGGCGCATTCATCGGCAGGATGAACATGACCGACAGCGACGGGTCCTCGGTGACGGTCGCCGAACTCTGGGCGAGGAAATTGTAGTGCGTCAGCGCCGAGGAGGTGGCGACGACCTTGGCGCCCGAGACGTAGATGCCGGCATCCGTTTCCTTCGTGATGTGCACGAAGACGTCCTTCACCGCATCGGCCGGTTTGTGGCGGTCGATCGGCGGGTTGACGATGGCGTGGTTCATGAAGAGCACGCTTTCCTGTGCCCGCCTGTGCCAGGAAAGTGCATTGTCCTTGAACGGACCGTACCAGTCGGCATTGGCGCCGAGCGTGTTCATCAGTGCCGCCTTGTAGTCGGCCGTGCGGCCCATCCAGCCGTAGGACATGCGCGCCCAGTCGGCGATGGCGCCCTGCTGGGCGACGAGATCGGCTGAAGAATGGGCGACGCGGAAATATTTGTGCGTATAGCCGCCGGAACCGGTGTCGGTCGGCGATGTCAGGCGCTCTTTACGTGCCGGATCGTGCAGCGCATCGTACATGCGGGCGATGGAGCGGGCCGAGTTGCGCATGGCCGGGTGTCTGGTGACATCGGCGATGCGCTCGCCATTGATATAGACTTCGCGCCCGTCGCGCAGGCTTGCGAGATATTCGGCGCCGGTGAACGGCCGGGTCTTGTCGCTGCGATGGTCTTCCGCGCGCATGGTGATCTCCTCCTTGAAAATCCTGACAAACGCTAAGTCGGGAGCGTCTGGAGTGCCATGGACAAACACGGCAATTCGCTGGTACTTTTTCCGGCATGACCGCTCGCAAAGATGTTCCCGCCTTCTTCGTTTATGGTGAACCGAGCCGTGTGCTCGACGTCGGGTTCCTGCATGTCGAGACGGTGATGGAGCGGAAAAGCCTGCATTTCGGCCGAGTCGCGCCGCACAAACATCCGCTGATGGGGCAGGTCACCTACTGGTTCAAGGGCGAGGGCCGCTACAGGATCGAGGATCGGACTTGGAGTTTTTCCGCTCCGGCGATCAGCTTCGTGCCAAGCAACGTCGTGCACGGCTTCGATGTCGACGACCGGTCAGATGCGATCGTCGTCTCCATCTCGGACGACCAGCTGAGGGCGATGGCGCCGCAGGTGGATCTGGCGCTCGATGCGCCGGTGCTGCTTTCTGGTGCGGCGGATGCCCCCGGCTGGATGCGGATCGATACGCTGCTCGCCATGGTGATGGAGGAATATCGCGGCGGCGCGGGAGCGAGCGAACGGGTGCTCGCCGGGCTGATCGCGGTCGTCCTCTCGCTGATGGCGCGACTTGGCGGCCCGGGCGGCTTTGCGGCGGCCTCGCCTGCGGTTGCGCTGGGGCTGGAGCTGCGCCGTGCCATCGACCGGCACTACCGGGAGGATTGGCCGGTCGGGCACTATGTCGAACGGCTGGCGACGACGCCGCACCTGCTCGACAAGGCGGCGCGCACGGTCTTTGGCCAGACGGTGAAGGATATGGTGCTGGAGCGGCGCTTGCTGGAGGCCAAGCGTCTGCTGCGTTTCACCATTCGCCCGGTGGAGGACATTGGCCGGGAGATCGGCTTCGAGGACCCCGCCTATTTCTCGCGTTTTTTCCGCAAGCGGGCCGGGCTTTCCCCGACAGACTGGCGTTTGCGCAATGCCGAGGCGTCCGGTGCCGGCTGAGGCTGCTTGTGTCCGGTGTCAATCTGTCGCCGTCTTTGAGCCTGCTGGCCTCTTTCCCTCGCGGCGCCAGCCGGCTATCGTCGTATCCTTATAAATATAGCGATGGAGCGTTGCATGGTCCGGCTGAATGAAATCCGCGAGAATGAAGTGGCCATCACTCTGCCGGAGGCAGCGGATGCGCAGATTGTTTTCATCGGCCGGATTTCGACGCCCTGGACCTCGCGCATGGAAACGCCGCGTCAGGGGCGCCCAGATGGTCCGGTCTGCACCATCGAGGTCTTCGAGCCCTGGGTGCAGGCACTGAAGGGGGCAGAGCGTTTTGAACGGCTGGAGGTGCTCTACTGGCTTCACCAGTCGCGCCGCGACCTCGTGTTGCAGAGCCCCGCTTCGAACGGCGAAGTGCATGGCACCTTCTCGCTGCGCTCGCCTGTCCGGCCCAATCCGATCGGCACGTCGATCGTCGTGCTGGAGAAGATCGAAGGCAGCCGGCTCTTCGTGCGCGGTCTCGACTGCCTCGATGGCACGCCGCTGATCGACCTGAAGCCGGATCGCAGCCTGTTCAAACCGATTGCGCCGCCCCAGAAGGGCGATTTTGCGACCGAGCCCGTGTCTATGTGCGCGAAGATCGGCGATTAACGGAATTCTCATAAGGCGCGATTTGGTTTTGCGCCCGGAACCATGCCGAAACACACTAGTCGTCGATCGCCACCATCACGTCCGATGCCTTGATCAGCGCATAGGCCTCATGGCCGGCAGCAAGGCCGAGTTCGTTCACCGCATCATTGGTGATGGCGGCGGTGATGATCGAGCCGCCGACATCGATGCGGACATGGGCCGTCGTCGCGCCGAGGACGACTTCGACGATCTTGCCCTTGAGGCGGTTGCGCGCGCTGACCTTCATGCGGTTCCTCCTGTTGCTGGAAGGGAGGTAGGAGAGCTGGGCCGGATTGGTAGTCCTCGCGGTGCTTTTTTGCTGGATGAAATGGGCTGCTATAGGTGTATAAATTCGTATTTGAATAGAGAATTCTTCTATGGCAGTGTTCGCCCTGCTTGGAGGAGGCCGGCATGATCGTCGATACGCACCTGCATCTCATCTACCGGGACCGGCTGTCCTATCCCTGGCTTGCCGGCGCGCCGTCGCTCGATGCCGATTTCACGCAGGAGATTTATGCGCGGGAGGCGTGCCGCCTCGGTATCGTCGCGGCGCTGCATATGGAAGTGGACGTCGCGGAGGGTGATATCGCGCGCGAGACGGCCATGGTTGAAGGGCTTGCGGGGGAGGCGGGCAGCCTTCTCGTCGGTGCCATCGCCGCTTGCCGGCCGGAATCGCCGGATTTCCCGACCTATCTCGAGACGGTCCTTGCCAATCCCTTCGTTCGCGGTTTCCGTCGCGTGCTGCATGTCGTGCCGGATGATATCTCCGAAGGCACTCTCTTCCGCGAAAACATAGGACGGCTGGCGGGCACCGGCCTCAGTTTCGACCTTTGCGTTCTGCCGCACCAGATCGAGAAGGCGATTGCGCTCGCCGACCTTGCCCCCGATGTTTCCTTCGTGCTCGACCATTGCGGCGTACCCGACATCAAGAGTGGCGGCTTCGATACCTGGAAGGGGCCGGTCGCAGAGATCGCGCGCCGGCCGAATGTCACGGTAAAGCTGTCCGGCATCCCCGCCTATGGTGGGGAAGACTGGACCCTGGAGGACCTGAAACCCTATTTCGCCCATGTGGCGGAAAGCTTCGGCTTCCAGCGCATGGTTTGGGGCAGTGACTGGCCGGTCTGCACGCTCGGCGGTGGGCTTTCCACCTGGATCGGCGCGACGCAGGCGCTGCTGTCCGGCGTCAGTCTGGAAGACAAGTGCCGCGTGCTCTCGGAAAATGCCTGGCGGCTCTGGAAAATTGCGCCGGGAGCCTGACGTCAGGCGGTACCGCCCTTCTGCAAGCTCCGTTCACGCCAGCGCGCCGTGCGCGCGATCCATTCGCGTGTGCGCGCCTCCGGATCTGCGCTCAGCGTGATGTCGGTCACCACCGCGGCGCTGTCGGCGCCGTTTTTGAAGACGGCTTCCAGGCGATCCGGGTTGAGGCCGCCGATCGCGACGAGGGGAACGGGCGCGATGCGCGCCTTCCAGTCGCTGAGCCGCTCGACACCCTGCGGCGCCCATTTCATCTTCTTGAGGATCGTCGGCCAGACCGGGCCGAGCGCGATGTAGTCAGGCCTTGCCGCGAGGGCGATGTCGAGCTCTGCTTCGTCATGGGTGGAAAGGCCGAGCTTCATGCCGGCCGCACGAATGGCGCTGGCATCGGCGGTCGCCAGATCCTCCTGGCCGAGATGCACGTAGTCGCAACCCTCCTCGATGGCGATCCGCCAATAGTCGTTGACGATGAGCTGGCAGCCGTGTTCGGCGCAGGTGGTTTTCGCCCGGCGGATCTCGGCGCGCAGCCGCTCCTCCGGCAGGTCCTTCATGCGCAGTTGCACCAGCTTCACGCCGACCGGTACGAGCCGGTCGATCCAGTCGGCGCTGTCGACGATGAGGTAGAAGGGATCGAGCGTCATGAGAAAACCGCCTTTCCGATGACGGGGGTGGAGGGGACGGCCATGTCGCGCGGCTCCAGCGGTACGGCGGCGTGGGCAAGGCGGCCGGCATCGATGGCGAGCGCGAAGGCTTCGGCCATCGCAGCCGGATCGCCGGCGCCGGCGACGGCGGTGTTGAGCAGCACGGCGTCATAGCCGAATTCCATGACGCCGGCGGCGTGCGAGGGGCGGCCGATGCCGGCATCGACAATCAGTGGCACATCAGGGAAATGCGCCCTGAAAGTGCGCAGCGCCATCGGGTTGACCGGCCCCATGGCCGAGCCGATCGGCGCGCACCAGGGCATCAGCACGCGGCAGCCGGCCTCGATCAGCTTTTCTGCGACGACGAGGTCGTCCGTCGTATAGGGGAAGACTTGGAAACCTTCGCCCGTCAGGATGCGTGCGGCTTCCACGAGGCCGAAGACGTCGGGCTGCAGTGTGTCGTGATGGCCGATCACCTCCAGCTTGATCCAGTCCGTGCGGAAGACCTCGCGTGCCATCTTCGCCGTCAGCACGGCCTCCTGCACGCTGTGGCAGCCGGCGGTGTTGGGCAGGACATGCACACCGAGCGCATGGATCAGCTCGAAGAATGCGCCGCCCGCCTTGCCGCCGGCAGTTTCCCGCCGCAGCGACACGGTAACGATCTCCGCTTTCGCGCGCCGCACGGCCTCGGCGAGGATTGCGGGGGAGGGATAGCGCGCGGTTCCGAGCAGCAGGCGGGATTGAACCTCGATGTCGTAGAGTTTCAGCATGTCAGCCTCCCTGCATGGGCGAGAGGATTTCGATGCGGTCGCGTGTGCCGAGCGTGAAGCCGGCGCGATCCTCGCGGTGCACCAGCTCGCCGTTGACGGCCGTCGCCAGCCACTCACCCTCGTAATCGAGGGCGGAGAGAAGATCGGCGAGCGTGGTTGCCGCGATCTCTTGTTCCTCGCCGTTGATGATGAGGGTCATGATGCCCTCCTTTCCGATGGGGCCTGTTCTGCAAGAAGTCGCCGCGCGACCTCCGCCGCCATGGCGGGAGCCAGCAGGAAGCCGTGGCGATAAAGGCCGTTCACATGGAGCGTGCCGTCGTGTTCGCTCACGCGCGGCAGGTTGTCGGGAAAGGCCGGGCGGATGCCTGCGCCGGTATCCGTAAGCCGTGCCTCACCGAAAGTCGGGTGCAGCGTGTAGGCGGCGTTCAGCAGTTCCATGAGCGAGCGGGCGGTGATGCCGTCGTCGTCGGCGCTCTCGATCATGGTCGCGCCCACCATGAAGCGGTTCCTTCCGCGTGGCACGATGTAGATCGGGTGGCGCGGATGCAGCAGGCGGACGGGGCGGGAGAGGTTGATTTCCGGGGTTTCCACATAGAGCATTTCGCCGCGCACGCCCCGAAGGCCCGGCAGCTGGCCGATCCGGGCTGCACCGGTGCAGTCGATCACGCGGTCGTAGCGATCGGCATCCGGGTTGGCGCAGAACAGGAAGCGCATGCGTGCCTCCTCGAGCCCGGCGGTGAGCGCCGAAAGCGCCCGCTGCGGGTCGAGATGGGCTTCCTGCCGAAAGAACAGGGCCTTGGGGAAGCGGCCGGCGAGATCCGGTTCCAGCTCGGCAATGGCTGCGCCGTCGAGCCATTCCCAGCCGCTCGTGCGGCGGGCGAAGCGGTCGAGCTCCGCGGCATCGCGGCCGGCGGCAACGACCAGCGTTCCCCGGCGCTTGACATGACCGGGTACGGCCGCTTCCCACCAGTCTGCGGCCGAGCGGCCGAGCGCCAGAACGGGCTCTTCCGCGCTTTCCCGCTCGCACCAGGGGGCCAGCATGCCGCCGGCGAAGCCGGAGGCACCGAGGCCGACCTTTTCGGCGCGTTCGGTGATGGTGACGTCGAAGCCGTGGCGATAGAGCTGCCAGGCGACGGTGAGGCCGGCAACGCCGGCCCCTTTGACGAGGACGCGCATGGTCATTCTCCGGCGGGGGCTTCGGCAAGCGGCATGTAGAGGTCGCCGCCGTCGCGATATTTCGCGGCCATGGCCTCCAGCCCCTCCTTCTGCGCCTCGGCACGGATATCGTGCGAGATGCGCATGGAGCAGAATTTCGGGCCGCACATGGAGCAGAAATGCGCCACCTTGTGTGCCTCCTTCGGCAGCGTCTCGTCGTGGAAGGCGCGGGCGGTTTCCGGGTCGAGCGAGAGGTTGAACTGGTCCTCCCAACGGAACTCGAAACGGGCACGCGACAGCGCGTCGTCGCGGATCTTCGCCGCCGGATGGCCCTTGGCGAGATCGGCGGCGTGGGCGGCGATCTTGTAGGTGATGACGCCGACCTTCACGTCGTCGCGGTCCGGTAGGCCGAGATGTTCCTTCGGCGTGACGTAGCAGAGCATGGCGGTGCCGAACCAGCCGATCATCGCCGCACCGATGCCCGAGGTGATGTGGTCGTAGCCGGGGGCGATGTCGGTCGTCAGCGGCCCGAGCGTGTAGAAGGGCGCCTCGCCACAGACCTTCAGTTGCTTGTCCATGTTCTCCTTGATCTTGTGCATCGGCACATGGCCGGGGCCTTCGATCATGACCTGGCAGTCCTTTGCCCAGGCGATCTGCGTCAGCTCGCCGAGCGTTTCGAGTTCGGCGAACTGCGCGGCGTCGTTGGCGTCAGCGATCGAGCCGGGGCGCAGGCCGTCACCGAGCGAGAAGGAGACGTCATAGGCGCGGCAGATGTCGCAGATTTCCTCGAAATGTTCGTAGAGGAAGCTTTCCCGGTGGTGATGGAGACACCACTTGGCCATGATCGAGCCGCCACGCGAGACGATGCCGGTGACGCGGTTGACGGTGAGCGGAATATAGGCGAGCCGCACGCCGGCATGGATGGTGAAATAATCGACGCCCTGTTCGGCCTGCTCGATCAGTGTGTCGCGGAAAACCTCCCAGGTGAGGTCCTCGGCAATGCCGTTGACCTTTTCCAGCGCCTGGTAGAGCGGCACGGTGCCGATCGGGACCGGTGAATTGCGGATGATCCATTCGCGGATGTTGTGGATGTTTCGGCCGGTGGAGAGGTCCATGACCGTATCGCCGCCCCAGCGGATCGCCCAGACCATCTTCTCGACCTCTTCCGCCATGGAGGAGGTGACGGCGGAATTGCCGATATTGGCGTTGATCTTCACCAGAAAGTTCCGGCCGATGATCATCGGCTCGGCTTCTGGATGGTTGATGTTGGCGGGAATGATCGCCCGGCCGCTTGCGACTTCCTGGCGGACGAATTCCGGCGTGACGAAGTCGGGGATGTGGGCGCCGAAACTCTCGCCGTCGCGAACAAGCGCTTGGTTTGCGGCCTTGCGGCCGAGGTTTTCGCGGATGGCGATGAATTCCATTTCCGGCGTGATGATGCCGGCGCGGGCATAGGCGAGCTGCGTCACCGCCTTGCCGTTTGTCGCCCGGCGAGGCCGGTTGCGCACGGGAAATTCGGGTGTCAGCCGCTCCCCGGTGGCAAAGCCGTTGTCCTCCGGACGGATGTGGCGGCCGTCATAGTCCTCGGTATCGCCGCGTGCGGCGACCCAGGCCTCGCGGAGCCGCGGCAGGCCGCTTTCGATCGAGACGACATGGGTGGGGTCGGTATAGGGGCCGGAGGCGTCGTAGACGATGACTGGCGGTTCGCCGGAGGTCGGGTGCAGGGCGATCTCGCGCATCGGCACGCGGATCTGCGGGTGCTGCTCGCCGGCGATGTGAATCTTTCGCGAGGCGGGCAGGGCGCCTGTCGTGACGGTGGGAGTGAGCTTCTGGGCGGCAATATTCATTCGTGAGGCTCCAAGTTTGCGATTGGAGACCCAGTCCTAGAGCCGGAATGATGGAAGGACGCGTAGGCGGAATCCGGGTTGCGGATTTCGGGTTCTACAGCGCTTGCACCGTCCCTACGCCAGTATGAACTGGATCAGGTTCAACGGGTCACTGCGCTGCGAATGCCAGCAGTATCTCAGCCCCTTGTCGGGACCCCCCTGGTGAATGCTCTAAGCAAAGACGCTGCCGGCTGATTTGTCAACCGGGTAATATTCGTAAGAAATTGCTTACGCATATTGCGATGCAAGAAGCAAAAAAACGGCGGGGTTTTGCCCCGCCGTTTCCTCTTGAATCATTTGCGAAAACTATTCGCGCTCGCCAGTGAAATTCAGCAGAAGCTGGAAGATGTTGACGAAGTTCAGGTACAGCGAAAGCGCGCCGAACACGGCCATCTTCTGCTGCGATTCCTGGTCGATGTTTTCAGCATACTGCTGCTTGATGTTCTGCGTGTCCCAGGCGGTGAGGCCGACGAAGACGACGATGCCGATCACGGAAATTGCGAACTGCAGCGCGCTCGAACCGAGGAAGATGTTGACGACCGAGGCGATCACGACGCCGATAAGGCCCATGATCAGGAACGAGCCGAACTTCGCGAGGTCACGCTTCGTCACGTAGCCATAGAGGCTCGTCGCGCCGAACATCGAGGCGGCGATGAAGAAGGTGCGGGCGATGCTCGTGCCGGTGAAGACGAGGAACACCGAGGCGAGCGACAGGCCCATGACGGCGCAGAAAGCCCAGAAGGTCATCTGCGCGGTGCTGGCCGACATCGTCTGGATCTTGAACGAGAAAAAGAAGACGAAGGCGAGCGGCGCCAGCATCACCACCCACTTCAGCGGGGAGGAGAAGATCGGCACGTAGAGGGCCGGCGTCGAGCCGACGATGAAGGCGATGAGGCCGGTGATCACAAGGCCGGCGCCCATGTAGTTGTAGACACGCAGCATGTGCTGGCGCAGGCCCTCGTCGAAGAGGGCGGCCGACTGCGCCTGCGCGCCGTAGCCAAATCGCTGTTGTACGGGATCCATCGAATAACTCCTTCGGTTTGGACGCGGTTGATCAGTAGAGCGTGCGCGAAAGATCGCGCGCGGTTTCCGCCAGGTCGTCGGCCTTGCGGCTTTCCGAAACCAGCGCATAGGCGACATCGCCGATCTGCCAGTAGGCGGCACGGGCATTGTCGGCGTGGAAGAGCAGGACGTGCTGCACGCCGAACGAGCCGGGGCGCACCGCAAAGAGCGACAGGCGCTCGCCCTTGCGTGGTTCCAGCACCAGTTCGACGCTCGGACCATAGGCCGAGGGGAAGACCTGCGTGTCGATCACGCCCCAACCCTTCGGCAGGTCCGGCAGCACGATCGCGGTTGCAGAGCGGATCTCGGCCGGATCGAAGGTCTCGGTTTCCGGCTGGGATGCCATGGTATCGCGCAGCAGCGTCGTCTTGTGCGCGCGCACCGCCTCCTCCACGAAGGCAGGCGGGGGCGTGGAGGCCACGACCTCGGTGGCGCCGAAGGGGCCGAGCACGGCATGGGCCGTCCAGCCGGCGGCCACGAAGAGGGCGATGGCCGCAGCACGGCGGAAGACGGAGAAGATGCGGCGGCGCGACAGCGCGCGTTCCAGGAGCCGGGCGGCCTCGCGCGTTTCCTGCCGGGTCACCGTGCGGTGGTCGGCAAGTGCCAGGCGCAGCTCGTCGCGCACGCGCAGATCCTTCATGATCTGCGCCGCGACCTCCGGCCGTTCCGAAAGATAGGCCTCGACCTCGATGCGCCGGCCGACGGCGAGCTGCTCGTCGACATAGGCGTTGAGATCGGATTCGAGAATGGGGTCATTGCTTGTCATCGCCAGTGCCTCCGACGATTCTGAGATGCGTGACGGGAGCGGCGCTACCGCTCTGTTCGAAGGCGCGCAGCCGCTGGCGCGCGCGGGCGACACGCGACATCAGCGTGCCGACCGGGATGCCGAGCGTTTCGGCTGCTTCCTGGTAGGAAAGTTCCTCGATCGCGACGAGGTGCAACGCTTCGCGCTGTTCTTCCGGCAGGGCGAAGAACGCGTTGCGCAGCTGCGTCAGGCGCACCGAATGGTCCTGGTTTGCCGGGATGGAGACCTCTGCCAGCTCCGCGGCGGCGTCGTGGCGGCGCTCCTGCGAGCGGCGCTGGCGCAGGCGGTCGATATGCGCATTGTGCAGGATCGACATCAGCCAGTTGCGTACGCTGGCGCCGGTGCGGAAGGTGGACTGCCGCTCATAGGCCTTGACCAGCGCATCGTGCACCAGGTCCTCGGCCTCGTCCGGATTACGGACGAGCGAGAGCGCATAGCGCCTCAGCGCTGCGAGCTGTCCGATCACGTTGAAGCCGGGTGTCTTTCCGTTCATACCCCAATATACGAAAGCCGGGCGACGCCCATTCCATCCCCTCCAGAAAAATTTCAGAGCCAGTGGAGCACGAGAGCGGCAAGCACGATATAGCGGCCGAACTTGGCAATCGAAACGACGGCAAGGAAGCGCAGGAACGGTTCACGCATGATGCCGGCCGCCACCGTCAGCGGATCGCCGATGATCGGCATCCAGCTTAGCAGCAGGCTCCACCAGCCGTATTTGCGATACCATCGGCCGGCCCGGTCAAGGCTTTTGTCGCTGACGGGAAACCACCGCGCGCCGCGAAACCGCTCGACGCCGCGCCCGAGAAGCCAGTTGACGACGGAACCCAGCACGTTGCCGATGCCGGCGACGAGGATCAGCAGCACAGGGGAATGGGTGCCGGTGGCCAGCAAGCCGCCGAGCACCGCTTCCGACTGGGCCGGCAGGATGGTGGCGGCGACGAGTGCGGCGAGGAAAAGCCCGCCATAGGCGGCAAGCGTGCTCATCGGATCAGGGTGACAGCAGGGTTCGAGTGAGGGGATGCCCGGGATCGGCAAGGCCGTCGACGACGTCGAAATGATGCCGGTTCGGCTCGACGACCGTCGCCGTCGTGGCGCCGAGGCCGGTCCAGACATTGGCAAGCAGGGCGTTCTGGCGCAGGAATTCCGCGCGCTCCATGGCACCGACCCAGCAGGTGAGCCGCGTGCCTTCGACGGGGCGCAGCAGGGCCGGGCTCTCGGCGATAGCCTCCGCTTCGTCGATCTGTAGTCGTTCGTTCATGGCGGCAGGCATGAGCGGGCGCAGATCGTGCAGGCCGGAGAGGGAGAGGACGTGGCGGATGCGAGCGAGCGTTCCGACGGAAAGCGGCGAGGCTTCCGACACCATGCGGCTGACGAGCTGGCCGCCCGCCGAATGGCCGATCAGATGGAGGTCACCTGCCACCAGTCCTGCAGCCGTTTCGATCGCCGCTGCGATCTCCCGCACGATGCCGCGGATGCGGATGTCCGGGCAGAGCGTGTAGGAGGGCATGGCGACGGCATAGCCGTGGGCGAGGGGGCCTGCGGCAAGGTGCGACCAGAAATTCCGGTCGAGCCGCAGCCAGAAGCCGCCATGCACGTAGACGACGAGGCCGCGCGGCGCGCGCTCGGGCAGGAAAAGGTCGAGGCGGTTGCGCTCGCCCGCGCCATAGGCGAGATCGAGCCTTGCCCGGCCGAGGCTGTGGAGCGTTTCGCGCATCCTTTGCGCCGGCTCCACCCAGGCGGTAGGCCAGCGCGTTCCGCCCGGAATGTTGCCGCCATTCTCGTAGGCGTCGTCCCAGTCGGTGATCCTGTAGCCGAACATGCCGTCCTCCGTTCTTAAACGCCGAGATAGCGGTCCTGCAGGTCGCGGGTAAAGGTCG
Source organism: Shinella sp. 838 (assembly GCF_029623935.1). Classification (NCBI taxonomy): domain Bacteria; kingdom Pseudomonadati; phylum Pseudomonadota; class Alphaproteobacteria; order Hyphomicrobiales; family Rhizobiaceae; genus Shinella; species Shinella sp. 838. The sequence goes on from NZ_JARSBQ010000001.1 coordinate 145,667, forward strand.
TTGGCGGGCCGGAGAACACGGTCCGGCCCTTCTCCAGCACGCAGCAGCTGTCGGTGAGCGGCAGGAGCTCGGAGAGCGTCTTGTCGACGACGAGGATCGACTGGCCCCCCGCCTTCAGCTGTCGGATTGCCGCCCAGATATCCTGCCGGATCACCGGTGCCAGCCCCTCGGTCGCCTCGTCGAGGATAAGGAGTTTTGGATTGGTCATCAGGGCGCGGCCGATCGCCAGCATCTGCTGCTCGCCGCCGGACAGGGTGTCGGCATATTGCCCAAGCCGCTCGCCGAGCCTGGGAAAGAGATCGATGACCTTCGCCAGTGTCCAAGCACCGCGCCGGGCGGAGGCGAGGAGGTTTTCCTCGACCGTCAGGTTGGCGAAGCAGCGTCGCCCCTCCGGCACCAGGCCGACGCCGAGGCGGGCGATGCGGTGCGGCAGGAGTGCGGTGACGGTCTTGCCGTCGAAGGCGATGCGGCCGGCGCGAGCGGGCGTCAGGCCGAGGATCGAGCGGATGGTCGTCGTCTTGCCCATGCCGTTGCGGCCCATCAGTGCGACGACCTCGCCCTCTCGGACGGACAGCGACACGCCGAACAGCGCCTGCGAGGCACCGTAGCAGGTCTCGATCTCCTCAAGGATCAACAGGCTCATGCGGGCTCCCCAAGATAGGCCCGGCGCACCTCGGGGTCGTTGCGGATCTCGCTGACGCTGCCTGTCGCGATGATGCGGCCGTAGACCAGCACGGACACACGGTCGGCGAGCGCGAAGACGGCATCCATGTCATGTTCCACCAGCAGGATCGGTGCTTCCCGGCGCAACCCGTCGAGGAAGCTGGTCAGTGCTTTCGAGCCTTCCGGCCCCATGCCGGCCATCGGCTCGTCGAGCAGGAAGGCCCTGGGTTCCATGGCCAGTGCCACGGCGATTTCGAGCTGCCGGCGTTCGCCGTGGGACAGCGCCGCAGCGGGCACGCCTGCTCGGCCCGCCAGTCCGACGCGCGACAGCATCCGCATTGCCGGTTCGATGAGAGAGATGTCGCTTGCCACGGAGCGGAAGAAGCGCAGGCTCGTTCCCTGCCGCGCCTGCGCCGCAAGCATGACGTTGCGAAGCGCGGAAAACTCCTGCGCGAGTGAGGAGATCTGGAAGGTGCGGGCAAGGCCCATGCGGGCGCGCCGCGCCGTATCGAGGGCAGTGACATCCGTACCGAGGAAGCGGATGCTGCCGGCATCGGGTGCGAGCGCGCCGGAGATCTGGTTGATCAGCGTGCTCTTGCCCGCCCCGTTCGGGCCGATCAGCGCGTGGATTTCTCCCGGGCGAAGGTCGAGGCTCGCGCCATTCGTCGCTTTCAATGCGCCAAAGGACTTTTCGAGGTTCCTGATTTCGAGGACCGGTTCAACCATGGCGAGGCCTCCCGGCCAGGAGGCCGATCAATCCGCCGCGTGCGAAGAAGACGACGGCGAGGAGAACGAGGCCGAGGAAGAGCTGCCAGCGCTCCGTGAGGCCGCCCAGCACATGTTCGAAAAGGACATAGAGCGTCGCCCCGGCCAGCGGCCCGAACAGGCGGCTTTTGCCGCCGAGGATGATCAGCACGATCAGTTCACCCGACATGTGCCAGGAGAGCATGGAGGGGCTGACGAAGCGGTTGAGATCGGCAAACAGCGTCCCGGCAAGGCCGGTGATCATGGCCGAGAGCACGAAGGCGACGAGGCGGATCGTAAAGGGCGAGATGCCCGTCGCGGCAAGTCTTGCCGGGTTCTGTCGTGCGGCCTCCAGCGCCGCGCCGAAGCGGGAGGCCTGCAGGCGGTGGAAGAGAAAAAGCCCTGCAAGCAAGAGCACGAAGACCACGACGAAATAGGGGAAGGGTTTTGCCGTGTTGAGGCCGGGAAAACCGTTGCGCATGGAGAGCGACAGGCCGTCTTCGCCGCCGTAGGCCGGCCAGGAGATCGCGAAATAGTAGATCATCTGCGCGAAGGCGAGCGTGATCATGATGAAATAGACGCCCGACGTGCGCAGGCTGATGAGGCCGATCGGCAGTGCCACGAGGCCGCAAAGGAGGATCGCAACAAGCCAGATGATGGGCATGGAGGTCGTGCCCGGCAGACCGAAGGCGATGGGCTCCATGTTGAAGGCATGGGTGGCCAGCACGCCTGTAACGTAGCCGCCAAGGCCGAAGAAGGCGGCATGGCCGAAGGAGACAAGGCCGCCGAGCCCGAGGGCGATGTTGAGCCCGACTGCTGCCAGCGCCAGGATCGCTATGCGGGTGGCAAGCGTGATGTAGAAGGCTTCGCCCAGGAGCAGCGCTGTCAGCGCGGCGGCCGGGAGCAGAAGGGCGAGGAGGATGTTGATCGTCGTTTCGCGGGAAATCATGCCTCAGGTCCTCGCAGAAAAGAGGCCGCTCGGCCGGAAGGCGAGGATCAGCGCCATGACGATGTAGATGAGCATGGAGGCGAGTGCGGCGCCGACGGGACCGGCCTCCGTCGCCGGCATCATCAGGGCGAGCGCCTTGGGCAGCAGGAAACGGCCCATCGTATCGACGAGGCCGACGAGGACCGCGCCGATCAGCGCACCCTTGATCGAGCCGATGCCGCCGATGACGATGACGACGAAGGCGAGAATCAGCGCCGGTTCGCCCATGCCGACCTGTACTGACTGCAGCGCGCCGACCAGTGCGCCGGCAAGGCCGGCAAGCGCTGCACCGAAGGCGAAGACGATCGTATAGAGCGAGCGGATGTCGATGCCGAGCGCGGCGATCATCTCGCGGTCGGATTCGCCGGCGCGGATGCGCATGCCGAGACGCGTGCGACCGATCAGGAGGTAGAGACCGATGGCGACACCGACGCCCACGCCGATGATGGCGAGGCGGTAGAGTGGATATTGTCCGCCGCCCGGCAGTGCCACGGCACCCTGCAAGAGAGGCGGGATGTCGAGATAGAGCGGAAACGAGCCGAAGAGCCAGCGCGTGCCCTCGGAAAAGATGAGGATCAGCGCGAAGGTGGCGAGTACCTGATCGAGATGGTCGCGGGCATAGAGCCGGCGGATGATGACAACCTCCATCAAGGCCCCCGCGGCCGCGGCGGCGGCAAGGCTGGCGACAAGGCCGAGCCAGAAGGAACCCGTCGCGGCCGCGACCGCGGCGCAGGCGAAGGCGCCGACCATGTACAGCGAGCCGTGAGCAAGGTTGATCAGCCCCATCACGCCGAAGATCAGCGTCAGGCCGGCGGCGATAAGGAACAGCATGACACCGAGCTGGAGCCCGTTCAGAAACTGCTCGATGAGGAGGGCGAGGGACAAGGTGGCTGGTCCGGAAGGTCATGCGGGGACATCCGCCCGGGGGCGGATGTCCGGTCGCGGATTACATCGAGCACTTGTCGGCGTAGGCGTCGCCGTGATCGGTGAAGGCGGTGGCGATGATCTTGTTGGTCAGGACGTCGCCTTCCTTCACGACCTCGGTGACATAGATGTCCTGGATCGGATGGTTGTTCGTGTTGAACTTGAACTTTCCGCGCACGGAAGCGAAGTCCGCGGCCTTCAGCGCGGCGCGGAAGGCGTCCTTGTCCTTCACGCTTGCCTTTCCGATGGCCGAGAGGATGAGGTTGGCGGTGTCCCAGCTCTGCGCGGCATAGATCGAGGGCAGGCGGTTGTATTCCTTCTGGAACGCCTCGACGAAGGCTTTGTTGGCGGGGTTGTCGAGGTCTTTCGCCCAGGTGCCAGAGTTCTTCACGCCGAGTGCGGCATCGCCGATCGCCGGCAGCACGTCCTGGCTGAAGGAGAAGCCGGGCCCGGTGACGGGAATGGTGACGCCCGACTGGGCATATTGCTTCATGAAGGCGATGCCCATGCCGCCGGGCAGGAAGAAGTAGACCGAATCGGCGCCGGAAGCGCGAATTTCCGCGATCTCGGCGGCATAGTCCGTCTGGCCGACCTGGGTGTAGACCTCGCCGGCGAGCTCGCCCTTGTAATAGCGCTTGAAGCCGGTCAGCGCATCCTTGCCGGCCGGATAGTTCGGAGCGAGGATGAAGGTCTTCTTGTAGTCCTTGTTGTCGTATTCGCCCATCGCCTCGTGGAAATTGTCGTTCTGGTAGGCGACGTTGAAATAGTTGGGGTGGCAGTTCGCACCGGCGAGCGCCGACGGGCCGGCATTGGGCGAGAGGTAGATGACGTCCTGTGCCACCGTGTTCGGTACCACGGCCATGGCGAGGTTCGACCAGATGATGCCGGTCATCAGGTCGACCTTGTCGCTCTGGATCATCTTCTCGGCGATCTGGACGGCGAGTTCCGGCTTCTGCGCATCGTCTTCCACGACGAGTTCGATCTCGCTGTTGCCGGATTGCTTGATCGCCAACTGGAAGGCGTCGCGCATGTCGATGCCGAGGCCTGCGCCACCGCCGGACAGCGTGGTGATGACGCCGATCTTCACCGGTTCCGCCTGGGCGATGCCCGCCGTCATGAGCGCGAGTGCGGCCACGCCGCCTGCCAGAATTCTCCGCATGCTGTTCTCCCTCTGTCCGTCGGCCCCGGTTTCGGGGCGTTTTTTCGAGAAGAGAACCTTTCAGAGTTCCGCGATCAGCGCAACCGTGTGTTTTCGTTTCGCAATTGGAGAATTTTAAGAAGATCGGCGGCGGCCCGCAGGTTCGGGCCGTCCGCACGATCAGCGCCGCGGAGGAGGACGGCGGCTATCCCCCGGCCGGCTAACCGGCCCGTTCCTCCGGTCAGCAGAGCGCTGACCGGTTCATCAGTATGATGTCGTTTGACGTGAGTGCCATACGCGAAGGTTCGTCGATCTGGTCCAGCACGGCGCGCAGCGCCTTGTCCAGGCAGAACTCGACAACCTCTGCGTCCAGCGACTTGGCGGATTCGAGCGCAAACGCGACAAGCCGCGCCAGCGCCATCAATTCCGTGCCCCTGTCTTCGGTCTCGATGGTTTCGATTTTCATGTCCTATGCCCCCGGGAGCAATGCTCACTTTCAGCCCCTGGGACGAAGTATAGGCGTGACTCGGAGGTTGTGCGCGTGACTTAAGCGTGACACACGCGGAATGGGAAACTGCGTGTTTTTTTACGCTCCGGGTTGATCGGCCACCGAGCGCCAGAGCGATGTTGCTCTAAACGTCCAATTTCCTTGTTTTTTCGCGGTTTTTTCGTTGAAAGTGTCGAGGATGTGCAGAAGGGCAAGTGCATCTGTACGCTTCTGATCGACCGTTGTTGCGAGGAGAAGTTGCAGAAGCGCCGTGCGATCCAATGCCGTTTTGGCTCGGTCGACGATCGCAGACCAGGTCCGCTCCTTGTAGAAGAGCGCCGCCGCGGCAATACGCAGCGTCAATATGTCATGCTTTTCAACGGTTTTTTCCCTCTCCAACCGGTCGAGCGTCGCCTCGACATTGACGAGTGGGAGTGAAAGGGCGGGGTAACCGAGTTCGGCGGGGCCATGCAGCAGGGCGACGTCGGCATCGTCCATGCGCCGGCCGCTGGCATAGTCCTGGTAGATACGGCCGATGCCGACCATGCCGAAGGCGTCGCATTCCGCCGCCCGCAGCGCCCCCATGCTGGCCGCGCCGAAGACGGCGATACCCTGATCCAGAGCATGGAGGATTTCCTTGTGCCAGATGGGGGCGACATGTTCGAAGTTCCCGTCGACGATGCCGATCGCCTTCGCGCCTTCGCGCGTGGCGGCGAGCACGTCTCCATGGGCAGCCGGCGGCCGGACATCGATATTTTTCACGCACAGTGCGGCAGCATCGGGCAGGCTCGGGCCTGCGAACAGGATCTTCATGACATTCCAAACAACATGCGCGACAGGGCGCGGTGGCCGACAGCGTGGCGACGCTTGCCTTCAGGGTTTTCGAGCGACGGCACGACGACCTTTACGACGGCGATGGGAAGGGATGCGTCGGTGAGCGGGACCGCCAGAATGGGGGTTATGCCGCCTGTGGCGAGCCGCTCCAGGCAGTGGGAAAGCAGCGTGGCGGCGTCACCTTCGGGAGCGTCGTAGGACTTCGCCACGCCCGGCGACGCTTCGAAGAGGGCAAGCGTTTCGGTGGCGAGCGGGCGGGTGAAGGTTTCGGCAAAAAGATCGTCACGTGCCCCGCTGATATAGGTGAGGCGTGATTGCGCGACTTCGGTCAGGGCCCGGATGAGGGCACGGGTGGCCACGGGATGTGTGCCGTAGCCGATGGTCGCATCGTGGAAGAGAGGGGTCTTCTTTGCAAGAAGCCCGGTATTGCCGAGGACGGCGGCATAGGTTGGCACTGCGAGGTCGGTGGTGATGTCGAAGACGCGCAGTTCCAGCTTTGCAGTCCGGAATCGAGCGAGCAGATCCTCGATGATGGGATCGGCAAAGCCAGTGGGGTCGATCGCGGTTGCAAGGCGCTTGCTGCGAGGCAGCAGCCGCCACAACCGGTCTGCGTCGCGCTCTATCCGCTCGAGAAGGCCGTGCAGGGTCGCCTCGATCGGTGCATTGCCCGAGGCAAGGCCATCGGAGGACTGCCAGAACCGAGGCGTGGGGTCAGTCCTGTCGAGGCAGACCGCTGCGCGTGGAACCCAGACCGTTTCGCCCGTCGTGACGTCGCTGCCGGCAAGCCAGTCGATGCTTTCCGTCTCCGACAGGAAAGGCTGGTCGCTTGCCACAAAGATATCGAGCGGTAGGCAGGCCTGCCCCGCCTTCGCAAAATCATGCCGCGAGGCATGTCGGACCGGAACGAGCGGGTCGCCGGCTATCGCCCGCTCGAGCGCCTCCATGGCGGCTGAAACTTTCGCGTCTAGATCGGTGATGCCCTTGCCCTGATTGATGACGATCGAACGGGCATTGGGGCTGACTGCATTCCAGACAGGAATGCCGATCGAATCGAGGCCTGTCAGGCGGGAAAGCCGCGTGACACCGAAGCGAGGCAAAAGCGCCTCGATCCGGCTCCAGGTCTCATCCGGGCTGCAGAGGCGATCCGAATAGCTGGTCACGGAGGGGCTGCTGGGGGTCACTTGCCGTAAAAGCCGCCGGAAAACGGCCCGGCTGTTTCGGCCACCATCGGGACGCTCACGCCACGCGTGTTGAACCTGCCGGTTATGTGGGGATCGTCAGCCGAACTGGAGGAGACCGATGTGATGGTGCCCGTTTCGAGATCCGTCGTCCAAAGGCCAGTTTCTCCTTCAAGCCCAAGCACGCCATTCGACATTTTCGCTCCTCCTGATTTTGGTTGAAACTGAGGATGCAGATTTCCCGGGCTTGCGCGCGAGAGCGCGGAATGCTGCCGGCCTGCCTCTTCGAACAACACGAGGCTGTGGCGCCTGGTTGCAGGGCCCGAGCGACGTTTGTAGCTCGGGCCCTGCATGTGGTCTTTTGTCTCTTGGGCAAACACCGGCTTGGATGTCTGCCTCAAAGCGTGCAACGGTTACTTGTCGTAAATGCCGCTGGAGGGTTCCGGCAAACTGCCGACGCCGTCGGGAACGAGGGCAGCGAGGTCAACACCCGAGGTGATTGTTGCGCCCGCTTTGCGCAGATCATCGGCAGCCTTCAAGGTCCCGCCCGTGGGCGACCCGATTTGCGTCGCAGTGCCTGCGTCGAGATCGACGGACCAAAGACCAGCTTCACCTTTAATCCCCAAAATAACTATTCTTGCCATGCCTGCTCTCCCTTGTGAATCCTAATTAAAATCCGGCTTTCTTTAACCCGTCATAATAATGTTTTCGCTGCCATTCCTCCTTAAATGGTATAATCGCTGTCCAGGATTCGAAATCGAAATCCGGATTGCTTTCGTATGTTCGCCGCACGAACAGCCTGGCCTTCTTGCGGTCTCCGAGCATTGCCCAGCTTGCGGCAGATAGACGATGGGCCGGCTGCTTGTCGTTCATCCGGTTTATGTAGGCGAGAGCGTCTTCATATCTGTCGAGCGCATACGAGGCACTCGCCGCGATCCAGAAATATTCGTCCGGCGGCAATGGATTGAGTTCGATTGCATGCTCAATCTTCTGCAAGCCGATATCTGGTCGAGAGCCCTGTACAAGTGTATCCGCGTAGCTCGCGATGACGTTGGCATAGTTGGGGCTTAGCTCCTCGGCGCGATCAAGATAGGCTGCGCTCTCGTCAAACTGGCGTGTATAGAGCTTGACGATGCCGAGTTCCCGGTAGCCCGAGGGCAGGCGCTCATCGACCTCGATCGCTTTTTGGGCATGAAGTTCTGCTTGCTTGAGCAGTTCATGGTCGCCGCGTGCGGTCAGAACCCATTCGAGGAAGTAATTGTGTGCCAAGCCCCCCAAAGCAGGCGCATAGTTGCTGTTTTCCTTCAATGCCTCTCGAAAACTCTTGCGTGCACGACGGATGTCGCGCAGGTCGAGATTTTTCGACTGGCCTTGCGCGGTGAGGAAGCTGCGGTAGGCCTTCGCATCGATTTCGTAGTCGCCGCGCACGAGCTCGTTGCGCTCGATTTCCGTCGCGATCGAACCCGCTATCTGGTGGGAGATCATCTGTCGTGAACGGGCGAGGCCTTCAGCCGAGAGCGGGAATCGTTCGGCCCAGACGACCTCATCGCTTCCGAAGAAGATGAGCTGGGTGAAGAGCGAATGGTGGTCGCCCTCGTCGCGCAGCCGTGTTTCCAGGATGTAGCTGATCTTGTGGCGCTCGTAGGTGGCCGCCCTGTCGGCCTGGAGCGAGATCTGCGCGGCGGTATGCGGTGCAATGATCGAAATGGAGCGCAGTGCGCAGAGGCCGATCGTCACGTCCTCGATCAACGCTTCGCTGAAGCGCGTGGCTGCCCGGGCGGCCAGCGTGGTGACCGGTGGCAGCAGCACGACGCGCGGCGGATTCGGCCGGGCAAACCCGATATCCGCGTCTTGCAGCGTCAGTACGCGGGCAGGCGGCTGCGCGGTCATGAGGATTGGGGACGCGGCCGGCCGGCCCGTCAGCATGGCGCGCACTTCCTCGTCGTCCGGGTTGCTTTCCAGGAGACGCAGGGCTGCCGCGGCGCGCGCCTGTCGCAAGCCGGTGCCTCCCTGTCCATTTTTATCGAGCAATGCGCCGCGCAGAATGGCCATATGGGCGGCCCGCTGCAGCATGATCCAGCTCGAAAGGGCGCGGTTGCCGGGCTTTACATGTTTGAGGAAGTCGTCGATCAGCGTGGCGGCAAGCACCGGGAGGCATGCGCCATCGTGAACCCCGTCGATATCGCTTTCGACGGCATCCGGCCCGAGCCCGATCGCGGTGTCGGTGAAGGTGAGATAGATCCGGTCCAGCTCCCGCTGGCGCTTCTGGGTTCGTGAAACGGTCTGCCGGAGATTGGCGAAGGCGGCGGCGGTGTTGCTGTCGTCCCAGAAGAGGCTCGCCGCATCCGCCCGCGGCATGTCGCTCACGCCGCGCGTCTGGAGATAGCAAAGGATCAGGAGCGCCTTTTCGGGAAAGACGATGTCATTGCCGCCCTCGTCGAGCAGGCGCAGATGACCGAGCGTCTGCAGCCGTGCTGGCATGTGGGGTCAGATCCGCAGTTCCGGTGCGTTTTCTGCGCGTTCGCCGGCCTCTGTAGCGGCGCTCGCCTTGGACAGCGCCGTTGCCAGTGCGATGATCGACTTGCGCACACCCGCATCATCGATCTTCAGGAAGGCGCGGTTGAGGTCGAGGCCTTCCTTGGAGGAGACGAAGGTGGAGACGTCGCCCGTCTCATGCCCGACGCCGGCGGCCGGCGTGGCGCTGTCTTCATCCTGGAAGAAGAAGCTCGGCGGGACGCGGAACACTTCGGCGATGGCCTGCAGGCGGCTGGCGCTGATGCGGTTTGTGCCCTTTTCGTATTTCTGTACCTGCTGGAAGGTGACGCCGAGACGGTCGGCAAGCGCTTCCTGGCTCATGCCCACCATCAGCCGCCGCAAGCGGACGCGGGACCCGACGAAGACGTCGATCGGATTCGGTGTTTTCTTGATCATGAGGCTTTCTCCCCTGTTGGACATGCCGGGGCATGGCGAGGTACGCATATCCCGTCACTCTGCTTGAATCGCCTGTCCGATGCAACTGCCGCGAACCGGATTTCCTTGCTACCGTAACGTGAGGCGACGTGTATTTTAGATATCGTAACTTTGCGGCGCACTGAGGGAGGCGATGAATTTTTTCGTGCGCTCGCGCTCGGGCGTCGAGAAGATCGCGCGCGGCGGCCCCTCTTCGACGATGACGCCGCCATCGAGGAAAACGACCGTGTCGGCAACGCGCGAGGCAAGGCGCAGATCGTGCGTTGCCATGACCATGGTCGTGCCCTCGCGGGCGAGCCGGCTCAGCACCTCGACCACCTCTTCCGCGAGCTCCGGATCGAGCGCGGAGGTCGGCTCGTCGCAGAGCAGGACGCGCGGCGAGGGGGCAAGCGCGCGGGCAATGGCGACACGCTGCTGCTGGCCGCCCGACAGCGTTGCCGGCCAGGCGTCGGCCTTGTGCGCCATGCCGACCTTTTCGAGCAGTTCCACGGCGCGGGCGCGTGCCTTTTCCGCGGGCCATTTGAGGACGGTGACGAGGCCTTCCATCACGTTGGCGATCGCCGTCTGGTGCGGGAAGAGCTGGAAGTTCTGGAAGACCATTCCGGTCTGGCGGCGCAGCTTCTGTACCGCGTCCCAGCCGACCTTGCGGCCGGGCGCGAAGTCGATCGTCTCGCTGCCGAGCTTGATGGAGCCCGAGGTCGGCGTCTCCAGCAGGTTGATGCAGCGCAGCAGCGTGCTCTTGCCGCCGCCCGAAGGGCCGACCAGAGCCGTGACCGTGCCCTCCGGCAGGCTGAGGCTGATGTCGCGCAGCACGAGGTTGTCGCCGAAGCGTTTTTCGATATGGCTGAGTTCGATCATGTGCGAGCCTCCAGGAAGCCGCCATAGCGGGCAAAGCGCCGTTCCAGCCGGACCTGCAGTGCTGAAAGAACAGAGCTGAGCGCCAGATAGATCAGCGCCGCCTCGATATAGAGGATCAGCGGCTCGTAGGTCGTGGCGACGATGCGCTGGGCCGTTTGGAACAGCTCCGGTACGGTGACGGCGGCCGCAAGCGACGTGTCCTTCACCAGCGATATGAAGGTGTTGGAGAGCGGCGGCACGGCGACGCGCGTCGCCTGCGGCAGAATGGTGCGGCGCATCGCCTGCGACCAGCTCATGCCGATTGAATAGGCCGCCTCCCACTGGCCGCGCGGCACGGAGGCGATGACGGCGCGGATGATTTCCGACGTATAGGCCCCGACATTCAACGTGAAGCCGATGAGGGCGGCCGGAAAGGCGTCGAGCAGGATGCCGATGCTCGGCAGGCCGTAGAAGATGACGAAAAGCTGCACCAGCAGCGGCGTGCCGCGGATCACCCAGACATAGAAGCGGGCAATGGCGACGAGCGGACGCGGCCCGAACAGTCGGGCGATGGCCGTGACGAGGCCGAGGGTAAGTCCAAGCGCGAAGGAAAGCAGGGTGAGCGGAATGGTGAAGACGAGCGCGGCCCACAGCAGGGGGACCAGCGAATCCAGCATCAGTTGAAGCCACGGCGGCACGGGAAAACCTCCGGAAATGCGGCTGGCCGGGGTTCTCCCCGGCCAGGTCATGGTTTTATCTATAGTCGAGGACGGAGCCGCCGCGAAGCGGTTCTCGGCCAGGAATTACTTCGAGACGTCCTGCCCGAAATACTTGTCCGAGATCGCCTGGTAGGTGCCGTCCGCCTTGATGTCGACGAGTGCCTTGTTGATCGCTTCCAGAAGCTCCGGCTCGCCCTTGCGGATGATCACGCCGGAATAGTCGGCGTTTTCCTGCTCGGCGGCGATCTTCACATTCGCGTCCGGCTTGTGTTTCTTGAAGTCGAGGAAGGACAGGCTGTCGTTGATCGTCGCATCGGCGCGGCCGGTCAGGACAAGCTGGATCGACTGATCGAAACCGTCGGTGCCGACGAGCTCGGCGCCGGCTTCCTGAGCAAGCTTTCCGAAGTTGGAGGTCAGCGACTGGGCGGACTTCTTGCCCTTGAGGTCAGCGAAACCCTTGATGCTGTCGTCGTCGGCGCGCACGATCAGCACGGCCTTGGAAGCGATATAGGGCTCGGAGAAGTCGTACTTCTGCTTGCGTGCCTCGGTGATGCCGACCTGGTTGATCACGGCGTCGTAGCGGTTGGCGTCGAGGCCGGCGATCAGGCCGTCCCATTTGCCTTCCAGGAACTCGGCCTTGACGCCGAGCTTCTTGGCTATGGCCTCGCCGATCTCGACATCGAAGCCGACCAGCTTGCCGTCGGTGTCATGGTAGGTGAAGGGCGCATAGGTGCCTTCGGTACCGATCTTCAGCGCGCCGGCGGCCTGTACGGCTGCGAGGTTTTCACCGGCATGGGCCGGGGCGAGGATGGCGGCCTGGAGTGCTGCGGCGGCGGCGAGGGTCTTCAACCAGTTCATCTTGGGACTCCGTTTCTGGCTCAAGTGTTCGATGGGCGATAGATCGCAGAAATCGGTGCAAAACGATGGGCAGAAAACTGCGAATAAAATCGGCAAATGCAAATATTTTTCTCATTTTTCGCGGTGTAGCGGCGGAGAAGGGCGCGTTTCACTTGAAAAATCGGGCGTTGCGAGAGGTCTGCGACCTTTGTGCATTTCGTGTTTTTAGGGGCTTGCCAAGTTCGCAAACAGGGACAATTGATGTCGCACCCAAAATAACAACCGGGGAAGGAAAACAAAATGGCAAACAGAATGATTGGCTTTCGTGCGGCTCTTCTTGCAGGTGCAATCCTGCTGGGCGCCAGCCCTGTATTGGCAGAAACGGTGCTTCACCGTGGCAATGCGGGTGAACCGCAGACCCTCGACCAGGCACATACCTCCATCAACATCGAAGAATTCATCCTCAAGGACCTTTACGAAGGCCTGACCATCTATGACGCCTCGGGCAAGATCGTTCCCGGCGCTGCGGAAAGCTGGACCGTCTCCGACGACGGCGCGGTCTACACGTTCAAGCTGCGCGGCAACGCGAAGTGGTCGGACGGTTCGCCGGTGACGGCGGAAGACTTCGTCTTCTCCTTCACCCGCGTTGAGGATCCGAAGACGGCGGCCGGCTACGCGAACATCCTCTATCCGATCAAGAACGCGGAAAAGGTCAACAAGGGCGAGCTTGGCCTCGACCAGCTTGGCGTCAAGGCTGTCGATGCCACGACGCTGGAAGTGACGCTGGAGCGTCCGACGCCCTTCTTCCTCGAATTGCTCGCGCACCAGACGGCGCTGCCGGTCTCCAAGGCCAGCGTCGAAAAGAACGGCGCGGATTTCGTGAAGCCCGGCACGATGGTTTCCAACGGTGCCTTCAAGCTCGTCAGCCATGTGCCGAACGACAATCTTGTCGTCGAGAAGAACGCGAACTACTGGGACGCTGCCAACGTCAAGCTCGACAAGGTGATCTTCTACCCGATCGACGATCAGGCCGCCTCGGTCCGTCGCTTCGAGGCGAAGGAAATGGACCTCGTCTACAACTTCTCTGCCGACCAGATCGAGCGCCTGAAGAAGAGCTATGGCGAGCAGGTCCACGTTTCGCCGACGCTGGCAACCTACTACTACCCTTTCGACACCCGCACCGAGCCCTATAGCGACGTTCGCGTGCGCCGCGCGCTCTCCATGGCCATCGACCGCGACTTCCTGGCCAAGGAAATCTATTCCGGCTCGCAGCTTCCGGCCTATTCCATGGTGCCCCCGGGCATGCAGGGCTATGAGCCGGCCTATGCCGATTTCGGCGCGCTCTCGCAGCTCGACCGCGAGGACGAGGCGCTCAAGCTGATGAAGGAAGCCGGTTACGGCGAAGGCGGCAAGCCGCTGAAGATCGAGCTGCGCTACAACACCAACCCGAACCACGAGCGCGTGGCGACGGCTGTTGCCGACATGTGGAAGAACACCTTCGGCGCCGATGTGTCGCTGGTGAACCTCGACGTGTCCTCGCACTACGCCTATCTCCAGGAAGGCGGCGCGTTCAACGTGGCGCGTGCCGGCTGGGTCGCCGACTATGCGGATGCGGAAAACTTCCTGGCCCTCAGCGTCAGCACCAACAAGACCTTCAACTACGGCAAGTTCACGAATGCCGAGTTCGATGACCTCATGAAGAAGTCGTACGAAGAGCGTGACCCGGCGGCGCGCGCCAAGGTCCTGCATGACGCAGAAGCCGTGCTGATGCGCGAACAGCCGATCGCCCCGCTCCTGACGCAGGCCGACCTGTGGCTCGTCTCCAGCAAGGTTCAGGGTTGGCAGGACAATGCCGCCAACCAGCACCTGAGCCGCTTCCTCAGCGTTTCGGAATGATCCGACGAAAGTGCGCGGCCTCCTGAGGCCGCGCACTTTCGTATCTGGGGAGACCTAGTCATGTTTGCATTCGTTCTGCGGCGCCTAGCAAGCGCCGTGCCGACGCTATTCATCGTCGTCACAATCTCGTTCTTTCTCATGCGCTTTGCGCCCGGCGGCCCGTTCAATCTCGAACGCCCTCTACCGCCTGCCACGATGGAAAATCTGATGCGAGCCTACCAGCTCGATCAGCCCCTCTGGCGCCAATACCTCACCTACATGGGCAATGCCGTCAGCGGCGATTTCGGACCGAGCTACATCTACAAGGATAACACCGTTGCCGAACTCATCGGCAAGGGTCTGCCCTACTCGATGGAACTTGGTTTCTATGCGCTGCTCCTGGCGCTTATCGGCGGCGTCATCGTCGGTACGATTGCGGCCTTGCGTCAGAACAGTGCGCTGGATTTCGCGGTCATGTCGGTCGCGACGGTCGGCGTCACGGTGCCGAACTTCGTCGTCGGGCCGGTCCTGACGCTGATCTTTGCCATCGTGCTCGCCTGGCTTCCGGCGGGTGGCTGGGGCGACGGTTCGCTGCGCTTCCTCATCCTGCCGATGATCGCACTCGCCCTGCCGCAGCTTGCGGTTTTCGCGCGCCTGACCCGCGGCTCGATGATCGAGGCCTTGCGCACCGACCACATCCGCACCGCGCGGGCCTATGGCCTGCCGGCAAAATCGGTGGTCGTGGTGCACGCCATGCGCGGCGCCATGCTGCCCATCGTGTCCTATCTCGCGCCCTGCGCTGCCGCTCTTTTGACCGGCTCCGCCGTGGTCGAGACCATCTTCACCATCCCCGGCGTCGGGCGCTATTTCGTGCTCGGGGCGATCAACCGCGACTATACGCTCGTCATGGGCACGGTCGTCCTGATCGCCATCTTCGTCATCGTCTTCAATCTGCTGGTCGACATTCTCTATGGCCTGCTCGATCCGAGGGTTCGCCATGACTGACGCCGTCGTTTCCCCCGTACCCGGGAGCGAGGTGAAGGGGCGCAGCCTCTTCCAGCTCGCCGTCATGCGCTTCCGCCGCAACCGCCCGGCCATGGCCGGTTCGGTGATGCTGGTGCTGATCGCGTGCTTCGCCTTCTTCGGTCCGTTCTTCATCAGCCACAGCTACGACCAGGTCTTCTCTTCCTATGTCACCATCCCGCCGAGCCTCGAGCCGCGGCCGGGCGAGGATTCACTGGAAGAGGCGATGAAGGGCGTCGCCACCCGCGCCCGCGTCGAGCTGCAGTCCTTTTCCGTCGAGGGCGAAGCCTTCACGGCGGTCATCACCGCCAAGGACCCGATCGATCCACGCGCCACGCGCTACTTCGACCGGGCCAACGAGTTCGACAAGACCGAGGTCACGGCGACCGAGGACGAGGGGCGTAAGCTCACGCTGAAGGGTGTAGTCGACCGGGAATACTTCCTGTTCGGCACCGATACAAACGGGCGCGACCTGATGGCGCGCGTCATGCTCGGCGGGCAGATCTCCATCGCGGTCGGCCTTCTCGCCAGCCTCGTCTCGCTCGGTATCGGCGTCGTCTACGGCGCGATCTCGGGTTACATGGGCGGGCGCGTCGACAATGTGATGATGCGCTTCGTCGAAATTTTGTACTCGCTGCCCTTCGTCTTCCTGGTTGTTGTGCTCGTCGTCTTCTTCGGCCGCAGCTTCGTCTTGATCTTCATCGTCATCGGTGCGGTGGAGTGGCTCGACATGGCCCGCATCGTGCGCGGCCAGACGCTGTCTTTGAAGCGACGGGAATTCATCGGCGCGGCGGAGGCTCTGGGCTTGACGGACTGGCAGATCATCCGCCGGCACGTCATCCCCAACACGATCGGCCCGGTCGTCATCTTCGTCACGGTCATCGTGCCCAAGGTGATCCTGCTCGAAAGCTTCCTCTCCTTCCTCGGTCTCGGCGTTCAGGCGCCGCTGACGAGCTGGGGTTCGCTGATCGCCGAAGGCGCCAACAACATCCAGTCCGCGCCCTGGCTGCTCATCTTTCCCGCCATCTTCTTCGTCGTCACGCTCTTTTCGCTGAATTTCGTCGGCGACGGGCTGCGCGATGCATTCGACCCGAAGGATCGCTGACATGGCAGAGACACAGAAAACCATGGAGCCGATCCTTGCCGTGCGCGACCTGAAGGTGTCCTTCACGACGCCGGACGGGGACGTCAATGCGGTGAAGGGCATCAACCTCGATGTCCGCCCCGGCGAGACCCTGGCGGTGGTCGGCGAGAGCGGCTCCGGCAAGAGCCAGACCATGATGGGCATCATGGGACTGCTCGCGAGCAACGGCCGGGTCACGGGCTCTGCGAAATATCGCGGGCAGGAAATGGTCGGGTTGCCGCCGAAGGCGCTCAACGAGATCCGTGGTGCAAAAATCACCATGATCTTCCAGGAGCCGATGACCTCGCTCGATCCGCTCTATCCTGTCGGCAAGCAGATCGCCGAGGTGATCGTGCATCACCGCGGCGGCACGCGGAAGGAAGCCCGGCCGCGTGTGTTGGAGCTCCTGAAGCTGGTCGGCATTCCGGAGCCGGAGCGCCGTATCGACAGCTATCCGCATGAAATGTCCGGCGGCCAGCGCCAGCGCGTGATGATCGCCATGGCGCTTGCCAACGAGCCGGACATCCTGATCGCCGACGAACCGACGACGGCGCTCGACGTGACGATCCAGGCGCAGATCCTGAAACTGCTGCGCGATCTGCAAAAACGCTTCGACATGGCGATCGTGCTGATCACGCACGACCTCGGCATCGTCCGGCATTTTGCCGAACGCGTCGTCGTCATGCGGCGCGGCGAGATCGTCGAACAGGGCGGGACGGCTGACATCTTCGACAATCCGCAGGCCGACTACACCCGCATGCTGATCGAGGCCGAGCCGCATGGCCGCAAGGCGGCCCCGGCGGATGACGCGCCGATCATCCTCGAGGGCCGCAATGTCATCGTCGACTACAAGATCGACGGCGGCTTCCTGAAGAAACGCGCCAACACCTTCCGGGCTGTCGACAATGTCAGCATCAGCCTGCACGAAGGGCAGACGATCGGCGTAGTCGGCGAATCCGGCTCGGGAAAATCGACGCTCGGGCGGGCGCTGTTGCGGCTCATCTCCAGCAAGGGCGCCTATCGCTTCGGCAAGACGGATATTTCCGGCCTCGACCGGACCGGCATGCGGCCGCTCCGGCGCAGCATGCAGGTCGTCTTCCAGGATCCCTACGGTTCGCTTTCGCCGCGCCAGACGGTCGGCGAGATCATCACCGAGGGGCTTTATGTGCACGAGCCGCAGCTTTCGCGAGCCGACCGCGACCAGCGGGCAATCGCGGCGCTGAAGGAGGTGGGGCTCGACCCCGCGGCGCGCAACCGCTATCCGCACGAGTTTTCGGGCGGCCAGCGGCAGCGTATCGCGATCGCGCGGGCGATGATCCTCAAACCCCAGGCGGTGATCCTCGACGAGCCGACCTCGGCACTCGATCGTTCGGTGCAGGGGCAGGTAATCGAGCTCTTGCGTGATCTCCAGTCCCGCTACGGCCTTTCCTATGTCTTCATCAGCCACGACCTGTCGGTGGTGCGTGCGATGAGCGATTATGTGGTGGTAATGAAGGACGGCAAGATCGTGGAGGAAGGTCCCACGGACGCCATTTTCAGCGCCCCGCGGGAGGATTATACAAAGACCCTCATCGGGGCTGCGTATAATATCGGGCCGTAAGCTGGAGCAATTCCAGCAAAGGTGTGCAGCGGTTTTGCGTCCGAAATTGCGTGAAACCAAGAGGAGATCGGATGGCTGAAAGCCGTTTGCCGCATATCGTGCTCTTTTCGGGCGGCACTGCGTGCCGCACGACCAATCTGGCGCTGCTTTCCAAGCCGGTGCGACTGACGCGCATCGTGCCGGCCTGGGACAGCGGCGGCAGTTCCAAGATCATCCGCGAGAACCTCGGCGTGCTCGCCGTCGGTGACATCCGCCAGGCGCTGATGACCATGGCGCATGGCGAAGGCCGGGCGGGCGATGTCGTCAAGGTCTGCAACGCGCGCATGACCAGCGGCACGCAAGACGATGCCCGCACGGAATTCGCGCTCTACGCGGAGGGCGTGCATCCGCTGCTGGAGCGCATGGAGCCGGGCCTGCGCGGCGCTATCCTCAACTACCTGCGCACCTTTCGCGCGGCGATCGGGGCGGATTTCGATTTCCGCAACGGCAGCATCGGCAACTTCATCCTGACGGGCGCGCATCTCGCCCACAACAGCGACATCAACACCGCCATCTTCGTCTTCCGCAAGCTCTGCGACATTGCCGGCCATGTCTGGCCGTCCACGGCCGCCGATGGTGTCGACCTCTCCGCCGTTTTGAATGATGGCACCGGGGTTGAGGGGCAGCACAGGGTGACGGCGCTCGACGATGCGGCGAGTGCGACGGGCATCCGCGACATTGTGCTGTCCGGCCGGGGCGGCGCGGCTGTGCCGGCCAACGAGGCCGTGCTGGAAAGTCTCGAAAGCGCCGATGCCATCGTGTTCGGGCCGGGCAGCTTCTTCACCAGCGTCCTGCCGCATTTCCTGGTCGAGGGCATCGTCCCGGCCATAGCGCGCAATGCGCATGCTCGTCGCGTCTTCATCGGCAACATGCTGCAATGCCGGGAGACCCGCGGACTGGATGTGGCGCGCATGCTGGAGATTGCCACCGCGCTCTGGCGGCGGCAGGCGGGGGCGGATGGGCGTCCCTTCACCCACGTCCTGGCAAACCACCAGCTGCTGCCCTTCGAAAAGACCGTCGGCCGCTTTGCCTATCTCGGCAATGGCGCGCTGGAAG
The DNA here is from genome assembly GCF_029623935.1 of Shinella sp. 838. Lineage (NCBI taxonomy): Bacteria > Pseudomonadati > Pseudomonadota > Alphaproteobacteria > Hyphomicrobiales > Rhizobiaceae > Shinella > Shinella sp. 838. The sequence continues at coordinate 164,702 of NZ_JARSBQ010000001.1, forward strand.
AGGTGGGCATGCGGCTCGGCATCGAACGGGTGATCGGCGAGTTCGAGGATCCCTGGCAGCGCGGCCAGCATGACGGCCGGGCGGTTGCGGATACGCTCAGCTCGCTCTTGCCGTCGTAAGGCCGGTCTTCGCCGCCGGCATCCAGCCGCGAGCCTTGGCGAAGGCGAGGAAATCATCCGCGCCCATGGGCCGGGCAAAGGCATAGCCCTGCAGGATATGGCAGCCGAGGCCGCGCAGCAGCTCGGCATGGGCCAATGTTTCGACACCCTCCGCAACTGTCTCGATATCGCGCACCTTGCCGATGTCGATGATCGAGCGGACGAGGCTCTGCTGTGCCGTGGATTCGAGCAGCGGCTGCACCAGCCGGCGGTCGATCTTCAGCCGCGCCGGAGACAGCTCCAGGAGGCTCACGATGGAGGCGTGGCCGGTGCCGAAATCGTCGATCTCGATTTCGATGCCGAGGGATTTTATGCCGTCGATGGCCTGCTTCAGCCCGTCGTCGAGCGTATCGAAGGATATCGATTCCAGCAGTTCGAAGGTCAGCGAACCCGGGCGAATGTTCATCGCGCGCAGCTTTTCGAGAAGGTTGTCGTCGCGCAGGCGCTGACAGGAGACATTGACGGAGACGCGGGCGATGCCGAGATCCTGTCCCTCCCAGCGCATGGATTGGAACAGGGCCTGTTCGAGGATGGCCTCGTCGATCCGGGCGACAACATTGAGGCTCTCGGCCACGGGCAGGAACACATCGGGCATGATGATGCCGCGTGTTGGGTGCTGCCAGCGTGCCAGCGCCTCGACGCCGACGATCTCCAGCGTTTCGGCATCGAATTGCGGTTGGAAGTAGGGGTGGAATTCTCCGCGTTCGAGACCGCGCAGAATGTCGTCGCCGAGCCGCTTGACCTCCACGGTGCGCAGGCGGAGCTCGTCGTTGAAGGCTTCCACGCGGTTGCGCCCACGGCGCTTGGCTTCGTAGAGCGCGATATCGGCATTGACGAGCAACTGCTCGGCGGATTCTTCCGCATCGTTGCGCGTTGCAATGCCGATGCTCGCACCGATACGACAGTCATGGCCTTCGATCGCCATCGGCTCGCTGATCGCCTCGATGAGGCGGGCGGAGAGGGTGCCGAAATCGGCCTCTGTCGGCTCACGGCGCGACAGGAGCACGAATTCGTCCCCGCCGATGCGGGCGATGAAGTCCGCTGCCGGAATATGGGCGCGCAGTACACCGGCCGCCTGTTTCAGCACCTCGTCGCCGGCGGCGTGGCCGAGCGTGTCGTTGATGTCCTTGAAGCGGTCGAGGTCGATATGCAGCAGGGTGAGGGGACGGGTGTCCTCGCCGATACCGGCCAGCGCGAGCTGCTGGTCGAGGAAACGCCGGTTGGGAAGCCGGGTGAGGGCATCGTGCAGTGAATTGTGCTCCAGAACGAGGCGAGCGTCTTCCAGGGCGCGGTTCTGCGCCTCCGCCGTCAGCTTGGCCTCAAGCAGTTCGGCCTGGAGGCGGATGTCCTCCGTCACATCCCAGTTCGCGCCGACGATACGCTTTGCGCCTGACGAGGCGCGATAGGTCATGCCGTGCGCGCGGATATGGCGGATGTCGCCGCCGACGGTCAGGACGCGGAATTCCGTGAGATAGGGCCTCTCGGCCTCGATGGCGTCCGAAAAAACGCGTTCGGCTTCTTCCAGATCGTCGGGATGAAGCGCGGTGCGCCAGTCCTCGTAGCGGCAGATTGGCTGGTCGGGCGGCACGTTGTAGAGGGCGCGCATGCGAGCGTCCCAGGTGAGTGTCGCCAATTCCGTGTCGAATTCCCAAACGCCGACGCGCGAGGCGTCGAGCGCGAGCTGCAGGCGTTGCGAGACGGTTTCCAGCTGATCCTCCCGGTCCTGAAGCGCCAGGATATGCCGATGGCGGTCCTTCATCAGGTAACCGACCCAGAACATGGGGGCGACGATGATGATGGCCAGCAGCGCGAGGCCGGTGCGAAACAGGGTGAGATCGGCGGACGGCTGGCGCCAGCCACCCAATGGCGCTGCAGACATGGTCCAGGCTTCGTGGCCGATGTCTATCGTCATGACGACGGGGTCGGCATCGACGGGGGTGGCCGTGCTGAAGAAGGTTCGTGCCTCGCCGCCGACATGCGGCCGGCTGGAAAGCGAAACGGCGACCTTGAGGTCTTTTCCGAAGCCACTGTTGGCCAGGAGCCTGTCGAGGTCGATCACGGCGGAGGCGATGCCGATGAAGGCGTTGTTCCGCCCGGCATGGATCGGGTAGCGCGCGATCACGCCGCGCCCGCCCTGCACCAGATCGACCGGGCCGGTGACGATGAGCCGGTCGAGCGCCTTCACCTGCATGGCCGCGGCGCGCTGGCGCTCGTTCTTGCGGTAGTCGAGGCCGATGCTGCGCTCGTTCCCCTTGACCGGATAGACGAGCGAGACGACGAAGTCCGGCGCGATGGCAAGATTGCGCAGCTGCGTGTCCTTGCGGAAGATGCGACCGGCAAGGTCGGCAAAGCGGCTCGGTGACATGTCGGGCTCTGTCGAGAGCGCCGCGACGAGGCCCTGTACGAGATTGATGTCACCCTGGATATTGCCTTCGAGGCGCGAGCGTAGCACGCCGAGCTGTTCCGTGGTGAAGGAGCGCAGGTACTCCTCTTCCAGCCGCTGCTTCTGGGAATCGGCAAGGAAAATGGCGATCAGCGCGGCAAATGCGACGACGATGGCGGGGATGTAACATCCCAGCCCGTGAAGGGAGAGCTGCGTATTCCGGTCGTTCATCGCGGTTCGTCTGTCCCCACGCGCCCTGTCTGCTCGGGAAGGGTTCTGCCCGGCCTCCGACGATCGACGGACGATGGCAGATGCAACTTAATATTTGCTGACGAGAATATGCCTTTATCTGCGGATTTCCGGGCGGGGCTTCCCGCCACGGCCTATTCTGGGCTAGTCCTCGGCCACTATCGAAATGGAACGAGGGCAGGGGGCTGGTTTGCCGGCGGACAAGGACAGGATGGAGAGCATGTTTGGCGCGATGCTCAGGACCATCATCGAGGAGAGCCCGCTGAAGGCCGCCAGCTTCATCGTCACCATCTATGGCGATGTCGTGGAGCCGCGGGGCGGCGTGGTGTGGACCGGCAATCTCATCGAGACCTGCGCTGCCATCGGCATCAGCGAGACGTTGGTGCGCACCGCGGTCTCGCGCCTTGTCGCGGCCGGGCAATTGTCCGGAGAGCGGGAAGGGCGGCGAAGCTTCTACCGCCTCGCCGCGCCCGCTCGGGCGGAGTTTGCCGCCGCTGCCCGCCTGCTCTTCGGTCCACCGGAAGCGGCCGAGTGGCATTTTGTGCAGTTGACCGGAACGGCGCCAGACGAGGCGATGCAGACCCTTGAGCGGGCAGGCCATGCCCGGCTGGGGCCGCGGTTAGCGGTGGGTGCGCGCGCCCTCCCGCTTCTCAAGCAACCGGCCGTCGTGTTCCGGGGTGACGTGGTGAGCGGCGAGGGGGACCTTGGCGCCTTTGCGGCCGACCACTGGGACCTTGCGCTGCATGCCGAGGCCTATGACGGCTTCCTCCGGCGCTTCGGGCGCCTCGCCGATCTCCTTGCCGGCGGGGTGCGGCTCGGCGCAGCGGAAAGCCTCGTCGCCCGGCTGGTGCTCGTGCACCAGTTCCGTCTCGTCGTACTGCGCGATCCGCGCCTGCCGCAGACGGCCCTGCCCATGGACTGGCCGGGAGAGGCGGCCAGGGCGCTCTTTGCCGACCTTTACCTCGGCCTCTCCCCCGAGGCGGATCTGCATGTCGCCCGCCATTTCGTCACGGCGGCCGGTGCCTTGCCGGAAGCGAGCGAGGCAACGCTGCGTCGTCTTTCCCTGTTGCGCGAGGCACGCCGGGTCGACTTTTCATAGGGAAAAGCATGGTTTGTGGTATGATGCTTGCTGCTGCGATGAGACATCACAGAATTCAGGAAAAATTCCATTGATTTGTGATGTTTCGAATGCTAAATAGATAACCGATCGGTCGGTTAATGTTTCTGGAGGAACGGATCGACCCTTGGATCTCAGGGAGGAAGCCGCGTGTCCGAAGCCTTTATCTGCGACGCCGTTCGTACGCCCATCGGCCGTTATGGCGGGCTGCTGTCGTCGGTGCGTGCTGATGATCTGGCCGCCGTGCCGCTCAGCGGGCTGATGGCGCGCAATCAAGGCGTCGACTGGTCGAAAGTAGACGATCTCATCTACGGCTGCGCCAACCAGGCCGGCGAGGACAACCGCAATGTCGGCCGCATGGCCGTGCTGCTCTCCGGCCTTCCCGTCTCCATTCCCGGCACCACCGTCAACCGCCTCTGCGGCTCCGGTATGGACGCCGTCGGCATGGCCGCCCGCGCCATCCGCGCCGGCGACTGCGATTTCGTCATCGCCGGCGGCGTCGAGAGCATGAGCCGCGCGCCCTTCGTCATGCCGAAGGCCGACAGCGCCTTTTCGCGTGCCAATGCCGTCTATGACACGACGATCGGCTGGCGCTTCGTCAATCCGAAGATGAAGAAGGCCTTCGGCGTCGATTCCATGCCGCAGACGGCCGACAATGTCGCCGCAGACTTTGCCGTCAGCCGCGAGGACCAGGATGCTTTTGCTGCGCTGAGCCAGGCCCGTTGGGCGGCCGCGCATGAGGCCGGCCTTTTTGCCGATGAGATCGTGTCCGTTTCCGTGCCGCAGAAGAAGGGCGATCCGCTGGTCGTCGACACCGACGAACATCCCCGTCCCGGCACGACGGCCGAGCAGCTTGCCAAGCTGAAGGGCGTCAACGGCCCGGACCTCTCTGTCACCGCCGGCAACGCCTCGGGCGTCAACGACGGCGCGGCCGCGCTGCTCATCGCCAATGAGGCGACCGCCAAGGCGCAAGGCTTGACGCCGAAGGCGCGCGTCGTCGCCATGGCGGCGGCGGGGCTTGAGCCGCGCATCATGGGCTTTGGCCCCGCGCCGGCGGCGCGCCGGGTGCTGGAACGCGCCGGCCTGACGCTCGGCCAGATGGACGTCATCGAACTCAACGAAGCCTTCGCCTCGCAGGCGCTCGCGGTTCTGCGCGATCTCGGCCTGCCGGATGATGCGCCGCATGTGAACCCGAACGGTGGCGCCATCGCGCTTGGCCATCCGCTCGGCATGAGCGGCGCGCGGCTCGTCACGACAGCCACCTATCAGCTCCACCGCCAGGGCGGGCGCTATGCACTGTGCACCATGTGCATCGGCGTCGGTCAGGGCATCGCAATCATTCTCGAGCGCGTCTGACGCGCCAGCAAGGAGGAAAGACCATGTATGCCCAGATGGTGAAGACCGATGCCGCTCGCGTCCGGTCCCTCGACGAGATGGACCCCGTGGAGCGCGCCTTTCAGGAGCGCGTCGACGCCGGCCAGAAGATCGAGCCGAAGGAGTGGATGCCTGAAGGATATCGCAAGACGCTGGTGCGCCAGATCAGCCAGCACGCCCATTCGGAAATCGTCGGCCAGCTTCCGGAAGGCAACTGGATTTCCCGTGCGCCGACCTTGGAGCGCAAGGCCATCCTGCTCGCCAAGGTGCAGGACGAGGCGGGCCACGGCCTTTACCTTTACTGTGCCGCCGAAACGCTCGGCGTCAGCCGCGACGAGATGTATGAGCAACTCCATTCCGGCAAGGCGAAATATTCCTCGATCTTCAACTATCCGACGCTGACCTGGGCCGATATCGGCGCAATCGGCTGGCTGGTCGATGGCGCGGCGATCATGAACCAGGTGCCGCTGCAGCGCTGTTCCTACGGCCCCTATGCGCGGGCCATGGTGCGCATCTGCAAGGAAGAGAGCTTTCACCAGCGTCAGGGCTATGACGTCTTGATGAAGATGGTGAAGGGCACGCCTGCCCAGAAGGCCATGGTGCAGGATGCGCTGAACCGCTGGTGGTGGCCGTCGCTGATGATGTTCGGCCCCTCGGACGATGCCTCCGTGCATTCGGCGCAGTCGATGGCCTGGAAGATCAAGCAGAACTCCAACGACGAGCTGCGCCAGAAATTCGTCGACCAGACCGTGCCGCAGGCAAAATATCTCGGCCTCACCGTGCCGGATCCGGACCTCAAGTGGAACGAGGAAAAGGGCGGCCACGATTTCGGCGAGCCGGATTGGGAGGAATTCTTCAACGTGATCGCCGGCAACGGCCCGTGCAATGCGGAGCGCCTCAACGCCCGCAAGAAGGCCTGGAATGACGGCGCCTGGTTCCGCGACGGCCTGACGGCGCATGCCGAAAAGGCCGCCGACCGCCGCGCTGCGGCAAAAATCGCCGCCGAGTAAGGGAGAGAGCACGATGTCCAGCGAATGGCCGCTTTGGGAAGTTTTCATCCGGGGCCAGCACGGCCTCAACCATCGCCACGTCGGGAGCCTGCACGCGCCCGACGCCGAGATGGCGATCAACAACGCCCGCGACGTCTATACGCGCCGCAACGAGGGCGTCAGCATCTGGGTGGTGAAATCCTCAGAAATCACCGCCAGCGCGCCCTCGGAAAAGGGCCCGCTGTTCGATCCGTCGAATTCCAAGGTCTATCGTCACCCGACCTTCTTCGACATTCCGGACGAAGTGGGGCACATGTGATGTCGGGCGCGGCGCTTCTCGAATTCCTGCTGCGCATCGGCGACAACACGCTGATCCTCGGCCATCGCGTTTCCGAATGGTGCGGGCACTCGCCCGCGCTGGAGGAGGATATCGCGCTCGCCAACACCGCGCTCGACCTGATCGGCCAGACGCAGCTCTGGCTCGGCCTTGCCGGCGAGGTGGAAGGCAAGGGCCGTTCCGCCGACGATCTCGCCTATCTGCGCGACGGTTACGAATTCCGCAACATCCTCATCGTCGAGCGCCCGAACGGCGATTTCGGCAAGACGCTGATGCGGCAGTTCCTGTTCGACGCCTGGCACTATCTGCTCCTCAAGGCGCTGAAGGGGTCCTCCGACACCCGCATCGCCGAGATCGCGGAAAAGGCGTTCAAGGAAGTCTCCTATCATCTCGACCGCAGCCGCGATCTCGTCATCCGCCTCGGCGACGGCACGGCGGAAAGCCACCGCCGCATGCAGGAGGCGCTGGATGAACTCTGGCCCTTCACCGGCGAGATGTTCATGAGCGATGCGCTCGACGCCGAACTGGTCGAGGCCGGCATCATCCCGGCCCCCGCAAGCCTCAAGGCGGGCTGGGACGAGATCGTCGCGGAGACGCTCTCCGAGGGCACGCTGAAGAAGCCGGCCGACGGCTACATGCACAAGGGCGGCCGGCGCGGCGTTCACACCGAGCATCTCGGCTTCATCCTCACCGAGATGCAGTTCCTGCAACGCGCCTATCCGGGCGCGACCTGGTAGGAGGCGGCGATGGACCCGGCGCTTCGTCCCTCGGTCAAGGAGGTCTGGCACTGGCTTTCCGAAGTGCCGGACCCGGAAATCCCGGTCATCTCGCTCACCGATCTCGGCATTATCCGCGATGTCGAATGGCGGGACGATACACTTGTCGTGACGGTGACGCCGACCTATTCGGGCTGTCCCGCCACCACGGTGATCAATCTCGATATCGAGACGGCGCTCACCGGAAAGGGCCTTGCCAAGGTGAAGCTGGAGCGCCGTCTCTCGCCCGCCTGGACGACGGACTGGATCAGCGCCGAGGGCCGCGAAAAACTGCGCGACTACGGCATCGCCCCGCCGATCGACGGCACGGCCACCGACGGCGTCTTGATGAAACGCATCGACCGGCTCTCCGGCCGGTCGAACCTGACCATCGCCTGTCCGCGCTGCGGCTCGGCGAACACGGAAAAGATCAGCCAGTTCGGCTCGACGCCCTGCAAGGCGAGCTATCGCTGCACGGACTGCCTGGAACCGTTCGACTATTTCAAGTGCATCTGACCGGAAGCGATTCCGGCGAACCGGAATTCGCCTGACACGCTCTGGTTTCCTGTTTTTACCGCATGATCCGACGCCGAAGCGATGCCGCTCCGGCCGGAAATGCTCTAGGGAGAAGGCCCGCACATGGCACGTTTTCATTCCCTGACCGTGACCGACGTTCGCCGCGAGACGCGCGATGCGGTCGTGGTCACGCTCCGGCCGTCCGAAGAGGACCGCGCTGTCTTCGACTTCACGCAAGGCCAGTACCTGACCTTCCGCCGCAAGTTCGAGGACGAGGAGCTGCGCCGCTCCTATTCGATCTGCGCCGGCAAGGACGAGGGTGTCCTGAAGGTCGGCATCAAGCGCGTCGACGGCGGCTGTTTCTCCACCTGGGTCAACGAAAGCCTGAAGGCCGGCGACACGCTGGAGGCCATGCCCCCGATGGGCGCGTTCTTCACCGCGCTGGAGCCGGACGCCGCAAAACACTATCTCGGCTTTGCCGGCGGCAGCGGCATCACGCCGGTGCTCTCGATCATCAAGACGGTGCTGTCACGTGAACCGCGCGCGCGCTTCACGCTGGTCTACGCCAACCGCCAGATCAGCTCGATCATGTTCCGCGAGGAACTGGAGGACCTGAAAAACCTTTATCTTGGGCGCTTCTCGGTGCTGCATATCCTCGAAAGCGAGGCGCAGGATATCGACCTCTTCACCGGCCGCATCGACGGTGAAAAGTGCGCGGCGCTGTTCAGGAACTGGATCGACCCGAAATCTGTGACGACCGCCTTCATCTGCGGCCCGGAGCCGATGATGCTGGCGATCGCTGCCGCCCTTCGTGAGCATGGCCTGCGTGACGACCAGATCAAGTTCGAACTCTTCGCCTCCTCGCAGCCCGGCCGGGCGCGCGCCAGGGTGGAGAAGGCGAACGGCGCGGACCAGGGCGCGACCTGCGAGGCGACCGTCACGCTCGACGGCGCGACCCGCGTCTTCAAGTTCCCGAAACAGGGCCAGAGCCTGCTCGACGCCGCGCTCGAAAACGCCATGGACGCGCCCTATGCCTGCAAGGCCGGTGTCTGTTCAACCTGCCGAGCCAAGATCATTGAGGGCGAGGCCGAGATGGAGGTCAACCACGCGCTGGAAGATTACGAGGTGCGCCAGGGCTATGTGCTGACCTGCCAGTGCTTCCCGCTCACCGACCGCATCGTCGTCAGCTACGACCAGTAAGGGGAATTTTCATGTCCGATACGATGCCGATCGAAGACTATCTGGCTGAGGGTGGTGTGCTCTCCTCGCCCGCCAATGTGCCGCCGCGCTATCGCGGCGAACTCTTGCGCCTCATGGCGAGCTTTGTCGACAGCGAACTGGCCGGTTCCGCCGGCTTCGCCGATACGATCAACGATGCGCCGGGCATTCAGGAGCGCATCTCCGCCGCCCGCATCGTGCTGGAAAAGGCCGATCACGCCGGCAAGGTCTTGCAGGTCATGGAAACCTTCGGCGCGAATGGCGGGCGCTACGCCGTGCACCATCCCTGGGCCGAGCGGCTTTCCCGCGAGGCCGATATCGGCGCGGCACGGCAGGGCGGCGACATGCGCCTCTCCGTCTTCCACTATCCGCTGCAAGGCTGGGTGGATGCCGTCGTCATGAACGTGCTGATGGGCCGGGCGAGCGTCGTACAGTTGAAGGAACTGTCGCGCGTCTCCTACCAGCCGCTCGCCGAGATTTTCCGCGCCATCCTGCCGCGCGAGACGCGCCATGCGGAGCTTGGCCTTGCCGGCCTCGTGTGCATCGCCGGTGACGAGGAGGGCCGCGCCAAAGCGCAGGCTTCCGTCGCCTACTGGTATCCGCGCGTCGCCGCCAGTTTTGGCCATTCCGGCTCCGCCCGCTTCGAAACGCTGTCGCGTTTCGGCCTGCGGTATACGCCCAACGAGACCCTGCTGGCCGAATGGCGAGCCGAGGTCGATGCGCAGCTCGCTGCGCTTGGATTGAACTGAGCAATCCCAGGAAAAGTGTGAAGCGGTTTTCCGTCCGTGATTGCGAAAAAAACAGGAAGGACATTGAGATGAACGTCATGGCAAACCGGCCGCGCCGGCTCGAAAGCTATGTCGGCGGCGCTTGGGTCGTCGGTGCGAAGGAGGGCGTGCCCCTGCTCGACGCCGCGACGGGCGATCCGGTCGCCTTCATCGATTCCTCCGGCATCGATTTCAAGGCGATCCTCGCCCACGGCCGCGACAAGGGCGGCCCGGCGCTGCGGCGCATGTCCTTCCACGAACGCGCCGCCATGCTGAAGGCACTCGGCCAGGCGCTGATGGAGAAGAAGGAAGAGTTTTACGCTCTCTCGACCGCCACCGGCGCGACGCGCGCCGATAGCTGGGTCGATATCGAGGGCGGCATCGGCACGCTGCTCTCCTATGCTTCCAAGGGCCGGCGCGAATTGCCGAACACCCGCGTCCTGCTCGATGGCGACGTGGAGCCGCTCTCCAAGGACAACACCTTTGCCGCGCAGCATATCCTGACCCCGTTGCAGGGCGTCGCGGTGCATATCAACGCCTTCAACTTCCCCTGCTGGGGCATGCTGGAAAAGCTCGCCCCGACGCTGATCGCCGGCGTTCCCGCCATCGTCAAGCCGGCGAGCCAGACGGCCTATCTCACCGAACTGATGGTCCGCCGTATCGTCGAGACCGGCATCCTGCCGGAAGGCGCGTTGCAGCTCGTCTGCGGCTCGGTCGGCGACCTGCTCGATCACGTCGAAGGACAGGACGCCGTCACCTTCACCGGTTCGGCCGCCACCGGCCAGCGCCTCAAGACGCACAAGGCGATCATCGAAAACTCGGTGCGCTTCACCATGGAGGCCGACAGCCTCAACGCCGCCGTGCTCGGCCTCGACGCCGCGCCCGGTACGGAGGAATTCGACCTCTTCGTCAAGGAAGTCGCCCGCGAGATGACGGTGAAAGCCGGCCAGAAATGTACGGCGATCCGCCGCGTCATCGCCCCGCGCGCCTATAGCGAGGCCCTCATCGAAAGTCTTGGCGCGCGTCTTGCGAAGACGGCGATCGGCAATCCCGCCGACGAAGCCGTACGCATGGGCCCGCTCGCCAGCCTCGACCAGCGCGAAGAAGTTCGCGCCCGTATCCGCGATCTCTCCGCCGACGCCGAGATCGTCGCTGGCGATCCTGATAATCCCAGCGTCCAGTCCGGCGACGCCGTGGCCGGGGCCTTCCTCAATCCGGTGCTGCTCTATTGCGACAAGCCGGGCTCGGCCCGCGCCGTGCACGATGTCGAGGCCTTCGGCCCAGTCAGCACCGTCATGCCCTATGACACGGCGGAAGAGGCGGTTGATCTCGCCCGGCGCGGCAAGGGCAGCCTCGTCGCCTCGGTCTTCACCAACGATCCGGCCTTTGTCGAAGAGGTCGTGCTGGGCCTTGCGCCCTTCCATGGCCGCGTGATGATCGGCAACCGCGTCAGCGCAAAGTCCTCCACCGGCCACGGTTCGCCGCTGCCGGGCCTCGTGCACGGCGGCCCCGGCCGCGCGGGCGGCGGCGAGGAGCTGGGCGGCATGCGCGGCGTAAAGCATTACATGCAGCGCACCGCCATCCAGGGCGCGCCGACCATGCTCTCCGCCGTCACCGGCCGCTGGCTGCCGGGCGCGGAAGCGCGGGCGGGCGGTGAGCATCCGTTCCGCAAATCGCTGGCGGAACTGAAGATCGGCGACCAGCTCATCACCGCGACGCGCACGGTGACGCTCGACGATATCGAGCATTTCGCCCATTTCACGGGCGACACGTTTTACGCCCATATGGACGAGGAAGCGGCCAAGGCGAACCCGTTCTTCGACGGGCGCGTGGCGCATGGCTATCTCATCGTCTCTTTCGCCGCCGGCCTGTTCGTCGATCCGGCGCCGGGTCCGGTGCTGGCCAATTACGGCGTCGACAACCTGCGCTTCCTGACACCGGTCAATCCGGGTGATACGCTGCAAGTGCAGCTCACATGCAAGGAGATCAACCCGCGCGCCAATGCCGAGCACGGCGAGGTGCGCTGGGATTGCAACGTGACCAACCAAACCGGCGCCACCGTCGCGCAGTACGACGTGCTGACCATGGTGGCCAAAACGAGAGACTGACCGCATGGACCCGCGCCGCCTGGAAATGACCGTTTTGATGACGCCGGACATGGCAAATTTTTCCGGAAAGGTTCATGGCGGCGCGTTGCTCAACCTGCTCGATCGCGTCGCCTTCTCCTGCGCCTCGCGTTATTCGCAGCAATATGCGGTGACGCTTTCGGTCGATCAGGTGATGTTCAAGGAGCCGATCCATGTCGGCGAACTCGTCACCTTTCGCGCTTCGGTGAACCATACCGGCCGAACCTCCATGGAGATCGGCATTCGCGTCGAGGCGGAGAACATCCGCTCCGGCCACCGCCGGCACACCAATTCCTGTTATTTCACCATGGTCGCCGTGGACGAAGCGGGAAAGCCGGTGCGTGTGCCGGAGTTGCAGCCGACGGATCCGGTGGATACCAGGCGCTACAAGGCGGCAGAGTTGCGCCGCACGCTGCGGCGTGAATTTGCCGAGCGGCTGGAATCGGTCGCGGCGACGGGCAAGGATGTGGAACGGTCGGACGACGGTTAGTTTTTGCTTACGTAACGGCTTTGACGCCCTCAAGGATCAGCGTCGTCGCGATATCCGCATACTCATCCCGCGTCACTGGCCCGTTCGGGCGGAACCACATATAGACCCAGTTCATCATGCCGAAGAGCGACATGGTGACGGGCATCAGCAGCGGTCGGTCCTTGTTGAGATCCGGGTTGATGTCGCGGATGACGCCGGAGAAGCGCTTGACGATCTGCCGCTCGATCGCCTGCAGTTCGGAAAGCTGTTCGGGGGAAAGTGCGCTGGTGCCGTTGAGCTGCACCTTGTGCTCGTTGTCCCGACCCTCGTAGTTCGCCAGCACGGCCTTCACGAGAAGCCGCAGGCGATCCTGCGGGGCGACGTCTGGTCGGTCGGCGGCTTCGATGGCGTTTGCCAGCTCCGTCAGGTGCGTGCGTACGATGTCGAAGATCAGTGCGTCCTTGCTCGGATAATAATGATAGAGCAGCGCCTTGGAGACATTGCTGTGCGAGGCGATCATAGACATGGAGGCTTTCTCCATGCCCATCTCGGCAAAGACTGCGGCGGCACTCGAGAGAATGCCGCGCTGTTTTTCCTCGAAATCAACTGCGCGCGTGCGTGCCATTTTATCCTGCTTTGCTTTGCCCGGCTTGCTTCCGGGAAGGTGGCTGCCCTCCCTATACACAGTCAACCCGGTTCCGGGATAGGGGACCTTCATCCTTCTTCTAACGGCGAAGATTCCCCATCTCTTTGTTTCTACACAACTCCGGACGCAAAATCATTCCTCGCGCGATCGCTGGAATTGTTCAGCCCGGCCTTTCATTCCTTCGGGCGGTTGTCGACCACCCGTTTTGCCTTGCCTTCCGAGCGGGCGACGCCGCCGGGCTCGTGCACCGTGATCTTCGTCGAGACCCCGACCACGCTCTTGATGTGATGGGCGAGTTCCTTGGCCGAACCCGTGCGAGAACCCTCGTCGGCTGCCTCGAGCGTGCACTCCACATGCACGGTCATGTTGTCCATGCGGCCCGAGCGTGTCAGCTCGATCTGGAAATGCGGCGCGAGGCCGCGACATTTCAGGATCTGTTCCTCGATCTGTGTCGGGAAGACGTTGACGCCGCGCAGGATCATCATGTCGTCGGAGCGGCCGGTGACCTTTTCCATGCGGCGCATCGAGCGGGCGGTGCCGGGCAGCAACCGCGTCAGATCGCGCGTGCGGTAGCGGATGATCGGCAGGCCTTCCTTGGTGAGCGTGGTGAAGACCAGCTCGCCGATCTCGCCGTCCGGCAGCACCGCACCTGTGACCGGATCGATGATTTCGGGGTAGAAATGGTCTTCCCAGATGTGCAGGCCGTCCTTCGTTTCGACGCATTCATTGGCGACGCCCGGGCCCATGACCTCCGACAGGCCGTAGATGTCGACGGCGTGCATGTCGAAGGACTGCTCGATCTCCTCCCGCATGGCGTTTGTCCAGGGCTCGGCGCCGAAGATACCGACGGCGAGCGAGCTTTCCCGCGGATCGACGCCCTGGCGGCGGAATTCGTCGAGGATGGAGAGCATGTAGGAGGGCGTGACCATGATGATGCGCGGCTTGAAATCCTGCATCAGGGTGACCTGGCGTTCCGTCATGCCGCCGGAGATCGGCACCACGGTGCAGCCCGCCCGTTCCGCGCCGTAATGCGCGCCGAGGCCGCCGGTGAAGAGGCCGTAGCCATAGGCGACATGCACGACATCGCCGGCCCGGCCGCCCGAGGCGCGGATCGAGCGGGCGACGACGTTCGCCCAGGTGTCGATGTCGTTCTTCGTGTAACCGACGACGGTGGGCTTGCCGGTCGTGCCCGACGAGGCGTGGATGCGCGCCAGCTTCTCACGGGGTACGGCGAACATGCCGAACGGGTAGGTGTCGCGCAGGTCCTTCTTAGTGGTGAAGGGGAATTTTGAAAGGTCGGCGAGTGTCTTGAGGTCGGAGGGGTGTACGCCTGCCGCGTCGAAGCGCTGACGATAGAAAGGCGAATTCTCGTAGGCGTGGGTCAGTGACCATTTCATGCGCTCAAGCTGCAGCGCGGAAATCTCATCGCGGGAGGCAGTCTCGATTGCTTCGAGGTCTCCGGGGCGGGGGGACAGGTCTTCCATGAAAATCTCCTCCGAGAATGCGGGATGGTGTGCCCTCTGCCTCACTCCGGCAGATGGGTGCCCTTGACTGTTCGCGAGTGGCCGCGGAATTCCGCGACATGCTCGCCCTCCTGGTTGGTGATGCGGATGTCGTAGATGCCGCCACGACCGCGGCGCGACACCTCCTTCGCCGTCGCGGTCAGCCTGTCGCCCCGGAAGGCCGGCACGATGAAGGTCACTGAACAGTGCTGGGCGACGGTGCGCTGGTTGTAGGTGTTGCAGGCGAAGGCGAAGGCCGAATCCGCCAGTGTGAAGATGTAGCCGCCGTGACAGGTGCCGTGGCCGTTGGTCATGGTCTCGGCGATGGTCATGACAATGGCCGCTTCGCCGGGTGCGATGGCAACGAGCTCCATGCCGAGATGACGGGTGGCGTTGTCGTCATCCCACATCGCCTTGGCGCAGGCTTCGGCGAGCGCTTGCGGAGAAAGCTCGGCGGCGCTCATTTGCCGGAGAACTCCGGCTTGCGCTTTTCGAGGAAGGCGGAAACGCCCTCGGCGTAGTCGGCGCTGCGACCGGCCGCGCGCTGCAGGTCGCGCTCGAGGTCGAGCTGCTGGTCGAGAGAATTGGTGGCGGCGGCCTGGATGGCGCGTTTCGTCATGCCGAGGCCCTTGGTCGGGCCGGCGGCAAGGCGTACGGCGAGAGCGCTCGCCTCTTCCATCAGCCTGTCGTCGTCGACGGCGCGCCAGATGAGTCCCCAGTCGGCGGCGGTTTCCGCGCCGAGCGGTTCTGCGGTGAGCGCAAGCGCCTTGGCGCGCGCCTCGCCGATCAGGCGGGGCAGGCTCCAGGTGCCGCCGGAATCGGGCACCAGGCCGATCTTGGCGAAGGCCTGGATGAAGCGGGCGGAGCGGGCGGCGAGCGTGATGTCGCAGGCAAAGGCGATATTGGCACCCGCGCCGGCGGCGACGCCGTTGACCGCGCAGATGACAGGTTTTTCGAGGCTGCGGATGAGGCGCAGCAGCGGATTGTAATAGGTCTCGATCGTGCGGCCGAGGTCCGGCACGCCTTTCTTGGGATCGCGGTCGCCGAGATCCTGGCCGGCGCAGAAGCCGCGGCCGGCACCGGTCAGCAGTACGGCGCGTACCGCGTCATCCGCATGGGCACGCTCGAAGCCGGCGCGCAGCGCAAGGTGCATCTCGTCGTTAAAGGCGTTAAGCTTGTCCGGGCGGTTCAGCGTGAGGCTCAGAACGCCATCGGCGAGCGCCGACAGAATGGTGTCGGAAGTGGTCATGGTTCCTCCCTGTCGCCCTTCCCAGCGGCGACCGTAAAAAAACTCTTGCATAAACCGACCGGTCAGTCAATTATAAAAGCACTGACTGGAGGAGCCAGAGATGACCGGACTTTTCGAGCGCCATCGCCCGACGCTGGCCGCCGCAATCGAAGCGGCCGCCAAGCGTGATTTCTGGACCGTCTATCCCGAAGTGCCGAGTGGCAAGATATACGGTGAAACGGCAAAGGACGATGGCCTTGCCGCCTATACGGCACGGCTCGATGCGGCGTTCGATCTCGTCGATCATCCGGCCGAAGGACGCGTCGGTGCCGAGGTTTCGCCGTATGGGCCGAGCCTTGGCATCACGTATCCCGCCGCCTCTGCCGACATGCTGGTCATGGCCTCGCGCGCGGTCGCCTCGCAATGGGCCGCGGCCTCGCCGGACATACGCGCCGGCATCTGTCTCGAAATCCTTGCCCGCCTCAATGCCCGCAGCTTCGAGATGGCGAATGCCGTCATGCACACGACGGGCCAGGCCTTCGCCATGGCCTTCCAGGCCGGTGGCCCACATGCGCAGGATCGTGGCCTCGAGGCCGTCGCCTATGCCCATGCCGAGATGAGCCGCATACCGGCGCAGGCGACCTGGACCAAGCCGCAGGGCAAGGGCGCGCCGATCGTCATGGAAAAGCACTGGCGCATCGTGCCGCGCGGTATTTCCCTCGTCATCGGCTGCAATACGTTCCCGACCTGGAACAGCTATCCGGGCCTTTTCGCCAGCCTCGTCACGGGCAATACCATCATCGTCAAGCCGCATCCGGCGGCGATCCTGCCGCTTGCCATCACCGTCGAAGTCGCGCGGCAGGTGCTCGTGGAAGAGGGGTTTGCTGCCGATATCGTGCTGCTCGCCGCCGATGTGCCCGGTGCCGAGATCACCAGGGATCTCGTGCAGCATCCTGCCGTCGCCATCATCGACTATACCGGTTCCAATACGTTCGGTGCCTGGGTGCGCGAAAACGCCGGTCATGCCGATGTCTACACCGAAGAGGCCGGCGTCAACTCGATCGTCATCGGTGCGACGGATGATTTTGCCGGCATGTGCAGCAATATCGCCTTCTCGCTCTCGCTCTATTCCGGCCAGATGTGCACGGCGCCGCAGGATATTTTTGTCCCACGCGGCGGCATTGCGACGAATGAAGGCCACAAGAGTTTCGACGAGGTTGCGGCTGGCATCGCGGCTGCCATCGATGGTCTGCTTGCCGATCCGGCGCGTGCGGCCGGTGTCTGTGGGGCCATCGCCAATCCGGCGACGCTCGCCCGCATTGCGACGGCCCGGTCGCTTGGCCGCATCGTCCGTGACTCGGCGCCCGTCGAAGGCCTCGATGGCGCTCGCACTGCAACGCCTTTGATTCTCGTCGTCGATGCAGCGGATGCGGATTCTTACGCGGAGGAACGCTTCGGTCCCATCGCTTTCGTCGTTGCGGTTGATGACGTCGAGGACGGCATCGACCATGCTGCCAGGCTTGCCGAGCGCAAGGGGGCGATCACGGCGGCGCTCTACGCGGCGGATGAAACCCAGATTCTTGCCGCGGCCGATCGTTTCGCCACGGCGGGCGTCAATCTTTCCGTCAACCTGACCGGCGGCATCTATGTCAACCAGAGCGCCGCCTTCAGCGATTTCCACGTTACCGGTGCCAATCCGGCGGGCAATGCCAGCCTGACGGATGCGGCTTTCGTCGCGAACCGGTTCCGCGTGGTGATGTGGCGCCGCCCCGCGGCGGCGTGAGGAGTTTTCGCTTTAACCTTTGTCTTTGTTGGGAGGAGAAACCGACATGAAATTTTCGCTCACCACCACCGCGCTCGCCGGCACGCTGGCCTTCGTCCTCGGCTTTGCCGCGCCGGCCCTTGCCGATATCAAGATCGGCGCGACCCTTTCGGAGACCGGCCCTGCCTCCTTCCTTGGCGATCCGGAAGCCAAGACGCTGAAGATGCTGGTTGAGGAGATCAATGCGGCCGGCGGCGTCAATGGCGAGAAGATCGACCTGATCGTCTATGACGACGGTGGCGACCCGAACAAGGCGCGCACCTTCGCCACCCGCCTGGTAGAGGACGACGAGGTCGTCGCCGTGATCGGCGGCACGACGACGGGCACCTCCATGGCCATCATCCCCGTCTTCGAGGATGCCGAAGTCCCGTTCATCTCGCTTGCGGGCGCGATCGAGATCATCGATCCCGTCCGTCCCTTCACCTTCAAGACCCCGCACACGGACCGTATGGCCTGCGCGAAGATCTTCGAGGACATGAAGAAGAACGGCATCACCAAGATCGGCATGATCTCCGGCTCCGACGGTTTCGGCGCATCCATGCACAAGCAGTGCCTGTCCATCGTCGGGGAATACGGTATCGAGGTGCTGGCCGACGAGACCTACGGCCCGACCGATGCCGACATGACGCCGCAGCTTACCAACATCAAGGGCAAGGACGGCGTGCAGGCCGTGCTGAACCCCGGTTTCGGCCAGGGGCCGGCGATCGTCACACGCAACTATGCGCAGCTCGCCGTCGGCCTGCCGCTCTACCAGTCGCACGGCGTCGCCTCGGATGGTTTCATCGAGCTTGCCGGCGCGGAGGCTGCCGAAGGCGTGCGCCTGCCGGGCACGGCGCTTCTCGTCGCGGGTCTGCTGCCGGAGAACGACCCGCAGCGCGCCGTCGTCGTCGCCTACAAGGAGGCCTATGAAAAGGCGACCGGCAAGCCGGTCTCGACCTTCGGCGGCTACGCCCACGATGCGCTGCGCATTCTCGTCGATGCGATCAAGCGGGCAGGCAGCACCGAGCCTTCGGCGATTCGCGATGCGATCGAAGGTACGGCGGGCCTTGTCGGTACGACCGGCACGGTAACCATGACGGCGGAGGATCATCTCGGCCTCGACCTGTCGGCCTTCCGCATGCTGCAGATCGAAAAGGGCGGCTGGAAGATCGTCGAGTAATCGAGCCTGCCGGCCCGCGCCACAGGGCTGTGGGCCGGCGGAAACCGTCGTGCGCGAAGCGGAGGCATTCATGCCCGAACTCCTGCAATTCCTACTTTCCGGGATCACGGTCGGCGCGGTCTATGCGCTGGTCGCGCTCGGCTTCACGATCATCTACAACGCTTCCGACGTCGTGAACTTCGCCCAGGGCGAGTTCGTCATGCTCGGAGGCATGATCACCTTCTTCGCGCATGCCGCCGGATTGCCGCTGCCGCTTGCCGCGCTCATCGCCATCATCGTCACGGCGGGTGTCGGCGTTGCGCTCAACAAGCTGGCGATCGAGCCGGCACGGGGCGCACCCGTCGTCTCGCTGATCATCATCACCATCGGCGCCTCGATCTTCATCCGCGGCGCGACACAGCTCGTTTTCGACAAGCAGCTCCATCGCTTCCCGGCCTTTTCGGGCGACCAGCCGATCGTCATCGGCGGAGCGACCATCCTGCCGCAGAGCCTCTGGGTGATTGCCGGTGCGCTTGCCGTCTTCTTCTGTCTCTGGCTGTTCTTCACACGCACCCTCATCGGTCGCGCGGTACTGGCGACGGCGAACAACCGCATCGCTGCCCAGCTCGTCGGCATCAACACCAATTATGTGATGACTCTCTCCTTCGCCATGTCGGCCGCCATCGGCGCTCTCGCCGGCGTGCTGGTGACGCCGATCACGCTGACGAGCTATGATGTCGGCCTCGCGCTGGCATTGAAGGGATTTGCTGCCGCCATGCTCGGGGGCATGGGCAATCCCAAGGGCGCGCTCGTGGGCGGCCTGATGCTCGGCATCCTGGAGGCTATGACGGCCGGCTATATCAGCTCGCAATACAAGGACGCAGCCGCCTTCGTCGTCATCCTTGCGGTGCTCTTCGCCATGCCGCAGGGCCTGTTCGGCCGCAAGTCGACGGATCGGGTGTGATCATGCGGCTCTCCAGCAAGGCAACCACGCTCCTCATCCTCGCCGCGGTCATCGCGATCGCGCCGGTCTTCTTCCCGTCCTCCTATTATTTCCGCGTCGGCTCGCTGATCTTCGTCAACGGGCTTGCGGTGACGGGCCTCGTCATCCTCATCGGCTATGCCGGACAGATCAGCCTCGGCCATGCGGGTTTTGCCGGCATCGGCGCCTATGCCTGCGCGCTGGCGCCGGTCCATCTCGGCCTGCATCCGGCGCTTGCCGCTCTGCTCGGCGCGGCGCTCTCTGCCGCCATCGCCTTCCTCGTCGGCCGGCCGATCCTGCGGCTCAAGGGCTACTATCTCGCCGTCGCCAGCCTCGGCTTCGGCATCCTCGTCTCGATGGTACTCTCCAACGAGGCGCAGCTCACCGGCGGGCCGGACGGCATGGCGGTGCCGGAACTGGGACTTCGCGCTGTCCTGAAGGCCATCGGCATCGATCTTTCCAACACCGAGTTCTGGTATGCCTTCTCCGGCTTCGTCCTTGTCATCGGGGCCTGGCTGGCGCTCAACCTCTACCACAGCCCGACCGGTCGGGCGCTGCGGGCGCTGCACGGGTCGGAGGTCGCGGCCCGCACGGTCGGCGTCGATGTCGCGCACTACAAGCTTGTCGCCTTCATCCTCTCGGCGGTCTATGCCTCCGTGTCGGGCTCGCTTCTGGCGCTGCAGAACAAGTTCATCACGCCTGACGTCGCAGGCTTCATGCACTCGATCGAGATGGTCACCATGACGGTGCTGGGCGGCGCGGGGTCGGTGCTCGGCGCCATTCTCGGTGCCGCGATCCTCACCACGCTGCCGCAGGTGCTGACGGTCTTCCAGGAATACGAACAGCTCATGCTCGGCCTCGTCATGATGCTGGTCATGATCTTCATGCGCGAAGGGCTGCTGCCCTCCATCGCGCGCCGCATCCGGGGGAGGGCAGAATGAGCCTGCTTCAGATCGAAGGTTTGGGGATCGATTTCGGCGGCGTGCGTGCCGTCAACGATGTCGGCTTCTCCCTGAAACCCGGCGAGATCGTTTCCGTCATCGGCCCGAACGGCGCCGGCAAGACGACGCTGTTCAACATGATCTCGGGGGTCTACGCCCCAGCCCGCGGCCGTGTCGCGCTTGACGGAGAGGATGTCACGCGCATGCCGCCGCACCTTCTGGCGCGGCGTGGCCTGTCGCGCACCTTCCAGAACCTGCAGATCTTCCAGTCGATGAGCGTGCTCGAAAACGCCGTCGTCGGGCATCACCTGCACGAGCGTGGCTCGGTCTTTGCCGATCTCCTCTCGCTGCCCGCCGCGCGCCGCCGCAGCAGGGCGTCGGAGGAGAGTGCGCGTGCGCTGCTCGACCGTGTCGGCCTCGGCCGCGCCGCCGAACAGGAGGCGGGCTCGCTCTCCTATGGCGCGCTGAAGCGGTTGGAGATCGCCCGCGCGCTGGCGCTGAAACCCCGCGTGTTGCTGCTCGACGAGCCGGCCGCCGGCTGCAACGCCGTCGAGACGGAGGAGATCGACCATCTGATCGCTAAGGTCGCGGCCGAGGGCGTGTCGATCCTGCTGGTGGAGCACGACATGAAGATGGTCATGCGTATTTCCAACCATATCGTGGTGCTCGACCATGGCGAGAAGATCGCCGAAGGCGAGCCGGCGGCGATCGCGCGCGACCCGCGCGTCATCGAGGCCTATCTGGGTGCCCAGGCGACGGAGGCGCAAAATGCTGACGGTTGAAGGACTGCGTTCGCGCTATGGCCGTATCGAGGTGCTGCACGGCATCGACCTCGATGTCGCCTCCGGCGAGATCGTCACGGTGGTCGGCGCGAACGGCGCCGGCAAGACCACGCTGCTCAAGTGCCTCTCCGGTATCCAGCCGGTCTCGGCCGGGTCCATCGTCTTTCGCGGTGAGGCGCTGACGGCGGTGCCGGCGCATGCCCGCGTGCGGCGCGGCCTTGCCCAGTCGCCCGAAGGGCGCCAGATCTTCACCAACCTGACGGTGGAGGAGAACCTGCGCCTCGGTGCATATCTCTTTTCCGATGACAAGGTGGAGCGGGACCGGGAGGACGCCTTCGCCATGTTCCCGATCCTCAGGGAGAAGCGCAATCTTGCGGCCGGCGGCCTTTCCGGCGGCCAGCAGCAGATGCTGGCGATCGCCCGCGCGCTGATGGGCCGCCCTTCCTGCCTGCTGCTCGACGAACCGAGCATGGGCCTTGCCCCCATCCTCGTCGCGCAGATCTTCGATGTGGTGAAGAGCCTGAAGGCGCTCGGTGTCACCGTGCTGCTCGTCGAGCAGAACGCATTCGGCGCACTCTCGGTCGCCGATCGCGGTTATGTCATGGAGACGGGCCGCATCACCATGTCCGGCCCCGCTGCCGACCTCATCGCCGACGAACGCATCCGCGCCGCTTACCTGGGAATATGACACCATGACCGTCAGCATCATCAGCGAAAACGGCATTGCCGTCGTCACCATCGACAACCCGCCCGTCAACGCGTTGTCGCAGGCGCTGCGCCAGGCCCTCGTCGAGGCCGTCGCCAAGCTCGATGCGGACGCCGCGGTGAAAGCCGTCGTGCTGATCTGCGCCGGCCGCACCTTCATCGCCGGGGCCGATGTCAGCGAATTCGGTAAACCACCGCAGCCGCCGCATCTGCCGGACGTGGTGGCGACCATCGAGGGCGCCAGGAAGCCCTGGGTCGCGGCGATCCATGGCAGCGCGCTCGGTGGCGGGCTCGAAGTGGCGCTCGGCTGCGCCTGGCGGGTGGCCGTTGCTTCTGCCAGCCTCGGCCTGCCGGAAGTCAAGCTCGGCATCATTCCCGGTGCCGGTGGCACGGTTCGCCTGCCGCGACTGATCGGTCCGGCGGCTGCCGTCGAGCTCGTGACAAGCGGCAGCCCCGTTGACGCGAAGAAGGCAGAAGGTCTCGGCCTCGTGGATGCTGTCATCGAGGGCGACCTTCTGGCCGGCGCGATTGCCTTTGCGAATGGTGCTGCCGGCAAAACCCGGCCGGAGCCGATCTCCAGCCGTGCCGTAGCGCCCGTTGAAGCCGGTTTCTGGGAGGGTGCCGAAAAGGCGGTGGCCGCCAAGGCGAAGCGGGAGGCCGCTCCGCTCCGGGCGCTTGCCTCGGTGCGCCGGGCCAGCGAGACGGATTTCGCCAGTGCCATGGCTTTCGAGCGGGAAACCTTCCTCGACCTGCGTGGCTCGCAACAGGCGTCGGCGCTGCGCCATGTCTTCTTTGCCGAGCGCGCTGCGCCACGCCCGCCGGAGCTTGCCGGGATCACGCCGCGCGATATCCGCTCGGCGGCCGTCATCGGCGGCGGCACGATGGGCGCGGGCATCGCTGCGGCGTTGCGCGATGCCGGTCTGCCGGTCATTCTCATTGAGCGCGATGCGGCGGCGGTCGAGCGTGGGCTCGCCAATGTCAGGGCTATCTACGACGGTTCGGTGAAGCGCGGGCGCATGACGCAGGCCATCGCCGATGCGCGCATGGCCGGCGTCGCCGGCAGCGGCGATTACGGCTTGCTGGCCGATACGGACCTCATCATCGAGGCGGTGTTCGAGGACCTGTCGGTCAAGCGCGCCGTCTTCGAAAAATTGTCTGCGGTTTGCCGGCCGGATGCGGTGCTGGCCACCAACACCTCCTATCTCGATCCGGACGCGATAGGCGAAGGCATTGCCCATCCGGAACGGTTCCTCGGCCTGCATTTCTTCAGCCCGGCGCACATCATGAAGCTGCTGGAAATTGTGCCGACCGGGACGACTGCGCCAGACGTGCTGGCGACGGGTTTTGCGCTCGCCCGCCTGCTCGGCAAGATCCCGGTGCGCGCCGGTATCTGCGACGGCTTCATTGGCAACCGTATCCTGAAGGTGACACGTGCGCAGGCCGAGCGGCTGTTGCTGTCGGGCGCGACGCCTGCGGCGGTCGATGCAGCGATGCGCGCCTTCGGCCTGCCGATGGGGCCGTTCGAGGCGCAGGATCTCGGCGGCCTCGACATCGCGGCCTTCCAGCGCAAGGCGGCGCGCGAACGCGGTGAAATGCCTTTTGCGCCCGTTGCCGACCGGCTCTGTGCCCTCGAGCGCTACGGCCAGAAGACCGGCGGCGGCTGGTACGACTACCAGCCGGGCGACCGTGCGCCGAAACCCTCTGACACCGTGGCGGCGATCATCGCCGAGGCAGCGGAAAGCCGGGCACAGCGCGCATGGGACGAGGCAGGCATCGTTGATGCCATTCTCCTGCCCATGGTCAACGAGGCGACGCGCATCCTGGAAGAGCATGTTGCATTCCGCGCCGCCGATATCGATCTCGTGAAGATCCATGGTTATGGCTTCCCACGCTGGCGCGGCGGGCCGATGCACTATGCCGAGGGGCGCGGGCTTTCGGAGGTGGTGGCGGTGCTGGACCGCCTTGCAGCGGATGGCCTTGCCGAACCGCCTAGCGACGGCCTGCGCCGGGCGGCAAAGGCCGGTGGTTTTTCGGTGCTTGCCGGGTGAGACAATTCCGGCAAGACTGCCTGCCGGCTTGCGGCAGGGCGGAAAGATTGCGCGTTTGCGGATGGGAAGGGCTCTCGGCGATAGGCAAGCGTTGCGGACTGTGGTGAGATAGTTTTGGGAGAATAGGCTTTCTGCTAGAGCCGGGGAGGGCACGATGCAGTCGCTGATGACGCCGGGACACAAGCCGGTGCCGGTAGAAATTCTCGAGGCGGAGATCAGGAGGGTCTGCGGTTCGTTCGATCTGGCGCCGATGGGGCGGACGGGCGTCGTCAATGGCGACGTCACGACGCGGCGTGTCGGTCCCTTCGATACGGCCATCGTCGCACTCGATGCCTCCGAAGTCGCGCGCAACACCCGCTCCATCCGGCAGGATCCCGGCGAATACTTCTTCCTGCTGGTGCAGGATGCGGGCCACTGTCGCGTCGAGCAGGGCGATCAGGTCGCGGAGCTTTCGCCCGGCGACATGTTCCTTGTCGATTCCCTCAAGCCCTCGTCCTTTCTCTATCGCGGTGAGCGCTCGAACCAGGTGTCGCTGCATATCCCGCGCGACGAGATGCTCCACCGTTTCGGTACGCCATGCACCGGTGGCCTTTCGATCTCGCGCGATGATCCTCTCTGGCTCGCCATGCGCGCGGTCATCGCGAAAATGCTGCTGGAGGAAGGGGCGCAGGCGCAACTCGGCGAAGCTTTCCTGTGCCTTCTCGGCGCCTACCTGCATTCGAGCCGCGTGACCGGTGCCGCTGAGACGCTGCTGTCGCGTGCGCTTGCGATGATCGATCGCCACCGCGCGGATCCGGGCTTCGGGCCACGTGAACTGGCCGTCCGCCTCAACGTTTCGGAGCGCATGCTGCAGCGGCATTTTCGGCCGCTCGGGGAAACACCCGGTCACCGGTTGCTCAATCGGCGGCTGGAGCTTGCCCATGCGCGGCTCTCCGCCCGCAAGGGAGAGCAGGCGGCGGAGGGCGTTACGGCCGTTGCCTTCGATTGCGGCTTCAACGACCTTTCCTATTTCTATCGCGAGTTCCGCAAGAAGTACGGCACGACGCCGGGCGCGGTCGCGCGCTGCCATTGACGCTTTTGTCCAAAAGGCGGGACGGTGCCGTCCAAGTCCGGTGTGCTGCCCCTCTCTAATCTCTGCCACCATATGTGCCCGCCGGAGGAGGCGGGCCGCTCATGGAGGAGGCGGATATGATGGAATTCAAGGCTACCATCGGCGGCAAGCCGGCGCCCGTCGGCGTGGACTTCGCCGTTCTCAACCCGGCGACGGGCCAGGAGGTCGGCCGCGCGCCGAACATGGGTGGGGCGGAGCTGGATGCGGCCGTCTCGGTCGCCAAGGCGGCGTTCGTCTCTTGGTCGGCGCAGAGCGATGCGGCCCTGCAGGCCGCCTGCGCGGCGGTGACGGCCAAGATCGAGGAACATGCCGGCGAGCTTGCCGAGATCATCACGCTGGAGCAGGGCAAGCCGCTCAACGGTCTCGGCTCGCGCTGGGAGGTCGGCGGCGCCGTCGCCTGGGCGGGGTACACGACCGGGCTTTCGTTGCCGGTGCGCGTGCTTCAGGACAACGAGCAGGGCCGGGTGGAGCTCACCCGCAAGCCGCTCGGCGTCGTCGGCTCCATCACGCCGTGGAATTTTCCGGTCATGATCGCCGTCTGGCATATCCTTCCGGCGCTGCGCACGGGCAATACCGTCGTCGTCAAGCCCTCGCCCTATACCCCGCTTTCCACCCTGAGGCTGATCGAGATCATGAATGAGGTGCTGCCGCCGGGCGTCGTCAACGTGGTGACGGGTGACGACCAGGCCTTCAATCTCGGCGCAGCCATGTCGGCGCATCCGGACATCCGCAAGATCGTTTTCACCGGCTCCTGCGCCACCGGCCAGCGGGTCATGCAGTCCGCTGCCGAGACGATGAAGCGCCTGACGCTGGAACTTGGCGGCAACGACGCCGGTATCGTCCTGCCCGATGCGGACCCGGTGTCGATTGCCGAAGGCCTCTTCTGGGGCGCCTTCATCAACAACGGCCAAACCTGCGCGGCGATGAAGCGGCTCTATGTGCACGACACCATCCACGATGCGGTCTGCGAGGCGCTGGTCGCCTATGCGCGAGGCATCAAGGTCGGCGACGGCATGGAGGAGGCGAGCATCCTCGGCCCCATCCAGAATCGCATGCAGTTCGACAAGGTCTCGCGCCTCGTCGCGGATGCGAAGGGGCGAGGCAAGGTGCTGCTCGGGGGAGAGCCGGGCGAGGGCCTGTTTTTCCCGCCGACCCTCATCGCAGGCCTTCGCAACGGCGATGCGCTGGTCGACGAGGAGCAGTTCGGACCGGCTTTGCCGATCATCCGCTATTCCGACGTCGAAGAGGCGATCCGGCTCGCCAACGATAGCCCGAACGGTCTCGGCGGCTCGGTCTGGTCGTCGGATGTCGCGGCCGCCAAGAAGGTTGCGAGCCGGCTCGCCTGCGGCTCCGTCTGGATCAACAAACACGGTGCCATCCAGCCGAATGTGCCCTTCGGCGGCGTGAAAGCCTCGGGCATCGGTGTCGAGTTCGCCGAGGAAGGGCTTGCCGAATACACCGATATCCAGGTGGTCTTTGCCTGAGAGAAACAAACGAAAAGAGGGAACGATCATGAAACTGACGAAACATCTCGCCACGACGGCCCTTGCGTTCGGCCTTGCCGCCGGGGCGGCAGCCGCCCATCCGCTCGACGGGCTGACGGCCGAGGAATACCAGAAGATCAACCAGATCCTGCGCGAGCAGAAGGTGGCGGATGACAATACGCTCTATCCGCTGATCGAACTGAAGGAGCCGGCCAAGGCCGAGGTGCTGGCCTGGAAGGAAGGCGTGGCGCTCGACCGCAAGGCGACGGTCTATTTCACCAGCGCCGACGGGTTCAATGAGGCGGTCGTCAACATCTCGAAGGGCACGGTCGAGAGCAACGGCAAGACAGCAGGCCAGCCGATGGTGCTGTTCACCGAGTTCATGAACGCGCTGGAAGGCGCGCTCGGCCATCCGGACATGATCGCAGGCCTTGCCAAGCGGGGCCTCAAGCCGGAGCAGGCCTTCTGCCTGCCGCTGACGGGCGGCAACTTCTTCACCGAGGAATACAAGAACTCCCGCCTGATGAAGGTGCCGTGCTACCAGGTGCCGGAAGGCTCGAACTTCTATGCGAAGCCGATCGAAGGGCTCTTCGCCATCTACGACATCGGCAAGAAAGAGGTGCAGCGCGTCATCGACACCGGTGTCGTGGAACAGGCGCCGAAGGACAGCTGGGGCTACACGGAGGAGGAGGTCGCCAAGCGCCTACCGCTCCGCCCGGAAATGAAGCCCGTCACGCTCGTGCAGGAAGGCGGTCCGAACTACAAGATCGATGGCAGTCACCTCGAATGGGATATCTGGCGCTTCAACTTCCGCGTCGACAAGCGCCCGGGCCTCGTTCTCTCCAATCTCGATGTCAACGACGACGGCACCTGGCGCTCGGTCATCTACCAGGCGCACCTTTCCGAGGTTTTCGTGCCCTACATGGATCCGACGGAGGGCTGGTACTGGCGCACCTACATGGACAGCGGGGAATATGGTTTCGGCCTCTTCCTCAGCCCGCTGCGCGCCGGTATCGACTGCCCGTCGCACGCTACTTTCCTGCCGGCGACGATCGCCGACGACAAGGGCGCGCCGCTCGTCATTCCGGATGCGATCTGCGTCTTCGAGCGCAACATCGGCGATCCGGCCTGGCGCCATTTCGAGGTTTTCGCGCAGACGCCGGAAAACCCGGTGCCGGCGGAAGGCCGTCCGGCGACGGAACTTGTCGTGCGCACGGCCTCCGAGGTCGGCAACTACGACTATCTCATCGATTATCGCCTGCAGCAGAACGGCCAGGTCAACATCTATGTCGGCGCGACGGGTCTCGATGCGGTGAAGGGCGTTGCCGCGACCTCCATGAAGGACCCGACGGCGAAGGCGGACACCGCCTATGGTACGCTGATCGCGCCGAATCTCGTTGCCGCCAACCATGACCACTACTTCAACTTCCGCATCGATTTCGACGTCGACCAGCCGGTGAACCATTTCTCGACCATGGACATCGTGCCGGCCAAGCTGGATGCGTCGAGCCCGCGCAAGTCGATGTGGACGGTCGAGCACAATATGCCGAAGACCGAAATGGAGGCGCGCTACAAGCTCTCGGCCATGCAGCCGCGCTATTTCCACATCTCCAACCCGTCACGCGAAGGGTATCTCGGCCATGAGCCCGGCTGGATGATCCATCACGGCAGCGTCGCCTATGGTCCCTACGACTATGCCAACGACCCGCCGATGAAGCGCAACGCCTATATCGAATATTCGGTCTGGAACACGGTCTACGACCCGGAACAGCGCTATGCCGGCGGCAAGTTCGCCATGCAGAGCGATGGCTCGGACACGCTCGCCGAATGGGTCAAGAAGGACCAGAACCTGATGGGCAAGGACATCGTCACCTGGTTCTCCGCCGGCTTCCATCACATTCCGCGCATGGAAGACTGGCCGGTCATGTCGACGGAGTGGAAGACCGTGCACATCATGCCGCACAACTTCTTCGCCCATAATCCGGCATTGACGTTGCGCAAGAAGTAAGGACCGATGCCGGCGGGCGATGCCCCTCATCCGCCTGCCGGCACCTTCTCCCCGCAAGCGGGGCGAAGGGGAATGCCGCGCCGGTTTCCCGCCACAGCGGCGTTGTCTGGGAGGGAAACCGCTACCTCCTGCCCCGCTTGCGGGGATAAGGTCGCGGCAGCGGGATGAGGGGCGCTCTCCGCCTCTTTCACTCCACCGGTCGCATGTCCCCGAAAACCGTCGGGATCAGCTCCGAGACGGTCGGATGGATGTGCACGGCATGGGTGATGGCTGTATAGGGCTTGCCGGCATACATCACGTCGAGAATACTCTGCACCGCTTCGTCGCCGCCGGTGCCGAGGATGGAGGCACCGAGGATTTCCTTCGTTTCGGCATCGGCGATCACCTTCATGAAGCCGAGGGTCTCGCCTTTTTCCTTGGCGCGGCCGACGCGGGTCATCGGCCGCGTGCCGATCAGCAGCTTGCGGCCGGTCTTGCGTGCTTCCGTCTCATTCATGCCGGCGCGGCCGAGCGGCGGGTCGATGTAGAGCGCATAGGTCTGGATGCGGTCGCTCACCTTGCGCGGTTCGTTGTCGAGGAGGTTTGCCGCGACGATCTCGAAGTCGTTGTAGGCGGTGTGGGTGAAGGCGCCGCGGCCGTTGCAGTCGCCCATCGCGAAGATGCCGGGCGCACTGGTTTCCAATCGCTCGTCGACGGCGATGTAGCCGCGTTTGTCCGCCGCCACGCCCGCCTTGTCGAGGCCGAGGTCGTCCGTGTTCGGCCGCCTGCCGGTGGCGAGGAGGATATGGGAGCCCAGGATCTCGGGGGTGCCTGCCGTACAATCGACGCCGGCCCCGACGCTGTCGCCGGTTTTGAAGAAGCGGATGCACTCCGCCCCCGTGCGGATGGCGATGCCCTCACGTTCGAGGATGTCGCGCACGGCGGCGCTGATATCCTCGTCCTCCCGGGCGATCAGCCGCGGCCCCTTCTCGATGACCGTCACGTCCGAACCGAAGCGGCGGAACATCTGGGCGAATTCCAGCCCGATATAGCTGCCGCCGACGACGATGAGGTGTTTCGGCACCTCGCCGAGCTCCATCATCGAGACATTGTCGAGATAGGGCACGTCCCGGATACCGGGGAAGTCGGGCACGACAGCCCGTCCGCCGACATTGAGGAAGATCTGTCCGGCGGACAGTAACTCCTCGCCGACGCGAATCTCCGTCGGGCTTTCGAAACGCGCGTGGCCGCGGACGAAGGTGAGGCCCTGCATGCCCGCCAGCCAGTCCTCGTTGCCCTTGCGGGCGTCGAAGCGCACCTTGTCCTTGCGGGCCATCACCCGGGCGAAATCGATGGAGACCTTGCCCGTCACCACGCCGTAATCGGCGCCGCGGCGGGCGAGGTGGGCGGCATAGGCGCTGGCGACCATGGCCTTGGTCGGCATGCAGCCGGTGTTGACGCAGGTGCCGCCCACCAGCTTGCGCTCGATGAGCGCGACCTTCTTGCCAGCGGCCGTCAGCCGGCCGGCGAGCGACGGACCGGCTTGCCCGGCGCCGATGATGATGGCGTCGAACGTGCGCATCAGGCGACCGATGAGACGACAAAGAGGCCGAGCAGCACGGCGACGGCGTCTTCCAGCAGCGCGATGGGAAGGTCCTTGCCGCCGGTGGCTGCGACGAGACGCTTGCGGGCTTCATAGCCGCCGAGCGTACCGATGATCGCACCAAGTATGCCGGCGGCGAGGCCGCCGATCATCGATCCGCCAACGGTGCCAAGGGCTGCGCCGCAGAAGCCGCCACTGACGATGCGCGCGCCGAACTGCTGCGGCACCTTGCGGCTCGGTGTGCCCGGCAACTGGTCGGTGACGAATTCGACGACGGCGAGGGCGCCGAAAATGTAGGGCGTGAAACGATAGGCCAGAAAACCGGCCCAGGTGCCGGAGACGGGAAGCCAGCCGAGCGCGGCCCCGATGCTGACGGCGGCCGGCGCCGTCATTGCACGCAGCCCCGCCACGATACCGATCAGCAATGCAAGAATGTAAATGCTCATTGTCCCTCACATATCTGCGCCGGACATCGGCCCGGGATGGTTTCCCGGCAAGGGTGAAATGCAGTATCGGAAAATGAGGCGGGCCAAGGGGAGAGTGTCGGATGCGACCGGGAATTGCAATGCGTTTCTGTTGCAAAAGGCTGTCGCTTCGCGCAATCTTGAAAGCGCTTTGAGCGCGGCAACAAACGGCATGTCCCGCCGGTGTTGCGCAGTCTATTTTTCGCGATTGTCTGCCATATATGAAATGCTTTGCCGGGACTGGCTTTCCCAAACGTGGTGAAAATGCCGCCATGGCTTCCCGCACAGAACGAAAGGGTTATCTCATGCGTCCAGTCGTCAAATTCCTCGGAGCAGCTCTGGCCCTCGGGCTTGCAACCGGCGCTGCTCAGGCCCAGGTCGTCGTCTCCTCGAAGATCGACACCGAAGGCGGCGTGCTTGGCAACATCATCCTCTCGGTGCTGAATGCCAACGGCATTGAGACGACGGACCGTGTGCAGCTCGGCGCGACACCGGTCGTGCGCCAGGCGATCATCGCGGGCGAGATCGACATCTATCCGGAATATACCGGCAACGCCGCCTTCTTCTTCGAAAAGGCCGAGGATCCGGCCTGGAAGGATGCGGCCAAGGCCTATGAGCTGGCCAAGACGCTTGATTTCGATGCCAACAAGATCGTCTGGCTGACGCCGTCCCCGGCCAACAACACCTGGGCGATTGCCCTGCGCAAGGATGTCGCCGAGCCGAACAAACTGGTGACGCTGAGCGATTTCGGCAAATATGTCGCTGGCGGCGGTGAGGTGGTGCTTGCGGCTTCCTCCGAATTCGTTAACTCGGCCGCGGCCCTGCCGGCTTTCCAGACGACCTACAGCTTCACCCTGAAGCCCGAGCAGCTCATCACGCTTTCCGGCGGCGATACGGCCGCGACGATCGCGGCCGCTGCCAACCAGACGAACGGTGCAAATGCCGCCATGGTCTATGGCACGGACGGCGGTATCGCGCCGTCGGGCCTTGTGGTTCTTGCGGACGACAAGGGCGTGCAGCCGGTCTACCAGCCGGCGCCGATCATCCGCGAGGCGGTGCTGAAGGCCAATCCGCAGATCGAGGAAATCCTGAAGCCCGTCTTCGAAAAGCTTGATCTCGTCACGCTGCAGGATCTCAATGGCCGCGTCCAGGTTGGCGGTGAGCCGGCCAAGGCCGTTGCCGAGGACTTCCTGAAGAAGAACGGCTTCATCAAGTAAGGCGCGTTTGTCCTCCGCTCTCAAAGCGGAGGACCTCCCTCGAAAGGTGTTCATGACGTTCCGGATCGACAAGCTCGGCGTGGTGATCGCCGCATTGCTGGCCTATGGCGCCTTTCTGGCGCCCTTCGCCAGTTTCCGGGCCAACCGCATCGTGCCCGGCGAGGCAAAGGGCATTCTGGAGGCCCTTCCCGAGGCACTCGGTGTGACGCCGCTCGGTTTTGTCGCCAGTGCGATCGTTGTCGTCGCGCTGAAGACGCCGACGGTCTTCCGGCTGCTGCTGGGACTTGCCGCCCTGCTGGTGCTCGCCATCCTCGTCGGCCTTTCCGCCGGTCATCTCACGCCGCCGGAAAACACCTATGCCCGCGTCTCGCCGGCCTCCGGCTTCTGGCTGCTGAGCTTTGCCTTTGCGCTTTTGACGGCCGATGCGCTGGCCCGGCTCCGGCTGTCGCCGCTCGCCCGGGTGGCGCTGCTTGCCGCCGTCGCCGCGGCTGCCGCGGGACTTCTGATTTCAGGCGTATGGGACGGGCTGTCGATCCTCAAGGAATATGGCAGCCGGGCCGACAGCTTCTGGCTGGAGGCGGGCCGCCATGTTGTCCTGGCGCTCGGCTCGCTCGTCGCGGCAACGCTCGTCGGTCTGCCGCTCGGCATTCTCTGCCACCGGGTGGAGGCGTTGCGCGCCGGCGTTCTCAACGTGCTCAACATCATCCAGACGATTCCCTCGATCGCGCTTTTCGGTCTTCTGATCGCGCCGCTGGGTTGGGTCGCCCTTCATGTGCCGGGGGCAGCGGCGCTCGGCATTCGCGGCATCGGGGCCGCGCCGGCCTTCATCGCGCTCTTCCTTTATTCACTGCTGCCGGTCGTTGCCAACACGGTGGTCGGGCTTGCCGGCGTGCCGCGTGACGCGAACGATGCCGCCCGCGGCATCGGTATGACGGACGGCCAGCGCCTCTTCCGCATCGAGCTGCCGCTCGCCTTCCCGGTCATCCTGACCGGCATCCGCATCGTTCTGGTGCAGAATATCGGTCTTGCGACCATCGCGGCGCTCATCGGCGGGGGCGGCTTCGGCGTCTTCGTCTTCCAGGGGATCGGCCAGACGGCGATGGATCTCGTGCTGCTCGGCGCGGTGCCGACCGTGGCCCTCGCCTTCGCCGCGGCGATCGTCCTCGACGCCGCAACGGAACTTTCCAGCAGACAATTCGGCAGGACCGCATGATCGAGATCGACAGCATCACCAAGCGCTATGGCGAAACCGCGGTCGTCGACAATGTTTCCATGACGATAGCGCCGCATACGATCACCGTCATCGTCGGCACATCCGGTTCCGGCAAGACGACGCTGATGCGCATGATCAACCGTCTCGTCGAGCCGACCTCCGGCACGATCCTGATCGACGGCGCCGACAACCGCTCCATTCCCGGCCACG
The DNA here is from genome assembly GCF_029623935.1 of Shinella sp. 838. Classification (NCBI taxonomy): domain Bacteria; kingdom Pseudomonadati; phylum Pseudomonadota; class Alphaproteobacteria; order Hyphomicrobiales; family Rhizobiaceae; genus Shinella; species Shinella sp. 838. Next base: position 198,243 of record NZ_JARSBQ010000001.1, read on the forward strand.
AGTTGCGCCGCCGCATCGGCTATGCCATCCAGGGGCACGGCCTCTTCCCGCACCGCACCGTTGCGGAGAACATCGCCACGGTGCCGACCCTGCTCGGCTGGGAGAAACCGCGCATCGCGGCGAAGGTGAAGGAACTGCTGTCGCTGTTCCAGCTCGATCCCGCCGCCTTCGGCCCGCGTTATCCGCATGAACTGTCCGGCGGCCAGCAGCAGCGCGTCGGCGTCGCCCGGGCGCTCGCCGCCGAGCCGAACATCCTCCTGATGGACGAGCCGTTTGGCGCGCTCGACCCCGTTATCCGGGCCAAGGCGCAGGATGATCTCTTGGCGATCCAGAAGCATTTCGGCACGACCATCGTGCTTGTCACCCACGATATGGAGGAAGCCTTCCATCTCGCCGACCGCATTGCCGTCATGGACAAGGGCAGGATCGCGCAATATGCGGCGCCGGAGGAGATGCTGGTGAACCCGGCGACGGAATTTGTCGAGACGTTGATCGGCGCCGACGAGCGGCCATTCCGGCTCCTGTCGATCGGGGCTGTCGCAGACGCGGCCGAGGCCGGCGAGGCGGAGGGCGAGCCGATTTCCGCTGCAGCCAGCCAGCGCGACGCGCTGTCTGCCCTGCTCTGGTCCGGTCGACCGGCCCTGCCGGTCGTTGGCGCTGATGGTGTCCGGCTTGGCCGCGTCACACTTGCCGGCCTTGCCCGCCGTGCGGCGAGGCCGCAATGAAGGGGTATCTTCCCAATCTCCTGCGGCTGGCGGCGCTTGTCGTTCTCATCGCCTTTCTCGTGCATCCGCTGCTTTTCGATCCGTTGCTGAAGCCGCTGGTGCAGACCAATGCGCCGGCCATCTACAATCAGGGCAGCCTGCTGTCGCTGACGCTGTCGCACCTCGCCACGGTCTTCATCGCGACGCTTGCCGCGACCGTCGTTGCCGTTGGGCTTGCCATCCTCGTCACAAGGCCGATCGGCGCGGAATTCCTGCCCCTGTCGCGCAGCCTCGTGAATATCGGCCAGACCTTCCCGCCCGTCGCCGTGCTGGCGCTCGCCGTGCCTGCCGTTGGCTTTGGGGAAAAACCGACGCTGATCGCGCTCTTTCTTTACGGCCTGTTGCCGATCTTCGAAAATGCCATGACCGGCCTTTCGACCCTGCCACCCGCCATCATGGAGGCGGCGCGCGGTACGGGTATGACCGCCTGGCAACGTCTCACCCGGGTTGAGCTACCGCTGGCACTGCCGGTCATCCTCGCTGGCATCCGCCTTTCCGTCGTCATCAGCCTCGCCACCGCGACCATCGGCTCCACGGTCGCGGCGAAGACGCTCGGCGAGGTCATTATCGCTGGGCTGCAATCCAACAACCTTGCCTTCGTGCTGCAGGGTGGTCTCGTCGTCGCCGTGCTGGCGGTGCTGATCTACGATGCCTTTTCGGCCATCGAACGCGTGCTGTCGCGCCGGGCGGGGCGCGCCTGACGCAAGGCCGGTAAAGGTAGGAGGACGCGCCGACAGGATCGTGCGGTGCGGCGCCATCACTTAAGCTGGCTCCCCGCGATTCAGCTCACGGATTTCTCACATCCATCGCAGAACGCGGCACAGGCGGGCAGAAACGCCCTAGCGATCGCCGGTTTCGAGATCGTAGACGAGGATACCCTTGATGCCGCCTTCCGCCGCCGCGACGAGGCGGGCGCCGGTCTCCTTGTGCTCCGTGTCTTCCAGATAGGCGTCGCGGGAAAAACTGTCGGCGAAATCGACGATGAAACCGTCGGCAAAGCCCTTGTCCATGCCCTCTTCCGGGCTGACATTCGTGCCGATATGCACGGCGAGCATGCCGGGCAGGCGGTCCTTCAGGGCGTCGATCTCGTTGAAGAGTTCGGCCTTGTAGGCGGCTGATATCGTCGGCTTGAAGTGGATGAAAACGCAGTGGCGGATCATGGCTGCCCCCTATCGGATGTTGGCGCGGGCACGCGGGCGCGCGTCGTTGCGTTCATATTGAAAAACCTGGGCCGGCAGTGCCGGCAGGCCACGGATGATGTCGGCGCCCTTCTCCCCCACCATGATTGTCGGCGCATTGGTGTTGCAGGAGGGAACGCGCGGCATGACGGAACTGTCGCAGATGCGCAGGCCTTCAAGACCATGCACCTTCAAATCGAGCCCGACGACGGCATCCGCGCCCGTGCCCATCTTGCAGGTGCCGACGGGGTGGTGGTCCGTCTTGGCATTGGCGCAGCCGTAGTTGAAGAGGTCTTCGTCGGTCATGACCTTCGGCCCCGGCAGGCGCTCGGCCATCACATAGGGTTTCAGCGCGGCCTGCTGCATGATCTCGCGGGCGATCTTCAGCCCCTCGATCGACATTTTCCGGTCGTGCGGGTCGTCCCAGTAGTTCGGGTCGATCAGCGGCGCGGCCGAGGGATCGGCGACGGCAAGACGCACCGTGCCCTTGGAGCGGGGGTGCAGATAGGCTGAATTCAGCGTCACGCCGGCATTCTTCAGCTTTTCGACGCCTGCCTCGATGCCGGAGCCGAGGCCAAGATGGAACTGGATGTCCGGTGAGCGCGCATCGGGATCGGCATACCAGAAACCGCCCGTCTCGAAGAGCGAGGAGGCGACGGGGCCGGAGCGGAAGAGCACATATTGCAGGCCGGCCCAGAGCGTGCGGTGCAGCTTCGCGACGCCGTCATAGGTGTGGTCTCCGGTGCATTCGGAGATGACGAAGAGGTCGAGATGGTCCTGCAGGTTCGAACCGACGCCCGGCAGGTCGTGCTTGACCGCAACGCCGACGGATTTCAGGTGATCCGCTGGGCCGATGCCGGATTGCTGGAGCAGCTTTGGCGAGCCGATGGCGCCGGAGGAGACCAGCACCTCGCGCTCCGCCCGGATCGTCTCGACACCGCTTGCCGTCACCACCTCGACGCCGACGGCACGGGACCCTTCCAGCACGATGCGGGCGACGCGGGCGCCGGTGCGGATGGTGAGGTTCTTGCGATCCTTGATCGGGGAAAGGTAGGAGAGCGAGGCGGAGGAGCGGCGGCGGTTTCTTTGCGTCAACTGGTAGAAGCCGACGCCGGCCTGCTGGCGGCCGTTGAAATCGTGGTTGTAGGGAATGCCGAGTTCCTGGCCGGCGCGGATATAGGCGTCGCAGATCGGCAGCGCCGAGACCGGCATGGAGACGCCGAGCGGGCCGCCATAGGAATGGTAGTCGTCGGCAAAACGCTGGTTGTCCTCGGCGCGCTTGAAGTAGGGCAGGATTTCCCGGTAGCTCCAGCCCTCGCAGCCGTCCTCGCTTGCCCAGAGGTCGTAATCGGCCGCATTGCCGCGGGTATAGAGCTGGGCGTTGATGGAGGAGCCGCCGCCGATGACCTTCGCCTGCGTGTAGCGCAGCACGCGGCCCTTCATGTGTTTCTGCGGCACGGTCTCCCAGCCCCAGCTTGCGACGCCCTTGGTCATCTTGGCGAAGCCGGCGGGCATGTGGAACAGCGGGTTCCAGTCGCCGCCGCCGGCCTCCAGCAGCAGCACGCGCACGCCCGGGTCTTCCGAAAGCCGGTTCGCCAGCACGCAGCCGGCCGGTCCCGCGCCGGTGATGATGTAATCGTAGGTCATACCTTGGTCCTCAGAATGGTTCGGTGCCGCTACGGGTGGAGTTGTCCCTCATCCGCCTGCCGGCACCTTCTCCCCGCAAGCGGGGCGAAGGGATTTGCCGTGCCCTCTCGTCTCCCTCGCCCCGCTTGCGGGGAGAGGGCGGGGTGAGGGGCAACCCCGGGGGGTGACGTTCACAGCCGGCCGATCGACAGCCCGCCGTCGAGATTGATCACCGAGCCGGTGGCGAAGGCGAATTTTCCGGTCGCCAGCGCTGTGGCGACGGCGCCGATGTCTTCGGGCTCGCCCCAGCGCTTCATAGGCACGAGGCCGCCCGCGATAAGGGTGTCGTATTTCGCCGAAACGCCGGCCGTCATGTCGGAGCGGATGATGCCGGGGCGGATCTCGAAGACGGAAATGCCGGTTTCCGCCAGCCGCAGCGCCAGCCCCTGGCTGAAGGCGGCAAGACCCGCCTTGGTCATGCAATAGTCGAGCCGTTCGGGCGAGGTGAGGTCGGCGGAGACGGAGGTGATGTTGATGATCGCGCGCGGGCCGGCGGCCTGTTTGGAGTACAGCATCGCCTTCAGCACGGCCTGGGTGAAGAACACGGTGCCGCGCAGGTTGGTGGCGACGATCGTGTCGAAATGTTCGGGGGCGAGGTCGAGGAAATCGCCGCGCACGACCGAGGCGATGCCGGCATTGTTGACAAGGCAGCCGATGGCGCCGAGTTGATCTTCTATGGCCGAGACTGTGGCCGCGTGGCCTGAGAGATCGGCAAGGTCTGCCTTGAGATAAACGGCCTTTGCGCCGAAGGTGGAAAAATCGGCGAGCATGGCGTCGGTCGCGGCATCGCTATCCCCGATGCCTGTTATGGCGATGTCGAAACCGTCGGCCGCAAGCGCCCTGGCGATGCCGAGGCCGATGCCGCGGCGGCCGCCGGTGACGATGGCGACGGGACGTGCTGAGGTCGTCATGCGGCAAGATCCCTCGATTGGATGTGATCGGCGACGCGCAGCGCCTGGGCGGCGACGGACAGGGCCGGGTTCACCGCGGCGGATGTCGGCAGGTAGGAGGCGTCGACCACGAAGAGGTTCGGGTGGTCATGGGCGCGGCACCAGATGTCGAGCGGCGCGGTCGCCGGGTCGTTGCCGATGCGCACGGTGCCGCATTGGTGCGAGGGCGTGCGCTTGTCGAAGGCGCGGGCAAGCACGATCGGGAAACCGGCCTTCTTCAGGGCGGTTTTCAGCTTGGTCACGAGATCGAGATGAGCCTGCCAGTTGGTGCGCGTCCATTTCATGACGATCCGGTCGTGATCGACCAGGATGCGGCTTTCGGGATGTGGCAGGTCCTCGCTCATGGCGTAGAAATCGATGGCGCGGGCCGCCACCTGTTCCAGCAGCCATTCCGGCACGGAGGGCATGTTGGCCTTCAGGATCTTTCCCGAGACGCGGCCGAGAAGCTGCACATTGCCGAGCGGCGGGCCGCCGTTGCCGTCCGAGAGATAGTAGTCGTTGAAGCCGAAACTCTTCTGGTAGACGGAGGTGTTCCTGTAGAACGGCGAGAGGCCGATCACGGCGCTCGAATTGTGGTTCATGAAGTTGCGGCCGACCTGGTCGGAGCTGTTGGCGAGCCCCTTCGGGAAGGCTTCCGAGGCCGAGCGCAGCAGAAGCACCGCGGATTGCACCGCGCCGGCCGAGAGGATGACCAGTTTCGGTGAAACGCTCTCCGCCTCGCCGCCGCGCTGATAGTGCACGGTCGCGATAGTGCGGCCGTGCGGGGCTGTGGCGAGCCGCGTCACCCTGCAATTGGTGCGCAGTTCGACATTTTTATGTTTCAGCGCTTCAGCGAGCGCCGTGCTCTCGGCATCCATCTTGCCGTCGTTTGCATTCGGATGCGCGTCCCAAGGCGTCTTCGCCTTGGCGAGCCAGCGGTCGATATCGACACCGAGCGGCAGCGAATAGGGATGCAGGCCGTTCGCCTTCATTTTCGCGCGTACTCTGGCGATGGCGGGCTCGTCTGGCACCGGCGGGAAGGGGTAGGGCGCGGAATGGTGCGGCTCGGTCGGGTCGTCGCCGAGCGTGCCGCGGACATTGTAGAGTTTTTCCGCGGCCGAGTACCACGGCTCCAGCGTCTCATAGGGGAAGGGCCAGGCGGGGGAGACGCCGTCGCGGTGGCGCATTTCCTCGAAATCCTCACGGCGGTAGCGCACCAGCACCGCACCGTAGAATTTCGAATTGCCGCCGACATTGTAGTAGTTGCCGGGGTTGAAGGCGGTGCCGTCAGCCTCGTACCACATCTCCTTCGGGCGGAAATGGCCGCGCTGGAAGATGGCGCGCTGGTCGCGGTTTTCCGGGCGGTCGGGCAGGTGATCGCCCGCTTCGAGGATGACGATCCTAGCACCCGTCGGGGCAAGTGCGGCGGCCATGGTGGAGCCGCCGATGCCCGATCCGATGATGACGATGTCCGGCTGCGTGGTCATTGAAAAATCTCAGGCGATGCGAAGCTGGCTTGCGGGGTCGAAGAACACGGCCTTGTCGAGGTTGAAGGCAAGGCGCGCCATCTGGCCGGCGGCGATGCGCACGTCGGCGCGTAGGCGCGCGACGATCTCCTTGCCGCCGAGATGGGTGACGGCGAAGGTGTCGGCACCGGCGGGCTCCACCACCTCGATCAGGCAATCGCCTTCCGCGACGGTGCGGGCGTTGCGGTCCGCGCCATCCGGGTCGGTCAGCGCCTCCGGGCGGATGCCGAAGATCACGTCCTTGCCGTTATAGGCCGAAAGGCTGCCGGGGGCGTTGGGGACGGAGAGCACCAGCGGCTCCGCCTGATGGCGGGCGAGCGAGACGGCCATGCCCGAACCGTTGGTCTCGACCTTGGCCTTGAGCAGGTTCATGGCGGGCGATCCCATGAAATCGGCAACGAAGGTGTTGGCCGGGTTGTTGTAGATTTCCGCAGGCGAGCCGAATTGCTGGAGCACGCCGTCCTTCAGCACGGCGATCTTGGTGGCGAGCGTCATCGCCTCGATCTGGTCGTGCGTCACATAGACGATGGTGGTCTTCATGCGCTGGTGCAGGCGCTTGATTTCCGTGCGCATGTCGACGCGCAGCTTGGCGTCGAGGTTCGACAGCGGCTCGTCGAACAGGAAGAGTTTCGGGTCGCGCACCAGCGCGCGGCCCATGGCGACGCGCTGGCGCTGGCCGCCGGAGAGCTGGCCGGGCTTGCGCTCCAGGAGATGGCCGATCTGCAGCATGTCGGCGACCTGCTTGATCGCCTTGTCGCGTTCTTCCTTCGGCACGCCGCGGATTTCCATGCCGAAGGCGATGTTCCCGGCAACGGTCATGTTCGGGTAGAGCGCGTAGGACTGGAACACCATGGCGATGTCGCGCTTGGACGGGTGCAGGCCAGAGACCGAGCGGCCGTCGATGGCGATATCGCCCGAGGTGATCGGTTCGAGCCCGGCGATCGTGTTGAGCAGCGTGGACTTGCCGCAGCCGGAGGGGCCGACGAGCACGAGGAAGCCGCCCTGTTCGATCTCGATGTTGATATCCTTCAGGATTTCGAGCGAACCGTAGGATTTGCGCAGGCTGCTGATTTTCAAGAAAGACATGGCGTTATCCTTTCACGGCGCCGGACATCAGGCCGCGCACGAAGTACCGTCCGGAGACGATGTAGACGATGAGGGTGGGGAGCGCGGCGAGGATCGCGCCGGCAAAGTGTACGTTGTATTCCTTCACGCCCGTCGAGGACTGGACGAGGTTGTTGAGCGCCACGGTCATCGGCGTCGTCGAAGCGCCCGAGAAGGACGCACCGAACAGGAAGTCGTTCCAGATATTGGTGAACTGCCAGATGACCGAGACGACAATGATCGGGCCGGAGGACGGCAGCAGGATGCGATAAAAAATCTGGAAGAAGCTTGCGCCGTCGATCTGCGCCGCGCGCACCAGCTCGGTCGGGAAGTTTTCGTAGTAGTTGCGGAAATAGAGCGTCGTGAAGCCGATGCCGTAGACGACATGGACGAGGATCAGCCCCCAGAGCGAGCCGGCAAGCCCGAGCGCGCCCAGAATGCGCGCCATCGGGATCAGCACGATCTGGAACGGGATGAAGCAGGAGAGCAGCAGCAGGCCGAAGAAGACGTTCGAGCCCTTGAACTGCCACTTGGTCAAGACATAGCCGTTCAGCGCGCCGATGACGGTGGAGATGGCGACGGCCGGCACGACCATCAGGATCGAGTTGATGAAGAAGGGGCGAAGGCCGGTCGGCTGCACGCCGATCTGCGCGGTCGACCAGGCCTGCAGCCAGGGCTCGATGGTCCAGGCCTGCGGCAGGTTCAGCATGCCGCCCTGGCGGATTTCCTCCAGCGGCTTCAGCGAATTGACCAGCATTACGTAGAGCGGCAGCAGGTAGTAGACCGCAAAGAGGATGAGCGCGGAATAGATGAGGGCGCGCGTCAGCTTGTTGTGCGAGATGACGTTGTCGGGATTTTGAGCGCTCATCGGCCTTTGCCTCCGCGGATTTCGGAATAGAGGTAGGGGATGATGATCGAGAAGATCATGACCAGCATGATGATCGCCGAGGACGCACCGATGCCCATCTGGTTGCGGGTGAAGGTGTAGGAATACATGAAGGTCGCCGGCAGTTCGGTCGCCTGGCCGGGGCCGCCGCCCGTCAAGGCCACCACAAGATCGTATGCCTTGATGGCGAGGTGGGCGAGCACGACGAAGGCGGAGAGGAACACCGGGCGCATCAGCGGAATGATGATGCGGCGGTAGATGGTCGAGGTCGAGGCGCCGTCGATCTGCGCCGCCTTGATGATCTCGTTGTCGACGCCGCGAAGGCCGGCGAGGAACATCGCCATGACGAAGCCGGAGGATTGCCAGACGGCGGCGATCACCACGCAGTAGATCGCGTAGTTGCGGTCCTTGATCCAGCTGAAGGCGAAGCTTTCCCAGCCCCAGAGGTGCATGGTGTTCTCAAGCCCGATGCCGGGATCGAGGAACCACTTCCAGGCGGTGCCCGTGACGATGAAGGAAAGCGCCATCGGGTAAAGATAGATCGGCCGCAAAATGCCTTCGGCGCGGATCTTCTGGTCGAGCAGGATGGCGAGGCCGAGGCCCAGCACCGAGCAGATGACGATGTAGAGTGAAGCGAAGATCGCCAGATTGGAGATCGCCCGCCACCAGTGCGGCAGCGCCCAGAGTTTGGAATAGTTGCTGAGCCCTACGAAATTGTAGGAGGGCAGCATCTTGCTGTCCGTCAGGGACAAAAAGCCCGTATAGGCGATGAAGCCGTAGACGAAGACGAGCACGATGAGGAAACTGGGGGCTAGCACGAGCTTCGGCAAAAGCTCCTGCAGCCGGCTTCGGCTATCCATGGTCGATACCACCGTTGAAAATCGTGTTGGTGCGGTGGGGTCTTGCCCCTCATCCGCCTGCCGGCACCTTCTGCCCGCGAGCGGGGAGAAGGGATTCTGCCGTGCCCTCTCTGTCCCCTCTCCCCGCTTGCGGGGAGAGGGTTAGGGTGAGGGGCAGCGCCCTTGCCTTACTTCGCAGCCTCGACGGCGGCCTTCAGTTCCGTGACGGCTTCTTCCGATGACAGTTCGCCGTTGAACTGGCGGGTCACGACGTCGTAGATGGCGTTCTTGACCGAGGCCGGGTTGGCGTGGCCGTGCGCCATGGAGCCGAACAGCGAGCCGTTGGTGTTGGCTTCCGCAAGGTCCTTGATCGCCTTCTTGCCGCAATCGTCGAAGGCTTCGTCGGAAACGTCCGTGCGGGCCGGGGCAGAGCCCTTGACCACGTTGAAGGCCGACTGGAAGACCGGGCTTTCGATGGCCGAGGCCATGGTCAACTGGGCCGGAACCTTGTCGTCGGCGACCTTGAACATCGCGAACTGGTCGGAGTTGAAGGTGACCGAACCCTGGGTGCCCGGGAAGCGCATGCAGACGAAGTCCGTGCCCGGCTTCTTGCCGGCCTTGATGAATTCGCCCTTCGCCCAGTCGCCCATGAACTGCACGCCGGCCTTGCCTTCGATGACCATGGCCGAAGCGAGGTTCCAGTCACGACCTGAGAAGTTGTCGTCCACATAGGAGCGCAGCTTCGTCATGCGGTCGAAGGCTTCCTTCATCTGGGCGCCGCCCAGCGTTTCCGGATCGAGGTCGATGAAGGCCTTCTTGTAGAAATCGTTGCCGAAGGAGAGCACGACGGCGTCGAAGATCGTCGCGTCCTGCCACGGCTGGCCGCCATGGGCGACCGGCGTGATGCCCTGTTCCTTGAACTTGTCGAGCAGGGAGACGAGTTCATCCCAGTTCGTCGGCTCCTTGCCGCCGGCCTTGTCGAGCGCCGCCTTGTTAACCCACACCCAGTTGGTGGAGTGCACGTTGACGGGAGCAGCGATCCAGTGGCCGTCATACTTGGAGAACTGCTGCAGGGCGGTCGGGATCACCTTGTCCCAGCCTTCCTTGGCGGCGATCTCGTCCAGGTTACCGAGCGCGCCTTCCTTGGCCCAATCGAGAATGTCGAAGCCGAGCATCTGCACCGCGGTCGGCGCGTTGCCGGCCGTGACGCGGGCGCGCAGGACCGTCATGGCTTCCGTGCCGCCGCCGCCGGCGACCGGCATGTCGGTCCAGGAAATACCCTTGGATTCGAGATCCTTCTTCAAGACGTCGAGCGCGGCGGCTTCACCGCCCGAGGTCCACCAGTGCAGGACTTCCACGCCTTCGGCGGCCTTGGCGGACATGCCGCCCATCGTCATCATCACCGCGGCGATCGCGGTGGTTGTCAGAAACTTGCGCATCGTATTCCTCCCGTTTGCAAGTTTGAAGGGCGAGAGCCTCCTCCCGCCGATAGTTCATCTGCGGCTCAAAGCGCCGCTCCAATTTAAAACGTTGTAAATTTGCAGAGTCAAGCGTGCGGCGTGCGTCCCCGGATATGCTTCTACAAATGCAGTAAATTGCGGCAACTCAGGTAGTTTCCGCAGTTCTAAGGACGTTGTGCGGCGCACTGAAATCGTTTTAAATTCTGTGCAGCGCAAGATTGCCGAAGGCGAGGTGCGTGGATATGGTGCCGCATATCGCCTGCCGCTATCTGAAGAACCGCACCCGTGTCCCGCATCGAAAAGCCCGCCGACAGTGATCCCGCCCGCTCCGCGCTTCGAACCGGCAAGCCGACGCTGAAGACGATTGCGGAAATGACGGGCCTTGCGGTCACCACGGTCTCCCGTGCACTTGGCAACGCGCCGCAGATTTCCGAGACGACGCGCCGTCGCGTGCATGAGGTCGCAGCCGAAATCGGCTATCTGCCGGACCGTGCTGCCCAGCGCCTCAAGACCGGCCGCACCAATGTCGTGTCCGTTCTGCTCGATCCACACGAGGAGATCCTGGGCTTTGGCACGTCCATCATGCACGGTCTGGCGCGCGCCCTCCAGGGAACGCCCTACCACCTCATCGTCACGCCGAATTTCCTCGACGGCAGCAATGTCGAAGCGGTCAACTACATCATCCGCAACGGTATGGCCGATGGGCTGATCTTCTCGCGCACGGAACCCTTCGATCCGCGTGTGCGGCTGCTTTTGGAAAACGGCTTTCCCTTCGTCACACATGGCCGTACGGAGTTCTCCACGCCGCACGCCTTCGTCGATTACGACAACTTCGCCTTCGCCTATGCTGCCACCAGGCGGCTGATCGCCAAGGGCCGGCGCAAGGTGACGATCGTCCTGCCACCCCGGCGCCTCACCTTCTACCAGCATATGCTGCACGGTTTCATGACCGCTGTGCGAGAGGCCGGCGTTGCCTACGAGATCCCCGACGCGCTCGATCTCGACAGTCCCGCCGACATGATTCGCGACTATGTGCGCCGCCGCAGCACCGAGCCCGATCCACCGGATGGTTTCGCCTGTCCCGGCGAAGTCTCGGCGCTCGCCACGATCACCGGAATGAGCGACCGCGGCCTCTCGCTTGGCGGTGAATACGATATTGTCGCCAAGCAGACCTCGCGGCTGCTCAGCCAGATCCAGCCGAAGGTCGAGACGCTCTACGAAGACCTGACTTCGGCGGGAGAGGCGATGGGCCGACTGCTGCTGAAGCGGATCGGCGGTGAGCCGATCGAGGACCTCACCATCCTGCAGAGCCCGCAATTCAGCTTCCCGACGCCCTGAGCGGGCGGCAGCGCCGGTCCCTGCCGTGGTTGTCGGGAGAGCGTTGCTCATCGCGGCATCCACCAGCCGGTGCGTGCGCCGATATGCATGTTGAGTGTCTTGGTCTCCGTATAATCCTCCACCGCATGGCGACCAAGTTCACGGCCGAGGCCGGACTGGCGGTAGCCGCCGAAGGGCAGTTCGGACACGCCGTCCATGAAGGTGTTCATCCAGACCGTGCCGGCGCGAACCTTGCGGCCGATGGTGAGGCACGTGTCGAAATCGCGGCTCCAGACGCCGGCGGACAGGCCGTAGTCAATGGCGTTGGCGATGCGGATCGCCTCTTCCGTCGTCTCGAAGGTCAGAACCGAAAGCACCGGACCGAACACTTCTTCGCGGGCGACGGCCATATCAGGCTGAACGCCCGAGAGAATGGTCGGGGCCATGAACTGACCGAGGCCGAGATCCAGCGCCGCGCCGCCGAGCGCGACCGAAGCACCGGCCTTCGCCGCGCCATCGACATAGGCGCCGATTTTTTCGAGATGCTGCGGCGTGATGATCGCGCCGACCTGCGTTGCGGGGTCGAGTGGATCGCCGACTTTCACTTTCTTCGCCAGTTCCGCGATGCGGGCCGTGACATCGGCCGCGATCGATTTGTGCAGGATCAGCCGTGAGCCGGCATTGCAGCATTCGCCGGCGTTGAAATAGGCGCCGAAGACGGCGGCGTCGATGAAGGCGTCGAGATCGGCATCCGGGAAGACGATCTGCGGGTTCTTTCCGCCGAGTTCGAGCGATACCTTCTTCAAGGTCTGGGCGGCATTGGTCATGGTCAGGCGTCCGACACCGGTTGAACCGGTAAAGGAGATCATGTCGACGTCGGGATGCGTCGTCATCGGTGCGCCGACCTCCGGCCCGGTGCCGGTGACGATGTTGACAACACCTGCGGGCACGCCGGCCTCGATCAGGATCTCTCCGAGGACAAGCGTCGATCCCGAGGTGAGTTCGGACGGCTTGACCACCGTCGTGCAGCCCGCGGCGAGCGCGAATGGTAATTTCTGGCTTACGATCAGGAAGGGGAAGTTCCACGGCGTGATGATCGACACGACGCCGATCGCCTCGCGCAGAACGACGCCAAGCGTGCCGTCGCCAAGCGTGTTGTAGCTTTCGCCGTGCAGGTCGCGGGCGAGCGCTGCGGCGTAGCGCCAGATATCGACGGCACCGCCGAGTTCACCCTTCGCCTGGCTGATCGGCTTGCCGCTTTCGATGCAGTCGAGGAAGGCCAGTTCCTCCGCCCGGGCGGCAATGAGGTCGGCGGCCTTGAGGAGGATGTTCGAGCGTTCGGCGCCGGTCATGGACGGCCATGGCCCGTCGTCGAAGGCCTTGCGTGCGGCGGCGATGGCGCGTTCGGCATCGGCCTTGCTGCCGGCCGGGTAGCGGCTGACCACGATGCCATGGCCCGGCGCGATGCGTTCGATCGGATCGCCGGCGCCCTCCGTCCAGATGCCGTCGATCAGCATGCGGAAATCGCGCGCCTTGAAGTTTTCGAGCGCCTTGGGTTTCACATGCGTGGTCATTACCATTCTCCCTTGAAATCGGCGGGGCGTTTGCCCGTGAAGGCGGCGACACCTTCCTTCAGGTCCCCGGTCTTGGCGACGAGGATCGAGCCGAGGGCCTCCACCGCCGCACCATTGTCCTCGCCGTTCGCCACCGCGATCATCAGCTTCGACACCTCCGTTGCCGCCGGCCCGCGCGCTGCGATGCGCGCTGCGTAGGCCTTTGCGGCTTCGACGGCCGTGCCTGTCTCGACGACCTGGTCGATGATGCCGGCAATCTGGGCCTCTACCGCTGTCAGTACCTCGCCGCCGAGCAGCATCCGGCGCACCGCCTGTGCGCCAAAGCGCTTCACCAGCCGCTGCGTGCCGGACCAGCCGGGCACCATGCCGAGGCCGGCTTCCGGCAGGCCGATCTTCACCTGGGTTTCCGCGATGCGGATATCGGCTGCGGCCGCCAGTTCCAGCCCGCCGCCAAGCGCATGGCCGTTAACGGCAGCAATCAGCGGCATGCGCAAAGTCGCCAGCCGCTCGAAGACACGATGGCCGAAGCGTACCCACGCATGACCGAACGTGTTCGCCTCCATGCCGGCCCAGGCCCGGATATCGCCGCCGGCCGAAAAGGCCTTGCCCTCGCCGGTGAGAATGGCGACGCGCACCGCGGCATTTTCCTCGATGGTGTCGCAGGCGGCCGAAAGCTCCTTCAACATGTCGATGTCGAAGGCGTTGAGCTTTTCCGGACGTGCGGCGGTAATCGTCGCGACGGGGCCTTCGATGGAGATGCGGATGCGCTGTTCAGCCATGGGTGGCCCCCACCAGCTTGCGCGGCGCCTTTTCGGGCAGCGTGAGGCCGGTCGGCGCATCGGTGAAGAGCTTTGCGTCCATCACCTTGAGATCGGGTGAAACGATCAGCGCGAACTCCGACTGGTCGAGGATATGTGTCCTGAGGTCGACGCCGGGTGCGATCTCGGTGAGCACGATACCCTCCGGCGTCAGCTTCATGACGCAGCGCTCGGTGACATAGGTGATGTCCTGCCCCTGCGCCACGCCGCGCGGGCCGGAGAAGGTGACATGCTCGACGGCATTGACCAGTTTCTTCAGCTTGCCTTCTTTCTCGATCACCAGCTTGCCGCCTTCGATCGCAAGCTTCGCGCCGGCATTGAACATGCCGGAGAAGACGATCTTCTTTGCCCGCGCCGTGATGTCGACGAAGCCGCCGGCCCCTGCCGTTACATGCGGGCGGAAGGAGAGTTTCGAAACGTTCACCGAGCCGTCCTTGCCGATTTCCAGGAAGGAGAGCAGCGAGGCATCGAAGCCGGCGCCCTGGAAATAGGTGAACTGGTAGGGCGAAGGCATGAAGGCGTCGGCGTTCGAGGCGCAGCCGAAGGCGAAATCGAGCAGCGGCACGCCGCCGACCGCGCCCTGTTCGATCACCCAGGTGACGGCACCGTGCAGGCCCTCTTCGAGCAGGATGCGCGGTACGTTGGCGGAGATGCCGAAGCCGAGATTGACGGCGCTGCCGGCTTCCAGCTCCTCGGCGACCCGGCGGGCAATGACCTTCTGGATGTTGAATTCCGGCACGCGAAATGTGTCGAGCGGGCGGAAGATCTCGCCGGAAATGGCGGGGTCGTACAGCGTCTGCGTCGTCTGCTTCTGTTCCGGGTCGACCACGATATAGTCGACCAGCACGCCGGGCACGCGCACGTCGTGCGGCTTCAGGGAGCCGTCCTTGGTGATGCGCTTGACCTGCGCGATGACGATGCCGCCATTGTTGCGGGCGGCGAGCGCCTGGTCGAGCCCGCCGAGGTAGGCGCCCTCGTGTTCATAGGTGAGGTTGCCGCGCTCGTCGGCGGTGGTGGCGCGGATGATCGCCACGTGAGGCGCGATCGCCTTGAAGTAGAGCCATTCCTCGCCGGCGAAGGTAATCTTCTCCACCACCGGTTCGTTTGCGGCGGAGGCGTTCATCGCGCAGCCTTCGCGGCTTGGGTCGACAAAAGTTTCAAGGCCGACCTTGGTGATGACGCCGGGGCGCTTTGCGGCGGCCTCGCGGTGCATGTCGAAGAGGATACCGGAGGGGATGTTGTAGGCGGCCACCTCATCCTTTCCGATCATCTGCCAGATCAGCGGCGGTTCGGAAGACGAGGGTCCGGACGGATACGAGCCGCCGATGATCTTCTTCAGCAGGCCCTTTTTCGCGATGTGGTCGACACCCTTGATGCCGCTCATGTCGCCGGCGGCGATGGGGTGCAGCGTCGTCAGGCTCTTCGGATGGCCCGTTTCGTCGAAACGTTCGCCGATCGCCTTCAGCATCAGGTCCGGGCAGCCGAGGCCGGAGGAGGAGGAGACGGAAACGATGGCGCCGTCGGGGATCAGGCCTGCCGCCTCGCGCGGGGTGATATGCTTGCTCATGGGGCTCACAGTCCCGGCTCGATGCGAACCACATGGCCCGTGCGCGCCGCTTCGACGACGGCAAGGCCTGTCGCCAGCGACCAGATACCGTCCTCGCCGGTGGCCGATGGCGTTCCCTTGCCGGCAATGGCGGCGTGGAAGGCGGCAAGGGTGGTCTCATAGAGATTGCGGTGGTCGAGCGGCAGATCGTGCTCGCCATCTGCACTGCGCAGCGTCACCGTGCCGGTGGGGCGCTGCGTCATGACGTTGCGGCCGATCAGCGAGCCTTCCGTGCCATGGACTTCTAGGCCGGTTTCCGCGAATTTCGTGGTGAAGCCGTCGTGGAACTGCGCGATCGTGCCGGAGCGGAAGCGCAGCACGCCCATCACCGCATCCTCCAGTCCTGCCTTGCCCATGCCGCCAGCCTGCGAGAAGGCGACGGCTTCCGCCGGATCGTCGTCGAGCACGAAACGCAGGGTATCGGCGTCGTGCACGGTGATGTCGAGGATGACGCCGCCGCCGGCCTCCGGCTTGTCGAGCCGCCAGCCCTGCAGGTGCGGCGGGAGGTAAACGGCGTGGAAGACGCGGGCTGACAGCGGCTTGCCGATGCGCCCGGCCTTGATGGCATCGCGCATCGCCCGGTGCGTCGCAGCATTGCGCAGGTGGTGGTTCGTCGCGAGCACCACGCCGGACGCCTTGGCTGCCGCGATCATGGCGCGGGCGTCGTCGAGCGAGAGGGCAAGCGGCTTTTCGCACAGGATGTGCTTGCCCGCCTTCGCTGCGGCGAGGGCCTGGTCGCGGTGCAGTTCGTTCGTCGTCGAGATGTAGACGGCGTCGATCTCCGGATCGTCAAGCAGATCGGCGAGCGTCGTGACCGACTTTGCGATGCGCTGTTCGTCCGCATAGGTGCGGCCTCGCTCGGCGCTCGTGCTCATCACGGATACGACATCGCCGCCCGTCGCGCGGATCGCGCCGATCACCCATTCCTTCGCGATCGTGCTGGCGCCGATCAAACCCCACCGTGTCATGCGGAAATCCTCCTCGTCCTGTCCGTCTGGCCGGCGCCGCAGCTCTGGCGCACGACGAGGCGCACGGAGCTGACGATGGTCTCGGGTTCCACCCGGCCGGCATTGATCTGTTTCAGCAAGAGTTGCGCGGCGCGCCGGCCCATGCCCTGGGGGTCGACGGACACCGTCGTCAGCGCCGGCACGGCGGTCTGGGCCTCGATCACGTCGTCGAAGCCGACGACGGCGAAGTCGCGGCCGGGCTCCTTGCCGGCGGCACGCAGGCCGTCGCAGACGCCGAAGGCGGCCGCGTCGTTGAAGCACAGCGCGGCGGTCGGCGCTTCGGGCAGCAGCAGCGCGCGTTCGATGGCGGCGACGCCGCCGGCGCGCGAGGCCGCCGTGCTGATGACGAGCCGGTCCGGCGCTGCAAGTCCTGCTTCGGCAAGGGCATCCCGCCAGCCTTCGACGCGCTCGGCGAAGACCGTCGTGTTGGCGATGCCACCGAGGAAGGCGATGTGGGTGTGGCCGAGCGAGACGAGGTGCCGGACGGCATCCTTTGCGCCGGCATAATTGTCGGAGAACAGCGTCGAGACCTTGGCGCCGATGACGTTGCGCACCACGGCGACGACCGGGATGCCGCTGGCGGCGAGCGGTTTCAGATCGGCCGCCTCCGTGCCGCGGGCCGGCGACAGGATGAGGCCGGCAATGCCGTGTTCGCGCATCGAGGCGATAACCTCGCGCTGGCGGTCGACGCTCTCAGCCGAATTCGACAGGAACTGCACGTAGCCGGCCGATTGCATGACCATGTCCATGCCGACAGCAAGCTCGGCGAAGAAGGAATTGGTGAGGTCGTTGACGATGATGCCGATGATCCGCGAGGAGGCGGACTGGCGCAGGTTCGCCGCGCCGCGATTGTAGACGTAACCGAGGTCGCGAATGACGGCGTTCACCTTGGCGCGGGTCACCTCGTTCACCAGGGGGCTTGCCTGCAGGACGAGCGAGACGGTCGACTTCGACACGCCGGCGGCGCGTGCAATATCGACGACGGTCACCCGGCTCTTGTTCACGGTCTTCCTCCCTGCGCGGCGATCGTTTTCGCTGTTTGTTGGCGCAACATAATTGGATCGTTCCAAATTTGTCAAGTGCGTTCGCGTAGGCTCTGCGGTGACAGTGCTTGGATGTCTTCTGGATTGTTCGCATTCTTATCAGATCGCGCCGATATTGCGGTTTCAGACTGATTTTCGATATTTTTCGGTTGTTTTTGGCGTTGCCGAGAGAGAAGTCAAAGGGCCTGATCCTCAAATTCATCCGAATCTGCTCGACTGCGGCGACCGGCCGTTCAAAAAATCCATCTTGAAATTTGGAACGATCTAAATTATTGCCGTGAAAAACCTCGGGAGGATTTCATGCCGATCAGCCTTACCCTGCCGCTGCCGGATGGCGGCCTTTCCCGCTACGATCTTGTCGGGACGCCGCTTCCGCGCTCCTCCGTTGTGCCGACCTTCAGCCGCATCGCCTATGCGGCGGCCCATGTGGTTTCCGATCCGCGCCGCGATGTGCGGCCCTGGGAGGCGCCGGCCATCGACTGGGAGCGTACGATGGCGTTCCGGCATCACCTCTGGTCGCTCGGCTTCAGGATCGCCGAGGCGATGGACACGGCGCAGCGCGGCATGGGGCTCGACTGGGCCGGCGCGCAGGAGCTGATCCGCCGCTCGCTCGCCGAGGCGAAGACCGTGCCGGGTGCCGATCTTGCCTGCGGTGCGGGCACGGATCACCTCAACCCCGCCGATGCCCGTTCGCTGGACGACGTGATTCGGGCCTATGAGGAGCAGGTCGGTTTCGTGGAAAAACACGGCGGCCGTGCCATTATGATGGCGAGCCGGGCACTCGCCCGCCTGGCGGCCTCACCGGACGATTACCGCAGGGTCTACGGCCATATTCTCGGCCAGGCGAAGGACAAGGTCGTGCTGCACTGGCTGGGCGACATGTTCGACCCGCAGCTTGCCGGTTACTGGGGTTCCGGGACTTTCGAGCCGGCGCTGGAAACGGTTCTGTCGATCATCGCCGAGAACCGCGACAAGGTCGAGGGCATCAAGATTTCGCTGCTCGACAATGCCTGTGAGGTGGCGCTGCGCAACCGGCTGCCCGAGGGTGTGATCTGCTTCACGGGCGACGACTTCAATTACGCCGAACTGATCGAGGGGGACGGGCAGAGGTACAGCCACGCCCTGCTTGGCATCTTCGATGCGGTGGCGCCGCAGGCTTCCAAGGCGCTTGCTGCGCTTGCGGCTGGCGATGTTGCCACCTTTCGCGCCGTCATCGCGCCGACGGTCCCGCTTTCGCGCAAGATCTTCGAGGCGCCGACACCGTACTACAAGGCGGGCGTCGTCTTCCTCGCCTGGCTGAACGGTCACCAGGACCATTTCACCATGCCTGATGGCATGCAGTCGGCCCGGGGCCTTTTGCATTATGCCGAGGTCTTCCGCCTGGCCGACCGGGCCAACGTGCTCGACAGGCCGGACCTCGCCGCCGCACGCATGAAAAACCTGATGTCCGTGCTTGGCGTCGGGCAAGATTAGCTGTGGATGACCGGCCTTGCGGCCGGTTCTCGCCGTCGTCAGGCGCTAAGCTCCGCTTTCTCGAAAAGTTTGGCGGGAGCGGGCGATGGCAGCGGGTGAAGTAAAGGTGGGGGAAAGCTGGAAGGCGCCTTTGGCGGCGGAGTTCTCCAGCCCCTATATGGCCGATCTCAGGGCCTTCCTGCTGGAGCAGAAAGAGGCAGGACGGCGCATCTTCCCGAAGGGGTCGGAGTACTTCCGGGCCCTTGACCTGACACCGCTTGCAGATGTGCGCGTCGTTATCTTGGGCCAGGACCCCTACCACGGCGAGGGGCAGGCGCACGGGCTCTGCTTTTCCGTGCAGCCAGGCGTGCGCACCCCGCCGTCGCTGGTCAACATCTACAAGGAAATGCAGGAGGACCTCGGTATCCCGCCGGCCCGCCACGGATTTCTGGAGCATTGGGCCAAGCAGGGCGTCCTGCTCTTGAACAGCGTGCTGACCGTGGAGATGGGCCGTGCGGCCTCGCACCAGGGGCGTGGCTGGGAACGGTTCACCGATGCGGTCATCCGCGCCGTCAACGAGCAGGAAAAGCCTGTTGTCTTCATCCTCTGGGGCTCCTATGCCCAGAAGAAGGCGGCTTTCGTCGACCGGGATCGTCACCTCGTCCTGCGGTCCGCCCATCCTTCGCCGCTGTCTGCCCATAACGGCTTTCTCGGCTCGCGGCCGTTCTCCAAGGCGAATGCCTTTCTTGAGCAGCACGGACGCCAGCCGATCGACTGGCAGTTGCCGGCGGCGGCGCAATAGCCAGACACAAGCAGGGCTGGTAGGCTTGCCGCATGGCGTCCACCAGCTCCGTCATCGACTGGCTTCTTGCTTCGGATCCCGCGATCCGCTGGCAGGTGGTGCGCGATCTTCTCGACGTGCCGGAGGCGGAATGGCGGGCCGAGCGTGCGCGGGTGGAGACCGAAGGTTGGGGTGCAAGACTTCTCTCCCACCAGGATGAGGACGGGCAATGGGCCGGCGGCGCCTTCCTGCCGGCGAACTACACCGAAGAGAAATGGCGTGAATTCGGCCAGGCCTGGACCGCCACCTGCTTCTCGCTCCAGCAACTCTACGATTTCGGCCTCGATCCATCGAGTGAACGGGCACGGCGAACGGTCGACCTCATCGGACGCAATTCACGCTGGGATCGTGATGGACAGCCCTATTGGGAAGGCGAGGTGGAGGAGTGCATCAACGGGCGAACGGTGATCACGGGTGCCTACTTCGGCATCGACGTCTCGCCGATTGTCGCGCGTCTTCTCGGCGAGCGGCAGCCGGACGGCGGCTGGAACTGCGAGCGCTGCAACGGCTCGCACCGCTCTTCCTTCCATTCTACGATCAATGTGCTGGAAGGTCTTCTGGAATACGAAACCGCCGTAGGCGCAACGCCGGGAACGCGTGCTGCGCGCTCGGCCGGTGAAGAATATCTCTTGAAACGGGGCCTCTTTCGCCGTCTGGTCAGCGGCGTGCCGGCCGATATGCGCTATCTGGCCTTCCTCCACCCGTACCGCTGGCGCTACGATCTTCTGCGCGGGCTCGACTATTTTCGCGCGGCTTCCCTGGTGGACGGCACACCCCCGGATTCCAGGCTTGGCGAGGCCATCGATCATCTTCGCTCCCGGCAGTCGGAAGACGGTACCTGGCCGCTCGACTGGCAGCTGAAAGGGCCGGTATGGTTCGAGATGGAAGAGGTGGGAAAGCCCTCGCGCTGGATCACGCTGAGGGCGTTGCGCGTGCTGCGCTGGTGGCAGGAACGAGCCGGCGGGCGGTAGTCCCCGGCCGGCTGCTCCGTCCTATCGCACGAGCGTCTCGTCGAGCAGGGCCATCACCTTTTCCGCATCGATGCCGATGCAGGCATGCTGGCTCGGCAGATCGTCCCAGTTGCCGGGCGGGAACGTGCGGGCATCCGGCTTCTGGATCGTCTGACCGTCGGCAATGCCGCCGGCGACGACGCGGATGGCGCCGGGGCGTGTGGTGAAGAGCTCCGGCGCGACGAGGTAGATGCAGGCGCAGCTGTCATGCACCACCATGCCCTCGTCCTTCACGTGCTGGCCGTAGAAGTCGATGTAGAACTGCGAGATGTCGGAGAGCAACTTCAGGTGCGTGCCGTTCCTCTCGGTGAGTTCGGCAAGGCGCCTGCGGGTCATCACGGTCTTCATCGTCACGTCGAGGCCGACGACCACGACCTTCCACGGTGCCGCCATCACCGCGTCGGCGGCTTCCGGATCGCCGTGGATGTTGGCTTCCGCCGCCGGTGTGATGTTGCCGGGAACGTCGAAGGCGCCGCCCATGATGATGACCTGCTTGACGAGGCCTGCGATACCGGGGTCTTCCTTCAGCGCATAGGCAAGGTTCGACATGCGGCCGACGGCGATGAGCGTCACTTCGCCGGGATTGGCCCGCACCGTCTCGATGATGAAGCGGTGCGCCGGGCGCGGGTCGAGTGGCAGGTCGATCGTGTCGGGCACGTCGATGTTGCCGAGCCCGTCATGACCATGGATCATCACCGGCCAGTCGATCGGGTTGCGCATCGGGTTGTAGGTCTTGCCGTCGCCGCGGGCGACGGGGGCCGCAATGCCCCATTCGCGCTTCAGGAACAGCGCGTTGCGTGTCGTGGTCTCGATGGCGGCATTGCCGAAGACAGTGGTGATGCCGATGAGGTCGATCCCGGGATGATTGTGCAGGAACAGCAGCGCCATCGCGTCGTCGACGCCGGGGTCCGTATCGAAAATAACCTTGTGCATGGTGTATCTCTTTCTTGTTGTTCTTATGGGGCTTCTTGTGATCGCGCGCCTACTGGAAGCGGGCGATGGAGAAGGGGGCAAGTGCGCTTTCGCCTTCGCCCGCGAGCAGGCGCGCCACATGGCGGCCCGTCGTTGCGGAAAGCGTGAGGCCGAGATGACCATGGCCGAAGGCGAAGGCGATGCGTGGATCGCCCGGGTGCAGGCTGATGACGGGTACTGAATCCGGAGTGGAAGGGCGGCGCCCCATCCATTCGGTGCCGCCTTCCTCCTGAAGATCAGGGACATAGCGGCGCATCTTCCGGCGCATGGCGGCGGCGCGCTTGTAGTTTGCGGGTGCGTCCGGCGAGGCAAGCTCCACGGCACCGCCGATGCGCAGCGCATTTTCGAAAGGCGTCGCCACGAAGCCGTGCTCGGAGAAGAAGACCGGCATTTCGAGTGCCGTCGACGGGTTCATGAACGTGGTATTGTAGCCGCGTTCGGTCTCGAGCAACACTTTCAGCCCGAGATCGGCGACGAAGCGGCGCGACCAGACGCCCGCGGTAATGGCAAGGCGATCGAAGGTGAAGGTCCGGCCGCCTTCGGTCGTCACGGAGATGCCGCTCTCCGTGCGGGCGACCCGCGACACGGTGGCGTCGATCAGCGCCGCCCGTTCGCGCAGCAGCGCCTGCAGCCGTCGCAGGAAGGTTAGCGGATATTCGAAGGTCTTGTATCCATCGTTGAAGGTGGCGCCGGCGAAGGGGCCGGAAAGTGCCGGCACGCGGCGACGGGCTTCCGCCACATCCAGCGTCTCGACGTTGCAGCCGAGCAGCCTGGCATTCTCTATCTCGTGTGCAAACGCCTTGTCACGTGCTGCCACGCTGTCGAAGACCGTCAGCGCACCCGTGTCGCGCATATGGCCGGAGATACCGGCCATCGCGCCGAGGCGGGCATGATCGGCTTCCGCCGACTTCATCAGGTGGAGCAGCGCCATGCGGCTTTCCGCAGCCTTGCCGGCGCGCGCGGAGAGAAGGAAACGGATCAGCCAGGGGGTGAGCGCCGGCAGGTCCTGCCAGCGCAGGGCCAAAGGCCCCAGCGGATCGAGCAGCCATTTCGGCACCGAGAGCAGCATGTCGAGCCGGGCGAGCGGATCGATTTCCGGCACGGCCAGGATGCCCGCATTTCCGACGGACGCCGGCAGGCCGCCGGCATCGCGCTCGAGAATGGTGACGCTGTGGCCCTGTTCCAAGAGATTGAGCGCTGTGGCGCAGCCCATGAGGCCGCCGCCGACGATACCGATATGCGCCATGCCGTCCCGTTGCGTGTTGTTTTCGTTCGTTGCGCCGCCGCCCGCGAAGCAGGAACGGCGGATTGCGGCGGACGATAGACGGAAAGCGCACGGCTGTCGACTGAGCCGCAAACCGTGGCCGTTCAGGCCTGTTTTCCGGCCTCCTGTGCCGGTTTCCGGCTCTGGAGCACCTGCCACAGGAAGGCGAGTATGAAGAGAATGGTCATCAGCAGCACGATGGTCGGGGCCGGGGCGCTGTCGATGAGGAAGCTCAGCCAGATCCCGAAGAAGGTGGCACCAAGGGCGACGGCGACGGCGACCATGAGCATGCTCGGAAAGCGCCGTGTGACGAGGGTGGCGATGGCGCCCGGCGCGACCAGCATGGCGATGGCGAGGATGATGCCGACCGCCTTCAGCGCACCGACGACGACGAGGGACAGAACGGCGAGCAGACCGTAATGCAGCAGTTTCACCGGCAGGCCGATGGCCGAGGCGTGCTGTCTGTCGAAGGCATGCACCAGGAGGTCCTTGCGGAAGAGAAGGATGAAGGCCGTCGCGGCCGCTGCGATCGCCGCCGTTTCCACGAGATCGGACGTGGCGATGCCGAGCATGTCACCGAAGAGGATGTGGTCGAGATGGATATCCGGCTGGATCTTCACATAGAGAACAAGGCCGAGTGCGAACATGCCGGAAAAGACGATGCCGAGGATGGTGTCCTCCTTCACCCGGCTGTTGTCCTTGAGATAGCCGGCCGAAAGGGCGCAGAACAGGCCCGCGACGAAAGCACCTGTCGCGAAGGGCAGGCCCACGACATAGGCGATGACGACGCCCGGCAGCACGGCATGCGAGACCGCATCGCCCATCAGCGACCAGCCCTTCAGTACGAGATAGCAGGAGAGCAGCGCCATCGGCACCGCGATCATCAGTGTCACCAGAAAGGCGTTCTGCATGAAGGCGAGCTGGAAGGGCATGATTGCGAGTTCGAGGGTCTCGTTCATGGCTGCTTGGCCCCCAGGGTTTCAAGCGCGCGGCGGCTCCTGCGGCGCGCGGCAAGAAGGCCGTGTTTCGGTGCGAAGAGGAAGGCGGCAAGGAAGATCGCCGTCTGCAGCACGACGATGATACCGCCCGTCGCACCGTCGAGAAAATAGGAGATATAGGCGCCGACAAAGCTGGTGCCGGCGCCCAGCGCGGCGGCGATCGTGATCAGCCGCTGGAAACGGTCTGTCAGCAGATAGGCGGTCGCGCCCGGCGTCACCACCATGGCGATGACCAGAAAGGCGCCGACCGTCTGCATGGCTGCGACCGTCGAGGCGCTGAGCAGCGTGAAGAACAGGATCTTCAGGCCCGTCGGATTGAGGCCGATCGAGCGGGCATGGCTTTCGTCGAAGAAGGTGACCATCAGGTCCTTCCACTTCAAGAGCAGGATGACGAGCGTAACGACGCCGATGATGGCGAGCTGGATCGTATCCTCCGGGCTGACGGCGAGGATATTGCCGAGCACGATGGTCTGGATGTTCACCGGGGTCGGTGCGAGCGAGACCATGAAGAGGCCGAGGCCGAAGAACGAGGAGAAGATCATGCCGATGATGGCGTCTTCCTTCAATCGCGTCTTGCGGTTGAGGAAGAGCATTGCGGCGGCGGCAAGCCCACCGGAAAGAAAGGCGCCGGCTGCAAAGGGCAAGCCCAGCATGTAGGCACCGGCAACGCCGGGCACGATGGAATGGGAGAGCGCGTCGCCGATCAGCGACCAGCCCTTCAGCATGAGATAGGCGGAAAGGAAGCCGCAGATGCAGCCGACCAGTGCACTCACCCACATGGCATTCACCATGTAGCCGTAGCCGAAAGGCTCGAGGAGCATGTCGATCACGGCGTCTTCTCCGTGTCGCGCTCGCCGTAGATGACGAAGGGGCGTTCGTCGTCGGTGATGACCTTGACGGAGCGCTTGTCCTCGTCGTCGTGCAGGTCGTGGCCCCCGAGGATGAAGTGGCGCAGCACGCCGCCGAAGGCGCGCTCGAGATTGGCTTCGGTAAAGGTCTCGGCCGTCGGGCCGGAGGCGATGACGGTGCCTTTCACGAAGACGGTGCGGTCGCAGAAATCGGGAACACTGCCGAGATTGTGTGTGGAGACCAGCATGACGCGGCCTTCGTCGCGCAGCTTGCCGAGCAGTTCGACGATCTGCTCTTCGGTTCTCACATCGACGCCGGTGAAGGGTTCGTCGAGGAGGATCACCTGGCCTTCCTGTGCGAGCGCGCGGGCGAGGAAGACGCGTTTTCTCTGTCCGCCCGAGAGCTCGCCGATCTGGCGCTTGCGGAAGGCGGTCATGTTCACGCGGGCAAGGGCCTCGTCGACCATCTCGTGGTCGCGTTTCGTCGGGATGCGCAGCCAGTTCATGTGGCCGTAGCGGCCCATCATCACGACGTCCTCGACGAGCACGGGAAAAGTCCAGTCGACCTCTTCCGCCTGCGGCACATAGGCGACGAGGTTCTTCTTCAGCGCCTCCTTCACCGAGAGGCCGAGGATCGTCACCCTGCCGGCGGCGACCGGCACGAAGCCCATGATCGCCTTGAAGAGCGTGGACTTGCCGGCGCCGTTGACGCCGACAAGGGCGGTGATCGTACCCTTCGGCACGGAGAAGCTGGCATGTGTAAGCGCCGTATGGCCGTTGCGGTAGGTGACCGTCACGTCCTCGGCGCGAATGCCGTCCACCTTCTTCGGCCTGCCGCCCATCATCATTGTGACAGACCCTTCACGATGGTCTCCGATGTGACGCGCAGGAGATCGAGATAGGTCGGCACGGGGCCATCCACCTCGCTCAGCGAGTCGACATAGAGCACGCCGCCATAGGCTGCGCCCGTTTCGGCGGCGACCTGTTTTGCCGGGTCGGCGGAAACGGTGCTTTCGGAGAAGACGACATGGATGTTGTGTTCGCGCACCGCGTCGATCACCGCCTTCACCTGCTTGGGCGTGCCCTGCTGGTCGGCGTTGATCGGCCAGAGGAAGAGTTCCTTCAGGCCGAAATCGCGGGTGAGATAGCTGAAGGCGCCTTCGCTGGTGACGAGCCAGCGCTTTTCTTCCGGCAATGCGTCGATCTTCGCCTTCATCTCCGCGCCGAGTGCCGTGATCTTCGCACTATAGGCCTTGGCATTGACATCGTAGGTCG
Source organism: Shinella sp. 838 (assembly GCF_029623935.1). NCBI lineage: Bacteria > Pseudomonadati > Pseudomonadota > Alphaproteobacteria > Hyphomicrobiales > Rhizobiaceae > Shinella > Shinella sp. 838. The sequence continues at coordinate 224,640 of NZ_JARSBQ010000001.1, forward strand.
CGGCATTGGCGGGATCGAGCGCGACCAGTGCCTTGCGGATGTTCTCGACATAGACGAGCGCATTGGCCGGCGACATCCAGGCATGCGGGTTCGGCTTGCCCTCATAGGGGCCCTGCACGATGCTCATCGGCTCGATGCCGTCGCTGACGGTAACGTTCGGCACGTCGCCGAGATTGGCGAGGAATTTCTGGAACCAGAGTTCGAGGTTCAGCCCGTTCCACAAAACCAGCTTGGCGTCCTGTGCCTTCAGGATGTCGCGCGGGGTCGGCTGGTAGTTGTGGATCTCGGCGCCGGGCTTGGTGATGGATTCGACCACGGCGGCATCGCCCGCCACATTCGCTGCGATGTCGGCGATGATGGTGAAGGTCGTGACGACCTTCGGTTTTTCCTGGGCGAAGGCGGGGGAAAAAGCAGGGGCCGCACCAAGGAGCGGCAGGCTGAGAAGAAGGGCATGAAATGAACGGCGGAGCATCGGTTCTCCTGATGTGCTTTTGCGAATGAGTTGCATTAAACTATAGGGCTGTTTTTGCTTCTGTCAACGCAATTGCAAATCATTCGCAACGGCGTCCCGAAATCGGACGCCCCGCGTTTAAAACTTCCGAAACGCACGGCCTGTAGAGTGCGGGCAGTTCGCGCGCTCTCGGCGCGTTCGTGTTCCTGCGTTTTAAGAGAAGACCATCGCCCGTGAAGTTCCTTCCGACCTCCTTCCGCTTGTCCCGGAAGCTTCTGATCATCGTCACCGGCATCGTCGTGTTGACGGGTGCCTCAGGGGCGGCCGCGATTTTTGTCGGGCGCGATGCGCTGCTCGGGCCACCGGCAGAACAGGTGTCGGGTGCCGTCTGCACGACGGTGTCCACCGTTCGCCTCGATAGGAATGGCCAGCAATGGTTGCGTAAATATGTGCGCTCGGACGCCAAGGATGGGGATGTGCGCATCAAGACGGCGTTGCGCGTCGCCGGCGCCGTGTCCAACAATGAGGAAGCCGATCTCTACCAGGTCATCCTGCTCGATGCCGCCGGTCCAGTGAACCGGGCCGACATGCGTGGTCGGGCCATCGGTGCCGAGGTGCTTTTCGCGCGCAATCCTGCCGCCATTCCCGGCATGGCGGCGCCGTTCGTCGCGCGCTACACGACCGGGCAGCCGGCGGGCAACGGTGAATTCTACGGCGAACGCAAGGAACTTTCGCTGGATGAGATCAAGGTCATCGTGACTGCGATGGAAGACCGCGCGGATTGCGTCGATCCGAGTGCTGTTGATGGCACCGAGACGGCTGCGATTGGTGGCGAGGCGAAAGAGGGGGCCGGCGACGGTGCTCCGGCGGAAAGTGCGGCCGCCGCGGAGGGCGGCACGCACGAGGTCGCGGCAAGCAGCCACTGAAGATCAGCGGCCGTTCAAGGCCTGTGCCGTGGCGGTGCCTCTCAGGCGTCTTCCGCTACCGCCTCGACGACGGCCGCCGTTTCGACGTGTATCGGCTTCTGGATCAGCCAGGTATCGCCTTCCCCTGTGAAGTTCAGCTGGAGGTTGTTGATCTTGCAGAACAGATCGACGTCGTGCTTGACCGCGGGGAACATCAGGTAGTCATCGCCGATGATGACGCCGCCCTGCGGAAGAAGGTCGTAGTACAGCGACAGTTCGAGGAAGGTCTCGCCGCATTCGTGGGCGGAGTCGAGATAGACGAAATCGATGTCGTAGTTGAGGACCTTGAGGGTTCTGGCGGCCACGATCGAGGAAACGCGGAACGGCACGACCGTTTCGGTGAGACCGTTGTTGAACATTGCGTTCATGAAATGGTCGAAGATGACCGGATTTCCGTCCATCTTCCGCATGGTTCCCGAAAAATTCCCGAGAAGCCACATGTTGATGTCGCCGCACCAGGTGTCGATGCACATCAGGGTTCCGCCGGTCTCACGCAGCCAGGAACCGAGGATCGTTGCGCTGCTGCCGATGAAGCTGCCGACCTCCAGGCCGAAGCTGGGTCGGCGGCCAAGTGCAGCCTCTATCGCGCCCAGCGTCGCCGGGCCGATATGCGGGGTATAGGACATCGGTGAAGGCAGGAGCTCCGGCCGATAGGCATGATAGGGATTGTCGCAACCGAACAGGCGGTTGCAGATATCCTTGAACGTCGGCTTTATCTTCTGCAGGTCATGGGTTTCGATGAACCGTGCCAGTTGAGGATCCGCAAGGGTTTTTGCCGAAAACCAGGTCCGGAGCACGTCTTCGTTGATATGGGCGCTGTAGTTCGTCATGTCTATCCTCGGTGGTGGCAGCGCGCGTGCTTGATACGTTCCGAAACAGCCTGTGACGAACCCATGGGCACACGTAAGTCCGCCCATTCTCGCGGCGATGGCTTGTGTGTGGCTGGTGCTGTGCGGCGCTGCCGCGCAACAAAAAAGCGCCCCGTGGGGAGCGCTTTTTAAGGGTGGAAGGCTGGTGCAGCGTCGGTGCTCAGTCGCTCTTCGCGCGGCGCGCCGGGAAGAGGATGACGTCGCGGATCGACGGCGCGTTGGTGAGCAACATGATCAGGCGATCGACGCCGATGCCGAGGCCGCCGGCCGGCGGCATGCCCTGGTCGATGGCGTCGAGGAACTCGTCGTCGAGCTGCTTGGACTTCTCACCACGCGCATGGGCCTGTTCGAGCTGCTCGACCATGCGGGCGCGTTGCTCTTCGGGGTCATTGAGTTCGGAGAAGGCGTTGCCGAGTTCCCAGGTGTTGCAATAGGTCTCGAAACGCTCGACGAGGCGCGGTTCGCCCGGCACTTCCTTGGCGAAGGGCGAGATGTCCTTCGGGAAATGCGTGACATGCGAGGGCTGGATCAGCGTCGGCTCGACCTTCTCCTCGAAGATGAAGGCCAGGCATTCGCCCCAGGTCCAGTCCTTCTCGACTTCAAAGCCGGCTGCCTTGGCGGCGGCGCGGGCCTCCTCGTCGGTCTTGATGGCGAGGAAGTCGATGCCGGTCGCTTCCTTGACGGCGTCAGGCATCGGCACGCGCTTGAACGGCCCTTTGAAGGAGAGTTCCTTGTCGCCATAGGCGAATTCCGTCGAGCCGTGGATCTTGACTGCCAGCTCGGCGAAGAGGCGCTCCACGAGGTCCATGATGTCCTCGTAGTCGGCATAGGCCCAGTAGCACTCCATCATCGTGAATTCGGGATTGTGCCGGGTCGATACGCCCTCATTGCGGAAGTTGCGGTTGATCTCGAACACCTTGTCGGTCAGGCCCGAGACCAGCGTGCGCTTCAGGAACAGTTCCGGCGCGATGCGCAGGAACATGTCGAGCTTCAGTGTGTTGTGGTGCGTCTTGAAGGGCTCGGCCGTTGCGCCGCCATAGACGGAGTGCAGCATCGGCGTCTCGACTTCCATGAAGCCGTCGTTTTCCATGAAGCGGCGGATGCCAGAGACGATCTTCGAACGCTGCTGGAAGCGGAGCTTGGATTCCTCGTTGGTCATGATGTCGAGATGGCGCTTGCGATAGCGGATTTCGACATCCGCCACGCCATGCCACTTTTCCGGCATCGGCAAGAGGGTCTTCGTCAGCATGACGATCTGCTGTGCGTTGATCGTCAGTTCGCCGCGCTTGGTGCGGCGCACGACGCCGGTCACGCCGATGATGTCGCCGATGTCGATCATCGGCAGCAGCGCACGCGCCTCTTCCGGCGTCGTGTCCTTGTGGGAAAAGATCTGGATCTTGCCCGAGGCGTCATGGATGTCCATGAACATGCCGGAATTGCGCGAAGAATAGACGCGGCCGGCGACCGTCACGACGTCGCCGCTCTCGGTGTCGAGTTCCAGCGTCTCGTATTTCGCCGCAAGCTCGGCATTGGTCATCGTCCGGTGGAAATGCGCCGGATAGACGTCGCCGATGGTCTGACGCAGCTGGTCGAGCTTCTGGCGGCGGACTTCCGTCGGGTCCGAGGAAAGGGCGGTTTCTGTCTTCTCGTTCATTGTTGTTGCTTCCTTACTTTCCACTGCCGGCCATCGAGGCGACCACCTGTGCGGCCACCTTCAGGCGCTGGCGCACGACGGAGCGGCCGAGGATGGCCATCGAATCGAACAGCGGCAGCGAGCGCGACGAGCCGGAGACGGCGACGAAGAGCGGGGCGACCACGACCTTCAGCTTCTTGCCGAGCCTGTCGGCGCTGGCGCGCAGTTCCGCTTCGATGCTCTCGACGGTCCATTCCGGCATCTTTTCGAGGTCGGGTTGGACCTGATTGAGCACTTCGAGGATTTCTTCCGGCGTCGATTTCACCTTGGCAAAGGCCTCCGGCGTCAGGCCGAGATCGGACTTCAGCAGGAAGCCGGCAAGGTCGGGCAGTTCGCCGAGCTTGGAGATGCGCGACTGCGAGAGCTTCAGGCCCTGGCGGACACGGTCGTTCTCCATCGCCCAGGACAGCACGCGCTGGACGAACTCTTCCTCCGAAAGCTGCTCGCGCAGCCACCGGCCGTTCAGCCAGTCGAGCTTCTGGATGTCGAAGATCGCGCCGGCCTTGGAGAGGTTTTCCGGGTCGAACTTTTCGGCGAGCTGATCCATGGTCAGCAGCTCTTCACCTTCGGCGATCTGGATGAAGAACAGGCCGAGGAAGTTCATCAGCGCTTCCGGCAGGTAGCCGAGCGCGGAATAGTAGGAGATCGAGGTCGGGTTCTTGCGTTTCGACAGCTTCGACTTGTCGTGATTGCGCATCAGCGACAGGTGCATGAAAACCGGCGGCTCGAGCCCGAGATACTGGTAGATGAGGATGTGCTTCGGCACGGAGGCGAGCCATTCCTCGCCGCGCGCGACATGCGTGATCTTCATCAGGTGGTCGTCGACGACGTTCGCCATGTGATAGGTCGGCATGCCGTCGGCCTTGAGCAGGACCTGCATGTCCACGGCATCCCACGGGATTTCAACCGGGCCGTAGACGCCGTCGACGAACTTGCAGGAGCCCTCGGTCGGGATCTTCATGCGCACGACATGCGGCTCGCCGGCGTCGACGCGCTTGGTCACCTCTTCGGCCGAAAGATGCAGGCAAAGGCCGTCATACTTCGGCGGCTTGCCGGCGGCGCGCTGTGCTTCGCGCATTTCCGCCAGCCTCTCGGGCGTGCAGAAACACTTGAAGCCGTGGCCGTTCGCGACGATCTTGTCGACGAAAGGACGATAGATCTCCTTGCGGTCGGACTGGCGGTAGGGGCCGTAGGGACCGCCGATATCCGGGCCTTCGGACCATTCCAGGCCGCACCATTTCAGCGCGTCCAGCACCTTCTGCTCGAATTCGGGCGTGGAGCGCGTCGCGTCCGTATCCTCGATGCGCAGGATGAAGGTGCCGTTGTTCTTCTTGGCGAAAAGATAGTTGAACAGCGCGATATAGGCAGTGCCGACATGCGGCTCGCCGGTCGGGGAGGGTGCGATGCGTACGCGAACGCCGGAGGCGGTTGCGGAAGTGCTCATGGTTTGGCCCGTCTTGACATGGTTTTACGCCCCCGGCCGGCGGTTCCGGCGTCGAAGGCGTCACGTTAGGGAGGGAAAGCCCGGTTTTGTGCCGGATATGCGGCGGGAAAAGGCTTTCCGTTGGGCTGGGTGAGACCATATTCAGCCCGGCACGTCAAGAAAAAGTCAGCCCTGCCTATTGCACCGGCCAGACGTAGAGCAGCGCGGGCACGCTGACGAGTACGATGAGAAAGGACAGGGGCAGGCCGACCCGAGGATAGTCGGCGAACTTGTAGCCCCCCGGGCCCATCACCAATGTGTTGCACTGGTGCCCCACAGGGGTGAGGAAATCACAGCCCGCGCCGATTGCGACCGCCATCAGGAAGGCCTCGGGCCGGTAGCCAAGCGCACCTGCGAAACTTGCCGCGATCGGCGCCATCACGAGCACGGTTGCGGCATTGTTGAGGAAGGGGGTGATCGCCATGGCGGTGAGCAGGATGAGTGCGAGCGCGCCGAAGGGTGGCAGGTGCACGGCGACGTCGCCCAACCAGCCGGCGATGAGTTCGCTGGCGCCTGTCGTACGCAGACTGTCGGACACCGGAATGAGGCAGGCGAGCATGATGAGGATCGGCCCGTCGAGCGCGGCATAGGCTTCGCGCAGCGGCACGGCGCGGAAGAGCACCATGGCAACGGCGGCGGCGAAGAAACCGGTCGCAACCGGCACGAATCCGAGCGCTGTGGAGGCCATGGCGGCGATCAGGATCAAGACGGGGATGATTGCCCGGCGGGGTGCGCCGAGCAAAATCTCGCGCTGGGCGAGGGGGAGCAGGCCGAGTTCCGGCAAAAGCGTCGGCAGGGTGCGATTGTTGCCCTGCAGCACGACCATGTCGCCGGGGCGCAACCGCACCTCGGAGAGCTTTTCCCGCAATCGCGCGCCCTGGCGGCTGACGGCAAGCAGGTTGATGCCGTAGGAATGAAACAGCGCGATGCTGCGGGCCGAAATATCGATGAGCCGGGAATCGTTGCCGACCACGGCCTCGATGGCGCTGATCTCCCCTTCCTCACCGCGCCCGGCGCGGATCGGCTTGCCCGAGAGCATGAGGCCGGCGGCGGAAACGACCTTGTCGAGCGCACTTGCCGTGCCCTCCATCAGGATCGTGTCGCCAGCGGCAAGACGGACATCCGGCAAGGGAGAGAGATGGACATGGCCACGGATGATGGCGGTGGCGATCACCTCGCCGTCACCGTGCTTCAGCACGTCGTTCAGCGACTTGCCGACCGAGGGAGAGCCTTCTTCCACCGTGGCGTCTGAGGAATAGGCGGCCGCCTCCAGCGACTCCTCGATGCTGGCATTGCTGTTGGTGCGTTCCGGTACGATCCGGTTGAAGAACAGCATGAAAAGGATGCCGCAGACGGCGAGCAGTGCGCCGACCGGCGTGAAATCGAACATCGTGAAACTCTCGCCGGTAATCTCCTGGCGCAGCCGCGAGACGACGATGTTCGGCGAGGTGCCGATCTGCGTCATCAGGCCGCCGAGCAGTGCGGCAAAGGCCATGGGCATCAGGAACTTCGAGGCGGGCATGCCGGATTTCCGGGCGAACTGGAAGGCGAGCGGCATCATGATGGCGAGCGCGCCGATATTCTTGATGAAGGCGGACAGCACCGCCACCGAGACGAGCAGCAGCGCGAGTTGCGCGCGCCCGGACGTGAGGTTCGGGAAAAAACGCTTCACCGCGAGGTTGACGATGCCGGAGCGCGCGACGGCCGCGCTCACCATCAGCGCGCTGCCGACAATGATGACGATATCGTCGCTGAAGCCGGAAAAGGCCTTGTTGAAGGGTACGATGCCGAGTGCGAGCGCCAGGAGCAGCGAGCAACAGGCGACGAGGTCATAGCGAAACCGTCCCCAGATGAACGCCGCCATCATCAGGGCGATGACGACGAAGGCGAAGGTCTGCTCAAGGGTCATGTTCTGGTCCGTGCGGCGGGACGATGCTCGGCATGAATTCCGTACGGGCCTTTCCGGTTCCAGCGCGAGGCGCAAACCGGGCATAAACTTTCGCGGAACAATCCACCCGCCGACCGGTTTGCCAAGAGAAGGCGGGCCGTGTCAACCGGACGCGACGGAGATGGAGGACATGGACGTTTTTCCGGTTTCTTCCGGTGGCCAACGGAACGGCGGTTGAACTCTCCACCTGTCCGGTCCGCCTTCAGCAGGCCGCAAAAGCGAAACCGGCGGGATGAGGATCCCGCCGGTTGCTTTTTCAGTGTTTGACCGAACCCTTGGCTTTCTGCCGCGCGTTGCGGGAGAACATGTTCAGCACCTCGACGAGGGCCGAGAACGCCATGGCGGCGTAGATATAGCCCTTCGGCACATGCAGTCCCATGCCCTCGGCGATCAGCGTGGTGCCGATCATCAGCAGGAAGGCCAGTGCCAGCATGACGATCGTCGGGTTCTTCTCGATGAAGTTGGCGAGCGGGTTTGCCGCCAGCAGCATGACCGCAACGGCGACGAGGACAGCGACCACCATGATCGGGAGGTGCGGCGTCATGCCGACGGCGGTGATGATGCTGTCAACGGAGAAGACGAGGTCGAGCAGCAGGATCTGGCTGATCGCTGCCGCGAAGGTCGTCGATGCCGCGCCGCCCACCATGTCTTCCTTGTGGTCGATGGGATCGACATTGTGGTGGATTTCCTTCGTCGCCTTCCAGACGAGGAAGAGGCCGCCGGCGATCAGGATCATGTCCTTCCAGGAGAAGCCATGGCCGAAGGCCTCGAAGACCGGGGTGGTGAGCTGGACGATCCAGGCGACGGTGCCGAGCAGCGCAAGGCGCATGACGAGCGCGAGGCCGATACCGATGCGGCGGGCGCGTTCGCGATGCTCGGGGGGCAGCTTGTTCGTCAGGATCGAGATGAAGATAAGGTTGTCGATGCCGAGAACGACCTCCATCACGACGAGCGTGACGAGGGCTACCCAGGCGGCCGGGTCTTGCATGAGCGCAAGAATGCTGTCCATCCGGTCTTCCTCTCCAAAAATACGGTTTGAGAATGGACTTCCGTATTTATGCAGAAATTGACCGGTGGCAAGCTGAGCGGCGGCCGTTCAGGCCCTGATCACGATTTCGTCATCTGATGGACGGTGGATAGCGGCCGTCCACGTCCTCAGGGCTTTGCGCCATAGGCGGCGAGGAAGACCCGTATTGCCGAAGCGACGTTTTCTTCGATCACGCTCCTGTGCGGCACCTCTTCCATCGCGCCGAAGATGCGGGGCTTGAAAAGGCCGACCGTTGTAAGCTCGATGAACTGCTTGGCCGCATGGGCCGTGTCGTCCGAAATGACGATGCCGGCCGCCACCTGACGGTCGAGATATTCCTGCAGTACCGAGACCGGGTTGATCGGTGTTGCGGAGAAAAAGCGGCTACAGAGCTTCGGCATGCGATGGTTGGCGGCAATCACCATGCGCATGGCGCGGATCGTCTGGTCCGCCGTCATGTGGGTGGCAAAGAGCAGGCCGAACTCCTTCAGCGTCTCGGCGATCGGCTTTCGGCCGTCGAGCACGTGGCGTACCGTCTCGGTGATCCGCTGGCGCTCACGCTCGATCATCGAGCCGAAGAGGTCTTCCTTGTTCTCGAAATAGACGTAGATCGTGCCCTTGGAGACGCCGGCGGCGCGCGTGATATCGTTCATGCTGGCGGCTTCGAAGCCTTGCTCCATGAACACGCGTTTTGCACCGTCGAGGATCTGTTCGCGCTTGGCGGGGTCCTCGCCGGCAATGCGGCGCCCGGTCTGCGGGGCGTCCAGCTTGTCTTCCGTCGTCTGCATCTCCGTTCCCGTGTTCGAGACCTGTGCGATCAATTTCGAACCGCCCGGTTCGATTTGTACTTGATATGCGCGAGAAAGAAGTCTATGTCAAATCGAACCGAACGGTTCAGTTCGAATTTTATCCCAGAGATGGTGGCAAGCCCATGTCGACTTCCCATGGCCCCGGCACGGCAAAGGTTCGCCCGGTCAACGATGATTTCGAGGCCGAGACCGCCGAGGCGCGGCCGGCAAGCACCGCAGAGGCTGCTCCTGCCGCGGTCGTCGCCCAGCCGGAGGCCAGGAAGGGCGGCCGGCGCCTTGCGCTGCCGATCCTTGCGGTCGCCCTCATTGCCGCCGCCGGGTGGTATGGCCATGAATGGTGGACGAACGGCCGATTCATGATCTCGACGGATGACGCCTATATCGAGGGCGACATCGCCTCCATCTCTCCCAAGGTTTCCGGCTATGTGGCCGTGGTCAACGCCGTTGCCAACCAGACGGTGAAGGCCGGCGATCCGCTCGTCACGCTCGATGACGGCGACTACCGGCTCGCCCGCGAGCAGGCCGAAGCGCAGATCGCGACGCAGAAGCTCGCGCTCGGCCGCATCGATGCGCAGATCGAGGGTGCCAGGGCGAGCCTTGCCCAGGCGGACGCCCAGAAGACAGCTTATCAGGCTGCCCTCAGCGGAGCTGAAGTTGCGGAAAAACGCGCCAAGGAGCTGAATGCCAAGGCTGTCGGCACCACCGCGTCGCTCGACAGCGCCACCGTGGCGCTGGACCAGGCCAAGGCAAATCTCGTCGGCGCGGACGCCAATATCGTCGCCGCCAAGGCGGCGATCACCGTGCTGGAAGCGCAGCGTGCGGAGGCCGAAAGCCAGATTCGCACGCTTGAGCTTGCCCGCGACAAGGCCGAACGCGACCTTGGCTTCACCGTGCTGAAGGCGCCCTATGACGGTGTCGTCGGCAATGTCTCGGTGCAGGTCGGCGACCTCGTCTCTGCCGGCCAGCGTCTTGCCGCGCTCGTGCCGGTGAAGGACCTCTATGTCGAGGCGAATTTCAAGGAAACGCAGATCGCCCATCTCGTGCCGGGCTCGAAGGTGCACCTTCATGTCGACGCCTACGAGGACGACGACATCCTCGGCACGGTCGATTCGATCGCGCCGGCCTCCGGCTCGGTCTTCTCGCTGCTGCCGGCGGAAAATGCCACGGGCAACTTCACCAAGGTCACGCAGCGCGTGCCGGTCCGTATCGCCATCCCCCGGGAGGCGCTGGACACCGGAAAGCTGCGCGCCGGCCTCAGCGTCGTCGTCGACGTCGACAGCCGCACGGCGCCGGACGGTACGGCGGTCGCCGCCAAAGCCGAGTAGAGACCTCCAGCAAGGGAGCGCGGGCGATGGCCGCGACCGCTCAACCGGCATCAGGCGCCCTGACGGCGGCGCCTGCGCAGGCCGACAAGGTTCCCGTCCGCCGCGTCGTCGCGTTCTTCGCGATGGTCTTCGGCATGTTCATGTCGATCCTCGACATCCAGATCGTCTCTGCCTCGCTCTCGGAAATCCAGGCCGGCCTCGGCGCCGGTGCCGACGAGATCGCCTGGGTGCAGACCTCCTATCTCATCGCCGAAGTCATCATGATCCCGCTGTCGGGCACGCTGGCGCGCATCGTCTCGACGCGGGTGCTCTTCGCCTTCTCGGCCGCCGGCTTCACCGTGGCGAGCGCGCTCGCCGCGACGGCGACGAACATCGACCAGATGATCGTCTACCGCGCCATTCAGGGCTTCATCGGCGGCGGCATGATCCCCTCGGTCTTCGCGGCCGCCTTCACCATCTTCCCACCCTCCAAGCGCAACATCGTCTCGCCGATGATCGGCCTCGTTGCAACGCTCGCGCCCACCATCGGGCCGACGGTCGGCGGGTATCTCAGCCATGCCTTCTCCTGGCACTGGCTGTTCCTCGTCAACATCATCCCCGGCATCATCGTCACGGTTCTCACCTGGAACCTCATCGATTTCGACAAGCCGGAATTCAGCCTGATGAAGCGCTTCGACTGGTGGGGTCTCATCTCCATGGCGGTGTTCCTCGGTTCGCTCGAATACGTGCTGGAAGAGGGCAACAACAAGGACTGGTTCAGCGATGGGCATATCGTCCTTGGCAGTGTCGCGGTGGTCATCGGCGGGATCGTGTTCTTTTGGCGGGCCTTCAAGGTGCCGTTTCCGGTGGTGGATCTGCGCGCGTTCTCCAACCGCAATTTTGCCTTCGGCTCGATCTTCTCCTTCGTTATGGGCATCGGCCTCTACGGGCTGACCTATCTCTATCCGCTCTATCTGGCGCGCATCCGCGGCTACGATTCGCTGATGATCGGCGAGACCATGTTCGTCTCCGGTCTTGCCATGTTCTGTACGGCACCGATCGCCGGCATGATGTCGTCGCGGCTCGATCCGCGTGTCATGATGATGATGGGTTTTGGCGGTTTTGCGCTCGGCACCTGGTCGATGACGCAGATGACGGCCGATTGGGATTTCTACGAGCTGCTCGTGCCGCAGATCCTGCGCGGCGTCTCGCTGATGATCTGCATGGTGCCGATCAACAACGTGGCGCTCGGCACGCTGTCGCCCGACCGCATCCGCAACGCCTCGGGCCTTTTCAACCTGACGCGCAACCTCGGCGGTGCCGTGGGGCTCGCTGTCATCAACACGATCCTTACGCAGCGCTCGCAGGAGCACTATCTGCGCCTTTCCGAGCATGTACAGTGGGGCAATCCGGAAGCCGTCGAGCGCATGAACAGCATGGCCGCCAACTACAGCGCGCACGGTCTCGATGGCCCTGCCATCGCCGTCAAGCAGATGGCAGGCATGGTGCAGCAGCAGGCCTATATCCTGTCCTTCATCGACATCTTCGTGCTGCTCACCGGCCTTTTCGGAGCGCTCGTCCTCTGCGTGCTGGCGATCCGCAAGCCGCAGGGTGCGGTGCGGGGCGGCGGCGGACACTGAAACTGCCCCTTGCCGTGGTCGGGATCGCTCGGTCACAATGGGGCGGTTCTGTTCCTGCCCGGAGGCCCGCTTGCCATTCGAACCCACGCGTCGCCATCTCCTTGCCACCGCCGGCGGCCTGGGGCTTTCGCTGACCCTGCCGGTGTTCTCGTCGCGCGCGGCCCGGCCGGCGGCGGATGCGACCTTCCTCTTCTCCTGCGACGTGCATGCCTGTCTCGTCTCGGCGGACGGGCTCAGCCCCAACTGCGCGGACGAAGGCAAGACCGATGCGGCGCTGCTGCGGCATGTCGCGGCGGTAAACGCCATCGGCGGCCTTGCCTGGCCCGCGGAGATCGACGGCCGGCCGTCCGGCCTCTCCGGCGCCGGCACGGCCATCGCAACGCCGCTCGGCCTCGTGCTCGGCGGCGATATGACGGACGATGGTGGCGGGCAGATGAAGGTGCCGGGCGAAGGGCGGCAGCTCCAGCAGTTTGCCAGCCGTTATCAGCAGGGCACCGGGCCGGATCGCGTGCACTACCCGGTCTACAACGGCCTCGGCAACCATGATCTCGACCAGGACGGTGTGCCGCCGCATCCCGACTGGTACCGTCGTGAACTGCGCGACTATGTCGAGCTGAACCACCGTTCCACCGTCTTTTACAAGGCACCCGTGCCGGTAACGAACTACGACATCGACTCGGACAATTTCTCCTGGGACTGGGGCGGATTGCATCTGGTGCAGCTGCAGCGCTTCGGCGGCGACGACACGAAGGGTGCCATCAGCGGCCTGCCCTGGTTGAAGCAGGATCTCGCCACCTATGCGGCTGACGGGCGACCGGTCGTGCTGTTCCAGCACTATGGCTGGGACCGCTTTTCCACCGAGCACTGGGATCCCGCGGCAAAGACCTTCGATCCGCAGGGGGGCGGCCCTGCGCACTGGTGGACGGACGAAGAGCGCGCCGGCCTGCTTTCGACACTCAAGGGATACAACGTCGTGGGCATCTTCCATGGCCACGAGCATCCGACGCCGATGATCTACAATCGAGAGGGCTATGACATCTTCAAGCCCGTGGCGGCCTTCATGGGCGGTTTTGCGTTGGTGCGCGTCACCGACGCCTTCATGGATGTGGTGCTCGCCCGTGCTGGTGATACTCCCTCCACTCCTGTCTTTACGCACGCCTTCAGCAAGCGCTCCTAGGCCTTGAAAATCCCCTGGAAGGTATCGTTGGAAAATTTCTGATTTACGTACATCAGAAATTCCTCTATGGGTCTCGGCACGGAGGAGAGATGAGACCCACGGTTCACGATATTGCCGACAGGGCGGGCGTCAGCCTTGCGACCGTCGATCGCGTGCTGAACGACCGCCCGGGCGTTCGCGGCGTGACCCGCGCCAAGGTCGAGGCGGCGATTGCCGCGCTCGGCTATGTGCGCGATGTGGCGGCGGCGAACCTTGCCAAGAGCCGCGTCTACCCCCTCGTCTTCATCCTGCCGGCGGGCGACAATCCCTTCATGCGCGGGCTCGAGGCGGAAGTGCGCCGCGCCGGCCTGCATTCGGCAAGCGAGCGTACCCAGCTGTCGGTCGTCACCGTTCCCGCTTTCGATGCCGGTGCGCTGGCGGCCGCGATCGATGGTGCCATTGCAGAAAAGGTCGCCGGCATCGCAGCCGTTGCGGTGGATGCGCCGGAGGTTTCCGAGGTCGTCGGCCGGGCGCACGCGGCCGGCATTCCCCTTGTCACGCTGGTCTCCGACCTTGCCGCTTCCGGCCGCGACCATTTCGTCGGCGTCGACAACGTCGCTGCGGGCCGCACGGCCGGCAGCTTGATGGGGCGTTTCCTCGGGAGCCGGCTTGGCCCCGTCGCGGTTCTCGCCGGCTCGATGCGTGTGCGGGACCACCGCGAGCGTCTGGAAGGGTTTCGCGCGGCGATGGCGGATATGCCTGTCGCCCGCACGATCCTGCCGGTGCTGGAGGGGCAGGACGATCCTGGGCGTTCCCTCGAACTGATTTCCGAATGCCTCGCTTCTGTTCCCGACCTTGCCGGCATCTACAGCCTCGGCGCCGGCAACCAGGGGCTTGTTGCTGCGCTTGCCGCCGGTCGGGCTACGGATATCTGCGTGATCGCCCATGAACTGACGGCCCATACCCGGGCCGCGCTCGAAACCGGCGCCATCGATGCCGTGCTCAACCAGGATGCCGGCCATGAGGTACGCAGCGCCATCCGCGTGCTTCGGGCCAAGGCGGATGGCTTGCCCGTCATCGCGGCGCAAGAGCGCATCCGTCTCGACATCTTCATCAAGGACAACCTCCCGGCCGGCCCGGACGAGGATGACGGCAACTAGGGAGAACGCCATGTATCTCGGGATCGATCTCGGCACGTCGAGCGTCAAGGCCATGCTGATCGACGCGGAGCAGACGGTTGTCGGCTCGGCTTCCAGCAAGGAGGTGAAGACCGCGCGGCCCCAGGCCGGCTGGTCAGAGCAGGACCCGGCGGACTGGATCCGTGCGACGGAGGAGGCGATCGCCGGCCTCCGCGCCGCCCACCCCGCGGCGTTTGCCGCGGTGCGCGGCATCGGTCTTTCCGGCCACATGCACGGTGCGACCCTGCTCGATGCCGAGGACAAGGTGCTTCGCCCCTGCATCATGTGGAACGATACGCGCAGTCATCGCGAGGCGGCCGCGCTCGATGCCGATCCGCGTTTCCGCAGGATCACCGGCAACATCGTCTTTCCGGGCTTCACCGCGCCGAAGCTCGCCTGGGTGAAGAACAACGAGCCTGATGTCTTTGCGAAGATCCGCTGGGTTCTGCTGCCGAAGGATTTCTTGCGTGTCTGGCTCACCGGCGAGCACATGTCGGAGATGTCGGATTCGGCCGGTACCTCCTGGCTCGATACGGGCGGGCGCAAATGGTCCGGCGAGCTTCTGGCGGCGACCGGGCTTGAAGAACGCCACATGCCGGCACTGGTGGAAGGTACGGATGTTGCAGGCATCCTGCGCCCGGAACTTGCCGCGCGATGGGGTCTTGATACCGGTGTCGTCGTTGCCGGTGGGGCCGGGGACAATGCGGCCTCGGCCTGCGGCATGGGCACGGTGCGCGAAGGGGCGGCGTTCGTCTCGCTTGGAACGTCCGGCGTGCTCTTTGCCGCCAATGCCAGCTACCTGCCGAACCCGGAAAGCGCGGTGCACGCCTTCTGCCATGCGCTGCCCGGAACCTGGCACCAGATGGGCGTCATCCTCTCGGCCACCGATGCGTTGAACTGGCATTCGCGCGTCACCAGCGCCTCTGCCGCCGATTTGACGGAAGAACTCGGTGATATGCTGAAGGCGCCGTCCGGCGTCACCTTCCTGCCCTATCTCTCGGGCGAGCGCACACCGCACAACGACGCGGCGATCCGTGGCGCCTTCCTCGGCCTCGGCCATGAAAGCGGCCGGGCGGTGCTGACGCAGGCCGTGCTCGAAGGGGTATCCTTCGCCATTCGCGACAGTCTGGAGGCGCTGAAATCCGCCGGTACGGCGCTTACCCGCGTCACTGCGATCGGCGGCGGCTCGCGCTCGCGCTATTGGCTGAAATCGATTGCGACGGCGCTGAACCTGCCGGTCGACCTGCCGGCGGACGGTGATTTCGGTGCCGCTTTCGGCGCCGCCCGCCTCGGCCTCGTCGCGGCAACCGGTGCGGATCCCGTTGCGGTCTGCAGCGCGCCGGCCACGGCCGAGACGATCGAACCCGAGGCGGCTCTGACGGCCGCCTATGAGGATGCCTACCAGCGCTATCGCCGCCTCTATCCGGCGGTGCGCGCCGCCTACTGACCAGAAAACGCACCAGAGGAGATCCCCATGGCCACCGGCTTCTTCGGCGATATCGCCAAGATCAGATATGAAGGCCCCGAAAGCACCAACCCGCTCGCCTTCCGTCACTACAATCCCGACGAGATCGTGCTCGGCAAGCGTATGGAGGATCATCTGCGCTTTGCCGTCGCCTATTGGCACACCTTCGTATGGCCGGGTGGCGACCCCTTCGGCGGGCAGACCTTCGAACGTCCGTGGTTCGAGGATTCCATGCAGGCGGCAAAGCTGAAGGCCGATGTCGCCTTCGAATTCTTCCAACTGCTCGGCGTGCCTTTCTACTGCTTCCACGATGCCGACGTGCGGCCGGAAGGCCGGGACTTCGTCGAGAACACGAAGAACCTCAACGAGATCGTCGACTACTTCGC
The DNA here is from genome assembly GCF_029623935.1 of Shinella sp. 838. Lineage (NCBI taxonomy): Bacteria > Pseudomonadati > Pseudomonadota > Alphaproteobacteria > Hyphomicrobiales > Rhizobiaceae > Shinella > Shinella sp. 838. Next base: position 241,014 of record NZ_JARSBQ010000001.1, read on the forward strand.
GAAGAAGCAGGCGGAGACGGGCGTCAAGCTCCTGTGGGGAACGGCGAACCTCTTCTCCAACCGCCGCTATATGGGTGGCGCCGCGACCAATCCGGATCCGGACGTCTTTGCCTTTGCTGCCGCCACGGTGAAGACCTGCATCGACGCCACGCACCGCCTTGGCGGCGACAACTATGTGCTTTGGGGTGGCCGGGAGGGCTATGAGACCCTGCTCAACACCAATATCGGCCAGGAGCTCGATCAGCTCGGCCGTTTCGTGAACATGGTCGTCGAGTACAAGCACAAGATCGGCTTCAAGGGGGCAATCCTCATCGAACCGAAGCCGCAGGAGCCGACCAAGCACCAATATGACTTCGACGTTGCGACGGTCTACGGCTTCCTCAAGAAGTACGGCCTGGAGAACGAGGTGAAGGTCAACATCGAACAGGGCCATGCGATCCTCGCCGGTCACTCCTTCGAGCATGAGCTGGCGCTTGCCAATGCGCTCGGCATCTTCGGCTCGATCGACATGAACCGCAACGATTACCAGTCCGGCTGGGACACCGATCAGTTCCCCAACAACGTGCCGGAAATGGCGCTTGCCTTCTACCAAGTGCTTTCGGGCGGCGGCTTCACCAGTGGCGGTACGAACTTCGACGCCAAGCTGCGTCGCCAGTCGATCGACCCGGCGGATCTCCTGATCGGCCATATCGGCGGCATGGATTGCTGCGCACGCGGCGTGAAGGCGGCTGCCCGGATGATCGAGGACAGGGCGCTGTCCGGCCCGCTTGCCGAGCGTTATGCCGGCTGGCAGACGCCGGAAGCGCAGAAGGTGCTGTCGGGTGGCTCGTCGCTGGACGCGCTAGAGGCCTATGTGCTTGCTGGCAACATCAATCCGCAGCCGCGCTCCGGCAAGCAGGAGCTGCTGGAAAACGTGGTCAACCGCTACGTCTGAGCCGGTTGAAGGGCGCAAACCAGGATATCGGAAAGGGCGCCGTTGTGGCGCCCTTTTTGGTTGTGGACAGGATTTAGTGTAGTGCCTTACGTAGGGTGAGTTATATTTCACGTAACGTGAGCTTTTATTCGAAATGTCCGGATATAATAGATATGGTTCATAACATTCAGCCTGAAATTCCGTTTTTACCGTCACGGGCTTTTCTTTTGTCAATTCCCGGCAAGTAATGGTCTTCTATTTATAGTTGTTTATTTACCATCCTTCGCGGAGAATCGTGGGTGACCGGAAGCTAGGCGCCTGATTCGGGGCTGAGCATCAGTCAACACTCCAACCGCACGAGGATGTTTCGGATGTCAGCGCAGGATGCCAAGACCCAGCAATTGAATGAGCGCCTCTCCTTCGTCGAACTCGACGGCGGTCAGCGCGATGCCTTGAAGCGCGCCCTGCCGACGATCTCTGCGTCGCTCGATGGTGCGCTGGACATCTTCTACCGCAAGGCGCGGGCGACACCCGAAACAGCGCGGTTCTTCTCCAGCGAAGCCCATATCCAGAGTGCCAAGGGCCGGCAGGTCAGGCATTGGGAACTGATCGGTTCGGCGCGCTTCGACACGCAATATGTCGACGCCGTCACCACCATCGGCAAGACGCATGCCCGCCTCGGCCTGGAGCCGCGCTGGTACATCGGTGGCTACGCGCTGATCCTCGAGGCGATTGTCGAAAGCGTCATTGCAAAGCACCTTGAAGGGTTCATCTATCGCAAGAAGGCGGCCGCGCTTGGCGAGGAGATTTCAGCCATCGTCAAGGCCGCGCTTGTCGACATGGACTACGCGATCTCCGTTTATCTGGAAGCGCTGCAGGAGGAGCGCGAGAAGGCGGAGGCCGAACGGAAGGTCCTGAATGCCGAGCAGGAGGAGGCGCTGGCGGCGCTAGATACCTCGTTGACGCGTCTTGCTGGCGGCGATCTCACGGCGTCCATCGGCAAGCCGCTCGCGCCGCAATTCGAGCGCCTGCGCTCCAATTTCAATGCGGCGATCGAGAAGCTGGACGATACGCTCGGCGCCATCGTCACGGCCGCGGACGATGCTGCCGGCAATTCCGGCGAGCTGGTGAATGCCACGGATGACATGGCCAAGCGCACCGAGCAGCAGGCTGCTTCTCTCGAAGAGACTGCCGCCGCCGTGGAGGAAATCACCACCATTTCCCGCGAATCGGCGCAGCGCGCGGAAGAGGCCCGCCGTGTCGTCGGCAGTGCCACGGACGAGGCGCAACGCTCCGGCAAGATTGTCGAACAGGCGGTTTCCGCGATGAGCGCCATCCAGGAGTCCTCCGGAAAGATCACGCAGATCATCAGCGTCATCGACCAGATTTCATTCCAGACCAACCTTCTGGCGCTCAATGCCGGTGTCGAGGCGGCACGGGCGGGCGAAGCGGGCAAGGGTTTTGCCGTCGTCGCGCAGGAGGTGCGCGAGCTTGCGCAGAAATCCGCGGATGCTGCCAGGGAGATCAAGGTGCTGATCGACAAATCCTTCGAGGATGTGCAGCTCGGCGTATCGCTGGTCAACAAGACAGGCGAGGCGCTGCATCACATCGGCGAGCAGGTCGTTCACATCAACACGCATATCGACGCCATCGCCAGCTCCGCTCGCGAGCAGTCGGCGGGGATTTCCGAGATCAACACGGCGGTCGGCAGCATGGACCAGATGACCCAGCAGAATGCCGCGATGGTCGAGGAGACCAATGCCGCGACGCACAACCTGATGCAGATCAGCACGACGCTGAAGGGCCTGGTCGACCGCTTCACGGTTTCGGCCGAACGCAGCCAGAGGCCGACACGACCGGCGCAGCGCCGCTACGGGTAAGGGGAGGCGCGCCACGTCCGGGTCGCGTGCTGCCGTCTATCGTTTTTGAAGCCGCCGCGATGGCGCGGAGACCGAATTGCGCACGATCAGATCCGGCCGGAGCAGGATTTCCGTTTCGGCCGGCTCGCTGTTGGAAAGAAGCTCGAACAGCAGCGCCATGGCGCTCTTGCCGATGGCGGTGCGCGGCTGGCGGATCGTGGTGAGGGCAGGGGTCATGAAGCTTGCCTGCGGCACGTCGTCGAAGCCGGTGACGGAAAAATCGTTCGGAATGTCGTAGCCGCGGGCACCGAGGCCGATCATTACGCCGATCGCCGTCTGGTCGTTCACGCACATGAAGGCGCTCGGTAGCGTATCGCGCATGAAGAGCTGTTCGAGCGCGAGGCGCCCGCTCTCGATCGTGCCGTCGCCCTCTAGGATGATACGCTCACCCACCGGCACGCCGGCGGCGTCGAGCCCGGCATCGTAGCCCTGGCGCCGGCGACTATAGGCGAGGCGGGTGCGCGAATCGCCGATGAAGGCGATCTTGCGATGCCCTTCGGCGATGAGGAGATCGACCGCCTTGCGCGCACCCTCGATGTCGTCGACGCCGACATAGGGGATGCCGCCATTGTAGACCGGTTCGAAGACCCCGACGCTGGGCGGCAGGCGGGCCGTCATGGACTGGTGGCCGAAGGGCAGGATGCCGGTGAAGAGGATCAGCCCCGCCGCCTGGTTGGAGTTCAGGAATTTCAGATATTCCAGGCCGCGTTGCGGATCGTTCTGCGTATGGCCGATCAGGATGCCGTAGCCGTGCGCACGCGCCTCGTTTTCCAGGCCCACGAGGATGTTGGAGAAGTTTGGGTCGCCGATATCGGGCGCCACGACGAGGATCATGTTCGACCGGCCGAGGCGCAGGCTCCGTGCCATCGCATTGGTCGTGTAGCCGGTGATGGCGATCGCCTGGTTGACCTTCAGCCGGGTCGAATTCGCCACCTTTTCCGGCGTGTGGATTGCCCGCGATACGGTCGCGATCGAGACCTGCGCGATGCGCGCGACATCCTCGATCGTGGCAGGGCTGGACGTCGACAAACTGGCTCTCACTCGGCACGGGCAATTCCGATAGGGGTGCGAAGCGATGCATCCGGAACTGCATTAACAAACGAAGTGCGGGGACACTACACAGACTGGACTGAGGGTCAAACGGCGCTTGGCGAAAATTCCTGATATCCAATGATGTAAACCTTTACATTGGGAGTGTAAAGGTTTACATCACATCTCAAGCGGTCGAGGAGCCGCAGGGAGGAAATCATGAATCCGGACGCTGCCGACGGGGCTCCCGTCGTTCTCGCTGCGCGCCGCATCGCCAAGTCTTTCAATGGCGTGCAGGTGCTTTTCAGCGTCAATTTCGAGCTGCGCGCCGGCGAGATTCATGCGCTGATGGGCGAGAACGGCGCCGGTAAGTCGACGCTCGTCAAGATCCTCTCCGGCTTCGAACAGCCGACCTCGGGCGAGATCCTGCTCGATGGCCAGCCGGTCAAGCTGCCGCCGAACGGCCAGGCCGAACAGCTCGGCATCGTCATCATCCACCAGGAATTCAACCTCGCCGAACATCTGACCGTCACCGAAAGCCTGTTCCTCGGCCGGGAGGTGACGCGCTATGGCGTGCTGGACCGGAAATTCATGCGCGCCGAAACGCGCCGCGTGCTCGACCAGCTCGGGTCCCATGTCGATGAAACCGCGCTGATCAGCTCGCTCTCGATAGCCGACAAGCAGATGGTGGAGATCGCCAAGGCCATCAGTCGCGACGCGCGCATCATCTTCATGGACGAGCCGACCGCCGTCCTGTCGCGCGAAGAGACGAACTATCTCTTCCGCCAGGTGCGCAAGCTGCGGGAAAAGGGAACCTCCTTCGTCTTCGTCTCGCACAAGCTGGACGAGGTGATGGAACTCACGGACCGGGTCACGGTGCTGCGCGACGGCCAATGGGTGAAGACCGCGCCGACCAGCATTCTCGATGGCGAGTCCATCGCGCAGCTGATGGTCGGCCGCGAGCTTTCAAGTCTCTATCCCTCCAAGCAGGAGCCGAGCGTCGACGAAGAGGTGACGCTTTCGGTGGCGGGACTTTCGACCCACTACGTCAAGGATGCGAGCTTCGAGGTCCGCAAAGGGGAAATCCTCGGCTTTTCCGGCTTGATCGGCTCCGGCCGTTCGGAGCTGATGGAAGCGGTGGCCGGACTTCGCCCGCGCCTTGCCGGCGAGGTTTTGGTGCGGGGCGAGAACGTGCCCGGCGGCGATGTGCATGCCGCCAATCGCGTCGGCATCGCCTATATGACGAAGGACCGCAAGCAAAAGGGGCTGCTCCTGAACTCCCGCATGACGGCGAACCTCACGCTGCAATCGCTGGGGAAGCATGGCAAGTACGGCTACCTCAGCCCGAAGAGTGAAGCCGAGGCGCTGGAACGGGCGCGCCGCCGGTTCGACATCCGTGTGCGTGACGGGCGCGTCGTTGCCGGCCGCATGTCGGGCGGCAACCAGCAGAAGCTGCTGCTTGCCAAGGTCATGGAGACCGAACCCGACGTCATCATCATCGACGAGCCGACGCGCGGCATCGATGTCGGCACCAAGCAGCAGATCTACCATTTCATCTCCGCGCTCGCCCGCGACGGCAAGTCGATCATCGTCGTCTCCTCCGAGATGCCGGAGATCATCGGCCTGTGCACCCGCGTCGCCGTGATGCGGGAAGGGCGGATCGTCGGCATTCTCGAAGGCGAGGAGATCTCGGAACAGGAGATCATGCGCTATTCGGCAGGGTTGAAGAAGAAGACCGCTGCCTGAGCCTTGCGCCGGCGGCATCACACAGAATCAGGTTTGGGGACGAACATGACGGCAAGCGAAGACGCGGTCGAAACGAAGGGCAAGGGCCGCAGCTGGCGGGATGTCGATCTGAGAGCCGTCGCGCCCTTCGCGGCACTGGCTCTGCTGCTCGTCGTCGGCGCGCTGGTGAACCCCAACTTCATTGGCTTCACCAACCTGGCAAACGTGGCGACACGTAGCGCCTTCATCGCGATCATCGCGGTCGGCGCCACCTTCGTCATTTCGTCCGGCGACCTCGATCTCTCGGTCGGCGCCATGGTCGCCTTCGTCGCCAGCCTCATGATCCTCTTCATGAATTCCGGTGCGATCGCCGATCCCTCGCTGATGCTGACTGCCGCCATGGTCCTCACGGTCGTCATCGGCGCGGGATGCGGCCTTTTGAACGGCCTCATCACCACCGTCGGCAAGATCGAGCCCTTCATCGCGACCCTCGGCACGATGGGCATCTATCGCGGCCTGACGACCTGGCTGTCGCAGGGCGGTGCGATCACGCTGCGCGAGCCCGAATTGCAGGCGCTTTATCGCCCGGCCTATTTCGGTTCGATCTTGGGCGTGCCGGTGCCGATCGCCGTCATCTTCGTCGTCACCGCCATTGCCGCCTTCGTCCTCTATCGCATGCGCTATGGCCGGCATGTCGTCGCCGTCGGCTCGAACAGGGATGTCGCGCGCTATTCGGGCATTCCGGTTGACCGCGTGCGTACCATTGCCTTCGTCATCCAGGGCCTGTGCGTCGCCATCGCCGTGCTGCTCTACGTGCCGCGTCTCGGCTCCACCTCGGCGACGACGGGCATCCTCTGGGAATTGCAGGCGATCACCGCTGTCGTTGTCGGCGGCACGGCGCTGAAGGGGGGAGCAGGCCGCGTCTGGGGCACGATCTGCGGCGCCTTCATCCTCGAATTGGTCGGCAACATCATGCTGCTCTCCAACTTCATCAGCGAATACCTGATCGGAGCCATCCAGGGCGCGATCATCATCATTGCGATGCTCGTCCAGCGTTCGCTGGTGCGCAAATCGTGAGACCAGGCAGTTCCAGCCACGGAATTGCGGGGAAGTAGCCGGGTCTACAGGTCGCCCGGCCTCTGAGGAAGACCTGATTTTGGGAGGAAACTCATGCGCAAGAAACTACTGGGCCTGACGGTTGCGGCGCTCGCCGTCTTCACCGGCTTCGCTCATGCACAGGAAGAGAAGAAGGTGACGATCGGCGTCTCGATCCCGGCGGCCAGCCACGGTTGGACGGCAGGCGTGATCTTCCATGCCGAGCGCGTCGCCAAGCTCCTGATGGCGAGCCATCCGGGCCTCAACGTCGTGGTCAAGACGTCGCCCGATCCGGCAAGCCAGGCAAATGCCGTGCAGGATCTCGCAACGCAGGGCATCGATGCGCTCGTCATCCTGCCGACAGACCCGGATCCGCTGGTCAATGCCATCAAGGAAATCAAGGGCAGCGGCACCTTCGTCGCGCTGGTCGACCGTGCGCCGAGCACGAACGACAATTCCGTGCGCGACCTCTATGTCGCCGGCAACAACTTTGCGCTCGGCCAGACGGCCGGCGAATACATCAAGGCCACCACGCCGGAGGCTGAAGTCGTCGTCATCCGCGGCATGCCGATCCCGATCGACCAGGAGCGTCAGGACGGCTTCGACAAGGGTATCGAAGGTTCCGGCGTGAAGGTTCTCGATCGCCAGTACGGTAACTGGAACCGCGATGATGCCTTCAAGGTCATGCAGGACTACCTTACCAAGTACCAGAAGATTGACGTTGTGTGGTGCCAGGACGACGACATGGCCGTCGGCGTCCTGCAGGCCATCGAGCAGGCCGGCCGCACGGACATCCAGTATGTCGTGGCGGGCGCCGGTTCGAAGGACATGATCAAGAAGGTCATGGACGGCGACAAGATGATCCCGGTCGATGTGCTCTATCCGCCGGCAATGGTCGGTACCGCGCTCGAAATGACCGTCGCCAACTTCTACGGCCAGGTTCCGGTCCGCGGCGTCTACACGATCGACGCGACGCTGGTGACGAAGGACAACGCGAAGGACTTCTACTTCCCGGATTCCCCGTTCTGATCTGACAAAGACATGCCGCCCGGGACATGATGGCCCGGGCGGTTGCGCTGCGCTCGCGTCATCCTCGGGTCAGGCCCGGCCATGGCGGAGGAGAAGGGCGCCAGCCTTGCGATTCGGCATTGCCCACCCCGCCAAACGCCGATAGCTTTCCACGCGCTGCGGTACGTACCGCAAAAAAGTATCGTTGGCCGGCCACAGGAAACGGCCCGGTCCATGGGAGGATGCCACAGATGAAGACGATCAAGGGCCCGGCCCTGTTTCTCGCCCAGTTCGCCGGTGACGCCGCGCCGTTCAACTCCTGGGATTCCATCACCAAATGGGCCGCCGATATCGGTTACAAGGGCGTGCAGGTCCCGAGTTGGGACGCTCGCCTGATCGATCTCAGGAAGGCCGCCGAATCCAAGGCCTATTGCGACGACTTCGCCGGCAGGGCGCGTGAGAACGGCGTCGAGATCACCGAGCTTTCCACTCACCTCCAGGGCCAGCTGGTCGCCGTGCATCCAGCCTATGACGAGGCCTTCGACGGGTTCGCGGTGCCGGAGGTGCGCGGCAATCCGAAGGCGCGGCAGGAATGGGCAGTTGAGCAGGTGAAGATGGCGCTGACGGCTTCGCGGCACCTTGGCCTTGATGCCATGGCCAGCTTTTCCGGCGCGCTCGCGTGGCCCTTCGTCTATCCCTGGCCGCAACGGCCGGCCGGCCTCGTCGAGACGGCCTTCGACGAACTGGCGAAGCGCTGGAAGCCGATCCTCGACCATGCAGAGGAAAATGGCGTCGACGTCTGCTACGAAATCCATCCCGGTGAGGACCTGCATGACGGCATCACCTACGAGATGTTCCTGGAGCGAACCGGCAACCATGCCCGTGCCTGCATGCTCTACGACCCCTCGCACTATGTGCTGCAGTGCCTCGATTATCTCGACAATATCGACATCTACAAGGACCGCATCCGCATGTTCCATGTGAAGGATGCCGAGTTCAACCCGACGGGCCGGCAAGGCGTCTACGGCGGTTACCAGAGCTGGGTGAATCGCGCCGGCCGCTTCCGTTCGCTCGGCGACGGCCAGGTCGATTTCGGTGCCGTCTTCTCCAAGATGGCGGCCAATGATTTCGCCGGCTGGGCGGTGGTGGAATGGGAATGTGCGCTAAAGCACCCGGAGGACGGCGCGCGCGAAGGCGCGGAGTTCGTCAAGGCCCACATCATTCGTGTGACGGAGAAGGCTTTTGATGACTTTGCCGATGCCGGGACGGATCAGGCGGCCAACCGGCGCATGCTCGGGCTTTAATGTTGGCGAAGAGCTCATTCCGCGCTTGAACTTTTAGGAGGAACATTCATGGCAATCGAAGGAAGCGCCAGCGAGGCGCGGGAGGGCCGCATCCGGCTCGGCATGGTCGGCGGCGGTTCGGGCGCGTTTATCGGCGCGGTGCACCGCATCGCGGCGCGTCTCGATGATCAATACGAACTTGTCGCCGGTGCGCTGTCGTCTTCGCCGGAAAAGGCGGAACAGTCGGCCCGCGAACTGGGGCTCGACCCCTCCCGCAGCTATGGCAGCTTCAAGGAAATGGCGATCCGCGAGGCGAAGCTGAAGAACGGCATCGAGGCTGTGGCGATCGTCACGCCGAACCATGTGCATTTCGAGGCGGCGAGGGAGTTTCTGAAGCGGGGCATCCATGTCATCTGCGACAAGCCGCTGACTTCCACCCTCTCGGATGCCCGCAAGCTGAAGAAGCTGACGGAGGAGAGCGATGCACTCTTCGTGCTGACGCACAACTACACCGGCTATCCGATGGTTCGCCAGGCGCGGGAAATGGTGGCCAATGGTGATCTCGGCGCGATCCGGCTTGTGCAGATGGAATATCCGCAGGACTGGCTGACCGAGGACATCGAAAGCGGCGGCCAGAAACAGGCGGCCTGGCGCACCGATCCGTCGAAATCCGGTGCCGGTGGTTCGACAGGGGATATCGGCACGCATGCCTACAATCTCGGGTGCTTCGTCTCCGGGTTGGAGCTTGCCGAACTTGCCGCCGATCTCGACAGCTTCGTGCCGGGCCGCCGTCTCGACGACAATGCCCATGTGATGATGCGCTTCAAGGAAAAGAACGGTGTCGCCGCCAAGGGTATGCTCTGGTGCAGCCAGGTGGCCCCGGGGCATGAGAACGGCCTGAAGGTGCGGGTCTATGGCACCAAGGGTGGTCTCGAATGGGTGCAGGCCGATCCGAACTACCTCTGGTACACGTCCTTCGGCGAGCCGAAACGCCTGATCACCCGGGGCGGTGCCGGTTCCGGCGCCGCGGCCGCCCGCGTCAGCCGCGTTCCGGCTGGCCATCCGGAAGGTTATCTCGAAGGATTCGCCAACATCTATTCCGAAGCGGCCCGGGCCATTCACGCCAAGCGCAAGGGCGCGCCGGTCGATCCCGCCGTCACCTATCCGACGGTGGATGACGGCCTCAAGGGCATGCTTTTCGTCGATGCCTGCGTGCAGTCTTCGAAGAAGAACGGAGCCTGGGTCAAGGTCTGAGGTTTTTTGATCGCCGGTCGCCGCCTCCAGGGGGGGCGGCCGGGTACCTTTCAGGCAAAAATGCTGCCGAGGCGGATCACCAGTTTCTTGTCGAACAGGTGGCCTCGGTCGAACATCCAGTTCAGGGCGTCCCGTGTGGTCCACGGCCGCTTGTAGGGACGGGTGCTCGTCAGGGCCTCGAAGACGTCGCAGATGGTGGCGATCCGGATTTCCTGGCTCAGCTTGTCGGCCTTGAGACCGAGCGGGTAGCCGCTGCCATCCAGGGTTTCGTGGTGGTATCGGCAGATGTCGAGCACCAGATCGGAAACGTTGGCCTGCTCCTTCAGCAGGCGATATCCGAGTTCGGGATGGCCGCGCACCAGGCGTTTTTCGTCGCTGTCCAGCCGGCCGCTCTTGTTGAGAACGGTATTCGGGATCATCAGCTTGCCGACATCGTGCAGCAAGCCTGCAACGCCGAGTTCGCGCACGGCGCTGTCGTCATGGTCGAGCAGGCGGGCAAGGCGCATCATCAGCGCACTGACAGCCAGCGAATGCACGTAGGTGCCCTCGTCCTTCGTCTTCAGGCGCGTGACCTTCAGGAAGACATCGGGGTCGGCGTCGATACGCTCGGAAATCTCGTCGGCGACCGGGGATAGTGCGTCGATTTCCAGCTGACCGGTTCTCGCTGCGTCGAAGCTGGTGCGCAGGGATCGGGCCGATTCTGCCACTGTCTCCAGCGTGCGCTTGCGCTCTTCGGCGGCTTGCGTTGCAGGGGCGGGGCCGGTGGCGAGGTCTATGTCCACCGTGCTTTTTTGTGGATTGATCAGGGCATAGGCGGCGGAAGTCGCCAGGATCGCCCGTACGGTTTCGTCGGACTGGACAAGGAAGCGACGCCCTGAAAATTCGGCGTTCGGGCATTCCAGCGATTCTACGAACATGCCCTTCCGCACGAGATGCTTCGCAATTCGTCGTACCACGCCAGTGTCTCCGTCCCAGCTATTGGTAGTTTAAGGGACAAGTTCCTAACCTTTGTTTAAGCAATCCCTGTTTGACGAGCCTTGCGACCCTTTGCTGCAAGTTACAAAATTCGGCTGAATGCGAAAGGTATTGATTTTTGCGGCCAGGACTCTTACTGCAACGTTGCAGTTTCAATGACAAGCGTTTGCCGCGCACGAAAGACGACAATGAACGATCCCAAGATCCTTGCCGACCGCTTTCCCGGCGATTTCGTGTTCGGCGTGGCGACGGCCGCCTTCCAGATCGAAGGTGCTACGAAGCTGGATGGTCGCAAGCCCTCGATCTGGGATGCGTTTGCCAACATGCCGGGCCGTGTCTATGGTCGGCACAATGGCGATGTGGCCTGCGATCACTACAACCGGCTGGAAGAGGACCTCGATCTCATCCAGTCGCTCGACGTGTCGGCCTACCGGTTCTCTATCGCCTGGCCGCGCGTCATCCCCGAAGGCACGGGGCCGGTGAACGAGAAGGGGCTGGATTTCTACGATCGCCTCGTGGATGGCCTGAAGGCACGTGGCATCAAGGCCTTTGCGACGCTTTATCACTGGGATCTGCCGTTGATGCTGGCCGGCGATGGCGGCTGGACGGCGCGGCAGACGGCCTATGCCTACCAGCGTTATGCGAAGACCGTGATCGCCCGGCTGGGCGACCGGCTGGATGCGGTCGCGACCTTCAATGAGCCCTGGTGTTCCGTCTGGCTAAGCCATCTCTACGGCATTCACGCACCGGGTGAGCGCAACATGGACGCCGCACTGCACGCCCTGCACTTTACCAACCTGGCGCATGGCCTCGGTGTTGCGGCGATCCGCGCCGAGCGCCCGCAGCTTGCCACCGGTCTCGTTCTCAATGCGCATTCCATCTATGCCGGTAGCGCCGGGGAGGCCGACCTGGCGGCGGCCACGCGCGCTTTCGATTTTCACAACGGCGTCATCTTCGGGCCGGTCTTCAAGGGTGAATATCCCGAAAGCTTCCTCTCGGCGCTCGGCGATCGCATGCCGGCGATCGAGCCGGGCGACATGGAGACGATCAGCCAGCCGCTCGACTGGTGGGGGCTCAATTATTATACGCCGATGCGGGTTGCGCACGATGTGTCGGAAGGGGCGGAATTCCCTGCGACCGTGCCGGCACCGCCGGTTACCGACATCAGGACGGATATAGGCTGGGAGGTGTTTGCGCCGGCGCTCGGGGATCTCATCCGCAAGCTCAATGCGGATTATGCGCTGCCCGCCTGTTACATCACGGAAAACGGCGCCTGCTACAATATGGAGGTCGAAAACGGTGCGGTCGACGACCAGCCGCGCCTCGACTACATCGCCGAACATCTCGGCGTTACGGCAGATCTCATCCGTGAAGGCTATCCGATGCGCGGCTATTTTGCCTGGAGCCTCATGGACAATTTCGAATGGGCCGAAGGGTACCGGATGCGCTTCGGCATCGTGCATGTCGACTATGGCACGCAGGTCCGTACGGTCAAGAAAAGCGGCAAGTGGTATGCCGAACTTGCCGGGGCCTTTCCCAAGGGCAATCATCGGGCCGCCTAGCGGCCCGCACTCCCTTGTATTGTCGTGCCGGCCGTAAAGGATTCATAACGGTTCTGCCGCATCATTTCCGCTTGGTTGGAGAAGACGATGCTGCGGCTAGCGCGCCACCTTTCTGGCATGATCGGCGCCCGACGGCTTGCAGTCGTACTGGGCGTTCTGGCCTCCTTTGCCGTCGTCGTCAGCCTTGCGACCGTGCTCGTCATGATGGCGCTCGGCTTCCTTGCGAACCGGGCGAACGAGCTCGATGCGGAGCGCACGCGCCAGACGGTGTTTGGCGCGCTCTCCTCCATGCGCAGTTCCATGGTCACCACCGTACGCGACTATGCCGTCTGGGACGACGCGGTGCAGGCCACCTACGGCACGCCCGATATGCCGTGGCTGGTTGCCAATATGGGGGTTGCCACGGAAGGCGGGCCGCTCTTCGACACGGTCTTTCTGATCGATGAAGCGGGCAAGACGATGCTTGCCTATCGCAATGGTGCGCCTGTCGAGGCCGATGCACGCGCCTATGGCGGCCCGACCTTCACGGACATGCACCGCAAGATCCTTGAGGCCGGGCTCGATCCGGGCGAAGAATTGGGGGCCTTCCTGCAAACGCCGGACGGGCCGGCCGTCGGCGCCATTTCCGCGATCCGGCCGATGTCCGATGCGGTCAAGGCACCCTCGGAGGCCCTGCGCACGCTCTTCATCATCCGGCACCTGACACCGGCCCGCATTGCCCGCATCGCCGACAACTTCCTGATCTCGGGCCTGATGCTGACCGAGGCCGCCCCGCCGGCAGGCCTCGCCGTTCCGCTGAACGATCCGGGCGGCAGGGCCATCGGTTTTCTTTCCTGGACACCGGATGCGCCGGGTGACCAGAGCTATGCGCAAGTGCGTCCCCTGGTGCTGCTGGCGCTGGCCGGTGTCGTCTTCTTTTTCGTGCTTCTCGTTTTGACCGGCGCGGCCTTTACGATCCGTCTCAAGGCGGACGAGAACACGGCCCGGACCCAGGCTCTCACCGACAGGCTGAGCGGCCTCCGGAACCGCACCGGCCTCTATCTCGGCCTTGACGAGCTGAATGGCCGTGCGACGGAGGAGGAGGGCGACGTCGTGATGCTCTATCTCGACCTCGACGGTTTCAAGGATGTCAACGATTTCTATGGCCATGCGGTCGGCGACCGGCTGATACGCGGGGTTTCGGCCGGGCTCTCGCGTCTCGTTCCGGCCAAAGCCATGCTGGCCCGCATCGGCGGCGATGAATTCGCCATCGCTTTCATCGACGGGCCCGACGGGCCGGAGGCTGAGCGTCTCACCCGGTCCATTCTGGATTTCTTCTCCGAACCTCTCGCAATCGGCGAGCGCGTTGCCGTGGTCGGTGCCAGCATCGGCCTTGCTGTCTCGCGCCGGGGCGGCGTCGGCGGCGAGGAGCTTCTGCGGCGGGCGGATGTCGCCATGTACCGCGCCAAGCATGCCGGCCGCGGCCGCGCCATGCACTATGAAACACTGATGGACGACGACCGTGACGAGCGGCGGGAGATGGAGGAGGCCTTGCGGTCCGCCGTTGCGCGCGGTGAGATCGACGTCGTGTTCCAGCCGATCGTCGCCGCGCGGAGCCGGACCATCTGCGGCGTCGAGGCACTTGCCCGCTGGTCGCGCGGCGGAACGAAGCCCGTGCCGCCGGACGTCTTCATCCCCTTGGCGGAATCGACCGGCATCATCGATGCGCTCGGGCCGCTTGTCCTGAAGCGGGCCTGCGAGGCGGCACGCAACTGGCCGGAGGTGGGCGTCTCGATCAACGTGTCGCCGGCGCAGTTCCGCAATCCCTATTTCCCGGACCGGGCGCTGAGCATCATCGCGGAGGCGGGCATTGCGCCGTCCCGTGTGACGCTGGAAATCACCGAGGGCTATTTCATCCAGAACCCAGGCCGGGCGAAACTCGTCATGGACCGGCTGAAGGCCGGTGGCGTGCGTATCGCGCTCGATGATTTCGGCGCCGGCTTTTCCAGCATCGGCTATCTCATCCGCTTCGGCTTCGACCGCATGAAGATCGACCGCTCGCTCACGATTGCCGGCGAGCAGTCGCCGAAGGGCGGCGCAATGCTGCAGGCGACGGTGGCGCTCGCCACATCCTTCGACATGCCGGTGACGGCCGAGGGGGTGGAGACGGCGGAACAGGCCGCCTTCCTCCATCTGTGCGGCTGCGACCAGTTGCAGGGCTATTTCTTCGGCAGGCCAATGAGCGAGGCGGCGATCAGCGATCTGCTCGCTCCGCCGGCCGATATCGAGGCTGCGGCCGGCTGATTATTTTCCGAGGTGGCGTTCGCCGCGTTTCTTCGCAAGGTCCATCTGCAACTGGCGCTGACGGAAGCGCAGGCGATCGTCCTCGCTGCGTGCTGCGTGGCAGTGCGGACAGGAGACGCCGGCCTCGTAAAGCGGCGAAGTGATCTCTTCTGCCGTCAGCGGATGGCGGCAGGCGCGGCAGAGCCTGTGCTCGCCCTCTTCCAGGCCATGCAATACGGAGACGCGCTCGTCGAAGACGAAACACGCACCTTCCCAGAGACTTTCTTCTGCGGGCACTTCCTCGAGATATTTCAGGATGCCACCTTTCAGATGGTAGACCTCGTCGAACCCCTGTTCCTTCATGAAGGCGGTCGCCTTCTCGCAGCGGATGCCGCCGGTGCAGTACATGGCGATCTTCGGCTTGTTGTGCAGGCCGGTATTCTCCCGCACCCAGTCCGGAAACTCGCGGAAGGTCTTGGTGTTCGGATCCACGGCGCCCTTGAACATGCCGATCGCGGTCTCGTAGTCGTTGCGCGTGTCGATGACGATCGTCTCCGGGTCGGAGATCAGCGCATTCCAGTTCTCGGGCGCCACATAGGTGCCGACGGAACGCGTGGGGTCGATGTCCTCGACGCCCATCGTGACGATCTCCTTCTTCAGCCGCACCTTCATACGCAGGAAGGGCATCTCGGCCGCGTGGCTTTCCTTGTGTTCCAGTGCGGCGAATTCCGGCTGGCTGCGCAGGAAGGCGAGCACACGGCGGAGGCCATCGGCCGGGCCGGCGATCGTGCCGTTGATGCCCTCATGGGCGAGCAGCAGCGTCCCGCGCACGCCGTTTTCCTCGCAAAGCGCCTGCAGGGGGGGGCGCAGTTCGGCAAAGCGCGGAACCGCGACGAAATGATAGAGCGCGGCGACAAGAAAGCCGCTGGCCGGGACGGGCGAAGAAATCTCGTGGGTCATGGCCGCCACATACAACCTCGCCGCTTTTCAGGCAATGCGGCGTAGCGGCTCAGGCGAGCTGATGCAGCCGCGCGCCGTCGCTGATGCCGAGCGCCATGGACTGGTTGGAATACTGGCTTTCGCCCGTCACTTCCCGGCCCACCCAGTTGGGCAGCTCCGGATCGTCATGGATCGAGGCAAGCTCTACCTCGGCGATGACAAGCCCGCGATGGGCGCCCTCATAGACATCGACTTCCCAGACGTGGCCCTCGTGCGGCACCTTGTAGCGGACTTTCTGGATGACGTTGCCGATGGCATGGCGCAGCATGTCCTCAGCCTCGTCGCGGTCGATTTCGAACTCGTATTCATCGCGTACGAGCGCGGTGTGTCCGACCTTGAGGGTAATGCGTGACTGCCCGTTGCCGTAGATGCGGACCCGTAGAGACCGGTCGTCCTGGGCGACAATATAGGCCTGCCGTATGGCGATGCCTTCGTCTGCGAAGGTACGCCACCGCTGCCCCGATACCAGGAACTTCCGCTCGATCTCTTTCGCCATAGGCTCGCTTTCGCAGTTGGAGATGGGCTTGGGCGAGGGGAACACTACACGATAAGTCTGTCATGACAAGAGAAGCCTTCATGCTTTAGGCTCGACACGACGTCGCAGACGCGCTATTCGGGTCAAAATTCAATCGTTTTAAAAGGTCGTGCCATGAGCGAGAAGAACGCCAAGCTCCTTTCCGTCCTGAAGCTGCAGCCGGTGGTGCCGGTGCTGGTCATCGAGGACCTCTCGACTGCCGTTCCGCTGGCGCGCGCGCTGGTGGCGGGCGGCCTCAAGGCCATCGAAATCACGCTGCGCACGCCCGCCGCGCTGGAGGCGATCCGCGCGGTCGCCAACGAGGTTGAAGGTGCCGTTGCCGGTGCCGGCACGATCCTCAATGCTGCGCAGTTCGAGGCGGCGGTCGAGGCCGGCTCGCAGTTCATCGTCAGCCCCGGCACGACGCAGGAGCTGATCGACGCGGCTGCCGACAGCGACATCCCCCTGCTGCCGGGTGCCGCCACGGCCAGCGAGGTCATGGGCCTTCGCGAAGAGGGCTATCAGGTACTGAAGTTCTTCCCGGCCGAACAGGCGGGCGGAGCCGCTTACCTGAAATCGCTGTCCTCACCGCTCGCCGGCACGCTGTTCTGCCCGACGGGCGGCATTTCGCTCGCGAATGCCCGCGACTACCTCTCGCTGCCGAATGTCGTCTGCGTCGGTGGCTCCTGGGTGGCGCCGAAGGACCTCGTCGCCAAGGGTGACTGGGCGGGCATCACCAAGCTCGCCGCGGAAGCGGCGGCGCTGAAGGGCTGAGGCAGGTTCAGCGGTTTTGCAGACGGGCGGCCCTTGGTCGCCCGTTATGCATTTGTAATTCAGGGCGTGCATTCCTATCTTGCCTTGCTGTCGGCCCTTGCGATGCAAGAGAACAAGTGAAACGGAGACCGCCCATGTTTGACGCCAAGAAGTTGCTTGACCAGTTCCTCGGTTCGCAGGTGCCTGGTGCCGGCGGATCCGTGCGCGACCGCGCGGGCCAGGTGACGCAGCTCGCCAAGGACAATCCACTTGCCTCGATCGCCATCGCCGGCGTTCTTCTCGGTACGGGCACCGGCCGCCAGGTGGCCGGCTCCGCGCTGAAGATCGGTAGCCTTGCCGCCATCGCCGGCCTCGGCTACCAGGCCTACAAGAACTACAAGGCTGGCCAGAACCCGGTCGAGACGACGCAGGGCGGAACGCCAGAGCTCTTGCCGCCGCCGACCGATTCCGGCTTCCATCCTGAAGCCGTCAGCACGGATTTCGCCCTCATCCTCGTGCGCGCCATGATCGCCGCCTCGCGTGCCGACGGCCATATCGACGAGGCCGAGCGCGCCCGCATCATGGACAAGCTGAAGGTTTCCGGCCTCGGTGCGGATGCCACGCAGTTCCTCGAAGAGGAGCTGGCCAACCCGGTCGATCTCGACGCGATCATCGCTGCTGCGACGACCGAAGAGCAGCGCGTCGAACTCTACACAGCCTCGCGCCTCGCCATCGAGCCGAAGTCGCGCGCCGAACGCGGCTATCTCGACCTGCTCGCCGGCCGCCTCGGCCTTGCCGATGCGCTGGTCGACCACATCGAGGCGACGGTTTCCGCCGCCACCGTCTGAGGATTTGGGGGAGCGGCGGAACGCCGCTCCCCGCTTTCAACATTGCGCGCGCCCGCGCGCTGCTCTATCCCTTCGGCAAGGACCGAAGGAGGATTTTCATGCGCGACCTCAAGGATTGGAAAGGCTGCCCGCCGCCGGCGCCCGTCACCCTCGAAGGCCGTACCGTGCGTCTTGAGCCCTACCAGCGGGAAAAACACCTAAAGGCCCTCTGGGAGGCCTTCGGTGGCATGCAGATCAACCCGCTGCTGCGCTATTTCACGCAGGCCGATTTCGCCAGCATCGAGGATTTTGATTCCTGGTCGGAAGCGGTCATCACGTCCGGCTGGGTGCGCGAGGTGATCATCGACAAGGCGGCCGGCGAGGTTGTCGGGATGGCGCATTACATGCGGCCCGACCCGGCAAACGGCGTCGTTGAGATTGGCGGCATCGCCCATGGTGGCGGCATGTCCCGCTCGCCGCTCTCGACCGAGGCGCAATACCTGCTTGCCAAACACGCTTTCGAGGGTCTCGGTTATCGCCGCTACGAATGGAAATGCCACAACGGCAACGAGGCCAGCAAGCGCACCGCCGCCCGCCTCGGCTTCACCTTCGAGGGCGTCTTCCGCCAGCATATGCTGTCCAAGGGCGAGAACCGCGATACCGCATGGTTCTCGATCATCGACGGGGAGTGGCCACTCCTTGCCAAGGCTTTCGATGCCTGGCTCTCGCCTGACAATTTCGGTGCCGACGGCCAGCAGAAACGTCGCCTGGAAGACATCCGCGCGGAGATTGCAGCATGACCGAAGTACCGGAACGCAAGGGCAAGTCGCCGGCGCTGGCAGCGCTCTTCATTCTGCTCGGCACGGGTGCGGTGTTCTATTTCCTGCCGCGGGTGATGATCGCGCTTGGCGATGTCTCGCCGTGGCTGGCGGGCGTCTTCGGCGCGCTGCTCGTGCTCGGCTTTTTCCTGCTCTTCTGGCTCCGGGCGCGCTATCAGCGCAGCCGCGGCGACTAGAGCGTTTCCGTTTTTCTCTGAATCGCGAAAACACTCGATCTCTTTGTTTTAACGCTTTTCCGGACGGAAAACCGCTTCGCACTTTCCTGCAAATGATCGAGGGCGCTGTTATCAGCCCTGCAGTGCAGCGCCGAGCAGGAGCAATCCAAGGACCATGACCAGCGCTGCGCCACCGATCTCGATGGCGCTACCCACGCGGGCGGCGGCCGAACCGTTGCCGGCGAAACGAACGGCCGCGCCTTTGGCCGTGACGGCGAGCGTGGCGAGGGTGGAGACGGTGATCGCCGTACCGATAGACATGGCGAAGACGGCGAGCAGGCCGCCGAGATAGAGGCCGTTCAGAAGCGAGAAGCTGAGCACGATCAGCGCACCCGAGCAGGGCCTGAGACCGACGGCGACGATGGCCGACCAGGCCTCGCGCAGTGCAAAGCGCTCACCCTTCAGGAGCGAGGGATCCGGTGCATGGGCATGGCCGCAGGTCGAGCAGATCTCCCCGGCATGGTGGTGATGATGCGCATGGTCGCGATGGTCGTGATCGTGTACCTCGACCGCCTGCGCGCCAAGCGCCGAGGCCCGTCGTTCCGCCGGTCGCAGCTTGCGGAAGAGCAGCCAGGCGCCGAAAAGGGCGATGAGGGCGTAGCTGCCGATTTCGAGTGCGCGGGTGGCATCGGTCATCGAGACCGTGGTGCCGCGCAGGAAGAGATAAGCCGCGCCGACGAGCAGGATCGCGACGATGCCCTGCAGGATCGAGGAGAGGAAGGAGAGAGCAACGCCGCGCTTCAGCTCCACCTCGTTTGCCAGCATGTAGGAGGAGATGACGGCCTTGCCGTGGCCAGGGCCGGCGGCATGGAAGACGCCATAGGCGAAGGAGAGGCCGACCAGCGTGGACGCCGCCCAGGGATTTCCGCGCATCTCCTTCAACGCGCCGGTCATGGCGCGGTAGAAGCCCTGCTGCTGGGCGTTGATCCAGCCGAACAGGCTGCCGAAGGTGCCGGTCGTGTTGAAACCCGGCTCCGCCGAGCCGATGCCGAGTGGCGACTGTGCGTGGGCAAGACCGGCAGCGGTCGCGATCGCGACTGTCAGCGTGAGAAGGGCAAGAGCCCGGCCGCGGGTCAGCATGTCAGCTCCAGACGGGTGGCGAAGAGTTTCGACATGTCGGTGCCCGCGGGATCGTTGAAGAAGGCTTCCGTCAGGCTGTCCTGGTTCTGGGCAAGCACCTCGTCCGCATCCGGCCGCACGACCGCCCGCTTGCAGGCAGTGAACTTGTCGCCGACGGCGATGAGGTCGTCGTCCGAGGCGAAGTCCATGGCAGCGTACATGGTGGGGTCATAGACGCCGAAGGTGAGCTTGCCCTTGAGGGGCATGGCTTCGCCTGGCTTGACGGTGAAGAACATCAGGAGCTGCCCGTCCTTGTAGTCGACGTTGATCGCGTCGGGCTTGGCGATCTTGATGGATTTCCCGTCCTCGGTGATCGTCGTGTAGTAGCTGAACTCTTCCAGCGACTCGAGAACGGTCTGGCCGACTTCCGCCAGTTCGTCCGGATCGAGCGCGGCATTGCTGTTCTTGTCGAAATCCATCACGACGCTGGCCGAGAACATTTCGTCGAAACGCCAGACATTGCGCAATTCGCTGACCGTGCCGTCTTCGCCGGCCACCACTTCAAGCCGCGCTTCCGCGAAGATATGCGGATGGGCAAAGGCCGCAGCCGGGGCAAGGAAGGCTGCTCCGGCAACGAGGAGGGGGAGGAATCGCATGGGGTATATCCTCTCGCGGCAGCGTTCAGAATCGACCGGCTGAATGTAACGCAAATGGGTCGGAATTGGGACCTCGCCGCGGCACCTTATGCTTCGATGCCGGGATTGCGGCGGAACCAGCCGTGCAGGAAGTCGACGAAGGTGCGCACCTTCGCGGGCAGGTAGCGGCGGTGCGGATAGATCGCGTAGATGCCGCGGTCTGTCGGGAGGTAATCCTCCAGGATCGAAACGATCTTGCCGCTGTCGAGGCAATGGCGGGCGATGAAGGCCGGCACCTGTGCGACGCCGAGGCCACTCGCCGCCGCGCGCACCGCTGCCGTCGGGCTGTTCACCTCGATATGGCCGCCGACAGGCACGGAAAAGCCCGCGCCCTTCTCGTCGATGAAGCGCCAGTTGCTGTGCGACTTGCCGTTGGTGTCGATGATGCAGGGCAGGCGGGCAAGGTCGCTTGGGTGGTTGATCGGGCCGACCCGCTCCAGGAACTCCGCGCTGACGCAGATCTTCAGGTAGAAATCGCCGAGTTTGCGCGCGATGAGGGCCGAGTCTTCCAGGCGCGTAATGCGGACGGCCACGTCGAAACCTTCTTCAACGAGATCGACGAAGCGGTCGTCCGAGACGATTTCCAGCGAGAGTTCCGGGTGCTCCTTGCCGAAATCGATGATTGACTGGCCGATGTCGGCGTCGACGAAGGTGCGTGGCGCCGAAACCTTCAGCTTGCCGCGCAGGTCGGTGTTCTTCTCGCGCACGAGATCGGCAAGATTGTCGATCTCCTTCAGGATATCGGAGGCGGTGCGGTAGTAGGTGTGACCGGCCTCGGTCATAGAGAACTGGCGCGTGGTGCGATTGAGGAGCAGCGTGCCCAATTCGTCCTCCAGCTCACGCACATATTTCGACAGCAGCGCCTTGGACCGGCCGGTCTTGCGGGAGGCGGCGGAAAAGCCCTCGGCGTCCACGACGTCTATGAAGGCCCGGATTCGGGTCAGAGTATCCATGTGTCCCCATGCGGCTGCGGCCGAAACGGTGGCCGGGGCGTAATCACCATTCTGTGAAAACCAGTTCGGCGAATGTCGTGGCTGTCAGAATATTTTCAATAGCGTTCCGCAAAAAACCTCTTGATTACGACAGCGATTCTTCTTATCTCCCGCCTTGCCCAAAGTCGCACGTGCCTGTGGGTGTCCGCCGACCCTCGATTTGGTGAGGAACTCGGTAAGGTACCTGGAACTAACCCCTCCAGTCGTTTCTCCGGCCAACCGGAAGAGCGAGGACATCTTGAAGCAACGACGGTGCGGGCCTTTCTGGTGTCTGCCGGCTTTCCAACAGCCGGGGTTACTGAAGAGGCACACCTTCATTGCCGGACGTGCGGTCGGGTTCTCCCGCCAATCCATGGCAGACAAAGCCGAATTAAAGCCTAGGCGGGCTTTGGTTCACCGTTCGCGCATGATGCGCATGCTTGGTTCCGGGGTCTCCACCGGCTGGTTCCAGAGCGTGCTCGCATCTGCCCTTTGTCCTCTGGGGTTTTCCCGGAGCAACCTGGATATGGGGAATACCGAAATGGCCTCTGCACGTATTATCGACTTCCTGAACACCCGACGTCCCGACGGCCCGTGCCTCGTGGTCGACCTCGATGTCGTGCGTGACAATTTCAAGGCGTTCCGCCACGCGCTGCCCGACAGCTCGATCTACTACGCTGTCAAGGCCAACCCGGCCCCGGAAGTCCTGCGCCTGCTCGCCTCCATGGGCTCCAACTTCGATTGCGCGTCCGTCGCCGAAATCGAAATGGCGCTCGACGCCGGTGCCACCCCGAGCCGCATCTCCTTCGGCAACACGATCAAGAAGGAACGCGACGTCGCCAAGGCGCATGCGCTCGGCGTTTCGCTCTTTGCCGTCGACAGCCATGAGGAAGTCGAGAAGATTTCCCGTGCCGCTCCCGGTGCACGCGTGTTCTGCCGTGTCCTGACGGATGGTGAAGGTGCGGAATGGCCGCTGTCGCGCAAGTTTGGCTGCGTACCGCAGATGGCCGTCGACGTGCTCGTCTATGCCCACCAGAACGGTCTCGTCTCCTATGGCGTATCGTTCCATGTCGGCTCGCAGATGACGAAGGTCGATGCCTGGGATTCGGCGCTTGCCGATGCCAAGCGCGTCTTCGTGCAGCTTGCCAAGCAGGGCATCGAGCTCAAGATGGTCAACATGGGCGGTGGCTTCCCGACGAAGTACCTGCGTGACGTCCCGTCTGCCGAAGCTTATGGCAAGGCGATCTTCGGTGCGCTGAAGAAGCACTTCGGCAACCAGATCCCGGAAACCATCATCGAGCCGGGCCGCGGCATGGTCGGCAATGCGGGTGTCATCAAGGCGGAAGTCGTTCTCGTCTCGAAGAAGTCCGACAACGACAATCACCGCTGGGTCTTCCTCGACATCGGCAAGTTCGGCGGCCTCGCCGAAACGATGGACGAGGCGATCCGCTACCCGATCCGCACCGCGCGCGATACGGACGAGATGGAGCCCTGCGTTCTCGCCGGCCCGACCTGCGATTCGGCCGACGTGATGTACGAGAAGAACATGTATCCGCTGCCGGTCTCGCTTTCGATCGGCGACGAGGTTCTGATCGAAGGCACCGGCGCCTACACGACGACCTACTCGGCCGTCGCCTTCAACGGCTTCGAGCCGCTCAAGGCCTACGTGATCTGACCACCCGGCGCTCCCGTCCCTGCGGGAGCGCCACCCTCACAATTTGTTCTGGATACCGTTTGAATCGGTTTTGAGTGCGGGAGGCCCAGAGATGGCCACTGTTCTTGATTCTGTCCGCGCGTTCTTCGCGCATGCCGCCTTCACCATCGACCAGGAAAATGCCGGCGACGTCGTTGCGCGCGAGCGCCTGCTCGATCGCGTCATGGGCGAAGCCCGGTTCCGCAAGTCGTCGGAAAAGATCCGCCGCGGCCGCATGCCGGCCGAAGGTCTCGCGCTTGTCGCGCGGGATCTGGACGGCCACGTCATCGGCACCGTGCGTCTGTGGAATGTCGAGGCCGGGGTCGATTCCGAAGGCAATGCCGTGCCGGCGCTGCTGCTCGGTCCACTTGCCGTCGATTGCGAGCACGAAGGCAAGGGCATCGGCGGTGCGCTGATGCGGGCTGCGATCACCGAGGCGCAGGGCCGTGGTCACGGGGCCGTGCTGCTGGTGGGCGATCCGGAATATTACGAGCGCTTCGGTTTCTTTGCCGATAAGGCACAGCATCTCGTCATGCCTGGTCCGTTCGAGCGTCGCCGCTTTCTCGCGCTGGAGCTGAAGGACGGCTGGCTGGACGGTGCTGCCGGTGTGCTCGTTGCAAGCGGACGTCGGCGGATGGTGGCGGAGCCGCGCAAGGCGGCCTGACATTCGGGCCGGCGACCGGCCGGCCCTCTTCCGTTTGATATCTCCCATTGTTTTAATTGGGCAATTGTCAAGATTGGCGCGAATTTCTCGCCAATCCCTCCTTTCATGTGCCGCTGTTTGATCCATCTCAAAGGACCACCGTGCCGCCTCGCTTCATAGTCGCCCTCGCAAAGACGAGTCGCGTTTGATGGAGAGACGACATGAAGGGAAATTGGATGGGGCGTGCCGCCCTTGCCGCCGGCCTGGCGCTGCTGGCCGGACAGGCTGCCGCAGCTGACCTTGAGGAGCGCATGGCGCCGCCGGAGGCGACGGTTGATTTCGCAGCGCAGAGCCCCTGGCAGATCCGTGTGCGCGGTCTTGGCGTCATCACGAACGATTCCGGCTTCGTGAACGGTATCCCGGGGTCCGACCTTTCCTACTCGGACACGGTCATCCCGGAACTCGACATCTCCTACTTCTTCACCGACAACATCGCGGCCGAACTCATTCTCGGCACGACCTATGCGAATGTGCATGCGGATGGTGGGATCAAGGGGCTTGGCAAGGTGGGCAAGGCCTGGCTGCTCCCGCCGACGGTGACCCTGCAGTACCACTTCACCGATTTCGGTGCGTTCAAGCCCTATGTCGGTGCCGGGGTGAACTACAGCCTGTTCTACGAGCAGTCCGGCTCGGGCAAATTCTCCAATCTCGACATCGAGAACAAGCTGGGCGCGGCCCTGCAGGTCGGTTTCGACTATATGCTGGACGAGCATTGGGGCGTGAACTTCGACGTGAAGAAGATCTTCCTCGAGCCCAAATGGAAAGTTGATCTCGACGGGGCGCCGCTCACCGGCAAAGCGAAGCTCAATCCCTGGCTGGTCGGTGCGGGTGTCACCTATCGGTTCTAGAATGATCGACCTGCTCCGTCCCAGCCGGGCGGAGCAGGCGCGTCAGCCCGTCGCGCGACGGTAGAAGGCGAGGGATCCGGCGAGCGCCAAAAGCACGCCGCCGCAGATGCGGTCGAGCCATATGGCGCCGGATGTCTTCAAAAGACGCACGGCCTGCGAGCCGAGTGCCGCATAGCCGAACATGACAAGAAAATCGATTGCCGCGAAGGTGAGTGCGAGCAGTACATATTGCTGCGCCTGCGCAGCCGCGGGATCGATGAACTGCGGCAGGAAAGCCGAGAAGAAGAGATAGCCCTTCGGATTGGTGACGGCGACGAGGAAGCTTTTGGCGAAGATCGCCCTTGAGGAGCTGAGGTTTGCCGGCGCTGCATCGAGCGCCCGGCTGAGCGAGCCGGTGGAGCGCAGCATCTGGATGCCGAGGAAGGCGAGATAGGCGGCGCCCAGCCATTTGACGACGGAGAACCAGAATTCGGAGGCGGCGAGCAGCGCGCCGAGACCGAGCGCCACCGCGCCGATCAGAACGAAATCCGACAGCACGGCGCCGACCATGCCGGGCAGGGCGCGCCGGAGGCCGTAGCGCGAACCGTTGGTGAGGGCCAACAGCACCGTCGGGCCGGGCGTGGCGATCCCGATGAAGGCAACGGCGGCGAAGGCAAGCAGGGTGATGAGCGTCATGGTCGGTTCCTCCCGGTGAGATTGCTCCCACGCCAACGGAAATCCTGCAAGGGTCCATACGGGCCTGATTTGACAGGAGGCCGGCGAGGCCTTATGTGCGGGGCTAGGGTGAGAGCCCCTGCCGCCCGCGAGCGCAAGCTTTGGTGAAGTCTCTCTTTCAGAAAAATCGGTCTTCCAGCATCAGGCATGCGAACCGGTGGCAATGCGGGCTCCCTCCGAAACGACGCATGCACCGACTGGAGATCTGACATGCGTCCATCACCGACGCCCCTTCCATCGCTTGACGCCCTGAAAGATCAGGCAAAGCGGCTGCGCGCCCGCTTTTCCGAGGACGACCAGGCGATTTCCCATTCCCGCGCCCTTGAACTTATCGCCGCCCAATACGGTTTTCGCGACTGGAACACGCTGCATGCGGTCGTCGGCAACCGGCCACCGTTCAATCCATGGATGCTGGGCGCTCGCGTGCGCGGTCATTATCTCGGCCAACCCTTCGACGCACAGGTGCTCGGGGTGCAGGCGCTGACCGGCCAGCCCGGCCGCTACCGCATGGTGCTGCGTTTCGATGAGCCGGTGGATGTGGTGACCTTCGATAGTTTCTCCGCCTTCCGCCAGCGCGTGCATTGCACCGTGGATGAAACCGGCAGAACCACGGAAAAGACCTCGAACGGCCGGCCGCATCTCGAGCTCGAATGGTGAGGCCTTCTGGCGTTCCGCAAAAGCGCTCCATGCCACCGCTGCGACGGTTCTAGAACGAGCCGGCAAACCGTACGGCAAGGCCGTCGACCGTGAAATCGGCGGCCTTGTCGTTTTCGCGGCGCACGAGGTGGCTGTATTCCAGTGCCACCGTCGCTCCCTTGGGCAGCGTGTAGGCCAGCGTGACGGCGGCCGATTTCGTGCGTGTACGATAGTCGTAGTAAAGCCAGTCGCTATAGGCCTGCTCGTAGGCGAGTGTGAGCTTCAGCTTTTCCGTCAGTTCCTTTTCAAGCGAGAGGCCGATCGTGCGCACGTCCTCGGCGAGCGGATCGTCGATGTCGGCGAGCTGGAGGTCGCGTGCCAGCTTGGCCTTCAGCACGGCCTTGTGGGGCAATTGCCAGGTCACCTCGCCTTTGAAGAAGGGGCGGGCGCGCTCGACGGTCGTGCCGAGATAGGGGCTGGTGATGCCGACGACGCCGGCCTCGGCCATCAGGGTGATACCGTTGGCGTAGGCCCGGCCATAGGCGAGCGAGCCACGCAGGGTTTCCGCCGGAAAGCGTTCGAACATCCTGCGCTCGGAACGCGCGATATGGCTTGCTCTGTATTGCAGTGTCGCACCCACCTCACCGCCGAGCAGTGGCCGGATATGACCACCGGTGATGTCCAGCAGACTGTACCCGGCTTCGAGCTGGGTCGGCTTCAGGCCGGGAAGGGTGAAATGCGCCTTGCCGCGGTCGAGGTTCGAGAGGGTTGTCGTCAGGTGGTTGCGCCCGCCCCAATGATCGACCGTCAGGCCGGCGCTCCCTGTCGCGAAGACATCGTCCTTGCGATAGCCGATGAGCGCGCCGGGAAGGGCGAGGAAGATATCGCCGTTGCGCCGTCGCTCGATGCCGCCCTTCAGCGTGACCTTCACCGCCTTGCTGACATCGTAGGTGTAGCTAACTTCGAGCCCGATCGTGCGCTGGTCGGCGAAACGGTATTTCGGCACGCGCCGGGCACTCGCGCTCACCGCATAGGCAACCTGGGAGTCTTCAAGAGCAAGGGTCCCGCGAAGGGCGAGTTTTGCTTCGCTGAAGGCGGCGGAAAGGTTGGTTGGGTCCTGAAAAATGTTCGACGACCAGCCCATGCCCGTCCTGTAGTCGACGGTTGAATCGGCTCTTGCCGGGTTGTATCCGGCCAGCATTGCGGCCGCGCAGAGGAAACCACCAAGGAAGCGCATCGGGTCTGTTCCTGTCTGTTTCTGGAACAGAATCCTAGAGTTGTATGGTTAAAAATTCCCTCGATGGTTGATGTTTGGCCGGGATATGCGTGTTTTTCTATTTTGGCTTGAGGAAGGGCGGGATTCGTTAAACTTGTCTATGTTATGGTTAACTATTTGCTATGACTAGGGAATCCGGTTGAGTAATTCAGCGCTTATATTACCTTCGATTGCGTACCAACGAGGTGCACAACCGAAGGAGAGAGAGCATGAACATGACCCGCATCATCGCAATCGCATCCGTCCTCGCAATCGCCGGCGCTGGCCAGGCATCGGCTGGCGGCCTGCTCGGTGGTATCGGCATCCTGAACAACAACAAGACGGGCGGCGTTGTGATCGCCCCGAGCGTCGGCGTCGGCGACATCCTCAGTGACAATGACGGCAACAACGTGCTGAACGGCGTGCTCAACGGTACCCTGTCGGGTGTCCTCAACGGCAACACGCTGGGCATTCTCGGCGGCAGCGACTGCGGTTGCAAGAAGCGCAAGCACTGACCGCATTCACCCCCGCCCGTGCGGTCTGTGGGGCCCGGGAGAGCAACGCTCTCTCGGGCCTTCCCGTTTTCAAGGAAGCGTAAGGAATTCAGTCGATCCGGTGGTCCATCGTCGCGGCTGGCATCTCGTCTTCAGAGTGGACGCGGACAATCCTGGCGGGCACGCCGGCGACCGTCGTATGTGCAGGGACTGGCTCCAGCACCACGCTTCCGGCGGCGATCTTGCTATAAGCGCCGATCTCGATATTGCCGAGGATCTTGGCGCCAGCCCCGATCAGCACGCCGCGGCGCACCTTCGGGTGGCGGTCGCCCTTGTCGCGGCCGGTACCGCCGAGCGTGACCTGCTGCAGCATCGAGACGTCATCTTCCACGACGACCGTCTCGCCGATGACGATGCCGGAACCATGGTCGAGCATGATGCCGCGGCCCATGCGTGCGGCGGGATGGATATCCAGACCGAAGGCGAGGGAGGCCTGCGAGGATAGCCAGCGTGCGCCTTCCATGCGGCCTGCCTGCCAGAGGCGATGGGCGAAGCGGTGGACCTGCAGGGCCTGGAAACCCTTGAGGTGCAGGAGGACGGTGAGCGGATCGGGATTGGCCGGGTCGCGTGTCACGATCGCCAGGAGATCGGCCTCGGTCTCCTCCAGAAGTGCGCCGTCTTCGGTGGAGGCAAGGACTTTCGCCGCAAGCGCCCGGTCGCCGGCTGTGTGGGCGAGCCGCGCGGCGAGCGTACCGATCAGCATCTGGCGGCCTGTTTTGGCCGCAAGGATGGGGTGCAGCAATGCGGCAAGGTGCGGTTGGTCGTCGGCGCGCAGTTGCGCCGCGGCCCGGATGTCGGTCCAGACCCGCCCTTCCGTGTCGCTGGCGATGGGCGAGGCAAAATCGATCACCTGACGCGCCACGATGCCGCTCCTATCCCGCAAGATCGATGACCCCACAATCGCCGGCTTCGCTGGCGAAAGCCAGAAGTTTTCCGTTTTTGCTCCAGGCCATCGAGGTGATGGCGCCCTTTCCGGGGCGGCGCAGCAGCACCTCGCGGCTGTCGGCGAAGCGGGCGGCGAGCACCATGCCGTCGGAATAGCCGATGGCGACGACCTCTTCGGCGGGATGGCAGGTAACGGACGTGACCATGACGTCGGCGCGGGTGCCAAGCTCCAGCGGTGGCTTGCCCATCGGGCCATCTTTCGCGGAGAACGGCCAGACGATGGCCGCCGGTGCGCCCGACGAGGCGAGCCACTTGCCCTTCACCGACCAGGAGAGCGACTTCACCTTGGCCGGGTAGCCTGTCATGCGCATATGGCGGGTGTCTGCGCCGGGCTTCGTGTCGAGCTTCCAGCCGTGCAGGGCGTTTTCCTGCATGCTGGTCACGACAAAGCGGCCGTCGGGGGAGAAGGTGATGCCGGTGTGAGCGCCCTTCCATTCCAGATCGACGGGCTGGCCGGCTATCGCTACCCAGTGCAGCGAGGCGCCGTTGTAGCGCGCCACGCCGATGCGCAGGCCCTTCGGCGCGAAGGCGATGCCCTCGATCGAACGGCTTTCCGTAAATTCCTTGATCGTGCCGTCGCCAAGACGCACGCGCGCCGTGCGACCTTCCGCGAAGCCGACGGCGCCTTGCGGACCGGCGGCGACGATCGAGATCCACTTGCGCGGCACTTCGGCGAGAAGCGCCACGGTGCCGTCGGCGGCGATGCGCTGCACCTTGCCGTCCTCGCCGCCCGTGATCAGCGTGTCGTTCGCCTCGTCCCTGATGCAGGCGAGCAGCCCGTCATGCGCTTCCGTGACCTTCTGGCCGTGGTCGAGGCGATGGACGGCGCCGGAGGCGGTGGCGAAGAACGGCACATCGCCGAGGAAGGCGGCCGCGACGACGTGGCCGTCGAGATCAAGAGGAGCGACAGTCGGCATTACGGCACTTTCAGTCTTGGTGCGGGTGAGGAGTTGCGACGGACCAATACGCCATCTTTTGGCAAAGGAACAGGAGCGTCCAGTTCATCGGGAAAATCCCTGTAGCAAAACCACCGGTCCCAGTTTTCACGCAACCAAGCGGTTTCGAGAGAAAGGCGATTGGGGCCCTGGCTCTCTGGCGGCAAGTAGATCCAGGGCATTCCAGCCTTGTAGCCCTTGGTCATCATCAGCCCCAAAATCCTATCATATCCCCACAGTTCAAACAGGAGGAGATCCACCGGCCCCGCATGGAGACCGATGGAGGGGTGATGGGGAAGACGAATGACATCTCCTCGCCACAGGCTTTGGTCCGGAAGCTCGAAGAGTGGAACCCAGTTCCGGCCGAGGCCGTTTGCAGACCAGGTTTCCACGCATCCGCTCCCGCAACCCTTAGTTCGCCTGCGCCTCACAGGCCTTGAACGTGCGTTCGATCTTCTCGCGGTCGAGGTCGCGGCCGATGAAGACGAGACGGCTTTCGCGTTTCTCGCCGTCCTTCCAGGCGCGCTGGTGATCGCCTTCGACGATCATGTGCACACCCTGCACGACGTAACGCTCGTCATCACCGGCAAAGGCGATGATGCCCTTGAGGCGCAGGATGTTCGGGCCGTCGGTCTGGGTGATCTTCTGGATCCACGGGAAGAAGCGGTCCGGGTTCATCTCGCCGCCGCGCAGCGAGATCGACTGCACCGTCACGTCATGGATCGGCGAGACGCCGTGGTCGTGGTGATGATGGTCATGATCGTGGTGGTGATGGTCGTGATCATGATGGTGGTGATCGTGGTCGTGACCATGATGATGATGGCCATGGTCATGGCCGCAGTCGGGGCCACAGACATGGTCTGGGGCATCGTGGTCGAGGAAATGCGGGTCGTTTTCGAGCGCCCGCTCCAGGTTGAACGCACCCTGGTTGAGAACCTTGGCGAGATCGATTTCCGAGCGGGTGGTGCGGTGGATGCGGGCCGACGGGTTGATCACGCGCACGGTCGCCTCGATCCGGGCCAACTCTTCCGGGCTGACGAGATCGGTCTTGTTGATCAGCACGACGTCGGCAAAGGCGATCTGGTCCTCGGCCTCGCGGCTGTCCTTCAGGCGCAGCGGCAGGTGTTTTGCGTCGACCAGCGCCACGACGGCGTCGAGTTCGGTCTTCTGGCGCACGTCGTCGTCCATGAAGAAGGTCTGGGCGACCGGTACCGGATCGGCAAGGCCCGTCGTCTCGACGATGATGGCGTCGAAGCGGCCGGGGCGGCGCATCAGACCTTCCACCACGCGGATCAGGTCGCCACGCACGGTACAGCAGATGCAGCCATTGTTCATTTCATAGATTTCCTCGTCAGATTCGACGATGAGATCGTTGTCGATGCCGATCTCGCCGAATTCGTTGACGATGACGGCGTATTTCTTGCCGTGATTGTCGGTCAGGATGCGGTTGAGCAGCGTCGTCTTGCCGGCGCCGAGATAGCCGGTGAGCACGGTGACGGGAATGGGCTTGGGGAGGGCTGTTTCGGTCATGGGAACCTCGAGCGATGGCGGGGACGCCTGCAGCGTCCGGTTGGCGTCTGATATAGGAGATCGCACGGGCCAGCGCAAATGCGATCCGGCCTTGTTGTCACGCAAAACGGCTTGGTACTCCTTAGCGTAGCGTCTCCACGTCGAAGGCTGCGACGTCTTCGAGGAGTGCGACGATGCCGCCGAGGGCGTGTGCGATCAGGATCTCGCCGCGCCCTGCGGTTGCTGCTGCGGCATTTCCGGCGACGCCCTTCGGATTGAGGTCGGCCATCTTCCAGCCGAAAGCATGCGGGCCATAGGCGCGCAGATGGGCAAAGCGCGCGGCGAACTCCACCTGTCGCGAGCCGAAATGCTCCGCCTTGTCCATGTGGACGCGTTCCGGATGCAGGGCGAGCATGACGGAGGTCTCGATATCGCCGCCGTGGATGTCGATCGCCTTGTCTTCCGGCGCAATCCAGCCGTCCGGCTGGCCGAAACGGGTCCAGGCCGTCGCAACGACGAGCATGTTCCAACGCATGCGCGCCTCGGTGGCGACGATCGTCAAAAGGGGGGAATTGCCGCCGTGAGCGTTGAGCAGGACAAGCTTTCGGACGCCCTTTGCGTTGAGGTCTCCCGCGATGCCCAGCCAGCGTTCCACCGCCTCCGCATAGCCGAGCGAGCGCGTGCCGGGCACGTCGAGATGCTCCGGCGAATAGCCGACAGGCTCGGCGGGCAGGATGGTTACGGGCAGGTGCGCCGGCAGCACGGCCATCAGACGCGCGGCAATGCCGTCGGCGATCAACGTGTCCGTTTCGAGCGGCAAATGCGGGCCGTGGCCTTCATGGGCGCCGAGCGGCAGAATGGCGATCCAGCCGGCACGGTCCCGTGCCGAAAGCGCCGGATCGTTGTCGCCCCACCGCATCTTCGGATGCGTCATCGTCTGCCTCTATCCCGTCTTGCCGCCCGACTGTCACATGAGTCATACAAGGCCATGCCCGCGATGCAAGGGTGATGCAAGGTACGGTGAGGCGGAGGCAATCGATGGGCAAGAAGCACAAGGACGGCAAGAAGGGCAAGAAGAAGAAAGGGCATGATGATGTCTCGGGCGCCGGACTTGCCGCCGCCGTCGTCAATGCGGCCCGCTCCATGCGCACGGTCCTGTCGCGCAATCTTCTCGCCACCGGTCTTTATGCCGGCCAGGACGGCGTGATCCTGGCCCTTGCGGAAGATGGCGGCCTGACCGCCGGTGCGCTCGCTGCCCGGCTCGGGGTCAAGGCGCCGACGATGACGCGCACGATCGGGCGCCTGGAGGCGCAAGGGTTCGTGGAGCGGCGGCCGGACGAAACGGACGGCCGGCTGACCGTCGTGCATCTCACCGAGGCCGGCGAGGCTTCCGTCGATCACATCACCGAGGCCGGCCGGCTCAGCGAGCAACAGGCGGCGGAAGGGTTGAGCGAGAAGGATGTGCGCCAGTTGCTCAAGCTCCTGCGCGCCATGGACGAAAACCTGCACGGTGGCCTGGCGGACGCCCCTCGTGAAGTCGAAAAGGCAGTTGCCGACGAGATTTAAACTGTTTAAATAAACGGTTTTAAACGCCGCGTTGCTTGGCGTTCGTTGGGGAGGGGTCGTGGCACAGAAAATCAAGCTTTCCACCATCGCGGAAACGCTCGGTGTTTCCACGGCGACGGTATCGCTTGCGCTCAGGGACAGCCCGCTCGTCGCAGCCACCACCCGTGACAAGATCAAGGAACAGGCCCGCGCGCTCGGCTATATCTACAATCGCCGTGCCGCCAGCCTGCGCACCTCCCGCTCCGGCATCATCGGCGTCGTCGTGCACGACATCATGAACCCGTTCTATGCGGAAATCCTGAAGGCCATCGAAAGCGAGCTCGACCGCGACCGGCAGACCTTCATTCTCTCCAACCACTACGATTCAGTCGAAAAGCAGCGCAATTTCGTCGAGACGCTGCTGCAGCTCGGCGGCGACGGGGTCATCATGTCGCCGGCCATCGGCACGCCACCGGAGGATATCCGGCTTGCCGAGGACAATGGCATGCCGGCGATCCTGATCGCCCGTTCGATCGAGGGGCTGGACGTGCCGATCTTCCGCGGCGATGACAGCTACGGCATCTCGCTTGCGACCAACCACCTGATCGGCCTCGGCCACCGCACCATCGCCATGGTGGGCGGCACGGACCAGACGTCGACCGGTCGCGACCGCTACCAGGGTTATGTCAATGCGCTGCGCAAGGCGAATATCGAGGTCGATCCGGGCCTGCGCATCCCCGGGCCGCGCACCAAGCAGGGCGGCTTCGAGGCGGCGGTGCACTTCCTCTCCCTGCCGCAGAAGCCGACAGCGGCGGTCTGTTGGAACGACCTCGTGGCGATCGGCCTGATGAACGGCATCGCCCGCGCCGGCCTCGTGCCGGGCCGCGACGTCTCCGTCACCGGGTATGACGACCTGGAAGAGGCGGCGATCGCCACCCCGGCGCTGACCACCGTCTGGAACGGCCAGTCCGAAGTCGGCCGCAACGCCGCCCGCGCTTTGCTCGACAAGCTCTCGGGCAGCCACGAGCCTGACGGCATCCACCTCATCAAGCCGGAAATGCGCATCCGGCAATCCACCGGACCGCTCAAGGCCCATCCGGAAGGCTAAGGCATCGGGCAAAGGGAGATCTCGCCATGGTGGCCAAGACGCGTCTTCTCGTGCCCGGCACGATCCGCGACCGGGTGCTCGACCGCCTGAAGGACGCCTTCGACGTGGTGCGCATCGAGCGGGCGGATCCGGCGTTGCTCGCTCGCTCCGAGGCGGCGAGCATTTCCGGTGTCGCGGTTTCCGGCGGTCTTGGCGCGGCGATGATCGAGCACCTGCCGTCGCTTGAAATCATCGCAAGCTTCGGCGTCGGTTACGATGGTGTGGATGTGGCGGCTGCCGCGGCACGCGGCATAGCTGTCACCAATACGCCCGATGTGCTGAACGACGAGGTGGCCGATACGACGATCGGCCTGCTGCTCAATACGGTGCGCCGCCTTCCGCAGGCCGAGGCGTGGCTGCGCGAAGGGCGCTGGGCGCGCGAGGGCGCCTTCCCGCTGACACCGCTCAGCCTGCGGGGCCGCAAGGCCGGCATCTACGGGCTGGGGCGCATCGGCATGGCGATCGCGGAGCGGCTGAAGGGCTTCGGCGTCGGGATCGCCTACCACACGCGGCGCCCGCGCGAGGACGTGCCGTTTGCCTATTATCCCTCGCTGGCGGAACTGGCGGAGGCGGTGGATATCCTGATCGCCATCGTGCCGAAGACGGCCGAGACACACCGGACGATCGATGCGCATATCCTTCGCGCGCTCGGTCCCAATGGCGTGCTGATCAATGTCGGGCGTGGCTGGACGGTCGATGAGGGCGCCCTTGCCGCAGCACTTGGGGACGGGGTAATCGCGGCGGCCGGGCTCGACGTCTTCTATGATGAGCCGAACGTGCCGCAGGCACTGCTCGACCTGCCGAACGTCTCGCTCCTGCCGCATGTCGCTTCGGCTTCGGTGGCAACGCGCGATGCCATGGCCGACCTCGTGGCAGACAATCTTTTCGCCTGGTTCGAGCGTGGTGCGGCCCTGACCCCGGTGCCTGAAACGCCCTTTGTGCGAAAAGCAGGGAACGATCTGGAAAGCCTTCGTTAACCTTTCGGCAATTTTGCGGGCGCATGCTTTTGCCATCGAGTCGATCGCGAAGGAGAGCCCCATGAAGACGCTGATGATTGCCGCTGTGGCCGGCGCATTGTCGCTGGGGCTCTGGAGTGTTGCGGCGGAGCGCGCACCGGCTGTGGACCCGGTGACGACGAGTTCCGTTCCCGCTTCGGCGTCCGCGCACAGCTATACCATTTCCAATGTGGTGGCGAATACCGCATGCCTTGCAGAGCGCGGTGACCGAATTTCGAGCCGCAGCGAGCGCTTCACTGCCAACAGCGACTGCGACGCCGTCTGGCCACGCCTTTCGGCTGCACGCACCTGGGTCGACAACGGCGATGGTACGGTCATCGTTGCCGATGCGCAGGGTGAGGCCATTCTGACCGTCGTCGATGGCGACGGTCTCGCCTATGAGGCCGTCGAACCTGCCGATGCCATGATCACGATGATTTCGGCCGACTAGCAAACGCCCAAGAAAACAAGGAACTAGAGCTGCCTCGGCGGATTGGATCTTGCCGGGGATGCTCTTCGCCCTTTCGGTTCGTCTGCCGCGGAGGTATCGCGCTCCGCACCCGATACACAGGTTTCGGCCCAGCCGAGCCGCCGCCCGTCCCCGGCTTGCAGCCTGAGGCGGCCGACGGGCGCGCCGGTTGCCGTTTCCACCAGCACGGAATGGCGTTCGTCCGCTCGGTAGAGGTGGTCCTCCCCCCATTGCCTCATGGCGACGATGACGAGAAAGAGGTCGCGGCCCTTCTTGGTCAGGACGTATTCCTGGTAGGCACTGCCGTCCGATGCCGGGGCGAGAGCGAGGACCTCGGCCTCGACGAGGTCGCGCAGGCGCGTGCTCAGCATGCCCCGGGCGATGCCGAGATTCTGCTGGAAGGCGCTGAAGCGCCGGATGCCGTCGAAGGCATCGCGCACGATGAGCAGCGACCACCAGTCGCCGATGGCGTCCAAAGTGCGCGCGACGGGGCATTCGGCCTCGCGAAAACTCTTGCGTTTCATATCGGGTACCCTCGGCGACAAACTGGTTCTAAAATAGAACTGGAAGAGGTGTTCCGCAAGTGGTCTCATCATAAGACAAAGATGAGGTTGATTATGAAAACGTGCGATACCCTTTCCCAGTCCCGCCCGTGCCAGCCCGCCGATGGATCGAGGCAAGCGCCTGAAACATCGGGCCTCTCGCGGCTGACATTGCTGGTCTTCGCCGTCACTTGCGGAAGCAGCGTGGCGAACATCTACTATGCCCAGCCCCTGCTCGATGCGATCGCGGCGACCTTTGCCATTCATCCGGCCGCTGTCGGCCTCGTCGTCACATTGACGCAGGTCGGCTATGCGGTGGGCCTGCTCTTCCTCGTGCCGCTCGGAGACCTGCTCGATCGCCGCAAGCTGGTCATCGGCCAGACACTGCTCTCCGCCTTGGCGCTTGCTGCCGTCGCCGGGGCGCCGAATGCCCTTACCCTGTTCGGCGCGATGATCGTTGTGGGCCTGCTGGCAGTCGTGGTCCAGGTGCTGGTAGCCCTCAGCGCCACGCTGGCGCGGCCGGAAGAGCGTGGTGCGGCCGTTGGCCTTGTCACCGGGGGCGTGGTGATCGGTATCCTGGCGGCGCGGTTCGTTGCCGGCATCCTGGCCGATGCGGGCGGGTGGCGGATCGTTTATCTTGTCTCCGCCGGCTTCATGCTGCTCCTGGGCGCGTTGCTCATGCGAGTCTTGCCACGGACGATCCCGGTAGCAAGTGCGGAACGCTATGGCAGCGTGTTGAAATCCATGCCGCTCATCTTTCTGAACGAGCCGGTGCTGCGCCTGCGGGCGGGGCTGGCCTTCCTGATCTTCGCCAGCTTCAGCACGCTCTGGACTGCGATGGTTCTGCCGCTGAGCGCGCCGCCCTTTTCCTTGAGCCACACCCAGATTGGTCTCTTCGGGCTCGCGGGGCTGGCCGGGGCGTTGGCTGCGGGCCGGGCAGGGCGGCTGGCAGATCGCGGCCTTGCGGAGCGCACGACCGGTTTATCCCTTGTGCTGCTCTGCCTCTCCTGGCTGGCAATCGCATTCCTGCCGCACTCGCTCGCGGTCTTTGCCATCGGTGTGGTGCTGCTCGATTTCGCGGTGCAGGCGGTGCACGTCACGAACCAAAGCCTTATCTTTGCTCGCCGGCCTGATGCCCGCAGCCGCCTCGTCGGCGGATACATGGTCTTCTACTCGGCCGGTAGCGCCTTGGGCGCCATCGTCTCGACGGTGAGCTATGCCCGTTTCGGCTGGGCAGGGGTCTGCCTTGCGGGGGCGACCTTCAGCCTTGCGGGCCTGTTCCTCTGGGCGGTTTCGCGAGAGAGGGCACGGCGCGCTTCATGACGACGCGTCGTGCGAGGCCGGGCCGTTCAGGCGGTCTTGGCCGAGCCGAAAGCCAGCACGTCGGCCTCGCCGGCCGTCTTGGCGGGGCGGGGCGCGCCCTGCTTCGCGGCAGCATAGTTGCGAACCGCTTCGCCGAAGGCGGCGAACAGCTTGTTCGACGGCTGGTCGGAGCCGACCCAATATTCCGGATGCCATTGTACACCGACTGCGAAGGCCTTGGCCCCGAGGACGGAGACGGCTTCGATCGTGCCGTCTTCGGCGACGGCTTCGACGGCAAGACGCGGTGCGATGTCGGAGATCGCCTGCCGGTGCAGGGAATTGACCTGCACGTCGCCGGCGCCGACGACGGCGGCAAGGCAGCTGCCTTCCTTGACGTGGACCGTCTGGCGGATGCCATAGGCGACGTCGAGCACGGGAGTGTCCGGCTTGCGGTGATCCCACATGCCGGGCTGTTCCTGGATCTCGTTGGCGAGTGTGCCGCCGAGCACGACGTTCAGTTCCTGAATGCCGCGGCAGATGGCGAGCAGCGGAATGCCACGCTCCAGCGCGCGGCTGATCAGCGGCAGGCTGGTGGCATCGCGTGCCATATCATAGGGGCCTTCCGCATCGGTCGCTTCTTTTCCGTAGAGGGAAGGGTGCACGTTGGTGCGCGAGCCGCTGACGAGGAGCCCGTCCACCCGGTCGAGAATGCCGTCGAAATCGTTGTCCGATTCGAGCGCCGGCACGAGGAACACCGTGACGTCGGCGCCCTTGACGGCGGCGCGCACATACTGGTTCGGGGTGGCCTGCCAGACGTTGCCTTCGATCTCCCTGATATCGGCGGGAATGGCGACAACGGGTTTCGACATGATGGGCTCCGGAAAAAGAAATACCAATTGACGATTTGCTATCAAATCTCCGATCAGTCAATTCCCCCATTCTGGCGAAATGACGGCCGAAGCCCGGTTTCCAGGCGGTAGACGGAAGGATATACTGATCTAGGTTCGGGGAATCCCGGTGTGGTTCGGCGACGCCTTGTTAACTACATGCTTGCAAACAGCGATTGCATATACGACTTTTTTCGCTTTGCGTGCGCGTAATACTGTATCGCTCCGGAGACAGGATATTGCGCGGGCGGCCCATGTTAGGTTGAGTTGGCTGCGCGAACGGCCTCAATATTGCAATATGAGGTTGAGAGCGTCTTCTCTGGGTTGAGTGCGCGTGCAATGATGCAGGGCAATACCCTCGTTATTGGGTAATTTCCCGAAATCATTCATTAAATTTTGGTCGGTAACCCTCTCGTGTCAAGGGAGTGCCGAGTCCATGAAGGATAAGGGTCAAAACACACTGCCGGCTGATGTCTACCTGTCGTTCGTCAGCTCGCTGTACGGGAACCGCCAGACCCTTTTCGTGGGCATGATTTCGCATGTCATCACGTTCTCCTTCGTTTACGCCAAGACCGCCGACCCCTTTTTCCTGATCTGGAGCGGGCTGGTTATCGCCATCTGGTCGCTGCGTGCCGTCGGCATGCGCCATTTCGACCGGGTGGATCACGCAGCGCTCGACATGGACGGCATCCGCTACTGGGAGAACTGGTACAATCTCGGTGCCGTCGGTACGACGCTGGCGCTCGGTACGTCCTGCGGGTACAGCCTGCTCTTCAGCCGCGACAGCTTTGCCGAGCTTGCCACGATCGCGGTGACGCTTGCCACCATGGTCTCCGTCGTCGGGCGCAACTGCGGTTCGAAACGCGCCGTTGACTACATGACTTTTTCCGCATGTTTTCCGATGGTCGTGGGCTTCCTGGGGCTTCAGGATTTCTACCATGCCGTGCTCGCGGTGCTCA
The DNA here is from genome assembly GCF_029623935.1 of Shinella sp. 838. NCBI lineage: Bacteria > Pseudomonadati > Pseudomonadota > Alphaproteobacteria > Hyphomicrobiales > Rhizobiaceae > Shinella > Shinella sp. 838. Next base: position 280,549 of record NZ_JARSBQ010000001.1, read on the forward strand.
TCCTGCCTTTCGTGATGACGACGCGCATGATGGCGAACGGCGTGCGCGAGTTTCTCTACAAGAACGTGCTGGCGACGCGCGAGGTCTCCATCATCGCCGACCGGTTCGACACGGCGCTGAACAACATGCCGCACGGCCTGTTCATGCTGGACGCCGACCACCGTATCCTCGTCGCAAACCGCCGGGCCTGCGAGCTTCTGCATCTTGGCAACCAGGAGCGGCTGAAAGACTGCCATCTCGACGTCGTCCTCAGGTTCGGCGTGCGCAACACCTTCCTCAACACCGAGCAGAGCAGGGTGATCCTGCGCCAGCTCGACGAGCTGTTGAAGGGAGAGCGTTCCCGCGCGCTGGTGCAGGTCACGGACGGGCTCTATCTGGAGTTCACCGCCTCGCCGCGTGAAAACGGTGGCGCCGTGCTTATTTTCGAGGATGTGACGGCACGCGTGCGGGCGGAAAAGAAGATCCTGCACATGGTGCGCTACGACAGTCTCACGGGCCTGCCGAACCGCGCCTACTTCACCGATCTCGTGCAGGAGGCGCTGGGCGAGCGCAAGAAGGCCGGTACGGTCGGCTTCATGGTGCTCGATGTCGACGACTTCAAACATGTCAACGACATGAAGGGGCACGTTACCGGCGACCGGCTGCTGTGCGCCATTGCCGAGCGGCTGCGCAAGCTTGCCGGCGACAAGGTGCTCGCCGGTCATCTGATGGGTGACGAATTCATCCTCTTCTTCCCCAACGAGACCAACCGCCGCGATCTCGAAGCGCGCATGCGCCGGTTCCACGAGCAGCTGCGCGGCACCTACGAATTCGACGGCATGACCTTCCTCGTCTCCTTCAGCGCCGGTGCCGTTATGGTTTCGAGCGACGATTTCCGGCTGGAGGAAATGCAGATCCGCGCCGACCTCGCGCTCTTCGAGACGAAGTCGCGCGCCAAGGGCAGCGTCACAGTCTTCGAGCAGGAGATGGACGCACGCTACATGGATCGCCAGAAGCTCAAGGACGATCTGCGCGAGGCACTTGCCAGCAACACGCTGTCCGTCGCCTATCAGCCGATGTTCGTGCCCGACGGCACGCGCATCGAATGCTGCGAGGCACTGTCGCGCTGGACGCATGCGGAGCGTGGTCCGGTGCCGCCGAACGTCTTCATCCAGCTTGCCGAAGAGATGGGCATCGTCTCCGAGATCACGCGCTTCATGATCATGCGTGCCTGCGCCGATTGCGCGGGCTGGCCGGCGCATATGGGTGTCTCGGTGAACCTCTCGGTGCAGGACCTGCGCGGCACCGGCATCATCGACCTCGTTGCCGAAGCGCTGGAAGTGGCGGGGCTCGCGCCGCACCGGCTGCACCTGGAGGTCACCGAAAGCTGCCTCATGGAAGAGCCGGTCAAGGTGCAGGCCATCCTGCAGGAGCTGCGTGCCCGCGGCATCACCATCGCCATCGACGATTTCGGCACCGGCTATTCCAGCCTCAGCTATCTCGACCAGCTGCCGCTCGATGTCATCAAGATCGACCGGTCCTTCGTGCGCAACATCGGCGAGGACCCGCGCCGCTTCAAGCTCCTGCGCGGCACGGTCAACCTTTCCCGCGAGCTCGGCCTGCGTATCGTCGTCGAGGGCGTGGAAACGCGCGAGCAGCTCGCGCTTATCAACAAGTACGAGTGTGCCGATCTCGTGCAGGGTTATGTCTTCGCGGCGCCCATGTCGCCTGACGCACTGCGTGATCTCTACGAGACTCTCGCCCGCAAATCCGGCGAATCCCGCCGCCGCGGCCGCCGCGTCGCCTGATCCTTCCTGTCTTCTTCCTCCGTGACGTATGAATTCGATACGGCGTATCAGTGTCTTCAAAATTAGCGTTAACCATTTATTAAGGTTAATGAATGGTATTTTACACAAATTGTCTTATATCGACGATTGTAATGGTGGCAGCGCGGTGGCTGCCGGTGCTCTTGCAATCGAGGATACGGGGACAATGGCCAGCGTAGAGACGGCGACCAACCGCTTTTCGGACAAGCTTCTGGGGCTGCTCGACAGGATCGAGTACCGCCGCGTCGAGACGGGCGAGGACATGGAAGACGTCGCCCGCATCCGCTACAAAGCTTACAAGGCGGGCGCCGTCATGCATCTCGACGAGCAGGCGGTCCTGATCGACGAGGTCGATTTCGATAGCCATGCCTATGTCTTCGGCATCTATTACGAGGAGCGGCTGATCTCGACGGTGCGCTTGCACCACGTCACGCCGGAGCACCGCGTCACTTCGTCGGGAAAGGTTTTTCCGGATGAAATCAATGCCTTCCTCGATGCGGGCATGTCGCTGATCGACCCGGTTCGTCTGGCCGCCGACCCGGAAATCTGGAGCGAGATGCCGGCAATCCCGTATCTGACGTTGCGTATCGCCACCATGGCGACGGATTACTTCCAGACGGACCGTTGCGTGCAGATGGTCAAGCCTGCGCATTCGGCCTTCTACAAGCGCGTCTTCGATGCCGATTTCGTGGCTTCGCCGAAGAGCAACCACGGCAAGTTCATTATCGACCTGATGCTGCTGGCGACCAACGTCAAGGAGACGTTGCCCTCGCTCTATCAGCGCTTCCCGTTCTTCAAATCCGAACCCTATGAGCGTCGCATGATGTTTGCCCGGGGCGACGGCCTGCCGTTCAGCCCTTTGACCGTGCGTCCGACCGCGCGCCGCGCGCATTTCGGCGGCGAGCGCATCCAGCTTTCCGGAAATGCCTTTGCCGGATAAGCGCTCCGCGTTCTGATGTCGCATGATGGGCCGGTTTCTTGCGAAACCGGCCCGTTCTGTTTCGGAAACGAGAAAGGTCGAAACGCTCTGCCTGCCTTGCCGTTGCGCTTTGCCGATCCATTGTGTATGGCCAGAAAGACGCGTGTCTTCACGCTTGAGGGAATCTGTTTTCGGTGCCTGTCAGCGAGGCTTTTCCGCTGACGGGTGCGGGTGCTTAGGAGAAGGTAGACTATGGCTGAACATCATTCCGGACCGGTCGAGACGGGCGCTGCGATGGATTACCCGGAGCATGAGAAGACCTACGACCTCTTCATCGCCGGCGCCAAATACGGCACGCTGTTCTGCGTCGCACTGCTGATCGCCATGGCGGCCGGCTTCTTCACCAGCGCCGGTTTCTTCAGCGCGCTGCTGCTGCTCATCATTCTCAACGTCGTCGGCTACTTCCTGCTGCGTTGACCTAAACAACCGCATCTGCGGATTGTCACACGGCGCCATTCCGGCGCCGTGATTTAACACGGCCAGTCTCGGGGGGAGGACCACGGTTTGAGTCAGTGTGTTTTTGTAGTACGGGAAAGTGATCCGGCGGAGGGCCGCGTCGCGGGCTCCGTTGAAACAGTCAAGAAAATGAAAAGCCTGGGGCTCGACGTGCTGGTGGAAACCGGTGCCGGTCTTGCCTCCCGTATCCTGGATGCGGATTACGAAGCTGTCGGCGCACGCATCGTCGGGCCCGAAGAGGCAAGAGCAGCGGACGTCGTCCTGAAAGTCCGGCGGCCGACCTCCGCCGAAATCACCGCCTATAAGGCCGGCGCCATCGTCATTGCCACGATGGATCCCTACGGCAACGAAGCCGCCATCGCCGAGATGGCCAGTGCCGGTCTCACCACCTTCGCCATGGAACTGATGCCGCGCATCACACGCGCCCAGTCGATGGACATTCTGTCCTCGCAGGCGAACCTTGCCGGCTATCAGGCCGTCATCGACGCCGCCCATGAATACGACCGCGCCATGCCGATGATGATGACCGCTGCCGGTACGGTTCCGGCCGCGAAAGTCTTCGTCATGGGTGCCGGTGTTGCCGGCCTTCAGGCCATCGCGACCGCGCGCCGCCTCGGCGCCGCCGTCTCCGCGACGGACGTGCGCCCGGCCGCAAAGGAGCAGGTCGCTTCGCTTGGTGCCAAGTTCATCGCCGTCGAGGACGACGAGTTCAAGGCCGCCGAAACCGCCGGCGGCTATGCGAAAGAGATGTCCAAGGAGTATCAGGCGAAACAGGCCGCTCTCGTCGCCGACCATATCGCCAAGCAGGACATCATCATCACGACGGCGCTCATTCCCGGCCGTCCTGCCCCCCGGCTTGTGACGCGCCAGATGCTGGCGGCCATGCGCACGGGTTCCGTTGCCGTCGATCTCGCGGTCGAGCGCGGCGGCAACATCGAGGGCGCCGAGGCCGGCCGCGTTGCCGAGGTCGAAGGCGTCAAGGTCATCGGCTATCTCAATGTGCCCGGCCGTATCGCGGCCTCCGCTTCGGCGCTCTACGCCAAGAACCTTCTCACCTTCCTGGAGACCATGGTCGACAAGGAAACGAAGTCGGTTTCGGTCAATGTCGAGGACGAGTTGGTCAAGGCGACGATGCTGACGAAGGACGGTGCCGTGGTGCACCCGAATTTTGGCGGTAGCGTTCAGCAAGGGGAGGGCAAGTGATGGCGAACGAACTTCTCGACAAGGCGATCACCGATCTGGAACGCGCGGTGGAAGCTGTCCGCGCCGCTTCCGAATATGTGCCGGATGCGGCCGCTGCGGCGGCGCACGGCGTTTCCGGCGGGGCGATCGATCCCTTCGTCTTCCGTCTGGCGATCTTCGTGCTGTCGATTTTCGTCGGCTACTATGTCGTCTGGTCGGTGACACCCGCGCTGCACACGCCGCTGATGGCCGTCACCAACGCCATCTCCTCGGTCATCGTCGTCGGCGCTTTGCTCGCCGTCGGTATCTCGCTCTCGGGTGTGGCGACCGGCTTCGGCTTCGTCGCGCTCATCCTCGCCTCCGTCAACATCTTTGGCGGCTTCCTCGTCACCCAGCGCATGCTGGCGATGTACAAGAAAAAAGAGAAGTGAGGGCGGCCCGATGAACGCAAACTTCGCAGCCTTCCTCTACCTCGTTTCCGGGGTGCTCTTCATCATGGCCTTGCGCGGCCTGTCGCATCCGACGACCAGCCGCCGCGGCAACATGCTCGGCATGATCGGCATGGGCATCGCCATCGGCACGACGCTGCTGCTCGCGACGCCGTCCTTCGGTGGCCTCGTGCTCATCGTGCTCGGCCTTGCCATCGGCGGCGGTGCCGGCGCCTATATCGCGCGCTCGATCCCGATGACCTCGATGCCGCAGCTCGTGGCGGGCTTCCACTCGCTCGTCGGCCTTGCCGCCGTGCTGGTCGCTGCCGCCGCGCTCTACTCGCCGGTGTCCTTCGGCCTCGGCCAGGTCGGCGAGATCCACGGCCAGGCGCTCATCGAAATGGCGCTGGGTGCCGCCATCGGCGCGATCACCTTCACCGGCTCGATCATCGCCTTCCTGAAGCTCGACGGGCGCATGTCCGGCAAGCCGATCATGCTGCCCTACCGGCATGTCATCAACATCGTGCTGCTCGCGGCGATCGTCTTCTTCATCGTCGGCCTGACCCTGTCGGAAAGCCATTTCGATTTCTGGCTGATCGTCATTCTGGCGCTGGCGCTCGGCGTGCTGCTCATCGTGCCGATCGGCGGCGCCGACATGCCCGTCGTTGTCTCGATGCTCAACTCCTATTCGGGTTGGGCTGCGGCCGGCATCGGCTTCACGCTCGGCAACCTCGCGCTGATCATCACCGGCGCGCTGGTCGGCTCCTCGGGTGCGATCCTGTCCTACATCATGTGCAAGGGTATGAACCGCTCGTTCATCTCTGTCATCCTTGGCGGCTTCGGCGGCGACAGCGGCGCGGCAGCGGCGGATGACGGTGTGCAGCGCACGGTCAAGCAGGGTTCTGCCGACGACGCGGCCTTCCTGATGGCGAACGCCTCCAAGGTCATCATCGTGCCGGGCTACGGCATGGCGGTGGCGCAGGCGCAGCATGCGGTACGGGAACTCGCCGACGCGCTGAAGAAGAACGGCGTCGAGGTGAAATACGCGATCCATCCGGTCGCCGGCCGTATGCCGGGCCATATGAACGTGCTGCTCGCCGAAGCGAACGTGCCCTATGACGAAGTGTTCGAGCTCGAGGACATCAACTCCGAGTTCGCCCAGGCGGATGTCGCCTATGTCATCGGCGCCAACGACGTGACGAACCCGGCGGCGCGCGACGACAAGTCCTCGCCGATCTACGGCATGCCGATCCTCGACGTCGACAAGGCGAAGACCTGCCTCTTCGTCAAGCGCTCGCTCGGCTCCGGCTACGCCGGCATCGACAACACGCTGTTCTACAAGGACGGCACGATGATGCTGCTTGGCGATGCCAAGAAGATGACCGACGATATCGTCAAGGCGATGAACCACTAAGAGGGTTTCAACCGAGACAAAAAAGCCCGCGAGATGATCGCGGGCTTTTTTTGTTTCAGAATCTCCCGGAAGGAGAACCCCGGGCTGGCCCGAGGATGACGAACGAGAGGTGCGTAGCTTAAGCGGGCTTTGCAGCCGAGGCGGCGCCTCTTGTGCGGGCAAGGCCGTCCTTGGCCGGCTTGTAGTTCGGGTCGAGCTTCAGGGCGTGCGAATAGGATTTTGCCGCGCGGGCCATGTCGCCGCGGCGCTCGTAGATCAGCGCCTGGTTTGCCCAGGATTCGGCAAGCTTGCCGTCGAGGTTGATCGCCGTGTTGAAGTCCTGGAACGCATTGTCGTCGTCGCCCTGCGCGGCATAGGAAATGCCGCGACCATTGTAGGGCTCGGCCGAGTTCGGCGAGAGCGAAATGGCCTTCGAGAAGTCCTCGATGGCCTTGTCGTGCTGGCGGCGTGCCTGGAAGATCAGGCCGCGATTGTGATAGGCGCGCGGATCGGTCGTATCGAGTTCGATCGCGCGGTTGAAGTCGCGGAAGGCCTCGTCGAGGCGGCCGGCCTGACGATAGAGATTGCCGCGGCCGATATAGGCGACGTCGTAGTTCGGGCTGAGCTGCAGCGCAGTGTTGTAGTCGCTCGCCGCCTGCGCCTGATTGCCCTGGCTGCGCTCGACGAGCGCACGGTTGGCGTAGGCCTGGTAGAAGCGCGGATTGAGCTCGATCGCGCGGTTGAAGTCGTCGATCGCGCGGCGATACTGGCCGGCGCGGCCATAGGCGGAGCCGCGCACATTGTAGCCGGCCGGGTCCTGCGGGTTTGCGGCGATCACTGCCGAGAGCGAGGAGATGTTCTCTTCCGAGCCCTGGGCGCGCTCGACCTTCAGCACGTCCGTCGACGTAGCGGTCGACTGGCAGCCGGTCAGAAGGAGCGCGATGGACGTGGCGGCGACGGCGGCCATCAGGGGGCGGCGCAGGCGGGCAGCCGAGGGAGAGAAGCGGTCGGTCGGGAACCCGGTAGATGCAGCCATGTCCAAGTGCGAATCCTCAAAGTGGGCTTCTGTCGCGCCTCATGCGCAATGAAAACGCTACGCTTGAAAGCAAGTCCGGCGACGGTGCGTAGCGATAGCGCCCGGAATTGCACGGGAAGTCTTTCACATCTGTGAAAAAACGTCCGGTCACGTCAAAAAAGGCGGCGGCGAAATGTTCGCCCCCGCCCGGTCTTGCATCCGAAAACGTCGAAAAGACGGCCGATCAACGGGCGCCGGGACGACCGCCGATGAGGCCTTCGCGCTGGGCGCGCTTGCGAGCCAGCTTGCGAACGCGACGGACGGCTTCAGCCTTTTCACGCGCACGCTTCTGCGACGGCTTTTCGTAAAAGTCGCGCATCTTCATTTCACGGAAAATACCTTCGCGCTGCATCTTCTTCTTGAGAGCGCGGAGAGCCTGATCAACGTTGTTGTCGCGGACAAGTACCTGCACGAGAATCCCGTTCCTTTGTTTGTTGTACGCCCACCGAGCACGGGTCGCCGGGCAAATAGATTGCGTTCGCGCAGCCCACCAGGCTGGCAATTGGTGGGTCGGATACCAGATCGCAGCAGCGAAGTCCAGCCTGAAGCGCCGGGAAGCTGAGGATATTTGTGGGGTGCCGGTGGGAAAGCATGGCAAAGCTTCCGTGACGCTCATGTCGCATGTGGTACAAGGTGCGCCTGAATGCGTCGCAAAGGATACGGCGTGGAGCGTCAGGATTTGCTTTCTTTCTGGGCAGGAAACAAGCCGGCCGGGCCGGCGCGATTTTGAGGACATGGGATGCGCAAATATTCGGTTTTCGCCGTCGCCCGCGAGGCGATGCGTGGCCACAAGGGCTGGGAGGCGCAATGGACCTCGCCCGAGCCGCGCAAGGAATATGACGTGATCATCGTCGGCGGCGGCGGCCATGGCCTGGGCGCGGCCTACTATCTTGCCAAGGAGCACGGCATCACCAATGTCGCGGTCATCGAGAAGGGTTGGCTCGGCGGCGGCAATACCGGCCGCAACACGACGATCATCCGCTCGAACTATCTCTATGACGAGAGCATGGACATTTACGAGCACTCGCTGAAGCTCTGGGAAGGCCTCAGCCAGGATCTCAACTACAACGTCATGTACTCGCCGCGCGGCGTGATGATGCTGTCGCACAATGTGCACGACAAGCAGTCCTTCCAGCGCCATGTCCATGCCAACCGGCTCTACGGCATCGACAACGAATGGCTGACGCCGCAGCAGGCGAAGGATTTCGTGCCGGTTCTCGATATCTCTGCCTCCGCCCGCTACCCGATCAACGGTGCGGCCCTCCAGCGCCGCGGCGGCACCGCCCGCCACGACGCCGTCGCCTGGGGCTATGCCCGTGCCGCGTCGGATCGCGGCGTGCATGTCATCCAGAACTGCGAGGTCAAGGGCATCCGCCGCGGGCCCGACGGCGCGGTGACAGGTGTGGAGACTTCGAAGGGGTTCATCGGCGCGAAGAAGATCGCGGTGTCGGCCTCCGGCCACAACTCGGTCATCCTGTCGATGGCCGACGTGAAGCTGCCGCTGCATTCCGTGCCGCTGCAGGCGCTGGTCTCCGAGCCGATGAAGCCGATCTTCCCCTGCGTGGTCATGTCCAACTCGGTGCATGCCTATATCTCACAGTCGGACAAGGGCGAACTCGTCATCGGCGCGGGTACGGACCAGTACAACTCCTATTCCCAGACCGGCGGTCTGCAGATCATCACGCATACGCTGGATGCGATCTGCGAACTCTTCCCGATGTTCAGACGCGTCAAGATGATGCGCCAGTGGGGCGGTATCACCGACAACACGCCGGATCGTTCGGCGATCCAGGGCGTGACGCCGGTGAAGAACCTCTTCGTCAATTGCGGCTGGGGCACCGGCGGCTTCAAGGCGACGCCGGGTTCGGCCCATCTCTTCGCGCACCTCATCGCGAAGGGTGAGCCGCACAAGCTGGCTTCCGGCCTGACGCTGGACCGCTTCCGCACAGGCCGCCTCATCGACGAGGCCGCGGCGGCGGCCGTGGCCCATTGATGAACGGCGCGCTCCTTGCCGGATTGCTGATGACGGCCGGTGTGATGCCGGCGGGCTCGATCATTCCCGAGCCTGATGATTTCCGTTTCCAGACGATCCGCAAGGCGGCCGGCGAGCGGAACTGGCCCTTTCTCGCGGAGAGCGGGATGTTGGGGTGCACGACGATGCTCGGCGAACGGGTGGTCTACTTCATCCCCGGCGACGACATGGAACGCGCCTACAACATCGACATCAACCTCTTTGCGATGAGTATGGCCAATGTCGGAATAACGGATGTGCTGGCCCCCTACGAGGATAGCGCGCAACTGCTTTATCGGCTTGTGCCCTTCGTCTCCATGGGCCAGCGACTTTGCGACCAGGAACCCGGCACGCTCGTGACGGAACCAGAGCTTTAAACAGGTAGGATACCATGCTGCTGATCTACTGCCCCTACTGCGAGGAAGAGCGCTCGGAGCTCGAATTCCGCCACGGTGGCGACGCGCACATCGCCCGGCCGACCAACATGGCCGATATCACCGACGAGGAGTTCCAGGAGTATTTCTTCCTGCGCGACAACCCGAAGGGCCTGATCTTCGAACGCTGGCGCCATATCCATGGCTGCGGCCGCTTCTTCAACGCGGCACGCGACACGGTGAGCGACAAGTTCGTTATGAGCTACAAGGCGGGCGAGCCTAAGCCCGATCTCTCCGGTGCGCCGACAACCACCGAAAAACCCGTCGAAACCTTTGAAACCACGGAAGGAACCGCGCAATGAGCGGCGCCAATCGCATTGCCGGTCAGGGCCGCCTGACGCCGGCCAAGACAGCGCGTTTTACCTTCGACGGAAAGACATTCGACGCGCTGGAAGGCGATACCGTCGCCTCGGCGCTGCTTGCCAACGGCGTGCACCTCGTCGGCCGCTCGTTCAAGTACCATCGCCCGCGCGGCATCCTGTCGGCAGGCCCGGAAGAGCCGAACGCGCTGATCGATGTTTCGCGCGATGCCGCCCGCCGCCAGCCGAACGTGCGCGCGCCGGTGCAGGAAGTCTTTGACGGCATGAAGGTTTCTTCGCAGAACCGCTGGCCGTCGCTCGCCTTCGATATCGGCGGCGTCAACAACCTGATGTCGCCGTTCTTCGCCGCCGGTTTCTACTACAAGACCTTCATGTGGCCGAAGGCCGCCTGGGAAAAGGTCTACGAGCCCTTCATCCGCAAGGCCGCCGGCCTCGGCGTCGCGCCGACGGAAGAGGATCCGGACCACTACGCCAGCCGCTATGCCTATTGCGACGTGCTCGTTGCCGGTGGCGGCGTCGCCGGCCTTTCGGCAGCACTTGCCGCTGCCGAAGCCGGCGCGCGCGTCATCCTCTGCGACGAGCAGCCGGAAGTCGGCGGTGCGCTGCATTACGACACGTCGGTGACGATCGACGGCCGGAACGGCTACGACTGGGCGCAGGCGACGGCCGTCAGGCTGAAGGCGATGGAGAACGTCACCGTCCTCACCCGCACGACGGCCTTCGGCTACTACAACCACAATTTCGTCGGCCTCGTCGAGCGCGTCACCGACCACCTCGCAAAGCCTGACAAGAAGCTGCCGCGCGAGCGGATGTGGCAGGTGCGCGCCAAGCGCGTCATCCTCGCCACCGGTTCTATCGAGCGCCATATGGTGTTCGCCAACAACGACCGGCCGGGCATCATGCTCGCCTCAGCGGCGCGCACCTATCTCAACCATTTCGGCGTCGCCGTCGGCCGCAAGGTCGGCGTCTATACGGCAAGCGATTCGGCCTATGAGGCCGCCTTTGACCTGAAGCGTGCCGGCGTCACCATCGCCGCCATCGTCGACAACAGAGAGAAGCCGGGCGAAGCCGTTCTGGCGGAAGCCCGCAAGCTTGGCATCGAGGTGCTGACCGGCCATTCGGTCGTCGACACCAAGGGCAAGCTGCGCGTCTCCTCCATGTCGGTCGCCCGCAACGGCGGCGGCTCGGCCCGCGCCATCCCGGTCGATGCGCTGCTGATGTCCGCCGGCTGGACGCCCTCCGTCCATCTCTTCTCGCAGTCGCGCGGCAAGGTGGCCTATGACGCCGCCTCCGGCCGCTTTCTGCCGGGAACCTATGCGCAGGATTGCCTCTCGGTCGGTTCGTGCAATGGCACGGACGGCCTCCAGGCGACCATCGAGGAATCGCTGGCCGCGGGCGAGCTGATGGCCCGCGCCACCGGCAACGAGGGCGGCGACAAGGTCGAGCTCTCGGGTGAAAACGCCTTCGAATGGACCGGCGGCATGGCCGGCGCGGGCGAGGGCGCCGGCGTCGATACGACCGTCAAGGCTTTCGTCGATTTCCAGAACGACGTCTGCGCCAAGGACATCCGCCTTGCCGTGCGCGAAGGCATGCACTCGATCGAACACATCAAGCGCTTCACCACCAACGGCATGGCGACGGACCAAGGCAAGCTGTCCAACATCCACGGCCTTGCCATCGCCTCTGAAGTGCTGAACCGCGAGATCCCGAAGATCGGCCTCACCACCTTCCGCGCGCCCTATACGCCCGTCACCTTTGGCGCGCTGATCAGCCATTCGCGCGGCGAACTCTTCGATCCGGCGCGCAAGACGCCCATGCATGCCTGGGAAGATGCGCATGGCGCGGTCTTCGAAGACGTCGGCAACTGGAAGCGTGCCTGGTATTATCCGCGTTCCGGCGAGACCATGCACGACGCGGTCAACCGCGAGTGCCGCACGGTGCGCAACGCCGCCGGCCTCTTCGATGCCTCGACGCTCGGCAAGATCGAAGTCGTCGGCCCCGATGCCGCCGAATTCCTGAACCTGATGTACACCAACGCCTGGGATACGCTGAAGCCCGGCCGTTGCCGCTACGGCATCATGCTGCGCGAAGATGGTTTCGTTTATGACGACGGTGTCGTCGGGCGCCTCGCGGAGGATCGCTTCCACGTCACGACGACGACGGGCGGCGCGCCGCGCGTCATGAACCACATGGAAGACTATCTCCAGACGGAATTCCCGCATCTGAAGGTCTGGCTGACCTCGACCACCGAACAGTGGGCGGTCATCGCCGTGCAGGGTCCGAAGGCGCGCGAAATCCTCGAGCCGCTCGTCGAAGGCATCGACATCTCGAACGAAGCCTTCCCGCATATGAGCGTGCGCGAAGGAAAGATCTGCGGCGTGCCGACCCGGCTGTTCCGCATGTCCTTCACGGGTGAAGCGGGCTACGAAGTCAACGTTCCCGCCGATTATGGCCAGGCCGTCTGGGAAGCCATCTGGGCCCGCGCCGAACCGCTCGGGGCCTGCGCCTACGGCACGGAGACGATGCACGTCCTGCGCGCCGAAAAGGGTTATATCATCGTCGGCCAGGACACGGACGGCACGGTGACGCCGCACGATGCCAGCCTGAGCTGGGCCGTCTCCAAGAAGAAGACGGATTTCGTCGGCATCCGCGGCCTGAAGCGTCCGGACCTCGTCAAGGAGGGCCGCAAGCAGCTCGTCGGCCTTTTGACCAAGGATCCGAACGTTGTTCTGGAGGAGGGCGCGCAGATCGTCGCCGATCCGAACGAGCCGAAGCCGATGAAAATGCTCGGCCATGTGACCTCGTCCTACTGGTCGGAAAACTGCGGCCGCTCGATCGCCATGGCGCTTGTCGCTGGTGGTCAGGCACGGCTGGGCCAGACGCTCTACGTGCCGATGCCCGACCGTACCATCGCGGTCGAGGTCAGCGACATGGTGTTCATCGACAAGGAAGGAGGACGCCTCAATGGCTGATCACGCTCTTCGCAAGGCGCCGCTCGCCGGCCGTCATGGTGGTTCCGCCGGCGCACACGTCACGCCCGCCGCCCCTGCAACCCGTCTTTCGCTGCGTGCAGGCGAAGATGCCATCGGCACGCTTTCGCTGGCCTTCGGCCTCGAACTGCCGAGACGGCCGAAAACCTCGGCCTCCGTCAGCGGGCGCCACGCGCTCTGGCTCGGGCCGGACGAATGGCTGCTGATCGACGAGAACGGCGCCGACCTGATGGGCATTGCATCGGGCGTTTCCGCGCTGCATTCGGCGACGGATGTCTCGCATCGCAACACGGCGATCCTCGTTTCCGGCCCCAACGCGGCCGGAGCGATTGCCAGTGGCTGCCCGCTCGATCTCGGCAATGCGATCTTCCCGGTTGGCGCCGCGGCGCGCACGGTGCTCGGCAAGATCGAGATCGTGCTCCTGCGCACCGGCGAGGAAGACTATCGCGTGGAATGCTGGCGCTCGTTCTCGCCCTATGCCTTCGGCCTGCTTGCCGAGGGCGCGGAAGACGCCGGGCTCTGACCGCGATCAGAAGAACCGATAGAAGAACAGGGCTGTCTCCCGCGTCCCGGGGGACAGCCCTTCGTACAGGTGCCGGTCATAGCCGCCGAGGGTAAAACCCTGGCGCAGATAGAACCGGCAGGCGGTAACATTGGTCGTCTGGGTTTCGAGACGAATACCCGGCAGGCCGTTGTCCTTCGCCCAGTGAAACGCCTGCTGTATCAGGCGCTGTGCCGCGCCTGTGCCACGCCACTCCGTATCGACGGCGATGTCATCGATGAAGGCGAAATTGTTCCATCCCTTCGAGAGCACGATATAGCCGACCGGCGCCTCGTCCCCGACAACGACGAAGAGCGCCTTGTCCTCGTCGTTCAGGTCGGCTTTGAGGTCATCCGCGTCGAAGCCGTAGCTCTTGGCATAGGGCTCCACAGGCCGGGCCTGCGCCAACCAGTCGCCGTCGAAAGGTGGTACAGCTTCGCGGGTGACGAGGAAGGAAAAGTCGCAGGCACCGAGGATCGCGATGTCTTCCGGTGCGGCGAGACGGATTTTCACACGTCCTCCGGCCGGTCCTTGGGATCGAACTGGATGATGGTGATCCAGTCGGCGGTCAGGGCGGGCTTTCGTTCGTCCTCGATCTCCACTGAGACGTCATAGCGGATGGTCACCATGCCGGCACCGCGAAAGCGCGCTTCGGCGAGAACGAAGCGGCCGCGCACACGCGTTCCGCTTTTCACCGGCGTCATGAAGCGGACCTTCTCGAAGCCGTAGTTGATGCCCATCGTCTGCTCGACGATGCGCGGCACGCAATCGTAGTTCATTGCTGAAAGCAGTGAGAGCGTCAGGAAGCCGTGCGCGATCGTGCCGCCGAATGGCGTTTCCGCGGCTGCCCGCACGGGATCGGTATGGATGAACTGGTGGTCTTCCGTCGCTTCGGCAAAACGGTCGATCATCGTCTGGTCGACCGTGAACCAGCGCGACAGGCCGAGTTCGGTGCCGACGAGGGTGCCGATGTCCTTCAGGTGAATGGTCTCTGGCATAGGGTTTTCCTGCCGCTCGATGCGCGCCTGGATTCGGTATTCTCGCAAGAGCGCGGCGCGTTTGCGCGACATGCTTTAGAGAGATGGTTTGTCCGGACAATGAAGATCAGTGCTTTTCGACAAAAATCTCGACGCTGCGGGGATGGATGAGGCTGGTCGCGGGATGGTTGGTGGAAAGCAGGTTCGTCCAGTCGCGTCCCTCCGGTGGCGGCAGGGCGAGCGCCTGCTCACCATGCGTCCGGTTGATGGCGATTGCGAGATGGACGATCCGCTGCTGCTGTAGATCAGGCGTCTTGAGGATGGCAAGCAGGGTTCCGGCGAACGGCGCTTCCCAGTCGCCGACCGTCATCGGGGTGCCTGCCAGTGTCCGCCATTCGATATCGCCGGTGCCGCTCCAGAAGGTCGTTTCCGTGAGAGCGGGGAAACGCTTGCGAATGGCAGAGAGCATGGCGGTGTGTTCGATCAGACCGTCGTCGAGCCGGTCCCAGTGCATCCAGGTGATGGCGTTGTCCTGGCAATAGGCGTTGTTGTTGCCGTTCTGGCTGCGTCCGCCCTCGTCGCCGGCCGTCAGCATGACGGTGCCGCGCGAGAGGAAGAGGCTCGCCAGCAGCGCCTTCACATCCGCCCGGCGGCCCGAGAGCACCGCGCCGTCCGTCGTCTCGCCCTCGGCGCCGTTGTTCCAGGAATGGTTCTCGTTGTGGCCGTCGCGGTTGTCCTCGCCGTTCGCCTCATTGTGTTTCACCGTATGGGAGACAAGGTCCATCAGGGTGAAGCCGTCATGGGCGGCGAGGAAATTGACGGAGCGGGTGCGGTCGCCGCCGTGGCGGGAGAAGATGTCGGAAGAGCCGGCAAGCGCGGTGACGAAGGCACCGAGTCGGTGGCTGTCACCGCGCCAGAAGGTGCGCGTGTCGTCGCGATAGCGGTCGTTCCATTCGAGGAAGGGTTCCGGGAAATTGCCGAGCTGGTAGCCGCCGGGCCCGATGTCCCATGGTTCGGCGATCAGCACGCGGTCCTTGAGCAGCGGGTCGGCGCAGATTTCCGAGAGCAGCGCGGCCCTTGCGGAAAAACCGTCCGCCTCGCGGCCGAGGATGGTGGCAAGGTCGAAGCGGAAGCCATCGACGCCGGCATGGCGCACGAAATGGCGCAGGCTGTCGAGCACGAGCTGGCGTACGATCGGGTGTTCCCCGGCGATGGTGTTGCCGCAGCCGGTGTCGTTGATCAGCTCGCCGGGGCGGCCCTCCACATGGCGGTAATAGGTGAGGTTGTCGAGGCCGCGCATGGAGAGCGTCGCGCCGTGGCGGTCGCTCTCGCCGGAATGGTTGAAGACGAGGTCGAGGATGACGCCGATGTTTTCGGCGCGCAGTGCCGCGACGGTGTCGGCGAGTTCCTTCATGCCGCCGGGAACGAGGCGCGGATCGAGCGCCATCAGCGCGATCGGGTTGTAGCCCCAGCTGTTGGAAAGACCGAGAGGCGGCAGATGGCGTTCATCGATCCAGGCGGTGATCGGCATCAGCTCGACGGCATCGACGCCGAGGCGCTTGAGATGGGCGAGCACGGCGGGATGGGCAAGCGCGCCGACGGTTCCGCGCACCGCCTCCGGCACGTCGGGGTGCAGCATGGTGAAGCTGCGCACCGCTACCTCGTAGACGAAGCCACCGGGGCGGAAGAGCGGCGCTTTTACATCGACCGGCCGGTTTCGTGTGACGATGGCCTTCGGCACGATATCCGCCGTCTCGACACCGAAGCGGGTGAGGCGGCCGTCGTGCACGAAGGGGCGGTCGATTTTCTTGGCATAGGGATCGACGAGCAGTTTTGTCGGGTCGAACCAGAGGCCGTGGTCGGGGGAATAGATACCATCGGCGCGGAAGCCGTAGCATGTTCCAGCGGTCGCGCCTTCGACGAAGACACGGTGGAAACCGTTCTCGTCCCGCCCCATTGCGAGGCGGGCGAGTTCCTTGTCGCCATTGTTGTCGAACAGGCAAAGCTCGACCCGGCCGGCGTTGTGCGAATAGACCGCGAACTCCACCCCGTCCCCGGAGAGCGTGGCGCCCGGCGCGAAGGAAGGGGCGGTGATCGTCATCTCAGGTGATCACGGTCGGCGCATCGCGGCCGGTTCGGGTCTTGATGCCGGCGATCTCGTCGGCGACGGCGATGAGGTCGGCGAGAGCTTCCTGCGTGTCGATGTCATGGCGCGCGGCGTCGGGCTCGAAGCGCTCGATGTAGACGCGCAGGGTCGCGCCCGAGGTGCCGGTGCCGGAGAGGCGGAAGACCACGCGCGAACCGGCTTCGAAGAGGATGCGGATGCCCTGGTTCTTGCTGACCGACTGGTCCACCGGGTCGTTGTAGGCAAAATCGTCTGCCGTTGCGACGGTGAGGGAGCCGAAGCTCTTGCCGGGAAGGGTGGCTAGCTGGTCGCGCAGGTTCGCCACAAGACCGTTCGCGGCATCGGTGTCGACTTCCTCGTAGTCGTGACGGGAATAGTAGTTGCGGCCGTAGGTCGCCCAGTGCTGCTCGACGATGTCGAGAACGCTTTCCTTGCGCACGGCGAGAATGTTGAGCCAGAGCAGCACGGCCCAGAGGCCGTCCTTCTCGCGCACATGGTCGGAACCGGTGCCGGCGCTCTCCTCGCCGCAGATCGTGGCAAGGCCGGCGTCGAGCAGGTTGCCGAAGAATTTCCAGCCGGTCGGCGTCTCGAAAATGCCGATGCCGAGTTTTTTCGCGACGCGGTCGGCGGCGCCCGAGGTGGGCATGGAGCGCGCGATGCCGGCGAGGCCCTTGGCATAGCCGGGCGCAAGATGGGCGTTGGCGGCGAGCAGCGCCAGGCTGTCGGACGGGGTGACGAAGATGCCCTTGCCGATGATCAGGTTGCGGTCGCCGTCGCCGTCGGAGGCGGCGCCGAAGTCCGGCGCGTCGTCGGCCATCATCGTCTCGTAGAGCGCGCGGGCGTGCACGAGGTTGGGGTCCGGGTGGTGGCCGCCGAAGTCCGGCAGCGGCATGAAGTTGAGCACCGAGCCCTTGGTGGCGCCGAGGCGGTTTTCGAGGATCTCCTTGGCATAGGGGCCGGTGACGGCGCTCATGGCGTCGAAGACGACGCGGAAGCCGCCGGCGAGCAAGCCGCGGATCGCGTTGAAATCGAAGAGCTGTTCCATCAACTCGGCATAGTCGGCGACGGGGTCGATGACGGTGATCGTCATTCCCTCGATTTCGTGCGTGCCTTCGAGGTCAAGATTCACGTCGGCGACGTCGGATATCTTGTAGCTGTCGATGACCTTGGTGCGGGCGAAGATCGCGTCGGTGATCTTTTCCGGCGCCGGGCCGCCATTGCCGATATTGTACTTGATGCCGAAGTCTTCCGTCGGGCCGCCGGGATTGTGGCTGGCCGACAGAACGATGCCGCCGAAGGCCTTGTATTTGCGGATGACATTGGACGCAGCGGGGGTCGAGAGAATGCCGCCACGGCCGACCAGTACGCGGCCGAAACCGTTGGCGGCGGCCATCTTGATGGCTAGCTGGATGACCTCGCGATTGTAGTAGCGGCCGTCGCCGCCGATCACCAGCGTCTGGCCCTCGAAGCCTTCCAGCGAATCGAAGATCGCCTGGATGAAGTTCTCCGCATAGTTCTTCTGCTGGAAGACGGGGACCTTCTTGCGCAGGCCGGACGTGCCGGGCTTCTGGTCGGAATAGGGCGTGGTCGATACGGTCTTGATGGTCATCGGCTTACACTCGCGAAAGTAGGCTGGAATAGAGGTCGGCATAGCGCGCGGCGCTGTTTTCCCAGGAAACGTCCGACTTCATACCCTGGTTCTGGATGCGGCCCCAGATTTTTGGTTCGCGCCAGGCCTTGAAGACACGGCGCAGCGCCTGGCGCAGGCCCTCGGCATTGATCGGGGTGAACTGGAAGCCCGTGGCGACGCGGGCGGAAAGGGCGGCCTCGTTGGCGTCGATGACGGTATCGGCAAGGCCGCCGGTGCGCGCGACGACCGGGATGCAGCCGTAGCGCAGGCCATAGAGCTGGGTGAGGCCGCAGGGCTCGAAGCGCGAGGGGATGAGGATCGCGTCGGCGCCGGCCTGCATGAGATGCGACAGCGGCTCGTTGTAGCCGATGACAATGCCGATGCGGCCGCGATGGCGGGAGGCGGCCGCGAGCAGGGCGCCCTCGAGGCCCTGGTCGCCGGAACCGAGCACGGCGAGCTTGCCGCCCTGATCGACGATCCAGTCGGCGATTTCGGCGATGAGGTCGATGCCCTTCTGCCAGGTGAGGCGGCTGACGACGCAGAAGATCGGGCCGTCGTCCTGTTCGAGATTGAACCGTTCGGCCAGTGCCTGCCGGTTGACCGCGCGCTGTTTCAGCGAGCCGGCGGCATAGGGGCGGGCGATCTGGCTGTCGGTTTCGGGGTTCCAGACGGTGGTGTCGATGCCGTTGACGATGCCGACGAGGTCGCCGGCGCGGGCATTGATCAGGCCTTCGAGCCCCATGCCATAGTCCGGCGTCATGATTTCGTGGGCATAGGTGGGGCTGACCGTGGTGATCGACCAGGCGGTGCGCAGGCCGCCCTTGAGGAAGCCGACATCGCCGTAATACTCGAGCCCGTCGACGGTGAAGGCTTCCGGCGGCAGGCCGAGGCCCGGGAAGATATCGGCACCGAACTGGCCCTGGAAGGCGAGGTTGTGCACGGTGACGATGGTGGGAATGTGCTGCAGGCCGGTATAGCGCATGTAGACGGCCGTCATTGCCGCCTGCCAGTCATGGGCATGCACGATGTCCGGCCGCCAGTCCGGCAACAGGCCGCGGGCGATTTCCGCGCCTGCGAAGGACAGGGCGGCGAAGCGCTGCCAGTTGTCCACGAAATCCTTGCCCGTGGCGTCCGTATAGGGCCCGCCTGGCCGGTCGAAGAAACCGGGGGCATCGAGTACGAGGATATCGAGGCCCTCGTGCACGGTGGCGAGGATGCGCGCAGGTTCGCCGAGAAGGTCGTCGAAGGTGGCGACCACCTCGACGCTTCCCAGCCGCTGCATGACCGCGGGGTAACCGGGCATGAGCGTGCGCATGTGCGTTCCATGCCCGGCGAGTGCGATCGGCAATGCGCCGGCGACGTCGGCGAGGCCTCCCGTCTTGACCAGCGGGAATACTTCGGATGCCACCGAAAGGATGTTCATGAGGACGACTAGAGCTCCAGCTTGTCGATCATGGGTTGGGTGATGAGGCAGATGCCGCCTTCCGACCGGCGGAAACGCTTGGCGTCGAGCACCGGGTCCTCGCCGACGACGAGGCCTTCCGGAATGACGACGCCCCTGTCGATGACGACGTTCCTGAGATTGGCATGGCGGCCGATCATGACGTTGGGCAGCACGACGGCGCCTTCGAGACGGGAATAGGAGTTGGCGCGCACGCCCGTGAAGAGGAGGCTGCGATGCAGCGTCGAGCCGGAGATAATGCAATCGCCGGAGACGAGCGAGGAGATCGCCGAGCCGCGGCGGTTCTCGTCGTCATGCACGAACTTTGCCGGCGGCTTGATCTCGGCGAAGGTCCAGATCGGCCATGAGCTGTCGTAGATGTCGAGTTCCGGGGTGATGTCGGTGAGGTCGATATTGGCCTGCCAATAGGCATCGACCGTGCCAACGTCGCGCCAATAGGCCTCGCGCTCGAAATCGGAGCGCACGCAGGAGGCAGTGAAACGATGGGCGACGGCTTTGCCGTGCTCGACGATGTAGGGGATGATGTCCTTGCCGAAATCGCGGCTCGACGTCGGGTCGGCGGCGTCGCGCCGCAGGAGGTCCATCAGGAACTTCGTGTGGAAGACATAGATGCCCATGGAGGCGAGCGCCATGTCGGGATTGCCGGGGATGCTCGGCGGATCGGCTGGCTTCTCCACGAAGGCGATGATCTGGTCCTTGTCGTCGACATGCATGACGCCGAAGCCGGTTGCTTCCATGCGCGGCACTTCCAGGCACCCGATGGTGACCTGCGCGCCGGAATCGACGTGCTGCTGGAGCATCAGCTCGTAGTCCATTTTATAGATATGATCGCCGGCGAGGATGACCATGTATTCGACGCCGTAGTCTTCGATGATGTCGATATTCTGGTAGACGGCATCGGCGGTGCCCTCGTACCACTGTGTTTCGGACACACGCTGGCTGGCGGGCAGGATATCGAAGCTCTCGTTGCGCTCGGGGCGGAAGAAGTTCCAGCCGCGCTGCAGGTGACGGATCAACGAATGCGCCTTGTACTGGGTGGCGACGCCGATGCGGCGGATACCGGAGTTCAGCGCATTGGAGAGGGCGAAATCGATGATGCGCGCCTTGCCGCCGAAATAGACAGCGGGCTTGGCGCGCCGGTCTGTCAGTTCCTTGAGGCGGCTGCCGCGACCCCCCGCCAGAACATAGGCCATCGCGTCACGGGCGAGGGGTTGAATCCGCTTTTGCTCCATAGTGTCCTCCCGACAGTCGAATTTATGCGTCCAGCTCGAGCATCAGCGTCGCCAGCGGCGGCAGGGTGATCGTGGCTGTTATTCTTCCATTTGCCTGTTTCTTGGCCTGTACGGCGCCGCCGTTGCCCTTGCCGCTGCCGCCGTAGATTTCGGCGTCGGTGTTGAGAATTTCCCGCCAGCGGCCCTCCACCGGAAGCGGGACCCCATAATTCTCGCGATAGACGGGGGTGAAGTTGGTGACGATGGCGATCGGCTTCTCGCCCGGCGCCTTGCGCAGCCAGGCGAAGACGGAATTCTCCCGGTCGTCGGCAATCAGCCATTCGAAGCCGTCGCCTTCGCAGTCGCGCGCATGCAGCGCCGCCTTGCGGCGGTATGTGCCGTTGAGATCCCGCACGAGCCGGCGCATGCCTTCGTGCAACGGATATTCGAGCAGGTTCCAGTCGAGTGCGCGGGCCTCGCTCCACTCCTGCCATTGCGCGAATTCCTGGCCCATGAACAATAGCTTCTTGCCGGGATAACCCCACATGAAGCCGTAATAGGCGCGCAGGTTCGCGAATTTCTGCCAGTCGTCGCCGGCCATCTTGGCGATCAGCGAGCCCTTGCCGTGCACGACTTCGTCATGGCTGAGCGGCAGCACGAAGTTTTCCGTGAAGGCGTAGAGCAGGCCGAAGGTCATGTCATTGTGGTGGAATTTGCGGTGCACCGGTTCGCGCGACAGATATTGCAGCGTGTCGTGCATGAAGCCCATGTTCCACTTGAAGCCGAACCCGAGGCCACCGTCGTGCACCGGCGCCGAAACCTTCGGCCAGGAGGTGGATTCCTCCGCGATGGTCAGGATGCCGGGATGGGCGGCATAGACATGGGCGTTCATCGACTGCAGGAAGCGCACGGCCTCCAGGTTCTCGTTGCCGCCATATTCGTTCGGCACCCATTCGCCGTGCTTGCGCGAATAGTCGAGATAGAGCATCGAGGCGACCGCATCGACGCGCAGGCCGTCGAGATGGAATTTTTCTGCCCAGTAGAGCGCGTTGTTGATGAGGTAGGACAGGACCTCGGCGCGGCCGAAATTGTAGATCGCGGTGTTCCAGTCCGGATGAAAACCTTGCCGCGGATCCTCGTGCTCATAGAGTGCGGTGCCGTCGAAGTGACCAAGGCCATGCGCATCGGTCGGAAAATGCGCTGGCACCCAGTCGAGGATGACGCCGATGCCCACCTTGTGGCAGCCGTTGACGAAGCGGGCAAAACCCTCCGGCTCGCCGAAGCGGGCGGTCGGCGAGTAGAGGCCGGTCGTCTGATAGCCCCAGGACGGGTCGAAGGGGAATTCCGAGATCGGCAGGAACTCGATATGGGTGAAGCCCATGTCGACACAGTAGGGGATCAGGCGGTTCGCCAGTTCGTCCCAGGTGAGGAAGTCGCCATTGTCGTTCTTCTGCCAGGAACCGGCATGCACCTCGTAGATCGAGATCGGCTGGCGGCGGGCGTCCGCCGAGGCCCAGTGCGCCAGGTGCGCCTTGTCCTCCCAGGCCTGGTCGATCGGCCCTGTCGTCATGGAGGCGTTGGCGGGGCGGAGCTCCGAGCGGCGGGCGAAAGGATCGGCCTTCAGCGGCAGGACCTCGCCGTCGATGCCGACGATCTCGTATTTGTAGGCATGGCCGGTGGTGATGCCGGGCAGGAAGATTTCCCAGATGCCTGTGTCGCGGCGTAGCCGCATCGCATTCCGCCGGCCGTCCCAGTTGTTGAAGTTGCCGACAATGGAGACCCGCTTGGCATTTGGCGCCCAGACGGCGAAGTGGAAGCCCTCGATGCCCTCGAGCGTCATTGGATGAGCGCCCATCTTGTCGAAGAGGCGAAGATGCGAGCCTTCGCGGATGTAGTAGTCGTCCATCGGGCCGAGCACCGGGCCGAAGGAATAGGGATCGACCACCACCCACTCGCCGCTGTCATTGCGTGCGCGGTAGCGGATCGGCTGAAGCTTCTTGAGGGAGACCTCGCCGGCGAAGATGCCGGCCGGATCGACCTGCGTCAGCACGCCGATCTCCTTGCCCGAGAGCGTCTCGGCGGTCACCTCTGCGGCGCCGGGCAGGAAGCAGCGGGCGACATGGCCGTCGCCGGCCGCGTGCAGGCCGAGCACTGCGAACGGGTCCCAGTGCCGGCTTTCCAAGATCGCGTCGATGTCTGCCTTCGCCAGAAGCTCTGACGGTCCCCCCGTCGTGCCTTTTTTCGGCGGTGCGGTCATCAGGCTCTCCAGATTTCCTTGGCGTATTGGCGAATGGTGCGGTCGGACGAGAACCAGCCCATGCGGGCCGTGTTGCGGATTGTCTTGGAGTACCAGGATGCCTTGTCGTTCCAGATGGCATCGACATCGCGCTGGGCTCTGGCATAGGCGTCGAAATCGGCTGCGACCATGAACCAGTCATGATTGTAGAGGCCATCGACGAGACCGGCGAAGCGGTTGCGGTCATCAGGCGAGAAAACGCCCGAGGAGATTGCGGCGAGCGCCTGCGACAGCTCCTTCGACTGCTCGATGATGGCGCGTGGATTGTGCCCCTCGGCCCTGACCTTCGCCACCTCTTCCGCCGTCATGCCGAAGATCACGATGTTCTCCTCGCCCACATGGTCGCGCATCTCGACATTGGCTCCGTCGAGCGTGCCGATCGTCAGCGCGCCGTTCAACGCGAACTTCATGTTGCCGGTTCCAGACGCTTCCATGCCCGCAGTGGAAATCTGCTCCGAAAGATCGGCGGCCGGCACCATGATCTCGGCGAGCGAGACGTTGTAGTTCGGAACGAAGACGACCTTGAGCAGGCCGCGCACCGCCGGGTCGTTGTTGATCACCTTCGCCACGTCGTTGGCGAGCTTGATGATCAGCTTGGCGTTGTGGTAGCTCGGCGCCGCCTTGCCGGCGAAGAGTTTTACCCGGGGAACCCAGTCGAGTTCCGGGTGCGAGCGGATCTGGTCATAGAGCGCCACGGCCTCGATGATGTTCAGCAGCTGGCGCTTGTATTCGTGGATGCGCTTGATCTGGATGTCGAACATCGCGGCGGGATCGATCCTGGCGCCCATGCGGCTGCCGACGAGATTGGCGAGGCGGTTCTTGTTCTCCCGCTTGATCGCGGCGAAACGCTCCTGGAAATCTCGGTTGTCAGCGAAGGCGTCGAGCGCCTTCAGCGCCTCGGCATCGTCCATGAAGGCATCGCCGATCGCTTCGCGGATCAGGTTGAAAAGCCCCGGATTACACTGCATCAGCCAGCGGCGTGGCGTGATGCCGTTGGTCTTGTTGTTGATGCGGTCGGGATAGAGCTTGTGCAGGTCGGCGAAGACCGTTTCCTTCATCAGTTCGGTGTGCAGTGCCGAAACGCCGTTGATCGAGTGCGAGCCGACGAAGGCGAGATTGCCCATGCGCACACGCCGCTCGCCCGATTCCTCGATCAGCGAGATGTTGCGGATGCGCTGATCCTCGAAACCCTTTTCCTTGCGTGCCACGACGAGAATTTTGGCATTGATCGCGTAGACGATCTGCATATGGCGTGGCAGCAGGCGCTCGAGCAGCGGCACCGGCCAGCTTTCCAGTGCTTCCGGCAGCAGCGTGTGGTTGGTGTAGGAGAAGGTGCGGTGGGCGATATCCCAGGCCGTATCGAACTCGATGCCGTGCACGTCGGTGAGCAATCGCACCAGTTCGGCGACGGAAATGGCCGGGTGCGTGTCGTTCAGCTGGATCGCCACGGCATCCGGCAGTGACGTGAAATCGGGATATTGCTGCAGGTGGCGGCGCAGGATGTCCTGCAGCGAGGCGGAGCAGAAGAAGAACTCCTGCCTGAGGCGCAGTTCCTGGCCGGCGGAGGTGGCGTCGGCCGGGTAGAGGACGCGCGTCAGGCTCTCCGCCTTGTTGCTCTCGCGCAGGGCGCCGATATGGTCGCCGGCATTGAACGCATCGAGCAGGATCGGGTCGATCGGGTTGGCGGCCCACAGGCGCAGCGTGTTGACGCGCTTGGCCCGCCAGCCGACGGCCGGCGTGTCATAGGCCGTCGCGATGACGCGTTCGGCCGGCTTCCAGACGAAGCGCTGCTTGTCTTCGCCGATATTGATCGTTTCCACGGCGCCGCCGAAGCCGATTTCGTAGGAGCTTTCGCGCCGCTCGAACTCCCAGGGATTGCCGTGGGCGAGCCAGGTTTCCGGAAGCTCCACCTGCCAGCCGTCCGCCATCTGCTGGCGGAAGAGGCCGTGCACGTAGCGGATGCCGTAGCCATAGGCCGGCACGTCGACCGTCGCCATGCTTTCCATGAAACAGGCGGCAAGGCGCCCGAGGCCGCCGTTGCCGAGGGCAGCATCCGGCTCCAGTTCGGCGATGATGTCGAGATCGACGCCGAGCGAGGCGAGCGCGTGGCGCATCTCGTCCATGATGCCGATATTCGTCATGGCGTCGCGCATCAGGCGGCCAATGAGAAATTCAAGCGATAGATAGTAGACGCGCTTTGCGCC
Source organism: Shinella sp. 838 (assembly GCF_029623935.1). Classification (NCBI taxonomy): domain Bacteria; kingdom Pseudomonadati; phylum Pseudomonadota; class Alphaproteobacteria; order Hyphomicrobiales; family Rhizobiaceae; genus Shinella; species Shinella sp. 838. The sequence continues at coordinate 306,068 of NZ_JARSBQ010000001.1, forward strand.
CGTTGCATAGGTTCGGCGGGTGGAGTCCATCCACTTGTCGGTGATGCGATCGCGCGCGACGAGGATCGCCGCCGTCAGCCAGTCATGCGGCTTGGCCACTTTCGGGTCCTTGCCGATACGATATTTGAGGCGCTCCAGAAGCTCGGTCGCAAGTTGTTCGCGATCGGATGATCGGGGGGCGGGAGCGAGATCGTTGTTGGTAACCCGGTTCATCATTGGTGAACTTTGCCCCCTCGCATTCTGTGCGTCCGTTCTCGCGAAAGTCGCGTTTAAATCAATTTATGCATCTATCCGAAGCGCTTGCAACAGGCTTTTCTAGAAAGGCCGCATGCATTTTCGACATGCCTGAAACACGTTGAATATGCTAAAAAACCCGCTGGGCTGGCCCAGCGGGTTTTGCTTTTTCCTATAGCGGGATGCCGCTTATTTGGTCAGGCGGGAGACCACCGCGGAGGTCCGCTCGCCGATCACCTTGAAGGCCGCGACGAGGGCTGCCATGTTCTCGGCCTGGAAATAGTGCGAAGCGCTCGATGCACAATCCTTGAGCAGATTCTGGCCGCGGGTCGGTGCCATGAAGGCAACGGTGTAGACCTCCATGCCATCATTCTTGGCCGAGGTGCAGGTTGCCTTCGTGCTCGTGTCGTCGGCCGTGTTGTTGTTGTCGCCATCCGTCATGAGGACGATGTATTTGGTCGGAACCTGGCCGTTCTTATCCCTGTGAGCGGTGTTTTCGGACGCTTCCTTCAGCCTGTTGTAAGCCGTCTTCATGGCTGCGCCGGAGGCCGTGCCGCCATTGGCGTCGAGCTTGTTGACGTAGTCCAGCGAGCTTGTGAAGCCCCAGGCCAGCGCACTTGGTGTATAGCTCACCGAATCATAGGCGATGGTGCCTGTGCGCACGAAGGTGTCTGTCGGGTCGGCCGCCTTGAACTGGGTGAAGAGGCTTGCCACAGCGAGCTTCAGCGCGGCCATCTTGGAAACGTAGCACGGGCTCGTCGCCTTGGTCTTGGTGTTGCCCCAGTTCGATTCTGTCCAGTTGATGCAGGACTTTACCGCTGCGTCCTTCTCGTTGGTGATCCAGGCCATCGAGCCGGATTTGTCGAGCACGAGGAACATCGAGAGGGCGTTCTTCGATTCCGTCGCGCTTTCCGCCGAGCTTGCGGCGTTCATCGTGGTCTTCGTCTGGCCGAGAAGCCGCGTGAAGGGGTTGAACTTCATCTCGTAGCTTGTCGAGACGTTCACTTTGAACGATTTGCCGTTGCCGACCAGCGCCGTTTCGATGATCTCGACGACGGTCGAGGCATCGAAATCGTATTCTTCCACGCCATTTTCGTTGCCGTCCGAACCGCTCGTCCCTTCCGTCTTGGCCTTTTCCTCTTCCTCTTTGGTCGAGCCGCTCATCTGTGTCTTCAGGAAGCTCATCGCGATGACCTTCGCCTCGGAGATGCTCTTGCCGTCGTTGGCCAGTGCGGAGGCCGCCGCGAGGGCGGCCGCGTCGGCGGCGTCCTGCAATTCGGCTTTCTTCATGACCATGGTGGTCAGGTCGATGGCGACGCCACCGGCGGCCAGCATGACCGGGAAGACGAGCGCCGTCATCATTCCGAAATTACCGCCGCGGTCCCGCAGAAGGCGGGAGACCCAGGTCTTTCTTTCCGTATTCTTCGTCATGAGAACTCACCCACCATCTTCATAATGTGGGGGGAAGCTAGCAGCGAAGTGTTATTTAACGGTTCGGGTGCGTGGTATAGTTTTCGTAAAATTGCAAAGACCTTGAAAATCCGGTCTTCCCGGTTGTTTCCAAACGGGATTTACGCCGTCTGCCGCACCGGAATGACGTCGACCGCCTGGCTCGTCTTGTGCTGGCCGTAGCCCTTGAGCACGCCGATGACCGGGGCGACGTCGGCATAGTCGCGGCCGTAGCCGACGACGATGTGATCGGTCCCGGCGGGGATGTTGTTGGTCGGGTCGAGCTCCATCCAGCCGTTCACCCGGCCGCACCAGTAGCGCACCCAGGCATGCATGGCATCCGCCCCCTCCAGCCGCTCCTTGCCTGGCGGGGGGATGGTGCGCAGGAACCCGCTGACATAGCCGGCGGGAATGCCGAGGCTCCGGAGCGCCACGATCATCACATGGGTAAAGTCCTGGCAGACGCCGCGCTTCAGCTTGAAGGCCTCACGCGGGGTGGTGTCGACGTTGGTCGCCTTCGGATCGTAGGTGAAATCCTTGTGGATGCGCGCGCAGACGGCCGTGGCGATGGCGCGGATCGTCATGTCGGGTTTGACGATCGAGCGGGCGTATTCGGCGATCTCGGGGCAATCCTTCAGCCGCGGGCTCGGGCCGGTATAGTGGTGCGGCGAGCCGGCATCGAGCGACCAGTAGTTGGCGATATCCTCCGGCAGGTCGGCAACGCGTGGGGAAAAGTCGGCGGCCGGTTCCGGCACGTCGACATGCACGCGTGCCTGCATGCGGATATCCAGCCGCTCATGCGTATTGCGAAAGAGGATGGCGCTCATCGGGTTGTCGAAGAAGTCGTTGTGGTCGACCCGTTCGCCGGGGCCGGGTGTTACGCCCACCGTGCCGGCGACCAGCCGCTGGCGCCCGCCGATCGACAGCGGCAGCACGCGCACGATATGCCGGCCGCCGGAAACCGGCGTGTCGTAGAGGTAGCTGATATGGAGGTTGACGTCGTAGAGCATGGTTTCGGCGCCTCCCCCTCGCTCAGCTCAGATAGGTCTTCGCAAGAATGTCGGACAGCTTTTCGAGTTCCGCCTCGAAACGCTTGTACACCGCATCCGTCATGGTTTCCGGCGTCATCACCGCCAGGCCCGCATGCAGGCGCATCGCCTCGCGGTAGAAGGGCGACATCTGACCGTTGGCATAGGCGTTCGGCAATTGCTCGACTTCGTTCTTGATCTCGTTGAGCTGGTAGAGGATCGAGCGCGGGTTGAGCGGGTCGAGCGCGAGCAGGTCGGTGACCGTCAGGCGTGCGGTCGCGACATTGTAGCGGCGGCGGTGGGTCATGACGCTGTCGCCGATTTCCAACAGCATGTCGAGCGCGCCGTCGGGCGCGTCCTCGCCGGACATGTGGCCGAGCAGGCGCGTCATGTGCAGCCCGCGTTCGAGATAGCGGCCGATGGACAGGAAACGCCAGCCGGTGAAGCGGTACATGTTTTCATGCACGAGACCGGCGAAGCCTGCGAGCTTTCGCAACAGCACGGTCATGGCGCGCGTCGCGTCGTCGCCGGCCTGCACGTTGACGTGGAAGCGGCGCGCCGTCTTGGAAAGGTCGTTCAGCGCCAGCCAGCCATCCGGCGAGAAACGGTCGCGGATGTTGCTGGCGGAGAAGACGGCGCTGTCGATGTTGCGGATGAGGCTTGTCGGCACCGCCTCCGACGTATCGATGTCGAGCGCTTCGAGATAGTCGCTGACGTCCTTCAGCAGCGGTTGTTCCGGATTGGCATATTCGGCGTAGCGACCGTGCCAGGCGCGCAGGATGCGCAGCGCCCCTTCCGCCCGCTCGATGTAGCGGCCGAGCCAGAAGAGGTTGTCGGCCGCGCGGCTCGGCAGGCTGCCGGGCATGTTGCGGGTAAAAACCTCTTCGGCGGGCAGCAGCGACGTGCGCTCGACGGGTTTCGGGCTGACGATCCAGACGTCCGCCGCCGAACCGCCCTCCTGCATGGCGATGGCCGAGACATTGTCGCCGGCGCCGATGCGGGCGAAACCGCCGGGCATGATCTGCCAGCCGTCGCGCGTGCGGGCGGCGAAGACGCGCAGCGACATCGGCCGCGGCACGAGTTTCCCCTCGACGAAAGCCGGCGTGGTGGAGAGCGTCACGGCCTCTTGACCGACCAGTTTGGCACCGTCGGAGGCCAGCCATTCGGCGATCGATTGTTTCGCGGTGTCGCGCAGCGTCGAGCCGAGCACGGATTGTTCGTTGTCGTCGAAGAACGGCCGCGTGGAATAGGCCGGTCCGATGACCATGCGCTCGATATGAGCCGCGACATGTTCGCGCTCGCTCTTCTGGCCGCACCACCAGGTCGCGACGGAGGGAAGGAGCTGGTCCTCGCCGAGCAGTTGCCGACAGATGTTCGGCAGGAACGCGAGGAAGGCGCGCGTCTCGACGATGCCGGCGCCGAGCGCGTTGACGAAGGTGACGGAGCCGGAGCGCAGCGCCTCGACCATGCCGGGCGTGCCGATATGGGAGTTCTGGTTCAGCTCCAGCGGATCGGCGAAGGAGGCGTCAAGCCGCCGCCACAGCACGCCGATCGGTTTCAGGCCGGCGACGGTGCGCACCATGACCTTGCCGCCGACGACCGTCAGGTCCTCGCCCTCCAGCAGCATGAAGCCGAGATAGCGGGCGATATAGGCGTGTTCGAAATAGGTCTCGTTGGCAAGGCCCGGCGTCAGGACGGCGATGCGGTCCTCGGCCGATTTGTTGGCCTGCAGCGTGTTGCGGAAGGCGCCGAAGAAGCCGGCGAGGCGATGGGCGTGGGTCTCCGCGTAGACATCGGAGAAGGCGCGGGTGGTTGCCACGCGGTTTTCCAGCGCAAAACCGGCGCCGGAGGGAGCCTGCGTGCGGTCGGACAGCACCCACCAGTTGCCGTCAGGCCCGCGGCCGATCTCGAAGGAGACGAAGTGCAGGAAATGCTGGCCGGCAGGATGCACGCCGACGAGCGGGCGCAGGAACTCGCTGTTGGAGGCGACGAGGGCAGGAGGCAGGAGGCCGCTCGCGACAAGCTCGTTCTTGCCGTAGATATCGGCGACGACGGCCTCCAGCAGTTCGGCGCGCTGGATGAGGCCGCGGGAGAGGTTTTCCCACTCCGCTTCGTCGATCAGCACGGGAATGTGCGAGAGCGGCCAGGCACGGTCGGTGTTCGCCTCCTTGCCGTAGGCGCGGTAGAAGACGCCGGCATCGCGCAGATACCGGTCGGCGCGGGCGAAGCGGCCGGCAAGGTCGGCCTCGTCCATGCGGCCGAGCGCATTCAGGAAATGCCGCCAGACGGGGCGCACCTTGCCTTCGGTGTCGACCATCTCGTCGGCCACCTCGGGAAGCGGGGCATAGGCGTGAGCCGGCTCTTTCGCCGCACTGGCCGCCCTGCGTTCCGCCCCCATACTCGTGGTCTTCAATCCATTCACTCCTGGAGGAGGCTAAACACTAGATACCGGCGGGCCGGCGCAAATCCAGCGTCAGCGGGAAATCCGCCGGCGGGGTTTCCGGCCACAGCGTATAACCGCCCGCCCTGTGCCCCCAGGGCTCGAACCGTGCCAGCCGGCGCGCCTCGGCCTCGTTGCCGTTGACCGGAAAGGTGTCATAGTTGCGTCCACCCGGATGGGCAACGTGGTAAATGCAGCCTCCGATCGCGCGCCGTGACCATGTATCATAAATGTCGAAAGTAAGCGGTGTATTGACGGGCAGCACAGGATGCAGGCCCGAGGCCGGCTGCCAGGCCTTGTAGCGCACGCCGGCAACCGAAACGCCCCGCGCGCCGGCCTGCCTCAGCGGCACCGGCCGGCCGTTGCAGGCGACGGTGTAGCGCTCCGGATTGGTCGTCTCCAGCCTGACCTGCAAACGTTCCACGGAGGAATCGACATAGCGCACGGTGCCGCCGATGGCGCCCTGTTCGCCCATGACATGCCAGGGTTCGAGCGCCTGGCGCACCTCCAGCTTCGCACCCTCGTATTCGACCTCGCCGCAGAAGGGGAAGCGGAATTCGAGCTGGGCGGAAAACCATTCGGGGCGAAGGTCGAAGCCGTTCGCCTTGAGGTCGGCGAGCACATCGAGAAAATCCTGCCAGACAAAATGCGGCAGCATGAAACGGTCGTGCAGCGTGGTGCCCCAACGCACGAAGCTTCCTTTGGCCGGGGTCAGCCAGAAGCGGGCGATGAGGGCGCGGATCAGCAATTGCTGGGCAAGGCTCATGCGGGCGTTCGGCGGCATTTCGAAGCCGCGGAACTCGACGAGGCCGAGGCGGCCGGTCGGTCCATCTGGCGAGAACAGCTTGTCGATGCAGATTTCCGAGCGGTGCGTGTTGCCGGTGACGTCGGTCAGGAGGTTGCGGAACAGCCGGTCGACCAGCCAGGGCAGCGGCGGCGCGCCTTCGCCGGGGGCAGGCACCTGGGAAAGCGCGATCTCCAGTTCGTAGAGCGAATCGTGCCGGGCCTCGTCGATGCGCGGGGCCTGGCTGGTCGGGCCGATGAACAGGCCGGAAAACAGGTAGGAGAGCGCGGGGTGGCGTTGCCAGTGCAGCACGAGGCTTTTCAGCAGGTCGGGGCGACGCAGGAACGGGCTGTCGTTCGGGCTCCTGCCGCCGACGACCACATGGTTGCCGCCGCCTGTGCCGGTGTGGCGGCCGTCGATCATGAACTTGTCGGCGCCGAGGCGGGATTGGCGTGCCTCCTCGTAGACGGCGCTGGTGATGTCGACGCAATCCTGCCAGTCGGCGGCGGGGTGGATGTTGACTTCGATCACGCCAGGGTCCGGCGCGACGCGGACGACGTTCAGGCGCTCGTCCTGCGGCGGCGCGTAGCCTTCGATATGCACGGGCAGGCCTAGCCGCTCCACCGCGCGCTCGGCGGCCGTCACGAGGTCGAGATAGTCCTCGACCCGTTCGACCGGCGGCATGAAGATCGAGAGCCGGCCGTCGCGTGCCTCAACGCTCATCGCCGTGCGCACCGCGCCGACGATTTCGCTGCGCACCTGCTCGATGCGGTCCTGGCCGGCCCCGCTCGCCTGGAACGAGGCCTCGGCCATGGCGCGGCCGGGTTTGGAAAAATCCGGCAGCGGCGACTTGTCCTCGGAGGGATCGGCCGGGTTGATATAGGGATAGCTGGAGGGAGAGAGGTAGGGCAGGGCGCCGAGCGGCAGGCGGTAGCCGACGGGGCTATCGCCGGGCACGAGAAAGATCCTGCCGCGGCGCGTGCGCCATTTTTCGCTGATCCAGCGCCGGCCGGTGGCGCGGGCGTTCCAGGCCTGGATCGGCAGGATATGGCCGGTCGGCGTGGTGAGGCCGCGCTCGAAGACGCGGGCGATACGGCTGCGCTCTTCCGGATCTTCCAGCTTGGAGTTCGACGGATCGACATTTTCGGGAAGATTGCCTTCCTTGATGATCCACTCGGCGGGGTCCTCGTAGGCCGGCTGCACCATGTCGGGCTCGACGCCGAGCTCCTCGGCAATGCCGGTGAGCACGGCCTTGGCATCGGCCTCGCCGACGTTCGCATCGCTGCCCTCTTCGGCGATGAGATCGGGGTTCTGCCAGATCGGCTTGCCGTCGCGTCGCCAGTAGAGCGAGAAGGTCCAGCGCGGCAGGCTTTCGCCGGGATACCACTTGCCCTGGCCGTAATGCAGGAAGCCGCCGGGCGCGAATTTTTCGCGCAGGCGGCGGATCAGCGTGTCGGCCTTCTCGCGTTTGGTCGGGCCGACGGCGGCGGTGTTCCATTCCTCCGATTCGAAATCGTCGATGGAGACGAAGGTCGGCTCGCCGCCCATGGTGAGGCGCACGTCATTGGCGGTGAGCACGCTATCGACCTCGCGGCCGAGCGCGTTCAGCGCCTCCCAGCTCTCGTCGGAAAACGGCTTTGTAATGCGCGGGTGCTCGGCGACGCGCTTCACCGTCATGGCGAAGTCGAATTCGGTGTTCGCCTCGCCGAAATAGCCGCCGGATATCGGCGCGGCGTTGCGGTAGTGTGGCGTGGCGGCGAGCGGGATGTGGCTTTCGCCGGTGAGGAGACCGGAGGTCGGATCGAGACCGATCCAGCCGGCGCCGGGAAGATAGACCTCGCACCAGGCATGCAGGTCCGTGAAATCGACCTCGGTGCCCGAGGGGCCGTCGAGCGCCTTCAGGTCCGGTGTGAGCTGGATGAGGTAGCCGGAGACGAAGCGGGCGGCAAAACCGAGATTGCGCAGGATCTGCACCAGCAGCCAGCTCGAATCGCGGCAGGAACCGCGGGCAACCGTCAGCGTCTCCTCCGGTGCCTGCACGCCGGGCTCCATGCGGATGACGTAGCCGATCTCCTGCTGCAGCCGCGCATTGAGGCCGACAACCATGTCGACGGTGCGCTGGCGCGAGCGGTCGATCGTCTTCAGGAAATCTTCGAGCGCCGGGGTCAGCGGCTCGGGCGTGCGATAGATATTCAGGTCTTCGCTGAGGTCCTCCGGATAATCGAAGGGCCAGTGTTCGGCCTCCTCCTCCACGAAGAAGTCGAAGGGATTGTAGACCGTCATGTCGGCAATGAGATCGACCTCGATCTTCAGCTCCGTCACCGGATCGGGGAAGACGTAGCGGGCGAGGTAGTTGCCGTAGGGGTCCTGCTGGAGGTTCACGAAATGGTTTTCCGGCGAAACCTTCAGCGAGTGGCTGATGACCTTGGTTCTGGAATGCGCCGCCGGCTTCAGCCGGATGATCTGGGGTCCGAGGCGGACCGGCTTGTCGTAGATATAGTGGGTGAGGTGGTAGATACCGGCCTTGATCGACATGCGCGCTTTGATCCCCTCGGACGGTCTTCTGCCGTCATCGAGGGGAGTTTGTGCAATGCGAAGAAAGATTGCAAGCGCGATCGCCGCGCGCTTTCAAAGGATTACGCGATGCGCCGGAGCATGGGGCGCGCCGCCGGTGCCTCATGCGGGATTTCGAACTGGCCGACGAGACGGGCGAGCATCGCCGACTCGTCCGAAAGACGGTGCGTGACGGCGCTGCTTTCCTCGACCATCGCGGCGTTCTGCTGCGTGACCGTATCGAGCTGGCGGATCGTCGTGTTGATCTCGTGGATGCCGGCGGACTGGTCGCGCGCGGCCCGGGCGATTTCCTTGATCTCGGCGTCGATGGCATGGACCTTGCCGGCAATATCGCGCAGCACGCTGCCGGTCTCGCGCACGAGGCCCGCCCCGCGCGCCACCTCGCCGGCGGACTTGGTGATCAGCGCCTTCACCTCGCGCGCGGCGCTTGCCGTGCGCTGGGCAAGTTCGCGCACCTCCTGGGCGACGACGGCGAAACCCTTGCCGGCCTCCCCGGCCCGCGCGGCCTCGACGCCGGCATTCAACGCCAGAAGGTTGGTCTGGAAGGCGATATCGTCGATGACGCCGATGATGTTGCCGATTTCGCGCGAGGAGGTCTCGATCTTGCCGATGGCGCCGACGACATTGTCGACGACCTGTTCGGAAGCGGCGGAGCTTTTCTTGGTATCGGAGGCGAGGCGCTCGGCGACCGTCGTGCGCTCGGCGGCCGATTGCACGGCCTGGGTCATCTCGGCAAGCGCCGTCGCGGCCTCGCCGAGCGAGGCGGCCTGGCGCTCGGTGCGGCTGGAAAGCTGCACGAGTGCCTCCTGCATTTCGCCGGAATCGTCGCGGATGCGGTGGGTGTTGATGCGCACCGTCGTCATGGCTTCGGCGAGGCGTTCGACGGAGACGTTGTAGTCCGTACGGATGCGATCGAGCGCGGCAATGAAGGGCGTGTCGATCCGCCGGGTGAGGTCGCCGCTTGCGAGGTGTTGCAGCGCTTCGGCAAGGTGCTGGACGGCGGTTTCCGTCTCAGCGTCCTCGGCCGCTTTGGCGGCATCGCGGGCGGCACGTTCGCTTTCGGCGTCTTCGCGCATCGTCGCCGTTTCCTGTTGCAGACGTTCCTTTTCGATTGCCGCGTCGCGGAAGACGACGACGGAGCGGGCCATGTCGCCGATTTCGTCGCGACGCTCCTGGCCGTTGCAGGCGATGGTGGTGTCGCCGGCGGCAAGGCGCCCCATGTCGGAGACGAGGGCGGTGATCGGGCGCGAGAGGCGGCTGGCGAAGAGGAAGCCGACGGCGGCGGTGACGAGGAGCACGCCGAGCGAGATCAGCAGGGTCCAGTTGATGAGGCGATTGAGGCCGGCGAAAACCTCGCTGGAGGCCATGACGGCGGCGACCGTCCAGGTGTGGCCGAGGAAATCGAAGCGCGCGGCGGCGAGTTTTGCCTCGCGGCCGCGATGATCGGGAAGGGTCGCCTTGGCGATATCAGTACCGTCTTCGGCAGTCAGCAGGTCCGGTGCGATGCGCATGGCGAATATGTCGGCATCGGCGCCATGCGCGGGGCGGGTGAGGAGGGTGCCTTCGGCGTTCAGCAGCATGGCCTCGCCGGTTTCGCCAAGGCCGACCGGATTGTTCAGCCTGGCAGTGATGCGCTCGCTCGGCAGTGCGACGACGAGCACGCCGATCTTGCCGGCGACGGAGGAGACGGGCGCGGCGAGGAAGGCCATGGCGCGGCCGGCGGGGGCGTAGGCCTCGAAATCCCCGAAGGACACGATGGCCGTGTCCGTACCCGGTGCCGCCTCCGCGAAAACCCTGGCGAGACCGGTGTCCTTGAGCGTTGCGCCGCTCAAGACATTGCCGCCGAAATCGCCGTGTTTCTTCAGTGAATAGACGACGTCGCCGCTGAGGTTGACCAGCAGCATGTCGTCAAAACCCTGCGCCTCGGCGTTGCGCTGGAAGAAGCCGTGGTAGCGGCCGTGCAACTGGTCGAATTTATCGATCTCGGCGGATTTCAAGTCGGCCTTGCCGCCGTAGCGGCGTTGCAGTTCACCCGTGCGGTCGCTCTCGATGGCGCCTAGCGCGCCGGAAAAATCGTCGAGCGCCTTGGCGATCACCTTCTGGCCGGCAAGATCGCGCGTCTCCTTGACGACCGATTGCAGATATTGCGCCAGCTCGTTGCGCCGTCCGTCGGCCAACGTTTCGAGTTTTGTCATGGCGGCCGCGGTCGATTGGCTGGCGCTCAGCGTGAGGCTTGCGATGCTGGTCGCGGAAATGGCGATAACAGCCAGCAGCAGGGCTGCAAGCGAAAGCTTGATGGAAAGACGCATGGGATGATTTCTGAAAAAGATACGCAGCTACAGATCATGCCGGCGTCGGCGGTCAGAAGGCGCATCCTGCAGCCGGAGCCTGTCCGGTTCTGACGGTTTATTCATACCGTCTCGTCATGACGGCTCCATGACTGTTTCATGAAGGCTGTGGAAAGGCAGGGCGGCTGGGCCGCCCCGCGCAGTCGAGGCTCACCGGCTCGTCGCGACGAGCGAGAAATATGCGCCCTGCGGATCGACACAGTTGAGGATCCAGGCGCCGCCGGGCACTTCCATCGGCCCCATAACCACCTGGCCGCCGCCGTCCGTCACGCGTTTTCCGGCCGCGTCGAGGCCTTCGACCACGAAGTAATAGCTCCAGAAAGGCGGCATGGGCGTGCCGGGCGGGTTGGTCATCATGCCGCCGATGGCATTGCCGCCGCGCACGGCAAAGGTCTGGTAGGTGCCCATGCCGGCATCCGACATGTCGACGGCCATGTCCTTCGTCCAGCCGAAGGTTTTCGAATAGAAGTCCCAGGCGCCGTCGAGTTCGCCGGCCATCAGCTCGTTCCAGCCGATATGGCCGGGCGTCATCATTTCCGGCCGGTCGGGGCTTTCGTCCTCGGTGGAGAAGAGCGAGAAGACGGCGCCGTGCGGATCGGCGACGACGGCAAAGCGGCCGACGCCGGGAATATCCTGCGGCTGGCGGTGGGTTTTTCCGCCATTCCTCTCGATGTCGCCAAGGGTCTCCTCGAGCGTGTCGGTGAAGATGTAGCCCATCCACATCGGCGGCATGCCCTCGGCTTCCTTGGGCAGTTCCATCAGCCCGGCCACCTGTGTTTCACCGGCATAGGCGAGGGTGTAGTTCATGCCCTCCATGCCGGAATCGCGCGTCGACCAGCCGACGACCGAGGCGTAGAACCGCTCGGCGGCGGGCACGTCGGGCGTCATCAATTCGTACCAGCAGAATGTGCCATAATCCTTGTGCATGCGGTTCTCCATTTTCTTGATGGACGGACTCAGTCGCAGCAGGATCGCGCTTTGGGCGCATCCGCATACTCATCCTTGCGCTTGACGAAGCTGAGCGTGCCGGTCTCGTTTCGGCCCTTTGGCGCACGGTCGAGGATCATCAAGGTGCCGAGCGCCTCCTCGCCGCCACGGGCATAGTCGGAATAGGTGTGGTAGACGGTGCCGCCCTCGTCCTTGAAAAAGGCGCTGAGGCCGGGAAGCTCGTCATGCGCATCGGCGGCGTTCGTCTCGCGGTAATTGTACATGACCTTGCCGCTCGCCAGCTCCTCCTTGGTGAAGGAGACATGGTAGTCGAAGTTGAAGTCGCTGCCAAAGGCGGAAACCCACGGGAATGTCCAATTCATGCGCTTCCTGTAGGCGGTGAGTTTTTCGAGCGGTGCGCGGGAGACGGCGATCATCGTGACGTCGTGGTTGTTGAGATGCGGCAGCATGCCGTCGATATGGTCGGCCATGAAGGAACAGCCGGGACAGCCGGCCTCCCAATCAGGACCATACATGAAGTGGTAGACGATGAGCTGGCTGCGGCCATCGAACAGGTCGGCCAGGGTCTTGCGGCCATCGGGTGTCTCAAAAGTATAGATCTTCTCGACTTTGACCCAGGGAAGCGAGAGGCGTTCGGCGCGCACCTTGTCGCGCAGCTTTGTCTCCTCCTTCTCCAGCACCAGCAACGCCTTTCGCGCTGCCAGCCATTCATTTTCGGATACGATCTCGTGGTGCGGTCTCATGCTCGGAACTCCTCTTTCACGGGCTTTCGACAAATAAGTTGGTATCAACATTATTCGACCGTGTCAAAGCGACGCCCGGTCTCAGTCGTCGGGCACGGTCTGCTTCTCGACGGCCTGTAACGCTGCGGCGATGGTTCTGGTTGCCGCCTGAATGTCTTTTTCGCCGAGCAGGCCGCCGAGCGCATTGGCCCAAACTGCCTGCCGCGCCCTTATGGCCGTCAGCGCCGCCACGCCGTCATCCGTCAGCACCATCAGCTTGGCGCGCTGGTGGGCGGGGTTCTCGGCATAGGCGACGAGGCCGTCCTTCTCGAGGAGATCGGCGACGCGCTGAACGCCTTGCCGCGTCATGCCAAGCGCCCGGCCGGCATCGGCGACGGACATGGGCGCATGGGCGGCGGCGGCGAGCACCTGCCAGCGGGCGCTGGTCTGGCCGGCGGGTTTGGCCAGTGCATCGCCCGCCGTCTGCAAATGCCCGGCGAGGCGCAGGACCGAGATGGCAAAGGTGGCGAAGGCATCGCCGGCGGGAGTGCGGTCAGAGCTCATATTGACAACATGCTGTCATTTTGCGAAGGTGGTTTTGACAGCATATTGTCATTTTAGTCGGATCGGTGCAAGCGAGGAGAACGTGATGTTGAAGACCTACAAGGGAAGCTGCCATTGCGGAAAAATCCGCTATGAGGCCGATATTGACCTCTCCGCCGGGACGGGCCGCTGCAATTGCTCGATCTGCTCGAAGAAGCGCTATTGGGGCGCGCAGATCAAGCCGGATGCCTTTCGCCTGCAATGCGACGAGGCGGATCTCGGCGACTACCAGTTCGGCACGATGAGCGGGCACCACCACTTCTGCAAGACCTGCGGTGTCTCGCCGTTCGGCCAGGGCTATGTCGAGGCGATCGGCGGCGCCTATGTCTCGATCAACGTCGCCTGCCTCGACGATATCGAGCACAGCGAGCTTGCAGCATTGCCGGTGCAATATTTCGACGGACGGAACAATGCCTGGTGGAATACGCCGGCCGAGACGCGCCACCTCTGAGCAAACAGCCGGGCGCGAAACAGGATGTTCGCGCCCGGTCGAAGCTTATTCCGGCAGGATGCGCACGGCGCCCTTGTCGGCGCTGGCGGCGAAGGCGGCATAGGCCTTGAGCGCCGTCGTGACATTGCGCTTGCGCGGAGCGGCCGGCTTCCAGCCGAGCTTGTCCTGTTCGGTACGGCGGGCGGCGAGTTCTTCTTCCGGGACCGCAAGGTTGATCGTGCGGTTGGGGATGTCGATCTCGATGAGGTCGCCCTGGCGCACGAGGCCGATCGCGCCGCCCTGGGCGGCCTCGGGCGAGGCATGGCCGATCGAAAGGCCGGACGTGCCGCCGGAGAAGCGGCCGTCGGTGATCAGCGCGCAGGCCTTTCCAAGACCCTTCGACTTCAGGTAGCTCGTCGGATAGAGCATTTCCTGCATGCCCGGGCCGCCCTTCGGGCCTTCATAGCGGATGACGACGACGTCGCCGGCCTTCACCTCGCCGCTGAGAATGCCCTTGACGGCTGCATCCTGGCTTTCGAAGACGACAGCCGGGCCGGAGAATTTCAGGATCGATTCATCGACGCCGGCGGTCTTCACGATGCAGCCGTCGAGCGCGATGTTGCCGGAGAGGACGGCAAGGCCGCCATCCTTGGAGAAGGGATGCTCGACGGAGCGGATGACACCCGTTTCCCCGTCGGTGTCGAGTTCGTCCCAGCGTGCTTCCTGGCTGAAGGCGACCTGCGTCGGGATGCCGCCCGGTGCGGCGCGGAAGAAGGTGCGCACTGTCTCGCTGCTGGTGCGGGTGATGTCCCAGCGGTCGATGGCGTGACCGAGGGTTTCGGAATGCACGGTCGGCGTGTCGCGATGGATGAGACCGCCGCGGTCGAGCTCGCCGAGGATGCGCATGATACCGCCGGCGCGGTGCACGTCTTCCATGTGCACGTCCTGCTTGGCGGGCGCGACCTTGGAGAGGCATGGGACGCGACGCGACAGTGCGTCGATGTCGTCGAGGTCGAAGTCGATGCCGCCTTCATAGGCGGCCGCCAGAATGTGCAGCACGGTATTGGTCGAGCCGCCCATGGCAACGTCGAGCGACATGGCGTTCTCGAACGCTTTCTTGTTGGCGACCGAGCGCGGCAGGATGCTCTCGTCTTCCTGCTCGTAGTAGCGGCGGGCGAGGTCGACGATCAGGTGGCCCGCCTCGACGAAGAGGCGCTTGCGGTCGGCATGGGTCGCGAGCGTGGAGCCGTTGCCCGGCAGTGACAGGCCGAGGGCTTCGGTCAGACAGTTCATCGAATTGGCCGTGAACATGCCGGAGCAGGAGCCGCAGGTCGGGCAGGCGGAGCGCTCGATGACCTTGACGTCCTCGTCGGAGATCGTGTCGTCGGCGGCGGCGACCATGGCGTCGACAAGGTCGAGCGCGTGGGTCTTGCCGTGCAGCACGACCTTGCCGGCCTCCATCGGGCCACCGGAGACAAAGACCGCGGGGATGTTGAGGCGCATCGCAGCATTCAGCATGCCGGGCGTGATCTTGTCGCAGTTGGAGATGCAGACCATGGCGTCGGCGCAATGCGCGTTGACCATGTATTCGACCGAGTCGGCGATGATCTCGCGCGACGGCAGCGAATAGAGCATGCCGTCATGGCCCATGGCGATGCCGTCGTCGACGGCGATCGTGTTGAATTCCTTGGCGACGCCGCCAGCCTTCTCGATTTCGCGCGCGACGAGCTGGCCGAGGTCCTTCAGATGGACGTGGCCGGGCACGAATTGGGTAAAGGAGTTCACCACCGCGATAATCGGCTTGCCGAAGTCCGAATCCTTCATGCCGGTTGCGCGCCAGAGGCCGCGGGCACCGGCCATGTTGCGGCCGTGGGTGGTGGTTCGGGAGCGATATGCGGGCATGGTCAATTCCTCGAGTGGACGCGGCTGACATATGGGCTTTTTGGGGCCGCATTGCGAGCCTCAGCAGGGTTCCCTAGCGCAAAATGCCCCGCGCGTCACGAAAGGAATGGAGATTTTTCGCCGGTGCGACGCAATTTCCTTGCCGGGAGCCGTGGCAGACATGACCGTTGTCGGCACGGTGCATTCATGCAATGGTCGGCGCCATGATCGGCACGGGGCAGGCTTTGGCGGAAACGGGTGTGGAAAGCGCCGAAGGGGCGCTCGACAAGAGCCCGCTCTATCTGCGTATCCGCGAGGTGCTTGCCGAGGCGATTGCCTCCGGGCGGCTGCCGAAGGGCGCCCTGCTGCTTGAAGGGCCGGTCGCGACCCTCTTTGCCTCCACCCGTACGCCGGTGCGCCAGGCTTTCGCGCTTCTGGAGGCGGCGGGGCAGATCCGGCGGTTCGATGGGCGCGGTTTTCTGGTGGGGCAGGGGCGCGGCGGGCCGAAGCGGGCGGTGCTGACCGCCGAGATGCTCGGCCTCGACGAGGAGGTGCCGGCCTTGCGCAAGGCACCGGCCTGGGAGGCGATCTACGAGAGCCTGGAGCGCGAGATGGTGCATCTGTCCGTCTTCGGCCGCCACCGCATCAACGAGGTGGAGCTGGCCCGTGCGCGCGGCGTCGGCCGGCAGGTCGCGCGTGATGCGCTGACCCGGCTGGAAGCACTCGGCATCACGGAAAAAGACGAGCGCATGCGCTGGACGCTGGTGCCGCTCGACGAGCAACGCATGCGTGACCTGCACGACATCCGCGTCGCGCTGGAGCCGCTGGCGCTGAGCCAGGCTGCGCCCTTCATCCCGCCCGCGGAGCGCGGTGCGATGACGCAGCGACTGGAAGAGGCGCTGGCCGTCTATCCGGATCTCTCCGTCGAAGCGATGGACGACCTTGAGACCGACCTGCACATCACCTGCCTTGGCTATTGCCCGAACCGCGAATTGCTGATCGCGCTGCGCCGTGCCCGTTTCATGCTGAATGTCAGCAAGCACATTATCGGCGTTTCGCACCGGATGCCGGCCGACGAGCCCTTCATAGCGGAGCATCTTGCGGTGTTCCGTGCGCTCGACGTCGACGACAGGGCGCGTGCGGCCGAAACGCTCCGCCATCACATCACGGTCTCGCTGCCCAAGGTGATCGGCCGCGTCGCGGAGCTGCGTGCGGCGCACCGGCCGGACATGCCTGCCTATGCGACGCCCGTCACCCGGTGAGGAGGAAAGGATGACGGTCAGGCGCATCGTCGCGAATATCGAAACGGCCGATCCGGCGGGCGTGGCCGCTTTTTATCGCGGGATACTCGGGCTGGAGCTGCTGATGGACCACGGCTGGATCGTCACCTACGGCACGCAGGATCGTATGCCATTGCAGGTGAGCTTTGCCTCCGAGGGCGGTTCCGGCACGCCGGTGCCGGGTCTTTCGGTCGAGGTGGACGATCTCGATGCCGTCTATGCGGCGGTCCTTGAGGGCGGTTACATCGTCGAATACGGACCGGCGGACGAGCCTTGGGGTGTGCGACGGTTCTTCGTGCGCGATCCTGCGGGCACACTCGTCAACATCGTCATGCACCTCTGACGGTCAGGTGATCGCGCCGACCTGCCAGGGCACGAATTCGTTGTCGCCGTAGTCGAACGCTTCGCTCGCCGTCTTGCGGCCGGAGGCGGTTTCGATGACGAATTCGAAGATGCGGCGGCCGGCCTCCTCGATCGTCTCGGTGCCGTCGACGATCGTGCCGCAATTGATATCCATGTCCTCCTTGATGTGTTCGTACATCGGCGTGTTGGTGGCGATCTTGATGCACGGCGCCGGCTTGTAGCCGGAGACCGAGCCGCGACCGGTGGTGAAGGCGACAAGATTGCAGCCGCCGGCGATCTGGCCGGTCACGGCCGCCGGGTCGTAGCCGGGTGTGTCCATGAAGACGAAGCCCGGCTCCGTCACCTCCTCGGCATATTCATAGACGGCGTTGAGCGGCATCGAGCCGCCCTTGGCGACCGCGCCGAGCGATTTTTCCAGAATGGTGGTGAGGCCGCCGGCCTTGTTGCCGTGCGAGGGGTTGTTGTTGAGTTCGGCGTCGTTCTTTGCCGTGTAGTCTCGCCACCAGTCGATGCGGGCCAGCAGTTTTTCCGCCACTTCAGGCTGGGCGGCGCGGCGGGTCAAAAGATGTTCCGCGCCATAGATTTCCGGCGTTTCCGACAGCACCGTCGTCGCACCCTCCTTGACCAGGAGATCCGAGGCGATGCCGAGGGCCGGATTGGCGGAGATGCCGGAATAGCCGTCCGACCCGCCGCATTCGAGGGCCAGCTTGATGCCCGACAAGGGCTGTGGCGTGCGGCGGATGCGGCCGACATCCGGCAGCATGTCGTCGATCATCTCGCAAGCCGCCTCGATCGTCTTGCGCGTGCCGCCCTGGTTCTGGATCATCATGGTGCGGAAGGTTTTCCCCTCCTCCAGCCCGGCCTCCTCGACCAGCGGGCCGTACTGAAAGGTCTCGCAGCCGAGGCCGATCATCAGGATGCCGCCGAAATTCGGGTTGCGCGCATAGCCCTTGAAGGTGCGGGTGAGAATGCGTCCGCCCTCGGACTTGAGGTTCAGCGCGCAGCCGCCGCCATAGGTCAGCGCCACCACGCCGTCGATATTGTCATGGCCGGTTTCGCGGAACTTGCGGGCATAATGCTCCGCCACATAGCGCGAGACCGTGGCGGAACAGTTCACGGTCGAGAGGATGCCGATGTAGTTGCGCGTGCCGATGCGGCCGTTGCCGCGATCGTAGCCATCGAACGTGCGACGCTCAGCCGCCGGCACCATTGCCGGGAGCGCATTGTCGACGCAGAATTCGTGTTTCAGCGCCACGTCGAGAATGGCAAGGTTCTGCAGGTGAACGTGTTCTCCGGGGCGGATTGCCCGTGTCGCATATCCGATGATCTGGCCGTATTTCCTCACCGGTTCGTTTTCCGCGATCGGTGCGATTGCCACCTTGTGTCCGCGCGGTATGCGCTCGATGGCGGAAACGCCGTTCACCAGCATGCGGCCGGCGTCGACATTGGCAGGAACGACCCCGACATTGTCTTTCGGGTTGAGGACGAGCACGGGGGGGATGTCGGCGAGCATGGCGGCTCCTGCTGTTGAGGTCGGCGCATTATGCACTTTGTCAGCAAAAGTCAATATTGCGAATTGCCTGTGCTCCGCAACAGGTGGTAATGGCCCTGGCCGTCAATTTATCGTATGATTGCTTCCGATTTGTATGATCAATGATTGAACTGGTGGAGGCAACGTGGCGGAGAAGCTCGCAAAGCAGGCGCATCGGCCGTCATCGCGCCGACCCCGGGTGCGTCATAACGTGACCGCGGCGATCGGGGGCGATATCTGCGGCGGGCGTTTTCCGCCCGGCGGGGCTCTGCCGCGGGAAAGCGACCTGTGCGAAAGCTATGGCGTCAGCCGCACCGTCATCCGTGAATCGCTGAAGGTGCTGGAGACGAAGGGGCTCGTGCGAGGCCGGCCGAGGGTCGGCACGCTGGTCTGCGACCGTTCGGAATGGAACGTGCTCGACGCGCAAATCCTGGAATGGATGGGCCCGGACGTGCTCTCGGCCGAGCTTCTCGGCTCCATCCTCGAAGCACGACGCACCGTCGAGCCGGCCGCCGCCTTCCTCGCGGCCGCCCGCGCGACGGCGCAGGAGATTGCCGACCTCGAGTGCGCCTGTGACGACATGAGCGATGCCGAAGGCGACCTAGAAGCCTTCACCGCCGCCGATACGCGTTTCCACGAGACGCTGCTGAAAGCGAGCCACAACCAGGTTTTCCACCAGTTGTCCTCGATCATCCACGCTGCCCTTTCCTACGCGTTGCACGCCTCCAACCGGGCGACGGAGCGTCATGACGAAGCGCTCGGCGTGCATCGGTCGCTGGTCGATGCGCTGCGTTTGCGGGATGGTGCGCGCGCGGAGGCCTGCTCGCGTCATATTCTCGATCTCGCCGCGCGAGATATCTCCGGCCTGATGGGGCGCACCGAGGTGCCATGACGAAGCTGGCGGGTGTGGCATCCCGGGCTTGACGATGAACGCACGGGATATGAAGGCGGCGGCGGTGGACGCAAGCCTTCGTCATGCCTATGTCATACGGGCACACCGCAAAGGAGAGATTCATGCGCCCCATCACCGGTTTCGTCGTCGCCGCACTTACGGTCCTGTCGCTGGCAGGATGCAGCACGACCGCTGCGAACAACACGACCTATGCTCGCCCGGCGGCTTCGGGCGGCGGCCTTTCGATCCCTCTGAATTGATGGGATGCCGGTGATCGCCTTCAGGCGTTTCGGAGCGGCAAGGTGATGGTGGCCAGGTAGCGGCCGCCATCCACCGGACCTGACGAGAAACGCCACCGGTTGCCGAAGCGGGCCTGCAGCCGCTCCCGGATGTTGCGAAGGCCTATGCCCATTCCAGGCGGCTTTCTGCCCATGTCCTCAGTTGGAAGGTCGTTCTCGACACTCAGCACGAGATGATCCCCCTCCCGTTTCGCCTCAAGCACGATCGCGACGTGTTTTCGCGACGGGCCGACGCCATGTTTGACGGCGTTCTCGATCAGCGGCTGGAGAATGAGATTGGGGACCATCACCCCTTCCAGTTCGGCCGGCAGACGGATATCGAAGGCCATGCGGTCTGCGAAGCGCTCATGCTCGATTTCGAGGTAGTCGCGCTGCAGGGCGATTTCCTCGGCCAACGGGACATCGTGGAGCGGGTCGAGCGAAAGCGTCTTCTGGAGAAAGCGCGAAAGCGACAGGACCATGCGGTCAGCCCGCCCCGCCGATCCCTCCTCGATGAGGCCGGCGATGGAGTTCAGGGTATTGAAAAGAAAATGCGGGTTGAGTTCGTAGCGCAGCGCCCGCATCTCCGCGTCCAGCTTGCGGCGCTGCGCATTGAGCAGGGAGAGCGCCGCCACATAGAAGCCGAAGACAATGCCGTTCCAGATCAGGCTGAAGCGGAACTGCAGGAGAGCCTTCTCCCAGGTATTGGCGATGGCGAAGCCCGGCACGCTCTGGCCGCCGGGCAAGGCGTGCGGGCCGACCGTCATGATGACGGTGATGTCGAACACCGCCTGGGTGGTCGCGGCGGCGAACACGCAAAGCGTGCCGAAACCTATCGCCTGGACCTTCGACAGATTTTGAAGGCGCTGCAACACCCTTGCGAGAAGCAGCGCGAGCAGGATGCTGCTCAGCCAACCCGGTGCGATGATGGGCAGGCCGCCGGGCAACATGAGAATGTCGTTGATCGATAGCGCCGTCCACAGGGTGACGGCCAACACGAGCGCTTCGCGTCCATTCAGCATGCCGGCCATGAGTACTCCTCGAAACCGCCTTTCCCGGAGGCGGTTGTCCGCCACGCCCTCAGCTATGCCTTGGAAGTGGGCTCAGGAGAATGCCGCGTGCACCCTTGTTCACGGAAAAACCCGGCTTGCGCAGAGGCAAGCCGGGCTTGAGGTGAGCGAGTGGCCTTTAATGCGAGTCGGCCATGCGGGCGGCCTCGACGGCATCGGACTGCTCGAAGCGTACGCCGTTGAAGAAGGCGTTCAGCAGCACGGCGACGATGGAGGCGAGCACGATGCCCGATTCGATGATGGGATGGATCGCATGCGGCATCCACATCAGGTAGTTCGGGGCCAGCAGCGGGATCAGGCCGAAGCCGACCGAGACCGCAACCACGAAGAGGTTGTTGCGCGAGGACTTGAAGTCCACCGTCGTGAGGATGCGCACGCCCGTCGCGGCCACCATGCCGAACATCACGAGGCCGGCACCGCCGAGAACGAAGGTCGGCACGGCCTCGACGAGGGCACCCATCTTCGGGATGAGGCCGAGGATGATCATGATGATGCCGCCGGCGACGCAGACATAGCGGCTCTTCACGCCAGTGACGCCGACGAGGCCGACATTCTGCGAGAAGCTGGTATAGGGGAAGGTGTTGAACAGGCCGCCGATCATCGTGCCGATACCATCGACGCGCAGACCTGCGGTCAGCTTCTGCTGGGAAACCGGCTTTTCGGTGATTTCACCCAGTGCCAGGAACATGCCGGTCGATTCGATCATGACGACGATCATGACGAGCGTCATGGTGGCGATCAGCACGGGATCGAAGATCGGCATGCCGAAGCGCAGCGGCGTGACGACGGCGAACCAGCCGGCATCGGCGACGCGGTCGAAATGCATCATGCCGAGGATGGAGGCAGCAACGCAGCCGATGACGACTCCGCTGAGGACCGCGATGTTGCTGATGAGGCCGCGGCCGAAGCGAGCGATGGCGAGGATCGAGACGAGCACCAGTGCCGACAGCGCGATATGGCTCGGCTCGGCATAGACCGGGTTGGACACGGTCGGTGCGATCGCAAAGCCGCTGGGCACGGCAGGGCCGCCGCTTTCGGCGAGCGTCTTCATCTGGGCGAGCCATTCGGCATGCGCCGGGTCGATCAGCTTGGGCGCGGTCGGGCCGAAGGGGTTGCCGAACGTCCAGTTGATGCCGACGCGCATCAGCGACACGCCGATGACGAGGATGATGGTGCCTGTCACGACGGGCGGGAAGAAGCGCAGCAACCGGCCCATGATGGGGGCAATCAGCAGCGCAATGAAGCCGGCACCTATGATGGCGCCGAAGATCATGCGGGCACCCTCCGTTCCCGGCGTCATCGTTGCCATGGAGACCATCGGGCCGACGGAAGCGAAGGTCACGCCCATCATGACGGGCAGACGGATGCCGACATGCCGGCCAAAGCCGAGCGACTGGATGATGGTGACGAGGCCGCAGACGAAGAGGTCGGCAGAAATCAGGAACGCCACGTCCTGGGGGCTGAGCTGCAGGGCGCGCCCGACGATGAGCGGCACGGCGACGGCGCCGCCATACATGACGAGTACGTGTTGGATGCCCAGCGTCGCGAGCCTGCCTGCGGGCAGTTTCTCGTCCACCGGGTGTATGCTGGATGCGTCGCTCATGGATACTCCTCCGATCACGTCGACTTTTCGAATGCCCGTCCTCCAACGGGGTGCGCCATCTTTGGTAGAGGGGCAGACGGCCGCAAGCATAGCCAGGCGAGAAACACTTTACGGTTTCCTGGGGTAATCGAGTGGTGGAGTATGCGCGCCGCGTGCCGCCGACCTGCCGGATTCGGGTGTAATTTCACCTGCTTGGCGCTGGTCCGCAGTGCGATATGCGGCTGGACGTGCCACCCATATGACCGCAAAATACCCCTCGCCGTCAACTCTTTCCTGCACGGCATATGTGTATTTCCGCGTAGCCATCCGGACGGAGCAAAAAGCCGGCGGCATGCGGCGTGCCGCGAGGAAAGCCGGACAATTTTCAAGAGCCGCGCCGGCGCTGGCTGAAAACATGACGGTGTGATGGGGAGTTGGAGCGCGCTGTTGGATTCTCCGAATCCTCACCTTGCAGGCGCCGGTTTCCGGTCAGGATCAGGGGCGGGTCGGCGAAGCAGGTTTTGCGCTGTGGGGGAGAATGCTTCGTACCCAGCGCCCGGCCTTGCCGGCAAGACGCAATGGCGGAAAAGCAAAAGGCCTTCCGGTTTCCCGAAAGGCCTCTGGAATTCGAATGGTGGGCGTGACAGGGATTGAACCTGTGACCCCTACGATGTCAACGTAGTGCTCTCCCGCTGAGCTACACGCCCATCCGATGAGGGGCATAGACCACAAAACCCTGAGGCGCGTCAATAGCTTTTTGAAGCTTTTTTTACGGGCCGATTTTGCGGTCTTTTCCGGGGGTTAGGCGGCCAGCATCTTGTTGACTTCTTCAACGAGATCGCGCAGGTGGAACGGTTTTGACAGAACCTTGGCGTCCTTCGGGGCCTTGGAATCCGGGTTGAGCGCCACGGCGGCGAAGCCCGTGATGAACATGACCTTCAGGTCCGGGTCGAGTTCCGTTGCGCGGCGGGCCAGCTCGATACCGTCCATCTCCGGCATCACGATGTCGGTCAGGAGCAGCGAGAAGGGCTCTTCGCGAAGCCGGTCGTAGGCGCTGGCGCCGTTGTCATAGGACAGCACCTGGTAGCCCGCCTTTTCGAGCGCCTTCACGAGGAACCGGCGCATATCGTTGTCGTCTTCTGCGAGGAGAATCTTGGGTGTCATGGAGTTCGGGAACCGTTGCTAAGGTTGTCTGCCCGCGGACGGGCGGTTCTGTTACAAGAGCGTATTCCGGTAAATATCCGGTGAATGGGGCAGG
This sequence comes from Shinella sp. 838, assembly GCF_029623935.1. Classification (NCBI taxonomy): domain Bacteria; kingdom Pseudomonadati; phylum Pseudomonadota; class Alphaproteobacteria; order Hyphomicrobiales; family Rhizobiaceae; genus Shinella; species Shinella sp. 838. Next base: position 329,763 of record NZ_JARSBQ010000001.1, read on the forward strand.
GCAAGCCCTTATCCCTTGTTTCTCAGTATGGACACGCAGGGTGGCCGCTGGCAACATGGCACACGCAATGACTTGAAGGCATGGTAAAGGGCAGCAATGGCGGAGGCTTTGAGCGAAAACAGCCACTTCGAAGTGCTGGAGCCGGTTTCGCAAAGCGTGCCCCTCGTCTTCAATTCCCCCCACAGCGGCCGACGTTATCCACAGGGCTTTCTGGCGCAGTCGCGTCTCGATTCACTTGGTATCCGCCGTTCGGAAGACCATTATGTCGATGAGCTGTTCTCGGTCGCGCCGGCGCTCGGCGCGCCGATGCTGATCGCACACTTCCCGCGTGCCTGGCTCGACGTCAATCGCGAGCCGTACGAGCTCGACCCGCGCATGTTCGAGGGGGCACTACCCTCCTTTGCGAACATCAATTCGATTCGGGTCGCCGGCGGGCTCGGCACCGTGCCACGGGTCGTCGCCGAGAACATGGAGATCTACCGCCAGCGCTTTCCCGTGGAGGAGGCGCTGGAGCGGGTCGAGACGGTCTACAAGCCCTATCATGCGTGCCTGCGCCGTCTTGTCGTGCGCACCCATGTCACCTTCGGCTTCTCGGTGTTGATCGACTGCCATTCGATGCCGGGCAATATCCGCGTCTCCGGCACGGGCATGCGGCCGGATTTCATCATCGGCGACCGGTACGGCACCAGTGCGTCGGGCGAGCTTTCACGCACTGCTATGCGGCTTCTGGAGGACATGGGCTTTTCCGTGGTGCGCAACAAGCCCTATGCGGGAGGCTTCATCACCGAACATTACGGCCGGCCTGCCAAGGGGCTGCATGCCTTGCAGATCGAGGTGAACCGCGGCCTTTATGTCGATGAAACGACACTGGCCAAGCGACCTGATTTCGCGGTGCTGCAGACGGCGATTTCAGCGTTCCTGCAGGATTTTTCCGACCATGTCGAGGAATACGCCGTCGACCGGGCGCTGGCGGCCGAATAGGGGCCGGTCTCCTCTCAAAAAAAACCGCGCTTGGGGCGCGGTTAAGTCTAGGGAGGAAACACCCAAGGAGGGTATTTACAGCCACGAGTGACTGTAAGAAAACAATAATATTGCGCTGCACAAATGTCAAGCGCAGCTGCGGAACAAATTTGCGATCCGTTAAGCAATTTCCTTTGCCTGCGCTGCGCGGGCTTTCGCACCATCCCGGTTCCGTTTTGCGTGTCGATGCAGTAAGGAAGGGCGGTCCGCAGTCCCTCCGAGAGATCCCCCATGTTGCCTGATCGCGCCTTCTTCGACCGCCTTGCCGAAGCTGCAAGGAAGGAAACCCTGCCACGCTTTCGCGCCGGTGCCGATGTCGTCAACAAGGAAGCTGCTGGCTTCGATCCGGTGACGGAGGGCGACAGGGCGGCGGAGCTGGCGATCCGGGCGCTGATCGAGCAGCATTTTCCGGAGCATGGCATCCTTGGTGAAGAGCATGGTTCGGTCGGTCTCGACCGGGAATATGTCTGGGTCATCGACCCGATCGACGGCACGCGGGCCTTCATTTCCGGCGTGCCGGTCTGGGGCACGCTGATCGGCCTCTACCGCAATGGCGAGGCTGTGATGGGGCTGATCGACCAGCCCTTCACCGGCGAACGGTATTTCGCTGACGGCAAGGCGTCGCACTATGCCGGACCGGACGGCAGCAAGGTCCTCTCGACCCGCTCCTGCAACAGCTTGTCCGACGCGATTCTCTTCACGACCTCGCCGCATCTCTTCACGGAGAGCCGCAAGACGCGGTTCGAAGCCGTGCAGGAAAAGGTCCGGCTCTTCCGCTATGGTGTCGACTGCTACGCCTATGCGCTGCTTGCCGCCGGCCATATCGACCTCGTCGTCGAATGCGGGCTCAAGCCCTACGATGTCGGCGGCCTCATTCCCGTCATCGAGCAGGCGGGCGGCATCATCACCGCCTGGGATGGCGGCCCGGCGGAAATGGGTGGCGAGATCATCGCGGCGGGCAGCCGCAAGGTCTATGACGAGGCGATGGCGCTGCTGAAGGCATGAAGCTTCGGGTCAGGCGCCGAGCCCCGTCCGCTCGGCGTCGCTTCCCGGAATGAAGGCGTCGATCGCAGCGAGCGCCTGTGCGCGATAGCGGTCAGCCTCCTGGAACAGCTCGTGCCGTGCGCCGTCGATCTCGATGAGGCGGGCGGCGCGGAAGATGCGTGCGAGATCGCCGATTGCCTTGCGCGGCACGAGGGCGTCCCGCGTCGGGCACAGCAGCAGGGTGGGAATGCGGATGCGCGTCAGATGATCCTGGTGCGTCACGCGCGCCATGGTCTTCAGCGTCTCGTTCAGCCAGCGGGCGGAGGGCCAGCTGATGGAAAGCTCCGGATGTTCGGTGAAGATACCGGCATTGCGGGCAAATCGCCTTTGATCCGACGTCACGATGTTGTGTGCGAAGTCCAGCGGCGGATCGCCCTTGCGGAAGGTGCGCTTGCCAAAACCCAGCATCGAGGCGAGGCGGGCGATGATGGTGATCTTGCGCTGGCTCATCGACTGGCCGGCGAGCGCGATGAAGGGCGCGGCGAGCACCATGCGCTCGATGCGGTTTTCAAGGGCCGGCGCCTGCGAGAGGGCGACGAGCGCGCCGGTCGAATGGGCGACGATGAAGAAGGGGAGGCGGGCATCTGGCAGCACGATCTTCTCCAGGAAGAGCGAGAGATCGGCTTCGTAGTCGCAAAACCGTATCACGTGGCCGGCACGGCTGTCCGGTATCAGCCGGTCCGAGCCGGCCTGGCCGCGCCAGTCGAAGGTGGCGACCCACAGGCCGCGGGCCGTGAGGTCGTTGATCGTCTCGAAGTATTTCTCGATGCATTCGCTGCGGCCCTGCAGCAGCACGACCGTGCCCTTGGCCTCGCGCTCCTTCGAGCGGAACACGGCATAGCGGATCTTCACGCCGCCACTGCCCTCCAGGAAACCGGCGGAATGGTTCTCCGGAACGGGATTGTCGGCGGTGGCGTTGAGGATGGAATCCATGGCGCTGGCGGGTCTCGGCGGGCGTCGATGATCGATGGATAGGCGCTGGCGCAAGTGTCGTCAAAGAAAAAAGCCGGCTGCATGTGGGCACGGGGGTGGCTTCACATGCAGTCCGGCGCAATTTGACCGGGAAGGAAGGGACGTTACACCCCGGTCGTCAGAAGTTTTCGCTTCCGATGATGCTGTTCTAGCGGGATCAATCTGAACGCTGCCCGAAGTCGCCGTTCATCCACCGTTCATCTCGAAAATTTTTAGGGCGTGGCCTTTTCGGCCGCTTGGGACCCCTTGAACGGCCGAAAACCCATTCCCATCTCATCGTCACGGGCGCCAACAGGGTCCGTCGAGGTTTCCGTCGCCAGAATGGGGCGGAGGCCGGTTTAACCGGGCTGCACCTTTAGAAATCGGGTGTTGCCTTCAGGAAGATCGCAACCGTTGCTCTAAAGGAGGACACCATGCGTCACGTCGATTTCTCCCCCCTCTATCGCTCCACCGTCGGCTTTGATCGCCTCTTCACCATGCTCGACAGCCTCGGCCAGCCCGATCAGGCCCAGACCTATCCGCCCTACAACATCGAACGCACCGGCGAAAACACCTATCGCATCACCATGGCGGTGGCCGGTTTCGATGAGAGTGAACTGTCGATCGAAGCGCGCGAACATGCGCTGACGGTCAAGGGCGAGAAGAAGGACGAAGCGGCTGAGGAAAACCAGTATCTTTACCGCGGCATTGCCAAGCGCGCCTTCGAGCGCCGCTTCCAGCTCGCCGATCATGTGGAAGTGCGCGCCGCTTCGCTGAAGAACGGTCTCCTCCACATCGATCTTCTCCGCGAGATTCCGGAAGCCGCCAAGCCGCGCCGTATCGAGATCGCCGCCGTCCAGCGCGAAGCCAAGCAGATCGAAGCGCAGACGAACTGATTTTTCGCTGTCTCGGGAATGAACAAGGGCGGCGCCGCAGGGCGCCGCCTTTTTGGTGTGTCAAAGCACTGACAGGAACCTGTCGACGTCCTCTTCTGTCGTGGCGAAGCTGGTGACGAGGCGAATGAGGGTTTCGTCCGCGCGCATGGTCGCCTTCAGCTCGGGGCCGGCCGGCCAGTCGTAGAAAACCGCGCCCCTGTCCTTCAAGGCTTTCATCGCATCGTTGCGGATGACGACGAAAAGTTCGTTCGAGCCGGTCGGCCAGGCGAGGCGTGCTGTATCCGATGTGGCAAAACCGGTCGCAAGGCGGGCGGCCATGGCGTTGGAATGGCGGGCGAGTTTCAGCCACAGGCCGTCCTTGAAATAGGCGTCGAACTGGGCGGCGATGAAGCGGGACTTGGAGAAGAGCTGGGCCGAGCGCTTGCGCAGGAAATGCATCTGCTGCGCCTTGCCGGGATCGAACAGTATCAGCGCTTCGGCGCACCAGCAGCCGTTCTTCGTGCCTCCGAAGGAGAGGATGTCGATGCCGCGTTTCCAGGTCATTTCCGCCGGCGTCGTGCCGAGATGCGCTAGGGCGTTGGCGAAACGCGCGCCGTCCATGTGCAGCGGCAGGTGCGCCTTCTTCGCGACGTCTGAAAGGGCGGCGATTTCGTCCAGCGTATAGGCCGTGCCGGCTTCGGTCGCCTGGGTGATGGTGACGGCCATCGGCTGCCCGCCATGCACGAAATCCGGTGGGAAGCGGCCGATGGCGGCGGCAAGTGCATCCGGGGAGAGCTTGCCGGCGGGGCCGTCGATCGGCACCAGCTTGGCGCCGGTGGCGAAGAATTCCGGCGCATTGCATTCATCGACATTCACATGGGCCTCGCGGTGGCAGAAGACCTGGCCGCCGGGGCGATTGAAGCTGGCGAGCGCCAGCGAATTGGCCGCCGTGCCCGTGCCGACGAAGAAGACCGCGACGTCGCGTTCGAAAATCTCGGAAAAGGTCTTTTCCACACGCTTGTCGAGGTCGCTGGTGCCGTAGGCCGAGGCGAAGCCGCCGGCTGCGGTCACGAGGCTCTGTGCGATGTCGGGATGGGCGCCGGCCCAGTTGTCGGAAGCGAAAAACATGCGGTTTCCAGTTCGAATGAGGCTGCGAAAGGACCATAATGGAGAAATGAAGGCGATCAATCGCCGAAAACCGCCGAAAGTGCCGCATGGCTCCAGAATGAAAGGAATGGAAACAATGTGCCGGGTGTCCGTAATTTAATTTCAAGCATATGGCGGGGCGGGCAATTTTTCTTCATGAGGTGGTGATTATTTGGCATGATGGCCTTGCGGCCGGGGGGTGTTTCTGGCATAGAGCCCATGAAATAGGACAGGTTTACTGTCCTATTTCGGTCAAGAGACCGAAGAGGCACCGTCCGCGACTGCGGCGCGTTGCCGAAACGGCGCCGGGGGAGGGAAGAGAGTTCTTCCGAAACCCTGGCTGTCCAGACGGTCCTGATGATCATTCCGGTCGACCGTCGCTTGTTGGTCGCATCGGGTTCATGAAGCAGTCGCTCGCGGGGCCGGCCCAGCCGAAAGGCAGATGACGGTCACACGGGCGAAAACGAATGCCCGCAGGATGGGCCACAGGAGGGAAGACGATGATGGAGAAGACCCAAGCACATGACTGTCGGCAGACCCGGTCGCAGACGACTGCGACGGGCGCCAAAACGCGCGCTTCTACAACGGGCCTGCCGAAAAAACAGGGACTCTATGACCCGCGCAACGAACATGACGCCTGCGGCGTCGGCTTCGTGGCGCATCTGAAAGGCAAGAAGTCGCACCAGATCGTGCAGGACGGGCTGTTCATGCTCGAAAACCTGACGCATCGCGGCGCCGTCGGCGCAGATCCGCTGATGGGCGACGGTGCAGGCATTCTCGTTCAGATTCCGGACCGCTTCTTCCGCGAGGAGATGGCCAAGCAGGGCATCACGCTGCCGAAGGCAGGCGAATATGCCGTCGGCCACATCTTCATGCCCCAGGACGAGAAGCTCGTCGATTATTTCAAGAAGGTTATCGGGGATGTCGTTGCCGAAGAGGGACAGGTCCTCATCGGTTTCCGCGACGTGCCGGTCGACAATTCTTCCCTCTCCAAGGCCCCTGAGATCGCCGCCACCGAGCCGCGCCATGTTCAGGTCTTCGTCGGCGCTGGCCGTGAGGCCGCGACGAACGGCGAATTCGAGCGCCGCCTCTTCACCCTGCGCAAGGTGATCTCCAACCGTATCTACGACGAATACGAGGGCGAAGAGAGCAACTTCTACCCGGTCTCGCTCTCCTCGACGACCATCGTCTACAAGGGCATGTTCCTCGCCTACCAGGTGGGCGCCTATTACAAGGACCTTGCCGATCCGCGCTTCGAATCGGCTGTCGCGCTCGTGCACCAGCGCTTCTCGACGAACACCTTCCCGTCGTGGAAGCTGGCGCATCCCTATCGCATGGTCGCCCATAACGGCGAAATCAACACGCTGCGCGGCAACGTCAACTGGATGGCGGCCCGCCAGGCCTCTGTTTCGTCGCCGCTGTTCGGCGAGGACATCACCAAACTCTGGCCGATCTCCTATGAGGGCCAGTCGGATACCGCCTGTTTCGACAACGCGCTCGAATTCCTTGTGCGCGGCGGCTATTCCATGGCGCATGCGGTCATGATGCTGATCCCCGAGGCCTGGGCCGGCAACCAGTTGATGGGCCAGCAGCGCAAGGCGTTCTACGAATACCACGCCGCGCTGATGGAGCCGTGGGACGGCCCAGCCGCTGTCGCCTTCACCGACGGCCGGCAGATCGGCGCGACGCTCGACCGCAACGGCCTGCGTCCGGCGCGCTATCTCGTCACCGACGACGACCGCGTCATCCTCGCCTCCGAGGCCGGTACGCTGCCGGTCAAGGAAGAGAGCATCGTCAAGAAGTGGCGCCTCCAGCCGGGCAAGATGCTGCTCATCGACATGGAAGAGGGCCGCATCATCTCCGACGAAGAGGTGAAGTCCGCGCTCGCCGCAAAGCACCCTTACCGGGAATGGCTCGACAACACCCAGATCATTCTCGAAGACCTCGGCCCGGTCGAGCCGCGGGCGCTGCGCCGCGACGTCTCACTGCGCGACCGCCAGCAGGCCTTCGGCTATACCCAGGAGGACACCAAGCTCCTGATGTCGCCGATGGCGACGACCGGCCAGGAGGCGATCGGCTCCATGGGTACGGACACGCCGATCTCGGCCATGTCCGACAAGACCAAGTTGCTCTACACCTATTTCAAGCAGAACTTTGCGCAGGTGACGAACCCGCCCATTGACCCGATCCGCGAGGAACTGGTCATGAGCCTCGTCTCCTTCATCGGCCCGCGGCCGAACATCCTTGACCATGGCGGTGCGGCCAAGGCCAAGCGCATGGAAGTGCGTCAGCCGATCCTTACCAATGGCGATCTCGAAAAGATCCGCTCCATCGGCCATGTCGAGGACCGCTTCGACACCAAGACGCTGGACTTCACCTATGACGTCTCGCGCGGTGCCGAAGGCCTGCCGGAAATCCTCGACCGGCTCTGCGAGCGCGCCGAACAGGCGGTCACCTCGGGCTACAACATCATCGTGCTCTCCGACCGCCAGATCGGCCCGGACCGCGTGGCGATCCCGGCGCTTCTCGCTACCGCCGCCGTGCACCACCATCTGATCCGCAAGGGTCTTCGCACCTCGGTCGGCCTCGTCGTTGAATCCGGCGAGCCGCGCGAAGTGCACCACTTCTGTCTTCTCGCCGGTTACGGTGCGGAAGCGATCAACCCGTACCTGGCCTTCGACACGCTCACCGACATGCACAAGCGCGGCGAGTTTCCGAAGGAGGTGGATGCGGAGGAAATCGTCTATCGCTACATCAAGGCGATCGGCAAGGGCATCCTCAAGGTCATGTCCAAGATGGGCATCTCGACCTACCAGTCCTATTGCGGCGCGCAGATTTTCGACGCCATCGGCCTCTCCTCGGAGCTGACCGACAAGTACTTCTTCGGCACGGCGACGACCATCGAGGGCATCGACCTCAATGCCATCGCGCAGGAGACCTTCAACCGCCACAGGGCCGCCTTTGGCCGTGATCCGCTGCTCGCCAACACGCTGGATATCGGCGGCGAATATGCCTACCGCATGCGCGGCGAGGAGCACGCCTGGACGCCCGACGTCATTGCCTCGCTGCAACATGCGGTGCGCGGCAATGCGGCCGATCGCTACAAGGAATTCGCCGAACTGGTGAACAGCTCGGCGCTGCGCATGAACACGATCCGCGGCCTTTTTTCGATCAAGGGCGCGGACGCGGCCGGCCGCAAGCCGATCTCGATCGACGAGGTGGAGCCGGCTGTCGATATCGTCAAGCGGTTCTCGACGGGTGCGATGTCCTTCGGCTCGATTAGCCGTGAGGCGCACACGACGCTTGCCGTCGCCATGAACCGGATCGGCGGCAAGTCGAACACCGGCGAGGGCGGCGAGGAGGCAGACCGCTACCTGCCGCTGCCGGACGGGTCGTCCAACCCGGAGCGTTCGGCGATCAAGCAGATCGCTTCCGGCCGCTTCGGTGTGACGACCGAATATCTGGTCAATGCGGACATGCTGCAGATCAAGGTCGCGCAGGGCGCCAAGCCCGGCGAGGGCGGCCAGTTGCCCGGCCATAAGGTGGATGCGACGGTTGCGAAAACCCGTCACTCCACGCCGGGCGTCGGCCTCATCTCGCCGCCGCCGCACCACGATATCTATTCGATCGAGGACCTGGCGCAGCTCATCTACGACCTGAAGAACGTCAATCCGGAAGCTGATATCTCGGTCAAGCTCGTCTCGGAAGTCGGCGTCGGCACGGTCGCCGCCGGTGTCGCCAAGGCGCGTGCGGACCATATCACCATTGCCGGCTTCGATGGCGGTACGGGCGCTTCGCCGCTCACCTCGCTGAAGCATGCCGGCTCGCCCTGGGAAATCGGCCTTGCCGAAACGCACCAGACGCTCGTGCTGAACAAGCTGCGTTCGCGCATCGCATTGCAGGTCGACGGCGGCCTGAAGACCGGTCGCGACGTCGTCATCGGCGCGCTGCTCGGGGCCGACGAGTTCGGTTTCGCCACCGCGCCGCTGATTGCGGCCGGCTGCATCATGATGCGCAAGTGTCATCTCAACACCTGCCCGGTGGGGGTCGCCACGCAGGATCCGGTGCTGCGCAAGCGCTTCAAGGGCGCGCCGGAGCATGTCATCAACTACTTCTTCTTCGTCGCCGAAGAGGTGCGCGAAATCCTGGCCTCGCTCGGCGTTCGCTCGCTGAATGAGATCATCGGCGCCTCCGAGCTGCTCGAAAAGGAGAAGATGATCTCGCACTGGAAGGCCAACGGTCTCGACTTCTCGCGCATCTTCCACAAGGTCGAAGCGCCGAAGGAAGCGACCTACTGGACCGAGCGGCAGAACCACCCGATCCATGACGTGCTCGACCGCAAGCTGATCGAAGAGGCCAAGCCCGCGCTCGAATCGAAGACGCCCGTCGCCTTCGAGGTCGATATCAAGAACGTCGACCGCTCGGCCGGTGCGATGCTGTCGGGCGCCGTCGCCAAGCGTTACGGCTTCAAGGGTCTGAAGGACGACACGATCTCCGTGAAGCTGCACGGCACGGCCGGCCAGTCTTTTGGCGCGTTCCTTGCCCGCGGCGTCACCTTCGATCTCGTCGGCGCCGGCAACGACTATGTCGGCAAGGGCCTTTCCGGCGGCCGCATCGTCGTGCGTCCTCCGGAGGGCAACCGGGCGGTGCCGCATGAATCGATCATCGTCGGCAACACGGTGCTCTACGGCGCGATCTCGGGCGAGTGCTACTTCAACGGCGTGGCCGGCGAGCGGTTTGCCGTGCGCAACTCCGGTGCCGTCGCCGTCGTCGAGGGCGTGGGCGACCATGGCTGCGAGTACATGACGGGCGGCGTTGTCGTTGTCATCGGCCAGACCGGCCGCAACTTCGCGGCCGGCATGTCGGGCGGTGTCGCCTATGTGCTGGACGAGGAAGGCGATTTCGCCCGCCGCTGCAACATGGCGATGGTCGAACTCGAACCGGTTCCGGAAGAGGACGACATGCTGGAGAAGCTGCACCACCATGGCGGCGACCTCATGCACAAGGGCATGGTCGACGTGTCCGACGACATGACGCGCCATGACGAGGAACGGCTCTACCAGCTCGTCTCGAACCACCTGCACTATACGGGTTCGCCGCGGGCCAAGGAGATCCTCGACAATTGGGCCGAGTATCGTCCGAAATTCCGCAAGGTGATGCCGGTCGAGTACCGCCGCGCGCTCGAAGAGATGGAGCGCATGAGGATGGGCATCGCTGCCGAATAAGGCAGCGGTTCACCACCCTTCACACGCTGATGGCGCGAAGACGCCATCAGCATCGAATTCATCTTGGCCGGCCTTCCGGCATCGGGCCCCGAGCGGCGCCCGTCTTTGAGTGAGGATTTTTTACGTGGGCAAGGTTACTGGTTTCATGGAAATCGACCGGCAGGTGGCGAAGTATCAACCGGCCTCCGACCGCATCCGCCATTTCCGCGAGTTCACCATCCCGATGTCGGACCCCGAGGTCCAGAAGCAGGCCGCGCGCTGCATGGACTGCGGCATTCCCTATTGCCACGGCCCGACGGGCTGTCCCGTCCACAACCAGATCCCGGACTGGAACGACCTCGTCTATAACGGCAACTGGGAAGAGGCGATCCGCAACCTGCATTCGACCAACAACTTTCCGGAATTCACCGGCCGCGTCTGCCCCGCGCCCTGCGAGGAAGCCTGCACGCTGAACCTGGAGGATGCGCCGGTCTCCATCAAGACCGTCGAGCAGGCCATCGCCGACAAGGCCTATGAGATGGGCTATATCGTGCCGCAGCCGGCGACGGTGAAGACCGGCAAGAAGGCCGCGGTCATCGGTTCCGGCCCGGCCGGCATGGCGGCCGCCCAGCAGCTCGCCCGCGCTGGCCACGAAGTCCACCTCTACGAGCGCGAGTCCAAGGCCGGCGGCCTGCTGCGCTACGGCATTCCGGACTTCAAGATGGAGAAGAATTTTATCGATCGCCGCGTCGACCAGATGCGGGGCGAGGGCGTCACCTTCCATTACGGCGTCAATGTCGGCGTCGACAAGCCGATGGACGAGATGCTCGCCGAACATGACGCCGTGCTCTATTGCGGCGGCTCCGAAACGCCGCGCGATGCCGGTATTCCGGGCGTCGAATTTACCGGCGTGCACGATGCCATGCCCTATCTCGTGCAGCAGAACCGCCGCGTCGGCCGCGAGAACATCGACAGCGTCGGTTGGCCGTCGGATCCGATTCTCGCCGGCGGCAAGCATATCGTCGTCGTCGGTGGCGGCGATACCGCGTCGGACTGCGTCGGCACGGCCTTCCGCCAGGGCGCAGTGAAGGTCACGCAGCTCGACATTCGCCCGCAGCCGCCGGAAAAGGAAGACAAGCTCGCCGTCTGGCCGTTCTGGGCGACGAAGATGCGCACCTCCTCCTCGCAGGCCGAAGGTGCGGTGCGCGAGTTCCAGGTCGGTACGCTCGAATTCGTCGGCGACGAGGACGGCGTGCTGACGGGTGTCAAGTGCTGCCAGGTGGACGATCGCCGCAAGCCCATCGCCGGCACGGAGTTCATCATCAAGGCGGACCTCGCCTTCATCGCCATCGGCTTCCGCGGGCCCTTCACGAACAGCGTGCTGAAGGATCTCGGCGACAAGCTCGCGATCAACACCGACAAGCGCGGCTCCTCGAACGTCATCGCCAACGACCGCGACTACAAGACCTCGGTGGAAAAGCTCTGGACCGCCGGCGACGTGCGTCGCGGCCAGTCGCTGGTCGTCTGGGCGATCCGCGAAGGCCGCCAGGCCGCCCGCGCGATCGACGAGGCGCTGATGGGTTCCACCACGCTGCCGCGCTGAGTTTTTCGACAAGGATGAAAGGGCGCGCCGGGAAACCGGCGCGCCCTTTGCTGTTGGTGAAGTGCCCCTCATCCGCCTGCCGGCACCTTCTCCCCGCAAGCGGGGAGAAGGCGTATGCCGCATCGCTTTCCAGTGTTTTGGGCGTGGCCTTGCCGCAAAATCCCTTCTCCCCGCTTGCGGGGAGAAGGTCGCGGCAGCGGGATGAGGGGCCGTGTCTGCCTCAGACGAAGAGGAAGTCCGACGCCGAGAGATCGGCGAGCTTGACGTCGTCGAGGCGCAGTTCGCTCTGGCCGAAATCGAACACCACGTCCTTGCCGCCATCGGCCGTGCGGGCGATATCGGTGAGGTCGGCGAAGCTGGAGACGCCGAGGCTCTTGGAAATCTCGATCGTGTCGAAATTCGCCTGGAAATCCTCGATCTCGGTCTTGCCGGTCTTGAAGACGAAGGTGTCGCGGCCGGCACCGCCTTCAAGCTCGTTGTTGCCGGTGCCGCCGTCCAGGCGATCGTTGCCGGAACCGCCTTCGAGATCGTCATTGCCCGAACCGCCGAAGAGCTGGTCGTTGCCCGAGCCGCCTTCCAGGTCGTCATGGCCGGAGCCGCCCCAGATCTTGTCGTTGCCGGCGTCGCCCGAAAGCTTGTCGTTGCCGCCGTGGCCGGAGATGCGGTCGTTGCCGTCGCCGCCGGAGATGGTGTTGGCCTTGCTGTTGCCGTTCAGCACGTCATCGCCCGAACGCGGGTCCTTCGGCTCGTCGGTGTCAACTGCCTTGAAGGAGAAGTGGCTTTCCTTGAGGCTCGACAGCTTGGTGTCCTCGAGCGTCAGCGTATTGCCGTTGCCAAAGTCGAAGCGCACGTCTTCGCCGCCATCGACGGACTTGGCGATCGCCTTCAGCTCGGCAAAGCTCTTCACGCCGAGGGCGCTGTCGATGATGATCTTGTCGGCGCTCGTGGAGAAATCGTCGATCTCGTCGCGGCCGGCGGAGAAGACGAAGGTGTCACGGCCCGAGCCGCCGGTCAGTTCGTCATTGCCGGTGCCGCCCTGCAGCCAGTCGTTGCCGGCGCCGCCTTCCAGGTCGTCATTGCCGCCATAGCCGAAGAGCTTGTCGTTGCCGCCCTTGCCGTAGAGGTCGTCGCCCGTCGACTGGCCCTTGAGCGTGTTGTTGGAAGAGGTGCCGATAATCTTAACCATGAGGAGTGTCCTTGTTCTTTTGGGAGGTCAATGGAATGGGTAGAGGGCGGGGATCAGTCTTCGCGCTCGAGGCGAAGGATCTCACCGGTGTAGCTGTCGATCTTGGCTTCGCTGATCACGTTTTTTGCATCCACGATCTTTGCCTCGAAGTGGCCGTCGTCCATTTCGAGCTCGCGGATAACGTAGCCCTTGGCCGAAAGTTCCGTGGCGACCTGTTCCAGCGTCTTGCGAACGGGTGCAGTGGTGGTTTCTGCAAGGGCCGGCACGCTAAGGGCAAGCAGGCTGGCGGCGAGAAGGCCGGTCGTGATGGGGCGCATTTGCGAAGTCCTTTCCTGTCGTTGTGAGGAGAGGTTTCGCACAGCCCGCCTGTTGCTTGCCTGACAGGCGCTGTCAGCGATTTGTCAGCTTGATGCGCGTATAGGTAGGCCCATGATCAAGAAGATATTGACCCCTTTTCCGCTGGCGCTGGCCCTGTTCGTCGCCCTTTCCGTGGTGCCGCCGATGGGCGCGCAAGCGGACGATGACGACGATGCGGTAGAGCATGAAGAAGCGCGCCGCGCCCTCGAACAGGGCCTCGTGCGTCCGCTCGAGCAGATCATCGTGGAAGCCCGCAAGCATGTCGAGGGCGATCTCATCGAAGTCGAGCTTGAGCGTGAAGGCGATCGCTATATATATGAGCTGGAGTTCATCCAGCCGTCCGGCCAGATCATCGAGTTGCAGCTCGATGCCAAGACGATGGCGATCGTAGAGGACGACGACGACTGATGCGCCTGCTTCTCGTCGAGGACGATGCCCGCATTGCGGCCGATGTTTCCGCCGTGCTGACGGGGGCCGGCTATACCGTCGAGACCGCCTCGGACGGCAAGGACGCCTGGTTCCTGGGAGATACGGAGGATTATGACCTCATCATCCTCGATCTCGGCCTGCCCAGCATGGATGGCATGTCTCTCCTGAAGCGCTGGCGCGCCAACGGCCGCCACATGCCGGTGCTGGTGCTGACAGCCCGCGGAAGCTGGGCCGAGCGTGTCGAGGGCATCGATGCCGGCGCCGACGACTATCTGCCGAAACCTTTCCAGTTCGAGGAGCTGCTGGCCCGTGCCCGTGCGCTCATCCGCCGGTCCGTCGGGCACGGCGCGGCGACGATCGCCATCGGAACCGTCACCATCGACACACGGGCGATGCGCGTCAGCGTCAACGGCGTGCCGCAGTCGCTGACACCGCTCGAGTATCGCCTCGTCAGCTATCTCGGCCATCACCGCGACCGCATCGTGCCGCCGACCGAGCTGCAGGAACACCTCTACGGCGATGATTTCTCCCGCGATGCCAATGCACTGGAAGCACTTGTCGCGCGCCTTCGCAAGAAGCTTGGCGCGGTTGCCATCGGCACGCGGCGCGGCTTCGGCTACTATATGGGCGAGACTGCTCCGTGACGCGCCGTTCGCTGCGTCTCCGCCTGGCGCTTGCCGGCGCCGCATCCATCATCGCCGCCCTCGTGGCGGCGTTCTTCGTTCTGTCGACACTGTTCGAGCGGCATGTGGAGCGGCGTATCGCCGCCGAGTTGATGCTGCATCTCAACCAGGTGATCGCCGGTCTTGCCGAACAGCCGGGCGCCACGCTCCACCTCGTCAAGCCGCCGGTCGATCCGCGGTTCGAGCGGCCGCTTTCGGGGCTCTACTGGCAGATCGAGGGGGACGGGAAGCGGCTGCGCTCCCGTTCGCTCTGGGACGATGTGCTGGCCCTGCCGGATATCCCGGCCGGCGGTGTGCATACGGCGACCATCAAGGGGCCGGGGGATGCGGCGCTGCTGCTCGTCGAGCGTGAGGTTGTGACCAGCGAGCGGGCCGGGGCGCTGCCCCTGCGTGTCGCCGTCGCCATCGATCGAACTGATATTTCGCGCGCCACGGATGAATTCGAGGGAGATCTTCTGCCCTATGTGCAGGTGCTCGCCGTCCTTCTCCTGGCTGCGAGCTTCGTGCAGATCTTCGTCGGCCTTCGTCCGCTGGCGACGCTGACGGAGCGCCTTTCGGCCATTCGCGCCGGCAAGGCGGAACGGCTCGGGACCGATTTCCCGGACGAGGTCCTGCCGCTCACCGGCGAGGTGGATGCCCTCTTGCAATCGCGGGAGAACCAGTTGCGCAAGGCGCGCGAGCGGGCAGCCGACCTTGCCCATGGTTTCAAGACACCGTTGCAGATCCTCTCCGGCGACGTGCTGCGCCTGCGCGAGCGGGGCGAGGAGAGCGTCGCTCGCGATATCGAGGCGATCATCCTGCGCATGCGCCGCCATGTCGATCACGAAATGGCTCGTGCCCGCCAGGCCGAGCGTGGGCACACGGCACGCAGCGATCTCGGCCGCGTCGCCTCGCAGGTCGTCAGCGTGGTCTCGCGCACGCCGGCCGGGCGTGACCTCGACTGGCAGCAGGAAATCGAACCGGGCCTCATTCTGCGCATCGATGCCGAGGACCTCGCCGAAATCCTCGGCAGCCTTGCGGAAAATGCCGCGCGTTACGCCAAGACCACCGTCGGTATTTTTGCCCGGGCGGAGGGGGCGGCCGCGGTCATCGAAGTCGTCGATGACGGGCCGGGCATCCCCGAGGAGGAGATCGAGTTCGTGCTGAAGCGCGGCGGCCGTCTCGACACGACGAGCGAAGGCGCGGGATTGGGACTGGCCATTGCGGAGAGCTTCGTCGAGGAGGCGAATGGCAGCTTCGTGCTGGAAAACCGCAAGCCCGGTCTCTGTGCCCGAATCATGTTGCCCCGGATCGTGGCCTGATTCGACTGCCGAGCAGCGAAAGGCGCACAACAGCCTCGAAGGCAGGGCGCCGTCGCAGCACCCGTCTATGATCAAGGCGTTGCAATTTTATTCAAGCGGAAATCGTCGACCCGGCCGAGCGGGGCGTCGGCGATCTCGCCCTTCTCCACCAGCTTTTCGCGCAGGCTCTTGCCGTTGCCTTTGATCGCCGTGCCCCCGAGCAGCGCGGTGCCGCCATCGAGTGCCGGGTCGGAGAGGCTGATCGGCAGGGTCTTGGTGATTTCGGTGTCCTCGGCCGGTGCGGTCACCACCAGATCCTTGAGGTCGCCCTGCAGTCCGGGGCCGTCGGCAGCGGCGTCGCCCAGCACGCGGCGGATTTCCTTCTCCACATAAAAGGCGAGCTTACGCTTGCCGGCCTTGGTGAAGTTGATGCCGTCGGAGCCGCGCAAGCGCACCTGCTGACCGTTGATGTCGGAGCCGGAAATGACGAACTTGCCGTTCTCGTCGACGAAGCCGTCCCAGATGTCGACGAATTCGCCACCGGCCTTCTCGACACCAGCACGATAGATGGTGTTCAGCGTCGTCATGTCGGCCGTCATGGCCGAAGACTGGAAGGCCGGCATGCCGATCCACATCATCGGCTTGCCGCCCTGGCGGGCGAGCGTGGCAAGGCGCTCCACCCGTGCTTCATATTCCTTTGTCCAGGCCTCGGAACGGAACTTTTCCTTCTCGCCGGCCACCGCCATCTGCTGCCGGTCGTTGGCGCCCATGCTGAGCACGACGAGGGCGGGCTTCGTTTCCGCGATCAGGCCGGGCAGGGAGGCCGGCCAGTTGTAGTAGTCCTCGCGTACGATGCCGGAAGAACCGTTGGTGCGCCGCTCGACGATGATGCCGGGTGTCGATTCGAAGGCGGCGACGAGGCCTTCGCCGAGGCTTCCGGCAATGAAGTCGCCGACGACAAGCACGACCTTGGCGTCCGGCAGCTTCTCGATCGCCGCAGGCTCCGGTTTCGTCGCGATGGTCGTCGTCTGCTTCTTCTTGCGGTTGACGGTGCGCGGCTTCTTGATTTGTCGCTCCGGTGCGGCCTCCTCGCGCTTCGGTTTGCCGAAGAGCAGTTCCAGGATGGTCTTGCGCTCCTTGCGCTGCTGGGCTTCGGCCGGAAGAGCGGTCACCACGATGCTCGCCCCAGCCACAAAGGCCAGTCCGAGGCGCACAATCCGCATGGTCGTTGTCGTGCTCATCGCGAAGGCTCCCGTCTCGAGCGCTACCCTGCCGGATCCCGGTGGCGGCATGATGGCAAATGCGCGGGCCAAGCGAAAGCCCGAACAAGAAGGGGCGCCGGAGCGCCCCTGTTCGTCTCTATGGGATTCGAGCACTATCGAATGTCGGGGCCGAGGCGCCTTCGCCTCACTGCGACAGGCCCTAGCGGCGCAGGGCCTTCAGCACTTGCAGGCTCGGCTCGCCATCCGCCGAGAGGCCCATGCGGTTCTGGAAGGCTTGGATCGCGGCCTTGGAGCCGGAGCCGAAATTGCCGTCCACTTCGCCGTCGTAGTAGCCAAGTTCCTTGAGACGGGTCTGCAGCTCGAATTTTTCCGTGATGTCGAGTGTGCCCTCCGGACGCGGCCAGCGCTGCTTGACGCCGCTATAGCCGGCGAGCTGGTCGGCGAGCATGCCGACACCCATCGCGTAGGAATCCGATGCGTTGTAGCGCTTGATGACGAAGAAGTTCTTGGTCATCAGGAAGCCCGGTCCGCCGTTTGCCGGCAGCTTCAGCTCGGCGCGGTCCGCGCCGTTCTTGAAACCGGAGCCGTTCGGGCGCGTGAAGCCGAGCTTCGCCCATTGGGCAAGCGTCTTCGTCTGGCCGGAATATTTGCTGCCGCCGGTCGGTACGATAATCTCGTAACCCCAGGTCTTGCCGGCCTGCCAGCCGTTCTTGGCAAGCAGGTTTGCGGCGGTCGCCAGTGCGTCCGGCACCGAATTCCAGATGTCGCGGTGACCGTTGCCGTCAGCGTCGACGGCATAGATCAGATAGCTCGTCGGGATGAACTGGGTATGGCCCATGGCGCCGGCCCAGGAGCCGGTCATGTCGGAGGCCGCAATGTCGCCGCGCTGGATGATCTTCAAGGCGGCAATCAGCTGCGTGCGTGCAAACTTCGCACGCTTCTTGTCGGCATAGGCGAGTGTTGCGAGCGCTCGCGGTACGTAGTGCAGCCGGTCGTCCTTTTCGAGCACCGCGCCGTAGTTCGATTCCATCGACCAGATGGCCAGCAGGATGTTGCGGTCGACGCCGAAATGGCGCTCGAGGGCGGCGAGCGTGCGGCCGTGTTTTGCCGCCATTTCCTGGCCGATGCGCACCGTGTACGGGTTGACGCGCGAATCAAGGTAGTCCCAGATCTTGTGCTTGAATTCCGGCTGGTAGGCGGCCTTTTCGAGGACGGCCGGGTCGGGTGTCTTGACGCCGGAAAACGCCTTCTGGTAGGTCGATTTGCTGATACCGGCTTCCGATGCCGTCGCGTAGAAGTCGGCGATCCACTTCTGGAAGCGGGCGTCCGCGCGGGCCGCGGTGGCCTGGGCGAAAAGCCCGGCCGACAGGAGGAGAGTGAGCGCGGATCGGCGCAGAACGGTTTTCAGATTCTGTGTCATCAGCTGTCGTGTCCGTTTCTCAAATTTCGGTACGATGGCGTGGAACCACCGGCTGAACGCAAAACTTATAAAAACGAAGTCAACAAATTCTTTACCATCAAAAATTTGCCCCGTCTTCCTTCGCAAAAAAGTCTTCCTTTGCAAAAAAATAGCAATTGGCTTCTATTTCGGCACAAATACGTCCCGGCCATGATGGCGACGGGCGCAACGAGGTGAATATGTCGCAGGCACGCAAGGTTCGCAAAGCAGTCTTCCCAGTGGCCGGTCTCGGCACCCGCTTCCTCCCGGCCACCAAGGCCGTTCCGAAGGAAATGCTGACCGTCGTGGACAAGCCCGTCATCCAGTATGTGGTGGACGAGGCGCTGGACGCCGGCATCGAGCACCTGATCTTCGTGACGGGGCGTTCCAAGGCGGTCATCGAGGACTATTTCGACATCCAGGTTGAACTGGAACAGACGCTGCGCCAACGCAACAAGACCGCCGAGCTGACGCTGCTCGAAAGCATCCTGCCGGTCGCCGGCTCGACGAGCTTCACCCGCCAGCAGGAGCCGCTGGGTCTCGGCCATGCCGTCTGGTGTGCCCGCGAGCTGGTCGGCAACGAACCCTTCGCGCTGCTCCTGCCCGACATGATCATGAAGGGTGAGAAGGGCTGCCTGAAGGGGATGGTCGAGCTTTTCGAGCACAGCGGGGCCAACGTCATTGCTGTCGAGGAATGCGCGCCGGAGCAGTCCCATAAATACGGTATCGTCGGCGTCGGCGAGAAGATCGGCGACGGTTTTGCCATCACCAAGATGGTCGAGAAGCCCCCGCAGGGCACAGCGCCCTCCAATTTCTTCATCAACGGCCGCTACATTCTCCAGCCGGAAATCTTCCCGATCCTTTCCACGCAGGAGCGGGGCGCCGGCAACGAGATCCAGCTCACCGACGCCATGGTGAAGCTTGCCGATGTCCAGAAGTTCGCCGCCTACCACTTCCGCGGCGAGACCTATGACTGTGGCGCCAAGGACGGCTTCATTCTGGCCAACATCGCCTTCGCGCTGGCCCGCGCGGATATCCGCCCGACTGTCGAAGGCCCGCTGAAGGAACTCGTCGCCAAGCTGAAATAAGCTTCAGCGACGCAGGACGAGACCGATGCCGGCGCGCGTGACGCCGGTATCGCTGCCGCGCGACTGGCTCGTCAACTCGTAGGAGACGTCGCCGGTCAGCGCGAGCCAGCGGTTGAAGTCCCAGGTGAGACCCGTGCCGACCAGGTAGACATTCTGATCGGCACTGCCGGACGAACGGAAATCCCGCCACGTATAGGCGCCGCTCAGGCGCGCGACGAGGTTTTCGCGCAGTTCGTGCGTCAGTTCGGCCGTAGTGGCATAGGAGACGTAGCCGCTTTCGCCCGCGGTGGTAGACGGTTCGATCGCTGTGGCGAGGCCGAGCCGGAGTTCCGTGCCGCGCTGCGGCGACCAGGTGAGCGTGCCGTCGAGCGCGAGGGCAGCAATCGATTTCAGGCGGCTGTCGTCGAAGGCGGAGCGCCGATAGCCCATGCCGAGATCGCCACGCAGCTTCTCGCCAAGGTCGATTTCCACGCCGGCACGACCGACCACCGTTGAACTGGAACGCTCGTAGCCGAGTGAATCGCGTTTCTCGTCATAGATCGAACGGCCGATCGAAGCCTCGAGATAGGGAATCAGCGCCGGCGACAGTTCGAAGCCGACGCGTCCCGTCAGCGTGCCTTCCGTGAAATTCCGATCGGAAAGGCTGAGCTTCCCGCCATTGGCGAGTTTTACCGACCCGTAGACCTCGCGATCGATCTCGGCGCCGATCGTGCCGCGGATCACGCCGAAATCGCGCTGGACGCGCGCACCGGCGGTAAAGCCATGCACGCCGGACTGGGCGCTGGCACCGTCGACGGCGTTGGGATCGGCGGAATCCTCGCGTTCGAAACTGTAGCCGGCCGTGAGGTTCGCGATGGTGTCGTCGCTGAGGTCGAGGCGCAGGTCGCTGTCGATGCGCGCCTGCGGCTCCGTCTCGCCGGTGCCGCTTATGTTGCGCTGGTAGATGCCCTCGGCATTGATGATCAGTTGGTGGCGGGACCAGTCGGAGGTCAGCGAGCCGCGAAAACCGGTCTGCGAATAGGTCCGGCGCGTCGTGCTGCCGGCCTTCGTGCGCTCATGGCCGATGCTCTGGGTAATCGATGGACGCAGCACGAACGTGCCGACGCGGATGCCGGTCGGCTCATAGGGGTCGCCGAAATTGCTTCTCGTCGCGTCGGCGCTGCCTTCCCGCAGGTTCAGCCGCTCACCCTCGCTGGCGGTGCGCCGGATGGCCTCGTTGTCGCTGGCGGCTTCGGAAAGCGCCTCGGCCTGGTCGCCCGTGAGGGCGGGGTCGCTCAGCGCTTCGGTCGATGCCGTGGTCTCGGCACCCGGCAACGCCATCGTGTCCGGCGTCTCGCTCCCGGTTGCCTGGACGAGGGGGTCGAGCGGCTCCTGGAATGTGGGTGTCTCGTTTACGGTCTGCTGCTGGGCGAACGCCGGGGTGGCTGCAAGCATGGTGCCGGCAAGCAGAAGACCGGCCAGAGGCCATGACAGGCGGGGCATCCTTGCCTCGCGATCTCTTGCTTCTACCTTTGGCATGTCTGCGGCCTGCGACCCTTTTTGATTTCCTAAGCGAACGTAAAGTCCAATGCTGTTTTGCTTACACGGGCGCTTCGCGCTTAAGTGTTTGGAAAACGGCGTTATTTCCCACGTCTACGCTCATGGTAACACTCTATTAGCCAAGGGTTAGTTTATGGTTAACAGGTGGTGAAAATCTGCAAGGATCTCTTTTCCCCTTACCGTGTTTCAGCAAAGCACGCTGTGCATCGCTGCAAGCGAGGGACCTCTTCGAAAATTCGGTGGAGCGAACTCTCGTCCCATGCGACTACGCTGCTAGTGCTCTGAACTGTCGATTGAAACGCCCATGCTGAATCCGGTATGGGAAACACCATTGGCTATGATGACGATTGCGGAATGGTCGTCGCTGTCGAAGACGATTTCCGTAATGAATTCCCGGATAGCTGCATGGACTTTCGAGCGAAGACCTAGGGTTACAGTTTCCCTGACATACCATCATCCGTTCGTGCCTTCCCCCGTGGCATGGGATGCCCTGTTGTCTCCAATACGATGACGGGATGTCCCATTTTGACGGCGATCTTGGAATGCTGGATGGTGGAGCTTCTGTCGCTGCGCGATTGGCATTTCCGCTTCCGACCTTAATTTCTGCCGTTCATGGCAGGAGGTGAGGACGCTTAAAGCGTCCCCTGCAGATCGCGAGTTTCTTGAATCAAATCTGTCGTGGGTTGCGTGAACTTGGTGAGACCTGTATGGAGCATAGTATTAAATATCGCAATTTATGAATTGATATCAGTAATTTAGTTGACGTGAATGGAAAGAGAGGGGGAGCGTCATGCTGTTTCGATCCGGCAAAAAATTACTAGATCTGGTCAACGGTCGGAATCAAGCCTACCACACTCCTCAAGAGCGACCGTTCGTCGCCGGCATTGGCGAGGTTCTGTCGCCTTGGTATGCCGTCGTCCTTGCCCTATCCCTTTGCGGTGCGCATTCCGCGTATGGCGCGGACACTGCTCTCAACTTGGCGGAAGGGCAAGTCCCGGTAGACACCCAAAATTGGGCCTTGCAGGTCACGCCCTATTTGTGGGCGGCCGGCCTTGACGGGCGCATTTCTCCGTTTCAACGAGGCCCGACGATCGGCGTAGAAAAGTCGTTCTCCGACGTCATGGACGACCTAAATTTCGGCGGCTTCATCAACATCTGGGGACGCTACGACCGCTTCGTCTTTTCGGGCGACATCATGTATGTCGATACGACGGATGGCCATGGGGTCGGGCCGCTGCCTGCATTGACGATTCCGGGTGTCGGCGTGATCCCGCCGGGCGGCAACATCGATGCGAAGATTGACACGAGGCAGTTCACTGCCACGATGATGGGCGGGTACCGGGTTGTCGATACATCGCAGTTCACTCTGGATGCCCTTGGCGGCGCTCGCTTCTGGTACATCTCGAACGATGTGACGCTTACCGGGAGCATTGGCGGCTTGAGAGGGTCTGTCAATCACGACGAAAGCTTCGGCTGGGTCGATCCACTGGTCGGTCTACGCGCCTTCCTTCCTATCACGGAAAAGTTGTCGGTGCAGGCGCAGGCTGACATCGGCGGATTCGGCGCCGGCTCCGATCTCACATGGTCGGCGCTGGCAACCGTCAATTATGTCTTCAGCGATCGCCTATCCACCTCCGTGGGCTACAAGGTACTCGACGTTGATTACAAGCGCGGCGGTCACGTCTATGACACGCGCCTCAGCGGCCCGGTTCTCGGCCTGACCTATCGGTTCTGATCGGCAACGGTTTCGCGTAGCCTTCTTATGGATGGAATGATGTTCAACATGTCTCGGTTCACACGCTTCCTCGTTACCTTGACCGCCGCTGCGGCGCTGCTGACCGCCGAGGCCCAGGCCTGCACACGGGTCGTCTATCAGGGGCCTGACGGGCGGATTCTGACGGGTCGCAACATGGACTTCAAGGACCCGATGATCAGCAACTTCTGGGTTTTTCCCCGCGGTATGAAGCGCAGCGGGGCCGCCGGTCCGCGGTCGGTGGAATGGACATCGAAGTTCGGCAGTCTGGCCGTTTCCGGCTACGATATCTCGACGGTCGACGGCATGAACGAAGCCGGCCTCAACGCCAGCCTGCTATGGCTCAACGCCACGAAATTTCCGGAGGACGACGGAACGACGTCGCGCATGTCGCTCTCGATCTGGGCGCAATTCTACCTCGATCAATTCGCAACGGTCTCGGAAGCGGTTGAATATACGCGCGCCCATCCTGTGCAGGTCGTGAGCGGCGAGGTGCCCGGCCGTCCCGGCAGCCTCGCGCCACTGCATTTGACGCTCTCCGACGCCACCGGCGACAGCGCCATTCTTGAGTGGATCGATGGAAAGCTGAACATCCATCATGGCCGCGCGTATCAGGTGGTGACGAACGATCCGCCTTATGATGACCAACTCGCCTTGCAAAAATACTGGAGTGCGGTCGACTCCCTCAAATTCCTTCCCGGCAGCGGGCGCTCCGAAGACCGTTTCGTACGCGCCGGCTTCTATATCAACACGGTGACCCAGAGCGACGATCCCCGGGTTGCCGCCGCCGCCGTTTTCAGCGTGATCCGCAACGCTTCGGCACCCTATGGCGTAAGCATTCCAGAGGCACCGAACCTTTCCACGACCCGCTGGCGTGTGGTGGCGGACCAGAAGAGCATGCTTTTCTATGGTGAATCGGCAACGTCACCCAACGTTTTCTGGGTGGATTTGAAGAAACTCGACTTCTCTGAAGGCGCGCATGTCCGCAAACTGGATCTCGGGGTTGACATGGCCCGTATCCTTGCCGGCGAGGCATCGGACCAGTTCGCCCCTGCAAAGCCGTTCGACTTCATGGAAGCCGAATGAAGGCTGTTTTTTGCCAGCCAATTGGAAAGTCGCTGACCGCTTTCCACCCCTTCTCAGGCATGTTCAAGTCAGCCCTGCAATCTAAGGGCTAAATCGGACATACCTCAGAAAACGCTTCGTTCGCCCTTTTGGCAGATGGCTGTATCCCGAGAACATGTTCAACGGTTTCGGAAAGGATCGCAGCATGTCCCATCTCAAGCTCGCCAGCGCAGTTCCGGTTCGCTCCGCCGCCGATCCGGTGCAGCGCGTCCGCGAGAAGATGGTCGCCGCTTTGGCCAAACTGAATATGCCATCGAGAAGATCAACAAACACGGCATCGTTGATAGCGGCGAAGCGCTGGATAAGGGCATCGGTTGCCTGACCGCTGAGCGCTACAAATGGCTCGCCGACGAATTGGTCAGGGTGGGGTTGCTGAAGCAGGAAACCGACTACACCAAGGCTTTTGACACGCGCTTTTCCTGAAAGGGTGTCGGATTGGCATTGAAGAAGTCGTAGCCCGGTTTAGGTGATGTTGCAAAGTTCGGTCGCGAAGCTGAGCTTCTCGCGACCGAATATCGCGACAAGAAAATCGCTGATTTCTCAGTGTTGGAGGATTTCGGCGGAAAGTCAGGATTTGCGCGACACGATCACGGCATTTACTGCTTCAACGAAGCCTGCACCTCCCGGGCCGCGCGTAATCCAGCGCGGCGATTGGGGGAGCTGGTCGAGGTAGTCGGTCACGGTACTGACGCCTACCGTATGCTGGAAGAACGAGAACATCGGCGCGTCGTTAGTGGAATCTCCGGTGTAAAGGACCGCCGAGCGGTCAGCGTCTATGTCGAGTTCATAGTGTTCTAGAAGCACCCGCCGCGCCATCGCCAGCTTGTCATATTTCCCGAGCCAGCCGAGCACCCAAAGATTGTTAACTGTGGCATCGGCTGAAGCGTCGCAAAGTGCGTTAAGGATCGCGGCGCGCACTTCCGCATCCTTCGGTTGTTCAAAGGCAAGGCTGGTGAGCCGGAACGGCTGATCGTCGGTAAAGCTGGCGGAAGGAACGGCGCGTTGCACTTGCCGCCCGATTTCCTCGAGGCGTTTGGATACGGCCGGACGGTCATCATCACTATGCCAGAAATGTCGCTCGATGCCATGTCCGGCATCATGACGGCGGAAGAAGAACCCGCCATTTTCCCCGATTACGCCATCCACGGGCCACATGCGGGCCATCTGATCGCACCATCCGGCCGGGGCGGCGGTTACCGGAATTACCTTCACTCCTGCCGCCTGCAAATTCTCAAGAGCTAAATAGGTGTGCCCCGCAAGCCGGCCTTGATAGGTCAGCGTCTCATCCATGTCGGTCAGGACGAACTGCACATCTCGAAACGTGGAAATGTCGGCGTGTTCTAGCGGTCGCACATAGTCCTCCAGGAGTGATTGTCGCAAAAATTGCGAATATTGTTCGAGTTCTGCGCATAACATTCGCGGCGTTGCAGAGTACGGATTTTTGCAACGACAACGCCGTTGGTAGGAATGGTGTGCATCCCATCCAGCTCAGTTCCGCACCTCGGCGAACACGTCTAGCAAAACAGTACATTCTTGCGGCAAGTCTTTCGCGCCAGTCGTGCCCTTCAAGACCCGCGCCTCGAGAATCTTCTCGATAGCGACCTTCGCCGCGCGCACATGCACCGGAACGTCATCGTCAAGCCTTTGGCCGAATTGTCATTTCCATCATTCACACCTCAGACGCCAGTTCATCATGGCGCCTCTAAAATCTGGTGCATGCGCATTGTGTATGTAAAGCAACACTGGCTAAATCGTTGTGGTTAACGCTTGGTTGCCGACCGCCAGCTCACTCGCCGTAACAATCTGCGTTCTTTCGTGCATGGACAGAAGATTGCAAAAGCGCTAACGAGGCGCATGATCAAAAGACAGGCAAAAGTTGACAGTGCCGGCGCCATTGCCTCGGCAATCCGTACCGTCGAAACCGAAAAGGCTGGCCTTGCCGCCCTTTCGACGGCCCTTGAAGGGCGGCTCTTCGACGCATTTTGCGAAGCTGTTCGCGTCATCGGCGATATCAGCGGCCGCGTCATCGTGACGGGTATCGGCAAGTCGGGGCATATCGGGGCGAAGATCGCCGCGACGCTTGCCTCCACCGGTACGCCATCCTTCTTCGTGCATCCCGTCGAGGCCAATCACGGCGATCTCGGCATGATCGGGCGTGACGATGTCATCCTCGCCATGTCCTGGAGCGGCGAAACGGCCGAACTGCAGGGTATCGTTTCCTATTCCCGCCGTTTCTCCATCCCGCTGATCGCCATCACGTCAGGCGAGCGCTCGGCTCTTGCCCGCGAGGCGGATACGCTGCTGCTGCTGCCGAAGGAGCAGGAGGCCTGCCCGCACGGCCTGGCACCCACCACCTCCACGCTGATGCAGCTTTCCCTTGGTGATGCGCTTGCGGTTGCTCTTCTCGAAGCCCGCGGCTTCACCGCAACGGACTTCAAGACCTTCCACCCCGGCGGCAAGCTCGGCGCCAGTCTTTCCCATGTCGGCGACATCATGCACAGCGGCGAAAACATGCCGCTCGTTCCTCTCGGCACGTCCATGCCGGATGCGGTTCTGCTCCTGTCGCAGAAGCGTTACGGCTGCGTCGGCGTCATCAATGACGAGGGCATTCTCGTCGGCATCGTCACCGACGGCGATATCGCGCGCAACCTTTCGCGCAATCTTGCCGAACTCAGCGTCGACGAGATCATGACGCGCGGCCCCAAGACGGTGAAGCCGTCGACCTTGGCAACCGCCGCGCTTGGTCTGCTCAACCAGTACAACATTTCCGCGCTGATCGTTACGGACGAGACATACCGTCCTGTCGGCGTCGTGCATTTCCACGATCTGCTGCGAATCGGCGTTGCCTGATCCGCATCCTCCACGGCTCGTACCAAAACCCGCATTTCCCGGAAATGCGGGTTTTTTTGTTTCAGGCAGGCTCGACCATGAGATCGCGGCCATTGCTGGCCGTGACGCGCACGCGCGCGCCGACCGGCAGGTCCGGGCCCTGCACGCTCCACATCGTATCATCGAGGCGAATGCGACCGCGGCCTTCGCTGATCGGCTGCTCCAGCGTCGCGGTGCGGCCGACGAGGCTCTGGCCGCGTTGATTGAGATGAGGCTGGTCGGAGGCGGTGCCGCGTGCGCTGACGATGCGCCGGCCGATCAAAACGGCGACAAGCGACAGAACGGCAAAGACCAGCCATTGCACATGCCAGGTCCAGAAGGCCGTCTCCCAGAGCAGCAGCGAGAGAGCGCCGGTGACAACTGCCGCGATGCCGATCCAGACGAGGAAGACGCCGGGCATCAGCACTTCGAGGATCAGCAGCACGATGCCGAGTACCCACCATGCCCAGGGGCCGAGTTCCGTGACGATGCGCTGGATCATTTCAGCTTCCCTGCGGCGTATCGAACGGGTTTCGGAACGCAGGCGTCGAGGCGGTGGTTGTCGTGGCGGGCGTCGACTGGCGCGTGCGCGGCGTGCTGGCCACCTGCGCGCCGCCGCTCCCAAAGACTTCCCTGGCGATCGCACCGATACCGCCGAGCGAACCGATGAGCGAGGAAGCCTCCATCGGCATCAGCACAACCTTCGAGTTCGGCGCCTTGCCGATCGAGGCCATAGCCTCGGTGTACTTCTGTGCGACGAAGTAATTGATGGCCTGCACGTCACCGGCTGCGATGGCCTCGGAGACCATCTTCGTTGCCTTGGCCTCGGCTTCGGCGAGGCGTTCACGCGCCTCGGCATCACGAAACGCCGCTTCGCGCTGGCCCTCGGCCTCGAGGATCGCAGACTGCTTGGCGCCTTCCGCGCGCAGGATCTGTGCATTGCGCGAGCCCTCCGCTTCCAGCACCTGCGCGCGCTTTTCACGCTCGGCCTTCATCTGCCGCGCCATGGAATCGACGAGGTCCTTCGGCGGCGCGATGTCCTTGATCTCGACGCGGGTGATCTTCACGCCCCAGGGATTGGCGGCCTCATCGACGACGCGCAGAAGCTGGTCGTTGATCTTGTCGCGGTTGGAGAGCAGCTCGTCGAGGTCCATCGATCCCATGACCGAGCGGATGTTGGTCATGGTGAGGTTGATGATGGCATGCTCGAGATTGGCGACCTGGTAGGCCGCCTGGGCGGGGTTCAGAATCTGGTAGAAGGCGACGGCGTCGGAGGCGACGCTGGCATTGTCGCGTGTGATGACTTCCTGCGTCGGGATGTCGAGCACCTGCTCCATCACGTTCATCTTCGCACCGATGCGGTCGATAAAGGGGATGATCAGGTTAAGGCCGGGATCCAGCGTACGCGTATAACGGCCGAAGCGCTCTACCGTGTACTGATATCCCTGCGGAATGGTCTTGATCCCGGCAAAAAGAATCAGGATGACCAGCACCACGAGGGCGATGACGACGATATCCAGTCCGGCTAAATCCATAGTTCTTCTCTCCAACAGACAATGCGACGCGGCGCCACTTTAAGGAATACGGACCGCGACGCCAGTCTATTTGGACGAAGACAAGATTTATCCGGTATCAGATCCAGCCGGAAAGCTCGCGTCGCACGACCTTTTCGAGGACGGCCATGCCCTCGGGCGAATCGTTGAGACAGGGAATGTGCGCGAACTTTTCGCCGCCATTGTGCAGGAAGCTCTCGGCGGCCTGCTCGGCGATCTCCTCCAGCGTTTCCAGGCAGTCGGAAACGAAGCCGGGATTGAGAACGGCGATGCGCTTGATGCCTTCCTGTGCCAGCTTCTCCACGGTCTTGTCCGTATAGGGTTGCAGCCATTCTTCCGGCCCGAAGCGCGACTGGAAGGTGACGACGAGCTTCTCCTTCGACCAGCCGAGCCGTTCGCGCAGCAGCCGTGCGGTCTTCTGGCACTGGCAGTAGTAGGGATCGCCCTTGTCGAAATAGCTTTGAGGAATACCATGGAACGAGGTCAGCACCCGCTCGGGTTCCCAGTCGAGCGTTGCCAGGTGCTTCTCGATCGAGATGGCGAGCGCGTCGATATAGGCCGGGTCGTCGTGGTAGGGCGGCACGGTGCGTAGGGCCGGCTGCCAGCGCATCTTCAAAAGAGTCTCGAAGGCCTTGTCGTTGACGGTTGCCGTGGTTGCGGCCGCATATTGCGGGTAGAGCGGGAAGACGAGGATGCGCTCGCAGCCGGCCTTCTGCAGATAGTCCATGCGCGAGGCGATGGAAGGCTGGCCGTAGCGCATCGCCCAGTCGACGACGACCTCGGAGCAATCGGAGAGGGCCGTTGCCATCAGCTCGGCCTGGCTGCGCGTATAGGTGCGCAGGTAGCTCTCGTTCTTCTCCTTGTTCCAGATCGTCTCGTAGGCCTTGCCGACCTTGCCCGGGCGGGTGTTGAGGACGATACCGAAGAGGATGGGATACCAGGCGATCCTCGGCCATTCGATGACGCGCTTGTCGGTCAGGAATTCCTTCAGGTAGCGGCGCATCGAGGTGTAATCGGTACCATCGGGCGTGCCGAGATTGACCAGCAGCACACCGACCTTCCCGTGTTTGACGGGCGTGTGGTCGGCGGGCTTGGCGGCGATGTCCTGCATGGTGCGGTCCTCGGCGTGCGGAGTGTCGTTCATTGCTCTTGGGCTTTTTCTTCTTGCAAGTGCGGGTGCAAGACCGCGGCATGCGCGCTGGATTGCTCCTAACGCGGCGGACGCCCGGTCGGCTCAGAATCGTTCTAAAAAGAAATGCCGGCCCGGGAAAGCCCGGGCCGGCAGAAATAGTGGAGACAAATTGTCCTTATTTGGTCGGGATGGACAGTTCCGTCCCGACATGCAGGGCGCGCGGCCGCGGATTGCCGTTGGCTTCCGCAATCTTGCGCCATAGCGTGCCGTCGCCATAGGCCGCCTTGGCAAGATCCCAAAGCGTGTCGCCACGGGCGATGACATGCTTGCCGCCGGCCGCCACCGTTGCGGTTTCGGCCGTCGTGGTCGTAGTGCCCGATGCGGCTTCGCCGGATGTTGCGGTGCCTTCGGCCGACTTGGTTGCCGTTTCGCCTGCAGCGGGCTTGGCCTCGGTTCCGGTCGCTGTCTCCGTGCTTGCCGGGGTCTCGACGACCGTGGCATTGGCGACTTCCGTGATGCGGCCATCCGTATAAGGCTGGTAGGGGCGGTGTGCTGCAAGATAGTCGGCGACGACCAGTTCCAGGTTCGGGCCGAAATCGTAAGCGTTCTGACCCGCCTTGGCGAAGACCGAGTAACCGTCACCGCCGGCGCGCATGTAGTTGTTCGAGACGATGCCGTAGGTCTTGGCCGGATCGAGCGGCACGAAGGCCCCGCCTTCCTTCACCTCGACGGAAACGACGCGGCTGCCTGCCGGCTTCGACTTGTCGAAGGAGTATTTCATGCCGGAGACCTGCGGGAAGCGGCCAGCGCCCTCCTCGATCTGGCCGAGGCCGTTTTCGAGAGCGGCGACGAGGTCCGAGCCCTTGAGCTGGAAGGTGGCGACCGTGTTCTGGAACGGCAGCACCGACAGCACTTCGCCCATGGAGACCGGGCCGCCGTCGATGGAGGCGCGCAGGCCCCCGCCATTGGTGATGGCGATGGTCATGCCCTGGCTCTTGGTGCGGTCGAGGATGGCGTCGGCCACCAGGTTGCCCATCGCGCATTCGGCGGCGCGGCACACTTCGCGCGAGCCGTCGATCGGCGCGGCGCTCTCGGCGACGATCTTGTTCTTCAGTTCCTCGATCGGACCGCCCAGCTCCTTGATGCGGGCGAGCACGGCCTCGTCGGGCTTGATGGAGCCGTCGATCAGCACCGGTTCACCGGAGGATTCCTTCACGACGCCCGCATCGTCGAAAACGACCTTGAGATTGCCCAGATACTTGGAGTAGGCCGCGGCCTGCACGACGGGCACCTTGTAGCCGCCGGGATTGTCGACCAGCGTCGGGTAAGGGCCTTCCGCCTTGTCCGAGGTGTTGGAGAGGAACGTGTTGGTGTGGCCGCCGACCACCACATCGACGTCGGGGATCTTGGCGATGGCCGCGAGGTCGCGCGGATAGCCGACATGGGTCAGCGCAATGATCTTGTTGACGCCCTGCTTCTTCAATTCGCCGATGGCGGCGGTAATGTCGGCGACGTCGTCGCCGATCAGGACATTCGGGCCGGGCGAGGAGAGTTCCGCCGTGTCGTTTGCCACCGCGCCGACGATGCCGATCTTCTGGCCGCCCTGGTCGAGCACGATGAACGGCTTGATGCGGTCGCCGATCTTCGAGGAGGCGCTGGCCGCGACGTTCGCGGTGACGACGGGGAACTGCACCTTGTCAAGGAAGGTCGCGAGGCCATCCTCGCTGTCGTCGAATTCATGGTTGCCGACGGTCATGGCGTCGAATTTCATGAGATTGAGGAACTCGGCCTCCACCGCGCCCTTGTAGGTGGTGTAGAAGAGCGAACCCTGGAAGTTGTCGCCTGCATTGAGCAGCAGCACGTTCTTGCCCGTCAGTGCCTGGCGCTGGGTGTCGATCGCGGTCTTGAGGCGGGCGACGCCGCCGAAGCACTCACCCTTGCCTTCCTCCTCGGCAGAGCAGGTCGAATCGAACTTGTTGATCGACTCGATGCGCGAATGCAGGTCGTTGATGTGCAGGATGTTCAGCTCGTAATCGGCAAGCGCCGAGCCGCTGGAGAGCGCTATGATGGAGGCGGCCAGAAGGCCGGATCGGAAAAACGTCATGGTCCTCTTCTCCTTGTTTGCCCGCGATGCCGCGGGAGGGGCGATCCGTTTCTCGATAAACCGGAAACATGACAGCCAGCCGGCGGATGTTTTCACCGGTCGCGGAGGAGTTCAAGAGAAAAGGTGAGGGGCCACAGGCCGCGCATGTTTATGAGGTAAAACGAAAAAAGGGCCTTGCGGCCCTTTCCGTTCATATGCCGGTCGCTCAAGCCCGGCGGGCAAGCGAGAACTGTGCGCCTTCCGCCGTCGTGCAGTTCAGCTGGCTCTGGCTGACCAGCGCGCAATTGACCTTGGACTGGGTGTTGCGCACCAGCGAGGTCATGTTGATCTCGACCAGCGTCGGCGAGGTGTTGATGTAGGTACCGGAGGCGAGAAGCTGGTTCGTGTCGGTCGTGCGCGTCGTGAACGTGCCGGCCTGGAAGGTGGAGACGATGCCGTTCGGGTCTACCCAGGCCCCCTCCACACCCTGCGCCACAGGGCGCTGGGTCACCGGCAGGTCGCGCGGTGCGCGCTCGGACTGGCACGAGGCAAGCGCGACGGCGGCGGTCAGCAGGCTGAGGACTGTGATCGGCTTCATATGGGTCTCCCAGGGTCACGGCGGCGCGAACCACCCGTCCAATTCGGCAAACCATGCCGCGAAGAGACGTCGAAAGCAAGACGCGCCGCCGGGGCGACGGGCATTATCCCATTGAAAGCGAAGACGCCCGCGGTTTTGCCGCGGGCGTCCTGTTGCAAAATGAAGGCCGGTTCAGCGAACCAGAATGTTCCTGAACTGCCACGGATCCTTCGTGTCGAGGTCTTCCGGGAAGAGGCCCGGGCGGCCGTCGAGCGGGGTCCAGTCGGTATAGTGGCCTTCGACCGGGCCGAGATAGGGCGTCTGTACTTCGAGGCAGCGCTTGTAGTCGACCTCGTCGGCTTCCACGATGCCGGCCTTCGGGTTTTCCAGCGCCCAGACCATGCCGGCGAGCACGGCGGAGGTCACCTGCAGGCCGGTCGCGTTCTGATAGGGGGCGATGCGGCGGGTCTCTTCCAGCGACAGGCGCGAACCGTACCAGTAGGCGTTCTTGTCGTGACCGTAGAGCAGCACGCCGAGCTCGTCGACGCCATCGACCAGTTCGTTCTCGTCGAGAACGTGCAGGACGGGCTGCTGGTTGCCGCCATTGCCGAACATCTCGTGCAGCGAGATCACGGCGTCGTTGGCCGGATGGTAGGCGTAGTGGCAGGTCGGGCGGTAGGTGACGTGTCCGTCCTTGTCGCGCACGGTGAAGAAGTCGGCGATCGAGATCGACTCGTTGTGGGTGACGAGGAAGCCGTATTGCGGGCCGGGCGTCGGGCACCAGGAGCGCACGCGCGTGTTGGCGCCGGGCTGTTCCAGGTAGATCGCTGCCTTGCAGCCCTTCTTGTGCTTCTTGGCGTTCTTCGGCATCCAGTTCTCGTGGGTGCCCCAGCCGAGTTCGGCCGGCTGCAGGCCTTCCGAGATGAAGCCCTCGACCGACCAGGTGTTCCAGAACGTGTTGAACGGCTTCGGGTTCTTGGTGCGCTGGGTATCGCGCTCGGCGATGTGCACGCCCTTGACGCCGACCTTCTTCATCAGCTTGGCCCAGCCTTCGCGGTCGTCCTGCGTCGGCTCATCGAACTTGATGTCGAGATCCCTGGCAAGGTTCACGAGCGCCTGCTTGACGAACCAGGAGACCATGCCCGGATTAGCGCCGCAGGTGGAGACCGCGGTCGTGCCGCCGGGGTTCTTTTCCTTTTCCTTGCGCAGCGTTTCGCGCAGCGCATAGTTGGTGCGGTCGGCGTTCTTCATGCCCTTGTCGAAGTAGAAGCCGAGCCAGGGTTCGATGACCGTATCGACATAGAGCACGTCGAGTTTGCGGCAGAGCTTGATCAGGTCCACCGAGCCGGTATCGACCGAGAGGTTGACGCAGAAGCCCTGGCCGCCGCCTTCCGTGAGGAGCGGCTTCAGGAGGTCCTTGTAGTTCTCCCTGGTGACATGGGCCTTGACATGGCGCACGCCGTGGCGGGCGTAGATCTCCGCGTCGGCGGCGTCTTCGCGCGGCTCGATGACGATCAGCCGGTTCCGGTCATATTTGAAGTGGCGCTCGATCAGCGGCAGCGTGCCGCGCCCGATGGAGCCGAAGCCGATCATCACGATCGGGCCGGTGATCTCGCCATAAACCGGATAGGTGCTGTCTGCCATTTGGTTCTCCTGCGGACGGCCGCTTTTGCTGTAAAATCAGGGTCTCGACGGGCCCCATAGCATAATATGGCAGCGCTAGAGCACAGTTTTCTGTCACAATAAAGGGCGGCCGTGGTTTTCCGTCGTGATATTCTTAACCGGCCGCAACCGCCCGCAATTCCGCCACCAGCGCCGTCCTTTTTGTTGCAAGCCCCTTGTAAGTCGCTTGCGGCAGGTTCAGCGCTTCCAGCTGGTCGGCAAAGACGAGCGCAATCTTCCGCGCATCGGACAAGGTGCGCAGCGCGGCAAGCGGATCGGTATAGATGCGGATGGTGAAGAGGATGTCGCCGGAGACCGGCAGCTTGCGCAGCGTCTGTCGCTCGACACGGGCGAAGGTGGTCTCGAGCGACAGTGCGTGCCCGTCCGGCAGGGCGCCATGGGCCTTGGACGCAGGGTAGTGCAGGTCGGCATCCGGATTGATCGACCAGTTGAAGCGGAAGACCGGTTGCTCGACCTTCAGATTGTCGAACATGCGGTTGATCAGAAGGGCATTGCGCGTACCCTCGCCGAAATCCGGCACGGGCGCGTGGATATCCTCCATCCGCCGGCCGAATTTCTCCGGCAGGGACCACGAGGAGGGGAAGGCGACGTAACCGGCGACAAGACGCCAGCCTGTTTCGTCGCGCCGCATCAGCACGAGGTCCTCCTGCACAAGCGCACCAGCGGTGACAAGCGGCGCGTCGTCGGCGTCGAGGGAAATGGTACGCGCATCGGTGGCGATCGCCGATCCTTCGCGGCGATAGAATGCGGGATGCTGCGTCGCCACATGGTCCGCGAGAAGGTCCAGAACCTCCTGTTGTGCGGCACGCGTGCCGACCTCTTCCACGAAGACGACATCACGCTGGTCGGCGATCAGCCGGTCCTTTTCGAGAAGGTAGCGTTCGAGATCGCCATCCGGTTCGATCCAGCGTGCAGGGTCGAGCGGACCGAGGCCGATGGTGAAGAGGCGGGCAGAGCCATCATAGGGCGTGTAGGCGGGTGTTTTCATGAAAGCGTTGCCCGGATGAGCCCGCGCAGGGAATTGCCGACGAAGACCGTGCCCTCGCCGAAGTCTTCCGGCCGCAGGATCTGCTCAGCTGCCTTGCCGCTTTCCAGCAGTTCCTGTCGCAGCACGCCGGCCAGCAGGCCACAGGCGAGCGACGGCGTCTTGAGGATACCCGTGCCGTCATCCAGGAAGAGCGAGGTGATGGTGCCCTCGCAAAGCATACCGTGTTCGTTGAGAAGGAGGACTTCGTCTGCCGTCTCGGTGGGGAATTCGGCGCGGGCCGCGGCATAGGCGGCGCGGCGCGAGGTCTTGTGGCGCAACAGTGGATCCACGGACGAAAGGCGGGTTCTGGCGATTTTCAGGCGCCAGATCGCGTCGGGCGCGAGCGGCGTGAACGGAGCCGTCTGCACGTCGATCCGGCCGTCGGCAAAAAGTTCGAGACGGATGCGCAGAGGCGAGATACCCGGCAGGGCAGGAGCGGCGAGCGCCGTTAACAGGGCCTGCCGCGCCTCCTCTGTGCCGTTCAGTCCAAACACACTCGCCGAATGTGCGAGCCGCGTCAGATGCCGTTCCAGCCGCAGGAAACCGGTGCCGGGTTCCCAGCGCAGGGTCTCGATCAGCGAGAGATCCATTGATCCCCCACCGCAAAGCGCGCCTTCAGCAGGCACTCCTCATATTCCGCTTCGGCGGTCGAATCGAAGACGATGCCGCCGCCGACATTGAAGACCGCTTCGCCTTCTTCGAAGATCGAGACGGTGCGGATCGCCACGTTGAAGCGCATGGTGCTGTCGGGCGCGATCACGCCGATCGCGCCGCAATAGGCGTCGCGCGGACCATCCTCCAGGTCGTGCAGGATTTTCATGGCGCTCATCTTCGGCGCGCCAGTGATCGAGCCGCAGGGGAAGAGGGCGGCAAAGATGTCGCGGATCGAGATGTCGGGCAGCAGTTTCGCCCGCACATGGCTGACCATCTGGTGCACGGTCGGATAGGTCTCGACGGCGAAGAGTTTGGGCACGGTGAGCGTGCCGACCTCTGATATGCGCGAGATGTCGTTGCGCAGGAGGTCGACGATCATGCGGTTTTCCGCCTGCGATTTCGGATCGGCCTGCATGGCGGCGATGATGTCTGCGTCCTCCGCCGCATTGGCGCCGCGCGGCGCAGTGCCCTTCATCGGATGCGTCTCGATCCAGCCGTCCTTGTCGATATCGAAAAAAAGTTCCGGCGAGCGGGAGAGGAGAAGCGGCCCGTCGAGCGAGACGAAGGCGCCGTAGCGCACGGGCTGGCGTTCGATCAGCGACCAGAAGGCGGCGAGCGGATCGCCGGTCCAGCGGGCACGGATCGGCATGGTGAGGTTCGCCTGGTAACAGTCGCCCTCCCTCAGATGCCGGTGCAGGCGGCCGAAGCGGCTGCGGTAGGTCTCGAAATCCCAGCCGGCTTTCGGCTCGGTGAGGAAGGGTTCGTTTTCCGTGCGCAGGCGCGGTCTTGCCAGCGGATGGTCGTCCGCCGGCTTTTCGAAGATGCCGAAGCTCATCAGCGGCGTCGGGCGGTTCTCCGGCGCGAAGGGCGCCAGCTTCTCCTCGAAGAGATGGCCGGCCTCATAGCTCATGAAGCCGGCGATCCAGTGGCCGTTGTCATGCGCCGCCTGCAAGGCCGCGAAGGCGGGTTCGAAGCCGGCGCGATCGCGCACGGTGACGAGGCCAAGCGGCTCGGCGAAAACCACCGTCCGGTCCTCGCGGTCGTCCCTGAGGAGCACAAAGCGTTCGCGGTCGGTCATGCGTGGCTTCTTCTTTCGAGATCAGGCCTTATCAAGCGCTTCCAATTCGTCGATCAGCCCTTCGATCATCGACAATCCCTTGCTCCAGAACGACGGATCGCTCGCATCGAGGCCGAACGGTTTCAGCAGCTCGGTGTGGTGCTTGGTGCCGCCGGCCTTGAGCAGGTCGAAGTATTTTTGCTGGAAGCCGGCTTCGGCTTGGCTGTAGACGGCATAGAGCGAGTTCACGAGGCAATCGCCGAAAGCATAGGCGTAAACGTAGAAGGGCGAGTGGATGAAGTGGGGGATGTAGGCCCAATAGGTCTCGTAACCCTCGGAAATCCGGATCGCCGGGCCGAGGCTTTCCTCCTGCACGGAGAGCCAGAGTTCACCGATCTGGTCGGAGGTGAGTTCACCCTCTTTGCGGGCGGTGTGCACCTTGCGTTCGAATTCGTAGAAGGCGATCTGGCGCACGACCGTATTGATCATGTCCTCGACCTTCTGGGCGAGCATCGCCTTGCGCTCGCGCTTGTCCTTGGTCTTGTCGAGCAGACTGCGGAAGGTCAGCATTTCGCCGAAGACCGAGGCGGTCTCGGCAAGCGTCAGCGGCGTCGAGGCCATCAGCGCGCCCTGGCCGCCGGCCAGCACCTGGTGCACGCCATGGCCGAGTTCGTGGGCGAGCGTCATCACGTCGCGCGGCTTGCCCATGTAGTTGACGAGCACATAGGGGTGCGCGGAGGGTACCGTCGGATGCGCGAAAGCGCCCGGCGCCTTGCCGGGGCGCACCGGCGCGTCGATCCAGCCCTTGTCGAAGAATTCTCGGGCGATATCGGCCATCTCGGGCGCGAAGGCGCTGTAGGCTGACAGCACGGTATCGCGCGCCTCGCTCCACGGAATGATTGCGTCGGGTGTCTCGGGAAGGGGCGCATTGCGATCCCAGAATTCCATCTGCTCCATTCCGAGCCATTTTGCCTTCATCGCATAGTAGCGGTGCGAGAGGCGCGGATACGCTTCGCGCACAGCCGCGGCGAGGGCTGCAACGACCTCGGGTTCGACGCGGTTGGCGAGATGCCGGCTGTCGGCGATGTCGGAAAAGCCGCGCCAACGGTCGGCGATTTCCTTGTCCTTGGCGAGCGTGTTGGTGATCAGCGTGAAGGTGCGGATATTGTCCTTGAAGGTTTTTGCCAGCGCTTGCGCCGCCTTGTGCCGGTCATCCGGGTTGGGCGACTGGAGCTGGTTGAGGGCGATTTCCAGCGGCACTTCCTCGCCGTCGATCGTGTAGCGCAGCGAGGCCATGGTCTCGTCGAAGAGCCGGTTCCAGGCCGCCGCGCCCGTCATGGATTTTTCGAGGAAAAGCTGTTCCGTTTTGTCGTCGAGCTGGTAGGGCTTGTCCTTGCGCAGGTCCTCGATCCAGGGGCGGTAATGCGCGGCAAGCGCGTCCTTCGCCAGCGCCGCTTCGATGCGCTCGTCCGCTATCCTGTTGAGTTCAAGCGAGAAAAACAGCAGATGCGCGCCGAGATCGGTCAGCTTGGACTGGATGTCGCCGTAGAATTTGCCGTTGGCCGGATCGGTCGTGTTGGTGAAATAGGTAAGGCCGGCGAACGAGATGAGGCGGCCCATCACGTCTTCCAGCGCCTCGAATTCGCGTACGGCCGCGCCGATGCCGTCGTCGCCGGTTTTTTCCGTCGCGGCATCCAGCTTGCCCTTCCATTTTGTCTCGAAGGCGAGCGAGCCGGCTTCTGCCTTCTTCATGTCGCCCTGAAATTCGGGGGAGGTCTGCGAGGAATAGAGATCGGCAAGATTCCAGCCGGGAAGATCGCCCAGTTCGGCGCTGGCGGCGGCGTCCGCCGGCGCGAAGTCGATGCGGGGGGATTGGAAAAATCGGGTCATCGTCTGTCTCTCTTCCAGGTGGGCGGGCAGGTGGGCGGATCGGCCCCTTGCTTGCGTCGGCGTTGGTTAAAATGCAAGCCTTTCTCAAAACGGCATGTTCAACCCTTTCTGCCATGGTCCCCTGGTGTTGAGTTCCCTTGGGCGTGCATGACGCACGCTTCAGGCAAGGAGGTTCCAGTGACGGCCCATATTCTTGTCATCGACGATGATCCTGTCCAGCGCAGGCTGTTGAAGAACATGATCGAGCGCTCCGGCCATGTCGCCCATATGGCGGAAAACGGCCGTGCGGGGCTCGATCTGCTCGATCGCAAGGGCGGTCTGATCAATGTGATCCTGCTCGACCTGATGATGCCGGAAATGAACGGCTCGGCCTTCCTCGATGCGCTTTCCGAGCGGGAGAACACCATCCCCGTCATCGTGCAGACGGGGCAGGGCGGTATCGAGACGGTCGTGATGGCCATGCGCGCCGGCGCCTTCGATTTCGTGGTGAAGCCGGTCTCACCGGAGCGGCTGAACGTTGCCGTCGGCAATGCGCTGAAGATGGACCAGCGCGAAGGCCGCGGCCGGGGCGGGCGTCGAGGTCGCAGCGAGGCCGTACATTTCGACGATATCGTTTCGGCCAGCCCCGAAATGTTGCGCGTCATCGAGCTTGGCCGCCGCGCCGCCCAGTCGAACATCCCCGTCGTGCTGGAAGGCGAATCGGGTGTCGGCAAGGAAATGGTCGCGCGTGCCATCCAGGCGGCCAGCGACCGGGCGCAAAAGCCCTTTGTTACCGTCAATTGCGGTGCGATCCCGCACAATCTCGTCGAAAGCATCCTGTTCGGCCACGAGAAGGGCGCCTTCACCGGTGCGACGGAGCGCCATACCGGCAAGTTCATGGAAGCCGACGGCGGCACGCTGTTCCTCGACGAGATCGGCGACCTGCCGCTCGAAGTGCAGGTGAAGCTTCTGCGTGCGGTGCAGCAGGGAGAGATCGAGACGATCGGCGCCCGCTTCCCGCAGAAGGTCAACGTCCGCCTCATCTCTGCGACCAACCGCGACCTCATCAACGAGGTGCGCGAGGGTCGCTTCCGCGAGGACCTCTACTATCGCCTCAACGTCTTCCCGGTGACGATCCCGGCGCTGCGCAAGCGCAAGGAGGACATCCCGGTTCTGGTGCGTGCCTTCGTGCAGCGCTTTGCCGGCGAACAGAAGCTCGCCCGCCCGCTTGGCGTCTCCGCTGCCGCCATGGCGCTGTTGACCGCCTATGACTGGCCGGGCAACATCCGCCAGCTCGAAAACGCCATCTTCCGTGCCGTCGTGCTTTCGGAAGGCGCAGAACTCACCGCCGCTGATTTTCCGCAGATCGCCGCACAGGTTCCGGGCTACGGCCTTGCCGAAGACGGCGTCGTCACCTGGGAATCGGCGAGCCAGCGTCTGCCCGAGCCGGCCGCCGAAACGCGCCTGCCCAGCGTCTATCCGGACTTTCGCCCGAACGATTCGGCAAGCGTCGAAACCGGGCCGGACAACGCCATTGCCAGCGTCGACAAGGGCGGCCACGTGCGCAAGCTGGCCGATGTGGAGGAGGAACTGATCCGCTTTGCCCTGAAGTTTTATCATGGCCAGATGAGCCAGGTTGCCCGCAAATTGGGCATCGGCCGCTCGACTCTTTATCGCAAACTGAAGGATTATGGCATCGACCCGGACGATCCGTTGAAAGAAGCTGCGTAAAAACCCCTTGAATCCCGGCCACTTGCGATTTCTCGATTGCCGTTTATTCCCTGTTAGTGGATTGTTCACTATAACGGGTGCGCAACGACGAGTGTGGCGTATTTGCCATGCTCTCACCGCAATTGGCAGTCATCTGGGATAACGGACGTTCGTTGTCCTTCGGACGGGGAAAGAGTTGGCAAATTTGTTCGCATCGATGAAGCGCCCCGGGGCCTCCCTGGGCAGCCTCTGCAAGACAGTGTTGCAAAAGCTGCCTAAGGCATTGTCCACGGCTGTGCTGTCTGCTGCCCTCATTCTGCCCACGGCCATTCCCGCGACGGTCCAGGCCGAGAGCGGCAACCGCACGCTCAAGCTCTATTTCATCCATACCAAGGAAAAGGCCGAGATCACCTTCAAGCGCAACGGGCGTTACGATGCGCGCGGCCTGAAGCAGATCAACCAGTTCCTGCGCGACTGGCGCCGCAACGAGCCGACGAAGATGGATCCGCGGCTCCTCGACCTCGTGTGGGAAGTCTACCAGAAGGTCGGCGGCAAGGGTTACATCAACGTCGTCTCTGCCTATCGCTCGCCGGCAACCAACGGCATGCTGCGTTCGCGCTCCAAGGGTGTGGCGAAGAAGAGCCAGCACATGCTCGGCAAGGCGATGGACTTCTATATTCCCGGCGTGAAGCTCGCCAACCTGCGCGCGGCCGCCATGAAGTTCCAGGTCGGCGGCGTCGGCTATTACCCGACCTCCGGTTCGCCCTTCGTGCATCTTGATGTCGGCAGCGTGCGCGCCTGGCCGCGCATGAGCCGCCAGGAGCTTGCCCGCCTCTTCCCCGACGGCAAGACCATGCATGTGCCGACAGACGGCAAGCCGCTGCCCGGCTACCAGCAGGCGGTGGCCGACTACAAGCGCCGCGTCGGCGCGGACTCGATCCAGGTGGCCGGCGGCGGCTCGAGCCCGACCGCGTCCAAGCGCAAGGGCGGCTTCCTTGCCGCTCTCTTCGGCGGCGGCGGCGACGAGGATGAAGAACCCGAAATGATCGCCAGCAGCGCCACCATTGCCGACAGCTTCGATGAAGGCGGCGAGAGTGCGGGCGCGAAGGCGAAGGTCGTCGAAGAAAAGAAGCCGGTCGTGGCGGAAGCCGAGACGGAGCTTGCCTTCAACGCGCCGGTGCCGGGCAGCCGCCCCGCCTTCAAGGCCGCCGAGACGACGAGCGAGCTTGCCCTTGTCGCTCCGACGACGAGCGGCGCCGTTGCGGCCCTCGAAGCGGCGACGACCGAAGAGCAGAAGCCTGAATTCGAGGACCTTGCGACCTACAAGATCCCGCTTCCCGTCATGCTCGGTGCGCGCACCGAGCCCGGCGATGCCGAGCCTGGTGCGGTCATGACCGCCGAAGCGGCCGTCGAGGATGCGGAGGAGTTGGCCATGGTTCCAGTGCCGGGCCTGCGTCCCGAGGTCTCGCTTGACCAGACGCAGACCGCGCTGATGGCGGCTGCGGAAGCTGATGTCGCGCTGCCGACCGCTGCCGATCGCTCCGGGCTTGCCGCGCTTGCCGATCCGACGACGGATGGCACTGCCGGCGGTCCGGTCGAAATGGCGGCGCTCGTCTCCACCAATGCCGGAGGCACGCGTTCGCTGGCCGGGCTCGACGCCTTCGACGGCAAGCCGGCGGAAGAGACGATGTCCAAGGGCGGCCGTCCGAAGAAGAAGGATGCCGATGCGGCAAGCCGCGGTGCCATCCGCACCGAGCCGAAGCTGACGCAGAAGATCATCTCGCAATGGGCGCTGACCCAGGGCCGTGTCGCGACGCTCTCGAAGCCCGTCAAGGCGCCGCGCTTCGTCAGCCGCACACTGCGTGCCGCGCCGACGACGGTCTACATGGCCGGCTTCCAGTCGGAAGGCAAGTCGATCGATGCCGGTCGCTTCAGCGGAACCGCCGTCAACTTCATGGAAGTGCGCAAGTTCCAGAACGCCGAGAACTAAGGTTCGCCGATCATTCCAATAAAAAACCCGCCGGAGCGATCCGGCGGGTTTTTTGTGGTCTGACCTTGCCTCTTCTCAGCCGCCATCCTCGAGATTGACCCGAGCATGGCCAAAAAAGAGGGAGACGGCTCACGCTTCCGGTGGAAGTTCGATCATGCCGAGGGCCTGCAGGTAGGTGTCGAGGATGGCTTCCTGCTCCATGCGCTCGTCCTTGTCCTGCTTGCGGATCTGGATGACCTTGCGCAGGATCTTGGCATCGAAGCCGGTTCCCTTGGCTTCGCCATAGACGTCCTTGATGTCGTCGGCGATGGTTTTCTTTTCTTCCTCGAGGCGCTCGATGCGCTCGATGAACGCGCGAAGCTGGTCGCGGGCGACGCCGTGGGCATCCGACATGGTCTTCTCCTTGGGTGGGATAAAATTCGAAGGCCGTGACTTGCCGCGAACTTCCGGCAAGATCAAGGCCTCCCGCCGATTTTCACGGGGGTAAGGCTCATTCCTTCGGGCTGTTCACCTCGAAGGCGGCCTTCTGTGCCTCGCTCGCCTCGCGCTGGTGGCGCGCGCGCCATTCTTCGTAAGGCATGCCGTAGACGATCTCGCGGGACGCCTCCTTGTCGAGCGGCACGCCCGCTTCGTTCGCCGCCTCGCGGTACCAGTTCGACAGACAGTTGCGGCAGAAGCCGGCGAGGTTCATCAAATCGATGTTCTGCACGTCGCTGCGCTCGCCGAGATGCTTGAGGAGGCGCCGGAAGGCGGCGGCCTCGAACTCGGTCTGCTGTTCCTTGCTGAGCTCGGTCATCGTCTTGGCCTCAATAGGGTCCCGTGCGGGAGGGGAATACGGCATAGGTGTGCAGCGTCTCGTCCGCATTCAACCGGGCGAAGACCGGAGCGAGGCGCTCCACCCAGCGGGCAATGCCTGCCGCATCGCCGATCTCGTCCTGGCGGATTTCGATGAGGGCATGCGGAATGCCGGGCTTCATGCAGTGGCGGAACATCGTGTCGCCGCGCAGCGCCCCGTCATAGGGCTCGTTGTCGCCCACCACGACGTCGCCGGGCGCTTCAAGCGCCGCCAGCAGCGGGTGCACGGCGCGGGGATCGCTGTCCCAGAGCACGGTGACCTGCCAGGGGCGGGCGGCACCCTTCCAGGCCGGCGTGAAGGAATGCATGGAGAGGACGAGCGGCGCCTTGCCGGTCTTGTCGGCAACGGCGCCGATCGTGCGGGACACGGCATCGTGATAGGGGCGATGGAAGGTTTCCAGCCGGTATTGCCATTCTTCTGATGTGATTGGGTGATTGCCTGGAATGATCGCGCCGTCGGAAATGCGCATGATGAGTGTCGGATCGTCCTCGCCGCGATTGGGGTCGATCAGGAGACGGGAAAAACGGCTCATGACGACCGGCGCATTCAGCCGGGCATTGAGGCCGCGCACCACGCCCTCGACGCCGATATCGTAGGCGATATGGCGCTCAAAGGCGCTGTCCGGCAGGCCGAGGCGGCCATAGCGTTGGGGGAGATGATGGGTGGCGTGGTCCGCCAGGATGACGAGCCCGAGGCCGAGGTCGCCGTCAATGATTTCGAAGGGAGAGTGATCCTGCATGCCTTTTGCCGAATTGCGCCGCTCATGCCGACTGATCGCATGGGGCGATGGGAGCCGCAAGCGCAGCCTCTCGCCTTTCAGGAAAGATTCCTTCTCCTGTCGTGAAATTGTAATCGATTAGTGTTGCGTTGACATTCATGCCCTGCCGTCGCAAGAAAGCGCTTATTCAAATCAACGGAGTTGCATCGGAAGCCGTGAGAGCCAAGAGCCATCGCCCGTTTTTCCCGAAAGCCCGCGGCCTCTTCCAGGCCGGCCTTTTCGCCTTTGCCGGCTTTGCCGCCCTGTCCGTGCCGGATACGGCGAAAGCCGATTTCCGCGTGTGCAACGGCACGCAGAACCTTGTCGGCGTCGCTATCGGCTACCGTGCCAAGGAAGGCTGGATGACCGAAGGCTGGTGGCAGGTTCCCGCGACCACCTGCGCCACGCTGATCGAGGGTGAGCTGCAATCGCGCTACTACTATCTCTATGCCGAAGACGCCGCTCGCGGCGGCCGCTGGACCGGTGACGTCAACATGTGCGTCGCCGAGAACGAGTTCAAGATCACCGGCGTGCAGGACTGTTTCGCACGCGGTTTCCAGCGCATGGGCTTCAAGGAATATGACACGGGCCGACAGGGGAGCTGGATGGTGCAGCTCTCAGATACGCCAGGGACCCAGGAAAGCCAGAACTGATGAGACGGAACAGAAAAGTCAAAATCCTCGCCACGCTCGGACCCGCATCGTCCGATGAGCAGATGATCCAGAAGCTGCATGAGGCCGGGGCCGATCTGTTCCGCATCAATATGAGCCACGCCAGCCACGACGTGATGCGCACGCTGATCAGCCGCATTCGCGCGGTGGAAGCCCGCTGTGGTCGCCCGATCGGCATTCTTGCCGATCTCCAGGGGCCTAAGTTGCGCGTCGGCAAGTTCGCCAACGGCTCGGAAGAGCTGAAGCCCGGCCAGACCTTCACGCTCGACAACAAGGATGTGCCCGGCGACAACACACGCGTCTACCTGCCGCACCCGGAAATCCTCGAAGCCGTCAAGCCCGGCCATCGCCTGCTGATCGACGACGGCAAGCTGCATCTGCGCGCCGAAACCTCCGATGGCAAGTCCATCGTCTGCACGGTCGTCTCCGGTACCAAGATCTCCGACCGCAAGGGCGTCAGCCTGCCCGACACGCTGCTCGGTGTCGGCGCGCTGACCGAGAAGGACCGTGTCGACCTCGATGCGGTTC
Source organism: Shinella sp. 838 (assembly GCF_029623935.1). Lineage (NCBI taxonomy): Bacteria > Pseudomonadati > Pseudomonadota > Alphaproteobacteria > Hyphomicrobiales > Rhizobiaceae > Shinella > Shinella sp. 838. The sequence goes on from NZ_JARSBQ010000001.1 coordinate 374,722, forward strand.
TGGCTACCGGCAGTGTCGACTGGGTGGCGCTTTCCTTCATCCAGCGCCCGGAGGATCTTGCCGAAGTGCGCAAGGTGGCCCGCGGCCGCGTAGGCCTGATGTCGAAGATCGAAAAGCCGCAGGCGATCGAGCGTATCGACGAGATCATCGAACTGTCCGACGCGCTCATGGTGGCGCGTGGCGACCTCGGCGTGGAAATGCCGCTGGAAGCCGTTCCGGGCCTGCAGAAGCAGCTTATCCGCGCCTGCCGCCGCGCCGGCAAGCCGGTCGTCGTCGCCACGCAGATGCTGGAATCGATGATCTCCGCACCGGTGCCGACCCGCGCCGAAGTCTCCGACGTCGCGACCGCCGTCTTCGAGGGTGCCGATGCCGTGATGCTGTCGGCCGAATCCGCCTCGGGCGACTATCCGGTCGAAGCCGTCTCGACCATGGCTTCGATCGCCAGCAAGGTCGAGCGCGACCCGCACTATCCGGGCATCATCTATGCCCAGCGCTCGACGCCGGAAGCAACGGGCGCCGATGCCATCTCGCTGGCTGCCCGCCAGATCGCCGAGACGCTGAAGCTGTCGGCCATCGTCTGTTACACGTCTTCGGGCACGACGGGCCTGCGCGCTGCGCGCGAGCGGCCGGATGTGCCGGTCCTGGCGCTGTCGCCGGTCATCGAGACGGCGCGCCGTCTGTCGGTCGTCTGGGGCCTGCACTGCGTCGTCACGGGCGATGCGGAGGACCTCGACGATATGGTGAACCGCGCCTGCCGCATCGTCGTTGCCGAAGAGTTCGGCAAGCCGGGTGACCGCATCATCATCTCGGCCGGTGTGCCGCTGCGCACGCCCGGCGCGACCAACATGCTGCGTATCGCCTATATCGGGGCGGACGGCGTCAGCGGCGTCTGAGCCATCATTCCTCGTGATCTTTCGCAAGGCGGGCCTCGGCCCGCCTTGCTGACTCTTGGAGGTCGCGCGGCTTGCCGGCGATCTTTTCCAGTGCCTCGATTGCAAGGCCGGTGACGATATAGTCCGGCTTGTGGCCGAGATTGCGGATCCAGACCAGTTCCGATCCCGCTATGTCATGCGCCAGCCCCCGTGAATGGATCTCCTCGTAGACGACACCGTCCGTGTCGCCGGTTATGATCACCGTCGGTGTATGGATCGCGCTGTAGCGCGGCTGGATGCGGCGGACATAGTCCAGGAGGTTGGCGACATCGGTGGCGTTGTTGCGGAAGGCGTCGGGGCGCAGAACAAGGGCGGGGGCCGTCTCGGTTATATAGCCGTCGGGGCGCCTGTTGGGTGCGAAGACGAAGCGTGTGCCGCTGTCGATGCGGGACAGGCCGGCAGGAAGCGCGACGATGCGGGTGAAGAGCCAGCCGAGAACGGGCATTTTTGCGACGTCGTAGTACCAGTCGATGCCGCCGGGCCAGGGGTGGGTGGCCGGGGCGAGGAAGAGCAGGCCGGCCGTCTTCTCTGGATGTTCCAATGCGAAGCTTGCGGCGATGGCGCCGCCGAAGGAGTGGCCGACGATGATCGCCCTCTCGATGCCCCGTATCTCCATCAGGCGTGCGATGGCGTGGGCCTGCCCGTCCGGCCAGGCGTTTTCCGGCCCGCCGCGCTCTGAATAACCATGGCCGGGCCGATCAAGGAAAAGCATGGTCGCCCGGCCCTCCAGCTGTGTCCGGAAGGCATGCATCTGGTCGCGCAGGTTGCCGCTGGCGCCGTGGATGAAGACGATGGGAGGCAGATCGGCATCTGCGCCTGCGGTCACCAGCACGCTGTTCATGCGAAAGCCGCCGACATCGACCAGCTCACCGATATTGGGGAATGCCGCCTCGATCGCTCGTGCCTTCCACGCCGTGAAGGCGTAGCCAGCAAGAGCAAGGGCGAAAGGGAGGGCGAGCAGGGCTGTCAGCATGGTGCGGAGGGCGGAGGGCAAGGCAGGGTCCGGTTTCAGGCGGTGGAAGTAACCGATCTACGAAAACCGCGTCGTGCCGGTTCACTGCCGAAGGTTATGTCCGCTGGCCGGTCAGCTTTTCGGCAAGGTCCCCCATTTCCTTCTGCGCCTGCCGCTCGGTTGGATAGATGTCGAGGAAGCGCTCCCATGCTCTCAGCGCCATCTCGTCCCGGCCCGACTGCGCGAGGATCGCGGCCATGCCGGCGAGTGCGCCGAAGTGGCGCGGTTCGATGGCCAGCACCTGGTTGATGTCGGACATCGACTTGCGATAGTTGCCCATCTTGAAGTGCAGGGTGGCCCGTCGGTTCCAGCCTTCGACATAGTCGGGCTTCAGGCGAATCGCCTCATCGAGGAAATCGAGCGCCGCGGCGTTCTTTTCTTCGGATATTGCCTTGTCGGCCCACTGGATCAGGAGGTTGATGCTGGCACTACCCGACTCCTGCCATTCCCGGCGAATCTGGTCGGCGATGCCGCGGGCGCTATCCGCGTTTCCCTCGTGTTTCAGCTCGCTGAAGAGCTTGTCGAGGCGTTGCGCCGGGGTCGTGAAGGTGCTGGATGCAGCGGGATCGACGGATGCCTCTACGGCCTGCGCAAGCGCGGCAGTCGGTGCGGTACCGATCAGGGAGAGGGAAAGGCAGAGTACTGAAAGCATAAAAAAGCGCATGGCGGTTATTGTAAACCGCCATGGCCCAACTTCAAATCGATATTTCTCGATCACCACATCCCATTGCAGGATGGCGACCGCGGCGACAATCAGCCCTGACGAGCCTTGAAGCGCGGGTTCTGCTTGTTGATGATGTAGATGCGGCCCTTACGGCGAACAAGGCGGTTCTCGCGATGACGAGCCTTGAGCGACTTGAGCGAATTCTTGATCTTCATTTTTCTGATCCGCGTATTGCAGGGCGACTCGAGTTCGCCGGATTTCCTCAATCAAAAACGCGCCGTTTCGGGCGCGCTTTCGGGTTGGCAGGCATGTACCCTGTCACTTTTGTGCTGTCAACCATTTGCGGCGGGTTTTCCGCGACACAGGCTGGTTTTCCAGCGTCCCTGACGGCTTTTTTGGCCTTTGCGCGCAGTTTTCCCGGAATCGCATCAGCCCAGAATTTGCGTGACATGCCCCATTTTGCGGCCTGGCCGGGCTTCCGTCTTGCCGTAGAGATGAACGAGCACGCCGGGTCTGGCGAGCCATGCGGGAACGTCCTCGATATCGTCGCCGACGAGATTCTGCATCACGCAATCGGAATGGCGGCGAGGGTCGCCGAGCGTATGGCCGGCGACGGCGCGGATATGCTGTTCGAACTGCGAGATGACGCAGGCCGCCTCCGTCCAGTGGCCGGAATTGTGCACGCGCGGCGCGATCTCGTTGGCCACGAGCCCGCCATCCGGCAGCACGAAGAACTCGACGCCGATGACGCCGACATAGCCGAGCTGGTCGAGTATGGCGCGTGCGGCCTTGCGGGCCTGGTCCGCGGTCGCCTCGCTGATGCGGGCGGGCAGGGTCGAGGTGTGCAGGATGCCGTTCCGGTGGACGTTTTCCGCCGGGTCGTAGCAGGCGATCGTGCCGTCGCGGTCGCGTGCGGCAATGATCGACACTTCCCGCTCGAAGGGCACAAGGCTCTCGAGGATCAGCGGTACGCCCCCAAGTGCCTCGAAGGCGCCATCGCGCTCTTCGGCGGGTGAACGAAACAGCCGCTGGCCCTTGCCGTCGTAACCGAGGCGGCGCGTCTTCAGCACGCCGACGCCGCCGAAGCGGTCGAGCGCGTCTTCAAGCTCGGCCTGGCTGTCCACGGCGGCGAAGTCGGCGGTGAGGATGCCGCAATCGCGGATGAAGCGCTTCTCGACGAGCCGGTCCTGCGAGACCTCCAGCGCGCGCGACGGCGGATAGACCGCTACGGCGGCGGCAAGCGCCTCGGCGGCGGAGACCGGCACGTTCTCGAATTCGTAGGTCACGACGTCCGAGACGCGGGCAAGCTCTGCAAGCGCATCCGGATCGTCATAGGCTGCGACGATCTGGGCGTTGGCGACCTGCGCGGCCGGACAATCTGCCTGCGGTTCCAGGATCACGGTCCGCAGGTTCAACCGGGCAGCCGCCATGGCCAGCATGCGGCCAAGCTGACCGCCGCCGATAATGCCGATCGTGCGTGTGCTCATAGCGGGCCGTCCACGGGATACTCGGCGATGGCGTTCGACTGGTTCTCCCGCCATTCATCGAGGCGGTGGGCGAGCTCGGGGTCGCTCAGCGCCAGAACGGCAGCGGCGAGCAGGGCGGCATTGACGGCGCCGGCCTTGCCGATGGCGAGCGTGCCGACCGGGATGCCGGCAGGCATCTGCACGATGGAGAGCAGGCTGTCCTGGCCGGAGAGCGCCTTGGACTGGACCGGAACGCCGAAGACCGGCAGCGGCGTCATCGCCGCGGCCATACCGGGCAGGTGGGCGGCGCCGCCGGCGCCGGCGATGATGATCTTGAAGCCTTCCGCCCTCGCGCCGCGGGCGAAGCTGTAGAGCCGGTCTGGTGTGCGGTGCGCCGAAATGATGCGGGCCTCGTAATCGACGCCGAGCGCATCGAGCGTATCGGCGGCGTTTTTCATCGTCTCCCAGTCGGACTGGCTTCCCATGATGATGGCGACGGGGGGCGTTTCTGTGGTGTCCAAGGCGTCTCGTCCGGTTAGGCGATGATGTCGGGGATGATCTGGTCTTCCAGCTTGGAAATCTTGTCCTTGAGGACCAGTTTCTTCTTCTTCATGCGCTGGATTCTGAGGGCTTCGCAGCCGACCTGGATCATTGCATTGATAGCGGCATCGTAGTCTTCGTGCTCCTGGCGAAGCCGTGCGGCGGCAAGCCGCAATTCAGCCTGTTCCTGGTCTGCCATGCTATTCTTTCCCCGTCGTCGGCGGCGCGGCAGAACCGCGGTCCCCAGCTTGTATGAAGGCTGCTCCTACCACGAAACCCCTGGTAACGGGAAGTTATCCCTTGCCACGTTTTCGCCTTCGACAAATGAAAAATGACATGGCACACTAGTTCTGTTGCAACCTGGATCACCCGGCATGCAAATGACCGGGTGCAAGCAAAAGGAAGGAACTGTCACATGACGATTGAGGCTCATCTGGCCACGCTCGAAAAGAAGCACTTCGCTCTGGAAGCAGAGCTGCACGCTGCAATGAACCAGCCCTCCTCTGAGGACCAGACGATTGCAGACATCAAGCGTCGCAAGCTGCGCATCAAGGATGAGATCGAGCGCATTCGCGGTTCGTCTCACTGAAAGGACAGGGATTTTTCCAAAATTACGGAAGGGGTGAGGGTCGCGGAACAGTTGGTCTGTATGGGAGGACCAGGGTAGGAGCCCATTTCGCGAAACCGCTCCCGGTACACGAAAACATTAGATGTCGAGACGCCCTGGCCGCCATGATGACGCGCCGGGGCGTTCTGTTTCAGGATGGGACGAAGGCGTTACGCCCAGAACTGGTCGAGCCAGAGATTGAGCCGGTCGAAGCCCTTCGCGTTGATGGCGTAGATGCGCTTCGTGCCTTCGGATTTGACGCTGACGAGATTGCAGTCGAGCAGGGCCTTCAGATGCTGCGAGACAGCCGGGCGGCTGATCGGCAGACCTTCGGAAAGCTCGTTCACCGTGCGCGGCGCGCGGCGCAGCTCCTCCAGCAGGAACCTGCGGTTGGGGTCGGCAATCGCCGTAAAGGGGTCCGGGTGCGCCATGGCGGGAAGCTATGGCAAAGCAGCATTTGCGGCAAGCGTTTTGTGCGCTGCGAAGGCCCTGGATTTCCGGGCTTAGAGGAAGGCCAGAACCCCGTCCCAGGAGAGCTTCAGGCCGGCGATGAGGGCCATGGCATACATGAAGGGGTAGAAGACCTCGGGCTTCATGCGCTTGACGAGGAAACCACCGATAGCGGTTGCTACGATGGCGAGCGGCACCAGCGTGGCGGAAATCGTCAGGTTGGTCGTGTCGAGCTGGCCGAGGGCGAAATAGGGGCCGAGCTTGATCGCGTTGAGGATTGCGAAGAAGCGCACGCCTGCACCGGTATAGTCGCGCGGGGGCAGCTTCAGCGGCAGGCCGTAAACCTGGAAGGGCGCACCGCCGGCATGGGCGACGAAGCTGCCATAACCGGACAGCGTGCCGAAGAAGGCGGCAGGTAGCAGCCGGTGCGGCTTCGCCGGGACGACATAGCCGCGCCGTGCGCGCCAGCTGTTGTAGAAGTAGCGGGCGACGAAGAGCACGGTGATGAGGCCGATGATGAGGCGCAATGCGTCGCGTGGCACATAGGCCGATGTCGCCCAGCCGATCGCGATGCCGACGAGGGCGCCGGGCAGCAGCATTTTGAGCAGCGTGCGGTCGTTGTGCTGGCGCCAGATCCAGAGCGAGACGCAGTCCATGACCACGAGGATGGGCAGCAGGATGGCGGCGGCTTGCACCGGCGGAACGGCCATGGCAAGCAACGGCACGCCCATCAGGGCCAATGCCTCGCCCATGCCGCCCTTCGTCAAGCCGACCAGGAGAACTGCGGGAATGGCGGCATAGTAGATGGTGGGGTCGATGGACATGGAGGGCGATTGATCCTGTTCGTCCTTCCGTCTATCCGCTTTGATCTGTTATGACGAGCCTGAGTGCCGTATTCTAAGGAAGTTCATCCATGTCCGATGCCGAACCCCGCTGCCGTCTGGTGCTGATCCTCCCCGAGGGCGAGGACCTTGCCGCCCGCGCCGCGATGCTGGAGGGCGCACTGAAGGGCGGTGACGTCGCCTCGGTGATCCTGCCGCAATACGGGCTGGACGACGGCCAGTTCCAGAAACATGCCGAAACCCTGGTTCCAATCATCCAGCAGGCAGGCGCTGCAGCGCTCGTTGCCGGCGATACCCGCGTTGCTGGCCGTGCGAAAGCCGACGGCATTCACATCACCGGCGGGCTCGAGGCGCTCGGCGAGGCCGTCGAGAAGTTCACGCCGAAACTTATCGTCGGCGGCGGCAACGCGACCGACCGGCACAAGGCACTGGAGATCGGCGAGGTGCAGCCCGACTACATCTTCTTCGGCAAGATCGGCGGCGACATCAAGCCGGAGGCGCACCCGAAGAACCTTGCGCTTGCCGAATGGTGGGCCTCGATGGTGGAGATTCCCTGCATCGTGCTCGGCGGTACGGATCCGCAGTCCGCGCTTGCTGCGGCCGAGACGGGTGCGGAATTTGTGGCGCTCGACAGGGCGGTTTTCGCCGATCCGGCGCAGGCGCCCCATGTGGTTGCCGCCGTCAATGCGCTTCTTGACGAAAAAGCGCCACGGTTTGAGCAATAGTAGGCGCGCATGATCAGGGCCGTTCTCATCCAAGCTTGCCGTATCGCGCCGGTGGCGTTTCTCGCCGCGGGTGTCGTCGTGGCCATTCCCGCCCTTGCGGAAACGGCGAAGAAGGGACCGTCCGTCACGGCCGGTAGTGCTGAGGTCGCCAAGGATCCGGCGACCGACGTTGAACCGGTATCTGTCGATGACGCGTCTGCTGCGAAGACGGACAAGCAGACGGAAAAGCCGGCCGATGGCCCTTCGACCGGCCTCTCGGTGCTCGACCGCATGGGGGCGGACCTGCCGGCATTGCCGGCGGAAAAACCCTTTACCGGGAAGATCGACGAGGCGTATGGCGCTTTCCAGCGCGGGCGCTACCTGACGGCGATGGAGCTGGCCCTGCCGCGCGCGCAGCTCGGCGATCCGGCAGCCCAGACACTGGTGGCCGAGGTCCTCGATCGCGGCCTCGGCGTCAAGCGCAACCGCGAACAGGCCATGTTCTGGTATGAGCAGGCGGCAGGCGGCGGCGATCCGACCGGCATGTTCAAATATGCCATCCTCTTGATGGAGCGCTCGGGCTCGAAGGAAGACCGCACCAGGGCGGACGAGCTGATGAAGAAATCGGCCGAGCTTGGCAATGCCTCCGCCCAGTTCAACTATGCACAGGTGCTGGTGGCCGATTCTCCGGGAGAAAAGGGCCTGCGCGCCGCGTTGCCCTACTATGAAAAATCCGCCGAGCAGGGCATTGCCGATGCGCAATATGCCGTTTCGCAGATTTATATCGGTTTGAAGGACCTGCCGGAGGAGAAGACCAGGCGCGCCCGTGAGTGGCTGCTGCGCGCGGCGCGCGCCGGCTTCGATACGGCCCAGCTCGATCTCGGCATGTGGCTGGTCAACGGCACGGGCGGCGAGCGTGACTACGAGGCCGGCTTCAAGTGGCTGAAGCGGGCGGCCGGCGGCGGCAATGCCGTGGCCCAGAGCAAGCTCGCCCAGCTCTATATCCATGCCATCGGCACGAAGGCCGATCCGGTCGAGGCAGGCAAGTGGTTCGTTCTGGCGCGCCGCGCCGGGCTCAACGATCCCTCGCTCGAGGACTTCTATCTCGGCCTCAGCGACACACAACAGAAGGCTGCAGTCGACGCGGCGAACAAGTACCGGTCCGGCTCCTGAGGCCGTCCCGTTTACCCTTTGCAGCATCAGGCCCCCTGCATTGCAGCCGTTGCAGGGGGCGAAGGCTTGAAACTTCGGGGGATTTGTGGTTTTGAGGCCACATATTCCGGTCACGGCGTGCTTTCGCGCCGCGGCTCTGCCGTTTCGAAGCGCCGGACATTCCCGAAGGATTATTTCTACATGGCTCGTTCAGCTCTTCTCAACGTCATGGTTCAGGCCGCCTTCAAGGCCGGCAAGTCGCTCGCGCGTGACTTCGGCGAGGTGCAGAACCTGCAGGTCTCGCTCAAGGGCCCGGGCGACTATGTCTCGCAGGCCGACCGAAAGGCGGAGAAGCTGATCCGTGAAGACCTGATGAAGGCCCGTCCGACCTACGGTTTCCTTGGCGAGGAATCGGAAGAGATCGCCGGCACCGACGGGGCACATCGCTGGATCGTCGATCCGCTCGACGGCACGACCAACTTCCTGCACGGCATTCCCGCCTTCGCCATTTCGATCGCGCTCGAGCGCAACGGCGAGATCGTTGCTGCCGTGGTGCTGAACCCGGCGACGGATGAACTCTTCACCGCCGAGCGTGGCGGCGGCGCCTTCCTCAACGATCGGCGCCTGCGCGTTGCGGCCCGTAAGAGCCTGTCGGATGCGGTCATCGGCTGCGGCGTGCCGCATCTCGGCCGCGGCAACCATGGCAAGTTTCTTATCGAGCTGCGCCACGTGATGGGTGAAGTCGCCGGCATGCGTCGTCTCGGCTCTGCCGCGCTCGACCTTGCCTATGTCGCCGCGGGCCGTTTCGACGGCTTCTGGGAACGCGATCTGGCGCCTTGGGATCTGGCGGCTGGTATTCTCCTGATTCGCGAAGCCGGCGGCTATGCAACCGATCTGACGGGCGGCAGCGCTATGCTCGACACCGGCACGATCATCGCGGGCAACGAATATATCCACAAGGCGCTGAGCGAAGTCGTGCATCGCCCGGTGCCGACCCGCTAAGACCCGCAATTGGGCGGCGCATTCCGCGCCGCTGTTGCCGCTAAGCCCTTCAATTCGGCGCAATCTTCCTCTAGTCTCCCGCCCGACAAGGAAGCGGAGAGACGACGACATGGCGAAGCTTGGGCTGTCGGGTTGGGGAGGGGCGCCCGAGACCGGGGAAGATTATCCCCACAAACTCTCAAGCCCCATGGCCTTCTTCTGGACGATGGTGATCTTCCTCATCATCGTCGGCTTCGTGGCCGCCATCCTCTTCCGCCAGGCGCAATCGGCCTTCCTCAGCAACCCCGGCCTGAACGGCCTTATTCTCGGCGTTCTGCTGATCGGCATCCTGCTGGTCTTCAACCATGTGCTGGCGCTGCGGCCGGAGGTGCGCTGGTTCAATTCGTTCCGCGCGGCCGGCAGCGCCGAGAAGGTCGGGCGCGATCCCGTCCTGCTTGCGCCGATGCGTGCTTTGATCGGTCGGCGTCATTCGGTGGCGCTCTCGACCACGGCGTTACGGTCGATCCTTGATTCCATCGCCACGCGCCTCGACGAATCGCGCGACACCTCCCGCTACCTGATCGGCCTTCTCGTCTTCCTCGGCCTGCTCGGCACCTTCTGGGGATTGCTCGGAACGATCGGCTCGATCAGCGCCGTCATCCAGTCACTCGATGCCGGTGCCGGTACGGCGAACGACATTCTCAACGCGCTGAAGGAAGGCCTTTCCGCGCCGCTCGAAGGCATGGGAACGGCTTTCTCCACCTCGCTTTTCGGTCTCTCCGGCTCGCTGATTCTCGGCTTCCTCGACCTTCAGGCCGGCCGCGCACAGAACCGCTTTTATACGGAGCTGGAAAACTGGCTTTCGTCCGTCACCGATGTCGGCTCGGAGCTGCAGCCGGTGGTCGACATGGCGGCCAACTCCTCCACCGACGTGCAGGCGCTGGCACAGCAGATCCTCAAGCTGGCGCAGGAGGGCGGGCCCGGGCGTTCGACCGCGGCCATGGCCAGCCTTGCCGAAGGTATCCAGGGCCTCGTCAAGAACATGCGCAGCGAGCAGCAGATGTTGCGCGACTGGATCGAGGCACAGCAGGAGGAAGCGAAAGCGCTGCGCCGCACGCTCGACCGGCTTGCCGCACGCAGCGGCGAGAAGACCGTCGAGCGCCTGCCGGAGCGCACGACGGAAAAGGTGCATAAGGCCGGGGGCGAATAAGGATGGCGCTTGCCCGCAACCGGCGCAGCCAACGCACGGTCGATTACTGGCCGGGCTTCGTTGACGCGCTGTCGACGCTGCTGCTCGCCATCATGTTCCTGCTCACGGTCTTCGTGCTGGCGCAGTTCTTCCTCAGCCGTGAAATCTCCGGCAAGGACGACGTGCTCAACCGGCTAACCAGCCAGATCAACGAGCTGACCCAGCTTCTGGCGTTGGAAAAGAGCGGCAAGCAGGACCTCGAGGACGCGCTAGCCAATCTCCAGGCCTCGCTCGCCCAGTCGGAGAGTGACCGTACCCGCCTGCAGCAACTGCTCGACAGTGGCGCCGGGGTTTCGGATGCCGCCAATGCGCGGGTCACGACATTGGAGGGCGAGCTCGATTCGGAAAAGCAGGTGAGCGCCCGGGCCATGAGCCAGATCGAGCTGCTCAACCAGCAGATCGCGGCGCTGCGCAGCCAGATCGCCGCCGTCGAGGAGGCGCTGCAGGCCTCCGAAGCCAAGGACAAGTCGTCGCAGACGAAGATCGCCGATCTCGGCCGCCGCCTGAATGTCGCGCTGGCGCAGCGCGTGCAGGAGCTCAACCGCTACCGTTCCGATTTCTTCGGGCGCCTGCGTGAAATCCTTTCCGACCGGGAAAACATCCGCATCGTCGGCGACCGCTTCGTCTTCCAGTCGGAAGTGCTGTTCCCCTCTGGCGGCAACGACCTCAACGAGGCGGGGCAGGCGGAAATGAGCAAGCTTGCCACCGCGCTGCTCGATCTTGCTCGCGAGATCCCCTCGGAGATCAACTGGGTGCTGCGCGTCGACGGGCACACGGACAATGTGCCGCTGTCGGGCACGGGCCGCTACCGCGACAACTGGGAGCTTTCTTCCGCCCGCGCGACGTCGGTCGTCAAGTTCCTGATCTCCAGGGGCGTTCCGGCCAACCGGCTTGTTGCGGCCGGTTTCGGCGAGTTCCAGCCGATCGCCGAAGGCAGCGATGATGCGGCGCGGGCAACCAACCGTCGCATCGAACTGAAACTCACCGAACGCTGAAGCAATCCCGCCGAAGCGGAATTGCTTCGGACAGGCAGCGTCAGTCCATCTGGATGTTGGCGCCCTCGACAACCGGCTTCCACTTGGCAAGCTCGGCCGTGACGTGCTTGCCGAGTTCTTCCGGCGTCGAACCGACGATGGTGGCGCTGAACTCCTTCATGCGCTCGGCGACGGCCGGATCCTTCAGCGCCGCGTTGGCGGCCTCGTTGAGCTTGGCGACGACCTCGTTTGGCGTGCCGGCCGGGGCGAAGAGCGCGTTCCAGGTATAGGTCTCGTAGCCGGGAATGCCCGCTTCGGCGATCGTCGGCACGTCGGGGAACGAAGCGGCGCGCTCCTTCGTGGTGACGGCGAGCGCCCGCAGCGTACCAGCCTTGATGTGGCCGGAGGACGACGGCAGGTTGTCGAACATGATCGGGATCTGGTTGCCGATCACGTCGTTCAGTGCCGGGCCGGAGCCCTTGTAGGGCACATGCTGCATGCTGACGCCGGCCATCGATTTGAAGAGCTCTCCAGAAAGGTGCAGCGGCGTGCCATTGCCGGAGGAGGCATAGCTGTACCCTTCCGGATCGGCCTTCAGCAGGGCCAGCAGTTCCTCGACATTCTTGGCCGGCAGCTCCGGATTCACCACCAGGACATTCGGCACGATGACCAGCAAGGAGACCGGCGCGAAGTCCTTTTCCGCATCGTAGGGCTTGGTCTTGAGGATCAGCGGGTTCAGTGCATGGGTGGCGACGGTCGCCATCAGGATCGTGTAGCCATCGGGTTCGGCGCGCGCCACACGGTCGGCCCCCAGGCTGCCGCCCGCGCCGCCGACATTTTCCACGATGATCTGCTGGCCGAGGATGTCGCCCATCTTCTGCGCGATGATGCGCGCGACGACATCCGTCGAGCCGCCGGCGGCGAAGGGCACGACAAGCGTGACGGTCCTGTCGGGAAACTGCTGGGCGCTGGCGGGCTGGCCGAGTGCCAGCGATGCAAGCACGGTGGTGCCGAGGGCCATGAGGGTCCGGCGGGTGAGCGTCGAAAATGTCACGTGGTTTCCTCCCGAGGTGACGTGAAGTCCGCCACCTCAGGATAGGGCGCCCAGCCCGTCAGGCAAGGGGCCGCATTCAGCCGGTTGCGCGGTCTTCTCCAAGGAACGCCTGACCACCGTGATCGAACTGCAGGCGGGCGAGGCGGGCGTAGAGGCCGTCCTGCCTTATGAGCGACTGGTGGGTGCCTTCCTCGACGATACGGCCGGCCTCCATGACGAGGATGCGGTCGGCCTTGAGAACGGTCGCGAGACGATGGGCAATGACGATCGTGGTGCGCTTGCCCATCTGGCCGTCGAGGGCCTTCTGGACGAGCGTTTCGCTTTCCGCGTCGAGCGCGGAGGTCGCCTCGTCGAGCAGCAGCAACGGGGCGTCCTTGAGGATGGCCCGGGCGATGGCGATGCGCTGGCGTTGGCCGCCGGACAGCGTCACGCCGCGCTCGCCCACCATGGTGTCATAGCCCTTGTCGAGCCGTGCGATGAATTCTTCCGCCTGTGCGGCCCTTGCTGCGGCCTGCACGGCCTCGTCGCTCACGCCGGTCATGCCGAAGGCGATGTTGTCGCGGATCGTCGCAGCAAAAATGGTGACGTCCTGCGGCACCAGCGCGATGCGGCGGCGCAGCTCTTCCGGATCGGCGGCACGAAGGTCTACCCCGTCGAGAAGTACGGTGCCGGTATCGGGATCGTAGAAGCGCAGCACCAGCGAGAGGATCGTGCTCTTGCCGGCGCCGGAGGGGCCGACGATGGCCACGGTCTCGCCCTGCCTTACTGCAAAGTCCAGGCCGTTGATGCTGCGATAGCCGGGGCGGGCGGGATAGGAGAAATGCACATCGCGGAAAGTGAGCTCGCCGCGGGCGGGCAGCGGCAGGGCCACAGGGTTCGCAGGCGCGGTGATGGCGGGCGGCTCGGCCAGAAGTTCGGTGAGACGCTCGGCGGCGCCGGCAGCCTGCGAAAGCTCGCCCCAGACTTCCGACAGTGCGCCGAGGCTGCCGGCGGCAAAGACCGCATAGAGCAGGAACTGGCCGAGCGTGCCGGCCGAAAGCGTGCCCGCCAGCACGTCGCGGGCGCCGAACCAGAGCACGGCAACGACAGAGCCGAAGATCATGGCGATGGCAAAGCCGGTCAGCAGCGAGCGGGCGCGGATGGCGGAGCGTGCGGCGCCATAGGCCTGCTCGACAGCACCGAAGAAGCGGGCGCGGGCGGCGTCTTCCGCGTTGAAGGCCTGAAGCGTGCGGGTGGCGCCGATCGCCTCGCCGGCATAGGCGGAGGCCGCGGCCAGCGTGTCCTGCGCCTCGCGCGAGCGGCGGCGCACCGAGCGGCCGAAGGCGACGAGCGGGAAGACGATCACCGGAATGGCGGCGATGACGAGGCTGGAGAGTTTCGGACTGGTATAGACCATCATGGCGATGGCGCCGAAACAGAGGATGAGGTTGCGCAGCGCGACGGAAGCGGTGGCGCCGACGGCGGATTTGATCTGTGTCGTGTCGGCGGTCAGCCGCGAGACGATCTCGCCGGACTGGTTGACGTCGAAGAAGGCGGGCGAAAGCCTCGTCACATGGGAAAAGACGTCGCGGCGCAGGTCCGCCACGATGCGTTCGCCGAGCGTGATGACGAAGTAATAGCGCATGGCGCTCGCCAGCGCGAGCAGGCCGGCCAGCGCGAAGAGCATCATGAAATAGGTGTTGATGAAGCCGGCATCGGCGCCGGAGAAGCCGTGGTCGATCATACGGCGGACGGCGAGCGGCAGGATGAGCGTGGTGACGGCGGCCATTACGAGGGCCACCAGCGCCCCGGCGACGAGGCCGCGATAACGGCCGATATAGGGAGCGAGCCTGCCCAGCGGACGAATGTTGCGGCGCGCCGATTTTTCCTGTGCGCCCTGCTCTTTGTCTGTGGACACCATACCCCCGTTTCCAGCGCCTTCCGGCACGAATTGTCTTTCGGCTCTTGTTATCCAGACGGCCTTCCTGTATAGGCTCGCCATCGAATTGGGAAGCCGTAGGTCCGACCGACCGCGGCTTCATTTACGTCTTTGGCCCCGCTGTCGCAATCCGTTGCGACAATTGGCCCCCGGAACAGGCAGGAAAGTTGTCATGAAGGCTGATATCCATCCCGCATACCACACCATCAAGGTTGTGATGACCGACGGCACCGAGTACGAAACCCGCTCGACCTGGGGTTCGGAAGGCGCAACGATGAACCTCGAAATCGACCCGAAGTCGCACCCGGCCTGGACCGGCGGCAACCAGCAGCTCATGGACCGCGGCGGCCGCGTCTCCAAGTTCAAGAAGCGCTTCGAAGGCCTCGGCCTCTAATCCGCCTGCTTCGGACGAATTTGAAAAACCCGGCTTCGGCCGGGTTTTTTGCGTTTTGGGAGGAGATGATCCCGGCGGGCAGGCGAGGGCGGTCCGTGCAACAAAAAACCCGGCCTGAGCCGGGTCTCCATCGTCACATCTGGCCTGTCGCTCAGTTGTTGCCGAAGGCCGTCTGCAGCAGGTTGATCTGGGCCTGCACGCTGTTCTGGTTGTCGGGTGCGAAGGTCTGGACCTCCTGCGGGCGATAGATCTCGCGGTCGAGCAGGGCGATGCGGTTCTGCAGGCGCAGCGAGCGCTCGATGAGGTCGCGGAAGGCTTCCGGCAGGTCGTTCCAGCCGGGTGCGGTCTTGTCGACGTTGAAGCTGTCGAGGCGGACCTTGTTCTTTTCCGAAAGCACCTGGTCGCGGCTCATCTCGCCATTGTTGACGGCGCGCTGCAGGAGCAGCCAGGAGGCCATCTGCATCAGGCGGGTGGTGAGGCGCATCGACTCTGCCGCATAAAGCACGGAGGCCATGCGGGGCAGCACCTTGGAAGCCTGGCGGCCGACGCCATCGAGATAGCTCGCGGTCTCCTCGACCAGACCCATGCCTTCGGCGTACAGGGACTTGAATTGCGCCGACGACGCAACGTGGCCAGCGAAGCTGACGGTATTCAATCCTCTTTCGGACATGGTTTCATCCCTGTTGAACGCATCACATGCAGGTAACGGAAGGTCGGCCCGTGGTGTTCCAATCGGCCGGTCTATGTCGTGAGGATGATCCCATAACCTAATTCGCGCAAGGGTATTCTTAAGAAAGGGTTAATCTCCACAATTCTTTCGGGACAGGTTCCTTTTGTGGGCGCGGCAGACAAAAAAAGAGCCGCGGAAAGCGGCTCTCAAGGTAAAACAGGGAGAAAAATCAGACCGAACCCCGAAGGGTGAAAATGTCTGAACCCGGAAGGACCGGATGTTCAAGTAATAACAGGGAAGGCTTAATGGCCGGTTAACTCTATTGCCGGTTTGCTTGTGTCTGTGCCTTTTCGGCAAGGCTGCGGCAGTCCGACGCGCCTACCGGAACAGATTTTCCGCGGCCGATCGGCTGGCGCCCTTCTTCAGCTTTTCGGCCTCCAGCCGTTCGATTTCCGCGCGCAGCAGGTCGATGCGGGCGGAAAGCTCGTCGACGGACAGCAGCGCGAGGTCGCTGCCGATCTCGTGGGCGATCTTCCTTGCCGGGCGGTCGTCTTCGAAAAAGGTCATGCGGGTCGCTCCTCCTGTTGCTCGTCGGCGGCCTGTGGCTGGGCGAGGGCGCGCGGCGAAAGCTGAAGGCTTTCCGGCGTGGTGAGCGTGCCGGGATTGAGGGTCGTGTAGTTCTCGCGCATCTCGGCCGGCTTTGCGGCGCGGCGCCGGCTGCGGAAGATGGCGTAGGCGGTGATCAGGATATGCGCCCAGCAGGTGACCATGAAGAGCGCATAGGGGCCGACCGCCGACATGATCGGACCGCCGATCGTCGGGCCGATGATCGTGCCGACGCCATAGAGCAGCAGCAGACCGCCGGAGACCTTGACGAAGTCTTCCGGGCTGGCGAAGTCGTTGGCGTGCGAGACGGCGATCGGGTAGAGCGCGTTTGCCATGGCGCCATAGAGCGCCGTCAGCACCAGAAGCATGGTGACCGAGGCGGGCTGGAAGACGAAGAGCGACAGACCCGCCGCGGCGGCGATGGCGGACAGCGCCGCGAGCACGATGCGCCGGTCGACGCGGTCGGACAGGCGGCCGGCGGGCAGCTGCATCACGGCGCCGGCGAAGATGGCGACACTCATCATGATGGCGATCGTGCTGGGCGAGAGGCCTGCATTGGCGCCGAAGACCGCGCCGAGCGTGCCGAAGGCGCCGTTGGCGATGCCGATCAGCACGATGCCGACGCTGGCGACCGGCGAGGTGCGGTAGAGCGCGGGGATGTCGAGCCTGACCTGCTTTAGCGGCTGCGGCGAGGCGGCTGTGGAGAGCGTCGTCGGCAGCATGGCAAGGCAATAGAGGATACCGGCGAACATGAAGAGCAGGGGGGTCGTCACGTCGCCCAGCGCCACGGTCATCTGGCCGCCGACGGTGCCGACGAGGGTGATGGCGATGTAGAGCGAGAAGATCAGGCCGCGACTTTCATTGGTCGCGCGCTCGTTCAGCCAGCTTTCGATGATCATCGAGGTGCCGGCGATCGAGAAGCCGGTGACGGCGCGCAGCGCGATCCACCAGAACGGATCGACCAGCATGCCCGTCAGAAGCGCGATGATGGCGATCAGCGAGGCGAAACCGGAAAAGGCACGGACATGGCCGATGCGCTTGACGACGGTCGGGGCGAGAAGGCAGCCAAGAACGAAACCCGAGGCCCAGGACGTACCCAGCAGGCCGAGCATCGTCGTCTCATACCCTTCGAAGGCGCCGCGCATCGGCAGAAGCAGGCCGTGCAGGCCGTTCCCGAGAAAGAGGAACAGCGTGCCCATGAGAAGCGCGAAGACGGATATGAGGTTTTTTCGCATGAGGTTTTCGTGAGTTTCGCCAATGGGTAAGGAATAGCGCACCTGTCCGCGATTGCCAGATGCAAAGCACGTGGGCGTACGAATTTCAGGTCTCGTGCTGATCGCTTGGAAAAGTGTCTGAGGTGTGACAGGAAGGGGGGAGAAAGGCCGTCATGTCGAAAATCCTTCCCGCCCTGCTGCTTGCCGTCATGCTGCTGCATCTCATCCGGCCTCTCGGCCTGCCGGGGCTGAAACGCCGTGCGGATTTCTGGAAGATCGCCGTCGTCGCCATCGCCCTGATGATGCTGACCGTGCTGGTCCGTCCGTAAGACAAGGCCGTTGCCGGAAAGGCCCGGCAGATCGAGGTCAAAGGGCCGCAAACCACTCCTTCGTTGCGGTTCGGCGCGGCAGCGCCGTCTCGGAAACGCAAAAGGGCCACCCGAAGGTGGCCCCCATGAGGTTTGGTCCGGCGTGGACCCGGGTCTTTGGACCCGAAGGAAGGCGTGATCAGAACGAGGGCTGCCTCGTTGCGTTCACCACAATTCCCATGCCCGAAGCCAAGACCGAAATCTCATTAGACATTGGATCACCTTCCTTTCTGAACGTTGACGATGTCAGGAATGTAGGCGATCCACCGCCAAGCGCAAGGGCTTTGGCATTATTTCTGTTGGCGCAGGATATCGACGCCCGGCAGCGGCTTGCCTTCCATCCATTCGAGGAAGGCGCCGCCGGCGGTCGAGACATAGGTGAAATCGTCGGCAACGCCGGCATGGTTGAGGGCCGCGACCGTATCACCACCACCAGCGACAGAGACGAGTGCGCCTTCCTTGGTGCGTGCGGCGGCATGTTTGGCAGCAGCCACCGTCGCGGTGTCGAAGGGCGCGATTTCGAAGGCGCCGAGCGGGCCGTTCCAGACGAGCGTCGAAGCGCGCGAGATCCAGGCGTTGACTGCCTCGATCGTCTTCGGACCGACATCGAGCATCATGGCGTCGGCCGGAATGGCGTTGACATCGACCACTTCGTTCTCGGCATTGGCCTTGAACTCGCGGGCGACGACACCGTCTTCCGGCAGAACGATGGCGCAGGTTGCGGTCGCAGCCTCGATCATGATCTGCTTGGCGGTATCGGCAAGGTCGTGCTCGCAGAGCGACTTGCCGACATTGGTGCCCCGGGCGGCGAGGAATGTGTTCGCCATGCCACCGCCGATGACCAGCGCGTCGACCTTCTTCACAAGGTTCATGAGGAGGTCGATCTTGGTGGAGACCTTGGCGCCGCCGACGATGGCGACGACAGGGCGGGCCGGATTGCCGAGGCCCTTTTCCAGCGCTTCCAGCTCGGCCTGCATGGTGCGGCCGGCATAGGCGGGCAGCAGATGCGCAAGGCCCTCGGTCGAGGAATGGGCGCGATGGGCGGCGGAGAAGGCGTCGTTGACGTAGATGTCGCCACTGGCAGCCAGAGCCGCGGTGAAGTCCGGGCTGTTCTTCTCCTCACCCTTGTGGAAACGGGTGTTTTCGAGAAGCAGGATATCGCCGTTCGGCAGGGCGGCGATGGCGGTGGCGGCCGGCTCGCCGATGCAATCGGCGGCAAAGCCGACCTTTCTGCCGAGAACGTCGTTGACGGCGGGCAGGATCTGTTCAAGCGACATGTCGGCGACGACCTCACCCTTCGGGCGGCCGAAATGGGCGAGCAGGATGACCTTCGCGCCCTTTTCCGAGAGTTCGCGGATGGTCGGGGCGACGCGTTCGATGCGGGTTGCATCGGTGACCTTGCCGTCCTTGACGGGCACGTTGAGATCGACGCGGACGAGCACGCGCTTGCCGGCGATATCGGTGAGGTTGTCGAGGGTCTTGAAGGTCATGGGGCCGCTCCGGAAGTCTGGTGTCTGGTCATGAAAAAACACCCGGGCATCGCTGCCCGGGTGTTTTGCGTTTCTGCTTAGATCAGCTTGCCGAGGGCAACGGCCGTGTCGGACATGCGGTTCGAGAAGCCCCACTCGTTGTCGTACCAGGACAGGATACGCACGAGGTTGCCGTCGAGGACCTTGGTCTGGTCGGCAGCGAAGTTCGAGGAATGGCTGTCGTGGTTGAAGTCGATCGAGACGAGCGGGCCGGTGACGTAGTCGAGGATGCCCTTCAGTTCGCCTTCGGCGGCGGCCTTGATGGCGGCGTTGACTTCGTCAGCCGTGACGTTGCGCGACGGCACGAACTTCAGGTCGACGACCGAGACGTTCGGGGTCGGTACGCGGATCGCCGAGCCGTCGAGCTTGCCGGCGAGCTGCGGCAGAACGAGGCCGACGGCCTTGGCGGCACCCGTCGAGGTCGGGATCATGGACAGGGCTGCGGCGCGGGCGCGGTACAGGTCCTTGTGCATGGTGTCGAGCGTCGGCTGGTCACCCGTGTAGGAGTGGATCGTCGTCATGTAGCCCTTCTCGATGCCGAAGGCCTTGTCGAGAATATAGGCGACGGGCGCCAGGCAGTTCGTCGTGCAGGACGCGTTCGAGATGACGAGGTCGTCTTTCGTCAGCGTGTTGTGGTTGACGCCGTAGACGATCGTCTTGTCGGCATTGTCGCACGGTGCGGAGACGATGACGCGCTTGGAGCCGTTGGCGAGATGCGCGCCGGCCTTTTCCTTCGTCGTGAACAGGCCGGTGCATTCCAGCGCGATGTCGACGTCGCCCCAGGGCAGTTCCTTCGGATCGCGGATCGCGGTGACGCGGATCGGGCCGCGGCCGACGTCGATCGTGTCGCCGGAAACGGTAACGGTGCCCGGGAACTTGCCGTGCACGGAATCGTAACGAACGAGATGCGCGTTGGTCTCGACCGGGCCGAGGTCGTTGACGGCAACGACTTCGATGTCGGTGCGGCCGGATTCGACGATTGCGCGCAGAACGTTACGGCCGATGCGGCCAAAGCCGTTGATGGCAACTTTCACAGTCATGTGGGGTCTCTCCCTATCAATAAAACGTTTGGCGGGGGAGGGCGCGACAGGTCGCGCCCTACGCACTCAGGCGAGCTTGGCTTCCGCGGCGGCGACAACGGCCTCCGGCGTGATGCCGAAGTGCTTGTAAAGGTCCTTGTAGGGACCGGATGCGCCGAAGGAGGACATGCCGACGAAGAGGCCGTCCGAACCGATGAAGTGATCCCAGCCCTGGCGGATGCCGGCCTCGATGGCGATCTTGACCGGCGAATTGCCGATGACCGCCTGCTGGTAGGCTTCCGGCTGCTCGGCGAAGAGCTCGAAGCAGGGAACCGAGACGACGCGGGTCGAAACGCCCTTGGCCGACAGCGCCTGCTGCGCCTTGACCGCGATCTCGATTTCCGAGCCGGAGGCGAAGAGCGTCACCTGGGCATCGCTGGCCGAGACGAGATCGTAGGCGCCGCGGGCGCAGAGGTTTTCTTCCTCATACTCCAGACGGACCGGCATCAGGTTCTGGCGGGTCAGCGCGATGGCGGACGGGCGGTTGTGGCTTTCGAGGGCAAGCTGCCAGCACTCGGCCGTTTCCGTGGCATCGGCCGGGCGGAAGACGAGCAGGTTCGGGATGGCGCGCAGGGCCGCCATATGCTCGACCGGCTGGTGCGTCGGGCCGTCTTCGCCAAGGCCGATGGAATCGTGCGTCAGGACGTGGATGACGCGGATGCCCATCAGGGCGGCAAGGCGGATCGAGGGACGGCAGTAGTCCGAGAAGATCAGGAAGCCGCCGGAATACGGGATGAGGCCGCCATGCAGCGCCATGCCGTTCATGGCTGCCGCCATGCCGTGCTCGCGCACACCGTAGTGGATGTAGCGGCCGGAGAAGTCCGTCGGGGTGATCGACTTGGTCTGGCTCGTCTTGGTGTTGTTCGAGCCGGTGAGGTCGGCCGAGCCGCCGATCGTTTCGTTGAGAACGCCGTTGATGACCTCGAGCGCGTCTTCCGAAGCCTTTCGGGTCGCCGGGTTCGGCTTGGTTTCGGCAAGCTTCTTCTTGTAGGCGGAGATGGCCGAATCCAGGCTGCTCTCGAGATCGCCGGCAAAGCGGCGGACGAACTGTGCCTTCTTCTCGGCGTCCGTCTTTTCGAGGCGCGCGTCCCATTCCTTGTGGGTCTTGGCAGAGCGAAGGCCGGCAAGGCGCCAGGCGTCAAGCACGTCGGAAGGAACGACGAAGGCTTCCGATTCCCAGTTCAGTGCCTTGCGGGCGGCGGCGATTTCGTCCGCGCCGAGCGGCGAACCGTGCACCTTGTGCGTACCGGCCTTGTTCGGGGCGCCGAAGCCGATCGTCGTCTTGCAGGCGAGCATGGTCGGCTTGTCGGATTTCTGAGCCACTTCGATCGCCGCGGCGATCGCATCCGGATCATGACCGTCGACAGCGATCGTGTTCCAGCCGCTGGCGCGGAAGCGGGCGTGCTGGTCGGTCGAGTCGGCGATCGAGATCGGGCCGTCGATGGAGATGTTGTTGTCGTCCCAGAACACGATCAGCTTGTTCAGCTTCAGGTGGCCGGCGAGCGAGATTGCTTCCTGGCTGATCCCCTCCATGAGGCAGCCGTCACCTGCGAGAACGTAGGTATAGTGTTCGATGAGGTCGGAGCCGAACTCGTCGCGCAGCTTGCGCTCGGCAAGCGCCATGCCGACGGCATTGGCGATGCCCTGGCCGAGCGGACCGGTGGTCGTCTCGATGCCGGCGGCATGGCCGTATTCCGGGTGGCCGGCCGTCTTGGCGCCGAGCTGGCGGAAATTCTTGATCTCGTCGATCGTGATGTCCTCGTAGCCCGTCAAATAAAGCAGCGAGTAGAGGAGCATCGAGCCGTGGCCGGCCGACAGCACGAAACGGTCGCGGTTCGGCCAGGACGGGGTCTTCGGATCGAAGGAGAGAAAGCGGGTGAAAAGAACCGTTGCGATGTCTGCTGCGCCCATAGGCAGGCCGGGGTGACCCGAGTTCGCCTTTTCCACGGCATCCATGGAAAGGAAGCGAATTGCGTTCGCCATCCGGTCGTGTTTTTCGCGAGAGATCATGACTGTTCCGTATTCTTCGGGGTGTCAGGGCCGGTGCCGTTTCCGGCATCGGTTAGGAAGCGGGTGACACATAGCAGGTAAGCCGTCGGAGTCAACGAATTCGGCGGTTTTTCCGGCCTTTGCGGGGGGATTCCGGCGGCTTTTTTGCCGCGGCAACGGGGCTGTATCGGGCACCTTGCGCAACCCGCCGCGATGCTGATCCACAGCGGCTTTCCCGCCGCGATGGCCGTGCTGTTGACGCTCGTGCCCGCAGTTGAATACTGTCAATGGGAGAGAACCGGCGCTGGCGGCGGCGATTCGTGTTTTTTGAGAGTGCCGGTGAAGGCTTTATGACGAACGGGGAAACAGTCAGAGCGGCGATCGAGGAGCTTCGCAGAGCGATACTCAGCCTCGACAATGCGCTCGACATGCGCTTCGACCGCGAACGCGACCATGGAGAGGTCGAAGGCGAGGTGCGGCGTGTCAATGCCGATCGCTCGCGGCTCGCCCAGGAGCTCGACCAGTCCGAATTCCGTGCAAACCGCCTGGAGGAGGTCAACCGCGAGGTCTCCCGGCGGCTCGTCACGGCCATGGAAACCATCCGGGCCGTGCTCGATCGATAATCAGTCAGGAAATCCCGCATGGCACAGGTAACCGTACAGATCGATGGCAAGGCCTATCGCATGGCCTGCGAAGAGGGCCAGGAGGCGCATCTTGAAGAGCTCGCCTCCGGCTTCGATCAGTATGTCGGGCACCTGAAGAGCCAGTTCGGCGAGATCGGCGACCTGCGCCTGACCGTCATGGCCGGTATCATGGTCATGGACGAGCTCAACGACGTCAAGCGCCGGCTGAGCAAGCTGGAAGCGGAGACGGAGGATCTGCGCAAGGGGCGAGAAGGCGTGATGAGCGAGGTCTCGCGCAGCGAAGACGCCATCGCCCAGGCGCTCGGCGAACTGACGAGCCAGATCCAGGGCATGGCGGCCAAACTCTCAGGCAAGCCGCCGGTCAACTGAACCTAAACAATTGCCACTGGCGAAGCGGCCGCTTTGCGCCTATATAGCGGAGGCGATCTGCGCTTCCCGACAGGAACCACAATCCCTGGGGCCATACTCGATCCAAAGGGAGCTGTCCCTGACCCGGCCCGTGGGCTTGGTCACACGGTGCCCACCTACGTTTGTAGGCACCCAGGATCGTAAATCTCCATCGGTCGTCGTGGATCGCACTTTTTATTTTACATTTCAGTCATTTCTGCTGAATGCATGGCTTTCGCCATGAGATATGCATGATTTCCGGGGGACGCTTAGCCGCGTGCCCGCTATCGATTGTTGAAATTGAAAACCTTCCTGGATCTTCGGCTAGGCGCTCCTTAAATTTTCGCTGTAATCCGTGATCAAAACGACAATCATGGATTGATCACGATGAACGAGGAGCGTCCTTTAACAGATCGTGCTGTTTGGTTGTTTGTCGCAATCGCGATGGCTGGCGGGATGTTCGCAGCGGGTCTCGCGATACGCGCCTTCGTGTCGGGCAGGATAGCGCTTAAACACTCGGTCGTGACTGAGATTGATAAGCCGTTCTTCTTTTACTTGCTGACGGCGCTTTTGGGCCTGCTCGCGATGTGGATGCTTGGCGAAGGCATACGGATTGCCATCAAGCATTTGCGTGAGCGCCGTTGAACGTCGGGTGGACGAATTGAGGATTATTCAGGCGCTGTATTTTGTCATCGGACTCCTCGTGTTTTACACGGCGTCCGCGGCCGGCTTTTACAAGTACGGCGTCCCTGTAGGCCTTCTGTTTATAGCGGGAGCGGTTGGATTGAACATTCTCCGCGCGCGAAGGCGGGGATGACAGCCGGCACTTCAGGTCCCTGTCTCCTTCTCGCGAAGTTTTTTGCGTTTATGTTTACGAGATGAGATTCATACAAAAGGCCGCCTCAAGGGCGGCCTTCGTACTTGGTGTCTGTGGCAAGCCTTTACGCCGCCGCTTTCAGTTCCTTGTCGATCATGGCGCGGAGGCTCCCGAGATCCTTGGCGAAGGCGCGGATGCCTTCGGAGAGCTTTTCGGTGGCCATGGCGTCTTCGTTCAGCATCCAGCGGAAGGCCTTTTCGTCGAGCTTGATCGGCGAAACCTTGGCGACCTTTTCCGGCGAGAGCTTGCGCTCCAGCGTGCCTTCGGCCGCATCGAGTTCCTCGAGCAGGGCCGGGCTGATCGTCAGGCGGTCGCAGCCGGCCAGGGCTTCGATCTCGCCGGTGTTGCGGAAGGAGGCGCCCATGACGATCGTGTCGATGCCGTTCGACTTGTAGTAGTCGTAGATGGCGCGGACCGAGAGAACGCCCGGATCTTCTTCCGCCGTGAAGGTCTTGCCGGATGCCTTGACGTGCCAGTCGAGGATGCGGCCGACGAAGGGCGAGATGAGGAAGACGCCGGCATCGGCGCAGGCGATGGCCTGGGCCTTGTTGAAGAGCAGCGTCAGGTTGCAGTCGATACCGTCCTTCTGGAGGACTTCCGCGGCGCGGATGCCTTCCCAGGTGGAGGCGAGCTTGATGAGGATGCGGTCGCGGGCGATGCCGCGTGCCTCGTAGGCCTTGATGATCTCGCGGCCCTTGGCGATGGAGGCTTCGGTGTCGAACGAGAGATCGGCGTCGACTTCCGTCGAGACGCGGCCGGGCACGAGTTCGGCAAGGGCTGCGCCGACGGAGATGGCGAGACGATCGGCCACGGCCGAGACGACGCCCTCGCGGTTGCCGCCCTGCGACTGGCCCCAGCGGATGGCCTCCGCGACGGTGTCGGCAAACATGGGCGTGCCGAGCGCCTTCAGGACGATCGTGGGGTTGGTGGTGCAATCGACCGGCTTCAGGCGGCGCACGGCTTCGATGTCGCCGGTATCTGCCACGACGGTCGTCATCGCGCGGAGTTGTTCAAGCTTGGACGTCATATCCGATATCCCGAATGGTTGTTGCTGGGCCGCGTTCGGCTCGAACGCCAGGCCCTCCTCCATGTTCCCTGTGAAAGCGCGCCCGGCAACTGTGCTTCCTGTTTCAGTCACCGCGCGGGCTGGCACAACCAATCTGCCGACGGAGTGCCGCCAGCCGATATGAGGCGGACTATCATCGTTTCCTCGGGAAAAAGTCAAGCACTTTTGATCAATCTTCTGAACATATGTCGCATTTTTTGTTTCCCGTGTTATGGTGCGCCCAGACATTGCAGACAAGGATGGAGGCGACGTGGCAAGGCTCCGGCGCGACACACACACGGCCTATTCGGAATCGGCGGCACTGCGCCTCCGGGCGGCCTGGCTCTATTACAACCAGGGCCTCACCCAGAAGGATGTGGCGGAAAAGATCGGCGTCAGCCGCACCACGGTCATCCGCATGCTGGATGAAGCGCTGAAGCGCTCGGAGGTGCAGATCTGGATCAACGAGGGTGTTGCCGATTGCGTCGAGCTCGCCGTGCGGCTGGAGAAGGCCTATGGGCTCGACGAGGCGGTGGTGGTGCCGGCGGCCGACAGCGCGGAGGCGACGGCCAAGGGCGTCGGTCTTGCGCTCGGCCAGTTCCTGACGGAGGCGATTCCGGATGATTGCACCGTCGGCGTCGGCTGGGGGCGCACGCTCACCGCCTCGCTCGCCAGTTTTCGCCCGGTGCGGCGGGAGCGGGTGAAGGTCGTCTCGCTGCTCGGCGGCGTCGTCGAGGCGCACCACATCAACCCGATCGAATATACTTGGCGGCTTGCCAGCCAGCTCGGGGCGGAATGCTACCTGTTCCTGGCGCCGCTGCTCGTTGATTCGCGGGAAACCAAGCGCAGCCTCATTGAGAAATGCGGCCTGAAGACGTTGTTCGAACTGGCGGAGAACATGGATATCGCGGTTGTCAGTTGCGGCGACATCGGCCCACGTTCCAGTTCGCTCTCGCGAGATTTCATTGCCCGGCACGAGCTGGAAGAGCTGATCGCGGCCGGCTGCGTCTGCGATACGATGTGCAATTTCCTCGATGCGGAGGGCCACACGATCGACCATCCGATCCGCCATCGGGTCATGTCGATCGATCTCGACACGGTGAAGAAAGCGCGCCACATCGTGCTCGTCTCGGGCGGGGCGCACCGCGCCCCGGCGATCCGTGCCACCATCCGCCGCGTCGGCTGCAACACGCTGATAACGGACGAGGGCGCGGCGCTTGCCATGCTGCGGCTGGCAGAGGCCTCTGCCGCCGCCTAGAGCATTGCCAGCCGAAGCGGGATCGGCTCGGCGTCGGACAAAGCGGAAATGCTCTAGATCAGCCTGAGGCGGGCGGCACGGGTGATCGCGCCCGTGATGTTGCGGGCGCCGAGCTTTTCGATCGCGCTGTGCATGGCGTCCGTCACGCGCGCCATGGCGATGTCGGTTTCGAGCACGATATCGGCCGGCGTCCTGCCGTTGGCGGCAAGTTCGAGGCACCGCTTTTCGATCTCGGTCAGCTCGGGGAGGGGGGAAAGATCATTTTCCGATGACATGCGCCCCGCTTAACCGCTGAAGCCTGCTGCCGAAAGCACAAGCTGTTCCAATGCTTAACGGGCCGGGGCGGTTTTTTACCTCTTTGTCCCGTTGCGGCACAGATTCTGCGACCTCCCGTCGTCGCAACGGGATGGGGATTTGCCTTCCGGCGCTGCTAGCTGATAAGCCACGGCAGCACGGCTGGAGACGACAGTGACACCCAAGGAACACAAGGCGGCGATCCGCAACGAGCGACTGGCGCTGCGCGATGGAATGGCGCCCGAAGCGCGCATCGAAGGCAGTCTCGCCATGGCGGAGCTTGCGGGCGACCGTATCGAGTTTGAACCCGGCACGGTCATCTCGGGCTTCTGGCCGATCCGCTCGGAGGCCGATATCCGCCCGCTGATGGCGCATCTTCGCACGCGCGGGGCGCGGCTTTGCCTACCCGTCGTGCTCGACCGGGAGACGATCATCTTCCGGGAGCTGGTCGTCGGTGCGCCCGTCATCAAGACCGGATTCGGCACGATCGGGCCGGGCCCGGAGGCGGCGGCACTGGATCCCGATATCCTTCTCGTGCCGCTCTCCGCCTTCGATCGGGCAGGCCACCGCATCGGCTATGGCGCCGGCCACTACGACCGGGCCATTGATCGCCTCAAGGCAAAAGGCCGTGTGCCGAGACTGATCGGCATTGCTTTCGATTGCCAGGAAGTGGCATCAGTACCCGCGGAGCCGCATGACGTCGCGCTGGACGCGATCCTCACCGAAAGCGGCCTTCGTTTGTTCCAACAGGTTTCGTAAGGTTCTTCGATGCGTTTTCTCTTTCTCGGCGACATGGTGGGCAAGACCGGGCGGACGGCCGTCTGGCAGCGCCTGCCGGGGCTGATCAGCGATCTCAAGCTGGATTTCGTGGTCGTCAACGGGGAGAACGCGGCGGGCGGCTTTGGCATCACGGAAGACATCTTCCTTGAGACGATCAACGCCGGCGCCGACGTGGTGACGACCGGCAACCACGTCTGGGACCAGAAGGAGGCGGTGACCTTCGCCAGCCGGCACGACCAGTTCCTGCGCCCCGCCAACTACCCCGCCGGCACGCCCGGCCGCGGCGCGAACCTCTTCATCGCGCGGAACGGCGCGCGCGTGCTGGTCGCCAACATCATGGGCCGGGTCTTCATGCACCCCGAACTCGACGACCCCTTCACCGCCGGCGAGACGATCCTCGCCTCCTGCCCGCTCGGCGAGCAGGCCGATGCCGTGATCTTCGATTTCCATGCGGAGGCGACCAGCGAGAAGCAGTGCTTTGGCCACTTCGTCGATGGTCGTGCCAGCGTCGTCGTCGGCACGCACACCCATGTGCCGACCGCCGATTGCCAGATCCTCAATGGCGGCACCGGCTATATGTCGGATGCCGGCATGTGCGGCGACTACGATTCCTCCCTCGGCATGGAGAAGGAGGAGCCGCTCAACCGCTTCATCTCCAAAATGCCGAAAGGCCGCTTCGAGGCGGCGTCCGGCCCGGCGACCATCTGCGGCCTGGCGGTCGAGATTTCCGACCGCACCGGCCTTGCCGAAAAGATCGCCCCGCTTCGCCTCGGCCCGCGCCTTGCCGAAACGCTGCCGGATTTCTGGGCCTGATCTCGAACGCCGGCCGAGTCTCAGATCATGTGGCGCAGGTGATCGGCCGAGCCGTTTGAAAAGTTGAGATGCGCCTTCACGCCGACGTCGGGTTCCTCGTCGGGGTTGAAGTTGGCCTTGGCGATTTCCCAGCCGAATTTCAGCTTGCTGCCGGTCGAGGCCCAGACTTCCGCGTCCTCGATTTCCAGCGCCAGCAGGGTGAGTTTCGGATCGTTCTTGCCGTGGTCGAACCACGCCTCGACGACGGAACTCCAGTATTCGTCGATCTTGATGGGATCCTTGCGTACGGAAATCCGGCCTGCGAGGCAGGCATGGTAGTCGTGGTCCTTGCCGACGACGCAGAAATGGGCGCGCGTGCCGGGCGAAATGGCCTCGACGATCTCGGCGTCGGTCTTGGTGAAGAACCAGATCGTCGCGCTCTGGCGGTCGAGCTGCGGGGCCATCGGCTGCATGTGCATATGGCTGCCGTCGACGCCCAGCATGCCGGCATGGATCCTGTCGATCTCGTCGAAAAGCTGTTCCTTCGGGTTCTCGCGTGCCTTGGTGAGGTTGGACATGGCTGCTCCTCGCAATCGTTGGATTGATGGATGGAGAACGTGAGGCGGCGTGCAAGGTTCCGCGCGAGATGGCTCAACGGATTGTGATCGGCCGGCCGGCCGCGCAATCTCGACCCGCCCGCCTCGCGGGCGCATAGTCGCGCCGACCAATGAACGGAGCCGCCGATGCCGCATCTCCTGCTCATTCCGTTGATCCTCGCCGCCGCCGCGGTTTTTGCCGCTCCGCGGGTTTCACTCGCGCAGGCGGAAGCGCCCGTCAGCCAGTGCCAGATGATCGCGCGCTCGTTGCCCTCCGTCACCTTTGCCAGCTTTTCGGGCGGCGCGGCCCTCAAGGTGCAGGCCAAGGCGAACGAGGAGGTGCGCATCACCTATGTCGGCCACTCGACCTTCTTCATCGAGACGCCGGCCGGCGTGAAGATCGCGACGGACTATAACGGCTGGTACAAGCCGCCGGCGCTGCCGACCGTGGTCACGATGAACAAGGCCCATTCCAGCCACTACACGCTGACCCCGGAGCCGGGCATCGAATATGTACTGCACGGCTGGCTCGATGGTTCGGAAAAGGGGGCCGATCATGACGTCGTGGCGGGAGATACCTATATCCGCAACGTGCCGACGGATATCCGCGGCTGGGGCGGGGCGATGGAGCCGAACGGTAATTCCATCTTCATCTTCGAGGTGGCGGGCCTGTGCATCGGCCATCTCGGCCACCTGCACCACGAATTGACCGAGAAACAATATGCCGAAATCGGCCGGCTCGACGTGCTGATGGTGCCAGTCGATGGCGGGCTGACCATGGGGGCCGAGAGCATGAGCCGTGTCGTGCAGCGCCTGCGCTCGGCGCTGATCCTGCCGATGCATCGCCGTGGGCCGCCGATCAGCCAGTTCCTTTCCATGTTCGGCGAGGGCTTTGATGCCGTGACCGATGACGACGCGACGATCACGGTTTCGATCCGCAACTTGCCCAAGCGGCCGACGATTCATATTCTCTCCGGCGTCTGATGCCCGGAGCTTTTCATGCGTTTCCTTCTTGCCGTGCCCGCCGTCCTGCTTTCCTCCGCTCTTGCCTTCGCAAGCAGCGCGCCGACGCCGGGTGGCCCCGGTGCGGAGTCCGGCCAGCCGCGGGAGATCGTCACCCCGCCGGTTGAAAAGCTTCCGACGCGCTCTTTCGGCGTCGCCGAAAGTTTCGTCATGCCCTCAGGCAATATCGGCTGCATCTACATTCCCGAGGGCGGCACGGAGACCTATCAGCCGGCCGATGGCGGTCCCGAACTCTCCTGCGACCGCGTGGAGCCGAAATATGTGCGCGCAACGCTTGGTCGAAGTGGCAAGGCGGTGGTGCTTACCAATGTAGGCGACCAGGGATGTTGCGGCGGCGACAGGACCATCGCCTATGGTGAAACATGGTCGGCCGGCCCCTTTACCTGCTATTCGGAGCGCACGGGGCTGACCTGCGAGCGCACGGATGGCCACTCCTTCCTGTTGAGCCGGGCACGTCTGCGTGCCGACTGATGCGGGCCACCGCTTTGTTTGCGGGACTGCTGGACGTGCGCCAGCAATGAAATTATAAGGCGGCATTCCGAAAATCGGGGCGGCAGGGCGACGCTTTACCGCGGCGACACGCCCCGCACACCGCCGGCGACCAAAGAAACGGGCGCCGAACAGATGAGACAGGGGTGCCATGGCTGGCCATTCACAGTTCAAGAATATCATGCACCGCAAGGGTCGGCAGGATGCCGTGCGGTCGAAAATGTTCTCCAAGCTTGCCCGTGAAATCACGGTCGCGGCAAAGACGGGTCTGCCTGACCCGTCGATGAACGCCCGCCTGCGCCTGGCGATCCAGAACGCCAAGGCGCAGTCCATGCCGAAGGACAATATCGAGCGCGCCGTCAAGAAGGCCTCCGGCGCGGATAGCGAGAACTACGAGGAAGTCCGCTACGAGGGTTACGGCCCGGGCGGCGTTGCCGTCATCGTCGAGGCGCTGACCGACAACCGCAACCGCACCGCTTCCTCCGTCCGTTCGACCTTTTCCAAGGCCGGCGGGGCGCTCGGCGAAACCGGTTCGGTCTCCTTCTCTTTCGACCGCGTCGGTGAGATCACCTACAAGCTCTCGGTCGGCGATGCCGACGCCGTCATGGAAGCTGCCATCGAGGCCGGCGCCGAGGATGTGACGACCGACGAGGACGGCCACACGATCATCTGCGGTTTCGAGGATATCGGCGACGTTTCCAAGGCGCTGGAAGACAAGCTCGGCGAAGCCGAGACGGTCAAGGCGATCTGGAAGGCCCAGAACACCGTGCCGGTCGATGAGGAAAAGGCGCAGTCGCTGATGAAGCTGATCGACACGCTGGAAGACGATGACGACGTGCAGAACGTCTATTCGAACTTCGAGGTTTCCGACGAAGTGATGGCCAAGCTTTCGGCCTGATCGACGACGCCAGTGAAAAAGGCCGGGCGCCGCAGGGGCCCGGCTTTTTGTTTGTCGGTAAACCTGCCCGCCCGCCTTTGTCACTCTCGGTTTTGGGCCGAGGAGCCATGATGCGGAAGAGACGGGGCGGATTTGCCGGCAGCCTGAAGGCCGGGGCGCTTCAAGGTGGCTTTTTCCGCTATGCCGCTTCCGCCAGCGCCTGTTGTGCCCGGGCAAACAGCCGCACGGAATTCAGCCGGGCCTCCATGTCATGGATCGGCATCGAGACGATCAGTTCGTCGGCCTTGGTGATCGACAGGAAGTCGGCGATGCGGCGCTTGATCTTTTCCGGTCCGCCGACGACGGCATATTGCAGCGTGTGCTCGACATTGATGCGCTCGTTCTCGCTCCAGTGCGGATCCATGTCGTCGACCGGTGCCGGGAAGGCGCCGGGCGTGCCGCGGCGCAGGCGCACGAAGGACTGCTGCATCGAGGTGAAGAGATAGTCCGCCTCCGCATCCGTATCGGCCGCAGCACCCATCACGCCCACCATGGCATGGGGTTTGTCCAAGTACTGCGAAGGCTCGAAGCGGTCGCGATAGATTTCCAGCGCCGTCAGCAGCATGTCCGGTGCGAAATGCGAGGCGAAGGCGAAGGGCAGGCCCAGCATGCCTGCGAGATGCGCCGAGTAGTGGCTGGAGCCAAGCAGCCAGACCGGCACGTTGCTTCCCGCACCAGGAATGGCGATGATCTTCTGCTCGGGGCTGACAGGCCCCATCAGCTGCATCAGTTCGACGACGTCCTGCGGGAAATTGTTGGCGGCGCTGTCGAGATTGCGGCGCAGCGCCTGCGCGGTGCGCATGTCGGTGCCCGGCGCGCGGCCGAGGCCGAGATCGATCCGGTCGGGAAAAAGCGCGGCAAGCGTGCCGAACTGCTCGGCGATGACGAGCGGTGAATGGTTCGGCAGCATGATGCCGCCGGAGCCGACGCGGATTTTCTCCGTGCCCGCCGCGACGTGCTGGATGACGAGCGAGGTGGCGGCGCTGGCAATGCCACGCATGCCGTGGTGTTCGGCGAGCCAGAAGCGCTTGTAACCGAGTGCCTCGGCTTCCTGCGCAAGGCGCCGGGAATTTTCGAGCGACTGGGCGACGGTGCCGCCTTCGATGACCGGGGAAAGATCGAGGATGGAGAAGGGCACCATGGCCGCGGCCTCTTTGTGAGCAGATTTGATTGTGCTCCCATGTAGGTTCAGTTTCGTGAAATCCAAGCGATGGGTTCGGGGTTTTCGCAGTGTCGCGTGGAATTGCCGCTCTGTTTTTGTTTTGTTCACATTTCGCTGGCAGGGTCCGCCCGTGGGCATTAGGGTTTCGTCATGCAGGAAACGATTCGCATCATCGGCATCGATCCGGGGCTTCGCCGCACCGGCTGGGGTGTCATCGAGACGCTCGGCAATTCGTTGCGCTTCGTCGCGTCCGGCACCGTCACCTCCGATGGAGACATGGATCTCGCCTCCCGCCTCTGCCAGTTGCACGACGGTCTCAGCGCGGTGGTGCACAGCTATCAGCCGCACGAGGCCGCCGTGGAGCAGACCTTCGTCAACAAGGACGCGACTGCGACGCTGAAGCTCGGCCAGGCGCGCGGCATCGCCATGCTCGTGCCGGCCCGCGCCGGCTTGCGCGTTGCCGAATATGCGCCGAATGCGGTGAAGAAGGCTGTCATCGGCGTCGGCCACGGCGAAAAGCAGCAGATCCACATGATGCTGAAGGTGCTGATGCCGAAAGCGACCTTCACCGGCAACGACGCTGCTGATGCCCTCGCCATCGCCATCTGCCACGCCCACAACCGCCAGGGCCTCTCCGGCCGCCTCGCCAAGCTCGCCGGCTGATTTGTTCTTGACTTGTTCCGGTTTGGCCAATAAGTAATACCGCAGAGGTATTACCATGCGCGTGACGGAAAAAGGCCAGGTGACGATCCCCAAGCCAATCCGTGATCGGCTCGCCATTGAGCCCGGTTCGGAGGTGGATTTCGTCGTGTCCGATGAGGGCGTAATGCTCGTCAAGGTGGGCGACGGCAAGCCGGACTTCGATGATTTCGATGCCTGGGCGGCCAGCGTTCAGGGAACGTGGAATCTGGATGGCATGACGCCGGACGAATATTTCGAATGGCTGCGAGGACCGCGTGATGACCTCGACCGTCGTTGATACCAACGTCCTTATCGACATGTTGGGGCCGGACCGGCCGCAGCGGCGCTGGTCCTTCGCCGCCCTGAAGCGATGCCTGGAGCAGGGGGAACTGGTTCTCAATCCTGTCGTATGGTCGGAGCTTGCGACCTCGTCGCTGAGTGAACTGGAACTGAATCTCGCCTTCGGCTGGCTGCGCATGCGGCGCGAGGCTTTATCCTATGAAGCGGCCTTCGCCGCCGGCAAGGCGCACTATGCCTATCGCCGGGCCGGCGGGCTGCGCGAGCGAACGCTTCCGGACTTTCTCGTCGGCGCCCATGCTGCGGTGCGTTCCCACCGCCTGCTCACCCGCGACGCCGCGCGCTATCGCAGCTATTTTCCCGCGCTCGACATCATCTCCCCCGAAACCCATCCCTGACGGATTCTTTCATGATCGGCAAACTCAAGGGCACAATCGACGAGATCGGCGAGGACTATGTGGTGCTCGACGTGCACGGCGTCGGTTACGTCGCTTTCTGTTCGGCACGTACGCTCGGCAAGCTCGGTTCAAGCGGCGAGGCGGCGGTGCTGTTCATCGAGACCTATGTGCGGGAAGACCAGCTCAAGCTGTTCGGCTTCCTGACGGCACTGGAGCGGGAATGGTTCCGGCTGTTGCAGAGCGTGCAGGGCGTCGGCTCCAAGGTGGCGCTGGCCGTGCTGTCGACACTGACACCGGGGGAACTGGCGAACGCCATCGCGCTTCAGGACAAGACGGCGGTGTCGCGCGCGCCGGGCGTCGGACCGAAGGTCGCGGTGCGCATCATGACGGAGCTGCGCAACAAGGCGCCGGCCTTTGCCGGGGAGGCGTCCGCCTCGATCGGGCTCAAGCAGGAGCTGGGTGAAGGCGTGGCCTCCGCGCCGGTTTCCGATGCCGTCTCGGCGCTCACCAATCTCGGCTATTCGCGCGACCAGGCGGCCAACGCCGTCGCTGCGGCGCTGAAGAACGGCGGGGAGGGGGCCGACAGCGCCAAGCTCATCCGCCTCGGCCTCAAGGAATTGTCGCGGTGACGCGGTTGCCTTCGGCCGTGGACAATGGGATTAGGGCGCGATGAGCGACGAGAACAGACTGCTTTCGCCGGAAAAGCGCGGCGAGGACATCGATACGGCCTTGCGGCCGCAGACGCTGGACGATTTCACCGGCCAGGCGGAGGCGCGGGCGAACCTCAAGATCTTCATCGAGGCGGCGAAGAACCGCGGCGAGGCGCTCGACCATGTGCTGTTCGTCGGCCCGCCCGGCCTCGGCAAGACGACGCTGGCGCAGATCATGGCCAAGGAGCTCGGCGTCAATTTCCGCTCGACGTCCGGCCCCGTCATCGCGAAGGCCGGCGACCTTGCGGCGCTTTTGACCAACCTTGAAGAGCGCGACGTCCTCTTCATCGACGAAATCCACCGCCTCAACCCGGCCGTCGAGGAAATCCTCTATCCGGCCATGGAGGATTTTCAGCTCGACCTGATCATCGGCGAAGGCCCGGCGGCGCGTTCGGTGAAGATCGACCTGTCGAAGTTCACCCTGGTCGCTGCCACCACGCGCCTCGGCCTCCTGACGACGCCGCTGCGCGACCGATTCGGCATTCCGGTACGGCTCAATTTTTATACGGCCGAGGAACTGGAACTGATCGTGCGCCGTGGTGCGCGGCTGATGGGCCTCGGTATGACGGACGAGGGTGCGCGCGAAATCGCCCGCCGGGCGCGGGGCACGCCGCGCATTGCCGGCCGCCTTCTGCGCCGCGTGCGCGATTTCGCCGAAGTGGCAAGAGCCGAGGCGGTGACGCAAAAGATTGCCGACGAGGCGCTGACGCGGCTTCTCGTCGACAATATGGGCCTCGACCAGCTCGACCGGCGCTATCTCTCGATGATCGCGCACAATTTCGGCGGCGGGCCTGTCGGCATCGAGACGATCGCAGCGGGGCTTTCCGAGCCGCGCGATGCGATCGAGGAC
Source organism: Shinella sp. 838 (assembly GCF_029623935.1). Lineage (NCBI taxonomy): Bacteria > Pseudomonadati > Pseudomonadota > Alphaproteobacteria > Hyphomicrobiales > Rhizobiaceae > Shinella > Shinella sp. 838. The sequence continues at coordinate 410,336 of NZ_JARSBQ010000001.1, forward strand.
ATCATCGAGCCCTACATGATCCAGCAGGGTTTTATCCAGCGCACGCCGCGCGGCCGTGTTTTGACCGTAAATGCCTGGAAACATATGGGACTGACGCCACCGAAAGATCTGGAGGCGACGCAGTTCAGGCTGTTTTCCGAGGACGATTGAGTGATCACACGCCGCGGTTTGCTGAAGGCTTTTGGAGGCTTCATCGCCGCGGGCTTCGCCTCTTCGGCCTATGCGGTCGGCGTCGAGCCGATGCTGCGGCTGCGCACCACGACCTATCGGCTGACGCCGCCCGGCTGGCCGGCGGATCAAAAACTGCGGATCGTCGCACTCGCCGATATCCATGCCTGCGAGCCGTGGATGAGCGCCAGCCGTATTCGCGGTATCTGCGAACACGCCAACACGCTTGGCGGCGATATCGTCCTGCTGCTCGGGGACTATCTTTCCAGTATGCGTGCCGTCTGGGGCAAGGTGCCGCCGGCTGATTGGGTTGCTGCGCTGTCTGTCCTGGAGGCCCCGCTTGGCGTGCATGCGGTGCTTGGAAACCATGACTGGTGGGACGATCCGCAAGCGCAGGCGGCTGGAGGCGGGGAAACATTCAGCCACCGCCTGCTTCGCGACGCGGGTATCGCAGTCTATTCCAACCGGGCGGCGCGAATCGAGACGGCGACGGGCGCATTCTGGCTTGCCGGGCTGGAAGACCAGATCGCGCTGCGGCCGAGCCGCCAGTGGAAGCGCGCCGGTTTCGTCGGGCTGGATGATCTTCCGGGAACACTGGCGCAGGCGACGGATGACGCGCCCGTTCTCCTCATGGCGCATGAGCCGGATATCTTTCCGAAGGTGCCCTCCCGGGTTACGTTGACGCTGTCGGGTCATACGCATGGCGGGCAGGTGCGGCTTTTCGGCTATTCGCCCATGGTGCCCTCCGCTTATGGCAACCGCTACGCCTATGGCCATGTCGTCGAGGGCGGGCGGCATCTTTGCGTTTCCGGCGGACTTGGCTGCTCGATTGCGCCGGTTCGTTTCGGTTCGCCGCCGGAAATCATGGTTGTCGAGCTCGGGTGAGCGCGAAAACCTTGCAATTGCGGGCGCTTTGCGGAAGAGAAGCGCCATGACGGATTACAATCACCATCTCTCGGGCGAGCTCACGCACGCCGGACACCGGCTTGCACAGCGGGTCTACTATGAGGACACGGATTTTTCCGGCGTCGTCTATCACGCCCGCTACCTGCATTTTCTGGAACGCGGGCGTACGGATTACCTCCGCCTGCTCGGTGTCGAACAGGGCAGCCTCATTCTGGAAGAGGACCGCGAGGGTCTGGTCTTTGTCGTGCACCGCATGGAGATCGACTTCAAGGCGCCGGCGCGCATGGACGACATCCTGACCATCCTCACCTCGACGGAAAAGGCCGGCGGGGCGAAGATGATCCTCAACCAGGAGATCCGTCGCGGCGAGCAGCTTCTGATCGCCGCCCGCGTCATCATCGCGGTCATCAATTCCGCGGGCCGGCCGCGGCGCCTGCCGGAGGGGCTTGCGGCGCGGTTCCTTGCGAAAGCGCAGGACGTGGCCGGGATACATCGGCAGTAACACTCCCTTAACCATAATGATGTCTTACTCGCTCCATGAGGATGGTTTTGTGCACTGCACGTCATCCTTTAACCAAAATTGCCGTGAAGAAGGCAGGTTGTAAGCGTTTGACCGGCATGGCGGCCGGCGGCATCAACCGGACATTCTTGACGGACATGCGGAGCGGGTGCGGATCTAATCCTCCTGGCAACGTCTTGTTTGTGAATGCCGATGCGAGATCCACCTCCCAGGAGACCGCGAAGGCGTGAATGTTACCCGGTTCGAGCCGCAAGGGCCCGTGCCGGGTGTTTGGATTCGGGGACATAGGTCTATGGAACAAGTGGGTTTGGAAGCGGCGCATAATGTGACCCTGTGGGGTCTCTTCATGCAGGCCGGGTTCGTCGTGAAGCTGGTCATGCTCGGCCTCATCGCCGCGTCCGTCTGGACCTGGGCCATCGTCGTCGACAAGACGGTGAGCTACGGAAAGGCGCGTCGCCAGCTCGACAGCTTCGAGCAGGTCTTCTGGTCCGGGCAGTCGCTGGAAGAGCTTTATCGTACGCTCTCCGACCGCCAGACGTCGGGCATGAGCGCCATCTTCGTCGCAGCGATGCGCGAATGGAAAAAGAGCTTCGAGCGCGGGGCGCGATCGCCGATCGGCCTGCAGATGCGTATCGACCGGGCCATGGACGTGACGTTGTCACGCGAATCCGAAACGCTGGAAGCGCGCCTCGGCTCGCTCGCCACCATCGGTTCGGCGGCACCCTTCGTCGGCCTCTTCGGTACGGTTGTCGGCATCATGACCTCGTTCCAGGCGATTGCCGGATCCAAGCAGACGAGCCTTGCGGTTGTGGCACCCGGCATCGCCGAAGCGCTTCTCGCCACCGCCATCGGCCTCCTTGCCGCAATTCCGGCGGTTATTGCCTACAACAAGTTCTCTGCCGATGCCGGCAAGCTGACGGCGCGCATGGAAGGGTTCGCGGACGAGTTCTCCGCCATCCTGTCGCGCCAGATCGATGAAAAGCTGCAGCCGCGCGCCGCGGCGCAGTGACCGGCCTTTAGAAAGACGGAGACGACCCCATGGGCATGTCAGTCGGAGCGAAAAATGCGGGCGGTGGCCGCCGCCGTCGCGGCGGAGGCAAGAAGGCCCCGATGAGCGAGATCAACGTGACGCCGTTCGTCGACGTCATGCTCGTGCTGCTCATCATCTTCATGGTGGCCGCGCCGCTGATGACTGTCGGCGTGCCGCTCGACCTGCCGAAGACGCAGGCCAAGGCCCTGAACGCCGATACGCAGCCGATCACCGTTTCCGTCAAGGCGGACGGCCAGGTCTACCTGCAGGAAACGCCGATCCCTGTCGACGAGATCGCCGCCAAGCTCCAGGCCGTAGCGACGACGGGCTATACCGAGCGCGTCTTCGTGCGGGGCGACGGCACGGCGCCGTACGGCGTCATCGCCGACGTGATGTCGCGCATCCAGGCGGGCGGATTCACCAATATCGGCCTCGTCACCGAGCAGAAACCGGACACGTGATCGCACGCCATGAAGGGCAGTCTCGCCACATCCGCCGTCATCCACTCCCTGGTTCTCACCTGGGCGCTGGTTTCGCTCGGCAGTCCTGAAAGTTTCGACGTCGCCAATGTCGAGGCGATGCCGGTCGATATCGTGTCGATCGAGGAGCTGACGCAGATCCAGCAGGGCGACAAGAAAGCCGAGCTGAAGGAAAAGGCCGCGCCTGTTCCGACCAAGAAGCAGACGCCGGTCGAGAATGCGGAAAACGCCGGCGAAAACGATGTCGACCTGAAGAACCTGCCGACGCCGGAGGAAAAGCCGCGCGATATCGAGACCGCTGCCGCGCCGGAAAAGGCCGAAAAGGTCGTGCAGACGCCGGACACCAAGCCTGTCGAGGACGTGAAGCAGGAAGAGACTGCCAGCGAGCCCTCGACCGAGGTCGCCGCGCTTCCCGAGACCAAGCAGGAGGTCAAGCCGGACCCGAAGCCCGAGGCGACGCCGTCCGAGGAAAAGCCAGCCGAAGTCGAGGACGCCGAGGCGCTGCCGGACAAGATCCCGCTTCCCGAAATGAAGCCGAAGGTCGAGACGAAGAAGACCGAGACCGCGGAAAAGCCGGCCGAGAAGAAGGTGGAGACGGCGAAGGCCGAGACCGCCAAGACGCCCGACCGCAAGAAGGACCAGAAGAAGAAGCAGGAAAAGGCGAGCTCGCTGAACGAAAGCGATTTCAACTCGGACGAGATCGCTGCGCTTCTCAACAAGGAAAAAGCGGCCGGCGGCGGCGCGAAACGCTCGCAGGAGCAGGCCGCGCTCGGCGGCAAGAAGACGACGAGCGGCACGAAACTGTCGCTGAGCGAAATGGACGCCCTGCGCGGCCAGATCCAGAACAACTGGTCGATCATTCCCGGCCTTGCCGACTCCGCCGACGTGCGCATCCAGGTCAAGATGCAGCTCGACCAGAACGGCGACATCATCGGCGAGCCGGAAGTGGTGGCGACGGGCGGTTCGGATTCCGCGCGCCGGGCGCTGGCCGGCGGTGCCCGCCGCGCCATCATGAAATCGCGGCCCTTCAAGGGCCTGCCGCCAGAAAAATATGACGCCTGGAGCGAAGTCGTCGTGAACTTCGACCCCAGCCAGATGATGTAAGAACTAGGAAGGCCTAGATTTATGTTCAGACGCACTCTTCTCCGTTTGCTGGTCGTGCTGACCGGCCTTGCGGCCTCCCTGCCGCAGGCCTGGGCGCTCGTGGAAATCAACATCAACAAGGGCAATGTCGAGCCGTTGCCGATCGCCGTTACCGACTTCATCGCCGGTGGCGATCTCGGCCAGCGCATCACCGACGTGATCGCGGCGGACCTGAAGCGGTCCGGCCTCTTCGCGCCGGTCAACAAACAGGCCTTCATCGAGAAGATCGCCAACCCGGACCAGGCACCGCGCTTCGACGACTGGAAGGTCATCAATGCGCAGGCCCTCGTCACGGGCCGCGTGACGCAGGAAGGCGATGGCCGCCTGCGCGCCGAATTCCGTCTCTGGGACACCTTCGCCGGCAAACAGATCACCGGCCAGCAGTTCTATACCCAGCCGGAAAACTGGCGCCGTGTGGCGCATATCATCGCCGATGCGATCTATGAGAGCCTGACAGGCGAAAAGGGCTACTTCGACACCCGCATCGTCTATGTCGCCGAAAGCGGCCCGAAGAACGCCCGCAAGCGCCAGCTCGCCATCATGGACCAGGACGGCTTCAACGCCCGGGCCCTTACCAATTCCAACGAGCTGGTCTTGACGCCGCGCTTCTCGCCGAGCCGCCAGGAAATCACCTACATGTCCTTCGAGGGCAACCAGCCGCGCGTCTACCTGCTCCAGTTGGAGACGGGACAGCGCGAAGTGGTCGGCAATTTCCCGGGCATGACCTTCTCGCCGCGCTTCTCGCCGGATGGCCAGAAGGTCATCATGAGCCTGCAGCAGGAAGGCAATGCCAACATCTATACGATGGACCTGCGCTCGCGCACGACGACGCGTCTCACTTCGACGGCGGCGATCGATACCGCACCCTCCTATTCGCCTGACGGCACGCAGATCGTGTTCGAAAGCGACCGGGGCGGCAGGCCGCAGCTCTATGTGATGGGTGCCGACGGCTCCAACCAGCGCCGCGTTTCGTTCGGTGACGGTTCCTACTCCACGCCGGTCTGGTCTCCGCGCGGCGATCTCATCGCCTTCACCAAGCAGTCGGGCGGCAAGTTCTCGATCGGCGTGATGAAGACGGATGGTTCGGGCGAGCGCATCCTGACATCGGGCTTCCACAATGAAGGCCCGACCTGGGCGCCGAACGGCCGCGTGCTGATGTTCTTCCGCCAGCCGGCCGGCGCCGGCGGCCCGCAGATCTATTCGATCGACCTTTCCGGCTACAACGAACAGGCCGTGCAGACCAAGGGCTTTGCTTCCGACCCGGCCTGGTCGCCGCTTCTGGAATAGCAACACATATGAGGCGGGCCTGCCGCGTTCTTGCCGCAAAGTCCTGTAAATCAGGCGGCAGCGAGACGCGGCAGGCCCGTCTCCATTTGATGCGCGGGGGCCGGGGACGGTCTTACAAGCAATCGTTAACCATAAACGTTGAACGCGGATTAACCGACCGCGGTTACAGTCTGGCAACCCTGATTGAAACCGACGCTTCAACGAACTTGACGCAAGAACTGATGCAAGGAGACCGGCTCATGAGCCGCATTCATTCCCCGGCCGCTGGCCGCATGCAGACCATCGCCCGCAATCCGGCAATGATCGCCCTGTTCATGAGCCTGGCACTTGCTGGCTGCGCCTCCAAGAAGAACATGCCGAACAATGCCGGTGACCTCGGCCTCAATGGCGGCGCTGGTGCCGCGACGCCGGGCTCGCAGCAGGACTTCACCGTCAATGTCGGCGACCGCATCTTCTTCGACACGGACTCGACTTCGATCCGTGCCGACGCCGCAGCGACGCTCGACCGTCAGGCCCAGTGGCTGCAGAAGTACCCGAACTACGGGATCACGGTCGAAGGCCATGCTGACGAACGCGGCACGCGTGAATACAACCTGGCGCTCGGCGCACGCCGTGCAGCTTCGACCCGCCAGTACCTCGCGTCGCGCGGTATCCCGGCAAACCGTATCAAGACGATCTCCTACGGCAAGGAAAAGCCGGTCGCCGTCTGCGACGATATTTCCTGCTGGTCGCAGAACCGCCGCGCCGTGACCGTTCTTGGTGGCGCCGGCATGTAATTCCTTCTTCGGAAGGATGCGGGAAAGGCGGCCGAGAGGCCGCCTTTCTTTTTTCAACATACTTTGGCCGAACTCCGTTGCTTTTTGAGAGTATTTGGAAAACTCTTCGGCAGCGCTTCGGCGTACAATGGGACCAACAGGACGAAGATAGATGAAGAAACTTGTCGCGGCAGGCGTTCTCAGTCTGGCAGCGGTAGCAGGCATGGTCGGGCCGATCAGCGCATCGCCGCTTTTCCCGCTTGCCAACGGTTTTCTGCCGGCAAAGAACGAACGGATGGAAACGGGTGAGGTTATCCTCGCGCAGGCCATGGATCCGCGCGTCGGGCAGCTCGAAGAACAGATCCGCAGCCTCAATGGCCGGATCGAGGAAATGAGCTACCAGCTCCTCCAGATGCAGGAGCAGATTCGCAAGGCGCAGGAAGACAACGAATATCGCTTCCAGGATCTCGAAAGCGGCAAGAGTGGCTCCGGCAAGAGCGGCGCCCTTGAAAAGCCGGTGAATGGCGGCACGGCCGACCAGCAGATCGCCTCGAACAGGGTGCCGGCGGATGATCCCGCCGGAGCCGACACGCGGAACCAGACCGCGGGTAACCAGAACACGGGCGGTGGTGCGCAGCCGCAGGAACTGGGGTCCATCCGTTTCGACGAGAACGGCAACCCGATCGGTGCGGAGACCAATCCGGACCTCAACAACCAGAGCGCCTCGATCGGCAACGACAACACGCTGCCGGGCGTCGAGGACGGCCTGCCGCAGGCCTCGCAGTCGTCGTCCGCCTCGCTCGACAATCCCGACGACCTCTACCAGGTGGCCTACGGCCATGTGCTTTCCGGCGACTACCAGCTCGCCGAACGCGAATTCCGCGACTATCTCGACATCTTCCCGAAAGGCGAGAAGGCGGCCGACGCCAATTTCTGGCTGGGCGAGGCGCAATATTCGCAAGGCAATTTCAACGACGCCGCCAAGACTTTCCTCAACGCGCACCAGACGTTCAGCAAGTCGAAGAAGGCGCCGGAAATGCTGCTGAAGCTCGGCATGTCGCTTGCCGCGCTCGACAACCGTGAAACCGCCTGCGCCACGCTGCGCGAGGTGAACAAGCGTTATCCCGACGCTTCCAAGGCCGTGAAGACCAAGGTCTCCTCCGAACAGAGCCGCCTGTCCTGCTGACTGCGGACGGAAGAAACGCCATGGCCCGCGCGGACGATCCCGTCGTCGAGGTAGCCAGCCGTTTTCTGAACAGTTTCAAACGCCCTGCGCATCTGCTCGTCGCCATATCCGGTGGCAGCGATTCAACCGGATTGCTCGTGGCCCTCGCCACGCTTTGCGCGACCGGGCGCTTTCCCGGCATCACCCTTTCCGCCTGCACGATCGACCACGACCTGCGCCCCGGCTCGGCTGAGGAGGCTGCTTGGGTCGGCGCACTCTGCGCGCGCTACGGTATTGGGCACAGCGTTCGCCGTTGGGAGGGAGGAAAGCCGCATTCTGGCTTGCAGGCTGCGGCCCGCGCCAAGCGCTACGACCTTCTTGCTGCTGCTGCCGTGGACATGGGAGCCGATGCCATCCTTGCGGCGCACACGCGCGACGATCAGAGCGAGACCGTGGCGATGCGTGCCGCGCGATCTGCGGAGGGGATCGGCCTTTCCGGGATGGCGGATGCCGTTCTGTTGAACGGTGCGGTCTGGCTGCTGCGGCCGTTCCTCGCCCTCGACCGGGCGGCCGTCCGTGCTTTCCTTGCGGCGCGCGGCGAAAGCTGGCGTGACGATCCGAGCAACGACAATCCTCGTTTCGAGCGCGTCCGTATCCGGGCGCGCGGCGTTCTGCCCGATCACGCGGGCAAGGACAGGGCGCTGCTTTCCCGGCAGGCCGCAATCTTCCTCACCGGAAACGCCCGGGCGGAAGGCGCCGCTTTTGTGCTGGAATCGGCGGCGATCGGCACGCTCCTCACCGATGCGGGCGCCTGGCGCGGCCTCCTGCTGTTGGCGGCAGCGGCGGGTGGGCGGGTTCATACTCTTGAAACGGCATCGGCCGAGCGCCTGCGAAGCTTCCTTGCCAGCGGCACACTGTCGCGGCTGACCGCCGGCCGCGTTGTCTTCGATCGCCGGCGCGATGGTCTTTTCCTCTATCGCGAATGCCGGGGCATCGAGACCCTTGTCCTTCCGGCGGGAGCGACGGCCGTCTGGGATGGGCGATACCGTGTCGTCAACCGCGCCAGCCGGGCGATCACCGTGTCGGCTTTCGGCAGCGGGGCAGGGCGAGGGGATGATGCGGGATTGACCGGCGCTGCCCTGCGCGCCAGCCGCGCCGCGCCGCGTCTGAAATTCGAGGACGGAGCGCGCGTGCCGGCGGATCTCGCCATTCTGGGGCCGCTGGTCGCGCCCCATGTCCGTTTCCTGCCGCGTTTCGACCTTCCGCTTGCCAATGCATTGGCAGGAATTCTCGGGTCTGTGCCGTTTTCGTCTCCGCCGAACGAATGAAGGCGCGCACGAAAGCGTTGTGGTAAGATAGAGGCAATGTCGATGGCGGCCGGCTGTAGGGCCGTGCGCGTCGTTGACGATATTGAGAGAAAAGCCCTGACCCTGTGCGCTTTGCCTTGGCAAGGCCGCAAGGCGACCCTATGTTAGGCGACAGAGAAGCGGCCGGGAAACTCCGGCCGGGAAAGTGCCCGGAACGTTCGATGAATCCCAATTTCCGCAACTTCGCCCTGTGGGCGATTATCGCCCTTTTGCTGATCGCGCTGTTCAGCATGTTCCAGACGAGCCCGGCGCAGACCGGCTCGCGGGAAATCCCCTATTCGCAGTTCCTCAAAGAGGTGGACTCGAGCCGGGTGAAGGAAGTCGTCATCACCGGTGAAAAGATCGTCGGCAGCTATGTCGAGACTGGCGCGACCTTCCAGACCTATGCGCCGACCGGCGACAACTCGCTCGTCCAGCGACTTGAAGCGAAGAACGTCGTCGTCAGCGCACGGCCGGAAACGGACGGTTCGTCCGGGTTCCTCAGCTATATCGGCACGCTGCTGCCCATGTTGCTGATCCTCGGCGTCTGGCTGTTCTTCATGCGCCAGATGCAGGGCGGCTCGCGCGGCGCGATGGGTTTCGGCAAGTCCAAGGCGAAGCTTCTGACCGAAGCGCACGGCCGCGTCACCTTCGCTGACGTCGCGGGCGTCGACGAAGCCAAGCAGGATCTCGAGGAAATCGTCGAATTCCTGCGCGATCCGCAGAAGTTCCAGCGCCTTGGCGGCCGCATTCCGCGCGGCGTGCTGCTCGTCGGCCCGCCCGGCACCGGCAAGACGCTGCTGGCGCGCTCCGTCGCGGGTGAGGCCAATGTGCCGTTCTTCACCATTTCCGGTTCGGACTTCGTCGAGATGTTCGTCGGCGTCGGCGCAAGCCGCGTGCGCGACATGTTCGAGCAGGCCAAGAAAAACGCGCCCTGCATCATCTTCATCGACGAAATCGACGCTGTCGGTCGTCACCGTGGCGCGGGCCTCGGCGGCGGCAATGACGAACGCGAGCAGACGCTGAACCAGCTCCTGGTCGAGATGGACGGCTTCGAGGCCAATGAAGGCATCATCCTGATCGCCGCGACCAACCGTCCCGACGTTCTCGACCCGGCGCTGCTGCGTCCCGGCCGTTTCGACCGCCAGGTCGTCGTGCCGAACCCTGATATCGTCGGCCGCGAGCGCATCCTGAAGGTGCATGTGCGCAACGTGCCACTCGCCCCGAATGTCGATCTCAAGGTTCTCGCCCGTGGCACGCCCGGCTTCTCCGGTGCCGACCTCATGAACCTCGTCAACGAAGCTGCCCTGATGGCCGCGCGCCGCAACAAGCGCCTCGTCACCATGCAGGAGTTCGAGGACGCCAAGGACAAGATCATGATGGGCGCCGAGCGCCGCTCTTCGGCGATGACCGAGGCGGAAAAGAAGCTCACCGCCTACCACGAGGCCGGCCACGCCATCGTCGCGCTCAAGGTGCCGCTCGCCGATCCCCTGCACAAGGCGACGATCATTCCGCGCGGCCGTGCGCTCGGCATGGTCATGCAGCTTCCCGAGGGCGATCGCTACTCGATGAGCTACAAGTGGATGGTCTCGCGCCTTGCCATCATGATGGGCGGCCGGGTTGCCGAAGAAATCACCTTCGGCAAGGATAACATCACCTCTGGTGCCTCTTCGGATATCGAGCAGGCGACGAAGCTGGCCCGCGCGATGGTCACCCAGTGGGGCTTCTCCGACCAGCTCGGCCAGGTCGCCTATGGCGAGAACCAGCAGGAGGTCTTCCTCGGTCATTCGGTTGCGCAGCAGAAGAACGTCTCCGAGGCGACGGCGCAGAAGATCGACAACGAGATCCGCCGCCTGATCGACGAGGCCTACACCGAGGCCAAGCGCATCATCACCGAGCAGAACCACGAATTCGTGGCGCTGGCCGAAGGCCTGCTCGAATACGAGACGCTGACGGGTGACGAGATCAAGGCGCTTATCCGCGGCGAGAAGCCGGCGCGCGATCTTGGCGACGACACGCCGCCGCACCGTGGCTCCGCCGTACCGAAGGCCGGCCACAAGAAGGGCGGCGAGGCGGAAGGCGGGCTTGAACCGCAGCCGCAATAAAGACAGCGCCCAACGGAGTTGAAAACGGCCGGGAAGTCTATCCCGGCCGTTTTCCTTTGGTAACGGACTGTAATGAATTCTGATATTCGGGTGGCTGTCCTTTGCCGGCTTTTGTGGCAAAGAAAGGTGATAGCTCTACGCCGTTTTAAGGATTGGATTACCGCGCGGATTTATCGTTACCTTCTGCCCTGAAATGGGTGTGCGGGTGCGGCAGATTGAATGCGAAAGCCGTTCCGGAAAACGTGCGCAGCGGTTTTGCGTCCGGAATTGCGTAGAGACAAAAAGCCAGAGCAGGGCGTAGCGCAAAGCGCCGCCCAGGCCGGCGATTTCAGGAGTGAACATGAAACGTCGTTATTTCGGCACGGACGGTATCCGGGGACAATCCAACATCTTCCCGATGACGCCCGACCTTGCCATGCGGGTCGGCATCGCCGTCGGCACGATCTTTCGCCGCGGCGCGCACCGCCACCGGGTGGTGATCGGCAAGGACACGCGCCTTTCCGGCTACATGCTGGAAAACGCCATGGTCGCCGGCTTCACCGCCGCCGGTATCGATGCCTTCATCCTCGGCCCGATCCCGACGCCTGCCGTCGCCATGCTCACGCGCTCGCTGCGCGCCGATATCGGCGTGATGATCTCCGCCTCGCACAACCCGTTTTACGACAACGGCATCAAGCTCTTCGGCCCCGACGGCTACAAGCTCTCCGACGAAATCGAGATGGAGATCGAGGAGCTGCTCGACAAGGACATCACGGCGCAGCTCGCCAAATCCGCCGAGATCGGCCGGGCAAAGCGTATCGATGGTGTGCATGACCGCTACATCGAGCATGCCAAGCGCACGCTGCCGCGCGACACGACGTTGAAAGGCCTGCGCGTTGCGATCGACTGCGCCAACGGCGCCGCCTACCGCGTTGCGCCTGCTGCCCTCTGGGAACTCGGCGCCGACGTCGTGACGATCGGCCATGAGCCCGACGGCCTCAACATCAATCTCGACTGCGGCTCCACCCATCCCGAAACCCTGCAGCGCAAGGTGCACGAGGTGCGCGCCGATATCGGCATCGCGCTCGACGGCGATGCCGACCGCGTGCAGGTCATCGACGAGAACGGCAAGATCATCGACGGCGACCAGCTGATGGCCGCTATTGCCGAAAGCTGGGCGGCGGACGGCATGTTGCGTGGTGGCGGCATTGTCGCGACCGTCATGTCCAATCTCGGTCTCGAACGTTTCCTCACCGGCCAGGGCCTCAGCCTCCAGCGCACCAAGGTCGGCGACCGCTATGTCGTCGAGCACATGCGCCAGCACGACTACAATGTCGGCGGCGAACAATCCGGCCATATCGTGCTGTCCGATTTCGGTACGACTGGCGACGGCCTCGTCGCCGCCCTCCAGGTGCTCGCCTGCGTCAAGCGCAGCGGCAAGACGGTCAGCGAGGTGTGCAATCGCTTCGAGCCGGTGCCGCAGGTGTTGAAAAACGTGCGGATCAAGGCCGGTCAGCCGCTGGAGGACGCCACCGTTCGCCAGGCGATCGCCGACGCAGAAAGCGAACTTGCCCGCAATGGCCGCCTCCTCATCCGCCCCTCCGGCACCGAGCCGCTGATCCGCGTGATGGCGGAAGGTGACGACCGGGCGCAGGTGGAGCGCATCGTCGATGAGCTGGTGGACGTGATCGGCGCTGTACGCAACGCCGCCTGAGCCGCTCCGCCGCGTATTTCTTGAGAGGGTCGAAGCATTGCTTCGGCCTTTTCTTTTATCGGTAAGTCGTGGTGGCGGTTGTCGTGAAAATCCTTCGATTTTTATTTGTTGTTTACCGAATTCATGAACGGCCATTAACAAATACGGTAAATGTTTGTAGTTAATCGCCCCTTAACCTTTCCTCGCCATTATCCATGCCTGATCGAGGGACTTGGAATCCGGCGCGCCGGCCAACCCAAGCAAAGCCTATTGGAGCAAGGCCATGAGGAAAGTTTTGAGTGGCGTGGTTGCCGTCCTGCTGACGGGCACGTCGGGTTATGCGGCCGACATCTACCAGCCGGAGGTCATCGAAGCGCCGGTGCAGGAAACCGTCATCGAGACGGGCGGCTGGTATTTGCGCGGTGACATGGGCTGGTCCTACAACAAGATGCGCGGGGCCAACTTCTATCAGGGCTCGAACGATACCTATCGCAGCTTCGATTCCACGCGCCTGAAGAGCGGCTTTACCATCGGCGGTGGTGTCGGTTACCAGATCAACGACCACTTCCGCACGGACGTGACGCTCGACTACATGTTCAAGTCCAAGTTCAAAGGCTCGACGACGGGCGGTTGCGGCGTTGCGGTGAACTGCACCTCGACCGACGTCTCCTCGCTGACGGCCCTCAGCCTGCTCGCCAACGCCTATGTCGACATCGGCACCTACGGTATCGTGACGCCCTATGTCGGCGCGGGTATCGGCGGCACCTATGTGAACTGGAAGGGCCTCAAGAACACCTCGTGCGAAACGGGCGACCCGACCAACTGCGACCCGAGCTTCGATCACCGTGGCCGGAAGAGCTGGCGCTTCACCTACGCGCTGATGGCCGGCGCCTCCGTCGATGTCACCTGCAACCTGAAGGCCGACGTCGGCTATCGCTTCCGCCACGTCACCAAGGGCGACATGTTCGGCTTCAATGCCGGCGGCGGCCCGGGCTACGATAAGGGCTTCTACAGCCACGAAGCGCGTGCGGGTCTGCGCTACTCCTTCAACGGCTGCGACCAGCAGGCCTATATCCCGCCGGTCGAAATCCCGATCGAACAGCCGGTTTACAAGTAAGCCCGTTCTTTCGATTGTCCTGCAAGGCCGCCCTCCGGGCGGCCTTTCGCATTTCGGAACGTGCTGTGGATCCCGGTACTTAACCGTTTCTTCATGCCTTAAGATTTATGGTTAACCAATGGTGTAGGGCAGCGATCTCCTAAGGATGCGTGGTCGTGCGCCCATCACGCAACCGCCGGCCTGTCCGGCCTTGAGGGATCGAGACCATGTTCCGCCGCATTGCACCGCTTGGTATTGCCGTTCTTGCCGGCCTCGTCGCGACGAGTGCGCCAGCGAGCGATCTCGACATCATCAATGCGCCGGAAATCGATGTTTCCGGCAGCACGGTGGCCGAGGGCTGGTACATCCGCGGCGACCTCGGTTATTCCGGCTGGGTCAAGCACGACAAGCCGAACTACCGGATCGACGCCTTCGGTGCGACCTTCGCGGAAGGCGATTTCGACAATGCCCGCTTCTCGAAACCCGTGTCCTATGGCGTGGGCATGGGTTACCAGTTCAACAACTTCCTGCGCGCCGACCTGACGACGGATTTCTTCAACGGCTCGCTGCGCGGCAGCTCGAGCCTCGATTCGCCCTGCATCACCGCCCCGGCGGGCACGACCTGCCGTCTCGGCCAGAAGGCGGATTACAGCGCGGCCAACTTCCTCGCCAACGGCTATGTGGATCTCGGAACCTATGCCGGCATAACGCCCTATGTCGGCGCGGGTGCAGGCGTGACCTACATGAAATGGGACAGCTTCCGGACCAACGCGAACTGCCGGAACGACACGGGATCCTGCGCGGGCGCGACCTTCGACGAGATCCGCGTGAAGGGCGACGACAGCTGGCGCTTCACCTATGCGCTGATGGCGGGCGCCGCCATCGATCTCACCGAACGCGTCAAGCTGGATCTCGGCTACCGCTTCTCCGACATGGCGGGCGGCAAGGCCTTCGGCGGCAGTGCCGACGTGCCCGGTGTCGGCACCGTCAGCGTCAAGGGACGTGACGAGGGGTTCCAGAAGCACGAATTCCGTGCCGGTATCCGCGTCTCCACCTGGTAAGCGACCCCTTTTGTCTTGTGCAACGGCGCGTCGGGAAATCGGCGCGCCGTTTCCTTTGCGCCGGATCATTTTTCGTTTCCGACATATTCCGCTTGACTTGAGAGCGGCTCTTCCATATTCACGGCGGCGGGACACCCTTCCCCAACGAAGGGCTATCTATCTGGAAGGATAGCGATCATGACGAAGACCGTCACACCGCCGGACGTGCGTCCGAACAATACCCATTTCTCTTCTGGCCCTTGCTCGAAGCGCCCCAACTGGTCGCTCGACGCGCTTTCCGATGCTCCGCTCGGTCGTTCGCACCGCGCCAAGATCGGCAAGACCAAGCTCAAACAGGCCATCGACCTTACCCGTGAAATCCTGGAAGTGCCTGATGATTACCGCATCGGCATCGTGCCGGCCTCCGATACCGGTGCCGTCGAGATGGCGCTGTGGTCGCTGCTCGGCCCGCGCGGCGTAGACATGGTCGCCTGGGAAAGCTTCGGTTCGGGCTGGGTCTCGGATGTCGCGAAGGAGCTGAAGCTTCCCGACACGCGCAAGATTACGGCCGACTACGGCTTGCTTCCCGACCTTTCCACGATCGATTTCGACCGTGACGTGGTCTTTACCTGGAACGGCACCACCTCGGGCGTCCGCGTCCCGAACGCCGACTTCATCCCGGCCGACCGTCAGGGCCTCACCATTTGCGATGCGACCTCGGCCGCCTTCGCGCAGAACCTCGACTTCGCGAAGCTCGACGTCGTCACCTTCTCCTGGCAGAAGGTTCTGGGCGGCGAGGGCGCGCATGGCGTCATCATCCTGTCGCCCCGTGCTGTCGAGCGTCTCGAAAGCTACACGCCGGCCTGGCCGATGCCGAAGATCTTCCGCATGACCAAGGGCGGCAAGATCATCGAGGGCATCTTCCAGGGCGAGACGATCAACACGCCCTCCATGCTCTGCGTCGAGGACTATATCGATGCGCTCCTCTGGGCAAAGCAGGTCGGCGGACTCAAGGGCCTGATGGCCCGCGCCGACGCCAATGCCAAGGTCATCTTCGACTTCGCCGAGAAGAACGACTGGATCGCCAACCTCGCCAAGGACCCGGCGACGCGCTCCAACACCTCGGTCTGCCTGAC
Source organism: Shinella sp. 838 (assembly GCF_029623935.1). Lineage (NCBI taxonomy): Bacteria > Pseudomonadati > Pseudomonadota > Alphaproteobacteria > Hyphomicrobiales > Rhizobiaceae > Shinella > Shinella sp. 838. The sequence goes on from NZ_JARSBQ010000001.1 coordinate 426,184, forward strand.
GATTGCCGACAAGGACGTGCTGGCGCTCGACGCCGATGCACAGGCCGCTTTCGCCAAGGGTTTCGTTGCCCTGCTCGACAAGGAAGGTGTCGCCTACGACATCGGCGCCTACCGCGACGCTCCGTCGGGACTGCGAATCTGGACCGGTGCGACCATCGACACGGCTGATCTTGCGGCGCTGATGCCCTGGTTGACCTGGGCTTTCGAGACCCAGAAGGCGACGCTGGCCAAGGCTGCGGCCTGATTTTTTCGCGACCGGCTTCGTCCTCTGGGCGAAGCCACCTTTGATCTCATCTCCCTAGACTCAATTGAAGGAGGCCTCTCATGGCACCTCGCGTACTCGTATCCGACGAACTGTCGGAAACCGCCGTCCAGATCTTTCGCGATCGCGGCGTAGACGTCGATTTCCAGCCGCAGCTCGGCAAGGACAAGGACAAGCTCGCCGAAATCATCGGCAACTATGACGGCCTCGCCATCCGCTCCGCCACCAAGGCGACGGAAAAGCTGATCGCTGCTGCTGCCAACCTCAAGGTCATCGGCCGTGCCGGCATCGGCGTCGACAATGTCGATATCCCGGCCGCCTCGCGCCGCGGCATCATCGTCATGAACACGCCGTTCGGCAACTCGATCACCACGGCGGAACACGCCATCGCGCTGATGTTCGCCGTCGCCCGCCAGCTTCCGGCCGCCGACAGCTCCACGCAGGCCGGCAAGTGGGAGAAGTCGAAGTTCATGGGCGTCGAGATTACCGGCAAGACGCTCGGCGTCATCGGCGCCGGCAATATCGGCTCGATCGTCTGCTCGCGCGCCATCGGCCTCAAGATGCACGTCATCGCCTATGACCCGTTCCTCTCCAAGGAGCGCGCCGAGGAGATGGGCGTGAAGAAGGTCGAGCTCGACGAACTCTTTGCCGAAGCCGATTTCATCACCATGCATGTGCCGCTGACGGACAAGACGCGCAACATCATCGACGCGGCGGCCATCGCCAAGATGAAGGACGGCGTGCGCATCGTGAACTGCGCCCGCGGCGGTCTCGTCGTCGAGGCGGACCTTGCCGAAGCGCTGAAGTCCGGCAAGGTCGCCGGCGCCGGCTTCGACGTCTTCGAGGTCGAGCCTGCCAAGGAAAGCCCGCTCTTCGGCCTGCCGAACGTCGTCTGCACGCCGCATCTCGGCGCTTCCACCACGGAAGCGCAGGAGAACGTCGCCCTGCAGGTCGCCGAGCAGATGTCGGATTACCTGGTGCGCGGTGCTGTCTCCAACGCCATCAACATGCCGTCGATCACCGCTGAGGAAGCACCGATCCTGAAGCCGTTCATCCGGCTTGCCGACGTGCTCGGCGCTTTCGTCGGCCAGGTCACGGAAAGCGCGATCAAGGAAATCGAGATCCTCTACGACGGCGCGACGGCTTCGATGAACACCAAGGCGCTGACCAGCGCGGTGCTTGCCGGTCTCATCCGCTCGCAGGTCGCCGACGTCAACATGGTCTCCGCGCCGATCATGATCAAGGAAAAGGGCATCATCCTCTCCGAGGTCAAGCGCGACAAGTCGGGCGTTTTCGACGGTTATATCCGTCTGACGGTGACGACGGCCAACCAGACCCGCTCGATCGCCGGCACGGTCTTCTCCGACGGCAAGCCGCGCTTCATTCAGATCAAGGGCATCAACCTCGACGCCGATGTGGGCAACCACATGGTCTACATCACCAACACCGACGTTCCCGGCATGATCGGCTTCATCGGCACCACGCTGGGCGAAGGCGGCGTCAACATCGCCAACTTCCAGCTCGGCCGTGACAAGCAGGGCGGTGACGCCATCGCGCTGCTCTATGTCGATGCCGCCGTTTCCGAAGACGTGATGAACAAGCTTCGCGCCAACCCGGCGATCCGCCAGGTCAAGTCGCTGGTCTTCAACGTCGACTGATCGTCGTCCTCCCAAGACGAACAGAAAGGCCCGCCGGATGTCTCCGGCGGGCCTTTTCGTTGAGGTGTGCTGCGGCGGTCAGGCAGTGCGGCGCATCTCGCCGCGGCCGGAGCCGGCCAGCTGGAAGTGGGCGATGCGGCCGGCGAGCTGGCCGCTTTCCTGCGCCAGCGTCTGGCTGGCGGCCGAGGTTTCTTCAACCATCGCAGCGTTCTGCTGGGTCATCTGGTCCATCTGGTTGACGGCGGTGTTGATTTCCCGAAGGCCGACGGCCTGTTCCTGCGCTGCGGTCGCGATGGCGACGATGCGCTCGTTGATATCGTTGACACGGCGTTCGATATCGGCGAGCGAACTGCCGGTTTCCTCGACGAGGTTGACGCCGGCCGAGACCTCCGTCGTGGAGGCGTTGATCAGCGTCTTGATCTCCTTGGCTGCATTGGCTGAACGCTGGGCGAGCTCGCGCACTTCCTGGGCGACGACGGCAAAGCCCTTGCCGGCTTCGCCCGCACGGGCCGCTTCCACGCCGGCGTTGAGCGCGAGCAGGTTCGTCTGGAAGGCAATGTCGTCGATGACCCCGATGATCTCGCCGATCTTGGAAGAGGAGTGCTCGATGCGGCCCATCGCGTTGATCGCGTTGCGCACGACTTCGCTCGACTTTGCGGCGCCGGCGCGGGCTTCGGAAACCATGCGCTTGGCTTCCTCTGCGCGCGCGGTGGAGTTCTGCACGGCGGCGGTGATCTCGTCGAGTGCGGCGGCGGTCTCCTCCAGCGAGGCGGCCTGCTGTTCGGTGCGCTGTGACAGGTCGTTGGCTGCGCGGCTGATCTCGCCCGCACTGCCGTTTACCACGGCTGTGGATTCCGCGATGGCCGCGATGGTCGATTTCAGGGCATCGGTGGCACCGTTGAAGTCACGGCGGAGCTTTTCATAGTCGCGGCCAAGGTCCGGCACATCGACGGTGAGATCACCCTGGGCGAGGCGTTCCAGTGCGGAGCCGATGGTTTCGACGACACGCGACTGGCTGCGGGCGACGGCCGCCTGGCGCTCCTCGTTGGCACTGCGCTCGCCGTCGAGCAGACCCTGCTGCTCGCGCTGGCGGATTTCCAGCTCGTTGCGCTCGATGACGGAGTTGCGCAGCAGCACGAGTGCATCGGCCATGTTGCCGATCTCGTCCTTGCGGTCGGTATCCGGCACGGTGGAGTGCGTTTGGTTGCGCGAGACTTCGAGCATCACGTCCTTCAGGCGGTTGATTGGACGGCTGATCGAGCGGCCGATGGCGAGTGCGGCGAGAAGCGTTGCAGCGCCGGCAAGCAACGTGATGGCGATCGTCGTCGTCAGCGACGCATAATACTTCGCGGCAAGGTCGTCGGCATAGACGCCGGTGCCGATACCCCAGCCCCAGGGCTTGAAGCCCTGGATATAGGAGAACTTCTCGACCGGTTCACTCTGGCCCGGCTTGTCCCAATAGTAGTCGACGAAGCCGCTGCCGGGGTTTTGGGCGAGCTGGATCAGCTCGATGTTGAAGGCCTTGCCTTGCGTGTCCTTCAGCCCGCGCACATCCGTGCCGATCAGCTTGGCGTTCAGCGGATGCGCCACCATCATGCCGTCGAAGGAGTTGATGAAGAAATAGCCACCTTCGCCGAAGCGCATGGCCATGACGTCGGCGACGGCGCGCGTCTTGGCTTCCTCTTCGGAAAGCGCGCCGTCCTTGGCCAGCTTGTCATAGGAGGCGATGACGGAGATGGCGGATTCCGTGACGTTGCGCAGCATCTGGCGGCGCTCGTCGTTCACCTCCTCGTTGGCGGCCTGTGTCTTGTAGATCATGGCGGTAGCCATGAAGAACAGCGCCATGGCGGTGAGCAGATAGATGCGGGTGGAAATGCGGATGTTTTTCACGACTTGAAACTCGAATAGATCCATGCTGACGGCGAGTGCAACATTAAAAATCTAAACAAGATTTAAGTGACGGCCCCAGTTTTAGGGATGAACGTCCTGCGATTACAGGTTCTTACAGGTCATTTCTAACATCTGTCAGGTCTTCTTCTCTTTCGGTCGCCCCCATTCGGCTATCGCGATGCCGCCGAGCACGAGAAGAAGTGCGACGACATGGAACATGTGCATGGTCTCGCCGACAAGGGCCACGGACAGAATCGTGCCGAAGACCGGGATGGCATTGATGAAGAGGCCGGCCCGGTTGGCGCCGATCATCTCCACGCCGCGTACATAGAGCACCTGCGAGAGCAGGGAAGGAAAGATGCCGGCATAGAGCACGATGGCCCAGCCGGTCGTATCCGGGAAGATGGCGGCGCCGCGCGATACTTCCCAGAAGAAGAGTGGAATGGCACTGAGCAGCGCGCCGAAGGCCGGGGCGGCGATGAAGCTCTGCCAGTGCATCTCCGGTTTCCAGCGCAGCGAGACCGTATAGGCGGCGTAGACGATGCAGGCACCGAGCATCAATGCATCGCCGAAGTTGAATTCGAGTTCCGCCAAAGTCGAGAATTCGCCATGAGAGGCTGTTACCAGAACGCCGACCAGCGTGACGGTGAAGCCGAGGACCTGCGCGATCGAGGCCTGGATGCGGAAGAGCACGAAGTTGAAGACGAAGATCAGCATGGGGATGCCGGCCTGCTCGATGACGGCATTGATGGCGCTGGTATAACCGAGCGCCGTATAGAGCAGGGCGTTGAAGGCGGTGAAGCCCAGGGCACCGTAGAGCAGCAGCTGCAGCCAGTGCCTGCGGATCGCCGGCCAGTCACGTTTCACCTGCGGCAGCATGAGGATCAGGATGATGCTCAGTGCGACGATCCAGCGGAAGGTGGTCAGCACCATCGGACTGACATGGCCGACGGCAAGCTTGCCGGCCACCGAGTTCGCGCCCCAGAAAAGCGAGGTGATGCACAGGTAGAAATAGGCTCTGCTGTTCAAGGCAACTGGGTCCGGTGGGTGGAAGGATGCATGCAGGGCGGGCCGGCTGGCGCCTCACATAAGGTGAAAAAGCACGAGATGTCATGCAAAAAGCGGATTGTGGCCGTCATAACAGGGTCGCATTCCCAAAGACAACACAGTATAGATGCGCGGGTTTGTGTCAGGCGCGCGCGCATGTGTGCGTAACAGTAAAGCGCTCGCGCGCGAAAACGGGAAAGATGAAATGACGAACGTCGTGGTGGTCGGATCTCAATGGGGTGACGAAGGCAAGGGCAAGATTGTCGACTGGCTTTCCGAACGCGCGGATGTCATCGTCCGCTATCAGGGCGGCCACAATGCAGGTCATACGCTTGTTATCGATGGTGTCAGCTACAAGCTGGCGTTGCTGCCGTCCGGCCTCGTGCGCGGCAAGCTCAGCGTCATCGGCAACGGCGTCGTCGTCGATCCCCACCACTTCGTGGCGGAAATCGAGAAGCTGCGCGGCCAGGGCGTGAACATCACGCCGGAGATCCTGCGCATCGCCGACAACGCCCCGCTCATCCTGTCCCTGCACCGTGACCTGGACGGCTTCCGTGAAGATGCCGCCTCCAACAGCGGCACGAAGATCGGCACGACGCGCCGCGGCATCGGCCCCGCCTATGAGGACAAGGTCGGCCGCCGCGCCATTCGCGCCATCGACCTGGCCGACAAGGACGCGCTGCCGGCGAAGATCGACCGGCTGCTGACCCATCACAATGCGCTGCGGCGTGGTCTCGGCCTGCCGGAAATCTCGGTGGAATCGATCGAGAAGGAACTCACGGACGTCGCCGACCGCGTGCTGCCCTATGTCGATCAGGTCTGGCGCATTCTCGACGACCACCGCAAGGCCGGTTCCCGCATCCTTTTCGAAGGGGCGCAGGGCGCGCTGCTCGACAACGACCACGGCACCTATCCCTTCGTGACCTCGTCGAACACGGTCGCAGGCCAAGCCGCCGCCGGTTCCGGCCTCGGCCCGACGGCGATCGGCTACGTGCTCGGCATCACCAAGGCCTACACGACCCGTGTCGGCGAGGGACCGTTCCCCTGCGAACTCGATGACGAGATCGGCAAGCATCTTTCGACTGTCGGTCGCGAGGTCGGCGTCAATACCGGACGTCCGCGCCGCTGCGGCTGGTTCGATTCGGTTCTTGTCCGCCAGACCGTGAAGACCTCTGGTATCACCGGCATCGCGCTCACCAAGCTCGACGTTCTCGACGGCCTCGATGAGCTGAAGATATGCGTCGCCTACAAGCTCGATGGCCAGGAGATCGACTATCTGCCGGCCAACCAGGCAGCACAGGCCCGTGTCGAGCCGGTCTATATCACACTCGAAGGCTGGAAGCAGTCGACGGTCGGCGCGCGCAGCTGGGCGGATCTGCCGGCCCAGGCGATCAAATATGTACGCCAGGTCGAAGAGCTGATCGGCGCCCCGGTCGCGCTGCTTTCGACCAGTCCGGAGCGGGATGACACCATACTTGTGACTGACCCGTTTGAGGACTAATCTCAAGCTCAACACCAGTTCCGTGACGTATTCCAATGAGATAGCGAGCGGACACGACGGAAAGTTCTGATGGCGGATTTTGTAGCAGTCATTCGAAGGGCCGTGGATGGCCTCTCGGACAACAATGCCGAGATGCGGCAGAAGGTTTACGAGAAGGCTCGCGGTGCCGTCCGCCGGCAGCTCGAATCCATGAACCCGCGCCCTTCCGATGACCTTGTGAAACGCCAGCTCGACAAGCTTGAGGCGGCGATCGATAGCGTCGAGCTGGACCACGCCGAGGCGTTGCCGGCTGACGACGCCGCGCCCGAGCCCGTCGAAGAGGTGTTGCAACCGGAGCCGGTGGCGGAAGAAACCGCCGCCGTTGCCGAGCCTGAGGAGGCCGTTGCCGAGGCTGAGCGGGAGCCGGAGCATCACGAAGACCCTGTTGCCGAGCCCGTTGGGCAACCCAACGAGGACGAGCAGACCGCTGAGGAAGAGCCCGCCGCCGAGGCGCCGGCGGAAGAAATGCCGGCTGCCTATGCCGAATCCGAGCCTGTCGAGCCCGTTGCGGAAGACCGTGCCGAAGAGGAAGCGGAGCCAGCCGCCGTCGAGGCGCACAACGAGCCGTCCTGGCATGTCGAGGCTGCACCGGCCGATGACTATGTTCCCTCCTGGCAGGAGCCGGAGCAGGAATCTGCACGCAAGACCGATGCGGAGGAGACGGCTGCGGCCGTCGAGCCGCAGGCGCAGACCTATCCGGTGCATGACGAGCATGCGCCCGAAGCCGAACCGGTGGCGGATGCTCGCATGCCCGCGGCCGAAGCCCAGTGGAACTGGAACGAGGCGAGCGCTGCTGATGTGAGCGCCGAGAACCGTGCTCAGCCGGCCGAGACCCCTGTCGACCCGCTCGCCTGGGACTGGCCGGAGGAGAAGGCTGCCCAGCCGGCGGCAGTTCAGGGACAGGCAACGTCTTCCCGGGATTGGGGCGATCTTGACGAGCTTCTCGGCCACAGCCCGAAGGCTGGTGCGGCCGCAGCAGGTGCGGCCGTCGCGGCGGAGGCCGGGTTTGCCGATGCGACGCCGTCCACTCCCGTCGTGGAGACGGCGCGGGCGCCGCAGCGTTCCTTCCGCGCCGAGCCGCGCAAGTCGCGTATCAATGTCGCGGCGCTTGCAGCCGTGGTGGCGCTGGTCGCCATTGTCGGCGGGGCGGGTGCTGCCTACTGGTTCAACCGCGAAACGGTGAACGGCTGGGTCAACGAGCGCATTGCAGCGTTCACCGCTCCCTCCACCGAGACGCCGGCGGAAACCCAGAAGACGAACGAAACCGCCGAAGGCGGCCGCAATCTGCCGGCGAGCACCACGTCGGGCGAGACTGCCCAGACGCCGGACGGAGCCGGCGGCACGACGACGAACACCGAGGTCGCCGCGGCGACCCCGAGCGCCAACGGCAAGTTCACCCAACGCCTCCTGACGGACGGCACCGAGGTAGATGAAGGTCCGGCGGCCGCGCTTGACGGTGCGACGTCGGAGGAAGGCAAGTCGGTTGCCGCCCAGACGCCGGAAACGGCTGGCGTGACGACGGAAGGTGGCGCGGCCGCTGCCGGCGGCACGACGACGGGTGAAGCGACCCCGGGCACCACCGACGGCGCGGCGCAGACCCCTGCCGGTACCGGTGGCGCCACGACGACCGAGGGCGGCACGCCCGCTGCGACCGGTGAGCAGCCGGCGCTCGGTGTGACGCAGAAGATGTTCCTCTATGAGGAGCGCCTCGGCCAGACGGCGCCGACGGCGATCGAAGGCACGGTGGCATGGTCGAGCGCGGAAGAGTCGCCGGGTGGCGATGCCAAGCCCGAACCTGTGGTGCGCGCGCAGGTCAATGTGCCCTCGAAAGGTTTGACGGCACTGATCACCTTCCGCCGCAATGGCGACCGTTCGCTGCCAGCGAGCCATCTGGTGGAACTCGTCTTTTCGCTGCCGGAGAACTTCGAAGGCGGCGGCATCGAAAGCGTGCAGCGCGTGGCGATGAAGCGCACGGAGCAGGACCGCGGCGATGCGCTGATCGCCGTGCCGGCAAAGATCACCGACGACTTCCACATGATCGCGCTCAACGACTTCCCTGAGGCGATCGCCAAGAACATCGACCTCCTGCGCACCCGCAGCTGGATCGACATTCCGATCACCTATCGCAATGGCCGCCGCGCGCTGATTACGCTCGACAAGGGCACCGCGGGCGCGGAAGCCTTTGACAAGGTGATGAAGGCCTGGGCGACGCTGGGTGCGCCGGGCAGCCAGTAAGGGCGCGGACCTCTGATCGAGAAAGGGCCGGCAGCAATGCCGGCCCTTTCTTCGTTATGGGACCCGTTCCGAAAGCGCCGCGCGGCGGGCGCCGCTGCCGATCCTGCGCGTTGCCACGATTTCCACTTTCCCATCGGCGGGACTGGGCTATTCTACACCTCCGGAAGCGACTCATGACTTTCGGAGGTTCCATGGATTTCTCGACCTTACTTGCCTTTGCTGCGGCCTTTTTCGTGTTCGCCGCGAGCCCGGGACCTGACAATATGACGATCGTCGCCCGCACGATCTCGCACGGGGCGGCCTCGGGCATCGCCTATGGGGCCGGTACGGTTGCCGGCATTCTCATCTTCCTGACATTGGCCGCATTCGGTCTTTCCGTCATTGCTGCCGAGATGAGTGTCGTCATGACGATCCTGCGCTACGCCGGAGCGGCCTATCTGGTCTGGATGGGGGTGAAACTGTGGACGGCGATGCCCGTTGTGCCGGAGCTGCAACCGGTGGCCGAACGGCGTGGCCTGCTGAAGATCTTCGCGACCGGCATTGCGCTCAACCTGGGCAATCCGAAGATGCCGTTGTTCTACGTGGCACTCCTGCCGAATGTCGTCGGGGCGTCGCTGACCCCCGGCCATCTCCTTGTGCTGATGGCGGTGATCCTTGTGGTCGAGGCCGTGGTGATCGGCGGACATGTGATCCTTGCCGGCCGTGCCCGCAAGCTGCTCCGGACGCCTGCCGTTGTCCGCCGCATGAACCGCGCGGCCGGCGGTGTCATGGTGGGGGCCGGGGTGGCGGTTGTCGCGGCACGGTAGCCACCGATGCCAGGGCGCAGGCGATGGCGATAGCGCAAAGACAAAGGGGCCGGCAACGATGCCGGCCCCCTCCAATATCCAGGATGCGTTACCTTCAGGCGTCTTCGATTACGCGGACTGCGCGGGCCTGCTCGGCCGCATACTTCTGCACGGCTTCCTGTACCTTCTCGAAGGCGCGGACCTCGATCTGGCGGACGCGCTCGCGGCTGATGTCGAACTCGGTAGAGAGTTCTTCCAGCGTCACCGGATCCTCGGCGAGGCGGCGAGCCTCGAAGATGCGGCGTTCGCGCTCGTTGAGGACGCCCATCGCGCGCGCCAGCATGGCGCGGCGGGTATCCAGTTCGTCCTGCTCGATGAGCGTCTGCTCCTGGCTGTCGTGGTCGTCGACGAGCCAATCCTGCCACTGGCCGGATTCGCCCTCGCCGGCCTTGATCGGCGCGTTCAGCGAAGCATCGCCGGTGAGGCGACGGTTCATCGAAACGACTTCCTCTTCCGAGACCTTCAGCTTGGTGGCGATTTCCTTCACCTGGTCGGGCTTCAGATCGCCGTCGTCGATCGCCTGGATCTTGCTCTTCATGCGGCGCAGGTTGAAGAAGAGACGCTTCTGGTTGGCGGTCGTGCCCATCTTGACCAGCGACCACGAGCGCAGGATGTATTCCTGGATCGAGGCCTTGATCCACCACATGGCATAGGTCGCAAGGCGGAAGCCGCGCTCCGGATCGAATTTCTTGACGGCCTGCATCAGGCCGACATTGCCCTCCGAGACGACTTCGCCGATCGGCAGGCCGTAGCCGCGATAACCCATGGCGATCTTGGCCACGAGACGAAGATGGCTCGTGACGAGCTCATGGGCGGCAGTACGGTCGCCGTGCTCCTGGTAACGCTTGGCGAGCATGTATTCCTGCTGCGGCTCAAGCATCGGAAACTTGCGGATTTCATCGAGATAGCGGTTGAGACCACCTTCTCCAGCCGTGATCGACGGCAGCGTATTGCGGGCCATTCAGCACCCCTTTCTGAGACGGCTTCCATTCCGGCAAGCCTTGGTATGGAGCTTGATCCTGAAAACCGGATCCCCGTCAGCAACCATGCTCCCTGTGGGTCATGGCGATCCCACGATCCTATAGATAGGTATGGCAAAACAATGGTTCAAGGCGCCGCAGGCTTCACGGCTGCGTGAAGGCGGAGGGGCGGGACAGATTGTACGACACAGCCTCAAAATGGGGTCCCGCGCCTGAGAATCAAGGCCTGGCAGGCATTCAGATCGTCCGCAGCGCTTCGAGCAGCAGCTCCAGGTCTTCCGGCGGAGGGGCTTCGAAATGCATGGTCTCGCCCGTCGCGGGATGCTCGAACTGCAGCAGGAAGGCATGCAGTGCCTGGCGGTGGAAGGCGTTCACGACCTGGCGCGCGTCGTCCGGCAGCCGGTTGGCCTTGGTCTTGAACGCGCCGCCATATTCCGGGTCGCCGATCAGGGGATGGCCGATATGGGCCATGTGCACGCGGATCTGGTGCGTACGGCCGGTTTCGAGATGGCACTCGACGAGAGAGGCAAGACTGGTGCCGTCCTCGGTCTCGCCGTAGCGCTCCACCACTTCGTAGTGGGTGATCGCCTCGCGGGCATCGTCGGCGCCCTCGCGCTTCACCGCGCGTTTCGTGCGGTCGGCGCCGCGGCCGAGCGGGGCGTCGATCGTGCCCTTGAGCTGGCGGGGGCGGCCCCAGACGACGGCCTGGTAGGCGCGCTCCAGCGGACCGGTGCGGCCGTGGTCGGCGAACTGGTCGGAGAGGTGGCGGTGCGCGGCGTCGTTCTTGGCGGCGACCATGACCCCGCTGGTCTCCTTGTCGAGCCGGTGCACGATGCCTGGGCGCCGCACGCCGCCGATGCCGGAAAGGCTCGCTCCACAGTGATGGATGAGCGCATTGACCAGCGTGCCGGTCCAGTTGCCGGCGCCAGGATGGACGACGAGGCCGGCGGGTTTGCAGATGACGATCAGGTCGTCGTCCTCGTAGAGCACGTCGAGCGGGATATCCTCGGCCTTCGGCTCGGGATCGCGCGGCTCCGGCAGAGCGATCTCGACGCGATCGCCGGGATGGATCTTGCGCTTCGGTTCCCCGATGGCCGCTCCGTTGACGAGCACGGCGCCTTCCTCGATCAGCGCCTTGATGCGGCTGCGCGAGAAATCGCCGGCAAGCGTTGCGGCGAGCCAGGCGTCGATACGCCCTTCGGCCTCTTCCGGTACCGTCAGGACTTTTCTTGTGGCGTCGGCTTCTTTAAAGGGGTCGGTCATCGTTCACTACACTTATTGCCGGAAGGGCGCCTGCCATGTCCAACATCGAAAACAACGATCAGGAAGACAAGCCGCTCGACCCTGTCATGGAAAACGTTCGTCGCAAGATGATGCGCCTGCAGCTGGTCTCGGGCGGCATCATGCTTTTGATGTTCATGGCGGTGCTTGCGGCCATTGTCTATAAGATCAACACGCGGGATGGCAAGCCGGAAGCTGTGGCCTCGTCCGGTGAGGCCCTCGCCGTGCCGAGTGATGCGCCGCTCAAGGCGACCGCGACGCTGCCCGATGGTTTCGCCGTCTCTGCAGTCTCCAATTCTGGCGGGCAGATTCTGTTCTATGGCGTGATGGCCGACGGTGCGCGCAAGGCGTTCCTGTTCGACATCGCGGCCGGGCGCATCGTCGCCGAGGTCGCGGTCGCTGGCAACTGATCCGGCATGGCGGCGCAACCGGTTCGGATCGACGATCCTGCCGATCCGCGCATTGCGGGGTTCGTGTCGATCCGTGAGCGTGACCTGACGGGCCGGGACGGCCTGTTCGTCGCCGAAGGCACGGTGGTGCTGCGCATGCTCGGAGCGCCCACGGCCCGCGAGAACGGTTTTGCCGCCGAGGCTATCCTGCTGCTCGAAAACCGCCTCGCGGGTGTTGCGGATGTGCTGGCTTCCTTCCCGGAGACGGTGCCGGTTTATATTGCCTCGTCCGCGGTCTTCGATGCGGTCGCCGGCTTCAACATGCACCGCGGCGTGCTGGCGCTCGGCAGCAAGCCGCCGGTGGAACAGGGGGCCACGCTTCTGGGCCGTCTGCCGGAAACGAGCCTTGTTCTCGCAGGATGCGGCCTCTCGAACCACGACAATGTCGGCTCGATCTTCCGCAATGCCGCGGCCTTCGGCGCGGATGCGGTGTTCCTTGATGAGACGTCCTGCGATCCGCTCTACCGCAAGGCGATCCGTGTCTCCGTCGGCTCGGTGCTGAGCGTGCCGTTTTCCCGTGGCCTCGGGGCCGAAGCCATGCTTGGCGGCCTTGCGCAAGCAGGGTTCGAGATCTGGGGGCTTTCACCACGTGGTGCGGTGCCGGTGGCGGACATCCCGGCGGCGCGACGCATCGCGCTCGTACTCGGCACGGAAGGCGAGGGGCTGCCTGACAGCATTCTCTCTTCCTTCCGGACGGCGCGCATTCCGCAGCGACCTGGGCTCGACAGCCTCAACGTCGCGACGGCGAGCGGCATCGCGCTCTACCAGATCGCCCTTGCCATGGAACGTGTCGCCTAGACGCTCCTGGTCCGGCCCTTGTTCCGCACGATACCTATCAGCAGCGCACGCCATCCCACAGTTCGTTCGGCGTGCCGCTCTGGTCCTGCCAGGTGCCGGTGAAGCCGCTGAAATCCGGCTGGAAGGTGATGGAAAGCTTGCCGTTGCCATACATGTCCTGCCAGTCGAGCGTGCGGGCAAGGCCGTTGCCGGGCGGGCTCTCGGCCAGCGTTCCCGGGGTTCGACCGTCGCCGTCGGCGAATTCATAGGTGCCGCTCAGCCGACCGTCGCCGGCAAGCTTCAGCACCGTGACCGCCTCGACGAGAACACCGTTGCTCCAAAGCCGACCACAATAGCGTCCGTCGATACCGGCTGCTTGCTTGGGCGAGGGAGCTGTCGCGCCGGTCACGCCGATGATCAGGGCCAGGATGGCAGTCTTCATTCCACACTCCCGCGCCGCAGTGGCGCTATGCCTCGTCGCGGTTGATCTGCCCGCGCACACGCTGGGCGAGGCTGCGCTCGTCGCCGTCGAGAGCGGGGTCGATCGTGGCGATGAGATCGTGCACCGGTGAGCCGGCCCCCTCCCGGGTGGCCGTCAGCACGATCATCTTACTGGCAAGGTCGGCCATCTCCTCGCGCAGGGCCGCGTCGTTTTCGCCGGTCTTCGCCGCCATCAGCCGTTCGGAAAGAGCCGTTCCCTGATTGCGTACGTCCTCTTCCAGTGCCGCAATGTCGATCGGTGGCGGGGCCACCTTGTCGCTGCGGCGCGGGGCGAGCCGGCTCGCGGCAATAGTGCGGGCAAGCCCGGTGGAGCGCACGGCCTTCACGGCTTCCTTGTTTTCCGTTGTCAACGTCTTCACCTTGTCGCGCAGGCGGCTGATTTCCGCGATGCGCCGTTCGATCGCATTGTCCTTGTCGGCGCTGCCGGCAAGCTCGCGCGTCAGCCGTGTTTCGAGCTGGCGCACGCGGCCTTCCTCGCGCGACAGGCGCACTTCCAGTGCCTTGGCACTCTGGCTCGCCGTCTTGATATCCTCGCGCAGCTTGTCGCGCTCGTCCTTGAGATTGCCGATACGGCTTTTCAGGTTCTCCATCGTCGTGTCGCGGGTCGCAAGATCGATCTTCATCGTGTCGAGATCGGCTTCGAGATGGTTGATGCGGCTGTGCAGCGTCTCGATGTCGGCGACCTTGCCGCGGATTTCGCGGTCGGCCGTCGCGAGCGCCGACTTCAGCTGTTCGGTCTTCATTTCCTCGCGCCGCAGCGCCGAGCGCATGTCGCCGGCCTCGATGTTCATGTCGGCGATCTGGGCATGCAGCTCGGCGTTTTCCGTGCCGATCGCCGCGGCCTGGGCCAGCAGCTTCTCGCTGCGCACCATTTCCAGCGTGTGCTTTTCGCGCTCGCGGCGCACCCCTTCCGACAGACGGGCGTTTTCCGCGGCATAGGCGGCGCGGGCCATGTCCTTCTGTGCGCGCACTTCCTGCGGGCTCAGCGGCATGGTGGCGCGCATGCGGTCCTCGGTGAATTTGACGATGCGCTTCTGGATGGCCGGCGCGACGAGCAGGCCGGTCAGCGTGGCGGCGAGAAAGCCGAGCGCGAAGAGAAGGGCATACTCGATCACGGGTCCACTCGTTTCAAAACTGGCCCAAAACGGGTTCGAACGAGCCCACTATAGCGGCTCGCTCGACCTTGCGGGAGGGGCTTTCCCTCAGAAATCAACTCTCGGTTAACCTGACGGACGAGGGGGCCGTTTCATTCTCAGAAGGGATTCCAGGTCGGCTCGCGGGTCAGCTTGAGATAGCCGGCATTTATGCCGAGGCGGGCGCCGACGCCGGTGCGGATCGGCACGAGCACGACGTCTCGGTTGACATTGACCTGCATGCCGACGCCAGCGATCACATAGGCCGAGCCGGAGACGCCGCCGTAGCGCTCGTAGAGCGAGTTAACGTCGGGCAGATTGTAGACGAGCATCATCGTCCGGCTGCCCTGGCCGCCCCAGTCGAGGCCGAGCGAGGGACCCTGCCAGAAGACCGGATGCTGGCCGGCATTCTTGGTGTTGAGCGTGCCCTCTCCATAGGTGAGGCCCGCGACGAAGGCGCCGGAGCCTTCCTGCCCAAGGATGTAGCCGTTCGGCAGGCCGTGAGCCTCGAAGGCGCGCTCGACCACCTTGGCAAGGCCGCCCGAGGTCGAGCCGAAGAAGCCGTGGCCGGCATCGACGATTTCCTGCATGGAATATTGGCCGTTCTGCTGCGCCTGCGCCGGCAGAACCGTGAGAAGCGCCAGGATCGTTGCTGTTGCGATCCTGCACGCCATCCTGACCAGATTTGAAACACCCATGTCCCGTTCGCCTTTCTTCATGTACCGGCCCCGTTCCATGCTGCAATTTGATCCGATCGTCTTAACAATCGGTTTACCAAATGTGGTGTCATTATGGCTGTCTTCAAATCGGGCACGCCTCGCGCAATTCCGGCGTGCTATGCGTCGCGCAGGATGCCCGCGAATGTGCCCATGCTAGGGCCGTCCGCGTGAAGTGATGCGTGGATCTGGGAGAAATTTATGGCGAAAAATCCGAACCTTACGCTGACCGGTCCCGACCTGGCAGCGCTTCTGTGCAGCCGTGTCTGCCATGACGTCATCTCGCCTGTCGGCGCGATCAACAACGGGCTGGAACTGCTCGACGAGGGCGGCGCCGATGCCGATGCGATGGATCTCATCCGCACCAGCGCGCTCAATGCCTCGGTCCGGCTGAAGTTCGCGCGGCTCGCTTTCGGCGCCTCCGGCTCGGTCGGCGCCTCCATCGACACGGGCGAGGCGGAAAAGGCCGCGCGTGATTTCGCTGCCGCCGAAAAGAAGACCGAGATCACCTGGACCGGACCGCGCGCCATCGTTGCGAAGAACCGGGTCAAGCTGCTGCTCAATCTGTTCCTCGTGGCCTACGGTGCCATTCCGCGCGGCGGCTCGATCGACGTGACGCTCGACAATCCGGAGTTCGACGCGACCTTCAAGCTCGCGGCCCGGGGCCGCATGCTGCGCGTGCCGCCGAAGTTCATGGAAATCCTCTCCGGCACGCCGGAAGAGGCCGTCGATGCCCATTCCATCCAGCCTTATTACACGGTGCTGCTTGCCGACGAGGCAGGTATGGAGCTCGACGTCGCCGTCAGCCCGGAAGAGATCGTCTTTTCGGCACGGGTCGTTCCGGCCTCGGAATAATCGATGGCGGCCATGGTTCGTTAACCATGGCCGCTAACGCTTTGTTTGCCAGTCGCCGGTAGAGTTGCATCCTGTATTGTTCCCGTCCAACGGGCGGGAGACCTAGGAGCAGCGAATGCAGCGGTTGATGATCGCCGATGGTTCCGACGTCGTCCGGAAGGTCGGCAAGCGTATTCTCTCCGGCTTCGATTTCCTCGTTCTGGAAGCATCGAGCTCGCTGGAAGCCCTCGTGCGCTGCGAGGCGGAACTGCCCAATATCCTCATTGTCGATTCGACGATGGACGGGGCTCTCGAACTCATCGGCAATATCCGCAACCTGCCGCAGGGCAAGTCGGTGCGCATCTATTACTGCGTCGTCGAGGCCGATCTCAAGAAGATGATGATGGGCAAGCGCGCCGGTGCGGACGACTTCCTGCTCAAGCCTTTCGACCGCAAGATCCTGACGCAGGTATTCGGCAGCCTCTCGGCCGCCGCCTGAAACGCCCCACCATCTGGTTGATTTTTGTGGACGCGGCCGCTCGCCAGGAGCCGGCCGCGTTTTTGTCTGAGCTTTGCAAGGTAAAAACTTTCGCGCAAAAGGAAAACCCGCCGGCAAGCGGCGGGTCGAAATCTCGAGCGGTGAGGGGAGAGCCGATCAGGCGCTTTCGGCGAAGTCGCCATCGGGCTCGCGCAGCACATAGCCGCGGCCCCAGACCGTCTCGATATAGTTCGCGCCGCCGGCGGCGTTGGCCAGCTTCTTGCGCAGCTTGCAGATGAAGACGTCGATGATCTTCAGTTCCGGCTCGTCCATGCCGCCATAGAGGTGGTTCAGGAACATTTCCTTGGTGAGCGTCGTGCCCTTGCGCAGCGAGAGCAGCTCGAGCATCTGGTATTCCTTGCCCGTCAGGTGGACGCGCTGGCCACCGACCTCGACCGTCTTGGCGTCGAGATTGACGATAAGCTCGCCGGTCGAGATGACCGATTGGGCATGGCCCTTGGAACGACGCACGATGGCGTGGATACGGGCGACGAGTTCGTCCTTGTGGAACGGCTTCGTCATGTAATCGTCGGCGCCGAAGCCGAGGCCGCGCACCTTGTCCTCGATGCCGGCCATGCCGGAGAGGATGAGGATCGGCGTCTTGACCTTGGACAGGCGCAGCGTGCGCAGAACCTCGTAACCCGACATGTCGGGCAGGTTCAGATCGAGCAGGATGATGTCGTAATCATACAACTTGCCCAGATCGACACCTTCCTCGCCGAGGTCGGTGGTATACACATTAAAACTTTCGGACTTCAGCATCAGCTCGATGCTCTGCGCCGTCGCGCTGTCGTCCTCAATGAGTAGAACCCGCATATCTGTCCCCTTTTCCGCCGCTCAAGGTACCTGGCCCCCTACGCGATACGGATCCAGTCGTTGCCTGATTTGGAGGCTGCCACGAATTGGTTAACAAATCCTGATTCCCTTTGGCAAGGTGTATCGATCTGTTAATTATTTTAGGCAGCTCCCTGATTTCATGGATGAATCAGAAATGTGTCTCTTAAACTGTCTCTTTAAGAACCACGGTTAACCGACTCTTTCGACTCATCAATGTGGCGAACCCGTTTTTTAGCGAACCGCATTTACTGAGCCTTAAATCATCGGACCTATGATTAACGATGCCCGTAAACGAAAGGTTACCAGCGGTAGGGTTTTATTAATATCGCTGAATTTTTTTTAAGACCCGGTGCGTTTTTCCGGGTTTCGGGCGGAGTGCCGGTCTCCGGCGTGCGGTTAAAAGCCGTGCTTCGGGCACTGATTTGGAATGCCGGGTGAACGGGTGTCGCGTTTTGGCGGCCGTTCGCTCCAATGCCGGGGTCTCGCTATCCACGGGAGTATTGCGTATGAAGTCGCGTGAGAGCCTAGTTCGCCTGAAGGAATTTCAGGTGAAAGAGAAGAGACGGCAACTGGCCCAGCTTCAGTTGATGATGTCCGAATTCGAACGGATGTCGAAGGAACTGGAAAGCCAGATCGCCATCGAAGAAAAGAAATCCGGGATCAACGATCCCAACCACTTCGCTTACCCCACCTTCGCCAAGGCGGCGCGCCAGCGTTCCGACAACCTCCAGGTCTCGATCCGGGAACTGAAGGTGCAGCAGGATGCGGCCGAACTGGCGCTGGAAGAGGCGGAGGCGGAGTTCGCCAAGGCTTCGGCGCTCGAAGAGCGCGACAACGCGGTCCGGCTACGCGCCTGACCCGGTCCGGTTTTGAAGAACCCTCGCGAGCGGCCGCAAGACCGCTCACGAGGGCTCTTCGCGTTGTTTAAGGTTCCGTCACAGATTGACGACGTCGTGCCATTCCTTGTGGCGCATGGCCTGGGCGCGGAAGAAGGGGCAGAGCGGCATGATCTTCCAGCCGCCCTTGCGCGCCTCTTCCACGGCATGGGCCGCCAGGGCCTGACCGACCCCCTTGCCGCGCAGCGCATCCGGTACGCCGGTGTGGTCGACGATGACGAGCTGCGGCGAGGCGCGTGAATAGGTCACCTCCGCCTCATGGCCCTCGACGGTGGTCGAGTAGCGGCCTTTCGAGCCGGTTTCCGCGTTCCTGATGTCCATGGTGCTCCTCGCTCCTGTTGTCTGGTGCCATCCTTTCCTGTCTGGCGCCCTCCCGCAAGCGCACGGGATGTGAACAGAGCGTGCTGCGTCCGCGCCACCGCGGTGCTATGCAGGGGCATCGAAACCAGCGTTGGCCTGCCATGATCCTCGTCGTTCCCGTCCTTCTCGTGCTCTCTGCGCTGTTCCTCGCCTTCGGTCTCGTCCTGCCGCTCGTGCGTTTTGAGAAACTCTACTTCTTTGACGAGACCCCCTCGCTGATCGATATCGTCGTCTCGCTCTGGGCGCAGGAGAGCGGAGGCCTTGCGGTGCTCGTCGCGCTTTTCTCCATTGTTTTCCCGGTGGTCAAACTTTTTGCGATCGCGCTGGAGGCGACCGCGCCGGCGCCGGCCACGGGCAAGGCGAGCTGGCTTACCCGGCTGCTGCCGATCCTCGGCAAATGGTCGATGATGGATGTGATGCTGGTCGCGCTGGTCATCGTCGCGGCGAAGACGAGCGGCATGGCCTCGGCCTTCACTCAGCCGGGTCTCTGGTTCTACGCCGCCTCGGCGATCATGACCGGCCTACTGCAGATGAAGCTGCAGCCGCATGGAGCGCGGCCCTGACCGGAAACGAAACTACGGCCGCGCAGGGCGCAGCCGTAGAGGGTCTTGATCAAAAATGAAACGGTCTAGTGGCGGTACTGCTGGATGCGCGTGGTGCGCAGGCCGGCCAGGCCGTGATCGTTGATGGAGGACTGCCAGGAAAGAAATTCTTCGACGGTCAGCGTATAGCGCTCACAGGCTTCTTCGAGGCTCAAAAGCCCGCCACGTACGGCGGCGACGACTTCTGCCTTCCGGCGAATCACCCAGCGCCGCGTATTGGCCGGCGGCAGATCGGCGATCGTCAGGGGGCTGCCATCGGGGCCGATGACGTATTTAACGCGGGGTCGTATCAGATCGGTCATTGGACTCTCTACATAAACTCAAGACCATATGCCGGGACTGTAGCCCGCCACATTTAAGATTTGCCTAAGCGCATGCTAACAATTTTCTAATCTTTTGAGCGGCTTCGCCTGTTGTATTCCGGGCGTTAAGTACTGACTTCCCTTACGTTCACCGAGCCGGGCCTGCGCGGCATCCGCATGGGAGCCATGCAAATATTTCATTTCCCTTTTATTCAAACACTGCTAATACGCCCCCAAATTTAAGGGCGGCGTCGATGGATGCCACCGGAAGCCCTAGGCTGCATCATCATGAATTCCCTCCGCAAGCTGTTCCCCCCGGGATATGGCTTCCGCGGCGTTTTTCGTCGCCGCTTTTCTGAAGGGGTGCGCCTGAAGTTTTCCGAACCGAGAATGCACACGCTCCCGGCGTTCGCGCCGGCTGTTGGAAACGGAAAATGAAAGACCCAGACAACATGCTCCTGCAGCAGGGCTGGTCGCCTGAATTCTTGTCCACGGCCAATCTCGAATCCGTGCAGACCGAATATGAGGTGCTGCACCTCATGCGCCAGTGCGCCAACCATTTCGGCTTCAGTCATTTCCTGGTGTCGCGCTTTCCTGCCAACGAGCAGCAGCGCTTTGCCGAACGGCTGCTTGTCAGCAACTGGCCGGCCGATCTCGTGCGCAAATACGATGCGATGAACCTCTTCCATCTGAGCCGGCTGGCGATCGAGACGGGCATGACGAAGTTGCCCGTGCAGGGCGACAGCTCGCTGCTCGCCCCATCGGACTGGGAGAACGGCCAGGTGGGTGAGGCGATCGCGCTGGCCGAAAGCCACGGTCTTGCCGCCTCGACAGCCTTTCTCCTGCATTCCACGACATCCGACCCCTATCTGATGGCCTTTTCGGGCACGCAGGTCCCGCTCGCCCGCCGGGCGTTGACCGACCTGCATTTCGCCGCCCTCCAGCTTTTCGAATGCCTTGAAAAGACCTTCGTGGCGGCAACGGCGAGTCGGGAGAAGCTGTCGAGCCGCGAGGTCGAGTGCCTGCGCTGGGCGGCCGCCGGCAAGAGCAGCGACGAGATTGCGATCATCCTCGGCATCTCGGCCTATACGGTGAGCAGCTACTTCAAGAGCGCGACGCGCAAGCTCAAGGCGGTCAACCGCATGCAGGCGATCGCCATCGCCCTGCGCCTGCGCCTCATCTGATATCCTGCGCATACGCGCCTGCCGGCGGGTCGGAAAGGCAGGGCCGGTGTGCGGCCGGGACGACGAGGTTTCCGGCCTTCTCTTGCCCTCGGTGCGGCAAGTTTCTATATGTCGCCCGAAAGACGCCGCGCCGGTCGCGGGGCGTCGCCCTTGCGTCAAGCAAACCCCAGTGAAAGGTGACCTGCGGCAAGCCTCCTGGCGCTGCAGTACCGGAACGGACCTCGCGTGAACAGTCTCGATTTCGATCGCAAGCCGGAAGATACCCGTGTCGTCGTCGCCATGTCGGGCGGCGTGGACAGCTCCGTCGTGGCCGGCATCCTGAAACGTGAAGGCTATGACGTGCTCGGCATCACGCTGCAGCTCTACGATCACGGTGCCGCCGTGCACCGCGCGGGCTCCTGCTGCGCGGGTCAGGACATCGACGATGCGCGCCGTGTCTGCGAAACGCTCGGCATTCCGCACTACGTGCTCGATTATGAAAAGCGCTTCCGCGAGACGGTGATCAATCCGTTTGCTGAAAGCTATATTGCCGGTGAAACGCCGATCCCCTGCGTCGCCTGCAACCAGACCGTCAAGTTCGCCGATCTCCTCATCACCGCCAAGGAACTTGGCGCCGATGCGCTCGCGACCGGCCATTACATCCGCTCCCGGCCGAACCCGACGCCTGACGCGCCGCAGCGCCGTGCGCTCTATCGCCCGGTCGACGCCGAGCGCGACCAGAGCTACTTCCTGTTTGCCACGACCCAGGAGCAGATCGACTATCTGCGCTTTCCGCTTGGCCATCTCTCGAAGGCCGAAACGCGGGCGCTTGCCGAGGAGATGGGCCTCGTCGTCGCCAAGAAGGCCGACAGTCAGGACATCTGTTTCGTGCCGCAGGGCAAGTATTCCGACATCGTCAACAAGCTGAAGCCCAATGCGGCGCTTGCCGGCGATATCGTGCATATCGACGGCCGCGTGCTCGGCCGCCACGACGGCATCCTGCACTATACGATCGGCCAGCGGCGCGGCATCGGCATCGCAACGGGCGAGCCGCTCTATGTCGTCTATCTCGACGCGCGCTCGCGACGTGTCATCGTGGGGCCGAAGGAAGCGCTGGAAACGCGCCGGCTTTATCTGCGCGACATCAACTGGATCGGCGACAGCGACGTGGAAGCCGTGGCGGCTGCCGGCTTCGATTGTTATGCCAAGGTGCGCTCGACGCGCCCGCCGCGTCCTGCCCGCCTTCTGTCTGGCCCCGGTGGCCTTTATGTGGAGCTTGCCGAAGGGGAACCGGGCGTGGCGCCCGGCCAGGCCTGCGCGCTCTATTCCGGCGAAGGCGAGGATGCCCGTATCCACGGCGGCGGTTTCATCCTGCGCTCCGAGCGGGAGCCGGCGGCCGAAGACGCACTCCGGCGCATTCTGTCCACCCCGGCCGCGGCCTGAACCCCCGCATTTGCCAAGGCCTTCGTGAACAAAGTGATTTTTGTGCGAACGTCGCTTGACACCCGCGGGAACAGCGCCTTATAAGCCGCGCACCGGACGGAAACAGACATCGTTCTGTTCCTCTTTTCGGGCGGCGGAGTAGCTCAGTAGGTTAGAGCAGAGGAATCATAATCCTTGTGTCGGGGGTTCGAATCCCTCCTCCGCTACCAGCCGGTTTTCCAGAAAAACTTCCTGTAGTCCACATGGCGACAAACGCCATGGCCTTTGCTTTGCGACACCTGTCTCTCGTGATGATTTGGGTGTAGAATGGGGCATGAGTGAAGCCCGGACTTTATTCGAAGTTCTGCGCCAGTCGGTGACGCCTGGGGTTGTCGATGCACTCGAACGGCTGGTTCGGGATGCGCCGGATCGCAAGCTTTGCCGTGTCAATGCGCTCGCCTTTGCCTCAGCCGAGGGGCTTGGCGAGGAAGAGGTGATTGCGGGTTTCATGCAGGCCACCCGGCTCGGTATCTTCGATCTTTTCTGGAATGTCCTGTGCCCGGGATGCGGCGGGGTACTCGATGCCGGCACGTCGCTGAAGAGCGTGCAGAGCACGGAATACACCTGTGCGCTCTGCGCCGCCGGGTACGAGCCGACGCTCGACGAGATGGTCGAGGTGACGTTCACGGTCAGTCCTCGCGTGCGCCATATCGCCGCCCACAATCCGCATGAACTGCCGCCGGGGGAATATTTTCGGCAGGTCTATTGGGGCTCGGGGCTCGACCTGCCGGACGAGGGCTACGACGAGAAGGTCGATGAATTCGTACTCGAGGCGTTGGAATTGCCGCCCGGCGAGAAGGCGGTCATCTCGCTGCAGCTGCCGGCGGAGTTCGTCATCGTCTTCGAGCCCGTGACGCATGCGGCGCAATTCCTCGACGTCCGCGGGGAACCAACGCGGGAGCGGCGCAACCTGACCCTGGTCTTCGATCGCACACATCGCCACAACGAGACACTGGTGCTGCAACCGGGGCCCTTGCGCATCCAGATGGAGAACCATGTCGATGTGCGCACACTGCCGTCTGTCTGCGTCGCCAATGAGGCGCTGCATACCTTGCTCGGCCAGCGCCGTCCCTTCCTCACAGCCAAGCGCTTGCTCTCCAACCAGACGTTTCGCGACCTCTACCGCACCGATACGCTGGACATCGACCAGCGGCTGAAGATCACCAGTCTCACCTTTCTGTTCACCGACCTGCGCGGCTCGACGGAACTCTATGAGCGGGTCGGCGATCTCGCGGCCTTTGATCTCGTGAGGACGCATTTCAAGGTTCTCAGCGAGATCGTCGCTGCCGAGGCCGGTGCGGTAGTCAAGACCATCGGCGATGCCGTCATGGCGACCTTTCCGACGCCGGACCGGGCGGTGGCGGCGGCCATGCGCATCCGCGATGCCATGCGTGCCCTGAACGATGCGCGCGGCAGCGAGGACCTGCTGCTGAAGATCGGCATTCACGAAGGGCCATGCATTGCGGTCAATCTCAACGAGCGGCAGGACTATTTCGGCCAGACGGTCAACATCGCCTCGCGTGTCCAGCATCTTGCCACCTCGCTGGAAATCTTCGCCACCGGCTCGGTGCTGCGGGACGCCCGCGCCTCCAGCCTGCTGTCGGATCGCGGCGTGAGCCCTGTCGCACACAACGTCACCCTGCGGGGCATTGCCAGCGAGATCAGCATCTTTGCCATTCCCTGATGCCGGCGCCTCGTCGCCAGCCGTATTTCTGACCCCCGCGTCCATACGACCCGGTAAGCTCCAACGAGCCGAAAGGCGTTGGCCGGTGCAGTCTGGTAACCATATCTTCAAGAGATCGTCGCACTGTCTCGCGCAGGAGACAGGTGATGGCGAAGACGGCGGGCAGGCGGAAGAAACGGGCGGGAACCAAGCGGGCGGCACCGGCGCGGCGCGGCGGCGGCATGGCGCATTGGTATTTGCTGGGCGCGGCGGTGGTCGGCGGCATTCTCTATATGGACAACCGCCTGCCGGGCCCCGAAACGCAGGCGACAGGGATCAAGACAGCCTCTGTCGAGCGCAAGCAAAAGGTGGTCGAGCGCGAGGCTGTGCTGGCGCGCCCGAAGCAGCGGCCGGTCGAAAAGGCCGTGGAGCAGGCCCTGCCGATGCCGGAGAAACTGCCGGCCTTTTCGGGCAAATGGTTCATCTGCACGACGCAGACGGATTACTGCGTGCTCGATGGTAACACGATCCTCTATGCCGGCCGCAAGGTGCGGCTCGCCGATGTCGATACGCCGGCGATCGCGGGCGCGCGCTGCGATGCGGAGCGCCTGCGTGGGGGG
The DNA here is from genome assembly GCF_029623935.1 of Shinella sp. 838. Lineage (NCBI taxonomy): Bacteria > Pseudomonadati > Pseudomonadota > Alphaproteobacteria > Hyphomicrobiales > Rhizobiaceae > Shinella > Shinella sp. 838. The sequence goes on from NZ_JARSBQ010000001.1 coordinate 450,795, forward strand.
GATGCGAAGCTTCGCTTGCGCGAAATCCTCAACGAGGGGGACGTCACGCTGGTGGCGAAAGGCGGGGCGTCCGGAAAGGTCGGCGCAGCGCCACATCTCGTGCTGCGGGGCGGCCAGTCGGTCGGCCAGCGGCTGGTCGGGGAGGGGCTGGCGAGGCCATGGACGGGCAGGCACCAATCCTGGTGCGGTTGACGGATTCGTCCTTGCGCAACCTGTACCTTTCCGGCACAAGCCAGACGCAAGCCTGCGTCCCTATGCTTTCCGTTAACCGGGATGGTGCCGGCTGGAAAGGGACAATGACATGTCTAACGACCTTGAGCGCTACAGCGATCCGGACAATGCAACGGTCGCGCTCTTCCTCCTTGAAAATGATGTCGACGAGCTGACGGACATTCTCGTGGCCGCGCTGGATGAAGCTTTCCGCATTCTCGGGGATGAGGCCTCGCCTGCAACGGTGCACTGATCGCTGACACGAAAGAGGGGCCCTTGAGGCCCCTCTCGCTTTTTCAGCCATGCGATGAAGGGCTTATCCCGCAGCGACGACCTGACGCTGCACGCCGAGGCCGGCAATGGAGACTTCCATGCGGTCACCGGGCTTCAGGTAACGCGGCGGCTTCATGCCCATGCCGACGCCGGGCGGGGTGCCCGTGGTGATGACGTCGCCGGGTTCCAGCGCCATGAACTGCGAGATGTAGTGCACCAGGAAGGGCACCTTGAAGACCATGGTGCTCGAGGATCCGTTCTGGACGCGTTCGCCGTTGACGCTGAGCGTCATGGCGAGGTCGGCCGTATCCACTTCGTCCGTCGTGACCAGCCAGGGGCCGATCGGACCGAAGGTCGGGCAACCCTTGCCCTTGGTCCACTGGCCGCCGCGCTCGAGCTGGTAGGCGCGCTCGGAAATGTCGTTGCAGACGCAATAGCCGGCGACATAGTTGAGGGCATCGGCCTCCGAGACGTAGGAGGCACGCTCGCCGATGACGACGGCAAGCTCGACTTCCCAGTCGGTCTTTTCCGAACCGCGCGGGATGAGGATGGTGTCGTCAGGACCGACGACGCAGGAGGGGGCCTTGTTGAAGAGCACCGGCTCGCTCGGCACGGCCATGCCGCTCTCGGCTGCATGGTCCGCATAGTTGAGGCCGACGGCGATGAAGTTGCCGACGCGGCCCACGCAGGCGCCGAAGCGGCTGCCTTCCGGCGCGAGTGGCAGGCTCTTCGGATCGAGGGCGGCAAGGCGCTTCAGGCCTTCGCGACCAAGCACGTCGCCTGCAATATCCGGCACCACGCCGGAAAGGTCGCGGATCTTGCCGTCCGCGTCGATCAGTCCGGGCTTTTCCGCGCCCGCCGCGCCAAAGCGCACCAGTTTCATGAGAACCTCCGTTGGATGTCACCGATTTCGGTTGCGCGCACCATTCCCTTGGTTTTACATGAAGTCAACGATTTTCGAAAATCCTAAAGCTTTTATAAATTCGGCGGGATGAGATGGAGCAGAAGAAGGCAGGCGGGCGCACCCTGGCGGGCGATGCCTACGAGGCGATCCGGCAGGCGATCCGCACGGGCGCGTTCAAGCCCGGCGACCGGTTGCGCTTTGCCGATCTCCAGGCGCTGTGCGGCATGAGCGTGACGCCGGTGCGTGAGGCCCTGGCCCGGCTGACGGCGGAAGGGTTCACCGTGCTGGACGATCATCGCGGCTACAGCGTTGCGAGCCTCTCGCTGGCGGAGCTGCGCGACATCACGGCGACGCGGCAGCTTTGCGAGGGCGAGGCGCTCCGGCTTTCGGTGCTGCGGGGAGATGCCGACTGGGAGGGAAGGGTGATCGCGGCACACCATCTGATGGCACGCATTCCGCAGGCGCGCGAGGATATCCCCTCGGCGATGCGCGAGGACTGGGAGGCGCGCCATGCGGTCTTTCATGCCGCGCTCGTCTCGGCTTGCGGCTCCCCGAGCCTGCTGGAGATCTGCGACAAGCTGTTTTCACGCGCCGACCGGTATCGGCGGCTTTCCGTCAGTCTCGCCGGAGCCACGCGGGATGTGGCCGGGGAGCACCGGCGGCTGATGGAGCTTGCCCTTGCGCGGGACGCGGAAGGCGCCGCTGCGGCGCTGCGCGACCACTACGGCAGGACGGCCGCGGCACTGGAGGGCTTTTTCACGCCCTAACGTTGCTTCTGCGCTTTCCCGAAAAAAGAACGGGAGCGGCAAGCCTTCGCCTGCCGCTCCCGTTTTGTCCGACACCGGGTATGCTACCCGGAAGCGCTGTTTCCGCTTATTTGCTGGCGACGGTTGCCGAGCCGATTTCCGCACCGCCGCCGATTGCCACGTTGAGGGCGACGAAGTCGCGGGCAAGCTGGCGGATCGCGGAAGCGAGCTGCAGGCGGGCCGTTGCGACGTTGCGCTCGGCGTCGAGCACGTCGAGGATGGTGCTGGCGCCGCCGCGATAGCTTTCGCGGGCAAGATTCAGCGTCTGTTCGTAGGAGTTCACGACCTTGCGCTGGGCAGCGACGGTCTGGCCGTCGCGAATCAGCGCGGCCTGCGCGTTCTCGACCTCTTCCACGGCGTTCAGCACGGTGGATTTCCAGGTCAGATACTGCTGCTCGGCTTCCGAGCGGGCAATCTTGACACGCGCCTTCAGCGAGCCGCCGTTGAAGATCGGCAGCGTCAGCGTCGGGCCGAAGGACCAGCTCGTCAGGTTGCCGGTGGCGGCGCTGGTGAAGTTGCGCGTCGCACCGATCGAGCCGCCGAGCTCGATGCTCGGATAGAGGTCGGCTTCGGCCACGCCGATCTGCGCCGTTGCCGCCTCCAGGCGGCGCTCGGCCGCGCGGATATCCGGACGGTTGCGGATGAGGTCTGCCGGAATGCCTGTGCGCGTCGCATACCGCGGCATCGGCTGTGCCGAGCCCTTGATCAGGCTGGACGTGATCGTGCTGGCCGGCAGACCGAGCAGGGTCGCGATGTGGTTTGCCGACTGGTGGAAGCCGGTCTCAAGCCCGGGAAGCTCGGCCAGCGTCTGGTTGACGAGGCCTTCTGCCTGCAGCACGTCGAGGCTGGAGGCGGCACCCGCTTCCTTGATCTCGTTGGTCAGCTTCAGTGTCTCGCGACGCGATTCCAGGTTCTTGCGGCTGAGTGCCAGCGCTTCCTGGTAGTAACGCGCATTGACGTAGCTCGACACGAGATCCGAGAGGTAGGCGAGGCGCGCAACGTTGACGTCGTCATAGGCGGCGTCGAGCGAGGCGTTCGCGGCTTCCTTCGAACGGCGGTACTGGCCGAAGAAATCGAGCAGCCAGGAGGCGCTCGCCCCGGCGGTCAACGATTTCGAGGAGGATGAATAGCCGCCCGAGGTGCGGCGCAGGTAGTCGCCGTCCTGGCCGCTAGCCGATGCTTCCGCCGAAGCGCCGATGCTGGGAAGCGCGCCGGCACCGGCCACGACGACATTCGCCTCTGCCGCCGTGATGCGCTCGAGGGCCTGCAGCACGCTGAGGTTTTCGGCCATGCCCTGGTGGACGAGATCGTTGAGGCGCTTGTCGCGGAAGGATTCCCACCACGGATTGAGCGTCACGCTCTCGCCGCTCGTCGCCTTGCTTTCGGAAAACTTGGCCGGAAGGGCGGTCTCGGGCTTCTGGTAGTCGGGGCCGACGACGCAGCCTGACAGGAGAAGCATGCTCAACGGAAAAAGCGTTCTGGTGAAATTCATGGGCCTACCCTGCCAGCGGTCGTGGCGTACTTATTAACAGAACAAAATCGCGATTCATTCTTTATTCATGTTTGGCGGCAAGATCGAGCCTCCCCCTAAAAAAAGAATGGTCCCACAGCGTTTTTTCCCCGCTTCCTTCAAGGGGTGTGTCCGCAGGGCAACGGGAAGCTTTGCCCCCGGTTTTCGGTTTTGCCCGCCAGGCGCAAGCGCATGGTTGTGCCTGCGCGATCTGGTTGCGTCACGGCTTTTCCCCGGAATGTTCGTCTTCGCGACATATTTTCCTGAAAAATGCTGCGGACGCGAAGATTATTTTGCGATTCGAATTGTCACACAAATTCTGCAGTAATTTATTCCAAATTTTTGTGGATTCCATTGACAAGGAAAGGAGGGGCGCTTATGTGTTGGAGCATCGCATGAAGACCGCATGCGTTTTATTCCGGTCACCTCTGACGCGTCCATTTTAGAGCGTCAGCGCCAGCAAGAGGGAGTGTGTCATGTACGATATCAACTGCATCGCCTCCGTGCGTGTGGCGTACTCCTGTCGTGAAACGATTACAGGGAAAGCGCATACGGCACTCCGCCGAATGTGATCTGACTTCCCTCCTCGATTTTAGCGCAAGATTTGAATGAGCTGTGCCTTCGGCGCGGCAGGAGTTGTTATGCAAAAGCAGGTTATCGAAATCGGTGGTGAGGCCGTCGGTGTTGTCGTTCCCGATGAGGATCGGCTGAAATTCGTGGCCGTCAAATATTCCGTTTGGGATCTGGATTCCCAGCGTTTCTCCTCGGCTGACGAGGTGCGCGCGGCAATCCGTCGTCTTCTCAACGATCCGTCCGCTTCTACGCGGGCGATGTCGCCGGCCCGTATCGCGGCCGCCTGAACCCAATCCAGATGATCCGGTGTCCCTGGCACCGGGATCCACCGGCCCCGCCCGCCAGCGGGGCCGGTTTCGTTTTGTGGACAGTGCATTCACCGGGCAGCGGCTGGCGCGGGATGCCGAATGCTGATTGTGTAGCCTTCGAAAGGAGGTGCCCCATGGTCAGCGGCATCCATCACATCACGGCGATTACCCGGAAGATCCAGGCGAACGTCGATTTCTACGTGGGCTTCCTCGGCCTGCGCCTCGTCAAGCGTACGGCGGGTTACGAGGACGCCGATCAGCTTCATCTCATCTATGGCGACGCGGCGGCCAGCCCCGGCTCGCTGGTCACCTTTCTTGCCTGGGAGGATGGCTCGCCCGGTCGCGTCGGTCTCGGCCAGCCTGCGGAGATCGCCCTCTCCATCAAGCCGGAGGCGATCGGCTTCTGGCTGACGCGTGCGCTGACGCAGAACATCGCGATGAGCGGCCCGGCGCAGGAGTTCGGCGAGCCGGTGCTGCGGCTGAAGGACCCGGACGGTATCATCGTCAAGCTCGTCGGTGAAGCGGGTGTGGACGGCCCGGCGCCGCATGTCACGAAGGACATTGCGGCCGCCGATGCCATCCAGCGCATCCGCGGCGCGACAATCTTTTCCGAGAAGCCGACCGAGACCGCGGCCTTCATTGCCGGTCATTTCGGGTACCGGGAGGTGGCGGTAGCGAATGGCATCACCCGTCTCGCCGGCGATGTGGCCGACGTACTCGACATCCGCGACGCGAGCGGCTTCTGGACGTCCGCGCCCGGCACCGGGACGATCGACCATGTCGCACTGCGCGCGCCGGACCGCGCCGCGGTAGAGGCCGTCGCTGCTCGACTCGCCACCGAAGAGGCGGATGAGACCAACATGCACGACCGGAAGTACTTCTACTCGCTTTATGTGCGTGAACCCGGTGGTGCACTGCTCGAATACGCGACCGATGGTCCCGGCATGACAGTGGATGAACCGCTGGAGGCGCTTGGGGAGAAACTGTTCGTGCCGAAGCATTTTCGCGCTGACCCGGAGGATGTGCGGGCGCGGCTTCCACAGTTCTCCCTGCCGGGAGAGGAACGCATGACCGAGCGGGACCTGCCCTTCATCCACCGGGTGCATCGGCCGGAAAATCCTGATGGCGCCGCTGTCGTGCTCCTTCACGGCACCGGCGGCAACGAGGCGAGCCTTCTGCCTTTCGGAACGAAGCTCGCGCCCAATGCCGTGCTGCTCAGTCCGCGCGGCCGCAGTGTCGACGAAGGCTATCCGCGGTTCTTCCGCCGGCTGACCGCCGTCACCTTCGATCAGAAGGACATTGCAGGGGAGGCGGAAGCCTTCGCGGCCTTCATGGAAGGGGCGAATGCGGCCTATGGGCTCGATCCGGAGAGAACGCTGTTCGTCGGCTATTCGAACGGTGCGAACATGATCGGCGCGATCATGCTGCTGCATCCCGGCATCATCCGCAACGCGGTGTTGCTGCGGGGCATGAACGTGCTGGAGACTGTGCCGGAAGCGGACCTTTCGGGGGTGAACGTGCTGATGATCACCGGTCAATCGGATCCTTACGGGGTCTATGCCGGTGATCTGGAGGCACATCTGAAGGCGGCCGGCGCATCGGTCGAGAACCGGCTGCTTGCCGCAGGCCACGATATCGGCACGGCGGATATGGAGCTCGCCCGGGCCTACAGGGAACGCATACTCGGTTGACGCCGGGACGAACGGAAAGGGGGCGCTTCCTGCGAAGCGCCCCCTTTTTTGCCGTGGATCGGGTCCGTTACCGCGTGTATTCCGTCACGAAGGCAGAGAAGCCGGCGATGAAGTCGCCGAGTTTCTTTTCGGTCGCCTCGTCGGCGATGCGGCCGTCCTGAATGACGCTGCCGGCGCGCGAGACCAAAAGCTTGGCGCCGAACCAGGGCACGGTGCCGAGCGTGCGCATGACGGGAAGCCAAGCCTCCTGCGACAAAAGCGTTCCGAAATTGCCCGGCGAGGCGCCGGTGATGGCGAAGGGCTTGCCGCCGAAGACGCGGGCGATGTCGGTGGAGGGCCGGCTCATCCAGTCGATGGCGTTCTTGAAGACGCCCGGAATGCCGTTGTTGTATTCCGGCGTGAAGAGGACGACGCCATCGGCTGCCGCCACAAGCTCCTTCAGGCGCGTCACCGCTTCGGGAATGCCCGCTTCGGCCTCAAGGTCGCCGTCATAGAGGGGAATGCCATGGATCGAGCCTTCGGTGATCGCCACCCCTTCGGGCGCCATGGCGAGGGCAGCGCGCAGCAGCGCCGTGTTGTAGGAACCCTTGCGAAGGCTTCCCGAGATTGCCACCAGTTTCGTCATCCCGACTCTCCTTTCAAAACAAGGGCATAAAAAACCCCGGCGGACCGTTTGTCACGCCGGGGTTTTGTTGAAGCCTAGACGAGCGGCTTCAGCCGGGCCTCGATCTGCGCACGGCGCGGTTCAAGGAAGGGCGGCAGGGACAGGCTTTCGCCGAGCGTTTCAAGCGGCTCGTCCACGGCGAAGCCGGGACCGTCCGTGGCGATTTCGAACAGGATGCCGTTCGGCTCGCGGAAATAGAGCGAGCGGAAGTAGAAGCGCTCGACCTCGCCGCTGGAAGGCAGGCGGAAGCCGCGCAGGCGCTCCGTCCAGGCATGCAGCGCTTCCTCGTCCGGTGCGCGGAAGGCGACGTGGTGCACCGCGCCGGCGCCCTGGTGGGCGACCGGGAGATCCGGCTCGACGGCGACATGCAGCTCGGCTGCGGGGCCACCTTCGCCCATCGAGAAGACGTGCACGTCACCCGCACCGTCCGGATTGGGATAGGTCGCGGTCTCCTGCATGTTCATCACCTGGATCAGCACCGCTTCCGTGTTGCGGATATCCGGCACGCTCAGCGTGATCGGCCCAAGACCCTTGATCTGGTGTTCGGCCGGAACCGGACTCCGTTCCCAGGGGTTGGCGGGCGTGCCGGCATCGTCCACGACAAGGCGGAAGCGCTGTCCTTCGCCATCCTCGAAATCGAGGCTTGCGCGGCCGCCGACATCGCGGATCTCGCCGGCCTTGACCTTCAGCTCGCCGAAGCGGGCCTTCCACCATTCCAGCGTCGCAAGACTGGCGACGCGCAGGCCGGTGCGCGAGACGCTGTGTGTGCCGCGCCGCTCGTGGCCGACCGGCCAGTCGAAGAAGGTAAGATCCGTGCCGGGCGAGGCGAGACCGTCGGCGTAGAAGAGGTGGTAAGCGCTGGTATCGTCCTGGTTGACCGTCTTCTTGACGAGGCGCAGGCCGAGGACCTGCGTGTAGAAGCGCAGGTTCTCCGGCGCGTTCGCGGTGATTGCCGTCAGGTGGTGGATGCCCGTGAGCTGCAGGGTCATGACGAAGCTCCTTTCCCCGGATGTCCGGGATGGCTGTGCTGCCCCGCTTCGGGGCCTTGCGTTGAGGCGAATATCGCCCTTCGCAGGCACGGCCGGAAGATCGGGGCGGACGAACGGATCGTTCACTTTTCTTGAACGGCAAGGGCCTCCGCCGCGTCCACCGGCTATGGCTGGGACGCGTTTTCCACCCATTCTGTTCCACAACCGGTTGGTTCAAATTTTATCCATTCATAAACCAGCATGCGCTTACGCTGCCGGCCTGCGAAATGACTTCGTCCCTGTTTCGCCGCGTCTGCCGGCATGTTCCGCCATTCTTGTGATGACTGCCGCTGCGGATTTTCCCGCGCGGATGGGAGGAGACGTTATGCTGCCGAAGACTGCGACTGCCCGAAACATGTTCGCCATCGTGGCGGCTGGTGTTGCCACCACCGTTGCGACGGCGGGCGTTCTGCTCTTTCTGTCCTACCGCGCCGTGGAAGAGCGCTCCATTTCGGAAATGGTCAACGCGGCAGAGGCGAGCGCGGGCGAAGTGGAGACCTACTTCGCGCAGGTCAAGGCGCTGAGCTGGAACATGCGCTCGGCGCTCTACGCGATGAAGGCGACGAATGCCCCGAGCCGCGAGACGATGAACGGCATATTCGACCGTCTGATGGCCGACAATCCCTTCGCGCTCGGCGTCAGCACCGGCTGGGAGCCGGATGCCTTCGACGGCAAGGATGCGCAATACGTGAACCAGCCGGGGCACGACGCCACGGGTCGCTACATTCCCTATTTCGTGCGCAACGCGGGCAAGGTCGACATGGTCGCGCTCGTCGACTACGACAAGCCCGGCCCCGGCGACTACTACCAGGTGCCGAAGGTCACGGGCAAAGATCTCCTCACGGAGCCTTACAGCTATGTCATCGGCGACAAGAACGTGCTGATGACGTCCTTCATGGTGCCGCTCAGCTTCGACGGCGCCTTCAAGGGCGTCACCGGCGTCGACATCGCGCTTGACGCGCTGGCTGCCGACATGGCGCAGTTGAAGCCGCTCGGCGAAGGTTATGTCGCATTGCTCAGCCAGGGCGGCAGCATCGTGAGCTATCCGGATGCGGCGGTTCTCGGCAAGACGCTCGGCGATTCCGGTCTCGACACCGCGGCCTGGCAGGCGCTGATCGCCAATCCGGAAAAGGCCATGGAAATCACCGATGCCAACGGCCTCACCTCCATGGCGGTGGCCGTGCCGGTGCCGCTGGTGCCGGGCACGACCTGGTATACGGTGGTCGCGGTGCCGAAGTCGGTGCTCTTTGCCAATCTCTCCGCGCTTGCCGTCACCTCGATCATCGTGATTGCCATCGCGACCGGCCTGATGATCGCCATCGGCTGGTTGCTCGCCGCCCGCTTCCGCAAGCGTCTCGAAACCGTCATCGTCGCGACGAGCGAGATCGCGCATGGCCGCACGGATGTCGATCTCAGCGAATCCGAGCGTAAGGACGAGATCGGCGAAATGGCCCGCTCGCTTGCCGTGCTGCGGGATGCGACGCTTGCCAAGGTGCGGCTCGAGGGGGAAGCGGAGCAGAACCGTGCGCTTTCGGAAGACGAGCGCCGTCAGCGTGCCGAGGAGGCTGCCGAACGCGAGCGCCAGACGCGCATTGCCGTCGATGCGCTTGCCGAAGGTCTCCACAAACTGGCCGATGGGGACATGACGCATCGCATCGAGCAAGCCTTTGCCGGTTCGCTCGACCAGGTCCGCCACGACTTCAACGCCTCGGTCGAAAAGCTGCAATCGGCGCTGCGCTCGGTCGGCAGCAACGCCAATGCCATCCAGGCCGGCTCGGCGGAAATCCGCTCGGCCTCCGACGATCTCGCCAAGCGGACCGAACAGCAAGCTGCCTCCGTTGAGGAGACGGCTGCCGCGCTCGAAGAGATCACCACCTCGCTCAAGGACGCCACGAAGCGGGCCGAGGATGCCGGACAGCTCGTCGAGCGGACCCGCCTCGGTGCCGAGAAATCGGGTGAGGTGGTGCAGCGCGCGGTGAGCGCGATGAGCGGCATCGAGAATTCTTCGCGTGAGATTTCCAACATCATCGGCGTCATCGACGAGATCGCCTTCCAGACGAACCTCCTGGCGCTCAATGCCGGTGTCGAGGCGGCGCGGGCCGGGGAGGCGGGCAAGGGCTTTGCGGTCGTCGCACAGGAAGTGCGCGAACTGGCGCAGCGCTCGGCCAATGCCGCCAAGGAAATCAAGGCGCTGATCACCAAATCGGGCGAGCAGGTGAATCTCGGCGTGGCGTTGGTCGGCGAGACGGGATCGGCCCTGACGGAGATCGTCGATCAGGTGCAGGAGATCGACCAGAACGTCGCTGCCATCGTGCGGTCGGCGCGGGAGCAATCGACCGGCCTCAACGAGATCAGCGCCGCGGTGAACTCCATCGACCAGGGCACGCAGAAGAACGCGGCCATGGTGGAGGAGCAGACGGCGGCAAGCCATTCGCTTGCAACCGAGGCAGCCGCGCTCAACAGCCTGATCGCGCAGTTCCGCCTCGGCACCGGCGCGGCCGCTCGCCCGGTGATCGCTTCAGCTGCCGAGCATCGCCCGGCCGCCTCCGGCGCGCGGGCGCTTGGCAACACGCTGGCCCGCGCCTTTGGCGGCGGTGGACAGGCGGCTGCGGCCAGTGCGGCGGCGCAGGATTGGGAAGAGTTCTGAACCTTCCAACAGATCAATCTGAAAAGCGGCCCGTTCACCGGGCCGTTTTTTTGGACGAAAAAGGCGCACAACGTTTGTGCGCTGCACGCAAATTGGCCATGCCGATACGGTCGTTCGACCGATGTTTTTATTATAAATCGCTTTAGTAATATGAAATCATTTTTGTATTTTGCGCGTCATCGATCTGGCACGCTTTCTGCTTTCTTCCTTGCAGGTCCAGAGGGGGCCGAAAGAGAAGCGTCCAACGAATGACGCTCCGATAAAGCCGTCGCGCAGCCCAGTGGGAACCGGAAAGGTTTCGCGGTTGCCGGCGGCTTTCTTGTTTGCACACGATGGCGAAGCTGCTGTTAGTGCGCTGAGAAATATGGCTTATTATATTCCTCTACCAAAGAATCTTCCCGGTTGGCTTTTTTGCCGGACTCCGCCACACTCGCCTGCGGCAAGACAGCGCCTCTAGAGGGTGCGGCTTGTCAGTCTGATCTTCGCGATATAATGAGGACCCATATTAAATGGGTATTCTGCAACGGTGGAGACGGCGATGACCTCAGCGGGTAATAGGGCGGGCAGGATGCTGCTGGCGGTGCTGGCGCTTTCCGTCGCCGTCTGGCCGGCATGGGCCGACAGCGCGGCGCGGCCGGTCCACACCGCCGCCGTGCATTTCGAGGAGCGCGAACAGACGATCAGCATTACCGGGGAAGTGGTCGCACGGGTGGAGACGGATCTCTCCTTCCGCGTCGGAGGCCGTATCACCGGTTGGTTCGTCGATGTCGGCGGTGCGGTCAAGGAGGGGCAGGTCCTGGCGCGGCTCGATCCCGAGGAGCAGCGGGCCGATGTCGAGGCGGCGGAAGCCGGCGTGCGCGCTGCGGGAGCACAGCTCAAGCTCGCCCGGGCCAATTTCGACCGCCAGAAATCCCTGTTGAGCGACGGCATCAGCACCCGCCGGGATTTCGACGATGCCGAAACGGCCCTGCGCACGGCCGAAAGCGCCCGTGAGGCGGCGATCGCCCAGCGCGACACGGCAAAGGAGGTGCTGTCCTACACCGAACTGCGTGCGCCCGCCGACGGCATCGTCACCGCGCGTCTGGCCGAAACGGGACAGGTGGCGCAGGCGGCGCAGACCATGTTCACGATTGCCGATACAGGTCCGCGTGACGCCGTCTTCAATGTCTATGAATCGCTGTTCTTCGCCCGGCCGGCGGAAAATGGGGTGACCGTTACCCTGCTCAGCGATGACAGCGTGCGCACGACCGGCAATGTGCGCGAGGTCTCGCCGACAATCGACGCTGAGACCGGCACGGTGCGCGTCAAGATCGCCATGGACCGCACGCCGCCGGAAATGACCCTCGGCTCCTCGGTCGTCGGCGTCGGCGCCCTGGCGCCGCGCCGGGTGGCGGTGGTGCCGTGGCAGGCGTTGTCGGCTGGGCTTGATGGCAAGCCGGCGCTGTGGATCGTCGACAAGGCGAACAGTACGGTGGATCTGCGCCCGGTGGAGGTCCTGTCCTTCGAGACCGATGTCGCGCTGCTTTCGGGCGGCATCGAGGAGGGGGAAACCTACGTTGCCGATGGCACGAAGCTGCTCCGCCCCGGCCAGACCGTCACCGCGATCGAAGGAGCCGCCCGATGAGGAAACATGTACCTCTCGCAACGGTCGTCATCGCTGCCATGGCGCTTGCCGGCTGCAAGAAGGAAGAAGAGGCGGCCGCACCGCCGCGTCCGGTTCTCTCCATGGTGGTCGTGCCCACAGCATTGCCCGGAACGCGCTTTGCCGGCACGGTGCAGGCCAAGGTGCAGGCTGCGCTCGGTTCGCGCGTTTCCGGCCGCCTCGTCTCGCGCACCGTTCATGTCGGCGATCTCGTGAAGAAGGGCGACGAGCTCGCCGTCCTCGATGCGACGGCCTATGAACTTGCCGTGCGCTCGGCCCGGGCCGAGCTTTCCAGCGCCGAGGCGACGCTTTCAAGCGCGATCGCGACCGAGGAGCGCCAGAAGACGCTGCTCCAGTCGAATGCTGCGGCCAAGGCCGCCGTCGAAAGCGCTGAACAATCCCGCGAGGCGGCCGATGCCGGCCTGACGCGAGCGAAGACGGCGCTGGTCAAGGCGGAAGAGCAGCTTTCCTACACCCGCATCCTTGCCGAATTCGATGGCGTCGTCGTGGCGACCGGTGCCGAGGTTGGGCAGACCGTCTCGCCCGGCGAAGCGATCGTCACGGTGGCGCGGCCCGACGAGCGCGATGCAGTGGTCGATATTCCCGAGACGGCGGAGGCCATCGCCCTCGGCAGTCGCTTCACCGTCTCCCTGCAGATCAACCCCGGCGTCACCGTGAAGGGCATGGTGCGCGAGGTCGCGCCGTCCGCCGATGCCGTTACGCGCACGCGGCGGGTGAAGATCGCGCTGGAAAACCCGCCGAATACCGTTCGCCTCGGTACAACCATCACCGCCGAGCTCGAAGGGCCGCGCCTCACTGCCATCGTGATCCCTGAAACCGCCGTGTTTCGGAAGGACGGCAAGCCGAATGTCTGGCTGGTCGATGGCGAGAAGGGCGAGGTGCATCTGGTGCCGATCGAGACAGGCCCCGTTGCTGGGCGCACGCTTCAGGTCACAGGTGGACTGAAAGCCGGCGACCGGGTCGTCACGGCTGGGGTGAACAGCCTCGAAGAGGGACAGGAAATCAAGGTTGAAGACGAGGCAGGCCTATGAAGAAGTTCAACCTTTCGGACTGGGCGCTCGATCATGCATCGCTCGTCTGGTACTTCATGATCGTCTTCGCGCTGCTCGGCTTCTTCGCCTACCAGAATCTCGGCCGCGAGGAGGATCCTTCCTTTACCATCAAGACGATGACGATCAGCGCTGCCTGGCCCGGGGCCTCCGTGGAAGAGACGACGCTGCAGGTGACCGAGCGCATCGAGCGCAAGCTGGAGGAGCTGGAATCGCTCGATTTCACCCGCAGCATCACGACACCCGGCCAGACGCTGATCTTCGTCAACCTCAAGCCGACGACCCGTGCACGCGACGTTGCTCCCACCTGGGTGACCGTCCGCAACATGATCAGCGACATCAGGGGTGAATTCCCCTCCGGCGTCGTCGGCCCGGCCTTCAACGATCGCTTCGGCGATGTCTTCGGCAATATCTATGCCTTCACCGCCGATGGCCTCTCGCCGCGCCAGCTGCGCGACTATGTCGAGGATGCCCGCCGGCGCATCCTCACCGTGCCCAATATCGGCAAGGTCGATCTCGTCGGCGCGCAGGACGAGGTGATATATCTCGAATTTTCGACGCGCCAGCTTGCCGCCCTCGGCATTTCCACCCAGCAGGTGGTGTCCACGCTGCAGGCCCAGAATGCCGTGGCGCCCTCCGGCGTGGTGCAGGCCGGCGGCGAGCGCGTCAGCGTGCGCGTCGGCGGGCAGTTCGCCTCGGAGGCGAGCCTTCGCGACGTCAATCTGCGTGTCAACAACCGCTTCTTCCGCCTCAGCGACATCGCAACGATTACCCGCAGCTACGAGGACCCGCCATCGGCGCTCTTCCGCTTCAACGGCGAGCCGGCCATCGGCCTTGCCATCGGCATGAAGCAGGGCTCGAACCTGCTCGAATTCGGCGCGGCGGTGGAAAAGGAGATCGAGCTGCTTTCCCATGAACTGCCGGTCGGCGTCGACGTGCACCTCGTCTCCGACCAGCCGAAGGTGGTCGAGGAGGCGGTGTCGGGTTTTACGCGGGCACTGTTCGAGGCTGTCATCATCGTGCTCGCGGTCAGCTTCGTCAGCCTGGGTATCCGCGCGGGTCTCGTCGTGGCGCTGTCGATCCCGCTGACGCTCGCGATCACCTTCGTCTTCATGTATTACGACGGCATCTCGCTGCAGCGCATCTCGCTCGGCGCGCTCATCATCGCGCTCGGCCTGCTCGTCGATGATGCGATGATTGCCGTCGAGATGATGGTGGCGCGGCTGGAAATGGGGGATTCGCTCCGCAAGGCGGCGACCTATGTCTATACGTCCACCGCCTTTCCCATGCTCACCGGCACGCTGGTGACGGTGGCGGGTTTCATTCCGATCGGCCTCAACAACAGCGCGGCCGGCGAATTCACCTTCAGCCTCTTCGTCGTCATCGCCGTTTCGCTCGTCGTCTCCTGGGTGGTCGCGGTCATCTTCGCGCCGCTGCTCGGCGTGACGATCCTGCCGAAGACGATGAAGAAGCATCACGAGCAGAAGGGCTGGTTCGCCCGCACCTTCGCGCGCCTGCTCGATACCTGCATGCACTGGAAATGGACGACCATCGTCGCGACCGTGCTGGTCTTCGGCGTTTCCGTCTTCGCCATGCGCTTCGTGCAGGAACAGTTCTTCCCGTCCTCCGACCGGCCGGAGCTCATCATCGACTGGTCGCTGCCGCAGAATGCCTCGATTGCCGAGACCAATGCGCAGATCGCCAAACTGGAAGAGGAGAAGCTCAAGGGCAACCCGGACATCGAGCGCTGGTCTTCCTATATCGGGCAGGGCGCGGTGCGCTTCCTTCTGTCCTTCGACGTTCAGCCACCGTCGCCGGCCTTCGGCCAGACGGTCATCGTCACCAAGGACCTGGAGGCGCGTGACCGGCTGAGGGCCGATCTCCAGGCCTATCTGCGCGAGACCTTCGTCGGCACGGACGCGCTGGTGAAGCTGCTCGACATCGGTCCGCCGGTTGGCCGGCCGATTCAGTACCGCGTCAGCGGTCCGGATATCCAGGAGGTGCGCAAGCAGGCGCTCGCCTTCGGCGAAGTCATCGGCAAGGACACCCGGCTCGGGGACATCGTCTACGACTGGAACGAGCCCGCCCGCGTGGTGAAGGTCGATGTTTTGCAGGACAAGGCACGCCAGCTCGGCGTCACCTCGCAGGACATCGCCTCCGCTCTGAATGGCGTCGTCGGCGGCACGGCCGTCACCCAGATCCGCGACGACGTCTACCTGATCGACGTCATCGGCCGGGCGCGGGCCGCCGAGCGCCAGTCCATCGAGACGCTGCGTCAGCTCCAGTTGCCCACGGCCAACGGCACCTCCGTGCCGCTCGCCGCGGTGGCGAACTTTCGCTACGAAATGGAGCAGCCCGTCGTCTGGCGTCGCTCCCGCCAGCCGACCATCACGGTCAAGGCAAGCATCACTGGCGGCGTGCAGCCGGCGACGATCGTCTCGCGGCTGGAAAAGGACGTTTCTGCCTTCCAGGCGAAGATGCCCTCCGGCTATGCGGTCGAGGTTGGCGGTACGGTGGAGGAAAGCGCTGACAGCCAGGCGCCTATCGTCGCGGTCGTGCCGCTCATGCTGTTTGCCATGGCGACGATCCTGATGCTCCAGCTCCAGAGCTTCTCGCGGCTCTTCCTCGTCTTCGCCGTGGCGCCGCTGGCGCTCATCGGGGTCGTCATCGCGCTGCTCGGCAGCGGGGCGCCGCTCGGCTTCGTCGCGATTCTCGGCGTGCTGGCGCTGATCGGCATCCTCATCCGCAACTCGGTCATCCTCGTCGTGCAGATCGAGGACCTAAGACGGGAGGGCATGCATGCTTGGAGGGCCGTGCGCGAGGCGACGGAGCATCGCATGCGGCCGATCATGCTGACGGCGGCCGCCGCCAGCCTCGCGCTCATCCCCATTTCGCGCGAGGTGTTCTGGGGGCCGATGGCCTATGCCATGATGGGCGGAATCATCGTCGGCACGGTGCTGACGCTGCTCTTCCTGCCGGCGCTCTATATCGCCTGGTTCCGTATCCAGCCGGAAGAGGCGGAGGTGTCTGTACCCGAACCCGAACCTGTCGAGGCGGTGTGAGGCAGCCCTGCCGGTCCTGCGCGGCGAACCCGTTCCGCGCAGGCGCGATAACCGCCACCCATATTTTTGCCCATCTCCCCCGTCACTGCTTTCTGCGCCCGGTCGCCCCCGGAAGGTCAGAGCCGGGCAAGGCATGTGCATAAACTGTGGGTTGGGAGGCGCGTTCGCTGTCGGGCGGGTGGAGGAAAAGTTGCGTTCTTTTTGTCGCACTCCTTCTGAAAAAGCTGGTGGAAAAAGTTGATTTTCAACGCCAAACGGCCCGCCGTCTTTTCAGACCGTAACGAATGTGCAAGGGATTTGCTCCATGGTGTCGGCGGGGGCCGCATGGGCTTGCGTGGTGGGACAAGGTTTGGTCATGGGACTTGACGAGACATTGGAACTGCATGTCTATGGCGCCCTGTCGTGGCAAGCGGCTGGCTCTTGCCCCGTGCCTTGTGAGGTACGGTCGAAGGGAAATGCTAAGTGATGATCGCAATTGAAGACGTGGGCACGCCGCGCAGGCTTTTGGGCGCATTTGCGCGGATTCTTGCGGCGGGTGCCCTGTTGACGCTGGCGGGCTGCGTGGTTCCGAGCGATGGCCCGTTGACCCACGAGGTCCTTTCGGCCGGCGCGGACGGCAAGTCCTACGAAATTCCCCAGACCAAGCTGATCTTCGACGTCGTGAATGTCGATCAGCGCGTTGCCAACAGTGTCAGCGCGGCCAAGCGGTACGGCCTGTCCAGCACCTTCGGCTTCGGCGGTGGCGGCGGCACGCCGGTCATCGGCGTCGGTGATCGCCTGGAAGTCACGATCTTCGAAGCGGGTCCGGACGGCCTGTTCTCCACAAATGATCGCAAGTCCACGACGATCCCCGTCATCGTGCAGCCGGATGGCCATGGCCAGATTCCCTATGTCGGTTCCGTGCGCTTTGCCGGCATGACGATCGATTCGGCGCGTGCCACGATCGTCGATGCGCTGAAGGCGAAGGCCGTCGAGCCCGACGTCATCGTTTCCATGGCCGGCAATGCCTCGCGCACCGTTTCCATTCAGGGCGACGTCAACAAGTCGGGCATCGTGCCGCTCGGCCTCAGCGGCCAGCATATCAGCGAAGTGATCGCCATGGCCGGCGGCGCCGCCAAGCCGCCCTATGATACCTATGTCAGCCTCAAGCGCGGCGGCAAGACGCGCAGCGTGCTGCTGCAGTCGGTCATCGACAATCCGAAGGACGACATCTACGTCAAGCCGGATGACCAAATCTATCTGACCTATGACCCGCAGACCTTCGCTGCACTCGGCCAGACGAAGAAGTCCGGCAAGATTCCGTTCGACGCGGCCAAGCTGAGCCTTGTCGAAGCTGCGGCGCTGGCCGGCGGCGGCAATGTCGCGACGGCCGACCCGAAGGGCTATTTCGTCTTCCGTTACGAGGACGAGAACGTTTACCGCACCGTTGTCGGTGATGATCGCTTCCGCGACCTCATCGCCCGCGGCATGGTGGCGGATTCGGAAGGGCGTTATCCGATCGTCTATCGCCTCGATCTCGGGGCAACGCAGAGCTATATCGTCGCGCAGAACTTCCCCGTTCGGAACAAGGACGTCGTCTATCTGGCGCGCCACGTTGCGACGGACCTTGCGAAGTTCCTGACGATCGTTTCCAGCGGTTCGAGCGCGGCCTACAATATCCAGCGCACGGCGGACCTGCTCTGACGGGTGGGATTCGGCCCGCTTGATGCGGTGATGCCTGTGCGGCGCTCCGGCATTGCCGGGGTCGCCGGCCTCGCGCGCTCCGCAGATTAGCCGGAATGGCTTTCGAGGACTGCATGGCCGGCAAGGCACGCAAAACCTATGCGCTTCTTTCCTTCGGCCTCTGGCAGCAGCGGGCAGATATCGCACGCCTGCTCGATGCGGAGATCGTTGCATGGCCCTTTGCCCTGCCCGGGCGGATCGACGGGTTCGTCGGCTGGGGACGCCGATCGTCCGGCCGGCGCGCGGTGCGGCTTGCGGCACGCGCCGGCAACGAGGCCATCACCCTTGAGGACGGCTTCCTGCGCGGCTTTGCAGCGGGGCGCGGGGAGCCCAGCCATTCCTATGTGGTCGACCGGGAGGGCATCTATTTCGATGCGCTCCATCCGAGTGGCCTCGAACGGTTGCTGTCGCAGCCGGTGACCGATGCCGCTGCGCTGGCGCGCGCGAGCCGGCTGATGGCGCAGCTGCGCGCTGCGCGCCTGTCGAAATACAACAACAGTCCAGTGCTGACGCCGGCAGCTGCCGGTGTGCCGCAAGGGCGTCCCTTTGTCCTGCTCGTCGATCAGGTGGCCGGCGATGCCTCCATTGCCGGGGCAGGGGCGAGTGCCGCGAGTTTCCGCGCCATGCTGGAGCATGCGGCGGCCCATCACCCGGGAAAGACCCTGGTCGTGCGTACCCATCCGGCGGCAGGCGACCGCAGCCTCTTGCGGCAGGCGGCAAGTGCGCTGGGTGTCGAGATCGTCGTGCCCCCGCGCATGAACCCCTGGCCCTTGCTGGAGGAAGCCGACAGCGTCTACACGGTGTCAAGCCAGCTCGGTTTCGAGGCGTTGGTGGCGGAGCGGCCTGTCCATTGTTTCGGCACCACCTATTATTCCGGTCGCGGCCTCACGGTCGATCATGGCCAGCTGTCGCCCGTCCGTCCGTCCGCCTCGCTCGAACAGGTCTTCCACGCAGCCTACATCGACTATTCGCATTATCTCGACCTGCACACGCGCCAGCCCTGTGCCCCGGAGCGGGCGGTCGAGCAGGCGATTACGGTGCGCGACCAGCGCGCGCGCATCGGGCGCAAGGTCTTTACGGCCGGCTTCTCTCCATGGAAGCGTAGGGCCATGGCGCCTTTCCTGAAGGGCATGGCGGGTGACCCGGTCCATGCCCGCTCGATCGACGCGGCGGTTGCCGCAGCGAAGGCGGCAGACGGTGTCGTCGCGCTGTGGGGAAGCGATGTGGCGCTGCCGGCCGATGTACCGGCAATGCGGCTTGAGGATGGCTTCATCCGGTCCCGCGGGCTGGGGGTGAATCTCACCATGCCATCCTCCATCGCGATCGACGGGGAACATGTCTACTATGATGCACGGGGAGAAAGCCGGCTGGAGGCGCTGATCGCGCATGGTACGGTCGACGAGGACCTTCGGCGGCGGGCGAGCGACCTCATAGGCCTGCTGGTGCAGCGCGGTGTCTCCAAATACAATCTCGGCACGGCGGCCGACCTGCCGGCGGTTGCCGAAGGGCGGGTGAAAATCCTTGTGCCGGGGCAGGTGGAGAAGGATGCGTCCATCCGCTACGGCTCGCCCGTGGTACGCTCCAATGCCGGCCTCGTGCGCGCGGCTCGGGCCCTGTTTCCCGATGCCTTCATCGTCTACAAGGCGCATCCGGATGTGGTTTCTGGCGTGCGTGATGGTGGCGCCGAGCCGCAGGAGGCCGATCTCATCGCTCGCAGCGGCGATATCCTGCAATGGATCGGCTGGGCGGACCGGGTCGAGACGATGACCTCGCTGGCCGGCTTCGAGGCGCTCCTGCGCGGCAAGGCGGTCGGCGTCCATGGGGCGCCATTCTATGCAGGCTGGGGCCTGACCGACGATCGCTTGCCCATTCCCCGCCGCTTGCGCCGTATCGATCTTGAGGCCCTGGTGGCTGCAAGCCTTGTCCGATACCCGCTTTATATCCATCCTCTCAGTGGTTTGCCGTGCCGTCCGGAGGATTTGGTTGAAGAAATTTCGGGTGCCGCCATGAAATCGCCCGGAGTCGGGCGGAAGCTCTTTTTGTGTGCGGCGCAACAGATCAATCGCGTGGGGGTGTTGCTTCGCGACTCGCGGTTGCGGTAAAAGACGGTCAGAAACGTGGGAACACATCCGAGTCGCCGTCTTGTACGCAGCAGTTGTCTGTATGCCGGGGGATCGGCGAGAAAATCGGGGAGCATGGCAGATGCGGTTGCTAAAACGGCGCCTTTGTGCGAATACCATTCCATCCAGCAGCATAATTTGAGTTGAGCCGACCTGTCATGAGCGTACAGCATGATACCGATTTGAAGGCGGGTCGCTCCGACGCAGATGGCGTCGCTGGAGCGCGTGGATCGCGGCTGATCAATCTGGCGTTGCGCCGAAAGCTCTCCAAGCGGTTCCCTTCCAAGAGCGCACCGCGCGTTCTCTTCCTGCAGGGGCCGGTCGGTCCCTTCTTCCGCAAGGCTCAGGCGCTGCTCAATGACAGCGGTTTCGATGCCTGGCGTGTCTGTTTCAACGCCGGAGACCGGTTGTTCGCCCGCGGTGGCAAGAGCCTGCATTTCTCCGGAACGGCCGATGTCTGGCGGGACTGGTTTACCGAGATCGTCGGCGAGCATGGTTTCGATCATGTCGTGCTGTTCGGCTGCGAGCGCGAGATCCACAAGATCGCCATCGAGCAATGCGCCACGCTCAACATTCCCGTGCTCAGCCTTGAGGAAGGCTATATCCGCCCCGGCTTCGTCACGATGGAGGTTGGCGGCAACAACTGGCGCTCGCCAATCGCGGGTCTTCTACCTTCCGACAAGGATGACGAAAAGCGTCGCGAACGCACGCGCGGGACAAACTTCCCGTCGTCTTTCGGTGCCATGGCAACCTATGCCTTCACCTATTTTTCGGTGCGCGGCGTCTTTTCGACACTGAGCGAACGCAAGCTTTTCCACAAGCACAAGCGGTCTCTCGCGCCCGAGGCATTCTACTGGATCAAGAACTACTACCGGAAGTTCCGCAATCTCGGCAGCAATTACCGCACGATGGAGCGGCTGCTTGAGCACCACGACAAGAAATATTACATCGTGCCGCTGCAGGTGCATGACGACAGCCAGCTCGGCGCGGCGGCAAGCGGCTGGAACAACCAGAAGCTCATCCTGAAGAGCATCGTCTCCTTTGCGCGAAACGCGCCACCGACGCACCAGCTGGTGTTCAAGATCCATCCGATGGAGCGGGGACACAGCCAGGACAAGCAGTTTATCCGCCAGGTCGGCGTGCTCAACAACGTCTCGGATCGTATCCACATCCTCGACAGCGGTTCGCTGGGCCTGATGACGCGGCATGCGGCGGGCATGGTGACGATCAACAGCACGTCCGGCCTCTCGGCGCTGCAGCACGGCATTCCACTTGCCGTTCTCGGCCAGGCCTTTTACCGGCATCCCGCGCTCGCCTTCTGCGTCAACAAGGGTATCGAGCTGGACAGTTTCTGGTCATCCGGCCACGTGGCGCCGGTGGCGCAGCGGCGCGACTACCTGAACTGGATCGCGCAGGAATGCCTGCACCCCGGTGACTACTATGCCTATGAGGGCATCGAGGTTGCGGTGAATTCGCTGCTCGAGAAGCTGCGGGCGGTTGATGCGGCAGGCCGGGTGGTGGAACTGCCCGAGGCGTCCAACGTCACGCCCCTGCTGGCCCAATCGCAGTAGGCGGTGGCCGGGGCCTCCGCCCCGAGGTTTTCAGGAAAGCCGAGCGTCCCCAACATGGTTGCGGGGCGCTTTTTTGTTTCGGAAATCAGGCCGAACGGCGCTGGCTGGCGGAAGTGCGAAGGATCTCTTCATGCACCTCGATCGCTTCCTCGATGTCGTTGTAGAAGGTGAGCTGGCCATTGTTCATCACGCCGCCGATGTCGCAGAACGAGCGCAGGAGGCCGGAGGAGTGGGAGACGAGAAGCAGGGTGGCGTTCTCGCGACGCTCGTCGAAGACGTCCTTGCATTTCTTCTTGAAGGTGGAGTCGCCGACGGCGATCACCTCGTCGATCAGGTAATATTCGAAGCCGATCGCCATGCAGATGCCGAAGGAAAGGCGTGCCTTCATGCCGGCGGAATAGGTCTTCACCGGCATATCGAGATAGGGGCCGAGCTCGGAAAAGTCGGCGACGAAATCCAGAACCTTGGTGCGGTTCTTGCCGTAGATATCGGCGATGAAGCGGGTGTTCTGTGCGCCCGTCAGCTTGCTGTGCACGCCGCCGCGAAAACCCAGCGGCCAGGAAATCTTGCCTTCGCGCAGGATGCGCCCCGAATCGGGCATGTCCGCGCCGGAGATCAGGCTCATCAGCGTCGACTTGCCGGCGCCGTTGCGGCCGAGGATGCCGACATTGGTGCCGGGGCGGAAGGCCGCCGTGAACCGGTCGAGGATGACCTTTTTGCCGCCGCCCGGGCGAGGGAAGGCCTTGCTGACATTGTCGAAGATGATCATCAGTCTATGATCTTTCGGCGGAACAGGCGCTCCAGCACGAGCGCGGATGTGAGCAGCGCGGTCGAAAGCCCGAGCAGGTAGGGCTTGCTCAGCAGC
Source organism: Shinella sp. 838 (assembly GCF_029623935.1). Taxonomy (NCBI): domain Bacteria; kingdom Pseudomonadati; phylum Pseudomonadota; class Alphaproteobacteria; order Hyphomicrobiales; family Rhizobiaceae; genus Shinella; species Shinella sp. 838. The sequence goes on from NZ_JARSBQ010000001.1 coordinate 473,461, forward strand.
GCGTGGTAATCGAGATAGGTCGACGTGCGGAACCATTCGACGCAGTGCAGGAACGGGTTCCACCACAGCACGGCCTGGAAGCCCGGCGGCATTTCCGCGGGCATGAAGAAGACACCGGACATCAGCATCAGCGGCATGCTCAGCATGCTGAGGAAGGTGTCGTAGCGCGGTACGAGCGCGCTCATCGTTGCGTTAAACGCTGCGAAGGAGAAGGCGAAGTAGAGGATCGCTGCCATACCCTCGGCAAATTCGCCGGGATAGACGATGACGTCCCGGTCGAGCGAAATGGCGAGCCCGCCCATGAACACGGCGCAGATGATCATCCAGATCGTCGTTTCCAGCAGGAAGGTCGCCACCAGCGTATCGAGCGGCCTGACCAGCGGGTAGGTCAGCATCGGCTGGTTGCTCATGATGGCGCGTTCCGTCTTGCGCGAGATGCCGCGCGTCATGCGGAAGCCGAAGACACCGGCCAGGATGAACAACAACGCATTGTCGCCGAAGGGCACATGTGCCTTCAGCTGTGTGTGGATGAGGAGGAAGATGCCGACATAGGCGGCGGGCTCGGCCAGGATCCAGATGAAACCCAGCCGGCTTTCCCCGAAGCGCGTCACGGCGCTGCGAACGACCAGCGCAGCAATCACCCGCGCGTTTTCGCGCAGGGCATAGCTTAGGGGTTTTTCAGCGAGCAGAGCCATTCCGCCACTCTCTCCTCATCGCGATCAGATCGCATGATCCTTCACGGACCGGAAGGCGAAGTAACCGATCAGCCAGAGGCACGACGCCGCGGCGAGCATGATGAGCGTGTTGATAGCACCCAGCGGATAGAGGGCAATTTCCGGCTCGCGCGGCTGCACGTAGACGGCGAAGTAACGCTCCTGCTTCTGCGCTTCCTGCATGGCTGCTTCCAGTGCGGCAAGCGAGGTCGTATAAGCCTTGACGGCGAACTCCTGCTCGACGCTGAGCTCGGTGAAGCGGTCGATCATTTCGGGCAGGGCCCGGCCGGCATCCAGGCCGCTGCGTGTCGTCTTGTTGCTGCTGTCGTCGTTGGCGCCATCGCCGCTGATGCGCTTCTTCTGCTCGATCAGCTGCTCTTCCAGGGCGACGATCTGCCGCTCGATGACGCGGGCGGACGGCGCATCCTTGCTGACCGAATCGACCAGCGCCTTGTAGCGGGTGCGCAAAGAAGCGAGTTCCTGTTCGAGCGAACTGATGATCGTGGCTTCCATCGTCGCAACCGCTGTCGGATCGACGGCCTGTTCGGAAATGCGCAGGTCTGTGATCTGCCCACGGATGTTGCGCAGCCGCTCTTCCGAGCGTGCGACCTGCTGGTTGGCGACCTCGACGAACTGCCGGCGCGACTTTTCCGAAAGCGTGTTGACCAGGTTTTCCGAGACGGTGAGGACCGCGTCGGCCACCTTCTTCGCGTCCGACGGCGAGAAGGCGAAGACGCGCATCGTCACGTTGCCGGTCGTGGAATTGTAGCTGACATTGACCATGTCGCGCCAATAATCGCGGAACTCGTCGAGCGGACGGCTCTCGTTCTCGCGATAGAGGAAGTCGATGCTCGGACGGGAGTAAACGGTGCGGATGTCGACGCCGGTCTGCTCGCGGATGTCAGGCAGGATCTGCGAGGACTGGATGTAGTCGGCAACCACGTAGGAATCGCCCGACTGCGCGCTGTTTCCGACAAGCGCGGTCAGGCCGAGGGCGTTGAGCGAGGACGAGTTCGAGCCGCGCACCGAAAATTGGGTCTCGACCACGTATTGCGGGCTGGCGAGGAAGAGATAGTAGAGGCCCGTCAGGATCGTCGGCAGGACCGCGGCCAGCAGGAAGGAAATGATCGGCCAGGGAAGCTGTCGCTTCTGCTTGGGGATTGCGGGCAGGGTCAGGACGGAACTGACGAGGTCGGCGGGCTTGCGCGCGCGTATTTCCGCCCGCGATCCAAGATTCTCGTCGTCATCGATGGCCGGATTGACCGGACGCTTTGCTGCGCCCTGCTTGATCTTCACGACCTTCTGTTCTGTTGCGCGCTGGCGGGCCCGCTGCTTGGCGATTTCAAGCAGGCTGCTCGTGTTGTCGGCGACGTGGGTCGGGGTTTCCGCCACGAGGGGCGCTTTCTCATCTTTCACGTCGGCTCACTCTTTCCAACAGCAAACGGGGGCGTCGCCTAAATGCTTGTCGCCGCAACTTATTCGAAATTGCCTTTACAGACAATAAAAATGCCGCGGCGGCCCGGTGGTCGCCAACGCCGCCCGCAGGGCGAACGGGAGCGGAAAATCCACCCCCTCCGGTCGGCGCGCATTCCTCTTCGAGCAATCTGGTTATTTTGTGGTCGCCGCCGGCCCGCCGCTCCAGTCGGCACTTGCGGCGATGAAGTCCGGATTGGCAAAATCCGCGTCGTTCGCCTGCTGGATCTTGCCGTAGAGCAGGGGCGCGCCGTCAAGCGTGCGGGTGTGCCCGCCGGCTGCACGCAGCACCGCGTCACCCGCGGCCGTGTCCCATTCCATGGTGCGGCCGAAGCGGGGATAGACGTCGGCGAGCCCCTGGGCGACGAGGCAGAATTTCAGCGAGGAACCGATCGCCGTGCAGGCGTCGATACCGTGGTCGTCGAGAAAGCGGGCCGTTTCGGGTGTGGCATGCGATCGGCTGGCGACCGCGGTCAGCGCGTTGCCGCATTTGCGGCAGCCGATGGGCTGGCGCCTGGAAATCGCGCCCTCGCCATCGACTTCGAAGCGCTCCGCCCGCTCGCTGTCGGCGATAAAGCCGGTCGAGAGCGCGGGCGCATAGACGATGCCGGCCACCGGCGCCCGATCGCGGATGAGCGCGATGTTGACGGTGAATTCGCTGCGCCCGGCAATGAACTCCTTGGTGCCGTCCAGAGGATCGACCAGGAAAAAGACGCCGCCCGAAACATCCGGCACGCGGCCGGCGGCCACAGCCTCCTCGGCGACGACGGGAATGTCCGGAAAATGCTGTGCGAGTGCGGCGAGAATCAGCCGTTCGGCCTCCTCGTCGGCCATGGTCACCGGCGATTGATCCGCCTTGTACTGGACATCGGCCCCGGCCTTGTGGATGGCCATGATGGCGCTGCCTGCGGCCAGTGCCGCGCTTTCCAAGACTTGCCTCAATTCCATCCTGTCTGCCTGCATGGTTCCGGTCCGGCTTTCCTGCTGATGCCATAGCTGCGGGACGGACTGAAAGCAAATGCGCCGTCTTTCCGGCCTCGATAACGGCATGTGGACAGTCCCGGATCCCGGATGCGACAAGATGACGCCGGCCTTGCCGTTTGTGCTGCATATGCGAATGTGGGGCGACTGATGCAGGATTTCGCATGCGCTACTCCGCCCTTTCGATCTTCAAACAAGCCTTTGCCGGCAACCTCGGCTGGAAGCCCGCCTGGCGGGAGCCACAACCCAAGCCCCACTACGACGTGATTATCGTCGGTGGCGGCGGGCATGGTCTTGCGACGGCTTACTATCTTGCCCGCGAGTTCGGCATCCGCAACATCGCCGTGGTGGAGAAGGGCTATCTCGGCTCCGGCAATGTCGGACGCAACACGACCATCGTGCGCTCCAACTATATGCTGCCCGGCAACGAGCCGTTCTATGAGTTCTCGCTGAAACTGTGGGAGGGGCTGGAGCGGGAGCTGAACTACAATATCATGCTGTCGCAGCGCGGCATCATCAGCCTTTACCACAATGACGGCCAGCGCGATCATTATGTCCGGCGCGGCAACGCCATGATGATGGAGGGCGTGGCGGCCGAGCAGCTCGATCGCGAGACGCTGAAGAAGATGCTGCCCTTCCTCAACTTCGACCACGCCCGCTTTCCGATCATCGGCGGCCTTCTGCAGCGGCGCGCCGGCACGGCCCGGCACGATGCTGTCGCCTGGGGTTTTGCACGCGGCGCGGACCGGCTCGGCGTCGATCTCATCCAGAACTGCGAGGTGACCGGCATCCGCAGGGAAAACGGTATCGTCACCGGCGTCGAGACGACGAAGGGCTTCATCGGCTGCAACAGGCTGGCGCTCGCCGCCGCCGGCAACACCTCGCGCGTCGGTGAAATGGCCGGGCTGAAGCTGCCGATCGAGAGTCACGTTCTGCAGGCCTTCGTCACCGAGGGGCTGAAGCCCTGCATCGACCACGTCATCACCTATGGCGCAGGGCACTTCTACATCTCGCAGTCCGACAAGGGCGGCCTCGTCTTCGGCGCGGAGATCGACGGTTATTCCTCCTATGCCCAGCGCGGCAACCTTGCGACCGCCGAACATGTCATGGAGGAGGGGGTGACGATGATCCCCGGCCTATCCCGCGTGCGGGTGCTGCGTGCCTGGGGCGGCGTCATGGACATGTCGATGGATGGCTCGCCGATCATCGATCGCACGCCGATCGACAATCTCTATCTCAACTGCGGCTGGTGCTACGGCGGTTTCAAGGCGACGCCGGCCTCCGGCTTCTGCTTTGCGCATCTCATCGCCAAGGGAGAGAGCCACCATGTGGCGCGCGCGCTCAGGCTCGATCGTTTCGAGCGCGGTTTCCCCATCGACGAGGCGGGTGCGGGCACCCAGCCGAACCTGCATTGAGGATGCCATGGCGAGCCTGATTTCCTGTCCTCATTGTGGGGTACGCCCCAAGGAAGAGTTTTCGATCCGCGGCGATGCGACCCCGGCCCGCCCGGCGCCGATGGCTTCGGACGAGGCGTGGCACGATTATGTACATGTCCGTACCAATCCACGCGGGCGTATCCGCGAACATTGGCAGCATGTCGCCGGCTGCCGGCGCTGGCTGGTGGTGGAACGGGACAACTTTACCCACGAGGTGTTTTCCGTGACGGATGCCGCCACGGCGCAGGGAGGCGCGCAATGACCGCCTATCGCCTTGCCTCCGGCGGCCTCATCGACCGCAGCAACACCATCGGCTTCACCTTCGACGGGGCGAACCTTTCGGGCCATGCCGGTGATACGCTCGCCTCGGCGCTTTTGGCCAACGACCGGCTGCTTGTCGGCCGCAGCTTCAAGTACCATCGCCCGCGCGGCATCGTGACGGCCGGGCCGTCGGAGCCGAATGCGCTGGTCACCATCGGTACGGGCGCGCGGCGCGATCCGAACACGAAGGCAACGGTCGCCGAGCTCTATGACGGCCTTGCGGCCACCAGCCAGAATCGCTGGCCAAGCCTCGCCTTCGATATCGGCGCGGTGAACGACCGCCTGTCGCGCTTCCTGTCCGCCGGCTTCTACTACAAGACCTTCATGTGGCCGGCCGTCTTCTGGGAAAAGGTTTACGAACCTCTGATCCGCCGCGCCGCCGGCCTCGGCCGCACGGACCTTCCGCGCGATCCCGATGCCTACGAGAAGAGCTGGGCGCATTGCGACCTTCTCGTCGTCGGTTCTGGCCCGGCGGGGCTCGCCGCGGCGCTGGTCGCCGCCCGCTCGGGGCTGCGTGTGATCCTTGCCGAGCAGGATTTCGCCCTCGGCGGGGCGCTGCTTTCGGAAACGACCAGGCTTGACGGCGAGGCGTCGTTCGTCTTTGCCCGGCACGCGATCGACGAATTGCAGGGGCATCCCGGCGTTACGCTGTTGTCCCGGACCACGGTCTTCGGCTGGTACGACGACAATGTTTTCGGTGCCGTCGAGCGGGTGCAGAAGCACAGCGCGACGATCGACGCGGCAAGGCCAGTCGAGCGCCTGTGGCGCATCGTGGCGAAGCACGCGATCCTCGCCACCGGTGCGGAGGAGCGGCCGCTGGTCTTCGGCGGCAATGACCGGCCGGGCATAATGATGGCGAGCGCCGCCAGCACCTATGCCAACCGGTTCGGCGTCGCCGCCGGCCGGTCGGTGGCGATCTTCACCAACGGTTCGTCCGGCTACCGTACGGCTGCAGACCTTTCCGCGCAGGGTGTGCCGGTTGAGGTGCTCATCGACAGCCGCACGGAGGCTGCGGACCCAGCGCCCGATGGTGTGCGGGTCATGCGTGGCGGCAGCATCGTCGATACGAAGGGGAGCAAGCGTCTCCGCGCCGTGGTTGCTGATCGCGGCGGCTTCGAGGAATTGATCCCCTGCGACGCCCTGGCCATGTCCGGAGGCTGGAGCCCGGTCATCCACCTTGCCTGCCAGCGCGGCGGCAAGCCGGTCTGGTCGCAGGCCCTGCAGGCGTTCCTGGCGCCGGACGCGGGCGACGGCCTCGTCATGGCCGGTGCCGCGGCGGGGCACTATCGGTTGTCCGAATGTTTCGAGGACGGTGCGCGCAAGGCGGCCGCCGTCGTGGAAATGTTTGGCCGCCCTGTTGCCGGCTTCGAGCGTCCCGTCGTCGACGAGGAGATCGATCCATCCTTCACGGCGCTCTGGCATGTGCCGGGCGCCAAGTCGAAGGCCTTCGTCGACTTCCAGAACGACGTGCACGGCAAGGATCTCGGTCTTGCCCTTCGCGAAGGCTTCGGCCATGTCGAGCATGCCAAGCGCTACACGACGAGCGGCATGGCGACGGACCAGGGCAAGCTCGGCAACATCAACGCCATCGGCATCCTGGCCACGATGCGCGGCGTCAGCCCCGCCGAGGTCGGCACCACCACCTTCCGGCCGTTCTATACGCCCGTCTCCTTCGGCGCGCTCGCCGGTCCCGCGCGTGATGAACATGCGATGCCCGCCCGCCGCTCGCCGCTGCATGGCTGGGCGGCCCGGCACGGTGCCGTCTTCATCGATGCCGGCCTCTGGTATCGCTCTTCCTGGTTCCCGAAGGCTGGGGAAAAGACCTGGCGGGAAAGCGTCGATCGCGAGGTCCGGACCGTGCGCGAGCATGCCGGCCTCTGCGATGTCTCGACGCTCGGCAAGATCGAGGTCTTCGGCCCGGATGCCGCCGAGTTCCTGAACCGGCTTTATTGCAATCCCGTGCTCAAGCTTCCCGTCGGCAAGGCTCGCTACGGGCTGATGCTGCGCGAGGACGGTATGGTCTATGACGATGGCACGGTGAGCCGGCTGGCCGAAGAGCATTTCCTGGTGACGACCACCACGGCCATGGCCGCGGGCGTGCTTTCGCATATGGAGTTTGCCGCACAGGCCCTCTGGCCGGAGCTTCGCGTTCGCTTCCTGTCGGTCTCCGACCAATGGGCGCAGATGTCGATTGCCGGGCCGAAGGCGCGCACGATCCTGCAGGCCGTCGTCGAGGACGATCTTTCCGATGCAGCCTTCCCGTTCCTAGCCGCGCGTGAGGTGCGGCTGAAGGGCAATCTGAAGGCACGGCTCTTCCGCATCTCCTTTTCCGGCGAGCTTGCCTATGAGCTGGCGGTGCCGGCAAGCTATGGCGAAGCGGTGGCCGACGCGCTGATGCGGGTAGGCGCGCCGCACGGCCTCTGCGCCTATGGTGTCGAGGCGCTGAACGTGCTGCGCATCGAGAAGGGCCATGTCACCCATGCCGAGCTCGACGGTCGCGTGACGCCCGACGATGCGGGCCTCGGCCGCATGATGGGCACCGGCAAGCCGGATTTCATCGGCAAGCGGCTCTCCACCCGCTTCGGCCTGACCGCCGCCGACCGCGCCCAGCTCGTTGGCTTGAAGGCACTGGAGGCGGACAAGGACATGCGCGCCGGCGCGCATCTTCTCAAGGACGGTGCCAAGCCTTCGACGATCAACGACCAGGGCTGGGTTAGCTCCGTCTGCTTCTCACCGACGCTCGGCACGCATATCGCGCTTGCCTTCCTGAAATCAGGGCGCGAGCGCTACGGCGAGAAGATCGTCGTCTGGGACCAGCTGCGCGGTGTGGAGACATTTGCCGAAGTCTGCGATCCGGTCTTCGTCGATCCGGAAAACCGAAAGCTGACGGCGTGAGGTAAGACCATGGCTTACGAGTATCAGGCAGTACACGCGCTGGACGGCACGATCGGCGCCGTCCCCGGCGAGCGGACCAACCATCTTGCCGTGCACCGTGCCACGGCCATCGCCGTGGTGCTGGCGGCACGCGGCCACGGTGCCGAAGCGGCCGGCATTCTCGTCGCCGACGGTGCGTTCGAGGCCCGCTTCTGCGGCCCGGGCGAATGGCTGGTGCTGTCGGAGGTGCATGCGCCGGAAACGCTGGCTGCCGAACTGTCCGTCCGGCTCGGTGCCTTCGCCTTCGTGGTCGACCAGAGCCATGGCCGCGTGGCGCTTACCCTGTCCGGCCCCGATGCGGCACGCATCCTTGCGAACGGTATCGCTATCGACCTTCATCCGGAGGCCTTCGCCGTCGGGCGCGCCGCGAACGTGCTGTGCAACCATCTCTCGGTCAATCTCGCCCGCACCGGTGCCGATCGTTTTGATCTCGTGGTGATGCGCAGCTTTGCCGAGGCACTGGTCGCCGATCTCAAGGTCATGGCGCGCAGTCACGATCTCTCCGTCGATTTCGCCACGCGCTGACAAAAACATCCGGAGCGACATGGCACTTCGCACCTCGGGCTTGCCGGGCGTCGGGGGAACCCAATAGGCTGCATTCGCGCCGCATTGAATTCCCTTCAACCCGGAAAAACCGGAGTTTTCATGAAGAGCCATGCAAGGGTCGTCGTTATCGGGGGCGGCGTTGTCGGCTGCTCCGTCCTTTACCACCTCACGAAATTCGGCTGGACCGATGTCGTGCTCGTCGAGCGTTCGGAGCTGACCTCCGGCTCGACCTGGCACGCAGCCGGCGGCATGCACACGATCAACGGTGATCCGAACGTCGCAAAGCTGCAGAAGTACACGGTGGAGCTCTACAAGGAGATCCAGGACTATTCCGGCCAGGACATCGGCCTGCACATGACCTCGGGCATGATGCTGGCATCGACCAAGGATCGCTTCGACTGGATGAAGTCGATCCTCGCCAAGGGCCGCTACATGGGCCTCGATGCGCATCTCCTCACGCCGAAGGAGGCGCATGAGCTGATGCCGCTGCTTGATCCGGACCAGTTCGTCGGTGCGGTCTTCGATCCCGTCGAGGGCCATCTCGATCCCTATGGCACGACACACGCCTATGCGAAGTCCGCAAAGAAGAACGGCGCCGAGATCTATCTGCATACCAAGGTGGAAGATCTCGTGCAGCGCGAGGACGGCAGCTGGCGCGTCATCACGGACAAGGGCGAGATCGTTGCCGAGCATGTGGTCAATTGCGGCGGGCTCTGGGCGCGTGAGATCGGCCGCATGGTCGGCCTCGAACTGCCCGTGCTTGCCATGGAGCACATGTATCTCATCACCGAGGACATGCCTGAGGTCATCGAGTTCAACCGGACCACCGGCAAGGAGCTGATGCATTGCGTCGACTTCGACGGAGAGATCTATCTCCGCCAGGAGCGCAACGGCATGCTGATGGGCACCTATGAAAAGGCCTGTCGGCCTTGGTCGCCGCTCACCACGCCGTGGGATTTCGGCCACGAGCTGCTGGAAGAGGACATCGCGCGAATCACCCCGGAGCTGGAGGTCGGCTTCCGGCACTTCCCGGCCTTCAACAAGGCCGGCATCAAGAAGATCATCAACGGACCTTTTACCTTCTCGCCCGATGGCAATCCGCTCGTCGGGCCCGTGCGCGGCATGACGAACTTCTGGTCGGCCTGCGCCGTCATGGCCGGCTTCAGCCAGGGCGGAGGCGTCGGGCTGGCGCTCGCCAACTGGATGATCAACGGCGATCCCGGCTTCGATGTCTTTGCCATGGATGTCGCGCGCTACGGTGACTATGCCACGCTCGCCTATACCAATGCCAAGGTACGGGAAAACTATTCGCGCCGCTTCTCGATCCGCTATCCGAACGAGGAGCTGCCGGCCGGCCGGCCGCTGCAGACGACGCCGATCTATGACAGGCTCAAGGCGGCCGGTGCCGTCTTCGGGGCATCCTATGGCCTGGAGCAGCCGCTGTGGTTCGCGCCTGCCGGCGTGGAGGACCGGTTCTCCTGGCGCCGCTCGACGGATTTCGAGACCGTCGGCGCGGAAGCCCGCGCGGTGCGCGAGAGCGTCGGTCTGATGGAGACCTCGGGCTTTGCGAAATATGCGGTGAAGGGGAGGGCGGCGGAAGCCTGGCTCGACCGGCTGCTCGCCTGCCGCCTGCCGGAAACCGGGCGCATGACGCTTGCGCCCATGCTGAAGGATGACGGAAAGCTGATCGGCGACTTCACGCTTGCCAAGCTCGGCGAGGGGGATTTTCTGCTGATCGGTTCGGGGATCGCCGAAGACTACCATATGCGCTGGTTCGAGACGCACCTGCCGCGGGATGGCTCCGTCACGCTGGAGGCGCTGAACCTCTCGCTTGTCGGCCTTGCCATTGCCGGGCCACGGGCGCGCGATGTGCTGGCAAAGCTGACGCATCGGGATGTTTCAAACGCGGCGTTTCCCTTCATGGCGGTGCGCCGGATGGATCTCGGCATGGCGCCAGCTGTCGTCGGGCGCGTCAGCTATACCGGCGATCTCGGCTACGAGATCTGGATGAAGCCGCAATACCAGCGCTATCTCTACGATCTCATCCTCGAAGCCGGGGCCGAGTTCGGCATCCGCCTGTTCGGCCTCAGGGCGCTGAATGCCCTGCGCCTCGAAAAATCCTACGGCAGCTGGTCGCGCGAGTATCGCCCGCTCTACGGCCCGGCGGAGGCCGGGCTGGAGCGATTCGTGGCCACGGGCAAGGCGGCGGAGTTCATCGGCAAGGACGCGGCGCGGGCTGAGCGGGAAGCGGGCGGTGCGCTCCGCTTGCGTACCTTCGTCCTTGCGGCGAAGGATGCCGATGTGATCGGCGACGAGCCCATCTATCTGGATGGTGCGGTGCGCGGCTGGGTCACTTCGGGGGGCTATGCGCATGCGGCCGGCCTCTCGGTCGCGGTCGGCTATGTGCCGAAGGAGATCGCCGATGTCGAATCCGGCTGGTCGATCGAGCTTCTGGGCGAGATGCTGCCGGCGCGCCTGCAGCCCGAACCGCTGTTCGACCCATCCGGCGCGCGTATGCGCGGCTGATTTGCTCTCGCTTACATGGCGTCGTGCCAGATCGGCACAGCGCCGTTTGCGACTTTCGTGCATCTTTTTGGGCAAAAGCGCCGCGCTTCGTGCCGAAATTTTGGTTTTCCTGGCGTCAAACGCGCCATTTAACCGTTCTTGCTAAAGAAATTGTCGATCCGGGCTTTTTGGGCTTCCCTTTTGTATTGAAAGCGGTATGGAATCCGGACTGTCAAACAAGCTCGGAAAAAGAGCAGACAAGAACAAGAGATGCGGCCCTCAGGAACCGCATCCGGGGGATAGCAAATGGAATACTTTGTCCAGCAGCTCGTCAACGGGCTGACGCTTGGATCTATTTATGGTTTGATAGCCATCGGCTACACCATGGTTTACGGCATCATCGGCATGATCAACTTCGCCCATGGCGATATCTTCATGCTTGGCGGATTTGCCGCTCTCATCGTCTTTCTCGTCCTCACCAGCGTGTTTGTCGGCCTTCCGGTCGTCATACTTTTGCTGGTCATGATCGCTGCGGCCATGCTGACGGCATCGCTGTGGAACTGGACGATCGAAAAGGTGGCCTACCGGCCGTTGCGCGGCTCGTTCCGCCTGGCGCCGCTGATCACCGCAATCGGCATGTCGATCGCGCTGTCGAACTTCATCCAGGTCACGCAGGGTCCGCGCAACAAGCCGATCCCGCCGATGGTGTCGTCGGTCTACAACGTCTTCGGCATCTCGATCTCGCTGAAGCAGCTGATCATCATGGTGCTGACGGTCATCCTGCTGGCGACCTTCTGGTACATCGTCAACAAGACCTCGCTCGGGCGTGCCCAGCGCGCGACGGAACAGGATCGCAAGATGGCGGCCCTGCTCGGCATCGATGTCGACCGGACGATTTCCGTGACCTTCATCATGGGCGCCTCGCTCGCTGCCGTCGCCGGTACCATGTACCTGATGTATTACGGCGTGACCGTCTTCACCGACGGCTTCATTCCGGGCGTCAAGGCCTTCACGGCTGCGGTTCTCGGCGGTATCGGCTCGCTTCCGGGTGCCGTGCTCGGCGGTCTGCTCATCGGCCTCATCGAGAGCCTGTGGTCCGCCTACTTCACCATCGACTACAAGGACGTCGCGACGTTCTCCATCCTCGCCATCGTCCTGATCTTCAAGCCGTCCGGTATTCTCGGACGACCGGAAGTCGAGAAGGTTTGATCCATGTCCAACATTTCGAACACTCATGAGCGCGCCGGCGGGAACCTGACGGCGCAGGCTCTGCGCGAGGGCTTTTTTGCCGGTCTCGTCGCACTCGGTCTCTTCGTCCTCTTCGTCGGTCTCGAGACCACGCAGAACATCCGCAACGAGCTTGTGCTGAACCAGCGCTGGGGGCTGCTTGCGATCTTCGTGGTCGTCGCTGCCGTCGGTCGCTTCCTCTCCGTCGCCTATCTGCGTCCCTGGGCTGCCGCCCGCAAGGCGGCCGCTTCGGCCAAGCCGGCGGAAGGCGAGGAGAGCTTCTTCAAGCGCAACTTCAGCAAGATCGCCATCGTTGCGCTGCTCATCTATCCGCCGCTGATGGTCATGCTCTTCGGCGTGCAGGGCTCGCTGAAGTGGGTCGACAATTTCGGTATCCAGATCCTCATCTACGTGATGCTCGCCTGGGGCCTGAACATCGTCGTCGGTCTCGCCGGCCTGCTCGACCTCGGTTATGTCGCCTTCTATGCGGTCGGTGCCTATTCCTACGCGCTGCTGTCGCAGCAGTTCGGCTTCTCTTTCTGGATCCTGCTGCCGCTCGCCGGCATCCTTGCGGCCTTCTGGGGCATGATCCTCGGCTTCCCGGTGCTGCGCCTGAAGGGTGACTACCTTGCCATCGTGACGCTGGCCTTCGGGGAAATCATCCGTCTCGTGCTCATCAACTGGACGGAAGTGACCCGCGGTACCTTCGGCGTGTCGGGCATTCCCAAGGCTTCGGTCTTCGGTATCTGGTCGTTCGACGTCAGCGCGCCGAACAACTTCGCCAAGGTCTTCGGTCTGCCGATGTCCTCGGCCTATTACAAGATCTTCCTCTTCTATCTCATCCTGGCGCTGGCCCTGCTCACCGCCTACGTGACGATCCGCCTGCGCCGCATGCCGATCGGCAGAGCCTGGGAAGCGTTGCGTGAAGACGAGATCGCCTGCCGTTCGCTCGGCATCAACACGGTGACGACCAAGCTGACGGCTTTCTCCATCGGCGCGATGTTTGGCGGGTTTGCCGGCTCCTTCTTCGCTGTGCGCCAGGGCTTCGTGTCGCCGGAAAGCTTCGTCTTCCTCGAATCGGCGATCATCCTTGCCATCGTCGTTCTCGGCGGCATGGGTTCGCTCGTCGGTATCGCCATTGCCGCGGCGGTTATGGTCGGCGGTACAGAGCTCCTGCGCGAGATGACGTTCCTCAAGTCCATTTTCGGACCTGACTTCACGCCGGAGCTCTACCGCATGCTGATCTTCGGCCTCGCCATGGTCGTCGTCATGGTCTGGAAGCCGCGCGGCTTCGTCGGAAGCCGTGAGCCGACTGCGTTCCTCAAGGAGCGCAAGGCGGTCTCCGGCAGCTTTACCAAGGAAGGGCACGGCTGATGGCGCCCGGAACGAATACGATGACGAAAGATCCCATCCTGAAAGTAGAGCATCTGTCGATGCGCTTCGGTGGTCTCATGGCCATCAACGACCTCTCCTTCGAGGCCTACCGCGGCGACATCACGGCGCTCATCGGCCCCAACGGTGCCGGCAAGACCACGGTGTTCAACTGCGTGACGGGCTTCTACAAGCCGACCATGGGCATGATCACCATGTGCCAGAAGGGCGGCAAGCAGTTCCTGCTGGAGCGCATGACCGACTTCGAGGTCAACCGCGATGCCAAGGTGGCGCGCACCTTCCAGAACATCCGGCTGTTTTCCGGCCTGACGGTTCTGGAGAACCTGCTCGTCGCCCAGCACAACATGCTGATGAAGGCCTCTGGCTATACGATCCTCGGCCTGCTCGGCATGCCCGCCTACAAGAAGGCTGCCGGCGAATCGATCGATGTCGCAAAGTACTGGCTGGAAAAGGCGAATCTCATCGAGCGTGCCGACGACCCGGCGGGCGATCTGCCCTACGGCGCGCAGCGGCGTCTGGAAATCGCCCGCGCCATGTGCACGGGGCCGGAGTTCCTGTGCCTCGACGAGCCGGCCGCAGGCCTCAACCCGCGCGAATCGCTGGCGCTCAACGAACTCCTGCGCTCGATCCGCAACGACAGCGGCACGTCGATCCTGCTCATCGAGCACGACATGTCCGTTGTCATGGAGATTTCCGACCATGTGGTCGTGCTCGAATATGGGCAGAAGATCTCCGACGGCACGCCGGACCATGTGAAGAACGATCCGAAGGTTATCGCGGCCTATCTCGGTGTCGAAGATGATGAGGTCGAAGAGGTGATCGAGCAAATCGAGGTGATCGAGGGCACGCAGGGAGGATCGCAGGAATGAGCGATACGCTTCTCAGCGTCAAAGGCGTGGAAACCTACTACGGCAATATCCGCGCACTCGCCGGCGTCGATGTCGAGGTCAAGAAGGGCGAGATCGTCTCGCTCATCGGTGCGAACGGCGCCGGCAAGTCGACCCTGATGATGACGATCTGCGGCAGCCCGCAGGCCCGCGCCGGCACCGTCACGTTCGACGGCGAGGACATCACCCGTCTGCCGACGCATCTGATCGCCCGTCGTCGTATCGCCCAGTCGCCGGAAGGGCGCCGCATCTTCCCGCGCATGACGGTCTATGAAAATCTCCAGATGGGCGCGAGCCTCGACAATCTGAAGTATTTCAACGAGGACGTGGAAAAGATCTTCACGCTCTTCCCCCGGCTCAAGGAGCGTCAGGCCCAGCGCGGCGGCACGCTTTCGGGCGGCGAGCAGCAGATGCTCTCCATCGGTCGTGCGCTGATGGCGCGTCCGAAGCTCCTGCTTCTCGACGAGCCCTCGCTCGGTCTTGCCCCGCTGATCGTCAAGGGCATCTTCGACGCGATCAAGAAGCTCAATCAGAACGAAGGCCTCACGGTGTTCCTCGTCGAGCAGAACGCCTTCGCCGCTCTCAAACTCTCCGACCGGGCCTATGTGATGGTCAACGGTCAGGTGACGATGAGCGGTTCGGGCAAGGAACTTCTGGCCAATCCGGAAGTGCGCGCCGCCTATCTCGAAGGCGGCCGGCACTGAGGGTGGTCCCGCGCAGGACCCGCACGGATCCTGCGCCGATCCTAGGATTTACGGCGGCTGGCGCATATCCTGCGGGACGCGCGGCCCTGTAAGGGGAGTATGTATTATGCAGGGAATTCTCTACGAAGAACCGTCGATCTGGCAGTTCCTGTTCATCACCGTCATCATGGGCGGCTGGACGGCCTGGCGTACCGGCAAGAGCGTCGCCGAGAACTGGCAGAGCTACGCCACGCTGGTGATTTACGTGCTTCTGCTCGGTGCGGCGATCCGCTTCGTTCACCATGCGCTGTTCCACGGCACCATGCTCACGGTGCAATACTATGTCGTGGACACGGTCGTGCTTTTGTTGTTTGCTACGCTGGGTTACCGCTACTATCGCACGCGGCAGATGACCAATAACTATTACTGGCTCTATGAAAAGGCATCGCCCTTTTCCTGGAAAGCGAAATAACCAGAGGGAAGCCCGCGGCCGGTTTTCGGTCGCGGCATAACGATATCGGCGCAATGATGCGGGTGTTGCGACCGGTTGAAACAAGCCCGCTTTAAATTTGGGAGTAACAATATGAAGAAGTCTCTCATGTCGGCTGTTGCTTTGGCTGCAATGGTCGCCTTCAGCGGCAGCGCCTGGGCCGACATCCTGATCGGCGTCGGCGGCCCGCTGACCGGTCCGAACGCCGCCTTCGGCGCGCAGCTGCAGAAGGGTGCCGAGCAGGCCGCTGCCGATCTCAATGCAGCCGGTGGCATCAATGGCGAGCAGGTCAAGATCGTGCTTGGCGACGACGTTTCCGACCCGAAGCAGGGCGTTTCGGTCGCCAACAAGTTCGTCGCTGATGGCGTGAAGTTCGTGGTTGGTCACTTCAACTCGGGCGTTTCCATCCCGGCTTCGGAAATCTATGCGGAAAATGGCGTCCTGCAGATCTCGCCGGCATCCACCAACCCGACCTACACCGAGCGTGGCCTGTGGAACACCTTCCGTACCTGCGGCCGTGACGACCAGCAGGGTGCTGTTGCCGGTTCCTTCGTTGCTGCCAACTTCAAGGACGCCAAGGTCGCCGTCCTGCACGACAAGACGCCGTATGGCCAGGGTCTTGCCGACGAGACCAAGAAGTCGATGAACGAAGCCGGCGTGACCGAAGCCATCTATGAAGGCGTCAATGTCGGCGACAAGGACTTCTCCGCACTCATCGCCAAGATGAAGGAAGCCGGCGTTTCGGTCGTCTATTGGGGCGGCCTGCACACCGAGTTCGGCCTCATCGAGCGCCAGTCCGCAGACCAGGGCCTGAAGGCCACCTTCATCTCGGGCGACGGCATCGTTTCGAACGAACTGGCTTCCATCGCCGGCGATGCCGTCGACGGCACGCTGATGACCTTTGCGCCCGATCCGCGCAAGAACCCGGCCGCCAAGGACCTCGTCGAGAAGTTCCGCGCTGCCGGCTTCGAGCCGGAAGCCTACACGCTCTATGCCTATGCTGCCGTTCAGGTCATCGCTGAAGGCGCCAAGGCTGCCGGCGGTACCGACGCGCAGGCCGTTGCCGAAGCCATCAAGTCCAAGGGTCCGTTCCAGACCGCGATCGGCGAACTCGGCTTCGACGAAAAGGGCGACATCACCCGTCCGGACTACGTCATGTACACCTGGAAGAAGGGTGAAGACGGCAAGTACACCTACATTCAGAACGAGTAGTCGTTCTGACGGAACGGGCGGCGCATTGCACGTCGCCCGGCCGCTTGAGCTTGAGCCCGGCCTTCGTGCCGGGCTTTTTTGTCGCCGGCAGGGTTCTGCGATGATGGTGGGACACGGTTGGGGCTTGCGTGTCGAGGCGTCCTGGTGAAACCTGCACCAAAGAGTGTCCCAACTCCGGTATCGAAACCCATGAACATTTATGCGGAACCGCCATCTGCTCTTGAAGGGGAGGTTCCTTCCCAGCGCCTTCAACGCGCACGCGGGCACGGGCGACTGGCTGCGAAGGCTTCTGCCGCCGGCACGCGGCTCGACGTGCTCTTCCAGGAGGGCTGCGCCAAGATCCGCCTGCCCAAGATCTTCGACGGAACGATGGAAGCGGTGTTGATCAACACGGCAGGTGGGCTCACCGGCGGGGACCGTGTCCTCTGGGAGCTGGAGGCTCGCGCCGCAACGCGCCTGACGGCGACGACGCAGGCCTGTGAACGGGCCTACAAGGCACATGCGTCCACCGCGACGGTGGAGACCCGCATTGCTGTCGGTGCCGGTGCGCGAGTCGACTGGCTGCCGCAGGAGACCATTCTCTTTGATCAGGCGGCACTCGGCCGCCGGCTGGAGGTGGATCTTGCCGAAGACGCCACGTTCCTTGCGGTCGAGGCCATTCTGCTCGGTCGCAAGGCGATGGGCGAGCGTATGGAGGCCGGGCTTTTCCGGGACCGCTGGCGCATCCGCCGTGCCGGCCGGCTGATCCATGCGGAGGAAACCGCGCTGGCCGGCGGGATTGCCGCGCTGGCGGACCAAAGGGCGACATTGGCCGGTGCTCGTGCCTTTGCCACCGTGCTCTTCTGTGGCCCTGCAGCAGAGGCGCATCTGGAGCCGCTGCGCCGGCTTCTGGTGGACGGGGAGGGCGGTGCCAGCCATTGGCAGGACAAGCTCGTTCTGCGCCTCGTTGCGCCCGATGGGTTCGCGCTTCGCAAAAAGCTGATCCCGATCATTTCGCACCTGCGTGGCGGCGCGGGCGTACCGAAAGTGTGGACCCTCTGACCCCCTGCGGTTTTGAGCCGGGTTCCTGTTTTACGTATGTCGTGCGCGCAATTCCCCTGTTTAATATCGCACGACGTGAATCAAGCGATGGACCATCCATGAACCTGACTCCCCGCGAAAAGGACAAACTGCTGATCGCCATGGCCGCGATCGTGGCGCGCAAGCGGCTGGAACGCGGCGTGAAGCTCAACCATCCCGAGGCGATCGCGTTGATTACTGATTTCGTCGTCGAGGGTGCGCGTGACGGCCGGGCGGTTGCCGAGCTGATGGAAGCAGGTGCCCACGTGCTGGCGCGCAACCAGGTGATGGAGGGCATTCCTGAGATGATCCACGACATTCAAGTCGAGGCGACCTTCCCCGACGGCACGAAGCTCGTGACCGTGCACGAACCGATCAGGTGAGATCATGCTGGACCTTCGACCGAACTGCGAATGCTGCGACCGCGACCTGCCGCCGGAAAGCCCGGAGGCGATGATCTGCACGTTCGAATGCACCTTCTGCACCGATTGCGTGACGGGTGTTCTTGGCGGTGCCTGTCCGAACTGCGGCGGCGAGTTCGTGCGCCGCCCGGTCCGGCCTGCGGCACTGCTCGCAAAATATCCGGCCTCCACCAAGCGGGTCCTGAAGGCCGAAGGCTGCGGGCCGGCAGCCGCGGCGTGAGGAGGGTATCATGATCCCCGGTGAAATCATTGCCGCTTCCGGCGACCTCGAACTCAATGCCGGCTTGCCGGTCACCACGCTAGATGTTTCCAACACCGGCGACCGGCCGATCCAGGTCGGCAGCCACTACCATTTTTACGAAACCAATGCGGGTCTCGCCTTCGATCGGGAGAAGGCGCGGGGCCTGCGTCTCGACATTCCAGCCGGCACGGCGGTGCGTTTCGAGCCGGGGCAGACCCGTACGGTTCATCTCATTCCTTTTGCCGGCAAGCGCGAAATCTACGGTTTCCGCCAGGGCGTGATGGGGAAGCTCTGACATGGTGATACGTTCCTGCCTCCTGCTCGCCACCGCGCTCCTTCTTCTCTCTGCCCCTATGGCCGCCGCACAGGACGGTGAGCCGGAGGTTGATTGCCAAAACGCCCAGGCACAGATCGAGATGAACATCTGCGCCGGCCGCGATTATGAGGCCGCCGACGAAGAACTGAATGCCGCCTACAAGGTGACCATGGCCGCGGCGCGCAAGATGGACGAACAGGCCCGCGAGATGGGCGAGCACTATGTCGGCGCCGTTGACGCGCTGAAACGTGCCCAGCGAGCCTGGATCGGCTACCGGGACGGGCAGTGCGAGCTGGCCGGCTTCGAGGCGCGCGGCGGCTCCATGGAGCCGATGCTGGTTTCCGGCTGCCTCGCCGACCTGACGCGCAAACGCACGGCCGAACTGAAGGCCGTCTCCGAATTTTCCGGCAATTGAGGAGGCGGGCGGTGTCGCGCAGGATCGCCATTGTCGGAAACGGGCCCGTGCCAGACGGGCTTGCAGCGGCGATCGATGCCGCCGATCTCGTGATCCGCTTCAACGACTGCCGCTCCCTGGGGCGCGGGGGCGACAGGACCGATATCGTGGCGGTCTGCAACACCGGCCGCCCGGCCCTGGCGATGCTGGGCAGTGGCCATTGGAAGGCAAGTGCCGCGGTGCGGCAGGCGCGCGAATTCTGGTGCGTGCGGGCATCGCAGATGTTTGCCGCCATGCGCCCGGCCCTTGCCGTGAGCCATCCCGATCTCGACGATTTCTGCGACGACTACACGCTCGGCTTCGAGACATTCGCGCACGCCACCGGTCGGCGGATCGACGTGATCCCGTCTGCGGTGCATCATACGCTCGATGCTGCGCTGGCGGTCTTCGACCCGCCACCTTATGTGGTGCCGAGTTCCGGGCTGATCGTCATTGCCCATGTGCTCGACACCGTCGCTAAGGCGGGCGATCGCGTTTCCATCGCCGGGTTCGGTCACGAAGGGTGGCAATGGCACCCCTTTGTCGCCGAGCGGCGCTGGGTGGATGCCCAGATTGCTGCCGGCCGTCTCGACCGGCTGGAGCGCCTCTGATGGGCGCCGATCTACCGGAGCGGCTCCCGATCTTTTGCCGCCTTGCGCGACGCCAAAGCGATGCCGCTCCGGTTGGCAAAGTTTCCGACCATCCGAACAAGACACCTGCCTCCCGGGGAAGTTGACCATGTCCTATCGAATGTCCCGTGCCGCCTATGCCAACATGTTCGGCCCAACCATCGGCGACAGGGTACGGCTGGCCGATACCGAGCTCTTCGCCGAGGTGGAAAGGGATTTCACCAGCTATGGCGACGAGGTGAAGTTCGGTGGCGGCAAGGTCATCCGCGACGGTATGGGCCAGAGCCAGGCAACGCGAGCCGAGGGGGCCGTCGACACGGTCATCACCAATGCGCTGGTCATCGACCACACCGGTATCTTCAAGGCCGATGTGGGCCTCAAGAACGGTCGCATCGCTGCGGTCGGCAAGGCGGGCAATCCTGATACGCAGCCTGGCGTCACCATCATTGTCGGCCCCTCGACCGAGGTGATTGCAGGTGAGGGCAAGATCCTCACGGCGGGCGGCATGGACGCCCATATCCACTACATCTGCCCGCAGCAGATCGAGGAAGCGCTGGCGAGCGGCATCACCATGATGCTTGGCGGCGGCAGCGGCCCGGCGCACGGTACGCTTGCCACCACCTGCACGGGCGCCTGGCATATCGAGCGCATGATCGAGAGCTTTGACGCCTTTCCGATGAACCTGGCGCTTGCCGGCAAGGGCAATGCCTCACTGCCGGCGGCGATCGAGGAAATGGTGAAGGCCGGGGCCTGCGCGCTGAAGCTGCACGAGGATTGGGGGACGACGCCGGCGGCGATCGACTGCTGCCTTTCCGTCGCTGATGACTACGACGTGCAGGTTATGATCCATACGGACACGCTGAACGAAAGCGGCTTCGTCGAGGACACGATGGCCGCCATCAAAGGCCGCACCATCCATGCCTTCCACACTGAGGGGGCGGGCGGCGGCCATGCGCCGGACATCATCAAGGTGTGTGGCCATGCCAATGTCATTCCGTCCTCGACCAATCCGACACGACCCTACACGGTCAACACGATCTCCGAACATCTCGACATGCTGATGGTCTGCCATCACCTGTCGTCGTCGATTCCGGAGGACATCGCCTTTGCCGAGAGCCGTATCCGCAAGGAGACGATCGCGGCCGAGGACATCCTGCACGATATCGGCGCCTTCTCGATCATCTCCTCTGACAGCCAGGCCATGGGCCGCGTCGGGGAGGTGGCGATCCGCACCTGGCAGACCGCCGACAAGATGAAGCGCCAGCGCGGCCGCCTTGCCGGCGAGACGGGCGAGAACGACAACCTGCGCATCCGTCGCTACATCGCGAAATACACGATCAATCCGGCGATCGCCCATGGCCTCAGCCACGAGATCGGCTCCGTCGAGGTCGGCAAGCGGGCCGACCTCGTCTTGTGGAACCCGGCTTTCTTCGGTGTGAAGCCGGACATGGTGTTGATCGGCGGCGGGATTGCGATGGCGCCGATGGGCGATCCGAACGCTTCCATCCCGACGCCGCAGCCGGTGCACTACCGCCCGATGTTCGGTGCCTTCGGCAAGATGCGCACCAATTCCTCCGTCACCTTCGTCTCGCAGGCGGCGATCGATCTCGGCCTGCGCGAGCGGCTCGGCGTCGCCAAGCAGCTGCTGCCGGTGCGCAACACGCGGACCATCTCCAAGGCCTCGATGGTGCTGAACGACCTGACGCCGCATATCGAGGTGGATCCGGAGACCTACGAGGTGCGGGCGGACGGCGAATTGCTGACCTGCGAGCCCGCGACCGTGCTGCCGATGGCACAGCGCTATTTCCTTTTCTAGGCGGCTGCCGGCCAAGCGGACCTTTCCGCATATCCCTTAACGGAAGTTTCAAAACGGGACAGTTAAACTTCTAGCGAAGGCATTAGCTGAATCTGAAAGAAAGTGCCTTAGGGTCTCCTTGTTCATTATGGAGAGATGTATGCGTGGCAGGCTGGCCCTTTGGCTGAGGGCCCAGTGGGAGGCGGGTGTCTTCCAGACGCGGGCCGATATTTCGATGTTCGTGCTGAACACCGTCCTGGTGACCATCACGCTTGCCACTGCGGGCTATCTGATGGCTACGGCAATCCTCGCGAACTTCGGCCTGCTCCCCAACCCCTTTGCTGCCGCTCTCGGTTTCGATACTCCCACGACGGTGCTGGTCGCGGCGAGCGTTTCGGCCCTGATCGCCTGGCTTCTGGGCATGGCAGTGCATGAAATGGCGCTGTCACGCGCCGAATTGGAACGGCTTAGCCGGCTGGATTCGCTGTCAGGCCTCCTGAACCGGCGGGCCTTCATCGCTGATATGGCGGACAAGAAGGTTAACGGCTTTTTCGTGCTGTTCGATGTCGATCGGTTCAAGCTTGTCAACGACACGCATGGGCAAGCGGTGGGCGATGCGGTCATCGTTGCCGTTGCAGAGGAGCTTGAGCGGGTCTTTGCCGCTCCACATCTCGTCGGGCGTGTCGGCGGCGAGGAGTTCGCCGTCTTCATCGAGAACGACGACCGCGGGGATTGCAGCCTGCTGGTGGAGGAAGCCCGTCGTTCCGTTGCTGCGCGCCGAGTCGCGGGTGCCAAGGGTCCGGTCACCGTCACCCTGTCGGCCGGCATCGCGGATCGAGCTCAAGGCCGGTCGTTCGAAGCGATCTTCGAGGCGGCGGACCGGGCGCTCTATCTTGCCAAGTCGCTCGGCCGCGACCGGACGATCCATGAGGACGAGGGTGAGGGACTGCTGGAGCCGAGCCGCCGCGTTGCCGCTGGCGGGCGCCGGCGCTGATGACGACCTACGCCAAATGACGTAGGTTGGCGCTTCGGCGGTTTCCTCGACAGGGCAAACGTGCTCTTGTCGGGGGGACTTGATCCATCGAGACCCGAGGTCGCCTCTTGCCCCACCGCTCCACGGAAATCCTGCCGCACGGAACCGGCGGATCCCGCACGCCCATCGACGCCGTCATTCTCGCCCATGATCAGCGCCATGTGCGTCGCAAGCTCTTGCACATGCGCAGCGACGATGTCGTGATGCTCGATCTCCGCGAACCCGTACAGCTTGCCCATGGCGATCTCCTGCTCACGGAAGCGGGCGAGGTGATCGAGGTGATCGCCGCTGCGGAGGAGCTCTACGAGGTGGTGCCGAAGGATCGCCTGCATCTTGCCGAGCTTGCCTGGCACCTCGGCAACCGTCACCTGCCGGCGCAGATCGAGGACATGCGTATCCTCATCCTGCGCGACCATGTGATCCGGGATATGCTGACGGGGCTCGGTGCTGCGGTGCGGGATGTCGTGGAGCCCTTCCATCCGCTGCGCGGTGCCTATCACGGCGCGGGGCACGGCCACCACCATCACAGCCATGGCTGACACGGCGTCGCCTGCGGCTCTGCTGCGCCTGATGACCTGGCTCTCGCCGGCCTTTCCAGTCGGTGCCTTCTCCTATTCCGGCGGTTTGGAGCAGGTGGTGAGCGATGGCGATGTGAGCGATGCGGAAACGCTCCGTACCTGGCTCGTGAGCATCCTTGCGCACGGCAATCTCTGGAACGATGCCGTGCTTTTCGCCGAGGCGCATCGGGCCTTCGGCGATGCCGGGCGGCTGACGGAGGTTGCCGAACTCGCGGCGGCATTGTCGGGCTCGGCGGAGCGGTATCGTGAGACGACGCTGCAGGGCGAGGCCTTTCTCGCCGCTGCGGCGAGCTGGCCGCATCCGGTGTTGGCGACGCTCGGTGCCGTCTCCGCCTATCCGGTGGCCGTCGGTGCCGTTTCGGGCGGGCATGGCGTTGCGGCCGAGGCGGCGCTTGTCGCCTATCTGCACGCGGTCGCCTCGAACCTTGCCTCGGTCGCCATCCGCTGCGGCGTTATCGGCCAGCGGGGTGGCGTAGCGCTACTGGCGGAGCTGGAGGGGACGGTCCTCACGCTTGCGGCGGCGGCAGCCCGTTCGACGCTCGATGATCTCGGTTCGGCGGCCATCCGGGCGGATATCGCCAGTCTGCGGCACGAGACGCTGGTGACACGGCTGTTTCGCTCATGACGGCGCGTGCGGTGATGCGCGGTACGGCGCGGAGTTTCAACGAAGGGGTTGCGGCGCTCCCGGCCGGCTATCCCGGATCTACCGGAGGTTTCCCATGACATCGAAGAATGGCCCCCTGCGCGTCGGTATCGGCGGCCCGGTCGGCTCGGGCAAGACGGCGCTCACCGAAAAGCTCTGCAAGGCGATGCGCGAGCACTTTTCCGTCGCGGTCGTTACCAACGACATCTATACGAAGGAGGATGCCGAGGCGCTGGTGCGCATGCAGGCGCTGTCGTCCGACCGCATCGTCGGCGTCGAGACGGGCGGCTGCCCGCACACGGCGATCCGCGAGGATGCTTCGATCAACCTCCAGGCCATTGCCGATCTCAACCGGCGGTTCCCCGATCTCGACGTGGTCTTTATCGAATCGGGCGGAGACAATCTGGCCGCCACCTTCTCGCCGGATCTCGCGGACCTGACGATCTATGTCATTTCGGTCTGCCAGGGAGAGGAGATCCCGCGCAAGGGCGGGCCGGGTATCACGCGTTCGGACCTGCTGGTCATCAACAAGAAGGATCTTGCCCCCCATGTCGGGGCAGATCTGGACGTCATGCAGCGCGACGCCGAGCGCATGCGCGCCGCCCGGCCCTTCGTCTTCTCCGATATGAAGCGGGGAGAGGGGGTCGGCCGTATCGTTGATTTCCTGTGCGTCGAGGGCGGTCTCTGATCCCGCCCCGGCAAACGTCTCTCAGATCCGTCGAAGGGCTTCGGGGTCGCTTACATGGACGAGCCGGCCGCGCACATTGACGCCGTGGCTGCGCAGCATCGAGAAGGCGCGCGACAGTGCCTCGGGTGCAAGGCCGAGCCTGCCGGCGAGCAGGCTCTTCTGGTAGGGCAGGCGGAAACTTGTCGCCTTGTCGTCTGCCGGGCACTGGGCGAGCAGGTAGCGCGCCACGCGCTGCGGTGCGGTGTGCAGCCGGTCGTCGGCAAGGCTGGCAAAGGCCCGTGACAGTTGGCCGGACAAGGCGTTGGCGAGCGCCATCGCCAGATCCGGCCGCCGCCCTGCAATGTCGCGCACGCGCTTCAGGTCGAAACGCGCGATGAGGGAAGGCTCGGCGGCCTGGGCAGTAGCACCGTAGCGGCTGCCGTCGAGCACGACGCTTGCGCCGATGAGGTCGCCGGGACCGTAGAGTTCGACATCCGCTTCCCGGCCGTCCGGGTCGAGCTTGTAGACGCGCACATAGCCGGAGAGAACGGAATGCAGCATGTCCGCCGGCTCACCCTCGCGAAACAGCATCTGGCGTGCCGGCAGGTTGCCGATCGCCGCTATCTCCATCATCGCCGCCACGCTCTCCACGCCAAGGGCGGACAAGAGGCCGGAATTCAGCAGGGTTTCCCGTTCCCGGGCACCGGGTTTCATCAGCCTGTTCATCGATCTCACTCCATGCTCCCGCAGGCATCATCGGTCTTCGATGGGAGAACGATAGTCGAGGAAGAGGAAGTCTTATTTGATTTCGATCAATGAATACGAAAACGGCCGGTTCGACAGACGTCGAACCGGCTGTTTGTTTGGCTTTGCCGTTATTCCGCGGCGAGTGGCGAGTGATGCACCACGCTGAAGGGCTTCCGCCCGCCATTTTTCTTCTCGAGCGTCTCGATACGCTTTTCGAGGTCGGCGACGTCGCGGCTGGTCTGGTCCGCCAGGCGGGTCAGCGCCTCCGGCTCCATGGCCAGCAGTTCATCGTCCTTCTTGCCGACAAAGCGGCCAAAAATCCAGCCGAGCAGGCGGGACAGATCGTCCATGATGAGGAAGAAGGACGGAACGACGACGAGCGAGAGCACGGTCGACACGATGATGCCGCCGATGACGGCGATCGCCATGGGCGAACGGAAGGAGCCGCCTTCGCCGACACCAAGCGCCGAGGGCAGCATGCCGGCCGACATGGCGATCGAGGTCATGACGATGGGGCGGGCGCGCTTGCGACCGGCCTCGATCATGGCTTCCACCCGCTCCATGCCGTGATGCATCATCTCGATGGCGAAATCGACGAGCAGGATGGCGTTCTTCGTCACGATGCCCATCAGCATGAGGATGCCGATGAGGACGGGCATGGAAAGCGCGTTCTGCGTCAAGATGAGGCCAGCGGCCACGCCGCCGATGGCGAGCGGCAGCGACAGGAGGATCGTGAAGGGCTGGATGACGTCCTTGAAGAGCAGGATCAGCACCATCAGCACGAGCAGCAGGCCGAGCAGCATCGCATTGGCGAAGGACTGCTGCATTTCCCCCTGGATCTCGGCGTCGCCGCTCTCGGCGAATTGCACGGTGGGCGGCATGTCGATGCTGTTCGCGATCTCCTTGAAGCGGGCGGTGGCCGTGTCCAGCGCAACGCCGGGCTTGAGGTCGGATCCGATGGAGACGACGCGGTTGCGGTTGTGCCGCTTCACCGAGCTCGGACCTTCCGAATATTCGATGTCGGCGACGCTCGACAGCGGTACCATCTGGCCGCTCGCCGTCTGGATCTTCAGGTCGCGGATGGCCGAAAGGTCGGCGCGGAAATCGCGGTCGACCTGCACGCGGATGGGGATCAGGCGATCGTCAAGCGAGACCTTGCTGAGCTGGGAATCGATGTCGCCGATGGTGGCGACGCGGACGATTTCCGAGATCTGCGCCGTCGTGATGCCGAGGCGGGCCATCTGGTCGTCGCGGGGACGGATCTGCAGTTCCGGCCGCGGCAGCGAGCCTTCGGAGCTGATATTGGCCAGGACCGGATCGGCGCGCAGTTTCGATTCCAGCACGGCGACGGTGTTGTTGAGGTCCGCCTCGTTGTTGGAGAGAAGGTTGAAGGCAAGGTCGCGTTCGCCGCGATCGTTGAGCTTGATGATGCGCACGTCCGGAATGTCGCGCAGGCCCGCGAAGATCTCCCGCTCGATATCCCATTGCGGACGCAGGCGGCCCTTCGCCTCCACCTTCGGCAGATAAGGTCCGATGACCGGAATCCCGCCGAGCACGTCGTTCACCAGCTTGTGGGTGAGCGAGTGCTCGAGCTTGTCGAGGATGACGGTCACCGAGGCGCGGCGCAGCTCGAGATCGCCCTTCGGCGAGGAACCGCCGAGCACGAAGACGCTTTCCACACCATCGATGTCCTTGACCTTCTCATAGATCTGCGTCGTCGTACGGTCGGTATCGTCGAGCATCGCATCCGGCGGCAGTTCGACAGAGAGAACGACGCGGGAAGCGTCTTCCGGCGGCAGGAAGCTGCCGGGAACGGTGAAGAGCAGCATGACCGAGGCGATAAGGAAGGCGACGGCGGCAAGGAGCGTCGCATAGCGGGCATACCACTTGCGCGTCGTCGTGCTGACGACCCAAGTGTAGAAGCGCATGAAGACGCCTTCCTTCTCCTCGCCATGGCCGTCGGCATCGCCGGAGCGCATGAGATAGGCCGCCATGACGGGCGTTATGAGGCGCGCCACCGCAAGGGAGAAGAACACGGCCACCGCGACCGTCAGACCGAACTGGATGAAGTACTGGCCCGGAATGCCCGGCATGAAGGAGACCGGCACGAAGACTGCGATGATGGTGAAGGTCGTCGCGATGACGGCAAGGCCGATTTCGTCGGCGGCCTCGATCGCAGCCCGGTAGGGTGTCTTGCCCATGCGGATATGCCGGGCGATGTTCTCGATCTCCACGATCGCGTCGTCAACGAGGATGCCGGTCGCCAGCGTCAGCGCCAGGAAGGAGACGAGGTTCAGCGAGAAGCCGAGCATGTCCATGACGAAGAAGGTGGGGATCGCCGAAAGCGGTAGCGCCACGGCGGAGATCAGCGTCGCCCGCCAGTTGCGCAGGAAGAGCAGCACGACGGCGACGGCAAGCAGTGCGCCTTCCAGAAGCGTGTGCAGCGCCGCTTCATAATTGCCATAGGTGAAGTAGACGGCATCATCGACGAGGTCGATCGAGACGTCGGGATATTGCTTGCGCACCGTGTCGAGCGAGGTGGCGACGGATTCGGCGACCGTCACTTCGCTGGCGCCTTTCGAGCGGAACACGGCGAAGGTGACGACGGGATTGCCGTTGAAGCGTGAGAAGGAGCGCGGCTCCTCATAGGTGTCGGTGACCGTGCCGAGTTCGGAAAGCCGCACGAAACGGCCGTTCGGCAGCGCGATCATCGTGCCGTTGAGCTTTTCGACGGAGCGGGCGTCGCCGAGCGTACGGATCGCCTGCTCGGCGCCGGCGACCTGGCCGCGGCCCGAGCCGACATCGGCGTTCATGCTGCGGATCTGCCGGTTGACGTCGGCGGCCGAGATGCCGAAGGAATCGAGCTTGCCTGGATTGAGGTCGATGCGCACCTCGCGGTCGGCGCCGCCGAAGCGATCGATCTTGCCGATGCCCGGCCGGCCCTGCAGGGCACGCTTGACCTTGTCGTCGACGAACCAGGACAGCTCCTCGAGCGTCATATTGGGCGAGGAGACGGCAAAGCTCTGGATCGCCTGGCCTTCCACGTCGATCTTCGTGACGACGGGCTCTTCCACGGAGGCCGGCAGGTCGCTGCGGATACGGTCGATCGCATCCTTGACGTCCTGAAGCGCCTGGTTGGTCGGCTTTTCGATCTCGAAGAGCACGGATGTGACGGAGCTGCCGTCGGTGACGGTCGACATGATGTCGTCGACGCCTTCGATGCCGGCGACCGCGTCCTCGATCTCCTTGGTGACCTGAACCTCCAGCTCGGCGGGGGCCGCGCCGCTCTGCTCGACGGTGATGGCGATCAGGGGAACGTCGATATTGGGAAAACGGGTGATCGGCAGGGCATAGAAGGATTGGATGCCGACATACATCAGCAGGAAAAACCCGAGCAGCGGCGCAATCGGATTGCGAATGGACCAAGCTGAAAAATTCATGTCCCCAAAGTCCTTGGTAAGAGACCAGACGTTTGCGTATGATTCCGTGCAGGTCCGGGCGCAGAACAATGGTGCGCCGTTGCCGGACCTCGTCCAGGCATCCGGCCCCATCCCGGATCACCCGCCATGCGACCGGGCGCCCCAGCCCGGCATTCTCCGCCCTGGGCGGTAGCTGCCCCGCTGCGGCGGGGCCATTGCTTCACTTGGTGGCCGATGCCTGCTCGGCGTGGACCGGGTTGACCCGGTCGCCGTCACGAACATAGGCGCCGGCCTTGGCGACGACCTCGTCGCCGGCCGTAAGGCCGCTGACGATCTCGATCCCCTGGCCGTCCTGGATGCCAGTTTCGACCGGCACCAGCTTGACCACACCGTTCTCGACCTTGCGGGCGACCGTCTTGCCGCCTGCTGTGGTGATGGCGGAGAGCGGCAGCACGATGCCCTGCTTTTCCTCCACGATGATTTCCGCGCTTGCGAACATGCCGGCACGGGCCTTGCCCGGCTCGTCGAAGCGGATGAAGACGCGGCCGAGGCGGCTTGCCGGGTCGAGTGTCGGTTCGACGAGGCGGATCGTGCCGGTAAGCGTCGCGGCGCCGCCCGCGAGCGTGACGGTCGCTTTCTGGCCCGGCGCGAGCTTGAGGACGCCGTCCTCTGAAACGTCGGCCTTCAGCTCGATCTCGCCGTCGCGGATGACGGTGAAGAGCGGTGCGGCAGCGCCGCTGGCGATGGCGCCGATCTTGGCCGTTCGTGCCGAGACGATACCGGCGACCGGTGATTTCACCGCGGTGCGGGCAAGCCTCAGGTCGATGTCGTCGATCTGCGACTGGGCGACCTTGATGTCCGCCTCGGAAACGGCGATCGCCTGCTTTGCGGAATTGACGCGGGCGAGCGCTGCATCCGCAGCGGCAACGGCCTGGTCGGCGGCTGCCTGTGACTGCGAGCCGGACTTGACGAGCCGCTGGGCCCGGTCGCGAACGCGCACGGCTTCGTCGGCATTGGCCTTGGCTTCGACGAGCTGGGCGTGGATCTGCGCGAGGGCGGCGT
This sequence comes from Shinella sp. 838, assembly GCF_029623935.1. Taxonomy (NCBI): domain Bacteria; kingdom Pseudomonadati; phylum Pseudomonadota; class Alphaproteobacteria; order Hyphomicrobiales; family Rhizobiaceae; genus Shinella; species Shinella sp. 838. The sequence continues at coordinate 503,305 of NZ_JARSBQ010000001.1, forward strand.
TGGCCTTGGCGAGCGACGCCTGGGTCTGGCTCTTCTCCAGCACCAGCGCATCGTCGTTCAGGGTGGCGAGCGTCCCGTCGGCCTCGACCCGATCGCCGACATCGGCGGCAAGGGTGCGGATGGAGAGGCCATCGACGAGTGGCGTGACATAGACATCCTCGACCGCCTGGACCGAGCCGGTGGCGAGCACGCGGTCGGTGAGGGGGCGCGTTTCGGCGGCGGTGACGACGATTGCCGGAAGGTTTTGCGCCTGCTGTTTGCCGGCTTCACCCTCGGCCGGATCGGCGGCGAAGGCGAAAAGCGGCGTTGCCGTCAAGAATGTCGCGACGGAAAAAGAGAGTACTTTCCTGCGTCCAGAAGCCATAGGCCGAACTTTCCCAAAAGCATGACTTTATGATCTCGGTCCGGACGTTGTTCTTGAGGTTCTTGCCGGACCCTATTCCCTAAAAATATGGCGGACACAGAGCGGCTCCCCAGCTCCTCCACACTCCGCTGTGCGGTCTATGTAATCGGCGCACCTTGTCCTTACAAGGGGTAACGAAATGGTGCCTCATTATTTTATGCGTTTGGCATTTCAATGGCAATCGCGGCGCGCTGTCGCAGGTGCTCCATATGTTTTTCTTGGTGCCAAAAACGAAACGTGCGGGGCTTGCGGCCCCGCACGTCGCGCATCCGGCAGAAAAATCGTTTACTTCAGCGCTTCGTCGGTCACTTCGTGCGTCCAGGCGCCTTCCGGTTCCTTGGAGATGACCGGGTCGGAGCCGCCGGCAAGCAGCGAAGCGACGGTGCGCTTGTAGTCCGCCTCGTCGAGCGCACCGTTGGAGCCGGCCGTCAGCTTGGCCACTTCGCCCATCATGCGCTTCTGGTGTGCCTCGGTCTGTGCGCCGGTCGAGTCGTTTTCAAGCACGATCTCGGCGGCTTCGTCCGGATGCTCCTCGGCATATTTCCAGCCCTTCATGGAGGCGCGCACGAACTTGACCATCTTTTCCTTGAAGGCCGGGTCCTTGAGCTTGTCCTCCAGAACGTAGAGGCCGTCTTCCAGCGTTGCCACGCCCTGATCCTCATACTTGAAGGTGATGAGGTCCTCCGGCTTGATGCCGGCATCGAGCACTTGGCCATACTCGTTGTAGGTCATGGTGGAAATGCAGGCAGCCTGCTTCTGGATCAGCGGATCGACGTTGAAGCCCTGCTTCAGCACGGTAACGCCATCCGGCCCGCCGTCGGTCGGAATCTTCAGGTGGCTCATCCAGGACAGGAACGGATATTCGTTGCCGAAGAACCAGACGCCGAGCGTCTTGCCCTTGAAGTTCTCCGGGCCGGTGACGCCGGATTCCTTCAGACAGGTGAGCATCATGCCCGAGGACTTGAAGGGCTGGGCGATGTTGACGAGCGCCACGCCCTTTTCGCGCGTGGCGAGAGCAGACGGCATCCAGTCGACGATGACATCCGCGCCGCCGCCGGCGATCACCTGGGCAGGCGCGATATCCGGGCCGCCCGGCTTGATCTCGACATCAAGGCCTTCCTCTTCGTAGAACCCCTTGTCTTTCGCGACGTAGTAGCCGCCGAACTGGGCCTGGGTCACCCATTTCAGCTGCAGAGTCACCTTGTCGGCGGCCTCGGACTGGAACGCGGCAAGCGAGAAGGCGCTTGCCAGCAGGAGCGATGCGATCTTCGTTTTCATGTCAGTTCCCTCTTTTCTTTATTTTACGCCTGTCCACCGCGGACAGACGGATGCCAGAACGTGACGGTCCGCTCGATAAGCGCGACGATCCCGTAGAAGACGGAGCCAGCCACCGCGGCGACCGCGATTTCGGCCCAGACCATGTCGACATTCATGCGGCCCACTTCCGTGGAGATCCGGAAGCCCATGCCGACGATGGGCGTTCCGAAGAATTCGGCGACGATCGCGCCGATCAGCGCGAGCGTCGAATTGATCTTGAGCGCATTGAAGATGAAAGGCCAGGCGGCGGGAAGGCGCAGCTTGACGAGGGTCTGGAACCAGTCGGCGGCATAGGTGCGCATCAGATCCCGCTCCATGTGGCTCGTCGCGGCAAGGCCCGAGACGGTGTTTACCAGCATGGGGAAGAAGGTCATGATGACTACGACGGCGACCTTCGACTGCCAGTCGAAGCCGAACCACATGACCATGATGGGCGCGACGCCGATGACGGGCAGCGCCGAGACGAAGTTGCCGAGCGGCAGGAGCCCTTTCTGAAGGAAGGGCGAGCGGTCGATGAGGATCGCCACGAGGAAGCCGAGGCCACAGCCGAGTGCATAGCCGACAAGCACGGATTTGAGAAACGTCTGGCGGAAATCCGCCCACAGGGTCGGAACGGAACTGATGAGCCGCGCCCAGATCATGCTCGGCGGCGGCAACAGGACGGAGGGGACGTTGAAGCCCCTGACGATGCCTTCCCACAGGACGAGGATGGTGATGCCGAAGACCAGCGGCACGGCGAGGCGCGCCGCCCGGTCCGTGGCCGGGCTCGTGAACTTCTGGCGCACGAGCCATTCGTTGAAGGCCCAGGCGGCAAGCCAGAAGACGATGGCGGCGATGAGGACGCTATAGTTCATGCCCGCACCCCCATGCGCTTGAGGACAAGGCCATGGGCAAAGCCCACGACGATGACGAGCAGCGCCGCCACCGCCGCGGCCATGAACAGCGCGGCCCAGATCTGTACCGTCTGGCCGTAATAAGAGCCGGCAAGCAGGCGCGCGCCGAGGCCGGCGACGGCGCCGGTCGGCAGTTCACCGACGATGGCGCCGACGAGCGAGATGGCGATCGCCACCTTCAGCGAGGTGAAGAGATAGGGCATCGAGGCGGGCCAGCGCAGCTTCCAGAAGGTTTGTGCGGAAGAGGCATTGTAGGTGTGCATCAGGTCGAGCTGGATCTGCTCGGGACTGCGCAGGCCCTTCACCATGCCGACGACGATGGGGAAGAAGGAAAGGTAGGTCGAGATCAGCGCCTTCGGCATCAGGCCGGAAATGCCGACTGCGTTCAGGACAACGATGATCATCGGCGCGATGGCGAGAATGGGGATCGTCTGGCTGGCGATGACCCAGGGCATCAGCGAACGGTCCATCGCCCGGTTGTGCACGATGGCGATGGCAAGCAGGATGCCGAGCACGGCCCCCATGGCAAAGCCGAGCAGTGTCGCCGAAAGCGTTATCCAGGAATGATAGACGAGGCTTCGCTTGGAGGTGACGGCCTTGTTGACGGTCGTGTCCCAGAGTTCGGCGAAGACCTGGTGCGGTGCCGGCAGCACGGGCCGCTCCTGCATCATGGTCTTGGGCAACAGCTCCATGAAACCGATGGTGGTTCCCGCCCGCGCCGCCGTATCCCGCTCGAAGGGGGCGTTCAACACGACGACGAAGACATACCAGAGCACAACGAGTGCCAGCACGACGGTGCTTATCGGCAGCAGGCGGTCGCGCAGGAAACCGGGTTCCGCCATGGCTCAGCTCCTTGCCGGGGAGGGCAGCAGCATCAGCCCCATGGCCAGAATACCGAGGCCGACGCCGGCGAGCTGCGTGCTGCTGAGCCGTTCGCCGAAGAACAGGAAGGCAATGACATTGATCAGCAGCAACTGGGTAATGGCGGAGAGCGAAATGGCAATGCCAAGCCCGCCTTCGCGCATCAGTTTCAGCATCATCAGGTTGCCGACGATGTAGAGCGCCAGGGAGAACAGCAGGTAGAGGATGTTCGTGGTGCCGATATAGGCGCGCGAAGCGGTCGCTGCGGTGATGAAGACGGCGGTCGCGCCGAACAGCCAGAGCACGAAGGAGAGCTTCATCAGGCGTGCTCCTCGTAGCTGTGGCCGGCGCGCAGCCCCTCGCGCACCCGGTGGGCGATTTCGAGGAATTCCGGCGTTTCGCGGATGCCGAGCGGACGCTCCTTCGGTAGGGGCGATTCGATCACGTCGGTGACGCGGCCGGGGCGGGGGCTCATCACGACGATCTTCGTCGAGAGGTAGACGGCCTCGGGGATCGAGTGGGTGACGAAGCAGATCGTCTTTTCGGTGGCGGCCCACAGTTTCAGGAGCTGCTCGTTGAGATGATCGCGCACGATCTCGTCGAGCGCACCGAACGGTTCGTCCATCAGGAGAAGGTCGGCATCGAAGGCGAGCGCGCGGGCGATCGAGGCACGCTGCTGCATGCCGCCGGAGAGCTGCCAGGGATACTTCTTGCCGAAGCCCGACAGGTTGACGAGATCGAGCGTGCGCTCGATGCGGGCCTTCTGGTCGGCCCTGGAGTAGCCCATGATCTCCAGCGGCAGGGCGATGTTCTTCTCGATCGTGCGCCAGGGATAGAGCGCGGCGGCCTGGAAGACATAGCCATAGGCGCGGCGCCTGCGGGCTTCTTCCGGCGTCATGCCGTTGACGGTGATCTTGCCTGACGTCGGCTTTTCGAGATCTGCGATGACGCGCAGGAAGGTCGTCTTGCCGCAGCCGGAAGGGCCGATGAAGGAGACGAAATCGCCTTTCTCGACGGCAAGGTTTACCCCGGTCAGCGCCGTCACGGGGCCATCGGCGGTCTGGAAGGTCAGGCCGAGGTCCTTTGCTGAGACGACGGTGCTGGAAGGCGTGGCATGGGACATGACGGTCATCTTTCGGCGCGGGTTGCGGCAGACTGCATGTCCATTCTCAGCATTGCAATCGGCATTGTCTGCGGTATCACTTTGAGCACGGAATTCTCACGCTGGAGCCGGGGGAGACGATGGCGGTGGACGCGAAGGCCGAATGCCGGGTGGTGCGCCCGGGCGGCACGTATGACGGAAAACAGGGGTTCAGCTATTTCGAAGGGATTGCCCGGGAGACGGTCGGCGCCTCCGGCATCTGCATGCATCTCCTGACGATTCCGCCGGGCGGACGGGCGAAGGCGCACATGCATGCGAGCCACGAAACGGCGATCTACATGCTCTCCGGCGAGGCCCACACCTGGTACGGCGAGCGACTGGAGAACCATGTCGTCGTCAGGGCGGGCGAGATGTTCTACATCCCCGCCGGCGTGCCGCATCTGCCGGCAAACCTTTCCGACCAGCCGGCTTCGGCGGTCATCGCTCGGACAGATCCCCACGAGCAGGAGAGCGTGGTGCTCCTGCCGCATCTCGAGGCGCTGGTTGCGATTTAGAGAGCGGGAGATCAGGCCACGGGGCCGGTCTCCCCCCTTGAGGGGGAGATGTCCGGCAGGACAGAGGGGGGTATATCGCCGCGGCCCAATCCTCACGTCTTGCACCGCATCAGCGGCCCCCAGCGCGTGCCGTCCGGAAAGCTCACGGTGTAGCCGCCGCTCTCGGGTGTCAGCGTCAGTTCGTGCGGCGTGGTCTCCTCGTATCCCTCCTCGTGGCACTCGGCGGCGATCTTCGTCGCGCCATCCACCTGTTTCCCGTCGCCCTTGAATTCGCAAAAGGAGGCCGCGGTGGTGACGCCTTCCTTGTTCAGCAGGAAGAAGAAATCGGCACCGGAGGATTCACCCGTCTCGGCATAGTGGCAGCCTTCCTTGTTGCCATAGCTGCCATCGACAAGATCGGCTGCCGCCCCCGCCGAACCGGCGAGTGCGATGCCGAGAAGAAGGGTGAGGCGGCCGCTGCGGATCATACGCCGCTCGCCGGAATGCCGCTGCGCTCGACCTTGCGTGGCGCGGTGATCTCCTTCCAGGTCGACAGCGCCTTGTTGACGGCGGCAAAGGGCTCGCGCTTAACGAACTGGCCGTGGCCCTCGCGCGTCTTGACGGTCGATTCCTCGATGGCGACCACGCCGCGCGTCAGGGTGAAGCGTGGCAGGCCGACGACGTCCTTGCCTTCGAAGACGTTGTAGTCGATCGAGGACTGCTGGTTCTTCGACGAGATGGTCTTCGACCGCTTCGGATCCCAGACGACGATATCCGCATCCGCACCGACGAGGATGGCGCCCTTGCGCGGATAGACGTTGAGGATCTTCGCGATGTTGGTGGAGGTGACGGCGACGAACTCGTTCATGGTGAGCCGGCCGGTGTTGACGCCGTTGGTCCAGAGCATGGGCATGCGGTCCTCAAGGCCCCCGGTGCCGTTCGGGATCTTGCGGAAATCACCGGCGCCGGTGCGCTTCTGGTCCGTCGTGAAGGCGCAATGGTCGGTCGCCACCACCTGCAAGGAGCCGCTCGCAAGGCCGGCCCAGAGCGAATCCTGGTGCTGCTTGTTGCGGAAGGGCGGGCTCATGACGCGGCGTGCGGCGTGGTCCCAGTCCTTGTTGAAATATTCCGTTTCGTCGAGCGTCAGGTGCTGGATCAGCGGCTCGCCGTAGACGCGCATGCCGTTCTGCCGGGCCCGGCGGATGGCTTCATGTGCCTGTTCGCAGGAGGTGTGCACCACATAGAGCGGCGCACCCGCCATATCGGCGATGATGATGGCGCGGTTTGTCGCCTCGCCCTCGACGGACGGCGGGCGCGAATAGGCGTGGCCTTCCGGCCCGTTGTTGCCCTCGTCCATCAGTTTCGCCTGCATCGCCGCGACGACATCGCCGTTCTCCGCGTGTACGAGCGGCAGGGCGCCGAGCGCGGCGCAGCGCTGGAACGAGGCGAACATCTCGTCGTCGTTCACCATAAGCGCGCCCTTGTAGGCCATGAAGTGCTTGAAGGTGTTGATGCCCTTTTCCTCGACCACGGCCTTCATCTCGTCAAAGACCTGTTCGCTCCACCAGGTCACCGACATATGGAAGGAATAGTCGCAATTGGCGCGGGTCGACTTGTTGTCCCAGCGCTTCAGCGCATCGAGCAGCGACTGGCCGGGATCAGGCAGGCAGAAATCGACCACCATGGTCGTACCGCCGGCAAGCCCGGCGCGCGTGCCGCTCTCGAAATCATCGGCCGAATAGGTGCCCATGAAGGGCATTTCGAGATGCACATGCGGATCGATGCCGCCCGGCATGACATAACAGCCCGCCGCATCCAGCACCTCGTCGCCGGAAAGATCAGGACCGATCTCAATGATCTTCCCACCCTCGATCTTGATGTCCGCCTTGTAGGTGAGGTCGGCGGTGACAATGGTTCCGCCCTTGATGACTGTGCTCATGTTGGTCCGCTCCCTGTCTCGATTTTTGGTGGCGCACAAAGCGCGAGACCGCCCGACAGACCGGGCGGCAAAAGATCACTCGGCGATGCCGGCAGTCTCGATCACCGCATGGAGCAGCACGTCGGCGCCTGCGGCGGCCCATTCCTTGGAAATGTCCTCCGCCTCGTTGTGCGAGAGGCCGCCGACGCAGGGACACATGATCATCGTGGCCGGCGCGACTTTTGCCGCCCAGCAGGCGTCATGGCCGGCGCCGGAGATGATGTTCATGTGGCTGTAGCCGAGGTCTTCGGCGGCCTTGCGCACGGTGGCGACGAGGGTCGGATCGAAGGTGACGGGGTCGAAATGGCCGACCGCCTCGACGGAACAGCCGACGCCCAGCGCCGCGCAGATTTTCGGCGCCTCTGCCTCGATGCGGGCGCGCATGCCGTCGAGTTTCTTCTGGTCCGGCGAGCGGATGTCGACGGTGAAGACGACCTTGCCGGGCAGCACGTTGCGCGAATTGGGCGAGAAGAACACCTGGCCGACGCCGCCGACGGCGCCCGGCTGGTTCTCCATGGCGACGGTCTGCACCATTTCGAGGATGCGGGCCATGGCGAGGCCGGCATTGACGCGCATCGTCATCGGCGTCGAGCCGGTATGCGCCTCGCGGCCGGTCAGCGTGAATTCCAGCCACCACAGGCCCTGACAGTGGGTGACGACGCCGATGTCCTTGCCTTCCGCTTCCAGGATCGGGCCTTGCTCGATGTGATATTCGAAATAGGCGTGCATCTTGCGCGCGCCGACCGTTTCGTCGCCGATCCAGCCGATGCGCTGCAACTCCTCGCCGAAAACCTTGCCCTCGGGGTCCTTGCGACCATAGGCATAATCCTGCGTATGCACGCCGGCAAAAACGCCTGACGCCAGCATGGCTGGTGCAAAGCGGGCGCCTTCCTCGTTCGTCCAGTTGGTGACGACGATCGGGTGTTTCGTGCGGATGCCGAGGTCGTTCAGCGAGCGCACGACCTCAAGGCCCGCCAGCACGCCGAGCACGCCGTCATATTTGCCGCCCGTCGGCTGGGTGTCGAGATGCGAGCCGACATAGACGGGCAGGGCGTCGGGATCGGTGCCCGGGCGCGTCATGAACATGTTGCCCATCGTATCGACACCCATGGTGAGGCCCGCGCCGTCGCACCAGGCCTGGAACAGGCGTCGGCCTTCGGCGTCGGCGTCGGTCAGTGTCTGGCGATTGTTGCCACCGGCAATGCCGGGGCCGATCTTCGCCATGTCCATGAGGGAATCCCACAGGCGGTCCGCGTTGACACGCATGTTCTCGCCGGGTGCGGCCATGTCTATGCTCCCATGTCGTCGGACTTTTGCAGCCCCATTCTCGTTCCCACCGGCTGGCGGCGCCGTTGTTGTTTTGCGCCTTCCGATCAGCAGTTGCCTTTGTGTGATAACTGGCTGATAATTTGACCGGTTGGTAAACATTACAGCTTCCGTTGCGGCACTCAAGCCGAAAAACCAAAAACTTGGGCTGCGCCGAAGAAAATGGCGGCTGGTTAAACTGGTGAATTTGGCGGCACTTTTCCGGTTCGACGGGCAAGGCCGAGGGGGCACGATGGCATTACCAAGGGCGGCGAGGACACAGCGGCGCACGCGCATCCAGGAGGCGAAGGAGGAGCAGATCCTCGAGGCGGCGCTGGAGGTTTTCTCGCTGCACGGCTTTCGCGGTGCCACCGTCGACCAGATCGCCGAGGTGGCCGGCATGTCGAAGCCGAACCTGCTCTACTATTTCCGTACCAAGGAGGCGATGCACCGGGCGCTGATCAACCGGGTGCTCGATACCTGGCTCGATCCGCTGCGCGAATTCGATGCGGAAGGCAACCCGGTGTCGGAAATCCGCAGTTACATCAGGCGCAAACTGGAGATGGCGCGCGATTTTCCGCGCGAAAGCCGGTTGTTCGCCAATGAAATCCTGCAGGGCGCGCCGAACATCGAGGACGAACTGAAGGGGCCGCTGAAGTCTCTCGTCGACGAGAAGGCGGAAGTCATCCGCACCTGGGCGAAGGCGGGCAAGATCGCCAAATGCGACCCGTATCACCTGATCTTCTCGATCTGGTCGACCACCCAGCACTATGCCGACTTCGACGTGCAGGTGCGCGCCGTGCTCGGGCAGGATCAGGCCGGCGAGGGCCGGTTCGAGGATGCGGCGCGCTTCCTCGAACAACTCTTCATCGGCGGTCTCAATGTCAGCGAAGAGCCGGTCTGACGCCTTTTCCGAGCCGGATCAGTCCGGCAGAAGCGCCATCAGCGCCAGGCCGCAGGCGGTGACGAGGGCGCCGGCCAGGACTGGCAGGCTCGCCCAGCCGTGACCCAGAATGCCTTCGAGCAGGATGATGAAGCTCGGCGTCAGATAGCCGTAGCCCAGCAGCTTGGAGGCCGGCAGGCGCATCGAGGCATATTGCAGGAGCAGGAACGTGCCGGCCGTGGTGACGACGGCCAGATAGGTGACGGCAGCGTAGACAGCGACGGGCAGGGCGGAGAAATCCGTTGCGATCAAGCTTCGGATACCTGGCGGGATCAACCAGAGCGTTGCGCCCACCGTTACCCAGAAGCCGAAGCCGACGGCCGATTCGCCCCGGTCGAAGCGGCGGATCAGTGGCACGTAGAGCGCATGGCAGACGACGCCGACGAAGAAGATCATCTCGCCGGTGCCGACATCGAAGGCGAGGATGGCATCGATATTGCCCCGGAAAATCACCCACACGGCGCCGGCCGCGGCGATGAGGAGACCGGCGAGTACGCCGGGCCGCGTCCTCTGGCCGAGCACCGGCAAAGCGAAGCCGGCACTCAGGAGCGGCATCAGCGTGAAAACCGCGCCGGTGGCGACGGGGCTGGTGAACTCCAGCGCCATGAACATGGTGAGCATGTAGATGGCGATCAGCCCGCCGAGCAGCAGGAAGCGCCAGGCCTGCTTCGGCAGCGTCAGCGGAACCCTGAAGGCGCCGAAGGCGAGCGCCGCCATGACGACGACGGTCAGGATGTAGCGCCAGAGCATGAGCGGCTCGGCCTCCATGTAGCGCGCCGCAAGGCCCCCGAAGGAGAAGGAGCCGGCGATCAGCACCGCAAAGAGCAGCATGGCGAGATGCCCCTTCAGCTTTTCGCGGCCTTTTGCATGGATGGAGAGGCCCGCCGGGGCCGGCATACGCTTCGTCAAGAAAATCACCCTATTGTCTGCGGTGCGGCATGCTCATAGAGCAAATCCGGCATGTGTGCGTAGCTGTTTTGCATCCGCAACAGCGAAAATTCGGGGCGCGCCACTCCCACAGGAAAGCCGCAATCGCCGCCCATAGGCGGCGGCACGCGAGAGGACATTGCATGACGACGGCCATCGGCTTCAAGGACACGGACCGCAAGACGAGCGAACTGCTCGAGGACATCATCCACTCGATCAAGGGCGAGCACATCACGCTGCGCGATCTGCTCGCGATGATGGGCGAAAGCGGCCTGCTCCTGCTCTGCGCCTTTCTGTCGCTGCCCTTTCTGTTCCCGGTCTCGATCCCTGGCGTTTCCACTGTCTTTGGTGCCGGTATCGTCCTGATCAGCGCGGCGATCACGCTCAACCGGTTGCCCTGGCTGCCGCAAAAGGTCGCCGACCGGCGGCTGGAAAGCGGCAAGCTGCGGCCGGTGCTGGAGCGCGGCGTGAAATTCCTGCGCAAGTTCGACCGGTTCTTCAAGCCGCGCATGACGGGGCTGACGTCAGGCGCGGTGATGAACCGCGTCAACGGCCTGGTGCTGATGGGGGCGGGGGTTCTTCTCATGGCGCCGCTCGGGCTCATTCCCTTCTCCAACACGCTGCCGGGCGTCGCCATCCTGCTGCTGGCCGCCGGCATTTCGCAGCGCGACGGGCTGGTGGTGCTGGCCGGCTATGGCATGGTGGTGATGACGATCGTCTATTTTGCCGGGCTGGCGCTGCTGGCCTACAGCGCCGGGCAGAGCTTCAATTTCTTTGGGTGAGAGCGGCTTCGCATTTGATCCGAAGCCTCGCTGCAACGGGTGTGTCGCATAGCCCCGGCTTGAGTTTGCATGCGTGACGTTTACGATAGACTCCCAAGTCGACGATCACTGGGTTCTATCAAGGAAGCAGGGAATGAAGCTTCATCGCGTGACGCATGTCCTGGATGTCAACGATACCAATCTCTCGGGTTCGGTTTTCAATGACGCGAACTTGTCAGGTGTCACCTTCAACCAGATCAACTTCTCCGGCGCTCGCTTCAATGACAGCAACATGTCCGGGTGGCGTGTCAACGACGTGAACCTGTCGGGGTCCCAATTCCAAAACGTCAATCTTTCTGGGGTCGAGTTCACGAATTGCAGGCTCGCCGGCGCCACTCTGAACGGCATACCCCTTGATGATCTCGTTGCACTCTACGAGGCGTCGCGGAAAGCCTGAACTTCCCGCGACGAGGCTTTTTCTACTCCGCAGCCTGCCTGGCCATCGGGTTGTTCGGATGCGTCGTCCAGTTGGCGTAGTTCGGATCCACCGGTTTTCCGGTGCGCTGGTCGAGCACGCCGGGTTCCAGTTCCACCATGGTGATGCAGTTCTCCACCGGGCAGACGTTGACGCAGAGATTGCAGCCGACGCACTCGTCCTCCATCACTTCGAAATGCCTGACGCCATCGACGAACTGGGTGATCGCCTGGTGCGAGGTGTCCTCGCAGGCGATGTGGCAGCGTCCGCACTTGATGCAGGCATCCTGGTCGATGTGGGCCTTTGCGATGTAGTTGAGGTTGAGGTACTGCCAGTCCGTGACGTTGGGCACCGCGCGGGCGATGACGTCGTCGAGGCTGCGGTGGCCCTTGGCGTCCATCCAGCTTGAAAGCCCGGTGATCATCTCCTGCACGATCTTGAAGCCGTAGGTCATCGCGGCCGTGCAGACCTGCACGTTGCCGGCGCCGAGCGCCAGGAACTCGGCCGCATCGCGCCAGGTGGTGATGCCGCCGATGCCTGAAATCGGCAGGCCGTAGGTTTCCGGATCGCGGGCGATCTCGGCCACCATGTTGAGCGCGATGGGTTTCACCGCCGGGCCGCAATAGCCGCCATGGGTGCCCTTGCCGCCGACCGTCGGGTTGGGCGCGAAGCTGTCGAGGTCGACGGACACGATCGAGTTGATCGTGTTGATCAGCGACACCGCATCGGTGCCGCCGGCCTTGGCCGCGCGCGCCGGCTTGCGGATATCGGTGATGTTGGGCGTCAGCTTGGTGATGACGGGCATGCGGGTGTACTGCTTGCACCAGCGCACCACCATCTCGATATATTCCGGCACCTGGCCGACTGCCGCGCCCATGCCGCGTTCGGACATGCCGTGCGGACAGCCGAAGTTGAGCTCGATACCGTCGGCGCCGGTCTCTTCCACCAGCGGCAGGATCGCCTTCCAGCTCTCCTCTTCGCAGGGCACCATGATCGAGGCGATCAGCGCCCGGTCCGGCCAGTTCATCTTCACCTGCTTCATCTCGCGCAGGTTCGTGTAGAGGTCACGGTCGGTGATCAGCTCGATATTGTTGAGGCCGAGAAGTCGTCGGTCGGCGCCCCAGATCGCGCCGTAGCGCGGGCCGTTGACGTTGACGACCGGCGGGCCTTCTTCGCCGAGCGTCTTCCAGACCACGCCGCCCCAGCCGGCCTTGAAGGCGCGCTCGACATTGTAGGCCTTGTCCGTCGGCGGCGCGGAGGCGAGCCAGAAGGGGTTGGGCGATTTGATGCCGACAAAGGTGTTGCGAAGATCAGCCATGTCTCATCTCCCTCAAGCGACGGCAACGGAAGGCTGCACACCGGCAGCCAGCATGCGGTTGATCGAATCGGCCGCATCGCGGCCCTGTGCGACGGATGTGACCGTCAGGTCCTCGCCGGCCTTCACGCAGTCTCCCCCCGCCCAGACATTGGCGACGGACGTACGGCCTTCCGCATCGATGGCGATGCGGTTGCCGGCCATGGCGAGCGAACCGAGGCCGGCGGCCTCGAACGTCTGGCCGATGGCCTTGAAGATCTGGTCGGCGGCGAGCGCGCCGATTTCGCCGGTGCCTTCGAGCTTGCCGTCGCGCATCTCGGTATATTCCACCTCGATGCCGGCGACATGGCCGTCTCTTGCGATGACGCGTTTCGGCTGGAGCCAGTGGCGGATCATCACGCCCTTGGAGGCGGCGAGATCCTGCTCGAATTCCGAGGCGTTCATCTGCTCCTTGCCGCGGCGGTAGCAGATCGTCACCTCCTCGGCGCCGAGCAGCTTTGCCTGTACGGCGGCGTCGATCGCCGTCATGCCGCCACCGATGACGACGACGCGCCGGCCGACGGGGATCGTCGCCTTGTCCGTCGCCTGGCGCAGTTCCGCGATGAAATCGACCGCATCGACGACGCCGGGCAGGTTTTCGCCCTCCGCGCCGAGCGCGTTGACACCGGAAAGGCCCATGCCGAGGAAGACGGCGTCGAAATTGCCGGTGAGATCGGCAAGGGTGAAGTCGCGGCCGAGTTTCAGGCCGTTCTTCACCTCGATGCCGCCGATCGCCAGCACATAGTCGACTTCGCGCTGGGCGAAATCGTCGACCGCCTTGTAGGTGGCGATGCCGTATTCGTTGAGGCCGCCGGCCTTTTCGCGTGCTTCGAAGATCACGACGTCATGGCCATCCATGGCGAGGCGGTGGGCGCAGGCAAGTCCCGCCGGGCCGGCCCCGACGACCGCCACGGCCTTGCCGGTGCGGGCGGCGCGTTCGTAAAAGTGTTTGTTCTCCGTCATCGCCACGTCGGTCGCGTAGCGCTGCAGGCGGCCGATTTCCACCGGGCGGTGCTCGGCGGTGTTGCGCACGCAGGCCTGTTCGCAGAGCGTCTCGGTGGGACAGACGCGGGCGCACATACCGCCCAGAATGTTCTGGTCGAAAATGGTGTTCGCCGAACCGATCGGGTTGCCCGTCGAGATCTGGCGGATGAACAGCGGAATGTCGATGGAGGTGGGACAGGCCGTCATGCACGGCGCGTCGTGACAGAAGTAACAGCGGTCGGCGGCGACCAGGGCCTCGTGATCGTCGAGGCGTGGATGCAGGTCGGAAAAGTTCGTGTCGTATTCGGCAGGCGCAAGACGCCCCCGATGGATCCCAGATTGCGTCGTTCCCATAGTTATCTCCCATTCGCGTGGGCTTTTTGAATGAGAGAACGGTAACTCAGGTTTATTTTTTTATCAAACGGTAAAATTTCAAAAGAAATGCTGGTTTTTCAGTGCTTGCAGCGGAAATAAATATGAGAAATCCGGTTATGTTTTTGTGTTGCATTGCGGGATACTGTTCCAGCTGCGCCGTTACATGGCGTTTGACAGGTCGCCGGAAAAGATGCAGCAAATCCTTTGGAACATCTGGGGAAAACCATGGCGAAGCGGACGGAAACAGCCGGGCGGCTGGACGATGCGGCAAGGGCCGGTTGGCTCTACTATGTCGCGGGCCGCACGCAGGACGAAATCGCCTCCGCCATGGGCATCTCCCGTCAGTCGGCGCAGCGGCTTGTTTCGCTCGCCGTCGCCGAGCGGCTGATCAAGGTGCGGCTCGATCACCCGATCGCTGAATGCCTGGAACTCGGCGAGGAGCTACGGAAGAAATTCGGGCTCGTGCATGTCGATATCGTGCCGAGCGATCCGGGCTCGACCTCGACGACGATCGGCATTGCGGAAGCCGGTGCGGCGGAAATCGAGCGCTGGCTGAAGAAGGCCGAGCCGATCGTGCTCGCCGTCGGCACGGGGCGCACGCTGAAGGCGGCGATCGACCAGCTTCCGGCGATGGAATGTCCGCAGCACCGCATCATGTCGCTGACCGGCAATATCGGGCCGGATGGTTCGGCGGCATACTACAACGTCATCTTCTCGATGGCCGACGCGGTGAAGGCGCGGCACTATCCGATGCCGTTGCCGGTTCTCGTCTCCTCCACGGAGGAGCGTGACCTCCTGCACAAGCAGAGCCTCGTGCAGTCGACCCTCCAGCTCGGCCGACAGGCCGACGTCGCCTTCGTCGGGATCGGAGAACTCGGCGCGGATGCACCGCTCTGCCTCGACGGCTTCCTCGACCCGGAGGAAATGGCGCGGCTGATGGAGGAGGGGGCCGCCGGCGAGATCTGCGGCTGGATGTTCGACCGCGACGGCAAACTGCTCGACGGCAGCATCAACGAACGCGTTGCCTCCGTGCCGCTGCCGCCGCGCGAGACGACCACCGTCATCGGCCTTGCCAAGGGCAAGCGCAAATATACGGCGCTGCTTGCGGCGCTGCGCGGGCGCATGATCAACGGCGTCATCACCGACGAATCGACCGCCCGCCACCTGCTTTCGGCCTGATCGAGAGCCGTCTCCCACGCAGAAATTTCCCATGAGATTCAACAGGTGCTGCCCTGCCTTGTGCGGTGCAGCAACGATTGGTCGTTGACTTGTTGCGGCAATATGCGAGTAATTGCCCATGAGCAAAGCAAATGCTCAAAACCCTTCTGGGAGGAAGATGATGAATTTGAGAACCCTTCTGCTGGGCGTCAGCTCGGCCGCTCTCCTGTGCGGTTTCGCCAATGCCGAAACCCTGACCATCGCCACCGTCAACAATGGCGACATGATCCGCATGCAGGGGCTGACGGAAGATTTCACCACCAAGAACCCCGACATTGAACTGAACTGGGTTACGCTCGAAGAGAACGTGCTGCGCGAGCGCGTCACGACCGACATCGCGACCAAGGGCGGCCAGTACGACATCATGACGATCGGCACCTACGAAGTGCCGATCTGGACCAAGCAGGGCTGGCTCGTGCCGCTCGACAATCTCGGCGCCGACTACGACGCCGACGACCTGCTTCCGGCCATCCGCTCGGGTCTGACGGGCGAGGACGGCAAGCTCTACGCCGCGCCGTTCTACGGCGAGAGCTCCTTCGTCATGTACCGCAAGGACCTGATGGAGAAGGCCGGGCTGACCATGCCCGACGCGCCGACCTGGGAGTTCATCGGGGAAGCTGCCCGCAAGATGACGGACCGCAATGCCGGCATCAACGGCATCTGCCTGCGCGGCAAGGCCGGCTGGGGCGAGAACATGGCGTTCCTGACCGCCACGTCCAACGCCTTCGGTGCCCGCTGGTTCGATGAAAACTGGAAGCCCCAGTTCGACCAGCCGGAATGGAAGAACACGCTCGACATGTACGTCAAGCTGATGGCCGACGCCGGCCCGCAGGGCGCATCGTCGAACGGCTTCAACGAGAACCTGGCGCTGTTCCAGCAGGGCAATTGCGGCATGTGGATCGACGCCACGGTTGCCGCCTCCTTCGTCTCTAACCCCAAGGAATCGACGGTCGCCGACAAGGTCGGTTATGCGCTCGCTCCCGATACGGGTCTCGGCAAGCGCGGCAACTGGCTCTGGGCCTGGAACCTCGCCATTCCGGCCGGCTCGCAGAAGACCGCGGCGGCGGAAAAGTTCATCGCCTGGGCGACCAGCAAGGACTACACCAAGCTCGTCGCCGAAAAGGAAGGCTGGGCGAACGTTCCTCCGGGCACGCGCTCCTCGCTCTATGCAAATGCCGAGTATGAGAAGGCGGCACCCTTCGCCAAGATGACGCTCGACTCGATCAATGCTGCCGATCCGAAGAACCCGGCCGTCAAGCCGGTGCCCTATGTCGGCGTGCAGTTCGTCGCCATCCCGGAATTCCAGGGTCTCGGCACGACGGTCGGCCAGCTCTTCTCGGCGGCGCTCGCCGGCCAGATGTCGGTTGACGACGCGCTCGCCCAGGCCCAGCAGGTCACCACCCGCGAAATGACCCGCGCCGGCTACATCAAGTAATACCTCCTCCCCAAGGACAGGCTGCCCGGACGTGCTCCGGGCAGCCGATAGACGGGGTGTTGTTTCCGGCGCTTGCCCCTCACTTGCCTGCCGGCATCCTCTCCCCGCAAGTGGGGAGAGGAACGATGGGCGCTCCTTTCTGCCCCTTCTCCGTGTTTGCGGGGAGAAGGTCCGGGTAGGGGGATGAGGGGCGGCTCCGCCCTGGAATGATGTCGTGACTGCACAGGCCGGCCGGACCGGCTCTCGGGAGGAAATCATGGCGACGGAGAACACGCGCGGGCTGGCGCGTCTGATGTTGGCGCCCTCTGTGGGGCTGCTTTTGGTCTGGATGATCGTGCCGCTGGCGATGACGCTGTGGTTCTCGTTCCAGAACTACAACCTCCTGAACCCGGCCAATGTCAGCTGGGCGGGGCTGTTCAACTATCAGTACTTCTACACCGACCCGGCCTTCTTCCAGTCGATCTGGAATACGCTCGTGATCGTCGTCGGCGTGCTCTTCATCACCGTCATCGGCGGCATTGCCATCGCGCTTCTGCTCGACCAGCCGATGTGGGGGCAGGGCATCGTGCGCATCATGATCATCTCGCCCTTCTTCGTCATGCCGCCGGTGGCAGCGCTCGTGTGGAAGAACATGATCATGCATCCGGGCTACGGGGTGCTGGCGGATATCAACCGCGCCGTCGGCCTGCAGCCTGTCGACTGGTTCGCGCAATATCCGCTGTTCTCGATCATCATCATCGTCGCCTGGCAGTGGCTGCCCTTTGCGACCCTCATCCTGCTCACCGCGCTGCAATCGCTCGACGGCGAGCAGAAGGAGGCGGCGGAAATGGACGGCGCGGGTTTCGTGTCGCGCTTCGTCTACCTGACGCTGCCGCATCTCGCCCGCTCGATCACCGTCGTCATCCTGATCCAGACGATCTTCCTGCTCGGCGTCTACGCGGAAATCCTCGTCACCACCAATGGCGGTCCGGGTTATGCCTCGACCAACCTGCCGTTCCTGATCTACCGCACCGCGCTCCTCGGCTACGACGTCGGCGGCGCCTCGGCCGGTGGCATCATCGCCGTCATCCTCGCCAACATCGTCGCCTTCTTCCTGATGCGCGCCGTCGGCAAGAACCTGGACAAGTGAGAGAGGGACAAGACCATGGCTAGAGCCGTCTCAACAAGAAGAACCGTCGTCTTCACCATCGCCGCCTGGATCATCGCGCTGATCATCTTCTTCCCGATCCTCTATACGATCATCACTTCCTTCAAGTCCGAGACCGAGGCAATCCAGGGCTTCAACCTTCTGCCTTCGGGTACGGTCGAGAGCTATGCGGCGGTGCAGGCGCAGAGCAACTATTTCAAGTTCTTCCTGAACTCGGTCATTCTGTCGCTCGGCTCGACGCTCCTGGCGCTGTTGATCGCCGTACCGGCCGCCTGGTCGATGGCTTTCTCGCCGACGGCGAAGACCAAGGACATCCTGATGTGGATGCTCTCGACCAAGATGATGCCTGCCGTTGCCGTGCTAGTGCCGATCTACCTGATCTTCCGCGACACGGGCCTGCTCGACAGCCGTATCGGCCTCACCGTGATGCTGACGATGATCAACCTGCCGATCGTCATCTGGATGCTCTACACCTATTTCCGGGAAATCCCCGGCGAGATCCTGGAGGCCGCGCGCATGGATGGAGCCTCGCTCTGGGGCGAGATCGTCTACGTGCTCACCCCGATGGCGGTGCCGGGCATAGCCTCGACCATGCTGCTCAACATCATCCTCGCCTGGAACGAAGCCTTTTGGACGATCCGGCTGACGACGACGAACGCCGCGCCGCTGACCGCCTTCATCGCCTCGTTCTCGAGCCCTCAGGGTCTTTTCTGGGCCAAGCTCTCGGCAGCTTCGACGCTCGCCATCGCCCCGATCCTGATCATGGGCTGGTTCAGCCAGAAACAGCTTGTCCGCGGCCTCACCTTCGGCGCCGTGAAGTAACGAACAGACCTCGGGGAGGGACCATCATGGGCAAGATCATCCTGAAGAAAGTCAACAAGTCCTTCGGCACGACGCAGGTCATCCCGGGCATCGACCTTGCCATCGAAGACGGCGAGTTCGTCGTCTTCGTCGGCCCGTCGGGCTGCGGCAAGTCCACGCTGCTGCGCCTCATCGCGGGCCTTGAGGATACCACCAGCGGCACCATCGAGATCGACGGCAAGGACGTGACGTCGGCGGCGCCTGCCAAGCGCGGGCTTGCCATGGTGTTCCAGTCCTATGCGCTCTATCCGCATATGACGGTGCGCAACAACATCGCCTTCCCCTTGAAGATGGCGAAGACCGATCCTGCCATCATCGACAAGAAGGTGACGGAAGCCGCACGCGTGCTCAACCTCACCAACTACCTGGAGCGGCGGCCCGGGCAACTGTCCGGCGGTCAGCGCCAGCGCGTGGCCATCGGCCGGGCGATCGTGCGCGAGCCGTCGGCCTTTCTCTTCGACGAGCCGCTGTCGAACCTCGATGCGGCGCTGCGCGGCACGATGCGGCTCGAAATCAGCGAACTGCATCATCAGCTGAAGACGACGATGATCTATGTCACGCACGACCAGGTGGAAGCCATGACCATGGCCGACAAGATCGTCGTGCTGAACGCCGGCAATATCGAGCAGGTCGGCTCGCCGCTCGATCTCTACAACAAGCCCGACAATCTCTTCGTTGCCGGCTTCATCGGCTCGCCGCGCATGAATTTCGTCAAGGGCGAGGCGGCCAAGCCGTACAATGCGCCCACCGTCGGCATCCGACCCGAGCATATCCGCCTCTCCAAGGAGAGCGGGACGTGGAAAGGCGTGGTCGGCGTTGCCGAACATCTCGGCTCGGACACGTTCCTGCATGTCAATACCGACGGCATCGGCATGATGACCGTGCGCGCCGGTGGCGACTTTCCCGTCACCCACGGCGATACCGTCTTTCTCACGCCCGACACAACGCGCCTCCATCGCTTTGACGACGCCGGGAAGGCGATCCGATGAAACGGCTGGAGGGCAAAAGCGCGCTGATCACGGGATCGGCGCGTGGCATCGGCCGCAGTTTCGCGGAAGCCTATGTGCGGGAGGGTGCGCGCGTCGCCATCGCCGACATCGCTATCGAGCGGGCGCGGGCGACGGCCGACGAAATCGGACCGGCGGCCTATGCCGTGGAGATGGACGTGACGCGGCAGGCTTCCATCGACGCTGCCATCGCGGCCTGCGTGAAGGAGGCCGGTGGCCTCGACATCCTCGTCAACAATGCCGCGCTGTTCGATCTGGCGCCGATCGTCGAGATCACGCGTGAAAGCTACGAAAAGCTGTTCTCGATCAATGTCGCCGGCACGCTCTTCACCCTTCAGGCGGCGGCAAAGCAGATGATCGCGCAGGGGCGCGGCGGCAAGATCATCAATATGGCAAGTCAGGCCGGGCGGCGCGGCGAAGCGCTGGTCGGTGTCTATTGCGCCACCAAGGCGGCGGTGATCAGCCTCACCCAGTCTGCGGGGCTGAACCTCATCAAACACGGCATCAACGTCAATGCCATCGCGCCCGGTGTGGTCGATGGCGAGCACTGGGACGGTGTCGATGCGCTGTTCGCCAAATACGAGAACCGGCCGCGCGGCGAGAAGAAGCGCCTGGTCGGTGCGGAAGTGCCCTTCGGCCGTATGGGCACCGCCGAGGATCTGACGGGCATGGCGGTCTTCCTGGCCTCCCAGGAGAGCAACTACATCGTCGCGCAAACCTACAATGTCGACGGCGGCAACTGGATGAGCTGAGGCCCGCACCGCGCGGACCTTGCCAGCAGACGAGACCGGAAGGAACGGACCATGACCACGAAACTGTCGCTCGCCACCCTCAAAGAGGTTGCCAGGACGGCTGCCGTTCCGGCCTATGAGCGCTCGGCCCTCAAGGCGGGCATCGTGCATTTCGGCGTCGGTAATTTCCACCGGGCGCACCAGGCGATCTATCTCGACGACCTGTTCAACCTCGGCCATGACCATGACTGGGCGATCATCGGGGCCGGTGTGCTGCCGTCCGACGCCGCCATGCGCGAAAAACTCGCCGGGCAGGATTTTTTGACGACGGTCGTCGAGCAGGACAACAACCGTTCCGGCGCGCGTGTCACCGGCGCCATGATCGGCTATCTCGAGCCCGGCAATGCTGCGGCGACCATCGCACAGCTTGCCAATCCCGCCATCCGCATCGTCTCGCTGACCATCACCGAGGGCGGCTATTTCATCAATCCGGCCTCCGGCGTCTTCGATCCCGGCCATCCGGCGATCGCCGCCGACGCCGCCAATCCCGGCGATCCCAAAACCGTGTTCGGGCTCATCCTCGCCGGTCTCAAGGCGCGCAAGGATGCCGGCCTCGCGCCTTACACCGTCATGTCCTGCGACAACATTCCCGGCAACGGCGAAGTCACGCACGCCGCCATTTCCGGCCTCGCGCGCCTCTCCGATCCCGCGCTTGCCGACTGGATCGACACCAACGTCGCCTTCCCGAATGGCATGGTCGACCGCATCACGCCGGCGACGGGGCCACGCGAGATCGGTATCGTCGCCGACGAGTACGATATCGATGATGCCTGGCCGGTCTTCTGCGAAGAGTTCAAGCAATGGGTGTTGGAGGATCACTTCCCGGAGGGGCGCCCGGCGCTGGAGAAGGCCGGCGTGCAGTTCGTGCCTGATGTCGCGCCCTACGAACACATGAAGATCCGCATCCTTAACGGCGGCCATGCGGCGATCGCCTATCCGGCCGCGCTGCTCGACATCCATTTCGTCCATGAGGCGATGGAGGATGTCGACATCCGCGCCTTTCTCGCCAAGCTGGAGCGGGAGGAAATCATCCCCGTCATCCCGCCCGTGCCGGATACCGACCTCAACGACTATTATGCGCTGATCGAGCGGCGCTTCTCCAATCCGAAGATCGCCGATACGATCCCGCGCCTTGCGCAGGACGGCTCCAACCGCCAGCCGAAATTCATCCTGCCGTCCACTGCCGATCGGCTGGCGCGCGGCGAGGACGTCATCGGCCTGTCGCTCGTCTCGGCGCTCTGGTGCCACTACCTCGCCGGCAAGACGGACAGCGGCAAGGACATCGCCTTCAACGACCCCAATATCGACCGCATCCGTGCCGCGGCGACGTCGGCCAAGAACGATCCGAACGCCTTCCTCGCCCTGAAGGATATCTTTGGCACGGTCGCTGTGTCCGACCGCTTCACCCGGCGGTTTGCCAATGCGCTTGCGTCCCTCCAGCAGAAGGGGACACGCGCAACGCTGAAGGACTATCTGGGCGACAGGCTCGCGAATTGAGGAAATCCTTACAAATCCGGGGCTTTCCAACGAGGGGAGCAGACAGTACCACGGGGGCCTGACAATGGAACGGGACGTCATGGCCGCCAAACAGACAGAACTGGTGATCTTCGATTGCGATGGTGTGCTCGTCGACAGCGAGCCGATCTCGCTTGCGGTTCTCGTCGAGGCCCTGGCGACGGCGGGTGTGGCCATGAGCGCGGAGGAGGCGCATGAGCGGTTTCTCGGCCGCAGCCTGAAAAGCATGTCGGAAATCCTGCATGCCGACTATGGGCTCGCAATCGACGCCGCCTTCCTGGAAGCGATGCGCAAGGTGCTCTATGAGCGCTTTCGTGCCGAGTTGCAGCCCATCAACGGTATTGCCGAAACGGTGGACCGGCTCGGCATCGCCCATTGCGTGGCTTCTTCCAGCCAGCTCGAACGCATCCGCCTGTCGCTTTCCGTCACGGGCCTCATCGACCGGTTCGAGCCGAACATCTTCAGCGCGAGCATGGTCGCGCGCGGCAAGCCAGCGCCCGATCTTTTCCTCCATGCCAGCGCCGTCATGGGTGTCGCGCCCCGGCATTGCGTGGTCGTGGAGGATAGCCCGGCCGGCATCACGGCGGCGAAATCGGCGGGCATGCGGGTGGTCGCCTTCACCGGTGGCTCCCATGCGCGCTCGCCGCGCCATCGCGAGGCGCTGCTCAGCCTCAACCCCGATGCCCTGTTTGACGACATGCGGGAATTGTTACAGTTTGTCCGCAAGGAAGAGGACGGCGGGAAAGAGCATTGATGCGCGATCTGATCGTTGCGGTGGACATCGGCACGGGCAGTGCCCGGGCCGGTGTATTCGACCGGAACGGCGCTCTGCTGGGACGCTCCGAGCACCCGATCGCCCTGCGCCGACCCAGCGTGAACCACGCCGAGCACGATTCGGAGAACATCTGGCAGGCGGCCTGTGTGGCCGTCAGGGCGGCGCGTGCGCTTGCGGGCGTCGCGGCGGACCGTATCGCCGCGCTCGGTATCGATGCGACCTGCTCGCTTGTGGTCCGGGACACGGAAGGACGACCGCTGGCGGTCTCCGGCGGCGCGGAGGCGCGCTGGGACACGATCGCCTGGTTCGATCACCGTGCCCTGGAGGAGGCCGACCTCTGCACGGCGACGGATCATCCGGTCCTCGCTCATTCCGGCCGGGTCATGTCGCCGGAAATGGAAATGCCCAAGCTGATGTGGCTGAAGCGTCACCATCCGGAACAGTGGGCGAAGACGGGCCATGTCTTCGACCTCGCCGATTTCATGACTTGGCGGGCGACGGGGGCGAATGCCCGGTCGCGCTGCACGATGACGGCGAAATGGAACTACCTTTCCCATGAGAAACAGCCTTGGAATGCCGGCTTCCTGACGGCGATCGGCCTTGAGGATCTGCGTGAACGCGGTGCGCTGCCGCAGGAGACGCTGGCAGTCGGCACGGCTGTCGGCCCTCTTGCGCCGGAAGCGGCCACGGAGCTCGGCCTCGACACAGGCTGTGTCGCTGCGACCGGCCTCATCGATGCCTATGCCGGCGCGCTCGGCGTGCTCGGGCCTTTCGCCGGCACGCCGGAGATGCTGGAGCGGCAACTTGCCCTGATCGGCGGGACCTCGAGCTGTATCGTCGCCTTTTCCAGCGACAAGCGGTTCGGTTTCGGGATGTGGGGTCCCTACTACGAGGTGGTGCTGCCGGGGTGGTGGCTGGTCGAGGGCGGCCAGTCGGCGACGGGCGCGCTGCTCGACCATATCGTGCGTGCGCACAGCGCCGGCGGCGAACCTTCGGCGGCGAACCATGCCCGCATCGCCGCGCGCATCCGCGAGATGCAGGCGGAGGAGGGCGAGGCTTTTGCCGCGCGGCTGCATGTGCTGCCGGATTTTCACGGCAATCGCTCGCCGCTGGCCGATCCTCACGCACTCGGCGTGATCAGCGGCCTCTCGCTGGATGCCTCCTTCGACGGGCTCTGCCGCCTCTATTGGCGGACCTCCGTCGCCATTGCGCTTGGCATTCGCCATATCCTCGAAAAGCTTGGCGCGGGCGGTTATCCGCTCGACACGCTGCATGTCGCCGGCGGCCATGTCCGCAACGCGCTGCTGATGGAGCTCTACCGGGACGTCACTGGTTGCCGCGTCGTCGTGCCGGAGACCGGCGATGCGGTGCTGCTCGGGACGGCGATGATGGCGGCGGTTGCCGGCGGGCTGCACGCGGATCTGGCGGCTGCAGGCCGTGAGATGTACCCGGGAAGCCGGGTTTTCCTTCCCGACCCCGCCCGCAAGGCCGCCTACGACCGGGACTACCGTCGCTTCCTCGCGCTTTACCGGCACCGGGCCGAGCTGGAAGCAATCGACTGACGGTTGAAAAAAATCTTCAGGGGGCTGGAACCAAATCCTGTGTCGGGGGTTTCTCTGGCGTCACTGGTCAGCGCATGTCCCCCAAATGCGAGGCCCTCGACCGGTGATCGACCACGATACCGTGTCCCCCTCCGGTCCGTGGATACTCAAGCAGCCAGTGTCTCCCAGACGCTGGCTGTTTTCCTTTGTGGCATTGCCGGAATATTGAGAATGGCCGTGGATAGCCTCCTGCCACTCGGATTGCGGACAAAATAAAGGCGGCGGTGGGCGTGCCTCCCACCGCCGCCAGCCGCGCCGCCGCTGCGGCCGTCCGGGAGCGAGATCAGGCCGCGGCGCGCGCTTGCGGGGTGAAGAGAAGGGCCTGGTTGATGAGCACCTTCACCTGTTCCGGATTGAACGGTTTGGACACGAGGAAGGCCGGCTCGGGACGCTCACCGGTAAGCAGCCGCTCCGGATAGGCGGTGATGAAGATCACGGGGATGTCCGTGCGGGCGAGAATGGAATTCACCGCATCGATGCCCGAGCTTCCATCGGCGAGCCGCACGTCGGCAAGGACGAGGCCGGGCCGGCTGTCGCTCCAGAGCATTTCGGCCTCGGCCTGCGTGCGGGCGATCCCGGTGACGCGATGGCCCATGCCGTTGACCATATGCGCAAGGTCGAGCGCGATCAGCGGCTCGTCCTCGATGATCATGATGCCCGTTTCGGCCTGCGCAGCGATCTCCGCGAAGGCGGCGTCCAGAAGGGTGCGGATGCTGCTGGTCTCGGCATCGAGGATGTCGGCCGTCTTCTCGACGGTAAAGCCTTCGACCGTCGCCAGCAGCAGTGCCTGCCGGCCGAGCGGGGGAACGCCGGAAAGGTCGAACGGGGCCTCTGCGCCGGGCGAAATGGCGCCGGCGCCACGGCTCACGGATACGGGGAGGGACGAGATGATACGGCTGAGCAGGCCGAAAAGCCTGGCTTTGTCGTCCTCGCCTTCGGGCATCACGGAGGGATCGATGAGGATGGTCTCAAGGGTCGCTGCCACATAGGCATCGCCCGAGGGCTGCGTTCCGGTGAGGGCGCGTGCGTAACGGCG
This sequence comes from Shinella sp. 838, assembly GCF_029623935.1. Lineage (NCBI taxonomy): Bacteria > Pseudomonadati > Pseudomonadota > Alphaproteobacteria > Hyphomicrobiales > Rhizobiaceae > Shinella > Shinella sp. 838. Next base: position 528,902 of record NZ_JARSBQ010000001.1, read on the forward strand.
GAGCGCGGGAAGGTGCGGCCCGATGCGGTCGGAAATCGGCATGATGGTCCCCTGTTCTCAAATTGCTGCAATCGCAGTTGACGGTTTGAACGCGGAAGCCAAATTAAGGTTCCGGCGAAGGGAACTTTTTTTGATGCCGGGCATTTCCACGCCGAATTCGTCACAAGGCGCAGATGAAAGATGAGAGTGGCACTGTGAAAAGCGTGGACAAGAAAAGAAGCGGGCAACGATCACCCGCGAGCGAAGACCCTAATGCGCAGATTGCGATGAAGCTTCGCGCCTTCTACCATCAGGTACAGGACGAGGCGCTTCCCCAAAGATTCCTGGATCTTCTCGAGAAACTGGATGCCGTGGAAAGCCGCATCCAACGGGCCGAGTGAGGGTAGGATGGATCAGGAACAGACGACGTTCAAGCGGGAACTGCTGGCCGTTCTTCCGAGCCTGCGCGCTTTCGCCATCTCGCTGATCGGCCGGCACGACCAGGCCGACGATCTCGTGCAGGACACGATCATGAAGGCCTGGGCCAAGCAGGAGCAGTTCGAGATGGGCACGAACATGAAGGCCTGGCTCTTCACGATCCTGCGCAACGAACTCTACAGCAAGATGCGCAAGCGCGGCCGCGAGGTGCAGGATTCCGACGGTCTCTTCACGGAGAACATGGCGCAGCATCCCTCGCAATACGGTTCGCTCGACATGCAGGACTTCAAGAAGGCGCTGGAAAAGCTGCCGGACGAGCAGCGCGAGGCGATCATCCTTGTCGGCGCCTCGGGCTTTTCCTATGAGGAGGCGGCCGAAATCTGCGGCTGTGCGCTCGGCACCATCAAGAGCCGCGTCAACCGCGCCCGCCAGCGCCTGCAGGAACTCTTGCAGGTCAGTGGCGAAAGCGACTATGGCCCGGATGCGGTTTCTGCGCCGATTACGTCGCGCGCCTTTGCATCGTAGGGAAAAGCAACAAGCGCCGCCCGCGCGCTGCGGGCGGCGGATAATTTAGGGGGAGCGGGGCGAAGAGCGTCGTCAGGCGAAAGCCAAGGGTGAAACCGGGCGCGGAATCGCATACCAGAGGCGTATGAAGGACAATGTTCTGACAGTATCGTCCGATATTGCAGCGGTTCTGGATGCGCCAGACCGTCTGGCGGCGCTTGACGCCGCGATGCCGGTGTTTCTCGGTCCAGATCCTGATTTCGACGATATTGCGGGCCTTGCGGCTGGACTCTTCTCCGCGCCGATTGCCCTTGTGACCATTCTCGGCCGCACGGATCAATGGTTTCTTGCTCGGCAGGGGACGCCGGAAATCCGGGCGCCGTCGGCAGATTCCTTCTGCGTGCGGATGATCGCCGAAAGCGGCGTTGAGCCGTTGATCATTCCTGATGCCTGCAAGGATGAGCGTTTTGCCGGCCTGCCAAGCGTCACTGCACAACCGCACCTTCGCTTCTATGCCGGGGCGCCGATCATGGTGGACGGTCAGCCGATCGGCACGGTCTGCGTCTTCGACGTCAAACCGCATGCGCGCACGGTGCCGGACCTTGTTCCGCGGCTGCGACAGCTTGCTTCGCTCGCCGCCTCGCTCATCAAGCTGAAGGACGAGGCCCGGCGGCGCATGCTGGCTGCCGAGGTACTTTCCCGCGACGAGAAGCGCCATGCCCTGGCGCTTGATGCCGCCAATGTTGCAAGCTGGTTGTGGGACCTGTCGACGGGCATGGTTTCCGGCAACGAGACCTTCTATCGCATGCTCGGCGTCAAGCCGGCCAAGCCCATGCGGGCGCGCAAGTTCTTCACTTCGGTCCATCCGGCGGACCGCAAGGTCACCATCGGGCGCCTGCGGGATGCGCTCGCCTCCGGCAAGGAATATGACGGCCTCTTCCGGGCGGCGAAATCCGGCCGCTGGTTGCTCGGGCGCGGGCGCGTGCACGAATGGGATGCGGAAGGGAGGCCGACGGTCTTCCTCGGTATCAATGTCGATGTCACCGACGGGCAACTCGCCTCCGAGCGCACGCGGCTCCTCCTGCGCGAGCTCAATCACCGGGTCAAGAACACGCTGGCCATGCTGCAGTCGCTTGCCCGGCAGACCCTTCGCCAGACGAGCGATCCAGTCGAATTCATGGACGCGTTCGCCGGCCGTCTGCAATCGCTGTCCGAGGCGCATGGCCTGCTCAGCGATCACGAATGGGGTGTGATCCACCTGAAGATGCTGCTGCAGAAGCAGATCATGCCCTATGCGATCGACTTCGACAGCCAGATCGAGATCCACAAGGACGAGGTGGAGCTGGGGCCGGACCAGGCGGTCGGCCTCGGTCTCGTGCTGCACGAGCTTGCCACCAATGCCCGCAAATACGGAGCGCTGTCGGTACGTTCGGGCAAGGTGGTGATCACCGCCCGCGTGGTGAAGGAAGACGATCAAAACGTGCTCAACATGACCTGGCACGAGGTCGGCGGGCCGCCGGTCAACCCGGACGGCCGGCGCGGTTTCGGCTCGGTGTTGATCGAGCGCAGTCTCGACAAGATCCTCGGCAGCAGCGTGCATGTCGAATATCTGCCCAAGGGCGTGACGGCGGTCATTCGCATGCCGCTCTGAGCGGCGTGCCGTCGGCGGACATCGGAAAATCAGTCGTCGTCGCGACGGGATTTCGGCGCGAGCAGGAAGCCGAGGGCGAGCGCGACAGCGGTTGCCGCGAACGGCTTTTTCACCGCGGCGGTGGCGGCTGCGGCCATCAGGTCACGGCGTGCGGCCAGTTGCCGGCGGCGGATGCGGCGCCGTTCCCGCTCCCGCCTGTTGCGCATGGCGACAACGGCCAACACGATGAGAGCAAGCAGCAGGAACCCCCCGGCAAGGCCGAAGAGCGCCGGCACGGTGCCGTAGTGCTGCGACAGCAGCACGGCGGTCGCAATGATGCCGAGACCGTAGGCCGTGACCAGCAGAAGCCCGATCACGGCGCCGGCGATCGCATTGCGCTTGGCGACGTCCATCGTCTCGTCCACCCGGTCGCTGACGCGGGTCACGAGATTTTGCAGGAGAATGGCTCCCAGTGAAAGCATGCCTTTGACGCTCCGCATAGGAGGGACGCCGGTTGGCGTCCCGGATCGTGCGAGGAAGGGATTAGCGCCGCAGGAGGGCGGCGATCAGGAAGCCGGCGGCGGCGGCGACGCCGAGGGTCGCAAGCGGATGGTCCTTCACGGCCTTGCGGGCGCGGCGGCCGGAATCGCGGTAGCGCTCCTGGAAATCGGCAAGAATGTCTTCGCCTGCCGCAATCATGTCGCGGATATCGCCTTCGGCGCGATCCTTCAGGTCATGCGCAGCTTCGCTTGCCTGCACCCTTGCTGCACGGGCCTTCTTGCGAATGCCACTCGCGCCGCTGGAAGCATCGTCCGCAAGCAGCTTGGCGAGAGAGGCGATCTCCGCGCGCAGGTCCGCGATCTGTTCTTCGACGGCCTGGGCTTCGTCGTGAATCCCGTTGCGAAGGCTCTTGCTGCGCGATGAAAACAGTCCGTTGGCCATGCCGTTTCTCCTTTTTCGGTCGCCCGCAAACCTGCGGGCCGAACAGCGCTCCACCTTCCTGGCAGAACGGTTTTTCCGGTCAGACAACGGGTATGGGGGCAAAAGGTTCCGTAAGGTGCTGGAAAATCAGGCCGAAGCGGTGTGCGGCAGCACGAAGGGAACGCCGGTTGCAGGCACACCATTGACGCGCATGCGGCAGCCGAACACCGCCTCCATCGCATCGTCGGTCATCACATCGGCGGGTGGACCGGCGCGCTCGATGCGGCCGCTCCGCATCATCACCATGTGGTCGGCGAACATGGCGGTGAGGTTGAGGTCGTGCATGACGGCGATCACGCCACCGCCGCTTTCACAGTAGCGGCGCGCCAGCGTCATGATGGTCAGCTGGTGGCGGATGTCGAGTGCGGAGACCGGCTCGTCCAGCATCAGGAAGCATGGTTCGCCGTCGAGCACCGGTTCCCAGATCTGCGAGAGCACGCGGGCAAGCTGCACGCGCTGTTGCTCGCCGCCGGAAAGCTCCTGGTAGAAACGGCCGGCAAAGCCCGCGAGGTCGACGGCGGCGAGCGCTTCCGCGGTGATCGCATCGATGCGCTCGGCGTGGCGGTTCGGGCCGACGGTGAGGCCGAGGCGGACGATCTCACGCACGGTGAAGGGGAAGGCGATGGTGGCGGCCTGAGGCAGCACGGCGCGCTTGACGGCAAGCTGCCAGGGTTCAAGTGCGGCAAGCGCATGGCCGTTGATGGTGATCTCGCCCTTGCTGGGCAGTTCGCCTGCGACCGCTTTCATCATGGTCGTCTTGCCGGAGCCGTTCGGGCCGACGATGGCGGTCAGCTGGCCGGCCTTGGCCTCCAGCGACACGCCGTGCACGATGGTCTTGCCGGAAAGGCTGACCGAGAGGTTTCTCGCGGTGATCATAGTCTCTTACCAGCCGTTGCGTGTGCGGTCGCGCAGCAGCACCCAGAGGAAGAACGGGGCGCCGGCGAGCGCCGTGATGATGCCGATGGGCAACTCCGCGGGCGCCACGATGGTACGGGCCAGCATGTCGGCGCCGAGCATCAGCACGCCGCCGAAGAGCGCCGAGGCCGGCAGCAGGTAGCGGTGGTCCGGGCCGATGACGATGCGCAGGAGGTGTGGCACGACGATGCCGACGAAGCCGATGCCGCCGCTGACGGCGACCGAGGCGCCGACCGCGCCGGCGACGGAAACGACGGCGATGTATTTCAGCCGCTGTACCTTGACGCCCATGTGGAAGGCTGCGGCCTCGCCGAGGGTGATCGCGTTGAGGCCGCGTGACAGGAAGGGAACGACGACAAGCGCGAGCAGGATGATCGGCCCGGCGGCGAAGAGCTTTGCCCAGGTCATGCCGGAGAGCGAGCCGAGGCTCCAGAAGGTGATGTCGCGCAGCTGCTTGTCGTCGGCCATGTAGATGAGGATGCCGGTGATGGCAGCGGCGAGCGCGGAAATCGCGATGCCGGCGAGCAGCATGGTGGCAACGGAGGTCTGCCCCCCGCGCGTGGCGATACGATAGAGCAGCAGCGTCGTCAGGAGGCCGCCGATGAACGCGGCGAGCGGCAGGGCGAAGGCGCCGAGCGCGATCATCACGCCCGCCGGGAGGCTTGCACCCAGCACGATCATCAGCACCGCGCCGAGGGCGGAGCCGGAGGAAATGCCGACGAGGGCGGGATCGGCGAGCGGATTGCGGAAGAGGCCCTGCATGACCGCACCGGACATGGCGAGCGCTGCGCCGATCAGGAAGCCGAGCAGGGCGCGTGGCATGCGGATGTCGAAGACGATGATGCGATCGCGCATGCTGAGCGCGGTGTCCTCCGCGCCGCTGAAGAGCGCGCCGATGACATTGAGGGCGGAGGCGTCCGAGGCACCGGTCGCGATCGACAGGGCGAGTGCGACGGCCGAGATGGCGACGAGGGCAGCGAGCGTCAGGCGTGCGATCGCCGTCCGGTCGCCCGCCGCCCGGGACTGGGCGGAGCGCATCAGGAAGGAACCGCGTGCGCCATCGCCGCGCACGGCATCATTGAGAGACATTGCCGTAGAGTTCTTTGTTCAGGTCGCGGATGGCCGAGGCAGTGCGCGGGCCGAAGCCGAGCAGGTGCAGGCTGTTCATGCGCAGGATCGCCTTGCTGGCGGCAGCGGGTGTCACCGAGATCGCCGGATGGGCGAGGATTTCCGCGTCGCTGCTGCCGGCGCCGGGGCGGCTCATGACCATGATGACGTCCGGCTTGGCCTTGATGATCGCCTCGTCGGTGAGTGGCTTGTAGCCTGCGAAAGCCCCCTCCGTCGCGTTGATCGCGCCGGCAAGCCCGATAATGCCGTCGGCTGCGGTGTGGCCGCCGGCCGCCATGACCTTTCCGTTCTGGAAGGAGAGGATGAACAGCACGCGCTTGCGCTCGCTTTCCGGCCGCTTGGCGGCGTCGGCAATGGCCGCATCGAGATCGGCCGCGACCGTCGTCTCCAGCTCCTTTGCCTTGTCCGGCACGCCGAGGAACGTGCCGACGACGTCGATCTTCTTGAGGATGGCGGCGCGATCAAAACCTTCCGGTACGGTCTCGAAGGGGATGCCGGCGCTTTTGAGAACCGCGAGCGCATCGGGCGGGCCGCTGCCCTCGACAGCGAGGATCGCGGTCGGGTTCACGGCGATCACGCCCTCTGGCGACAGCTGGCGCATATAGCCGACATCGGGAAGCTTCAGAGCCTCCTCGGGGAAGGTGCTGGTCGAATCGCGGGCGACGAGACGGCTGCCTTCGCCGAGCGCATAGACGATCTCCGTCACAGCGCCGCCGATCGCCACCAGCTTCGAGCTGTCGACCTGCTGCATCTCCTGTGCGACGGCCTTGCGGATGAAGCCGCCCTGGCCCGTGGCCGCAAGCGGCAGGAGCAGCGGGGCGGAGAGGGCGAAGACGGTGAGGGCCACTTCCCACGGGCGGGCGCGGCGGAAATCGAAGCTCTTGTTCATGATCGTGGTCCTTCGCAGGTAACCGGCGCGCTGCCCAAATGTGAAAACGCGCTATTCGTCTTTCGGTACGGCGGTTCAGGCCGCAACGCTGTCGGGGCGCGGCAGGCTGTCGAGGATCTCGCGCCAGTCGGTGCGCTCCGTCATGCCTTCCTTCCGCTTGCCGAAGAACTGGATGATCATCTCGCCGCTGCCGTCATAGGCTTCCAGCGAGGTGACATGGCCGTCGACGGTCGGCTTGCGCACCACCCAGCATTCGGCGATGTGGTCCATGCGCAGGTGCATGTGGAAGGTCGGGTCCATCACGTTGAGCCAGGGCCCCATCGGCTGGATGTTCTTCACCGGGCCGGTATGGATCTGGATTGTGCCGTGGTTGCCGACGAAGCACATGATGTCGCTCTCGCGCTCGGCGGCGGCCCGCATCAGGTGGCCGACGGCGTCGGCGGCAACCTGATGGGCGAAGTCCTCGCCGACGCTGCGCACGGCGTCTTGGCGGCCGATCTTCAGCTTGCGCAGCAAACCGAAGAACTGGTGGGTGTCGGTCATCGCCGCCCAGTTTTCGCGCAGTGCCGCGACATCGACGGGACCGGTTTCCTCGACCTTTTCCGATACGACCTCGATGAAGTCCTGCGACTGGTCGTCCAGGCGGAAGTCGGCGATGATGGCCTCGTAGGCTTCGAGATTGGACGCGGGGCGCAGGTGCACCTTGTGCACGGCAATACCTGCCTTGTCGAAGAACTGCAGGCTGCGGCGAACCTGCTCCCCATCCGTCTTGGTCACGGCAAAACCGTGCGCCCAGGTGCCGGGGAAGATCCGCAGGTCGATGTTCTCGCCGAGCACGATCGAGGCGTGCTTGCCGGTATTGATTTTCTCGAAGACGCCGATCTTCTCGTGGACCACGCTCTCGTTGCGGGTCAGCGCCATGACCTCGCCGAGGGCTTCCGAGCGCTCGAGGAAGCGATTGGCATCGCCGTCGATGCGCACCGCCGTCAAGCCCACCTCGGCCGCGACGAGCGCGGCTTCCGAAATGCCGAGCTGTGCGGCAATGTCGCGCTCGCGCATCTTCGGGTTCTCTGCGCGAAAGGCGCGGATTTCGGCGGGGGTCGGGCGGGTCGTGTTGCTCATGGGCGCGGCCTTGATCGAATTTCCTGTCGTCCAGTCCCGTCCCGGTAAATTTTGTTGGCGGAACAGGGGTTTGACGCGGATTTTGCGTTTACTATCTTGACTTCATTACTCATATTTATCTATGCACGCAATACCGGTGCGATAAAGTCATGTTAATTCTGGCGTTCACCGGATAGACTGACCGCGGCCGTCGCTCTCGGCCGACGGAAAACCGACAGCGAGACAGGCGAGCCCATGACCGTACGCACCCTTCTTCTTTCCGCGATGCTTTCTGCTGCCACCATCACCGGTGCCGCTGCCCAGGAGGCCACAGCGCCCAAGGGGCTGGATGTGGAGCTGAATGCGCTTGCCGGCTCGCAGAAGGGCTGCGTCTTCACCTTCGTTGCGGCCAATGGTTTTGAGCAGAACGTCTCCAAGGTCTCCTTCGAATTCGTCATCTTCAACGACAAGGGAACGGTCGAGCGCCTGGCACTGCTCGATTTCCGCGACCTGCCGGCGGGCAAGTCCAAGGTGCGCCAGTTCGACGTGCCGGGCATCAAGTGCGAGACGGTGAAGAACCTTCTGATCAACGACGCGCCGGTCTGCGAAGGCGAGGGCCTCGCCAAGGGCCGCTGCATGGACGGCATCGTGACGCGCAGCAAGGCGGCGGCAGGCCTGGAAGGCTGAGTATCGGGTGAGCGGCACATGAGGCGCCGCGATGCATGAAACGCAATGACGGGTGATATCATGTCTGGAAGCAAGTGGCTCTGGCTCGGCGCGGGCACCCTTTCCCTGCTGGCGCATGCCACCGCAGCCGCCATTCTCACCATGGCGCCGGCGCCGGAAGAAGAGCAGGCGCTGGTTGCCGGCGGCGTCGTCGCCGAGGTGGCGATGCTTGGAAACGGTGCTTTCGAGGCCGTGGAGTCCGGCAATCCCGAAGACACGATCACGCCCGAAACCATCCAGCCTGACGTTACCGAGCCGGTGCCGCAGGAAGTGGCGGAAATCCAGCCGACCGAAATCGAGCCCGAGGTGACCGAGGTGATGACGCCGACGGATCCGATCGTCTCCGAGCCGGTCGAGGAGCTCGTCGTGCCTTCCGCAGAGGTGGAGATCGCCGCGGTTCCGGTTCCCGAGATCAAGCCGGAGATCCGGCCGGAAGAAGAGATCAAGCCGGTTCCCGAGGTGAAGAAGGAAGAGCCGGTCAAGAAGGTTGAGCGCAAGAAGCCGAAGGAAAAGCCGGTCCGGAAGGCGGGCGAGAAGGGCAAGGCCAAGCAGAACGCGACGCGCGGCGAGGTCGATGGCTCGGCGGATGTGAAGACCGCGGCGGTGGGCGGCCAGAAGAAGGGCAATTCCTCGACCGCCGGCAACGCGGCCGTCACCAACTACCCGGGCAAGGTGCGCAACAAGATCAACCGCGCGAAGCGACGGGTTTCGGGTGGGGATCGCGGCAGCGTGGTGGTGAGCTTCACCATCAGCGCCAGCGGTGCGGCGAGCGGCATTCGCATCGCGCGCAGTTCCGGGGTTGCCGCGCTCGACAAGGCAGCCGTCGATTCGGTGCAGCGGGCGGCGCCCTTTGCGAAGATTCCGGAGGGCGCCGGCAAATCGTCCTGGGCCTTCAACGTGCCGATCGTCTTCAACTGAGACGTGTTTTCCCGCCGTGCTTCCGCCGGCGGGAATTTTTTGCGCGAAAATATGACTTTACTAGTCATGTTTATACTTTACTCTGAAACTCAAGTTTTGTAGGTTGCCCCCGAACTGAGGCTCCGCCCATGCGGAGTGCCAAAGGGGAAGCGTGCATGAACTACGTGACTGCAGGCCGCGCGGAAGCGGTCTTGAAATCGATGATCGCCGAACGCGACCGGCGCATTGCGGATCTGGAGCGCCAGCTCGCCGCACTCAGGAAGCAGATCGCAGCCCCGCAGGAGACGGTCGCGGCAGCAGCGGCGCCGGCCGTTGCCCCGCGGGTCGAGGTAAGGGCGCCGCAGGCGCCCCGCAGCGTGGAAGTCACCAAGGTCAAGCGCCGGACGGGCGAAGCGGAGAGGAAGGCGATGCGCGAGAAGCACAGGCAGCAGCAGGCCCGCCAGCAGACGGAAACGGCGGACAAGGCGGATGGCAAGGCAGGCCTCGAGGGCCGCAGCTTCCTCTATGTCGGCGGCCGGGACTGCCAGGTGGCGCATCTGCGTCAGATCGCCAGCTCCTACGGCGCCAATCTCATTCACCATGACGGCGGCCTGCGCGAGGCGGTTTCCCGCATTGACAACGTCCTGCCCTCGGTCGACTGCGTCTTCTGCCCCATCGACTGTATCAGCCATGATGCCTGCATCCGCGTGAAGACGGGCTGCAAGAAGTGGGAGAAGGCCTTCGTGCCGCTGCGCAACGGCAGCAAATCCTCCTTCGAGCGCGCCCTGCAGAGCATGAGCCAGGGAGACACCACCCAGTGAATGACGAAAGACCCGATGCCTTCATGATGATCGGACTGCACAAGCTGGCTGCCCAGAACGGCGAGGGCCTCGTGCCGGAACTCTATGCCCTTCTGACGCGCCGTGCCGACATGCTGGAAAGTGAGAATGTCACGGAGTTCCCGCTGGCGAGCGCCCGTCCACCGGCGCGCGCTGCAAGCTTCGAGGGCATGCAAGCTCTTGAAGCGCGCAACGACAATGTCGTAGCCTTCCCGCAGCCGCGTCGCCTGCGGCGGGATTCGCTCTGACAGGACAGGTCTTCGATGTTCTTCGCCATGAACCGTTTCCGGATCGCCATCGGCCACGAAGAGGCCTTCGAGGCGATCTGGAAAGGACGTGATTCCAGCCTCAGCGAGATGCCGGGCTTCCAGTCCTTTCATCTGCTCAGGGGCGACACAAATGCCGAGGAGGGCTTTACCCTCTTCGCCTCTCATTCGATCTGGGCGAGCAAGGACGATTTCATCGCCTGGACCAAGTCGGAGAACTTCCGGCAGGCGCACAAGAATGCCGCGGCCGACAAGGGCATCTATCTCGGCCCGCCGAAATTCGAGGGCTTCAGCGTCGTCGAGGGTGCATGAGCGTGTACGACGATCCTGATCGTATCGAAGTGTTGCCGGTCCTGCCGTCGCTCGACATCGGCGAGACGCAGGATTTCTACGCCACGCAGCTCGGCTTCAGCGAGGTCGTCTACCGGGCGGATGATTATCTGATCCTCCGTCGCTGCCAGGGCATGGAGCTGCATTTCCGGCTCACCGACGACCGGACGCTCTGCGAGCGTACCTCCGTGTATCTGCGCGGCGGCGGCATCGGCGACCTCCACCGCGAGTTCAGCGACAGGGCTGTGCCGACGCTGTCACCGATGGAGGTGCGGCCGTGGAACATGGAGGAGTTCTATATCCATGATCCGCACGGCAATCTCTTGCGTTTCGCTCGTATTCCGCAGCGCTGATCTCAGCCTTCCCGGCGCGGCAGGAAAGCCCCGAGCGCCACGGCCAGCCAGCCAGCCATCATGGTGATGCCGCCCATCGGGGCCGACATCGGAAAGAGCCCGTGTCCGGCGAAGTGGCGCAGGACGAGGTCGCCGGCAAAGAGTGCGGTGCCGAGCGCAAGCAGCAGGAAGGCGAGCGCCGCCGTACGCAGGCTCGGCCAGGCTGCATAAAGCGCCACCAGCGCCGGCGCATGGGCAAGGCACATGGCGGAGGCGCCGGCCATCAGGCGCGGATCGCTGCCGTGCGATGCCGCGGCGGCAGTGACGACGCCCGTCACCCCCATCAGGCCGGCAACGAGGAGGCTTGCGGAGCGGAGCGAAAACGACATCGGGTTATTCCTGGTTCTGCATATGGTGGGCGAGCCGCGTGACGGGCTCCAGGACAATGGCGCGCAGGCCCTCGCTCGGTACGGTCTCCTCCAGTGCGCGGATGAAGCAGAGCAGCCATTCGTCACGCTCGGCCGGGCCGATCGGGGCGACGAAATGGCGACGCCGCAGCATGGGGTGGCCGCGTTTTTCCGTGTAGAGCGGTGGCCCGCCGAGCCAGCCTGTCAGGTATTCGTAGAGCTTTTCCTCGCTGCCGGAGAGATCCGGCGGGTGGATCGCGCGGCAGCGCGCGGCTTCCGGCAATGTATCCATCAGCACATAGAAGCGGTGCGTCAGCGTCCTGACGGCGGCATCGCCGCCGATCGCCTCGTAAAGCGTGATCGTCTCGCTTTGGCCGTTCCCGTTGTCGGTCGTGTCCGTCATGGGCTCTTTCCCGTTTCCCCGGTCTTAGCGCCCGCATCGGCGGCAGGCAATGCCGGCCATTTGCCTGCGACGAAGCGCGCCGCCATGTCGGAGTTTTGGTCGAATTGACAAGAAACCGTCCAGACGGTATGTTCATTTATGAGCAAAGCCCACCACCGCAAGAAACATCCCGAAGCCGTCCGCCAGCAATTGCTGGAGGTCGCGGCAAAGCTGTCGCTGGAGAAAGGCCCTGCGAGCGTGACGCTCGACGCGGTCTCGCAGGCGGCGGGTGTCAGCAAGGGCGGCCTCCTGCATCATTTCCCGAACAAGCTGTCGCTGCTCGACGGGCTGTTTGCCGACCTTACGGAGAAATTCGACCGGGCGCTCGCCGACAGGATGCGTGACGACCCGGAGCCGAAGGGGCGCTTTACCCGGGCCTATATCTCGGTCTTCTTCCTGCCGGAAGGGATTGCCGACGGCGAAAAGTGGAAGGTGCTGACCGTCGCCCTCATTTCCGAGCCGCATCTGCGCGAGCGCTGGCGACAATGGGTGGAGCGGTACCTTGCGGAGAATGTCGGCACGGATTCCGCGCTCGACGCCATGCTGGTGCGCTACGCCGTCGATGGGCTTTGGCTTGCCGATCTTCTCGGCTCGCCGACCATGGATGCGCAAACCCGTGCCGCCATGCTGGACCGGTTGCTGGCGCTGACGCGTGCCTGATCCCTGATGATGATTTGCGCCAGAAGGCGCCAGAGAAACACCATGAACCTCACCGTCGTCTACGCCGTCCTCGTCGTCGCCATCGTCTTCGAAGTGCTGGGCACATCGGCCATGCAGGCCGCGCAGCACTTTACCCGGCTCGTGCCGACCGCCATGATGGTGGTCTGTTATGCCATTGCCTTCTTCTTCCTCTCCTGGAGCCTGCGCTACGTACCCGTTGGCATCGCTTATGCCATCTGGAGCGGGCTCGGCATCGTGCTGATCTCGGCCGTCGGCTATTTCGTCTTCGGCCAGAAACTTGATCTTGCGGCCCTTGTCGGCCTCGGCCTCATCATTGCCGGCGTGCTCGTGCTGAACCTTTTCTCCAAATCGACATTCCACTGAAAAACGACCGGAATCCTGGAGGCCCCCGCTTGCCAAGAATCGGGTCTGCCTCTATCGATTCCGACAAATTGAAAGCGGTTTCAATTTTCGGCCTCAGAGGAACGCTACATGGCAATACGCACCATCGTATGGGGTGAGAACATCCACGAGCAGACGAACGAGATCGTGCGCTCGATCTATCCGGACGGCATGCACACCACCATCGCCGAGGCGTTGAACCGGGATCCGGCGATCAGCGCCACCACCGCGACCCTGCAGGAGGCTGATCACGGCCTCACCGAAGCGCGGCTTGCCGAGACGGACGTGCTCGTCTGGTGGGGTCACAAGGACCATGGCGCCGTCAGCGACGAGGTCGTCGAGCGCGTGGCAAGGCGTGTCTGGGAGGGTATGGGGCTGCTGGTTCTCCATTCCGGCCATTTCTCGAAGATCTTCAAGCGGCTGATGGGGACGCCCTGCGCCTTGAAATGGCGCGAGGCCGGTGAGCGTGAGCGGCTGTGGGTGATCAACCCGCGCCATCCGATCGCCGAGGGGCTCGGCGAGAACTTCGTGCTGGAGCACGAGGAGATGTATGGCGAGCAGTTTTCCGTGCCGGAGCCGCTGGAAACGGTGTTCATCTCTTGGTTCGCGGGCGGCGAGGTTTTTCGCTCCGGCATGACCTGGCGCCGCGGCGCCGGCAACATCTTCTATTTCCGCCCGGGCCACGAGACCTACCCCACCTATCACGACGCCATCGTGCAGAAGGTGCTCGCCAATGGCGTGAAGTGGGCTTTCAACCCGCAGGGCACCTATGGCGCGATCCACGACGCGCCGAACGTGCCGGTCGAAGCGGCCCTGGAGCCGATTGTCGAGCGCGGCCCGAAACTGCATGAAGCCGGCGAAGCCGGATATCGCTGAGGACACCATGCGCCTGCTTGTTCTTGGAACCGGCGGCATGGCCAACACCCATGCCCAGCACTTTGCCGCGATCGACGGCGTCGACCTTGTCGGCGCCGTCGATGTGGACCCTTCGCGCGCCAAGGCCTTTGCCGATACGCACGGCATTCCCAACGTCTTCACCTCGCTGGAGGACGCCATCGCCTGGAATGGCTTCGACGCCGCCACCAACGTGACGCCCGACCGCGCTCACCACCCGACCACCCTGGCGCTGCTTGCCGCGGGCAAGCATGTGATGTGCGAAAAGCCGCTTGCAGAAAACTACGTCAAGGCGGACGAGATGGCGCGGGCCGCCGAGGCGTCTGGCCTCGTTACCATGGTGAACCTCACCTATCGCAACGTGGCGCCGCTACAGAAGGCGCGGGCAATGGTGCTGGCCGGCGAACTCGGTCACGTGCGCCATGTCGAGGCCTCCTATCTGCAGAGCTGGCTCGTCTCCAAGGCCTGGGGCAACTGGGCGACGGAAAGCCAGTGGCTCTGGCGGCTTTCCACCCGGCATGGCTCGAACGGCGTGCTCGGCGACGTCGGCATCCATATCCTCGATTTTGCCAGCTATGGCGCGGCGAGCGAGGTGGAGCATGTCTTTGCGCGGCTGCGGGCCTTCGACAAGGCGCCGGACAACCGCATCGGCGAGTATGACCTCGACGCCAACGACAGTTTCACCATGACCGTGGACTTTTCCAACGGCGCGCTCGGCGTCATCCACGCAAGCCGCTGGGCGACCGGCCATCTCAACGAACTGCGCCTGCGCATGCATGGCGACCGCGGCGCGGTCGAGGTCATCCACACGACCGAGGGGTCTCGCCTGCGCGGTTGTCTCGGCGAGGATGTCGAGCAGGCGGTCTGGCGCGAGCTCGATGCCGGCACGGTGCCGACCAACTACGAGCGTTTTGCTGCTGCGGTGACGAGGGGAGAGCCCGTCGAGCCCGGCTTCCGCCATGCCGCGGAGCTGCAGAAGGTTCTCGATCTCGCGATCGAGACCGAAAAGGAGCGCTGTGAGCTGAAGGTCTGAGTTCAGACGGGCGCAGGACCTGTGGAGCCGCGAATGCGGAAATCGACGGGCCAGACCTCCTGCAGCGCCTCCGGCGGCTCGCCCTGCAGCCGCCGCAGGACCATGTCGCCGATCCGTTCGCCCGCTGCGCGGATCGGTGATTGCGTCGTGGTGACCGAAGGAACGAGATTGTCGGGGCTGAGATAGGGGAAGACGTCGTCATGCGCGATGAGCGAGACGTCTTCTCCCACGGCAAGCCCCGCGATGCGGATGGCCCGCATGGCGCCGAGCGCCGACATCATGGAGCCGGCAATGACCGCGGTCGGCGGGGCAGGAAGAGCGAGGAAGGCCTGCATCAGCCGGAAACCGGTTTCGTCCGTGAACGCGCCCCGGCCGATGAGGGCGGGATCGGCGGCCAGCCCGCGGGCTTTGAGCATCGTGTGGTAGCCACTATCGCGGTCCGCGGCAAAGGTGCTGACCGTGTCGCCATTGATGAGCGCGATGCGCCGATGGCCGAGGTCGGCAAGATAGCCCGTCGCCATCTCGATCGCCCCGAAATTGTCGATGTCGAGAAAGGCGAAGGGCCTGTCCGCCGTGCTGCGCCCATGCACGATGAAGGGCAGGTCCAGCGCCTGGAGGAGCGCGATACGGGCGTCCGTGCGGCCCGGCGTGTGCACGACCACCGCATCCACCCGCTTGCTGGCGGCGAGCCTTCGGTAGGCGGCCGCCTCGTCCGCTTCCGTTTCGACGGTCGCGACCAGAATGTCGATGCCGTCCTCCTGCAGCCGCGTGGAGAGCCCGCCCATGAATTCGCTGGAATGCGGCCCGAAGCGCCCGCCGCCCTGGAAGACGATGCCGATCGCACCGGCCCGGCCGGTCGCTAGCCGCTGGGCGCTGATGTTCGGCCGATAGCCGAGCCTCTCCGCCGCATCCAGCACGCGCCGGCGTGTTTCGGGCCGCACTTCCGGATAGCCGCTCATCGCCCGGCTGACGGTGGTCTGTGAAAGGCCGATGCGGGCTGCAAATTCCTTGAGGTTCATCCTGCGTCCCTGGCGCGGCCGGTCTGGTGCGGCCCTTTATGAACCGTCCGATCCGGGGCGGCAAGCCGGTGGCGCGCGCGGTGGGGCAGGGGGCAATCTTCGGAAGGCGAGCGGTACCGGAGACCGTCTGTTCTGGTTGCAATATCCGACTTGAAATCCACAAATAACACGCTAAGGTAAGAATATTAACGATAAGGTTGTGCCGGGATCGCATATCGCGCCCGTTGATTCGATGTTTCCGACGTGGTGGCCGGCAACGGGCCGTCTCCGCTGCGTTTCCTCCCAGGTGGGTACGGCCTGGACCATATCTGGTGATGATTTCCGGGGGAATGTCATGCAGGCGGACTTGCCGGCTGCGGCGGGTTCGTCTGCGCGATTGGATCTGCAGCCTCAAAATCTTGGTGCACAGGCGCGCGGCTGGCTGTGGCGGACGCGGCGCATGCGGCCCAGGGGGCGAGTGGATGGGCCGCTCGTCTATTCCAAAAGGGAGGCCGGCCGCAGGGCCTGTTATCTGCGTGTCCTGGAGCGCCTGTTCGGCGCGCGCCGGGCCAGCTTGCGCGAGGTGATTTTTTCCCGTGCGCCCATCCTGTTCCTGATGGTGGAGGAGGCTTTCCTGCTCTATGTCGCGGTCGGCCTCCTGCGTGCGCTCCTTGGGCGGCGGACGGCTGGACTGCTGCTGCGGCCGATGCCGCTTTCGGCCTCCGCCCGTTGCTCCTGCCGCTGGAAACGGAGCATCCTCGGCTGGCTGAAGCGCTTTCGCTCCATTCACACTTTGACCATCCTTCCCTTCAGCGTGTTCCCGGCCTTTTCCACGATCGCGAAGGGCTGGATCTACGATTTCCAGCTTTGGGACCTGACGGATGAAGAGCGGGAGGCGGTGGAGCTGCTGCGCAGCGAGCGACAACCGGGCGAGCGCCTGGTCCTGACGGCGATCGGCACGCAGAACCGCCGCAAGGGGTTCGACCTCTTCACCGACAGCTATGTGCGCAGCACCGCCCTCCGGGAACGTTTCCAGTTCATTTCCTGCGGCAGAATCGAGCCTAGGATCGACGCCTATGCAGCGGTCTTCCGCGAGGCGGGCGGGGTTTGCGTGAACCGCAGTGTTACGGATGCCGAACTGCTCGGGGCCTATGCGGCGAGCGATGCGGTCTGGTGCTTCTACCCGCCCTTCGGCGATCACGCCTCGGGGGTTCTCGGGCGGGCGGCGCAGCTCGGCATCCCGGCTGTCGTGCGCTATGGTTCGGTCGCGCATCGCCTTTGCATTGTCGAAAACATCCCGCATGTGGCGGCAACGCCGGATGGCATTGCCGAGCAGCTGGCCGGCCCGCTCCCCCCAAGGGACGAAGCCCGCGGCCGCATCGCCGCCAGCCGTTTCGCCGGGCAGAGCGAGGCAACGCTCCGCACGGCCCTCGGCCTTGCGGGCCCGGCCGCATCTGACCGTGCCCCGCCGCCGTGACTCTCTCGCGAAAGGCTTTTTCCGTTGCGGGCCGCCGAGGGGTGTTGCAGGCTATTGTTGTTCCACTTGCTCGATCAAGGCGCGGCAGGGCGAGACAGGCTGCGCGGCCGGACGATCCTGATAGACAAGCTGGATGGCCTCATCGCAGGCTATCTGAAAGATCGACTACAACAACTGGAGTGCCTCGTAACCATTCTCGACCGTCGCCAAAAAAGCACAATTCGGTCAGCAATTTAGAGAAAAGAAATGGCGCGCCGCGCTGGGCGATGATGAGAACTATGTCTACGCTATAGCCCTCCTTTAAGCCCGTTCGCACCAACTCCTCGTGCCACTAAATCAGCTTTACGCCACAAGGGAGCACCGCAGCCTGGAAGGATGTAAGTTCCAGGCGAGCACGCCATAAACGAGGTCCGAATTGGGGCCGGTTTCGACAGTCTGGTCGTGCGGTGAAATCGTAAGAAACGGCCACCCCTCCGCTCTGACATTCATTGGGCGGTGTATTATTAGCTTTCCTTGCTATCGCCTACGGGGCCTTAATCGCCGCCTTCAATTGACAGTCCAATAATATCCGCTATTCTGGATGTATGGATAACAACTCAGCTATAGCGGTGCTCGGCGCCTTGGCCCAGACCACGCGACTGGAGACTTTCCGGCTTCTGGTGCGACACGAGCCTGACGGCATTCCGGCCGGCGAGCTGGCCCGCCTCATCGATGTGCCGCAGAACACCATGTCTGCGCATCTTGCGACACTGTCGCGGGCAGGCCTGGTCACGAGCGAGCGGCAGAGCCGGTCGATCATTTACCGCGCCGATCTCAACGGCTTGCGTGAACTGACGCTGTTCCTCCTGAAGGACTGCTGCGGTGGATCGACGGAGCTTTGCGCCCCGCTGATCGCCGAGCTGACGCCGTGCTGCGGCACGGAGGCGAAGGTGTCATGAGCACCATCAGGCTGGAGCAGATCACAGGCAGCGATGCTGACCTCAAGATGGCGTTGACGGACGCCCGTCTGCCCACCGACGACATTGAGGATGGCGGCTGCACCTTCTTTAAGGCGCTGTCAGCGGATGGCCGGATCGTTGGCTTCTCCGGCGTTGAGCGCTGCGATGGTGATTACCTCCTCCGTTCGGTCGTCGTGCATCCGGATCGGCGCGGAACCGGCCTAGGGAAAGCCGTCGTCGAGGCGACGGTTGCCAGTCTCGACCCTGGCAGCGGCGTCTTCCTCGCAACGACGAGCGCGGCGCCGTTCTTCGCGCGCCTCGGATTTTCTGAAGTCCGGCGGGACAGCGTCCCTGCTGCGGTGCTGGCGACCCGCCAGCTGTCCTCCATTTGCCCATCATCGGCGACCATCATGAGGCTCACCAGGCCGCCGACCTAACCATGGACCACGACCATGACCGACAAGACCTACAACGTGCTGTTCCTCTGCACGGGCAATTCCGCTCGTTCTATTCTCGCCGAATCCATCCTCAACAACGAGGGTGGCGGACGGTTCAAAGCCTTCTCCGCCGGCAGCCAGCCGAAGGGCGAAGTCAACCCGCACGCCCTGACGGAACTCGAAGCGCTCGGCTATCCATCGATGGGCTTTTCGTCGAAAAGCTGGGACGTCTTCGCTGAGCCAGGCGCGCCGCAAATGGACTTCATCTTCACGGTCTGCGACAGCGCCGCCGGCGAACCCTGCCCGGTCTGGATCGGCCATCCGATGACAGCCCATTGGGGCGTCGAGGATCCGGCCTCCGTCGTCGGCTCCGACGTGGAGATCCAACGTGCCTTCGCCCAGGCCGCCCGCTTCCTCAAGAACGGGATCATGGCCTTCATCAATCTCCCGCTTGCCTCGATCGATCGCATGGCGCTGGAGACCAGGCTGCGGCAGATCGGTGCGATGGAGGGCACAACCAGCCCCGCAGGAAAGTTCGCCTGATGTCCACATTCGAACGCTATCTCACCATCTGGGTCTTCCTCTGCATCATCGTCGGCGTGGCCCTTGGCCATCTCATGCCCGGTCTCTTCCAGGTCGTCGGCGCAGCCGAGATCGCCAAGGTGAACATCCCCGTCGCGATCCTTATCTGGCTGATGATTGTCCCGATGCTGCTGAAGATCGATTTTCGGTCGCTGGTGCAGGTCGGCACTTACTGGCGTGGCATCGGCGTCACCCTGTTCATCAATTGGGCGGTCAAGCCGTTTTCCATGGCGCTGCTCGGCTGGCTGTTCGTCGGCTGGCTGTTCCGTCCCTATCTGCCTGCCGACCAGATCGACTCCTACATCGCCGGACTAATCATTCTCGCGGCGGCCCCCTGTACGGCCATGGTGTTCGTCTGGAGCAACCTGACGCGTGGGGAGCCGTTGTTCACGCTGTCGCAGGTCGCACTGAATGACGCGATCATGGTCGTCGCCTTCGCGCCGATCGTCGGCCTACTGCTCGGCCTTTCCGCCATTACCGTGCCGTGGGACACGCTTGTCCTGTCGGTTGCCCTCTACATCGTCGTGCCCGTCATCATCGCGCAGGTCATCCGCCGCCGGCTTGCGGCTGACGGAACAACGCGGGCGCTGGATGGAATGCTCGCGAAGCTGCAACCCGTCTCGCTGGTGGCGCTTCTGGCAACGCTCGTCCTGCTCTTCGCCTTCCAGGGCGAACAGATCATCGCCCAGCCCGCCGTCATCGGCTTGCTCGCCATCCCGATCCTGATCCAGGTCTATTTCAACTCCGGGCTCGCCTATCTGCTCAACCGGATGACCGGCGAGCGGCATTGCGTTGCCGGCCCGTCGGCTCTGATCGGCGCCAGCAACTTCTTCGAACTTGCGGTCGCCGCCGCCATCAGCCTGTTCGGCTTCCAGTCCGGCGCGGCGCTCGCCACCGTCGTCGGCGTGCTCATCGAGGTTCCTGTCATGCTCTCGGTCGTCTGGATCGTGAACCGCTCAAAAGATTGGTACGAGACCGCCCCCGCCGTTTCCCGAACCACTGTCACCGAAAGGCACTGACCATGGATGCCACCATCTACCACAATCCGGCCTGCGGGACGTCCCGCAACACGCTTGAGCTCATCCGCGCAGCCGGGATCGAACCAACTGTTGTCGAGTATCTTCAGGAGCCGCCGACGCGTGAGCAGCTCGTGACCATTATCGCTGACGCCGGACTAACGGTCCGGGAGGCCATCCGCGAGAAGGGCACTCCCTATGCTGAACTTGGTCTCGGCAACCCCGCGCTGACCGACGACCAGTTGCTCGACGCGATGATTGCAACGCCGATCCTGATCAATCGCCCCTTCGTCGTGACACCGCTGGGCACCCGGCTCGCCCGCCCGTCCGAGGTCGCCCTCGACATCCTGCCCGACACCTTCAAGGGACCGTTCTTCAAGGAGGACGGTGAACAGATCCTCGACCAGGAAGGAAAGCGCATTGCCTGACACGTTCCCAGCATTGCAGGGCGATCACCTGTATTCGACCGATCTCGATGCCTTGCGTCCAGCATTCTCGACGCATAAGCCGCGCATCCTGATCCTCTATGGCTCGCTTCGCGAAGTCTCGTATAGTCGCCTTCTCGCATTTGAGGCCCGCCGGCTGCTCGAACGGCTCGGATGCGAAGTCCGTATTTTCGACCCGAAGGGGCTGCCGCTTCCCGATGAGGCGCCGGTGAGTCACCCAAAGGTGCAAGAGCTGCGCGAGCTTTCGCAATGGTCGGAGGGGCAGGTCTGGGTGAGCCCGGAACGCCATGGCGCGATGACCGGCATCATGAAGTCCCAGATCGACTGGATTCCACTCTCGGTCGGGTCGGTTCGGCCGACACAGGGCAAGACGCTCGCCGTCATGGAGGTCTCGGGCGGTAGCCAGTCCTTCAATGCCGTGAACCAGATGCGCATCCTCGGTCGCTGGATGCGGATGATCACCATCCCCAACCAGTCCTCTGTCGCCAAGGCCTATCAGGAATTCGACGCCGATGGTCGGATGAAGCCCTCGTCCTACTACGACCGGGTAGCGGACGTCTGCGAGGAGCTTGTGAAGTTCACTATCCTCACGCGCGACGCGTCCGCCTATCTCACCGACCGTTACAGCGAGCGGAAGGAACAGGCGGCCGAGCTTGAGAAGCGTGTATCGTTGAGGTCGATTTAGCATGGCCTCCAGCCGTCTGGTCGCCAACGACAGTGATGGTGCGCTTTCCGGGATAAGGGAAACGTCAACGCAGCCATCGCCGTGTGGTTTTCGCTCACAGGGCAGCGTGATATAAGAGGAATCCGGGTCGACCAAATTCGACCCGCTGGTATGCCACAGCAACGGGTATCCAAGGTAATATGAGCGAACGTCCCCAAAGACTGCCTTCGTACGATCGGTGTGACGACGACGCCTAGCTCTCGGCGTCCCGCAACCTTCGTCTGAACCTTCTTTGGAGATAGTCATGTCCTCGCTTTCGCCTCGCGTGGCGATTGTAGGGGCGTGTTTGTGCTGGGCTCTTGGTACGATCCTCAGCAAGACACTCCTCTCGTCGTTTCCACCTGTCACAATTCTTGTTTTTCAGCTCGTGCCGAGCGTCATCGCACTTTGGCTGGCGGTTGCTTTCACCAAGCCGGATATTCCAGCCGTCCGCTTGTTGTTGCCTATCGGCTTGCTCGGCCTTCTCAATCCCGGATGGGCCTACACATTCAGCATGTTCGGCCTCTCCCAGACCAGCGCGAGTGTCACGGCCTTGCTCTGGGCCTTCGAGCCCATTCTCATCCTCGGCCTTGCCTGGATGTTTCTCAAAGAGCGAATTGATCACCAACTCGTCGGCCTCGTGGCTCTCGCGACAAGCGGGATTTTGCTGGTCAGCGGCGTCTGGAGTGGCGAGCCGTCTTCAACCGTGAAGCTGGGGGCAGCTCTGATTCTCGCGGGCGTTCTGTGCTATGCGATCTACACGGTCCTGGCGCGCAATATCATCGCCGATCCGCTCTTCACGGTCGCCATCCAGCAAACCGTGGCTCTCGGCTGGATGCTCGCGATCTGGCCGCTTGAACTGTCCCGGGTCGATCTATCGAGCACAGCCACCGTACCGGTCCAGGACATCGCGACGATCATTCTCTCGGGGCTGCTCTACTATGCGCTTGCCTATTGGCTCTATCTGTACGCGCTCCGGTCTATGCGGGCGAGCGTTGCTGGTAGCTTCTTCAACCTCATTCCAGTGTTCGGGGTCATCGGGTCGTTCCTCTTCCTGGGCGAGCGTCTCACCACCCTGCAATGGTTGGGAGCCGCACTGATCATCGGCGTGGCGATGGCGGTTCTGCGGCGGGACGCGGACGAACTTCCTATCGTGTCAGCCCAAAGCATGGGTACCTCGCAACGATCCCAACCAGTGTCGATGCTCGACGAACACCAACTTGATGATATCGGACTGACTCGGAAACAAGCATCTGAGGTCGACAAGAGGAGGATTGCTCGACAAAAGCCGTGAAGCGCCCAGGCATCGACGATACCCGTTGGTTGCGGTCAATTTGACGGGCTCGGCGAGGCGACGAGGCTCCGCTTCGTCGCCATCGCCACCGCGACAAACGCCGCAACGCCGATCGAGCCGAGCGCGGCGCTCAAGACGAGCGACGCGCCTATGCCGAACTGCTCCATCGTCGCCGCGAAGGCAAACGGCGCAGCCGCGCCGGCGGCTAGTCGTGATGCGGCCATCTTGCCGGTGAGCGCACCGTATCCGTCCGAGCCGAACAGGTAGAGCGGTAAGCTGCCCTGGGCGATGCTGTTGATACCCGATCCGAGGCCGAGGCAAATCGAGAAGGCAACCGCACCGGGGAGCCAGTTGCCGGATAGCGCCAGAATGACAACGCTCAGCACCATGAAGGCTGCGGAGAGAACCGCAAGGCCCGGCGGCGCGAGGCGTGTGCCGAAGATCATGTTGATCAGGCGGCTGAGAACCTGCGCCGGGCCGAACAGCGAGCCGATGACGACGGCGGCGCTTCCGAATCCAAGCGCACCGAGCATCGGGACCATATGGGCGAGCATGGCTCCAAGCGTGAAGCCGAGCAGCGCGAATGCTGACGAGACGGCAAGGACAGCGCCGCGGCGGCGCTCGCGAGGAATGGCCCCGATGACAGGTTCGCGTATGGGTCTTTGCCCGCCGGTCGCGGCTACCTTTCCCTTCCGCATGATCCAGACGTGGAACGGCATGCAAACGAGGAGATTCAGCCCGGCATAGACAAGGTAGATTTCCCGCCAGGACAGATAACCGAGCAGTGCCGTGGCAATCGGCCAAAAAATCGTGGAGGCAAATCCCGCAATCAGCGTGAGATAGGTGATGCTCCGCGATGCAGACCGGGGATCGGCTTCCACCAGTGCCGCGAAGGCCGCCTGGTACTGGACCATGCCGGACGATATCTCCAACAGGACGATGGCCAGTGCAAAGATCGCCACAGATGGCGACCAGGCGCACAGGATCAAGGTCAGTGCGGACAACGCCGAGCCGATCGCCATTACCGATGCCGCGCCAATGCGATCCATCTGCCGGCCGATATACGGTGCTGACAGGCCGCCAACGAACAGCGAGGCCGAGAAGACGGCAAAGACCTGCGGGACCGTGATGCCGAGATCCGCGGCCATGCCGGGCGCCAGAATGCTGAAGCTGTAATAGAGGGTGCCGTAGCCGATGATCTGGGTCAGGCCGAGCGCGGCGACGAAGCCGACGGGAACATTCGCGTTACGCAACGGCGTCGTCCTCGTTCAGGGCAGCGCCCGTCTTGCAGCAGCCATCGGACCGCTCGACACCCTCGCGGATGATGGGATGACCGGCACAGCAGTCCTCCATCAGGAATTTCACGAGATCGGCCAGCGCATCGTAGCTGGCGCTATAGACGATCGAGCGGGATTGGCGCTGCTGCGTGACAAGACCCGACCGTTCCAGTTCTTTCAGATGGAAGGACACATTCGACGGCGACACGCCCATGCGCTCGGCGATCAGGCCGGCGGCAAGTCCGTCCGCGCCAGCGACGACCAGCGTTCGGACAACGGCGAGACGGGTTTCCTGCGACAGGGCCGCGAATGACGTGAGGGCTTGACGCTCATCCATATTTCAATAATCCTTGAATTATTGAATGATAGGAGTAGCGCACATGAACGCGATCGACAAGGCCGTTTCGTCCGACATTACGCTTGGCCAGCTTCTTGATGAGCTGGCGGCCGCGCCAGAGGCGCCGCTGGTGTTTCTCTACGAAGAGCAGCCGGTGAAGGCGGGCTATCACGTCACCGAGGTCAAGGCGGGCGCCTTCTCGGCACTCGACTGCGGCGCCAATCCGGAAGCCTGGTCAGAGATCTTCGTCCAACTCTGGGATATCGACGAGGACGGCAAGAGCCACATGCCGGCGGGCAGGTTCTCCGCGATTATTCGCAAGGTTTCGGACCACGTTCGGCTTGACCCGGCCGCCAAACTCACCTTCGAGGTCAGCGACGGGAGCCGGCCGATGGCCCTCTATTGTGCATCCTCCCCGCGTCTGGTCGGAGGTCGGTTCGAGGTGGTGCTCGCCGCCCGGCCGTCGAGCTGCAAACCGCGCGATCGATGGTTGGCGGAGCAGGCGACCGCAGTGAGTTCTTGTTGTGCGCCAGCAAACAGCAACTCTAAGTATTGCGCCTGAGAACATCAAGAAGGCCCGAGTAGAGGCGGCCTGGAAAGCTTTCCGACTGCTCCGCACCCTAGGATCGCCATTCTTTCCAACCCAAATCGAATAGCTGCTTTGGGTAGGCTTGACGAATGAGCCGATGGCCGAACTGGAGGCGCATTGCGGCCATGCAAATCTAATTACGACACGTTTCTATCGGGATCGCGATCGACCGCAGACGATACGAGCTTTTTGCCGCCGAATACCGCCGTTTGAGCGCTTTTCTGCCTAGGTGACCTCAGTGCCATACGCAAAGGCGGATGTTTGGCGACCATAGCGTATTGTAGAGGGCAATCGGCGGAATTTGGCGCACCCGACAGGATTCGAACCTGTGACCTTTGGAATCGGAATCCAACACTCTATCCAGCTGAGCTACGGGTGCCTGCCTTGGCGATGACTCGCCTGTCCGATGAGAGGGTTCTTAGCCTAGCTGGGGGCGGGCTTCAATCGGGAAAATGCAGAATGGGCAATCTGTTCCGCAGATCGCGCGCTCTGGCATGGCCTGGGGATGGAAGCCGCCGGGTGGCCGGCGGCTTCCGGTGGGGTCGGTCAGGTGGTCTGCATGGCGCCGGGGCCGGGGATGGCCTTTTCCGGGACCTTGCCGAGGATGATCATGCCGAGCACCTCGTCCTTGGTGACATCCTCGGTGCGCGCATGGCCGACGACTTGGCCGTTCTTCATCACCGAGACGCGGTCGGCGAGGTCGAAGACGTCGTGGATGTCGTGGCTGATCAGGAAGATGCCGATGCCTTCCTTCTTCAGCTGCTTGATCAGTTCGCCGACCTGAGCCGTCTCCTGGGGCCCGAGCGCTGCGGTGGGCTCGTCCATGATCAGGATGCGGGCGTTGAAGAGGATCGCGCGGGCGATCGCCACCGACTGGCGCTGGCCGCCGGAAAGGGCCTTCACCGGTTCCTTGAAGCGCTGGAAGTTGGGGTTGAGGCGGCCCATCACTTCGCGGGTCTTCGCCTCCATCGCAACGTCGTCGAGGGTGCCCCAGGGGGTTCTCAGTTCGCGGCCGAGATAGAGGTTGGCGGCGGCGTCGACATTGTCGGCGACGGCGAGCGTCTGGTAGATCGTCTCGATGCCGTATTTCTTAGCGTCGCGCGGGTTGTTGATGTCGGCGGGCTCGCCGTTGATCAGGATCTCGCCCGCGTCGCGCCTGTAGGCGCCGGAGAGGATCTTGATCAGCGTCGACTTGCCGGCACCGTTGTGGCCGAGCAGGGCGACGACCTCGCCGGGAAAGAGATCGACCGAGGCGTTGTCGACGGCATGGATGCCGCCGAAGGAGATGGAGATGTTCTTCAGCTCCACGAGGGGCGTACTTGTGTCCGTCATTGGATGGGCTCCTCTTACTTGGCGCGGGCGCGGTAGACCGTGTCGAGCCAGACGGCGACGACAAGAACCATGCCGACCACGATGCGCTGGAACGGGGTGTCGATGCCGACCAGCACCATGCCCGACTGCAGCGATTGCATGACGAGGGCGCCGAGCATGGCGCCTGCGATTGTGCCCATGCCGCCGGCAAGCGAGGTGCCGCCGATAACGGCTGCGGCGATGGTGTAGAGTTCGTCGAGCTCGCCCTGCGCGTTGGTTGCGGCATTGAGGCGGGCGGTGGAGATGGCGGCGGCGATGGCGCAGAGCATGCCCATCAGTGCGAAGATCTTCACCGTTACCCAGCGCGTCTTGATGCCGGCAAGCTCGGCGGCTTCCTGGTTGCCGCCGATCGCGAAGACGTAGCGGCCGAAGCGCAGGCGCGTCGAGATGAAGGTCATGACGATGCCGACGAGGATGGCGATCAGCACCGGTACGGCGATGCCGTGCGGGATGAACAGGCCGCCTTCCGGCCAGGCGATGCCGTTGGCGTCGGCATATTTACGGGCGATGGCGACCGGCCAGGGATAGCTGTTGACGACAGCGACGGCGCCGAGCACCAGGGTGCAGCCGACGGCGGTGAGGAAGTACTCGGCCCACATCGGGCGCTGCGGGAAACCGAAGCGCTGGCGCTGCTTGCGGGAATTGATGATAGTGGCGACGATGGCGATACAGGCGAGGATGCCGACGATCCAGCTGGCGGTGGCGCCGATCGAGCCTTCCGTACCGCCGCCCATCAGGCGGAAGGTCGCGTCCATCGGGGCGACGGTGCGGCCGCTCGTCACGAACCAGGTGGCACCGCGCCAGACGAGCAAGCCGCCGAGCGTGACGATGAAGGAGGGCACGTTGAGGAAGGCGATGATGGCGCCGTGCAGCGCGCCGATGCCCGCGCCGAGCAGGAGGCCGGCGAGGAGGGTGATGATCCAGGTGGCGGGATGGTTGAAGCCGAGCAGTTGCGGCAGCAGTTCCGCCTGCAGCACGCCCATGATCATGCCGACGAATCCGAGGATCGAACCGACGGAGAGGTCGATGTTGCGCGTGACGATGACGAGCACCATGCCGGTCGCCATCACGGCGACGGAGGCGGTCTGGACCGAAAGGTTCCACAGGTTGCGCGGCGTCAGGAACAGGCCGCCGGACAGGATGTTGAAGCCGATCCAGATGATCAGCATGGCGCCGACCATGCCGAGCAGGCGCGTGTCGATCTCGGTCGCGCGGAAGAAGCGCTTGACCGGGTTCTCGCCCGCCGATCGCGCGCGATTGGCATGCGTGGTATTCGTGATGTCGGCCATGGCTTTGCCGTCCCCCCACTTTTGTTGAACGTGTCGTTCGGGCGTGGTCCGAGGTTCCGGCGGCACGGACGGAAACCCGTTTCCCACCTCCCTCATTCCGCTTCGAGGATTTTCGCCGCCTCATCCTCTGCCCGCTGTCCATCTTGCGCAAGCGCCGCAACGGAAGCCGCTGCGGCGCCTGGGATGGTCAGGTGAGTACCGGATCATTGCCTGTCAGTTGCAGGCTGCGACCGAGCCGGCGGCGACGCCCTGGCACGCGGTTTCCTTCGGGATCCAGCCGGCGTCGATGACGACGTTCAGGTTGTCCTTGGTGATCGGCAGCGGGGCGAGGAAGACCGACTTCATTTCGACGCCCTTCGGGCCGCCGTTGAAGGTGGTGACGCCTTCGATCTCGTCCATGGTCTTGCCGCTGGCGAGCGAGGCAGCGATTTCCGCCGCGCGCTTGCCG
Organism: Shinella sp. 838; assembly: GCF_029623935.1. NCBI lineage: Bacteria > Pseudomonadati > Pseudomonadota > Alphaproteobacteria > Hyphomicrobiales > Rhizobiaceae > Shinella > Shinella sp. 838. The sequence continues at coordinate 556,897 of NZ_JARSBQ010000001.1, forward strand.
AGTTCACGCGAGTCCTTCCAGACGGAAACGGTCTGTGTGCCGAGCGCGACGCGGTTCAGCGCAGCGTGGTCGGCATCCTGGCCGGAGACCGGGACGGAGCCGGCAAGGCCCTGGGCGGCCAGTGCCGCGATCGCACCGCCGGCCGTGCCGTCGTTCGAGGCGACGACCGCGTCGACCTTGTTGTCGTTCGCCGTCAGGAACTGCTCCATGTTCTTCTGGGCATTTTCCGGCTTCCAGCCATCGGTATAGGCTTCGCCGACGGTCTTGATCTTGCCGGCGTCGATCGCTTCCTTCAGCACTTCCTGCTGGCCAGCGAAGAGGAAGTCGGCGTTCGGGTCGGACGAGGAGCCCTTGATGAAGACGTAGTTGCCTTCCGGCTTCACCTTGAACACTTCGCGGGCCTGCATGCGGCCGACTTCCTTGTTGTCGAAGGTGATGTAGAAGGCGGCCGGGTTTTCGATCAGGCGGTCGTAGCCGACGACCGGGATGCCTTCCGCGGCAGCCTTTTCGATGGCCGGGCCGATCGCTTCAGAGTCCTGGGCGAGAACGATGATGGCATTGGCGCCCTGGGCGATCAGCGATTCGACGTCCGTCAGCTGCTTTGCGGCAGACGACTGGGCGTCAGCCGAAATGTATTTGTCGCCGGAGGCTTCGAGCGCTGCCTTGATGGCGGCTTCGTCGGTTTTCCAGCGCTCTTCCTGGAAGTTCGACCAGGAAACGCCGACCACGAGGTCCTTGGCGTGCGCTACGGAATGCAGGGAAACGATGATGGCAGCCCCTGCCATCAGCTTCAGAACGAACTTCATAATATCCTCCCAAGTGAACACCGACCGCCTGGGCGAACCTCCCGCCCAATCAACGACCGGCCACGATCTACTGTCTCGATACCCCTCCCGATGGCCTCGGGACTTTTTTCTCGACAGTCGAGAAAATAAATGTCAGAAGTTTCGAAGGCTGTCAACACGGCTTGAAAGGCCTTGAACGACGGCGTGACAGATGCTTTGGGAGGGGCATGTGTTGCATCCTGTGAAAGCGAGCGGAAACCGACGATGCTGACCAAATCGAGCACGGAGCTTGTGCGTCAGCAGAACAGTGCCTTGGTGCTCGCCTCGCTGCGCCGGCATGGTCCGCTTGCCCATACCGATATTTCCCATCATACGGGCCTCGCTTCGGCGACCGTATCGGTGATCACGGCGGAGCTGGAAAAGGCCGAGGTGCTGGAACGGCGCGAACAGCTGGCGTCGGCCTCGCGCGGGCGGCCGCGCGTCATCTTCGGCCAGCGGCGCGATGCCGGCTACCTTGCGACCGTGCGCATCTCTTCCGACATGGTGCAATATTCACTCGCCGACTATGGCGGCACGCTGCTCGACCGGTTCGAGGAGCCACGCAACCATGCCGATACCGCGACGCGGCCTTTTACCGAAGCCTTCGTGGCCGCGCTCGACAAGCTGGCGGACCGGTCCCGGATCGACCGTGGACAGCTGCTGGTCGTGTCGATCAGCAGCAAGGGCCTCGTCGATCCCCAGACGGCACGGCTCGTCTGGTCGCCGGTCTTCGGCGCGCAGCAGGTGGATTTTGCGGCGCTGTTGCAGCCGCCCTGGCGGGCGAAGATCCTCCTCAGCAACGAGACGTTGCTCGTCGCTCATGCCATGGCGCTGCGCATGGAGAAGGCAGGCGTGCGGGATCTGCAAGCGGTTGCCGCGCTCTCGCTCGGCCACAGCATCGGCCTCGGCATCGCGCGGTTCGACCGGTCGGGGGAACTCTCGGTGACGGCGCCGAATTTCGGGCACATGCTGAACTCGTCGGATGGAAAACTGTGTCGCTGCGGTGCGCAGGGCTGCATCGAGGCGTCCGCGGGCTTCTACGGCATCCTGCGCACCGCCTTCGAAGTGCCGCCGGATACGATCCCGGCGAAATTCGTGCCGCTGGCCGAGATGGACAAGATCGCGCTGCGCGCCCGGCAGGGCCACCGCATGTCGGAATATGCCTTCCGCCAGGCGGGCCTTGCGCTGGGGCAGGGGCTTTCGCGTGTCGTCAGCCTCTACGAGAACATGCCGATCGCCATCACCGGTCCCGGCACCCGCTATTTCGATCTCCTCCAGCGGGGGCTCGAAGAGGGGCTTGCACAATCGCAGCAGGTCCGCCTTTTCGGCGCCCCGCCGATCTCCGTCGTGCCGGAGGAGGCCACGCTGGTGCTGGAAGGCCATCTCGACCGCGCGCTGGCGGAGATGGACCATGATGTCATCGTGGCGCGGACGGTTGGAGACTGACGGAGGAGAGTGGGGCGGAGGCCCAACAAAAAGACCGGGCGAAAAATCGCCCGGCCAGTTGCCTTGGGAGGAGGTGCCCGTCAGGCGACGGAGATCTGGCGCTTTTCCTCGACCGATTTAACGGCTGCGTCGGCGAGTGCGAGGGCTGCGAGGCCATCGGCGCCGGAGGGCGAGATGGTCGCGCCCTTCTCGATGGCGGCGATGAAGCTCGCGATCTCGTTGGCATAGGCTTCGGTGTAGCGGGTCATGAAGAAATCGTGCAGCGGCGGGCGGGTGTAGCCGTCGCCGTTGGCGATCTCGATGGCGACCGGACGCTGGTTTTCGGCTGACACCATGCCCTTCGAGCCGTGCACCTCGATGCGCTGGTCATAACCGTAGGTGGCGCGGCGCGAGTTGGAGATGACGGCCTGCTTACCGGATTTCGTCTGCAGGATGACCGAAACGCTGTCGTAGTCGCCGGCCTTGCCGATGTCGGGATCGACCAGCACGGCGGCGGTGGCCGAGACCGAGACGACCTCTTCGCCGAGCAGGAAGCGGGCCATGTCGAAGTCGTGGATCGTCATGTCGCGGAAGATACCGCCGGAGCGCTTGATGTAGTCGACCGGCGGGGCGCCGGGGTCGCGCGAGGTGATGGTGACCATCTCGACATCGCCGATGCGGCCGTCATCGATCGCCTTGCGCACGGCCATGAAATGCGGGTCGAAGCGGCGGTTGAAACCGACCATCAACTTGCCCTTGGTCTCGTCGACCACCTTCATGCAGGCCTTGACGCGCTCGACGTCGAGATCGATCGGCTTCTCGCAGAAGATGGCCTTCCCCGCGCGTGAAAAACGCTCGATGAGGTCGGCATGGGTGTCGGTCGGGGTGCAGATCACGACGGCGTCGATATCCTTGGCGACCTCGATCGCCTCGATGGTGCGGACTTCGCAGCCATACTGCTTGGCGATCGCGTCGGCGGCGGCGGGGAAGGCATCGGCAACGGCGACGAGCACGGCATCCGGATTGCCGGTTACGGCCTTGGCGTGGACCTTGCCGATGCGGCCTGCGCCGAGAAGACCAAATCTCACAGTCATCTTCATTCTCTCTGGTGTACCGGCCTTGCCGGCGGGAGGGGCGGGGCGATGCGCTCGCCCCGCAACGGCGCCGCGGGAAAACCCGCGGAATAGGAACTATGTCTTGCGCTTCTTCTGCCGGTAGACGTCGACGACGACGGCGGCGACGATGATCACGCCCTTGACGATCTCCTGGTAGAAAGCATCGACGCGCAGGAAGGTAAAGCCCGAAGTCATGACGCCGAGGATGACGGTGCCGATGACCGTGCCGGTGATGCGCCCCACGCCGCCGGCAAGAGAGGTGCCGCCGATGACGGTCGCGGCGATGGCGTCGAGTTCGTACATCACGCCCATGCCGGCCTGGGCTGTCTGGGCACGTGCCGCGGTGACGACGCCGGCAAGGCCTGCGAGTGCGCCGGCGATGGCATAGACCTTCACCAGGTGGGATTCGACGTTGATGCCGGAGACGCGGGCGGCCTGCACATTCGCGCCGATCGCATAAGTGAACTTGCCGTAGCGGGTATAGCGCAGCGCGATGTGGAAGATGACCGCGACGACGAGGAAGATCACGACGGGCCAGATGCCGGTGCCGATGAAGTTGAACTGTTCGGTGAGGCCCGAAACCGGCTGGCCCTTGGTGTACCACTTGGAGATGCCGCGGGCGGACACCATCATGCCGAGCGTGGCGATGAAGGGCGGGATTTTCGTCTTGGCGATGAGCTGGCCGTTGATGAAGCCGGCGAGCAGGCCGACGCCGATGCCGAGCGCGACCGGCACGATGACCGGCAGGTCGGTCAGCGAGGGATAGAGCGCGCGCGGCCAGGTCGAGGCCTGTGCCAGCGAGGCGGTGAACATCGCCGTCATCCCGACCACCGAGCCGGAGGAGAGATCGATGCCCCCCGTGATGATGACCTGTGTGACGCCGACGGCGATGATGCCTATGACGGAGACCTGCAGGATGATGATCGTCAGGCGCTGCGGGTTCATCAGGAAGCTCTGACCGACGAAGATCCAGCCGAGGATTTCGTAGACCAGCGCGATGCCGATGAGGACGAGAAAGATGTTGAGTTCCGGCGGGAGCCGGCGGGCAGATTTCTGCGCGGAGCCTTGAGCCTGCGCGGCGGAATTCGTGCTCATGATTACCTCCCTTGCGGCGCCACGGCCGCCGTAAATTTACTGGGCAGCCAGTTCCATGACCTTGACCTGCGTCGCTTCCGCCCGGTCGAGAATGCCGGTGACCCGCCCCTCGTGCATGACCATGACGCGGTCGCTCATGCCGAGGACCTCGGGCATTTCCGACGAGATCATGATGACGGCGACGCCGTCGCGGGCGAGCTCCGTCACGAAGCGGTGGATTTCCGCCTTGGCGCCGACATCGATGCCGCGCGTCGGCTCGTCGAGGATCAGGATGCGCGGATTGGTGAGCAGCCAGCGGCCGATCAGCACCTTCTGCTGGTTGCCGCCCGAGAGGTTCTCGATGCGCTCGGACAGGTTCGGCGTCTTGACGCGCAGCTTCCGGCTCATCTCCTCGCAGACCTTGGTCAGTTCGCCCTCGGCGACAAAACCGTTCTTGACGAACTTGTCCTGAAGCACGGCGATCTGCATGTTTTCCAGGATATCGAGGATCAGCAGACAGCCGGTGTCCTTGCGGTCTTCTGTCAGGAACGCCATGCGGTGCTTGATCGCCGTGTTCGGGCTGTCGATGTTCACCTGCTTGCCGTTGATCGAGATCGTGCCCGAGGTCGCCGGCGTCACGCCGAAGATCGTTTCGGCGACGTTCGAGCGGCCCGAGCCGACGAGGCCGGCAAGGCCGAGGATTTCACCGGCGCGCACATCGAAGGAGACGTCGTGGAACACGCCCTTGAGGGTGAGGTTCTTGACCGAGAGGACGACGTCGCCGATCGGCACCTCCTCCTTCGGGAACATCTGGGTGATCTCGCGGCCGACCATCATGCGGATGATGTCGTCGCGCGTCACGTCCGAGGAGGCGTGCGTGCCGATGTACTTGCCGTCGCGGAACACCGAGAACTCGTCGGCGATCTCGAACAGCTCGTTCATCTTGTGGGTGATGTAGACGATGCCGATGCCTTGCGAGCGGAGGTCCCGGATGATGGTGAAGAGGTGCTCTACCTCGCGCTCGGTCAGTGCCGAGGTCGGCTCGTCCATGATGAGCACGTCGCTCTCATAGGACACGGCTTTTGCGATCTCGACCATCTGGCGGTTGGCGACGGAGAGGTCGCGCACCTGCACTTCCGGGTCCATCGCGATGTTGAGGCGCTTGAAGAGGGCGGCGGTCTTGCGGTTCATCTCGCCGTGGTCGACGAAGCCGAAGCGGTTCTTCGGCTCGCGGCGGATCCAGATGTTCTCCGCCACCGTCATGAACGGCATCAGGTTGAGCTCCTGGTGGATCATGGCGATGCCGTTTTCCAGCGCGTCGAGCGGCGATTGCAGGCGGATCTTCTGGCCCTTGAGCAGTATTTCACCCTGGTCGGGCGTATAGATGCCGGCAAGGATCTTCATCAGTGTGGATTTGCCGGCGCCGTTCTCGCCCATCAGGGCGTGCACGGTGCCGCGCTTCAGCTTGAACTCAACATCGTCGAGCGCAACGACGCCCGGAAATTCCTTGCGGACACCTTCCGCAGACAGGAGATATTCAGCATTCGGAATGGCGCCGCTTGCACGAACCGCGGCCATGGTGGTCGGACTGACCATCGTCCCCTCCCTCCCGGAGCAACCAGAAACGGGTCGGACGCGCGCACGCTTGCGTGCCCGCGTCCAGAGCAGTCTGAAGGTTTTCAGCGACCGGCGGAGCCGGTTAGTTCTTCGCCTGGTAGTCGGCGATGTTGGCCGGGGTCACGAGCTGGAAGGGAATGTAGACCTTGGTTTCCACCTTCTCGCCCTTTGCCAGCTTCAGCGCGGCGTCGACCGAACCCTTGCCCTGGCCGGCGGCATCCTGGAACACCGTCACGTCGAGGTCGCCGGCCGCCATGGCGGCGAGGGCGTCCTGCGTTGCGTCGACACCGGCGACGACGACGCTGTCCATCGAACGGCCGGCGGCCTTCAGCGCCTGGATGGCACCGATTGCCATTTCGTCATTGTTGGAGATGACCGCGTCGAACTCGAGACCGGCGGAGAGCCAGTTGGTCATGAGGTCCGACCCTTGCGTGCGCGACCAGTTGGCGGTCTGCTCCTCGACGATTTCGAGGCCCTTGCACTCGTCGGTGGCGATGACGTCCTTGACGTCCTGGGTGCGCATGCGCGCCGCCTGGTTGGACAGTTCGCCCATCATGACGACGACCTTGCCCTTGCCGTTGAGCAGGCGGCAGACTTCCTTGGTTTCCAGCGTGCCGGATTCCTTTTCGTCGGAGGCGACGAAAGCCTGCTTTTCCGGCAGTTCGTTGACGTTGACCGGCTCGCGGTTGACGTAGACGAGCGGAATGCCGGCCTCTGCGGCGGCCTTGGACATGGCGGCGGTCGCGTCGGTATCGACGGGGTTCACGATGATGGCGCTGACGCCTGACGCGATGAAGTTCTGGATCTGGCTCTGCTGCTTTGCAACGTCGTTCTGGGCGTCTTCGATCTGAAGATCAACGCCGTCGAGCGTCTTGGCATAATCGGACATGCCGTTGCGCAGAACGGTCAGGAAGTTGTCGTCGAACTGCGCCATGGTCACGCCGATCGTTTCGGCATGGGCGGCGGTGGACATCATTGCGGCAAGCGCCGTGCTCAGAATGAATTTTTTCATGTCGTTTTCCTCCTCAACGTGGCGTCCGGCAGCGCCACCCGATTGTCCGGACAGCTGGCCCTTGCGGGGCAGCCGGCCCCTTGCTCCTCCCGGGAGGCAAAAGGCCAAAACAGAATAAACAAACCGCGAATTCCGTATTGCGGAATGTTTATTCCATTTTCTGTCAGGGACGTCAAGCCCGTTCCATTTTCAGGATCGGGAATCCCGCAGGGCCCTGGGGAAAAGGGCCGGTGGATAGGTCGCCGGCACCGCCTGGTCTAGATGTTTTCGCGCAGGAAGCCGACGCTCTGTGCCACGGCCGCCCTGGGGTCGGGGACACCGTGCACGTCCGGGGAGAAGGGCTCGAAGGAGAGCGGTCCGGTATAACCGGAAGCGAGCAAGGCTTTGATCTGTCTTATATTTCCAAGCCGGTCTTGCGGGCCGACGAGGACGCGATGACCATCCCGCATGGCCGGGACCGCGATGTCGGCGTCCTCGACGCCGGAGATGTGGACGAGGCCGGTGAGCTCTGCGAAGAGGTCCGGTTCGCCGGCAAGGTGATGATGGAACGTGTCGTGCACGAGACGGAATATCTGTTCCCCGCCAATGGCCCTGATCGCTTCGACCGCCTCGCGCTTGGAGCGCAGCGAGCAGATTTCGAAGCCGAGCGGCTCGACGAGGCCGATGATTCCGGCCGCAGCCAGCATCGGTTTCAGGGCGATGAGCGCCTCGGCGAGGTTGGCCTGCCGTTCGCCGTCGGCCTGCCCGGTGCCGTCGTTCTTCGGCACGAGCACGAGCGCGCGGGCACCTGCCGCCGCTGTGTAGTCGATCAGCTCCTTGGCCTCGGCGGCGCGGGCGGGCGTCCATTCGTTGAAGCGCTGGAGTGCGTTGATCGAGATGATCGTGACGCCGTGACGTTCGGCGAGCGCTTTCACCTCGGCCGGCGCGGTGCCGTCCAGGATGGCGTTGCCATTGAGGTCGTTGCGGATCTCGACCTTCGTCATGCCGAGCGAGACGGCGAGGGCGAAGAAGGCGTCGAGTGTCAGCGCGGGCGCCGTCATGTGGTTGAGAGCGAAGTCAAGGGGCGGCATGGAATGGGGGTCCTCCGGTCTTTCGAGGCTGCCGACAGGGCCGCCTCGCATGCACGCATGAGGATCGGGAAGCGCTTGGCGGGCGTCAAAGCCGAAGGTGCCGGCCACGCCCTCATCGCTGACAGAATTCATCGGGAGGATGATGGGAAACCATCATTTCCTGTGTCAGATATTCTCCGGAAGGAAAATGTCGAAGGGCAGGAAGGTCTGCCCGGGTACGGCGGCATCGCCCTTCTCGATGGCCGTCACCATCAGCGAGACGAGCTCGCGGCAGAGGGTGGGCAACGGCGTGCTGATCGCCATGGTGACGACGTCGTCCGCAAGGCCGGCCTTCGATTCGGGCGTCAGCTCGTTGACGATGAGCTGGATCTTTCCGCCCAAACCCTCTTCGCGGATGGCGGAAATCGCGCCTTCCATGCCGCCGCCGGCAACATAGAGGCCGACGAGATCCGGGTGCTGGGCGAGCAGGTTGGCGGTCGCCTCGTGGGTGATCTCGCTGGTGTCGAGATTGACGAGCGTGTCCAGCACCTCGAAGCCCTCGCCCTTCTCGCGGAAGAAGGAGCGGAAGCCCATCTCGCGCAGTTCGTGGCCATGGAAGCGGTGGCTGCCGACGAAGATCGCCACTTTGCCGGGCCGACGGGCGCCGCGGGCGATCATCCAGGCCGCGGTGCGGCCAACCTTCATGTTGTTGAGGCCGATATAGCCCTGGCGCACGTCCATGGCGAAGTCGGAGAGCAGGCAGAAGAGGGGAATGCCCCGGTTCTTCAGGTCCTCCACCATTGTGGTCGTCGCCGGATAATCAGGGGCGACGACGGCAAGCGCCTGGTTGCGGGCCGATAGCTGCCGCAGCATTTCTGTCATCGCCGCCGGTGTCTGCGCATTGATAAAATCGATCTGCGGCACGATGCGCGCCGTGGTGCAGGCATTGCAGGCGATTTCGATCTCGCGTGCGAAATTCTGGTAGAAGGCCTGGCCCGGGCGCTGGAAGCTGAAGCCCAGCCTGTATTGTGGCAGGTCCTCAAAAACCCGCTGCCGGATCAGCCCGATCGCGTGATAGCCGATCGTATTTGCAGCATCGTAGACGCGCCGCGCCGTTTCCTCGCGCACCTTGTGGCGCCCGTTCAGCACGCGGTCGACTGTCGCCACGCTGACGCCGGCGGCTTTCGCCAGATCCGTAATGGTGGGCCGCGATGCCATGTCCCCTCCCTGAAATCTTTCCATCATAACTGGATGATGTTGAATGATGTGTTTTGATGCATTCTATCATGGCAGGATTGAGGGATGCAGGCAAGGACGGTATCGTTTGTGCATCAGACAAGGCGGGGCGTGCAGGTGACGCCGCAAGGGAGGATATGAGGGATGAAGCCGACGAAGCGGGACTACAGCCTTCTTGGCCGTGACGCCGAGGCCGCCGTGGCCAACGGCCTGGCCGCTGCCGAGTGGTATCACACCGAGATCGCCCGCAAGGAGATGAAGGCGCTGATGCAACGCGGCGACGGGCCGGCGATCCGCGACACCGCCATCTGGCTCGGCACCATGCTGGTCACCGGCGCTGCCGGCATCTGGTTGTGGGGCAGCTGGTGGGCGGTACCGTTCTTCCTCGTTTATGGCGTACTCTATGGATCGGCCTCCGACAGCCGCTGGCACGAATGCGGCCACGGCACGGCCTTCAAGACGATGTGGATGAACGATGCCGTCTACCAGATCGCCTGTTTCATGATCATGCGCAATCCGGTGACCTGGCGCTGGAGTCACACGCGCCACCACACGGATACGGTCATCGTCGGCCGCGATCCCGAGATCGCCGTGATGCGCCCGCCGGATCTCGCGCGCCTCGTGCTCAATTTCTTCGGCCTGCTCGATGCGTGGCATGCCGTCATCGACATGCTGCGCAACGCGGCGGGCATGATGAGCGCGGCGGAAAAGACCTTTATTCCCGCCTCCGAGCAGCCGAAGGCGATCCGTATCGCCCGTATCTGGCTTGCCATCTATGCCGCGACCATCGCGCTCTGTTTCGCGCTCGGCTCCATCCTGCCGGCGATGCTGATCGGCCTGCCGCGGCTTTATGGCGCCTGGCACCATGTGCTGACGGGTCTCCTGCAGCATGGCGGCCTTGCCGACAACGTCATCGACCACCGGCTGAACAGCCGAACGGTCTACATGAATCCGGTCAGCCGCTTCATCTATTGGAACATGAATTACCATGTGGAGCACCACATGTTCCCGATGGTGCCTTACCATGCGCTGCCGCGGCTGCACGCCATGATCAAGCACGACTTGCCGGCGCCGAACCCGTCCATGTGGCACGGCTATCGGGAAATGATCCCCGCCTTCCTGCGCCAGCTTCGCAACGAGGACTATTTCCTCAAGCGTGATCTGCCCGCGACGGCGCGGCCCTACAAGGAAGAATTTCACAGCGAGGCGGCCGTCGCGGCCGCCGAATAACCAGCACGCCACCGGAGGAGAGACCATGAGCGACACCTGGGTAGAAGTCTGCGCAGCGGACGAGATCGACGAGGAGGACGTCGTCCGCTTCGACCATGCGGGCCGCACCTTCGCGATCTACCGCAGCCCGGAAGACACCTATCACGCGACGGACGGGCTCTGCACCCACGAGAAGATCCACCTCGCCGACGGGCTGGTGATGGATCACATCATCGAATGTCCCAAGCATAACGGCCGCTTCGATTACAAGACCGGCGAGGCAAAGGGCGCCCCGGTCTGTGTCGACCTCAAGACCTATCCGGTCAAGGTCGAGGGCGGCACGGTCTTCATCGGGCTCTAGCTTTCTTTGTTTTCGCGGTTCCGGCTGCCGGAACTGCCGGGAGGATCTCGTCATGGCGGATTTCGTCATCGTCGGCGCCGGCGAATGCGGCGCGCGCGCAGCCTTTGCGCTGAGGGAAAAGGGTTTTGATGGCACGATCACCCTGATCGGGAATGAGGACCATCTGCCCTATGAGCGTCCGCCCCTCTCCAAGGAGGCGCTGGTCGCCGGCGACGGCCCGAAGCTTGTCGCGGACGCGGAGCGCTATGCCGCCGCCGGTATCGCGGTGCTTTGCGGCCGTCCGGTCATCGAGATCGACCGGACCGCACGGCGGGTGCTGCTCGGCGACGGTACGGCGGTCCCCTATGACAAATTGCTGCTGGCGACCGGTGCGCGCCCGCGCAGCCTGCCGGGCACGGTTTGCGGCGGGCGCATCGCCGCCCTTCGCAGCCATGACGATGCCGCACGCATCCGCGCCTATCTGGTGGAGGGAAGCCATATCGCCATTCTCGGCGGCGGCTTCATCGGCCTGGAGCTGGCGACGAGCGCCCGCAAGCTCGGCGCGAGCGTGACCCTCATCGAGGGCCTGCCGCGCATCCTCAGCCGCGGCGTGCCGGCGGAGATCGCCGCGATCGTCGCAAGCCGCCATGCGGAAGAAGGCGTCGAGGTGCTGTGCGCTGCGAAGGTCGCTGGCATCGAAGAGCGGCCGGGCGAGGTTCGCCTCACGCTGGAAGACGGCCGCGTCGTTGCGGCCAGCCTGCTGGTCGTCGGCATCGGCGCGGTGCCGAACACGGAACTGGCGGGGATGGCAGGGCTTGCCGTGGACAATGGCATCGCTGTCGACGGCCTGTTGCGCACCTCCGATCCGGATATCCTTGCAGCCGGCGACTGCACCTCCTATCCGCTGCCGCTCTACGGCGACCGGCGCGTCCGGCTCGAATCCTGGCGCAATGCGCAGGAGCAGGGTCAGCTTGCGGCGGCCAACATGCTCGGCGGCGGCGAGGCGCATAGCGCCGTGCCGTGGTTCTGGTCGGACCAGTACGACATGACGCTGCAGATCGCCGGGCTGGCCGACGACGCGGCGACGACCGTGCGGCGCGACCTCGGCGAGGGGGCCTTCATCCTCTTCCATCTGGATGCCGCGGGCCGGCTGATCGCGGCAAGCGGCATCGGCAAGGGCAATGCGGTCGCCCGGGACATCCGCCTTGCGGAAATGCTGATCGCCGCCCGCCGCCATCCCGATCCCGTCGCGCTTGCCGCGCCGGAAACCAAACTGAAGACGTTGCTTGCTGCCTGAAGGGCGGTCCGGAGGACAGATGAAGATCAGAAGACCAACCGTTGCCGACCTCAAGGCGGTGAAGGGCAAGCGGCAGCTCACCATGCTGCGCGTCGTGACACTGGAGGAGGCGGAGGCCGCCGAGAAGGCGGGTGTCGATCTCGTTTCCGTGCCGCCAGCGCTGCTGGGCCCGGCCTTCCGGGAGGCGGCGCCGACTGTCTTTGCCTTTCCGGGGCTGGAATACGGCGATCTCGTCACGACGGACGACTATCTGCGCAGCGCCTTCCAGGCGATGAAGGCCGGGGGCGATGCGGTCTATTGCGCCGCCGGGCTTTCCACCGTCCGGCGCCTGCGGGAGGAGGGCATCCCGGTCTGCGGCCATGTCGGGCTCATCCCCTCCAAGGCCACCTGGACGGGCGGCTTCCGCGCCGTCGGCAAGACGGCCGAGAGTGCGCTGGAGATCTTCCGGCAGGTGAAGGCACTGGAGGAGGCAGGCGCCTTCGCGGCGGAGATCGAGGTGGTGCCGGGCGAGATCGCCACGGCGATCAGCGCGAGGACAGGGCTCGTCATGCTCTCAATGGGGGCGGGCACGGGCTGTGATGCGCAATACCTCTTTGCCGAGGATGTGCTCGGCCAGAATCGCGGGCACTATCCGCGCCATGCGAAGGTCTACCGCAACTTCGCTGCCGAATATGACCGGCTGCAGCTGGAGCGCATCGCGGCCTTCCGCGAATATGCCGACGACGTGCGCTCGGGCGCTTATCCGGAAAAGGGGCATCTCGTCGATATCGCGCCAGCCGAGCTTGCAGCGTTCCTCGATCGGCTCGATGCCTGAAAGCCGGTTCCCTCGCACGGGAAAACCGCCTATGTAGGCGCTGAAGCGTGAGGAGACGTTCATGAAGTTCATCGATCCCGACCATCCGTTCTACCGTCCGCTCTGGCGGCGGCTGCTTTTGGTTGGGATCTGTGCTGCCTGGACGGCGGTGGAATTCTACAATGGCGAGCAGACCTGGGGCACCATCTTCCTCGTCGTCTCGGCCTATGCCTTCGCGCAGCTCATCCTCTTCTTCAAGCCGTCTGATCCGGCCGCAAAACCGCCGGAGCAGGAGCCGAAGGGCTAACGCAATTCCAGCAAAAGTGCGAAGCGGTTTTGCGTTCGGAAGTGCGTTGAAACCGGAATTAGAGCGTTTTAGCTTTTCGGAGAAAAGCGGAAGTGCTCGGAGGCGCATCGTCTCAGCGCGCCAGGCCGAGGCTTTTTTCGACATTGATCCGCCGGATGGTCTCGTCGATCAGCATGTTGGCGATCTTCATGCGCAAGGTCGCATTGGCGCGCAGCTCTTCCGGCGCGCGGTCGGGGTGGTTTTCCCGGGCAAAGGCACGCCGGCGGGCGAGCAGTTCGTCCACGCTTTCCTTGCCATTGAGACAAAGGTCGCTCGCCACCTCCTCCGGCGCGATGCGCAGGAGATGCGGTGGCGGTGGCGGGAGCTCGACAACAGCCGGTTGCTCCGGCTCCACAGGGGCAGGTTCCTCGTAGAGATCGAGATAGGCGGCTGCAGCCTGCGAGCCGGACATGAAGGCGCCGCCCGTGCCGAGGCCGGCGAAGCCGGAGGGCAATCCGCGCACTTCGGCCGGCCCCCCATCATCGTGCCCTTCATCGGCCGCCTCTTCCTCAGCCGCGTGGCGTGCTTCGGCCTTCAGCCGCTCCAGCACGGATTCGAATACGGTCATGCCGAACATGAAGGACCTCCTCAATCCGGCGAAAGCATCCGGCTGCGTTGCAGGATCAGATCATAGAGCAGTTTGGCGCTCGGCGGCAGCGCCCTGCCTTTGACGGAGATAAGGCTGTACGGCTTGATGTCGATCTCGAAATCGGTGTTGAGGATGCTGATTTCACCCGCCTGCGCGCCGACATCGGCGATGAAGACGGCCATGTCGCGCGCGACGGGGGCGATGGCGTTCGAGCCGCAGACGATGGCGGTCGTCAGCAGAATGGATGAGGTGTTGACCACGTTGGAGGGCAGCGGCACGCCGGCAGCGAGGAACAGTTCCTCGATGCGCCGGCGAAGCAGTGTGCCGGCCGGCTGGAAGACCCAGTCGTAGTGCGGCAGGTCGGCAAGGCTGGCGGCGGGTTTTTCGAGCAGCGGATGGCCCTTGCGCACGATGAGGCAGGCCTTTTCGATGCCGATCTCGGTGACGTTGAAGAGCCGCGGATTGAGATCGTCGGGCACGCGGGCGATGATGAAGTCCTGCCGTGCCGCCAGAAGCTCCCGGGCGAGCACGTTGCTCGTCTCCACGCGCACATTCACCTCGATGCCGGGATAGGCGGCGCTGACCTGCTGGATCGCCGGGACGGCGAGGCTGATCGCCGGCGCCGTCACCGAGCCGAGGAAGACCGAGCCGCCGGTGCCGGATTTCAGGGCGGAAAGCTCGCGGTCGACTTCGCGCAGTTCGAGAAGGATGGTGCGCGCGCGCCGCGCGAAGGCCCGGCCGAAGGCGGTGAGCGCCACGCCCCGCGAGACACGCTCGCACAGCTGCGCCTTGAGGATGGTTTCCATTTCCGTCAGCATGCGGGAGGCGGCGGGCTGGGATATGTTCAACGCATCGGCAGCGGCGCTGACCTGCTTGTGCTCCTCGATGGCGACGATCATGCGCAGGTGACTGAGCTTCAGGCCGCTGCGCAGGAGGCCGACGTCCTTGAGATCCCCACCGCCCTCGCCGGGGAAGAGCTGTTCGTCGATATCATCGTCTAAACGCATGGTTATCTCGATCGATAAAAATAGTATATATCTGCCTCCATATACCAGTTTTGATATCGAAATAGAAGTTCATTGCATTTGACAGTTATGGCAATTCGGTAGACGTTGCGCCAATGTGCGCTGGGGTCCTTGGGAGTGGGGACCGGCGGGCTCCATGCCTTCCAGTCCAGGCCGTCGTCTGAATGCGACCCCGCCCGTGCACAGAACAATGCCTGGCCACAATTTCGGCCAGTGCGCACCAGGGAGAGACCTTTCAATGAAAATGATCACTTCGCTCCTCGCCGCCGCCGCCATCAGCGTCGCGTCGTTCGTGGCGCCGGCCTTCGCCCAGGACAAGGGCATGGTCGGCATCTCCATGCCCACCAAGACCTCGACCCGCTGGATTTCCGACGGCGAGACGATGGAAAAGCTCTTCAAGGACGCCGGCTACACGCCGGACCTGCAGTTTGCTGACGACGATATTCCGAACCAGCTCGCCCAGATCGAGAACATGGTGACGAAGGGTGCCAAGGTCCTCGTCATCGGTGCCATCGACGGCACGACGCTTTCCGACATCCTGCAGAAGGCCGCCGACGCTGGTGTGAAGGTTATCGCCTATGACCGCCTCATCCGCGATTCCGGCAATGTCGACTATTACGCCACCTTCGACAACTTCCAGGTCGGCGTTCTCCAGGCCACCAGCCTTGTTGATGGCCTGAAGGCGAAGTTCCCGGACACCAAGCCATGGAACGTCGAACTGTTCGGCGGTTCGCCTGACGACAACAACGCCTTCTTCTTCTACGATGGTGCGATGTCCGTCATCCAGCCGCTGGTCGACAAGGGTGACATCGTCATCAAGTCGGGCCAGACCGGCATGGAAACAGTTGGCACGCTGCGCTGGGACGGCGCGGTCGCGCAGGCCCGCATGGAAAACCTGCTGTCCTCGACCTACACCGATGGCCGCGTCGATGGCGTCCTGTCGCCCTATGACGGTCTCTCCATTGGCATCCTGTCGGCCCTGAAGGGCGTCGGCTACGGCTCGGGCGACCAGCCGATGGCTGTCGTCACCGGCCAGGACGCGGAACTGCCGTCCGTCAAGTCGATCCTCGCCGACGAGCAGTATTCGACGGTCTTCAAGGACACGCGCGAGCTTGCCAAGGTCACCGTCGGCATGGTCAACGCGCTCCTGGAAGGCAAGGAGCCGGAAGTGAACGACACCAAGACCTACGACAATGGCGTCAAGGTCGTCCCGTCCTACCTCTTGAAGCCCGTTGCTGTCGACAAGTCCAACGCGGAAAAGATCCTCGTGACGGACTCGGCCTACTACACGGCCGACCAGCTGAAGAACTGATCGTTTCTTCCTTCTCCGGGGTTCGCGCTGCGACGCGCGAACCCTCTTTTCTCCGGATCGCAGAGCGAATAGGCTCGGCTTCCCCATCGATGGGTGATGGCCGGCCGCTGGAAACTGGTACATGAGCAAGACCCTTCTCGAAATGCGCGGCATCACGAAGACGTTTCCGGGTGTGAAGGCCCTGGACAACGTCAACCTGAAGGTCCGCGAAGGCGAGATCCACGCCCTTGTCGGCGAGAACGGCGCCGGCAAATCCACCCTCATGAAAGTGTTGAGCGGCGTCTATCCGGCCGGCTCCTACGAGGGCGAAATCCATTTCGACGGCGAAGTCCGCCGTTTCTCCACGATCTCGGACAGCGAGCATCTGGGCATCATCATCATCCACCAGGAGCTGGCGCTGGTGCCGCTGCTGTCGATCGCCGAAAACATTTTTCTGGGCAACGAAGTCGCGACGAACGGCATCATCGACTGGAAGCTCGCCTTCCGGCGTACGCAGGAACTTCTGAACAAGGTCGGCCTCAAGGAGCCGCCGGGCACGCTGATCACCGATATCGGCGTCGGCAAGCAGCAGCTCGTCGAGATCGCCAAGGCGCTCTCCAAGAAGGTGCGCCTGCTCATCCTCGACGAGCCGACCGCCTCGCTCAATGAAAAGGATTCCGATGCGCTTTTGAAGCTGCTGATGGAGTTCCGCACGCAGGGCATGACCTCGATCATCATCTCGCACAAGCTGAACGAGATCAAAAAGGTCGCCGACCAGATCACCATCCTGCGCGACGGCGGCACGGTCGAGACGCTGGACTGTCATCACGAGGACATTTCAGAAGACCGCATCATCAAGGGCATGGTCGGCCGCGAGATGGAAGACCGCTACCCGCCGCGCGAGCCAAAGATCGGCGAGACGCTGCTGGAGGTGAAGAACTGGAACGTCTTCCACCAGCACCACCGCGACCGGCAGTTCCTGCACGATATCGGCTTCACCGTGCGCGCCGGCGAGGTCGTCGGCATTGCGGGCCTGATGGGGGCGGGGCGCACCGAGACGGCGATGAGTCTCTTCGGCAAGAGCTGGGGCCACAAGATCACCGGCGACGTCTTCATGCGCGGCAAGCCGGTGGATGTGAGCACGATCCCCAAGGCGATCGAGGCCGGCCTTGCCTATGTGACTGAGGACCGCAAGCAGCTTGGTCTCGTGCTGATCGACAACATTATGCACAACACGACGCTCGCCAATCTCAACGGCGTTTCCAAGGCGACGATCATCGACAATCACCAGGAAGCCAAGGTCGCCTCCGGCTATCGTCAGAAGCTGCGCATCCGCTCGCACTCGATCTACCAGGAAGCGGTCAATCTTTCGGGCGGCAACCAGCAGAAGGTGGTGCTGTCGAAATGGCTCTTCACCAATCCCGAGGTTCTGATCCTCGATGAACCCACGCGTGGCATCGATGTCGGCGCGAAGTTCGAAATCTACACCATCATCAACCAGCTTGCCGCCGAGGGCAAAGGCATCCTGATGATCTCTTCGGAGATGCCGGAGCTGCTCGGCACCTGCGATCGCATCTATGTCATGAACGAAGGACGCATCGTGGCCGAGCTTTCAAGGGCGGAAGCAAGCCAGGAATCCATCATGCGCGCCATCATGCGCTCCGGGGAGAAACACTAATGTCCACCGATACCGCGACCAAGACGACCCAGCCCTCGGTGGGAGACTACCTGCGCAAGAACATCCGCGAGTACGGCCTGCTCGTCGCGCTCGTCGTCATCATGATCTTCTTCCAGGTCATCACCAACGGCGTGCTCTTCCGCCCGGTCAACATCACCAACCTCGTGCTGCAGAACTCGTTCATCGTCATCATGGCGCTGGGCATGCTCCTGATCATCGTGGCGGGGCATATCGATCTCTCGGTCGGCTCGATCGTCGCCTTCATCGGCGCGATCTCGGCGATCATGCTGGTGAAATGGGGGATGCCGGCGATCATCGTCGTGCCGCTCTGCATCTTCGTCGGCGCGCTGATGGGCGCAGCGCAGGGCTATTGGGTCGCCTACCAGAAAATCCCGTCCTTCATCGTCACGCTCGCCGGCATGCTCGTCTTCCGCGGCATGACCTATGTCGTGCTCGGCGGCCGCCCGGTTGGCCCGTTCCCGAAGGACTTCCAGATCCTTTCCACGGGCTTCGTGCCGGACTTCCTGTCGCTCACGGATCCCGCGACCAGCCTCATCAAGAACTATTTCGCCCTTCTCGTCGTCATCCTGCTCGTCGGCTATGCCATCTATGCCGGGCTTCGCGAGCGCCGCATGAACGCGCTGCACGAGACGGAGAACGAGCCCTTCGCCTTCTTCGCCGTGCAGATGGCGATCATCAGCGCCGTGGCGATCTTCCTTGGCTTCCAGCTCTCGACCTATCGCGGCCTGCCGAACGTTCTTGTCGTCATGGGCCTGCTCATCGCGCTCTACACGTTCGTCACGACCCGCACGACGATCGGCCGGCGCATCTACGCCATGGGCGGCAACGAGAAGGCGGCGAAACTCTCGGGTATCAACACCGAGCGGCTGACCTTCTACACCTTCGTCAACATGGGCGCGCTTGCGGCGCTCGCCGGCATGATCATCGCGGCCCGCCTCAACTCGGCGACGCCGAAGGCCGGGGTCGGCTTCGAGCTCGACGTCATCGCGGCCTGCTTCATCGGCGGTGCCTCCGCGTCTGGTGGTGTCGGCAAGATCACCGGCGCGGTCATCGGCGCCTTCATCATGGGCGTCATGAACAACGGCATGTCGATCATGGGCATCGGCATCGACTACCAGCAGCTCATCAAGGGGCTGGTGCTGCTCGCGGCCGTGTTCTTCGACGTCTACAACAAGAACAAGGGCTGACCGGGGACTGGTCCGCCCATGGGTTGCCAACGTGTTTGACCGGCTGCGGATGCAGCCAGTGCGGTGACGTCTGTCCGCCGCAGGTGCGAAGCTTTGACTTGGTCCAGGCTTCAGGAAGGAAACGAAAATGCTGATGTCACAGGTAGCGAATGCCGACGGTTCGATCACGGTGGTCGTGCGCGAGGAAGGCGGCGCGGGCCGTGCGGTGAAGGGCGCGGGCAGCGTCTACGCGCTGGCCATGGAAGCCGCCAACAGCGGGCAGTCTCTGAAAGCCGTCATCGACGAAAAGGGGTTCGGCGAGACCGTCGACCTGGAGGCGGCCTATGCCGCGGGCCGGCTGCTGTCGCCGATCACCCATCCGGACGCCGCCCATCTCCATCTGACCGGCACGGGTCTCACCCATCTCGGCTCGGCCGCCACGCGCGATTCCATGCACAAGAAGACGACGGAGGCGGCCGAGGAAACCTTGACGGATTCCATGAAGATGTTCCGCATGGGTCTCGAAAATGGCAAGCCGAAGCCGGGCGAGAAGGGTGTGCAGCCCGAATGGTTCTACAAGGGCAACGGCACGCAGGCCGTGGCGCCCGGCGGCCCGCTCATCTCCCCAGCCTTCGCGCTCGATGGCGGCGAGGAGCCGGAGATGGCCGGCATCTATGTGATCGCCGCCGATGGTTCGCCCTTCCGCCTCGGGTTTGCCGTTGCGAACGAGTTCTCCGACCATGTGACGGAGCGCATCAACTATCTCTACCTTGCCCATTCGAAGCTCCGTCAGGCGAGTTTCGGTCCGGAAATCCGCATCGGCGCCGCGCCGGATGATATCCGCGGTTTCTCGCGTATCGTGCGCAATGGCGCGGTGCTGTGGGAAAAGCCCTTCGTCTCCGGCGAGGCGAACATGTCCCATACCTTCGCCAATCTCGAATACCACCATTTCAAATACGGCCTGTTCCGCGCGCCGGGCGACATCCACGTCCACATGTTCGGCACGGCGACGCTCTCCTTCGGTGACGGCATCCGCACCGAGACTGGGGATGTGTTCGAGATCGGGGCGGATGGTTTCGGCTTGCCGCTGCGCAATCCGCTGGCCATTGCCCGGGAAGAACGGATCGAAATCCGCCAATTGTAAGGGATGTGCCGCCTTGGCGCGGCGCGGGACAGACAGGAGGCCTTGCCCATGACCATCCACCAGAACCTGATTGCCGGCGAGTGGGTCGGCTCGGATGCGATCAAGAACATCAACCCGTCGAATACCGGCGACGTGGTGGGGGAGTATGCCCGCGCCTCCGTCGAGGATACCAGGGCAGCGATCGCGGCGGCGAAGGCTGCTTTTCGGGGCTGGTCGCGTTCGGGCATTCTTGAGCGCCACGCGATCCTGCGGAAAACCGCCGACGAGATTCTGGCCCGCAAGGACGAACTCGGTCGGCTACTGTCGCGCGAGGAGGGCAAGACGCTAGCCGAAGGCATCGGCGAGACGGTGCGCGCCGGCCAGATCTTTGATTTCTTCGCCGGGGAATGCCTGCGGCTTGCCGGGGAGACGCTGCCGTCCGTGCGTCCGAACATCGGCGTCGAGATTACCCGCGAGCCGGTTGGCGTCGTCGGCATCATTACGCCCTGGAATTTCCCGATCGCCATCCCCGCCTGGAAGATCGCCCCGGCGCTCGCCTATGGCAACACCGTCGTCTTCAAGCCGGCCGAACTGGTGCCCGGCTGTTCCTGGGCGATCGTCGACATTCTCGTGCGCGCCGGCCTGCCGAGGGGTGTCCTGAACCTCGTCATGGGCAAGGGTTCCGTCGTCGGGCAGACCATGCTCGACAGCCCCGATGTCAACGCCGTCACCTTCACCGGCTCCACCGGCACCGGAAAACGCGTGGCGCTCGCCTCCGTCGAGCATAACCGCAAGTATCAGCTCGAAATGGGCGGCAAGAACCCCTTCGTCGTTCTCGACGATGCGGACCTTTCTGTCGCTGTGGAAGCCACCGTCAACTCGGCCTTCTTCTCGACCGGCCAGCGCTGCACCGCCTCCTCGCGCGTCATCGTCACCGAGGGCATCCACGACAAGTTCGTCGCGGCCGTTGGTGAGCGTTTGAAAGGTGTGGTCGTCGACGATGCACTGAAGGCCGGCACGCATATCGGCCCGGTCGTCGATGAAAGCCAGTTGAAGCAGGACACCGATTATATCGAGATCGGCCGGAAGGAAGGCGCAAAACTCGCTTTCGGCGGCGAGCTTCTGAAGCGGGACACGCCCGGCTTCTATCTTTCGCCTGCGCTCTTCACCGAGGCGACGAACGACATGCGCATCTCGCGGGAAGAGATCTTCGGCCCCGTCGCCGCCGTCATCCGCGTCAAGGATTACGAGGAGGCGCTGGCTGTCGCCAACGACACGCCCTTCGGCCTCTCCTCCGGCATCGCCACGACCAGTCTCAAGCATGCGACGCATTTCAAGCGCAATGCGGAGGCCGGCATGGTCATGGTCAACCTGCCGACAGCGGGCGTCGACTTCCATGTGCCCTTCGGCGGGCGCAAGGGCTCGTCGCATGGCCCGCGTGAGCAGGGCCGATACGCCAGCGAATTCTACACAACCGTCAAGACCGCCTACACCCTGGCGTGAGACAAAGGCCGCTCGGCGACCCCATGCCGGGTGGTCCCTTCAAGGACTGAGGACATGAAAAAGAAAGCTGAGTGGCCGCGCAGGCTGAGATCGCAGGAGTGGTACGGCGGCACCAGCCGCGACGTGATCTACCACCGCGGCTGGATGAAGAACCAGGGCTATCCGCACGACCTGTTCGACGGTCGCCCGGTCATCGGCATCCTCAACACCTGGTCGGACATGACGCCGTGCAACGGGCACCTGCGGGAGCTCGCCGAGAAGGTAAAGGCCGGTGTCTGGGAGGCGGGCGGCTTCCCGCTCGAAGTGCCCGTGTTCTCGGCCTCGGAAAACACCTTCCGCCCGACCGCGATGATGTACCGCAATCTTGCCGCGCTCGCGGTGGAGGAGGCGATCCGCGGCCAGCCGATGGATGGCTGTGTGCTGATGGTCGGCTGCGACAAGACCACGCCGTCCCTGCTGATGGGGGCGGCCTCGGTCGACCTGCCGTCGATTTTCGTCACCGGTGGTCCCATGCTGAACGGTTACTTCCGCGGCGAGCGGGTCGGTTCGGGCACGCATCTTTGGAAGTTCTCCGAAATGGTGAAGGCCGGCGAGATGACGCAGGCCGAGTTCCTCGAGGCCGAGGCGTCGATGAGCCGTTCGTCGGGCACCTGCAACACGATGGGCACCGCCTCAACGATGGCCTCGATGGCCGAGGCGCTTGGCATGGCGCTGTCAGGCAATGCCGCGATCCCGGCCGTCGATTCCCGCCGCAAGGTCATGGCGCAGCTCACCGGCCGGCGCATCGTGCAGATGGTCAAGGACGACCTGAAGCCATCAGAGGTCATGACGAAGGAAGCCTTCGAGAACGCCATCCGCACCAATGCGGCCATCGGCGGCTCGACCAATGCGGTGATCCACCTGCTCGCCGTCGCCGGTCGGGTCGGCGTCGATCTGACGCTGGACGATTGGGACCGCTGCGGCCGCGACGTGCCGACCGTCGTCAACCTGATGCCGTCGGGCAAATACCTGATGGAAGAGTTCTTCTATGCCGGCGGCCTGCCGGTGGTGCTGAAGCGTCTCGGCGAGGCCGGCCTCTTGCACAAGGATGCGCTGACGGTCTCCGGCGAGACGATGTGGGATGAGGTCAAGGATGTCGTCAACTGGAATGACGATGTGATTCTGCCGGCCGAGAAGGCGCTGACCCAGTCGGGCGGCATCGTCGTGCTGCGTGGCAATCTTGCACCGAAGGGGGCGGTGCTGAAACCCTCGGCCGCCTCGCCGCATCTCCTGACGCACCGGGGCAGGGCCGTCGTCTTCGAGGATATCGACGACTACAAGGCCAAGATCAACGACGACGCTCTCGACATCGACGAGACCTGCGTCATGGTCATGAAGAACTGTGGGCCGAAGGGTTATCCGGGCATGGCCGAGGTGGGCAATATGGGCCTCCCGCCGAAAGTTTTGAAGAAGGGCATCACCGACATGGTGCGCATCTCCGATGCGCGCATGTCCGGCACGGCCTATGGCACCGTCGTCCTACACACCTCGCCGGAAGCGGCCGTCGGCGGGCCGCTGGCCGTCGTCAGGAACGGCGACATGATCGAGCTCGACGTGCCGAACCGCCGCCTGCATCTCGACATTCCCGAGGAGGAATTGGCCCGTCGGCTCGCCGAATGGAAGCCGCACCACGACCTGCCCACATCCGGTTACGCCTGGCTGCACCAGCAGCACGTCCAGGGCGCCGATACCGGCGCCGATCTCGATTTCCTCAAGGGTTGTCGGGGCAGTGCGGTCGGCAAGGACAGCCACTGAACTTTTCGGGCGCGCTCTTCGGATCACGCCCGTCTTTTTTCCGTCTGCTCGAAGCGGCATCGCGTTGAAGCAGTTGCACAGGCCCTTAAAGCGATTTCGACGTAAGGGCCTGTGAATCGATTCAGAGGCTTACGGCGCGCCTTGCGCATGTTGATTCAGGTTCGGCTGGTCAGCTCTGGCTTTGCGACTGGCTCTGGCCGGCCGGCTCCACCGTGATGGCGACACTCATCGTCTCGGCCGAGTGCCCGAGCACCATGCCGGAAACAGGGGCGGCGTCCTTGTAGTCGAGGCCGGTCGACAGGCGCACATAGCGCGCATCCGGGCAAATCTTGTTGGCCGCATCGAAGCCGACCCAGCCGAGGCCCTGCAGATGCACTTCTGCCCAGGCGTGGCTCGCCGTCTGTTCGGGCGTTTCCATCAGCAGGTAGCCCGAGACATAGCGGGCCGGCAGCCCGAGATGGCGCGCGGCAGAAAGGAAGACATGGGCGTGGTCCTGGCAGACCCCTTGCTTCTTCTCCAGTGCCTGCTCTGCCGTCGTGTCGGGGGCGGTTTCTCCCGGCTTGTAGGCGACGGTCTCGTGGATGGCGGCCATCAGCGCGTGCATGCGTGCCAGTTCATTGTCGCCGCTCGCGGATTTGGCAAGGTCGCGTATCAGCTTGCCGGGCTTGGTCAGCGGCGTTTCGCGCAGGTAAAGCCAGAGCGGCACGAAGCCCTGGTGCGGGCCGAAGACACCGGCCCGGTCTTCCGTCTCCACCTCGCCCTCGGCGACGATACGGATCGCCACCTGCTCGGCATTGGTGCTGACGAGATCGACATGATTGCCGAAATGATCGGTGTAGCCGGCCTCCAGCCGCGCGCCATGCACGGTGGTCTTCCAGTCGCGCACGATCTGGCCGGGCTGGGTTTTCGGTGTCAGGCGGAGGCGTTGCAGCGAATACTGCACCGGGTCGTCGTAGTGATATTCTGTCGTGTGGCTGATCTTCAGTCGCATGGCTCGCCCCCGCTAGCGATAGAAGCGGTAGCCGTCGGAGATCTCTTCCCCGAGGCGGTTGTTGTGTACGATGAACTCCTCGATGAACTCATGGAGCCCCTGTTCCATGATGTCGTCGATGGTGCGGCTGCGCAGCAGCATCAGCGTGGCGGAAGCCGTCTCGTGCGCCGCGTGATTGTCGCCGTAAAGCTTTGCCAGATAGCCGAGATTGCTGACGATCTTGTCGTAGCTATAGGCGAGCGAGCGCGGCATGCGGTCGTTGAGGATCAGGAAGTCGGAGATGTTGGTCGAGGAATAGTCGCCGTCATAGACCCAGCTATAGGAGCGGTGCGCCGAGACCGAGCGCAGGATCGATTCCCATTGCATGTTGTCGAGCGAGGAGCCGACCTTGGCGATCGCCGGCAGCAGCACGTAATATTTCACGTCGAGGATGCGGGCCGTGTTGTCCGCCCGTTCGATGAAGGTGCCGATGCGCGAGAAATTGTAGATGTCGTCGCGCAGCATGGTGCCGTGGAACGCGCCACGAATGAGGGCGGTGCAACGCTTGATCGTCCCGATCACCTCCGGCATGTCGGCGGGCTTCACGCGTTTGGAGAGTGCCAGCTTCAGCTCGATCCAGCACTCGTTGGTCGCTTCCCAGGTCTCCCGCGTCAGCGCCGTGCGCACCATACGGGCATTGTTGCGCGCCGATTCGATGCAGGACATCACACTCGACGGGTTGGCGTGGTCGCGCAGGAGATAGTCGATGGCATCCGCGCTCGTCAGCTTGGTGTGCACGGTGTCGAAGTCTTCGCGTACGCCGGCGCTTTGCAAGACGCCGTCCCAGTCCTCGTCGGAGGAACCGGAGCGCGTCAGCGCCATGCGCAGGCCCGCATCGACGAGGCGGGCGATGTTCTCGCCGCGCTCGATATAGCGGAACATCCAGTAGAGGCCGTTTGCAGTTCTTCCCAGCATCGGCTCAGTCCTCCAGAACCCAGGTGTCCTTCGTGCCGCCGCCCTGGCTGGAGTTGACCACCAGCGAGCCTTCCTTCAGCGCCACGCGGGTGAGCCCGCCGGGAATGATCTGCACCTTGTCGGAAACGAGCACATAGGGCCTGAGATCGACGTGCCGGGGCGCGATGCCCTTGTTGACGAGGATCGGGACGGTGGAGAGCGACAGCGTCGGTTGGGCGATGTAGTTCGCCGGCCGGGCTTTGAGCTTTTCGGCGAAGGCCGCGCATTCCTTCTTCGAGGCGGTTGGGCCGACCAGCATGCCGTAGCCGCCCGAACCGTGCACTTCCTTGACGACCAGTTCGCTGAGGTGTTCCAGCACGTATTTCAGGCTGTCCTCTTCCGAGCAGCGCCAGGTCGGCACGTTTTCGAGCAGCGCCTTGCGGCCGGTATAGAACTCGACGATCTCCGGCATGTAGGAATAGATCGCCTTGTCGTCGGAAATGCCGGTGCCGGGCGCATTGGCGATGGTGATGTTGCCGGCCTTGTAGACATCCATGATGCCGGGAATGCCGAGCGCCGAATCCGGCCGGAAGGTCATCGGGTCGAGGAAGTCGTCGTCGACGCGGCGGTAGAGCACGTCGATCGCCTCGTAGCCGCGGGTCGTGCGCATCTTCACCTTGCCGTCGACGACGCGCAGGTCCGAGCCCTCGACCAGCTCCACGCCCATCATGTCGGCGAGGAAGGAATGTTCGTAATAGGCGGAATTGAAGATGCCCGGCGTGAGCACGGCGACGCGCGGTTTTCCCGAACAGCCGGGCGGGGCCAGCGAGGCAAGGCTTTGGCGCAGCGTCTTGGGATAATCCTCGACCGGCCGCACCTTGTTGAGGTGGAACAGTTCCGGGAACATCTGCATCATGGTTTCCCGGTTTTCCAGCATATAGCTGACGCCGGAAGGGGTGCGGGCATTGTCTTCCAGCACGTAGAACTGGTCTTCGCCCGTACGTACGATGTCGGTGCCGACGATGTGCGTATAGACGCCGCCCGGCGGCTTGAAGCCGATCATCTGCGGCAGGAAGGCGACGTTGCGCTCGATCAGCTCGCGGGGAATGCGGCCCGCCTTGATGATTTCCTGCTTGTGGTAGATGTCGTCAAGGAAGGCGTTGAGGGCGATGACCCGCTGTTCGATGCCCTGGGCGAGCCTGCGCCACTCTCGGCCGGAAATGATACGGGGGATGATGTCGAAGGGGATGAGCTTTTCGGAGCTGTCTTCGTGTCCGTAGACCGCGAAGGTGATGCCGGTCTTTCGAAAGAGGTTCTCGGCGTCTCTTGATTTGGCGATCAGGCGAGCCCGATCCTGTCCTTCGTACCAGTCATGGTAGCTTTCGTATGGCTGCCGCGGGCCTCGGTCCGCATTCATCATTTCATCAAATGCCAAAGGCGTGTTCCCCATTTTTCGCCATTTGAGTACAACATCAGGGGCAATGCAAGAACCATGCTCAATTAGCAGGAAAGAATTCTCACACCGCTTTGGGAGCAGTCAAACCGGCCGGAAGGACGGTTTTCCCGATGCGTGGTCCATGCGCGTGTTTACCCCGGGCTGGTTTGCGGGGAGCGGGCGGGACGGATCTGCCGAAAACATGGGCAGATGCTGAAAAAGCGATTTTGCCCGCTCTTTCGCTGAACCTAAACATCAAGGAAATTCCTTTGACCGTCGTGGAAGCGGCGCCTATCGCTCGCGCACTGATTGTTTCCCTGCCGAAAGTCCCATGTCCCTCGATCGCCTGGCTCCTGCCATTTTCGTCCTGCTCTGGTCCACCGGCTGGGTCGTCGCGAAATACGCGACCTTCGTTTCCGAGCCGCTGACCTTTCTCGGCATCCGCTACCTGACCGCGGCGCTGCTCTTTGCCGGTTTCTGCGTCGTGACCGGTGCTGTCTGGCCGCGTGACCGGCGCACTGTCGTGCACGCCGTCGTCTCCGGCGCTTTCCTGCACGGCCTTTATCTCGGGGCGGTCTGGTGGGCGATCGGCGAGGGCGTTCCGGCGGCGCTTTCCTCCATCATAGCGGCGCTGCAGCCGTTGATGACGGCGCTGGCCGCACCGTTCTTTATCGGTGAGCGGTTGAGCCCGGCACAGAAGGCCGGCCTCTGTCTCGGCTTCCTCGGGGTGCTGTTGGCCGTACTGCCGAAATTCTTCGGCCAAGGGGCGGCAGAAATCCCGGCCTTCGCCATCGTCGTCAACATGCTCGGCATGGCAGCCGTCACCTACGGCACGATCTACCAGAAGCAATATCTGCCGACGGGGGACATCAGGGCGATCGCGACCCTGCAATATATCGGCGCGCTGATCGTCACCGTGCCCCTCGCGCTCAGTCTGGAAAACCTGCATGTCGATTTCGGCTGGGCTTTCTTCGCGTTGCTCGCCTGGTCGGTTCTCGGCATCTCCATGGGGGCGATCCTGCTGCTGCTCTACCTGCTGCGCCGTGGACAGGTGTCCCGTGCGGCCTCCCTCATCTACCTCGTGCCGCCGATCGCTGCCCTCCAGGCTGCTGCCATCTTCGGCGAGGAACTGACGATCCCGATGATCCTGGGCACGCTGATCGTCGTTGTCGGCGTCTACCTCACCAACCGCAAGGACCCTGCGCCGGCGGAATGAACAAACGAAAACGGCGGGCCGAAGCCCGCCGTTTCCTCATTCTATAAAGATACGCTTATGCCTGTTCGCGGCGCTGGCCTTCCGAACGGCGCGGCTTGCCGTTCTGGTTCGGGCGGCCCTGGCCGTTGCCGCCGCCGTGGTTGCGGTTCTGGCGCTCGCCCTGCTTCTGCGGCGGGCGGTTGCCATGCGCGCGCTTGCCGGCCGCCGGTGCGCCGCCATCGGCCTGCCCACCTTCGCCGAACGGCTTGCGCGCCGGACGCTGGCCTGCGCGACCCTGGCTGGCGCGATGGCCGCTGCCCGAGCGGGGCTTGCGCGACTTGCCGCCGGGGCCTGCGGTGATGACGGCAGGCGCTACACCGCTTGCGACGGTGATCTGGATGCCCATCAGCTTTTCGATATCGCGCAGCAGGTGCGCTTCGTCCGGCGTGCAGAAGGCGATGGCGATGCCGTCGCGGCCGTTGCGGGCCGTGCGGCCGATCCGGTGCACATAGGCGTCCGGCACTTCCGGCAGGTCGTAGTTGTAGACATGGGTGACGCCCGGAATGTCGATGCCGCGGGCGGCGACGTCGGTGGCGACGAGAACGCGAATTTCGCCGTCACGGAAGGCCTTGAGGGCGCGCTCGCGCTGGCCCTGGCTCTTGTTGCCGTGGATGGAGGCGGCCTTGAAGCCGATATGGTCGAGGTGCTTCATCAGCTTCTCGGCGCCATGCTTGGTGCGCGAGAAGACGAGCGACAGGCCGTCCGGATTGTCTGACAGCGTCTTGCGCAGGATCT
Organism: Shinella sp. 838; assembly: GCF_029623935.1. Classification (NCBI taxonomy): domain Bacteria; kingdom Pseudomonadati; phylum Pseudomonadota; class Alphaproteobacteria; order Hyphomicrobiales; family Rhizobiaceae; genus Shinella; species Shinella sp. 838. The sequence goes on from NZ_JARSBQ010000001.1 coordinate 585,773, forward strand.
GCGCCTTCTGGTCCTTGCCGGGAACGTGGTGGACATACTGCTCCACCTTGTCGGCAGCCTTGCCGGGGGGCGTGACTTCGACCTTCTTCGGGTTGACGAGGTACTCGCCGGCAAGTTCGCCGATCAGCTTCGGCATGGTGGCCGAGAAGAGCAGCGTCTGGCGGTTCTTCGGCACCATCTTGGAGATCTTGCGCAGATCGTGGATGAAGCCGAGGTCCAGCATCTGGTCGGCTTCGTCGAGCACGAGGTAGCGGGCCTGGGTCAGCGTCACGGACTTGCGGTTGACGAGATCGAGCAGGCGGCCGGGGGTGGCGACGAGGATGTCGGTGCCGCGCGAGAGCATTTCCGACTGCTTGTTGATCGATGCGCCACCGACGACGGTGACGACGCGCAGCGGCGTCTTCTTGACGAAGTCGCGCAGGTTGTCGGCGATCTGGTTCACCAGCTCGCGGGTCGGGGCGAGGATGAGGGCGCGGATGTTGCGCGGATCAGGGCGGCGGGCGTCGGCGAGAAGCTTTTCGATCATCGGCAGGCCGAAGGCGGCCGTCTTGCCGGTGCCGGTCTGGGCAAGGCCGATCAGGTCGCTGCCTTCGAGGACGAGCGGGATAGCCTTTTCCTGGATCGGCGTTGCTTTTTCAAAGCCGAGGGCGGAGAGCGTTGCGACGATGGTCTTCGAGAGGCCGAGGTCGTGGAAAGTGGTCAAGTCAAATACCTTTCGGGGCGCCAGGCGACTTTCCCGACCGCAGTTCCGGACGCGGGATCGCGTCCCGCTTTCGCTCGAACTGCCTCGGACCGGAACCGCACCATGCGCTTCCGGTTTCGTCTGGCGTCAAGAACCCCGCGTGAATTGGGAACTTGTGGGTTGGTTTGCAATCGTCTGCGCAGTCATCCGCAAATGGGAGGCGGATCGTTCTCTTGCGCTTGTCCTTCTTAGCGTCCCGTTGCAGGGACATCTCAGGCTCGCTCACGCGGCGGCCGAAGGGCGACGCTGCGGCTCATGTCGTTGTTTTGCGGTGAAAAGTCAAGTCCTAGTTTTCGCAGATGCGAAGGGGAGGCTTCACGTCATGCGCAGGTCGAAGTCAGCCGACGCACAGATCGAGCCATTGATCAGGATCTCGATGCGGTGCGCTCCAGGATAGTAGCGCCGCGTGGTAATCGCCCGGATGGCGTGTTCCTTGTCGATCGTCTGGCTGCTGCCGGCCGGCAGATCGAGCTGCCTCCACTTGAAGACCTTCGGCGCCAGCGTGCCGTTTGCCTTCACATGGTGGATCGCATAGTCGATCATCAGCCGTTGCGGCGCCACATCCCCGTTCGTCACGACGATGGAGAAGCCGAGCTTGTCGCCAAAGACGACGTTCGGCGTTGTGAGCGTGAGGATCGCGCCGATGCCCCTGGCTTCCGCAAAGCCGAAATTGGCGAGCGCCTTAGCATCGCCCTTCTTCAGCAGCGTACGCGAAGCATGGCGCAGCAATTGCCGGCGCTCGGCGGAGGCGTCCTCGATATGCCGCTCGACGAAACCGGTGACGAGGGCGGGATGATCCTTGGCGATGTCGTTGAGGCTGTTGGCGACGGAGCGGCGCACATAGTCTTCGGGATCGTCGAGGAGGGCGACGAGGATCGGCAGGATCGGTGCCGGGTCCCTGACGAGCGCCGGCAGGCGCATCGCCCAGGGCAGCCGCGGCCGGGTGCCCTCACTGGCAAGCCGGCGGACGTGATGATTGGTATCGGCCGTCCAGTGCGCGATTTCCGCAAGCGCCCGGTCCTGCTCGGCATGGACGAAGCGGCGGATGCCGAATTCCGCTGTGAAATGCGGTGTCAGCGCCTTGAGGAGGGAAAGCGACAGGTCGAAATGCGAGAGGCCCTGTTGCGAGACGAACTGGTTGACCGGCAGAAGGGCCCAACCGGAAACCCCCGGCCCATCTGCCTGGGGCAGTGCCCTTCGGAGAATCTCCGCGGCGGCGGCATAGTCGGCGGGCAGCGTCTCTACCAGCGCGTCCTTGATCCGTTCGGCACGCTGCATCAGCTCCAGTGCATCCATGTCGTCGCTTGCAAGCTGCGTGAAGCGCGCCGCATCGAAATCCGGTGCGACGCGGGAAATGTGATCCGCCATCTCCTTCACCAGTCCGGGATGCAGCAGGTTCTTGAGCGGTTCGGCCACGGGGCTCTCCTGTCCTTTCGGGTACCCTAGCGAGCCAACACGGGGTGGGGATAGGGGCGGGCGCGGCTTTCCAACAGCTTCGTGACCCGCGCGATCAGGAACATGTGCCTCCTCCTTGCGTTGGATCAACGCGCATCCTGCCACAATCCTGTCGGATGCTGCGCGGGGCGGATTCGTCCGCCTGTCCATGAATCTCGCTACGGGAGTGAAATATGACCGCTACGACTTGGATTCTCGCCGCTGATGGCAATCAGGCTCGCCTGCTCAAGGGGGTGAACCTGTTGAAGGATGGCCAGCAGAGCCCGGAGCAGGAGGTTTTTCGCTGGGAGCCGAAGAAGGCGCAGGACATCATGGCCGACAAGCCCGGCCGCAGCCACTCCTCCGTCGGTCCCGGCCGTTCCGCAATGGAATATTCGAGCGATCCGGTGCGGGAGGAACAGCAGAAGTTCACCGCCGAAGTCGCCGGCCGCATCGATGACTATGCCGCGGAAGGCGCCTTCGACCGGCTTGTCGTCTGCGCCGCGCCGCAGACACTCGGGGACCTGCGCAACAAGCTCTCCGACAAGACGCGCACCTTGACCATGGCCGAAATCGACAAGAACTTTTCCAACCTGCCGACGGAGAAGCTGATCTCCTCCGTGCGGTCCATCATGTTCAACGCCTGATTCTGTGCGAAAAGCGTCTTAGAAATCGGTGGGAACGCCGCCCTCTTCCTTGCGCCTGGCGACGAACGCTTCCAGTTCGTCCTCGATCGCCGGGTCGAGCGGCGGCTTCTCGTAGGCGTTGAGCTTTTCCTTGAAGACCCGGTTGGCATGGTCGTAGGTGGTCGGCCGGCCGGCTTCCGTCCAGGTCTCGAAGTTGCGCCAGTCCGAGAGGATCGGCGAATAGAATGCCGTCTCGTAACGGGCGAGCGTATGGGGTGTGCCGAAGAAGTGGCCGCCCGGCCCGACGTCGCGCACGGCCTCCAGGCCGAGGGCATCGGGGCTGACATCGAGTGGTGCCAGATATTCCGCCACCATCTGCAGCATGTCGACATCGAGGATGAACTTTTCGAAGGAGGCCGTCAGGCCGCCCTCGCTCCAGCCGGCCGAATGCATGATGAAATTGCCGCCGCCCTGTGTGAGCGCCCAGAGGGAGAAGGCGGATTCGTAGGCGGCCTGCGCATCCAGCGTGTTCGAGGCGTTGGTGTTCGAGGTGCGATAGGGGATGTTGTATTTGCGTGCGAGCTGCCCGCCCGCAACCACCGCCTTCATGTATTCCGGCGTGCCAAAGGCCGGCGCGCCCGTTTTCATGTCCACGTTGGAGGTGAAGCCGCCATACATGACCGGCGCGCCGCGCCGCACCATCTGCGTGAAGGCGATGCCGGCCAGCGCCTCGGCATTCTGCTGTACGACTGCGCCTGATATCGTCACCGGTGCCATGGCGCCGGCGAGGGTGAAGGGCGTCACCACCACGACCTGCCCCCGCGCCGACATCTCGATGATGCCCTGCAGCATCGGTCCGTCGAGGCGCAGCGGCGAAGATGTGTTGATGATGGTGAAGAGCGAGGGCTCGCGCTCCATCTGCTCCATCGAGATGCCGCGGCCGATGCGGGCGATCTCGATGCCATCGAGATTGCGCTGCCGGCCGAGCGAATAGACGTGGAAGACCTTGTCGGTCAGCGTCACCAGATCCGACAGGCAGTCGAGATGGCGAACGGAGGCGTGGATGTCGACCGGCTCGACGGGATAGCCGCCCGTTGTATGGATGATGTCGTAGGACTGGGCGAGCTTCACCAGCTTGCGGAAATCCTCCTGATTGCCGGCGCGCCGGCCGCCGTCGCGGTCGGCGACGAAGGGGGCAGAAGCGATCTGCGCAAAGACGAGATTGTTGCCGCCGATCTCCACATTGCGCAGGGGGTTGCGCGCATGCATCGTGAAGGCCGGCGGGACGGAAGACATCATGTCCAGGATGAGGCCGCGGTCGAAGCGCACGCGGTCCGTACCGGGCGTCACGTCCGCGCCGGCCGCCTTCATGCGCTCGCGGGCCTCCGGCAGGATGATGTCCATGCCGATCTCTTCTAGGATGGCGAGCGAGGCCTGATGGACGGCCTCCAGCGCATCCTCGGAAAGCACCGCGGAGGGGGCCGTCGTGTTGACGAGATTGAGATATTTCGATGTGGTCTGCGGCCGGCGGGTGCGCTCTGCACTGCGCCCGCCGCTGCGGCGCCGGCGCTCGACGGGCGCCTCGGATGCCTCCGGTTGTTCGAGGTGATTTTCGAGTTTGATCACGTCGCCCATGTGCAGCGCAGCCCCGGTCTGGTTTGCCTCTTGCCCTTGTTGCACATCTTGCACGCGCGTGCCTCCGCCATTTGCGACAGCGAAATGCCCTGGTGGATATGCAGTCGTGTCGAAGCGCATTTTCGGAACACGCCTGCCCGGATGCATGACTTCCGGCAACGAACGGTTAACCATCCGTTCAAGGATTGATGATACTCCCCGAGGGGTATGAATCTCTCCCTCCGTGCCGCTTTGGGGAGCAACTGGCGTGGCTGAATCTCAAGACGAATTGCTGGTGGCGGCCTGTGCGCGCGTTCGCGAACACCTGCACCCGGCATACGTCAAAAGCAGCGAATTGCGTTATCTGGCGGTGAACGAGGCCTATGCCCGCCTGTTCGGCCATAGCGCTGCGGAGATGATCGGGCTGACCAGCGAGGAAATCGGCGAGACGCCGGGGCATGGCGACCGGGACGATCCGGAGCGCCGCTGCCTGATCTTCGGAAATCCCGAGCGGGCCCGCTATCTGCATCCGTTCGGCGGCGGCAGTTTCGATATCGCCATGAAACGCGAGCGGATCTCTGCGACCCTCTCGGTGCTTGTCGGCCTCTTTACGCCGTCGGTCGAAGCGCTGGCCGCCACGGTCGGCGTGGTCGCCAATGCGAATTGTGCCGGAGGGGTGTCGGTGGATGACCTGGCCCCGGATCGGGGCGAGACCGCCACCGATCATGTGGAGCACGCGCTCGACGCGCTCGGCGCCGGGGTCGCCGTCTTCGGTGCCGACAACCGGCTGCGTTATGCCAACCGCAGCATGCGGGAATTCTACCATGTGCTCGTTGGTGAATTTGCCGATGGACCCGTCAGTCTTGCCGCGCTCACGCGTGCGCTGCACGACATCGAGGTGGGACGCACATCGGAGGCGGAGTGCGAGCGCTGGGTGGCGGCGCGGCTCGCCAGCTATGATCTGCCACTGCATGAATGTGTCGTCCGCCTCGCTGGTGGCTGGACGCGTCTCGTCACCCAGCGTCGGCCCGATGGCACGCTCGTTGCGCTGCGCATCGACGTGACGGCGCTGAAGGAAAGCGAAGGACGCCTCAAGCAGCATTCGCAGGAGATCAGTCTCTATCGGGCGCTGCTCGACGAGCTACCGGTCGCAAGCTTCATGCGCGACGAAAACCAGCGCATGATCTTCGCCAACCGCGCCTATGTCGCCTTGACGGGCCGGCAGCCGGAAGAACTGCTCGGCCTCACCACGCTCGATATGTATCCGGAGCAGGGTGAGGAATTCCACGCGCAGAACCAGAAGGTGCTCGATACCGGCGAACTGCTTGAGACTGAGATCGAATACATCCGGCCGGACGGCTCGGTGCTGCCGACGATCTCGCGGCTCTACCGGGTCACCACGCTCGACGAGAAGAGCTATCTCATCGGCTCGATCACCGACACCACGGTGCTGAAGAAGCGTGAAAGCCAGCTCATCGAGGCCCAGCGGCAGGCGGAAGCCGCCAGGGCGGACATCGAGAGTATCGTCGAATCGCTGCCGGTCGGCATCGTCGTCGTCGACGAGACCGGCAATATCGAACTGGTGAACGGTGCCTTCGAGGAGTTGTGGGGCGGCGCGCTGCCGCCGGTGAAGGGGCGCCCGCTGGATGATCTCCTGCGCTTCCAGCAGGCACAGGGCGGTATCAGCGGGGAGGACGGCCCGCATGCCGAGGGGTATGCGGCCTGCATTTCAGGCATCCGCGCCGGCGAGACGCCGGTGCGCGAGGTCGCCTATGCCAATGGCCGGACGGTGATCGAGGCCGGCTGCGCAATTTCCGGCGGCCGCTGCCTTCTGACCTATATCGACATTACGGAGCGGCGCGAGCGCGAGCGCGAGGTACTGGAAACCCGCAGTGCCCTTGAAGAGGTCGGCAGCCTCGTCAAGGATGCGGTCTCCTCGATGAGCCAGGGCCTCCTCATCATTGAAGATGGTGTGGTGGTTCTCTCCAACGAGGCGCTGTCGAAGATGATCGCCATGCCGAACGAACTCCTGCAGCCGGGTGCGCTCGTCAAGGATGTGCTGCAAAGCAACATCGATCGCAACATTACCGGCTTCCTCGGCGAAGAACCGGTCGATGCCAGCCAGTTCGGGACGATCCTCTTCACCGGCAAGCCTGCTTCGCTGACGATCTTCAGCGGCTACCAGCGCTGGCTGCGTCTCGACGTGACCCCGACCAGCCGCGGCCGCGACGTCATGGTCTTTTCGGACATCACGGATCTCAAGAGCCGCGAAGACGAACTGCGCCGCCTCGTCACGCGCGCCGAGATGGCCGACAAGGCGAAGTCGGAATTCCTTGCCAATATGAGCCATGAAATCCGCACGCCGATGAACGGCGTGCTCGGCATGGCGGAACTGCTTGCGAAATCGAACCTCGACACGCGGCAGAAGACCTTCATCGATATCATGGTGAAGTCCGGCAATGCGCTTCTCACCATCATCAATGACATCCTCGATTTCTCGAAGATCGATGCCGGCCAGATGACGCTGCGCGCCGTCAGCTTCAACCCGGTGGAGGCGATCGAGGACGTGGCGACGCTGCTGTCGACGAAGGCAGCGGAGAAGGATATCGAGCTCGTCGTGCGCGGCGCGGCCAGCATGCCGGCGGTGGTGATGGGGGACGCCGGCCGCTTCCGCCAGATCGTCACCAACCTCGTCGGCAATGCCGTCAAGTTCACCGATCGCGGCCACGTTCTCATCGACCTCTCCTCGCAGATGGGGGACGACGGCAAGGTGGAGATCATCATCCGTGTCGAAGATACGGGGGCAGGCATTCCGGCCGAGAAGATGGAATCGATCTTCGAGAAGTTCTCGCAGGTCGATGCGTCTTCGACCCGTCGCCATGAGGGCACCGGCCTCGGCCTTGCCATTACCGACGGACTGACGCGTCTCTTCGGCGGTACGCTGACGGCGACCAGCGAGGTCGGCAACGGGTCGGCCTTTACGGTGCGCCTGCCGATGACGCTTGCTGTTGCCGCCCTGCCGGCCCGCATCGTGCCGGCCAAGGCGCCCGGTGCGCGCATTCTTGTCGTCGATGGGCACGATCTCTCCCGCAAGGCTTCGCACGACATGCTGCTCGATTGGGGTTTCGACGCGACCGCCGTCGGCTCCGAGACGGAAGCGCTTGCCGTTCTTGCGGCCGCTGGCGACATGGGCGTGTCGGTCGATGCGATCCTGCTCGACTACCACCCCGACCGTGCGCCCGATTTCGTGCAAACACTGCGGGAAGGCGCCCCGACCGCCGGCACCGCAGTGATCGTGCTCACCTCGATGAACCTTTCGGCCGAGGACAAGTTGCTCTCCTCGCCGGATATCCAGGCCCATCTCATGAAGCCCGTGCGGGCCGATCTGCTGCGGGAGACGGTATCCGAGGTGCTGCGGGCGACACGGGGAATGAAGGCGCCGACGCAAGGCGTGACCGAAGGCAAGGTCCTGCCGCTACGCCCGCTTGCGGCCTCTCCCGAGGTCACGGCTGCTGATGATGAAGTCATCGATGTCCTCGTGGCCGAGGACAACGAGGTCAACCAGATCCTCTTCACCCAGATGCTGATGGCCTGCGGCCTGCGCTTCCGGCTGGTGGAGAACGGGCAGGAGGCGGTGGATGTTTTCCGCGCGTCGCACCCCGGCATGATCCTGATGGATATCTCCATGCCTGTCATGGACGGGTTGCAGGCAAGCCGCGCGATCCGTGCGATCGAAAGCGGCTCCGGCCGCCGCGTGCCGATCGTCGCCGTCACCGCCCATGTGCTCGATGGCGACCGCGAGGAATGCCTTGCGGCGGGTATGGACGATTATCTGACGAAGCCGATCAGCATCGAGAAGCTGGAAGAAAAGCTCGACCGCTGGCTGAAGCGCAGCGGCAGGGAAGCCGTGACGGGCACGCTGTCCTGACGGCTCAGGTTGCCGGCCTTTCCCCACACAGCATTTCACGCTTTCCGGCGAAACCCGAGCGGCGCTCCACGACGAAGCCGGCGGCAGCAAGGTTGCGCCGTACGAAACCGGCCGCCGCATAGGTGCCGAAGCGACCGCCCGGAACGGTCAGGCGGAAAACCGCGGCCATCAACTCGGCCGACCACATGTCGGGATTGCGTGCAGGCGCGAAGCCGTCGAGAAACCAGGCGTCAAACGGCGTCGTCTCGCTCTCGAGGCTTTCGATGGCCGCGCCGCAGACCACGGTGAGGCAGACGCCGGGGGCAAGGTCGATCTCGACACGTCCGTCCGGCGCTTCCGGCCATTTCTCGGCAAGGATTTTACGTTCGTGTTCGATTTCCGGCCAATGCGCGAGCGCCCGGGCGATATCCGCGCTCGCCATCGGAAACCGCTCGAAGGAGGTGAAGTGGAGACTTGCGCCTTCCGGCGCGGTCCCGCGCCATTGCCGCCAGGTCTCGCAGAGGTTGAGGCCGGTGCCGAAGCCGAGTTCGGCAATGCGGAACGGTTCCGTCCGCCGCCAGCGGTCCGGCAGGCCATTGCCGGCAAGGAAGACGTGGCCACATTCCAGCCGGCCGTCGCTGCGGCAATAAAAGTGGTCGTCAAAGGCCCGGGAATAGGGCATATCGCCGTCGTGCCAGTCGAGGGCGGCTTCGGTCTGCGGCGCGTTTTCAGGATTGTGGTCAGCCATGTCGAATGCCGATAATCGCGGGAAGGCCGCCGGTCAACCGGCCGTTGACCTCATCGTCGTCGGCGGCGGGGTGATGGGCCTGTGGACCGCGCTTTTTGCCGCCAGGCAGGGCCTCTCGGTGCACCTTGCCGAGCGCCGGACGATCGGGGCCGGTGCGAGTGGCGGCGTGCTCGGCGCGCTGATGCCGCACCTGCCGGATCGCTGGAACGCCAAGAAGGCCTTCCAGTTTGCCGCTCTGGTCTCGCTCGAAGCGGAGATCGCGGCGCTGGAGGCTGAGACCGGGCTTTCCGCCGGTTACCGCCGCTCGGGCCGCCTCATTCCTCTTTCGAAGCCGCACAATCGTGCCATTGCAATCGGCCATGCGCAGGACGCATTGTCCGCCTGGGCTATGCCTGATCGAACCTTCGCCTTCGAGGTGCTGGACGCGCCCCTCGTCGCCGGATGGCCGGCCGAGGTCGCGATGGCCTCGGGGCTCGTTCATGATCATCTTGCTGGTCGCCTGGCGCCGCGTGCACTGCTCGCCGTATTGCGGGCTGCTCTTGCGCGCCTGCCGAAGGTGACGATCTGCGAAGGCGCTGGACTTCAGGCACTGGATCCTGCCACCGGCGTCGCCCGTTTCGAGGACGGAACCAGCCTTGCCTTCGGCCATTGCGTGCTGGCAGCTGGCGTCGAGACCTTTGCCTTGCTTGCCCCTCTTGCTCTTCCGTTGGCAAGGCCGATGGGGAGCGCGGTGAAGGGGCAGGCGGCGCTGCTTCGGGCTTCTGTCGATCCGGCGCTGCCGGTGATCTTTGCTGACGGGCTCTATATCGTGCCGCATGAAGATGGCCTGGTCGCGATCGGCAGCACCAGCGAGAACAGCTTTTCCGATCCTTCAGGCACCGACGGCCTTCTGGACGCGCTGATCGCCAAGGCGCGGCAGACGGCCCCGGTTCTGGCAGAGGCGCCGGTCGTGGAGCGCTGGGCAGGGCTGCGGCCAAAGGCGATCGGCCGCGAGCCTATGGTGGGGCGGCATCCCGATCATCCGAATGTCAGCCTGATGGCCGGGGGCTTCAAGGTGAGCTTCGGCCTGGCGCATGAACTGGCGCGCACTGTGGTGGACGAAATTGAGGGTGGCACGCTTCGCGTACCGCCCTCCTTCACCGTCGCGGCCCACTTCGAGGAAGCCGGACGGACGTGAACGCACCTTACATCCAGTAGGGCGGCACGCCGTAATAGTCGTGGATCACCTTGCCGTTGCGGCGGTTCCAGTCGTATTCGGCATCGCTTTCATAGTGCGGCGCGCGCTCGACTTGGTCCTTCGTCACATCGACGCGGTAGCCGCCGAGGCCTTCGTCATAGTTCAGCTTCGCCCAGGGCAGGGGATAGTGGTCCTGGCCGAGGCCGAGGAAACCGCCGAAGCTGAGTACCGCGTAGGAGACGTGACCGCTGCGCTTGTCGAGGATCAGGCGCTCTACCGAGCCGATATGCTTGCCGTCGGCCCCGTAGACACTCGTTCCCTCCACCTTGTCGCTGGCGATCAGATCCTGGGTTTCGCGAATGTTTGCATCCTGCATGGCCATAGGTGTTTCTCCTTGCTTGTGATGGACAGGAAACGGGCCAAGGCGGTAATGGTTCCTTATGAGGGTATGCATCGGATTCAATTCGGCTTCGGGCCGGCCGCTGCACCGGTGCCGTCCATTGTTGAGGTGATCGAATGACTGAGAAGACCTATCCGCGCGACCTGATCGGCTACGGCCGCACGCCTCCCAAGGTTCGCTGGCCGGGTGGTGCCAACATCGCCGTGCAATTCGTCATCAACTACGAGGAGGGTGGCGAAAGCTGCCTGCTGGACGGCGACCCGGCATCGGAGAACCTGCTCTCGGAAATCGTCGGCGCGCAGCCCTGGCCGGGGCAGCGTAACCTCAACATGGAATCGATCTACGAATATGGCTCGCGCGCCGGCTTCTGGCGCCTGCATCGCCTGTTCACCAGCCGCAACGTCACGACCACCGTCTATGGGGTGACGCTTGCCATGGCGCGCAATCCGGAAGCCGTCGCCGCCATGAAGGAAGCCGGCTGGGAAATTGCCAGCCACGGCTATCGCTGGCTGGAATACAAGGACTTTTCCGAAGAGAAGGAACGCGAGCACATTCGCGAGGCCGTGCGCCTGCACAAGGAGCTGACCGGCTCCCACCCGCTCGGCATGTACCAGGGCAAGCCCTCCGACAACACGCTGCGTCTCGTCATGGAGGAGGGCGGTTTCGTCTATTCCTCCGATTCCTACGCCGACGACCTGCCGTATTTCGTGCCGGGTCTCGATGGCGAACCCTTCCTGATCATCCCCTATACGCTCGAAACCAATGACATGCGCTTTGCGACGCCGCAGGGCTTCAATGCTGGCGACCAGTTCTTCAACTACCTGAAGGACGCCTTTGACGTGCTCTACCAGGAAGGTGCGGAAGGCAGCCCGAAGATGCTGAACATCGGCCTTCATTGCCGGCTGGTCGGCCGTCCGGGCCGTGCCGCGGCGCTTGCCCGCTTCGTCGACTACGTGCTCGGCCACGAGAAGGTCTGGATCCCGCGCCGCATCGACATCGCGCGCCACTGGATCGAGAATCACCACCCGTCGAAGGCGAAGGGCGCATGATCGACCGCGCCGATTTCCTCGCCCGCTTCGGCGGCGTCTTCGAGCACTCGCCTTTCATCGCCGAGCGTGCGCTGGATGCCGGCACCGTTGCCCTGCCGCTGACGGCAGAGGGCGTGCATGCCGCGCTGGCGGCGGCATTCCGCAGGGCGAGCGAGGCCGAGCAGCTCGGCGTGCTGCGCGCCCATCCGGATCTTGCGGGCAAGCTGGCGATTGCGGGCGAGTTGACGGAGGACAGCCGCAGCGAGCAGGCCGGCGCCGGCCTCGACCGGCTTTCCCCGGCCGAACACGTCCGCTTTACTGAACTCAACACCGCCTATATGGAAAAGTTCGGCTTCCCCTTCATCATCGCGGTGAAAGGGCTTACCAAGGACGACATCCTTGCCGCCTTCGAAGCCCGTATCGGCAATGTGGCGACGGTGGAATTCGAAACCGCGAAGAAACAGGTGGAGCGCATCGCGCTTCTCAGACTGACCGCTGCCCTCCCCGGAGAATGAACATGCCCGACCACCAAAGACCGCCCTTCCTCTCCCCGGGAGGGCTGTCTCATGGCTGAGAAACTGACGATCCGGCCGTTGACCCAGGAAGCCTTCGCCCCCTTCGGCACGGTGATCGAGGCTGATCCCGCCACGATGCGCCATATCAACGGCGGCAACACGGAGCGCTACCATGCGCTTGCCGAGGCTGAGGCCGTCGGCGAAGATGCGAAGGTCATCATCAACCTTTTCCGCGGCAGCCCGCGGAGCTTCCCCTACGCCGTCGACATGATGGAGCGCCACCCTTTCGGTAGCCAGAGCTTCTCGCCGATCGACAACCGGCCCTGGCTGGTGGTGGTGGCGGAGGACGAGGGTGGCAAGCCGGGCCGGCCGCAGGTCTTCCGCGCCGACGGGCGGCAGGGCATCAACTATCGCCGCAACGTCTGGCATCACCCGCTGATGACCCTGGATGCGGTGAGCGATTTCCTCGTCGTCGATCGCCTCGGCGGCGGCGTCAATCTGGAAGAGTTCTTCTTCGACGAGCCCTTCATCATCGAGCACCCTTGAGGGAACCATGAGCAAGCCCGGCCGCCTCACGACCCATGTCCTCGACACCGCACTCGGCAAGCCCGCCGCGGGTCTCGCGATCGATCTGTTCTGGATAGAGAACGGCGAGCACCAGCACATCGTGCGTGCGGTGACGAACAGCGACGGCCGCGTCGATGCCCCGCTGGTCGAGGGCGTCGGCTTCATGGCTGGCACCTACGAGCTGGTGTTCCGCGCCGGTGACTATCTGCGCGCGACGGGGGCGGATGTCAGCGAACCTGCCTTCCTTGACCGCATCCCGCTCCGCTTCGGCGTCGCCGATCCGTCGAGCCACTATCACGTCCCGCTGCTGCTCTCGGCCTACAGCTACTCGACCTATCGCGGCAGCTAGAGCAATTTTCGGCCGAAGCGGGATCGCTTCGGCGTCGGACAATGCGTTAGAGCGTCGCCTTCATGGGTTTGCCGGCCACGTAGGTCTCGCGCACTGCCCGGTCGTCGCCGAGCGTCTGGAGCAGGAAGAGTTCGTCCGTCAGCGAGCGCACCACTTCCATCTTCAGCGCCATGGCGGGCGTCGCGGCGGCGTCCAGCACCACGAAGTCGGCGTCCGTGCCGGCGTCCAGCGTACCGATGCGGTCTTCCAGCGACAGCGCCTCGGCATTGCCGAGCGTCATATGGTAGAAGCTCTCGAACGGGTTCAGCCGCTCGCCGAGCAATTGCTGGATCTTGTAGGCTTCGTCCATCGTCTTCAGCATGGAATAGCTCGTGCCGCCGCCGACATCCGTCGCGACGCCGATGCGTACCGGCTTTTCCCGGCGCGACAGCGCCTTGAGGGGAAAGAGGCCGGAGCCGAGGAAGAGGTTGGAGGTGGGGCAATGCACCGCGACGGCGCCCGCCTCGCTCATCGCGTCCGCCTCGCGTTCGGAGAGATGGATGCAGTGGCCGAACAGGCTTTTCGGGCCGAGCAGACCGTATTTCGCATAGACATCCGTATAGTCGATCGCGTCCGGATAGAGTTCGCTGGTGAAGCGGATCTCGTCGTGGTTCTCGGAAAGGTGCGTCTGGATATGGAGGTCCGGGAACTCGCGGGCCAGAGCCGCCGCCATCTCCATCTGTGCCGGCGTCGAGGTGATCGCGAAGCGCGGGGTGATGGCGACATGGTTGCGGCCCTTGCCGTGCCATTCGGCGATCACGGCGCGCGTCTCGTCATAGCCCATTTCGGGTGTGTCGAGCAGGCCCTGCGGCGCGTTGCGGTCCATCATCACCTTGCCGCCCACCATGCGCATGCCGCGCTTGAGTGCTTCGGCGAAATAGGCGTCGGCGGAGGCCTTGTGCACGGAGCAATAGGCGACAGCTGTCGTCGTGCCGTGGCGGATCATCTCGTCGTAGAAGTGGCGGGCGATGCGGGCGGCATGCGTGCTTTCGACAAAACGGCACTCTTCCGGGAAGGTATAGGTGTTCAGCCATTCCAGCAGGTTCGCGGCATAGGAGCCGATCACCTGCATCTGCGGGAAATGCAGGTGCGTGTCGATGAGGCCCGGCAGGATGAGGTGCGGGCGATGATCGATCTCCTCCACGTCGGCGGGCGTGCTGGCGCGCAGGTCCGCGTAGGGGCCGACGGCGGTGATCTTCCCGTCCTCCACCAGCAGGCCGCCGTCTTCCTCGTAACGATAGCTTGCGGCATCGTCGATCGCGACCGGGCGGCGGTGGAAGGAGAGCAGGCGCCCGCGGATGAGGGTTTTCGTCATGGCGGTCAGCTTCCTTCTGCTGCGGTTTCGAACCAGGCGGCGATGAGGGCCCGCTCTTCCGCCGTCATGCCGGTGACGTTGCCCGGCGGCATGGCGTGGCTGCGCCCCGCCTGCAGATAGATCTCGCGGGCGTGGAGGGCAATCGCCGTTTCGCTTTCGAGCACGACATCTTTCGGCGCCGCGCGCAGACCTTCCCAGACGGGTTCGGCGGCATGGCACATCGAACAGCGGGTGGAGACGAGATCGCGCACCGCCGGGAAATGCCCGTTCGATGCGAAACGCTCTACGGAGGAGGGCAGGCCGGCCTCGGCGCTTTCGCCGGTAAGCACCTTCGGCACGGTGGAAAGCCACATGATGAGGAGGAAGAGGAGCGCGGTGACGAGCCAGGTCCAGGTGGGTTTGCCCTTGCGGGCATGGGTCGTGTTGAACCAATGCCGGATCGTCACACCCATCAGGAAGACCAGCGCGGCGATGATCCAGTTGAAGGCCGTCGCGAAGGCGAGCGGATAGTGGTTCGACAGCATGAAGAATATGACGGGCAGCGTCAGGTAGTTGTTGTGCGTGGAGCGCTGCTTGGCGATGACGCCGTATTTCGGATCAGGCGTGCGTCCGGCGATGAGGTCGGCGACGACGACGCGCTGGTTCGGCATGATGATGAAGAACACGTTGGCCGACATGATCGTCGCCGTGAAGGCACCGAGATGGAGGAAGGCGGCCCGGCCGGTGAAGACCTGCGTGTAACCCCAGGCCATGGCGACGAGGATGCCGTAGAGAACGAGCATCAGACCCCAGGTGTTCCTGCCGAGCGGGGACTTGCAGAGAAGGTCGTAGAGGATCCAGCCGAGCGCCAGCGAGGCGAGCGAGATGAGGATGGCGACCGGCGTCGAGACGTCGAGCACCGAGCGATCGACGAGGAAGAGGTCGGCGCCGCCGTAGTAGACCAGACAGAGCAACGCGAAACCGGAAAGCCAGGTCGCGTAGCTTTCCCATTTGAACCAGGTGAGGTGCTCGGGCATCTGGGCCGGCGCGACCAGATATTTCTGGATGTGATAGAAGCCGCCGCCGTGCACCTGCCATTCCTCGCCATAGGCGCCGGCCGGCAGATGCGGCCGCTTCACGAGGCCGAGATCGAGCGCGATGAAGTAGAAGGACGAACCGATCCAGGCGATGGCGGTGATGACATGCAGCCATCGAACCGCGAAGGTCAGCCATTCCCAGGCGATGGCGTATTCATACATCGGTGCGCTCCCTCATCGTCGTTTTGCAAGGCGCACATTGCGCAAGAATCGCGGGCGAGGAAAGGGGGCGGCCTACCGGCGGTTTCCATGCCCGTCCCGAGCCGGGTTTCAGGGTGTAGTGCTCACACCGCCGTCGGCATTGTCGCCAGGATCCAGTCGCGGAAGGCGCGAATCTTCAGGATGTTGCGGCGGTTTTCCGGATAGGCGAGCCAATAGTCGCGGCCGTCGTTGCAGGTCAGCGTGAAGGGTTGATAGAGCTGGCCGGCGGCGACCTCCGCCCGGAAGTGGCCGGGATTGAGGATTGCGACGCCTTGGCCGGCCATCGCCACCTGCGCGTCGATCGTCTGCACGCCGAGCTCGTTCGGTGGGAACCGTTCGAGGCCCGGGTTGTCGATGCCAGCCGCGGAAAACCAGGTGCGCCACCAGATGTCCAGCGGGCTGATGATCGGTAGCTTCAGGAGGTCGGCCGGCTCATTTATGCCGCCGATCGTCTCGGCCAGTGCCGGGCTCAGCATGGGGGCGAAGTCCATGCGCATGACGCGGTGGCAGGTGAGGCCCGGCCAGTCGCCCTTGCCCCAGCGGATCGAGACATCCGCCTCTTCCCGGGCAAAGTCGATCAGGTCCTGTGACGTGGAAAGCCGGACGGCGATGGTCGGATGCTTGAGCTGGAAGTCGCCGAGCGTGCGGCTCAGCCATTGCGTGGCGAAGGTGGGCGTCGAGTGGATGTGCAGCTTCTGCTCGGCCGCGCCGCGCAGGTCCGCCACCGCTTCGGCGAGTTTCGTCAGCCCCTCGGCTACTTTCGGCGCCAGTCGCTCGCCGGCCTCGCTCAGGATGACCTGCCTTGGCTGGCGCAGGAACAGCGTCTCGCCGAGCGTCTCCTCAAGAAGCTTGATCTGGTAGCTGACCGCGGTCTGCGTCATGCCCAGTTCGTCGCCGGCGCGGGTGAAGCTGGCATGCCGGGCGGCCGCCTCGAAGACGCGGAGCGCATTGAGCGGGAAGTTGCGCGACATCTTCAAGGCTGAGCTCTCTTTATGGGTACAGACGAAGCTTCGATTGGAATTCCATCATTTTTGCGCGCATCCTGCAAGCAATGGATTGGAATTTATGAGGTTTTACCATGGCATGCATCGTCAACGAGGCCCCGGTGGCACATCTGCCGTTTCGCAAGGAAGGCCTTTGGCATAAGCTCTCCCGTGTCTTTCATTGGCGGCAGCGCAGACGCCGCCCCCGCCTCGATCCGTGCGAGCTTTCCGACTACATGAAGCGCGATCTCGGTTTTCTCGACGGTCGTGGCTAGTCCGCCGTGGGTGCGCTGTCCCTATGCCGCCACGCGGCAAAGGCAAGCAGCACTTCCGAAGTGGTCATGGCGGCGATGACCTCCGGGCGCTTGTCGTCCACTGCCGTGCCGCCGATCGGCAGAACCAGCCGGTCGGCCGCGCTGCGGTCGATGCCCTGTCGTTCCAGATGGTGCAGGAAGGAGGCGCGCTTCGACTTCGATCCGACCATGCCGACATAGGCAAGGTCGGTGCGGGCAAGCGCTTCCTGCCCGATCAGGAAATCCAGCGCATGGTCATGGGTGACGATGACGATGGCCGAACCCGGCGGAATATCGGCGACAAGCGCTTCCGGCAGGGCGGCGAGGCGATGGTGCACCTCGGAGGTGAGCTGGTCGAGCTCGCTCTGGCGTGCCTCCACGACGAAGACGTTGAGCGGCAGCATGGTCAGTGCATCCGACAGTGCCCGGCCGACGTGACCGGCACCGAAGATCCAGACCTGCGGCTTCCGCCGCTCCTCTTCCGCAAGGCGCGCGTCGAGGGTCCGGCGGGCCGCCTCGTCGGCGATGGTGAAGGCGAGTTCGACACGCCCGCCGCAACACTGGCCGATCTCGGGCCCGAGCGGGATATCGAGTCTTGCCTCACCGCCGGCACCCGCCAGCATTTTGCGGGCATTCTCGATCGCGTCATATTCAAGCTGGCCACCGCCGACTGTGCCGTGAATTTCGGTCGGCGCCACCAGCATGAACGTGCCTTCGTCGCGTGGGGTCGACCCGCTCGCCGCCGTGATCTCGACGATGACGATGCGGTGCTCCCGGGCGAGAAAGCCCTCCAGACTGTCCTGCAGAAAGTTCATGTCATCCTTCTTCGACGGCCCCTGGCCGTCCGATGGCCGATACACGCGTTTCGGGCGTGTGTGGCCTCTGGCGGAGCAAGGCGCTCCGCCGCCGGGGATATGCGGGCATAGCGGGTGCCCAGCATGTCCGTTTCTATTGGGCGGTCCAGCCGCCATCCACCGATATATGGGTGCCGTTGATCGATTTTGCCGCATCGGAGGCGAGGAAGAGCGCGATGGCCGCGACTTCGTCGACCCCGACGAATTCCTTGGTCGGCTGGAACTTCAACATGACATCGGACTTCACCTGGGCTTCGCTGATGCCGCGGGCCTTGGCCGTGTCGGGGATCTGCTTTTCGACGAGCGGTGTCAGCACATAGCCGGGGCAGATGGCGTTGACGGTGATGCGGTTCTCGGCGACTTCCAGCGCGACGGTCTTCGTCAGGCCCATGATGCCGTGTTTGGCCGCCACATAGGCGGATTTGAAGGGCGAGGCGACGAGGCCGTGCGCCGAGGCGACATTGATGACGCGGCCCCAGCCCTTGCGCTTCATGTGCGGAATGGCGGCGCGGATCGTGTGGAAGGAGCTGGAAAGGTTGATCGCGATGATCTGGTCCCATTTCTCCACCGGAAAATCCTCGATCTTCTCGACGTGCTGGATGCCGGCATTGTTGACGAGGACATCGACGCCGTCGAACTCTTCCACGGCCGTCTGGATGAGGTCGGAGATCTCGTGCGGCTTCGTCATGTCGGCGGGGTGGTAGAGCACGCGCCCCTTGCCGAGGTCGTCGAGCTTTGCGCGGGTTGCCTCGATCTCGTCCTTTGCGCCGAAACCGTTGATGACGACATTGGCGCCGCTTTCGGCGAAGGCGGTGGCAATGGCAAGGCCGATGCCGCTGGTGGAGCCCGTTACGACGACGCTTTTCATGCTTGCTGTCTCCCGATCATGCTGCGTTGCGGTAGCCTACGCCTAAAACTCGCGCGATGACAATTGCGTTTTCCGCGCGGTACAGTCCCGCTGAAAGCAGAACATGACTTGCGTTTTGTTTTCCTTTGACATTCGTTTTAGTATCGTATTGAAGATTCCGAAGGGTCTGGGAGCGACCCGCAGCTGGGAGGAAATGATGGGCGGATATGTTCTCGCGATCGATCAGGGCACGACATCGAGCCGGGCGATCGTCTTCGACGGTAGCCAGAAGGTCGTCGGTTCCGGCCAGAAGGAATTCACGCAGCATTTTCCGCAATCCGGCTGGGTCGAGCATGATCCGGAGGAAATCTGGGACAGCGTCGTCTGGTCCGTCAAGGCCGCGTTGAAGAAGGCGGGCCTTGCCGCTTCCGATATTTCCGCCATCGGCATCACCAACCAGCGCGAGACTGTCGTCGTGTGGGAGCGCGAGAGCGGCAAGCCGATCCACAACGCCATCGTCTGGCAGGACCGCCGCACCGCCTCCTATTGCGAGAAGCTGAAGAAGCAGGATCTCGAAAAGACCTTCACCCGGAAGACAGGCCTGCTGCTCGATCCCTATTTTTCCGGCACGAAGCTTTCCTGGATGCTCTCCAACGTGAAGGGCGCGCGGGCGCGGGGCGCCAAGGGCGATCTCTGCTTCGGCACGATCGACACGTTCCTGATCTGGCGGCTGACCGGCGGCAAGTCCCATGTGACCGACGCCACCAATGCCAGCCGTACGCTGATGTACAACATCGGCACGAACGCCTGGGACGAGGAATTGCTCGACATTCTGCGCGTGCCCAAGGCCATGCTGCCCGACGTGCTGGACTGCGCCGCCGATTTCGGCGTGACGGAGAAGAGCCTGTTCGGCGCGGAAATCCCGATCCTCGGCGTTGCCGGCGACCAGCAGGCGGCCACCATCGGTCAGGCCTGCTTCGAGCCGGGCATGATGAAGTCGACCTACGGTACCGGATGCTTCGCGCTGCTCAACACCGGCACGGACATGGTGCGCTCGAAGAACCGCCTGCTCACCACCATCGCCTACCGGCTCGACGGCGAGACGACCTATGCGCTGGAAGGCTCGATCTTCATCGCCGGTGCGGCCGTGCAATGGCTGCGCGACGGGCTGAAGGTCATCAAGGCCGCGTCCGACACCGGTGAGCTTGCCGCCAAGGCCGATCCGACGCAGAACGTCTATCTCGTGCCCGCCTTTACCGGCCTCGGCGCGCCGCACTGGGATCCGGATGCCCGCGCTGCCATCTACGGCATGACACGCAACACGGGGCCGGCGGAATTCGCCCGCGCCGCGCTCGAGGCCGTCTGCTACCAGACGCGCGACCTGCTCGACGCCATGCACAAGGACTGGAAGGCGAACGGCAAGGAAACGGTGCTGCGCGTCGATGGCGGCATGGTCGCATCCGACTGGACCATGCAGCGCCTCGCGGACATCCTCGATGCACCCGTCGATCGCCCGACCATTCTGGAGACCACGGCCCTCGGCGCCGCGTGGCTCGCCGGCCAGCGCGCGGGCGTGTGGCCGGACCGCAGGGGGTTCGCCAAGTCCTGGGCGCGGGACACGCGTTTCGAGCCGGAAATGGACGAGAAGACCCGCGCGGTGAAGATCAAGGGTTGGAAGGATGCGGTTCGGCGAACGCTGAGCGACAGGTAGGCATTCCTGCCGAAGCTGGCATGCTCTCGATACGGGCGGCCTTTCGGTGCGGCGCCTCCAGATGCTATGGCCATGGCATGCAACTATCCTCTCTCACCGTCGAAGGCCGATCCTGCGGTTCGTGCACGCTCTGTTGTCGTTTGCCCGAGATCGACCTGTTCGACAAACCGGCCAACGCCTGGTGCACGCATTGCGTCGAAGGGGCGGGCTGTTCCATCTATGCCGACCGCCCCTCGGTCTGCCGGGACTTTCTCTGTCTCTGGATGGTCGACGAAACGCTTGGGGACGAGTGGGAGCCAGCCCGCGCGCACATGATGATCTATCGGCAGGGACCGCAGATGACGGTCCTCGTCGAAGTGGATCATCCGGACATCTGGCGAAGCGAACCCTACCACACGCAATTGCGTCAATGGGCGCGTGAGGCCGAGCGCTCGGGCGGCTATGTCATCGTCTTCTGGCGCGACGACGTGTTCAAGATCTGATCGGCAGCCGCGTCCGGTTGTTCGCCCTTGGTGACGGCGCGCTATGGCCTTTGGGTCCGGCGCCCGAAGACGTTGGTTTTCCCGGGTGTGCGGGCGGCCTGACGGATTGGAGGCGGCGACGGCTCCTGCCTGCATGCCGTCGGCCCGGGCAGGCGATAATGCGTGTGCGGCACGAAGAGAAGATCGTGCTCCGCGACGATCGCGACCATGCCGTGCGGCAGCGCGAGTGTCGGCAGGTGATCATGCATGAAACGATGAAACTCGACGGCGATCAACGCGTTGAAAACCACCTCAGCATAGGCCACCGGGTCACTCGTCGCCGTTCTCCCGCCCGAGGCCGTGACGCCAGTCGAAAATCCATAGTGGTAGTGATCGCCGCGTGGGATTGCCGCCGCCAGCGCCAGCACATCATGCATGCCGTCGATCGGAGCGGATTCGAGCGTGTCGAAGGCGCCCTGCCAGGCGCTGCCGACGGCATTGCATTCGCTTGTGATCTCGGCATCGGACTTCGCCAGGAAATCGTAGACCCCGCGATTGTAGAGGCTGATCTCGATGCCCTGGTGGAAACGCTTCGTCGCGTCGACGGCGCGTTCATGCGCCGAGAGATCGAAACCGAGACCGCTGAAGGTTTCGGGCATTCCCGGCTGGTGGCCGGCATGGCGGAAGGCGGCATGCGTCGCCCGCTGAATCTCGCCGGCCTCGTCGCTGATGCGAAGGGTGAAGACGGGATCGAAATTCCGGGCGGGCAGGTCCTTCAGGAGTGCGGTCAGCTGGTCCCTGCCGTTTGCAAAGGCACGGCGATCCACGATCTCTCTGGTGAGGGAGAAAATCCCGGATTTCCAAGCGCGGAACTCATCGATGAGCCTTGCACGTTCGTTCTCCGCCACCATGGAAAGGGCCTCCGTTTCGACCTTTCCTAGCATTTGTGAATTAAGATATTCCCGGCCCGATTGCGCAAATTTGACGGAACCGGCGCGCGAGACCGGCATTGCCGGTCCGTTTCTTGCCGATGGTCAAAAATATTCCGGTGCGCCCTGTCGGCGGAGCAGCTACTCCTACGTCTATCAACCAATGGGAGATCACCATGCTGTATGCCGTTCTTTGTTACGATGCCGAAAGTGAAGTCAACGCCTGGTCGAAGGAACTCGATGCGCAGGTCATGGCCGATCTCGGTGCGGTCAACCAGCGGTATGCCGAGGCCGGCAAGCTCGGTCCCGTCGCACGGCTGATGCCGACGACGGCGGCCGTCACCGTGCGCAAGGGCGCGACGGACGATATCGTCATGGACGGCCCCTTTGCCGAAACCAAGGAGCAGTTCCTCGGCTTCTTCGTGCTCGACGTGGAGACGCTGGAGGAGGCGATCACCTTCGCCCGGGAGCTTTCCGCGGTCAATCCGGCGAACGGCACCTATGAGGTCCGGCCGTTGCAGTATTTCAATCCGGGAGTACCCATCACATGACAGAGCTTGCCTGGATCGATCTGGCGCTGACCTCGGCACGGCCGCAGGCCATGGGGGCGCTGTTGCGCTATTTCCGTGACCTCGACATGGCGGAGGAGGCCTATCAGGAGGCGTGTCTTCGCGCGCTGAAGACCTGGCCCGACAAGGGCCCGCCGCGCGATCCGGCTGCCTGGCTCATCTTCGTCGGCCGCAACAGCGGTATCGATCAGGTGCGCAAGCGTGCCAAACACCAGCCGCTGCCGCCCGAGGAGGTGCTGTCCGATCTGGAGGATACGGAAAGCGATCTCGCGGACCGGCTGGACGGTGCGCATTACCGCGACGACATTCTCCGTCTGCTCTTCGTCTGCTGCCACAAGGACCTGCCGGCGACGCAGCAGATCGCGCTGGCGCTGCGCATCGTCTCGGGCCTGTCCGTCCGGCAGATCGCCCGTGCGTTCCTCGTCTCGGAGGCGGCGATGGAGCAGCGCATCACCCGCGCGAAGGCAAAGGTGGGAGCCGCCGGCATTCCCTTCGAGACGCCGGATGCGGTGGCGCGGGCCGAGCGGCTCGGCCTTGTCGCCGCGATGATCTATCTCGTCTTCAACGAGGGCTATTCGGCCGGCGCGCCGGACAAGGCGGACACGCCCTTCTGCGCCGAGGCGATCCGGCTGGCACGCCTGCTCCTGAAGCTCTTTCCCGCCGAACCGGAGATCATGGGCCTGACGGCGCTGCTCCTGCTCCAGCACTCGCGGCTTGCGGCCCGTTTCGACGGGGACGGGCAGATCGTCCTGCTGGAGGACCAGGACCGCGCGCTGTGGGACCGGGGCCTGATCGACGAGGCGCTGGTGCTGATCGACAAGGCGATCCGCCACCGGGCACCTGGCGCCTTCCAGATCCAGGCGGCGATCGCCGCGTTGCATGCCCGTGCGAAGACGGCCGGTGAGACGGACTGGTTCGAGATCGACCTGCTCTATCAGACGCTGGAGCGCCTGCAGCCTTCGCCGGTGGTGCGGCTCAACCGCGCCGTCGCCGTTTCCAAGCGGGAAGGGCCGGAGGCGGCGCTGGCGCTGATCGAGCCGCTTGCCGAAAAACTGAACGGCTACTTCTATTTCCACGGCCTGCGCGGCGGCCTTCTGAAACAGCTCGGCCGTTATGGCGAAGCGCATGAGGCCTTCGACCGCGCCATCGCGCTCGCCACCTCCTCGGCCGAGGCCGCCCATATCCGCCAGCATCTCGACAGCATGCAGCGGGAAAGGGCCGCGGCCGAAAAATAATCCGCTTTCGATGTCGGATTGGTCGCCTGACAGGCGTCCTTGAGACGAACCAGAGAACATACCCAACGAGGAGACAGACATGACCGACGTCGAGATCAAGCCCGCCAACACCCGCGAACTGGTGCTCACCCGCGTTTTGAACGCCACGCCCGCACAGCTCTTCAAGGCCTGGACGACGCCGGAGCTGATGAAGGAGTGGTTCGCGCCAAAACCCTACGAGACGCCGGTCATCGAGATCGAGCCGCGCGACGGCGGCAAGTTCCGCACGGTGATGACCGGCCCGGACGGCTTCCATATGGACAGCACCGGCATCTTCCTGAAGGTGGAGAAGGACAGGCGCATCATTACGACCGATGCCTTCGGCCCCGACTGGAAGCCCACCGAAAAGGCCTTCTTCAGCGCCGAGATCCTGTTCGACGACGCCGGCGACGGCAAGACCCGCTACACCGCGATCGCCCGTCACTGGTCCGTCGAGGATTGCGAGATGCACGAGAAGATGGGTTTCCACGAGGGTTGGGGCCAGGTGGCGACGCAGCTGGAGGCGGTGGCCGCGCGGCTCTGACAGATGTGCGGGGACGGGCGCGCTGCATCCGTCCTCTTCATCTTCGTGAACACACTGTTTCCCGAACGGCCCTTTTAAGCCGCTTGCGCCGGCCATATCTCTGGGCAAATCCCTCTTGCCTGGAACATCCCATGGAACTTGGCCTCTATACATTTGCCGACGTCGATCCGAATGCTGCCGACAAGGGGCGGGAAGGGGAGCGGCGGCTGAAGCATCTCCTGGAAGAGATCGAGCTTGCCGACCAGGTCGGGCTCGACGTCTTCGGGCTCGGCGAACACCACCGGGCGGACTACGCCGCCTCCGCGCCGGCCGTCGTTCTGGCCGCCGCGGCCGCGCGAACCAAGAGCATCCGGCTGACGAGCGCGGTGACGGTGCTCTCCTCGGATGATCCGGTGCGCGTCTTCCAGCAGTTTTCGACGGTCGACCTCATCTCCGGCGGTAGGGCGGAGATCATGGCGGGACGGGGCTCCTTCGTCGAATCCTTCCCGCTCTTCGGCTATGCGCTCGATGACTATGACCGGCTCTTCGAGGAGAAGCTGGACCTGCTTTTGGCGCTCAACGAGAGCGAAACGGTGTCGTGGAACGGGACGATGCGTCCGCCCTTGCCGGGGCTCGGCGTCTATCCGCGCCCCGTGCATGGCCGCATGCCGGTCTGGATCGCCGTCGGCGGCACGCCGCAATCGGTGGCCCGGGCGGGGGCCTATGGGTTGCCACTGGCGCTTGCCATTATCGGCGGTACGCCGTCACGCTATGCACCGCTCTTCGATCTTTACCGCGAGGCTGCCCGCCGTGCGGGTCAGGATGCGGGCAAGCTGAAGACCAGCATCAACGTGCACGGCTTCATCGCCGACACGACAGCCGCTGCGGCAGACACTTTCTACGGTCCGCAGGCCGAGGTGATGAACCGCATCGGCCGCGAGCGCGGCTGGGGGCCGACGAGCCGGGCGCAATTCGACCAGTCGACCGGGCCGGCCGGCCATCTCTTCCTCGGCGATCCCGAGACGGTGGCAAAGAAGATCGCCGATCACCACCGGATCTTCCGCAACGACCGGTTCCTGCTGCAGATGGCGATCGGCCCGATGCCGCATGACGCGGTGCTGCGCGGCATCGAGCTCTACGGCACGAAGGTCGCCCCGCTGGTGCGCGAGATGCTGGCGGATGCAGCAAAGGACGCCGTGGCCGCTTCTGCCTGACAGCGGCGCGCGGGCGTGATAAGAGGCCCGCGAAAGAGAGATGCGATGACCCTGGAAAACGACGAAGACCTCAACGGCCTGAAGGCCATCGGCCGGATCTGCGCCAATGTGCTGCAGCACATGTCGACGGCCATCCGGCCGGGCATGACGACGGCCGAACTCGATCTGATCGGCCGGCGAATGCTGGAGGCGGCGGGCGCGCGTTCGGCGCCGGAAAGCTGCTATGCCTTTCCGGGCGCGACCTGCATCAGCGTCAATGAAGAGGTGGCGCACGGTATTCCGGGCGACCGGGTGATCCGCGACGGCGATCTCGTCAATATCGACGTTTCCGCCGCGCTCGACGGCTACTTCGCCGATACCGGTGCGTCCTTTACCGTGGGGCGGTCGACGCCGGCCGTCGAGCGCCTCTGCCGTGATGGCAAGCGGGCGCTCTGGGTCGGGCTGAAGTCGGTGAAGGCCGGCCGGCCGCTTGCTGAGGTCGGCAATGCCATCGGCGAATTCGCCCGCAAGAACCGCTACACGCTGATCGCCAATCTCGCCAGCCACGGCGTCGGCCGCTCGCTGCACGAGGAGCCGACGGAAATCGCCACCTGGCCGGACCCGCAGGAAAAGCGCCGCATGACGGAAGGTCTCGTCTTCACCGTCGAGCCGTTCCTCTCGCTGGGCGCCAACTGGGCGGAGGGCGGCAGCAACGACGAATGGACGCTCTACAGCGAGCCGAGCGCACCGACGGTGCAGTTCGAACACACCGTCGTTGCCACCCGCAACGGGCCGCTCGTGGTGACGCTGCCGGGTTGATCCGGGGATCAAAGGCCGGCTTTTTCCGGCCTTGTCGCTGCAACAGTCGGCCTTGGCCGCGTGCATCCCACCGGCACACTGCCGACCGGGTGCGTGCAGGAACTGGCTGGCAGCAAGGGACATTTTCCTTGCCGGCAAGCCGGCCGCGTCGGCGGAATGCCGTCTTCGGCGCCACCGTTCCCGGTGGAGCGCCTTCCATTAAATCTCGGTAATCCGGGCGCTTGGCGATTGTTGCGATGCGTAAACTCCTCTAGGTTCTGCCCGAACCGGCGGCACTGCCGCCCCATGCAAACGAGAGTTTCGCACCTTGTTCCATTCCTTCTTCCCGCAGCCGAAGCTGTTCTTTTCCTCCCTCGTCGTCTGGACGCTGCTTTCGATTGCGGTCTGGTACACGGTCGGTGCCGATTTCGGTGCCTTGATCGGCCTTCCGCCTCTGCCGGCCGGTACGGAGCCTCCGGTGGGCCTCGGCTACTTCGTGACGACGGACAATATCTGGTTCTATCTCTATTTCATGATCTGCACCGGCCTCTTCGGCCTGTTCTGGCAGATCCGGGCGAAGGATCATCCCTGGACCAACTGGTCGATCTGGGGTTCGGCCTTCATCATCTTCTCGACCTATTTCAGCGTGCAGGTCTCGCTCGCCATCAATAACTGGCGCCGCCCCTTCGGCGATACGCTGATGGGCGCTTTCCAGCCGAACAGCACCGTCACAGTCGCGAATTTCTTCGACCTGATGCTGATCTTCTGCCAGATCGCCTTCATCAGCGTCTTCGTCTACGTCATCACGCGCTTCTTCGTCAGCCACTACGTCTTCCGCTGGCGCACGGCGATGAACAATTACTACATGTCGCTCTGGACGCGGGTACGTCACATCGAAGGCGCCTCGCAGCGTGTGCAGGAAGACACGATGCGCTTCGCGTCAATCACGGAAGGCCTCGGTGTCAGCCTGATTGACGCCGTCATGACGCTGGTCGCGTTCCTGCCGGTGCTCTTTGCGCTTTCCGTCCATATCGGGCCGATGCCGTTCATCGGCGAAATCCCGCATGCCCTGTTCTGGGCCGCGATCCTCTGGTCGGCCTTCGGCACCTTCCTGCTTGCCTTTGTCGGCATCAAGTTGCCGGGCCTCGAATTCCGCAACCAGCGTGTCGAGGCGGCCTATCGTAAGGAGCTGGTCTACGGCGAGGACGACGAAGCGCGGGCCCAGCCGCCCACCGTGCGGGAGCTGTTCGACAATGTCCGGACGAACTATTTCCGGCTCTATTTCCACTATCTCTATTTCAACGTCGCCCGCATGTTCTACATTCAGGCGGATAATCTCTTCGTCTATTTCATCCTTGTGCCCACCATCGTTGGCGGCAAGATCACCTATGGTATCCTGCAACAGATCCTGACGGCCTTCGGCCAGGTCTCCAGCTCGTTCCAGTATCTTGTGAATTCGTGGTCGACGATCATCGAGTTGCAGTCGATCCACAAGCGCCTCCGCGCCTTCGAAGCGGCGATTGAGGGGCAGAAGTTGCCGAGCATTGACCGGCAGTTCATTGACGTCGGCGGCAATGAGGAGCTGGCGAAGTAAGGTCGACGATCAGAGGGCGGCTCCGGCCGCCTTCTTCTCGTTTGCGAGAATGTCCATCGCCTCAACATAGCTGACGCAGGCGACGTCCTGTTTGCCGCAGGTCTCCGTCAGGAAACGGTCGAGCGCGCGCCAGTAGGCGCCGGCATTCATCTCCACGAAATGGAAGCCGAGCTGGAGGGGGATGCGCCCGCCGTCATATTGCTTCGTGAAGGCGTCGCGGTAGGCCTGAAGCGTGCTTTCCTCGAAGGCGGCGCTCTTTTCCGGCGCTTCCTTGCCCTTGGAGTGGCGGACATAGAGATTGTAGTCCATGGCGATGACCGGGCGCCGTGCCGCGCCTTCCGGCACGAGGGGCAGGGCGAAGCGGGCGATCGCGCCGCTAGCGACCGGCATGGCAGGCCCCTTCGAGACGAGGCTGGCATCGTAGGTGAAGCCATGTGCCTCCAGCGCCTTGACCAGTCCGCTGCCGGCCGAAAGATAGGGCGCGCGAAAGCCCTTGATGTCCTCCGTGACGAAACGCTGCCAGTCCGCCGGCTCCCGTTCGCCGACGCCGGCATTCTGCCAGGCGTTCTTCAGTGTCTCGTGGAAGAAGGTGAATTCGCTCTTCCAGTCCTCCGTGCTCCACTTGCCGCCATCGAAATGGCCGCAGGCGTGGCTGCCGATATCGTGGCCCTCGAGCTTTGCCAGCCAGATCTCGCCGAGGCGCAGGATCGTCTCCTCCCGGTCCTGGGAGAAGCCGACATTGGAGCGCCCGCGCTTTTCATGCGGCGCCTGGTAGGTCGCGCGCTCGTCCTTCGGGAACAGGAAGGTGCAGGAGAGGAAGTAGGTGAAATGCGCGCCGGTGCGTTTCGCCATGGCGCGGCTCTTCTCCCACAGGAGATTGTCGTGTGCCCCGTCGAAGGAGACGATGACGAGCTGCTTGGGCTTTGCGGTCTCGACTGCGTCGTCCTTGGCAAGGGCCGGGCCGGCGGCGAGCGCGGCGGCGAGGGGAAGGAGGACAATTCGGGACGAAACTGAGGACGACATGGCTACCCGCGACAATTTGCAAAGGGGTTTTCATGGTTTGCGAATGCGGCAATCCTTTGATCGGGCTGGAATTGTCGCCTTGCGGAAGCTATTCCAGAAGAAACGGCCGCGGGCCGCGCTTTCTTCAAGGGGCATTTTCATGACGTTGCTCATCGCCGGTCTTGTTCTTTTCATCGCCACCCATCTTCTGCGGCCCTTTGCGCCGGGCCTGCGCAATGCCGGCATCGCCGTCCTCGGCAAGCCGGGCTGGATGGCCCTGCATGGCATCGTCTCGCTGCTCAGCCTCGTGCTCATCGCCTATGGCTTCGTCGACGCGCGCGAGAACGGCGGCGAGATGCTTTATTTCCCGCCGACCTTCCTGTCGCATATCGCGCTGACGCTGATGCTGATCGCCTCGATCTGTCTCGTCGCCGGCTTGCTGCCGGCGGGGCATATCCGCACGAAGCTGAAGTTCCCGCTGCTCATCGCCATCAAGACCTGGGCGCTGGCGCATCTTCTGGCGAACGGCGAGAGCTATTCGGTACTGCTCTTCGTGACGATCCTCGCCTGGGCGGTCATCCTGCGCATCACGCTGAAGAAGCGCATCGCCGCCGGGGAGACGAAGCTGCCGGTTTTCGTCTCGGCGAAATATGACCTGATCTCCATCGTCGTCGGCCTCGCGCTCTATGTCGCGATCGTCTTCAAGCTTCACGAATGGGTGATCGGCGTTCCACCCCTGCCGTGATCATCGCCTGATCCCCGGCTTTTCGCGCCTGCCCCCTTACAACGCCGTCAAAATGGGGTAGAAGGCGCTAACTTTAAGCGTGAATTCGAGCCGGGCAGAACATGGCAAATCAGGACGACAGCTTTATCCGTGAGGTGAACGAGGAACTGCGCTCCGACCAGATGCGTCTGGTGTGGAAGCGTTTCGGTCGCATCCTCATCGGCGCCGCCGTCCTCGTGGTCCTCGGCACGATCGGCAAGGTGAGCTACGATTACTGGCGCGACAGCGAGGCTTCTGCCGCCGGCGACAGCTTCCTGGCTGCCCTGACGCTCGCCCGCGACGGCAAGAACGAAGAGGCGCTCGCCGCGCTGACCGCGCTGGAAAAGGACGGCTTCGGCTCCTATCCGGTGCTGGCACGCATGCGCTCCGCCTCGCTGCTGGCGACGACGGACGCGCAGGGTGCCGTCAATGCCTTCACGGCAATCGCAAAGGACAGCTCCGTACCGCAGGCGCTGCGCGATGCCGCGCGTCTTCGTGCCGCCTACCTTCTCGTCGATAGCGGCACCTATGATCAGGTTTCCGCCGAAGCCGAGCAGCTTGCGACGCCCCAGAGCGCGCTGCGCCACTCCGCACGCGAGGTTCTCGGCCTGTCCGCCTTCAAACATGAGGACTATGCGCGGGCCAAGGAATGGTTCGACGCAATCATCGCCGACAGCGAAAGCCCGCGCAATGTCGCCAACCGGGCGCAGATGCTGCTTGACCTGATCGCCGCAAGCGGCAAGCTGTCCTCCTGATCTCGTATCGTTTTTATGCAGTTCCGGATGAAAGACCGCTTCGCCCTTTTACCGGAATTGCTTTAGCCGGCCACCGAAACGGAACACATCCATGAGCTTCACCGTCGCCATTGTCGGACGCCCCAATGTCGGCAAGTCCACCCTGTTCAACAGGCTCGTGGGCAAGAAGCTCGCGCTTGTCGACGACACGCCCGGCGTCACGCGGGACCGCCGCCCGGGCGATGCGCGCCTCATCGACCTGAAATTCCGCATTATCGACACCGCCGGCCTCGAAGAGGCTGCGCCCGAGACGCTGCAGGGCCGCATGCGTGCCCAGACGGAGGCGGCGATCGACGAGGCCGACCTCTCGCTCTTCGTCGTCGATGCCAAGACGGGCCTGACCCCCGTCGATACGGCGCTCGCCGACATGCTGCGCCGCAAGGGCAAGCCCGTCGTGCTCGTCGCCAACAAGTCGGAAGCGCGTGGCTCCGACGGGGGCTTCTACGATTCCTATACGCTCGGCCTTGGCGAACCGACGGCGATTTCCGCCGAGCACGGTCAGGGCATGCTCGACCTGCGCGACGCCATCGTCGCGGCGATTGGCGAGGAGCGCGCCTATCCCGAAGACGACGAGGCCGTCACCGATGTTGA
Organism: Shinella sp. 838; assembly: GCF_029623935.1. Lineage (NCBI taxonomy): Bacteria > Pseudomonadati > Pseudomonadota > Alphaproteobacteria > Hyphomicrobiales > Rhizobiaceae > Shinella > Shinella sp. 838. Next base: position 616,669 of record NZ_JARSBQ010000001.1, read on the forward strand.
CGTGCGTGCGGAAGCTGCCGCCGAAGGCGCCGAGCAGGACGAGGATTTCGAACCGGAATATGACGAGACGAAGCCGCTGCGCGTCGCCATCGTCGGCCGCCCGAATGCCGGCAAGTCCACGCTGATCAACCGCTTCCTCGGCGAGGACCGGCTGCTGACCGGCCCGGAGGCCGGCATCACGCGCGATTCGATTTCCGTCGAATGGGACTGGAAAGGCCGGACGATCAAGATGTTCGACACGGCCGGCATGCGGCGCAAGGCGAAGGTGCAGGAAAAGCTGGAGAAGCTTTCCGTCGCCGATGGCCTGCGCGCCATCCGCTTTGCCGAGACCGTCGTCATCGTCTTCGATGCGACCATTCCCTTCGAGAAGCAGGATCTCCAGATCGTCGATCTCGTGTTGCGCGAGGGCCGCGCCGCCGTGCTCGCCTTCAACAAGTGGGACCTGATCGACGACCCGCAGGCCGTGCTTGCGGAGCTGCGTGAGAAGACCGACCGCCTCTTGCCGCAGGCACGCGGCATCCGCGCCGTGCCGGTGTCCGGCCAGACCGGCCGTGGTCTCGACAAGCTGATGCAGGCCGTCATCGACACGGACCGCACCTGGAACCGCCGCATCTCCACCGCCAAGCTCAACCGCTGGCTGGATGCGCAGCAGACGCAACATCCGCCGCCGGCCGTTTCCGGCCGCCGCCTGAAGCTGAAATATATGACGCAGGTGAAGGCTCGTCCGCCGGGCTTCATGATCTCCTGCACGCGCCCTGATGCGCTGCCGGAATCCTATATCCGCTACCTGACGAACGGCCTGCGCAACGACTTCAATCTGCCGGGCGTGCCGATCCGCATCCATTTCAGGGCGACGGACAATCCGTTCGCGTCAAAGGCGAAGAAGAAGCGCTGACGTCCGGACCTGGCCTGATGTGCCCGCGGATTGCGCTCGGTGCGAAGCCGAAGCGCGCGCGAAACCGCGCCGCAAAGCGGGATTGCGATTCATAGCCGACTGCGTCCGCGATGCGCAGGACCGAGAGTTCGGTCGATTGCAGGAGCTGCATGGCGATCGACATGCGCACGTCGATCAGGAGCGTCTGGAACGACCATTTTTCTGCTGCAAGCCTGCGCCGCAGCGTTGCCTCGCTGACGCCGGTGGACGTGCAGATGCGGGCACTCGTCCAGTCGCCCTGCGGATCGCTGGAGATGAGGTCGCGCACGCGATCGCTGAAGAGAACCGGCCTTGGCACCGCAAATCGCGCCCCTGAAAGATCGAGCCAGAGCAGGAGTTCATCGATACGGTGGCGGACGATCTCGGCGGGGGTGCTGTCGGGGTCCCCGATTGCCCGTGCGCAATCGGCAAAGGCGCCGCGAAAGCCCGTGTGCATGCTCAGGACAGGGAAGGCGCGCGGGAAGGGTTGGCCTTTGCCGGGCTTTCCGGCAAAGGCCGCGACGGTGTCGGGCTCGAAGGCGATCCAGCGGGCCTCGTAGGCGCGCTCGCCATCGGCGGCATTCACCACGTCGAAGGTCTCGCCCTGCGCAAGCGCAATGCAGCCGCCCGCCGGCACCACCCATTCCTCCGCGCCGCTGCGCAGGATTTTTGTCCCGTGCTCGACGAGGATGAGGAGGGGGCGATTGATCAGGATATTGGCGTATCGCAGCCGGTTGTACTGCACGATGCGGGCCGAGGCGCCGATATCGGGGCGTATGGCGATCTTCATCTGGTCCATCCAGTCTCGTGTCCGAGCCTATCGCGCCTCGGCGGGCCCGGACAAGACGCCTGCCGTCAGCGTCTGCCCTTCGCCGAGAGGGTGGCGGTGGCGAGTGCGTTCATGGTGCTGACGAAACCGACCATGGCGGGCGTGGCATTGTCCGGTACGGGCAGCTTGTCGATGCCAAGCGCCTTCACCGTTATCGTATAGTCGTGTTCCGGCCCTTGCGGCGGGCAGGCGCCAAGAAAGCCCGGTGTGCCCATGTCCGTCGGTGTCATGCGCGCGCCTGCGGGCAGTGCGGCCTTTCCGCTTCCCGCACCGGCGGCAAGCGACGTGGCGCCGGCAGGCAGGTCCACCACGACCCAGTGCCACCAGCCCGAGCCGGTTGGTGCATCCTTGTCGTAGATCGTCACGACAAAGCTGCGGGTGCCCTCCGGTGCGTTCGACCACTGGATGTCCGGCGAGAGATTTTCGCCGGTACAGCCCATGATGTCGGCGAATTGGGGCGGCTGGACGGTTCCGGAGGCGAAGGCCTTGCTGGTAACGGTAAAATCGGCCGCTTGTGCTGCCGGTGAGCAAAGGGAAAGCGTGGCGGCAAGCGCCGCGACGAAGCGTGGTGTCGTCATGGATCGATCCTGTCCTTGATGAGAGACAGGAAAAGACTAGGGCGGATTTGCGCCCGTGTCGGCGCCCGACCGATCGATTTTGGCACCGATCCGATCAATCAGCCGTTCGGTAGCTTGTCCCTTGCCACCAGGGCACCGTGATGCTGGATGACGGCAGCTGCGACATCCGCGGCGAAGCGGGCGGCCTCTTCCGGCGATGCCCCCGTCGCAAGGCGGGCGAGGAAGGCGCCGTTGAAGCTGTCGCCGGCACTGGTCGTATCGACGATCTTTTCCACCCGGGCGGAGGGGGCATGGCTGCGCTTTTCGCCGAAGACAAGGGTTGCGCCCTCTGCGCCGTCCTTCACGACCAGCCCGGCGACGCCGAGCGCCCGGTAGCGCGCGATGGTCTCCTCGAGGCCGGAATCGCCGAAATGCGTCGTCTCGTCGTCGAGGCTTGGCATGACCAGCGTTGCGGCGCGCGCGCCCGCGGTGATCGTCGCGCGCATGCGCTCGGCATCGTCCCAAAGACGCGGGCGGATGTTCGGGTCGAAGGCGACGCGTTTTCCTGCGGCCTTGGCACGCCTGAGTTCGGCGAGCAGCGTTTCGACATCTTCCTCCGGCAGGATCGCCAGCGTGATGCCGGAAAACACGACGATGTCCGAGGCGTCGACGGCGGCGCGCAACCGGTCGCCGTCGCGCGCCAGAAGCTTTGCTGCCGAGACGGAGCGCCAGTAGGAGAAGCTGCGTTCGCCGTCCTTCAGGTGGATCATGTAAAGGCCGGGCGAGCGGCCCTCGATGCGAGCCATATGCTGCGTGCCGATGTGGTGTCCATCCATGAAGGCCAGCATTTCGTCGGAGATCATGTCGGTGCCGACGGCCGAGAAATAATCGACGCTCCAGTCAGCCGGCAGGTACTGGCGGGCATAGTAGGCGGTGTTGAACGTGTCGCCGGCAAAGCTCTTGCGCATGAGGCCACCTTCGGCCTGCATCAGTTCCACCATGCATTCGCCGATCGTCAGCAGGCGTGCCGCCATATCCGAAAGTCCTCCCGACCCGCGCATTTCCGGATGAAGCGGCGTTGCTTCTGTCCTGGAAAATACGGTCAATACAAAACGCTCTAGTTGCGCCGGAAAGAGGAAATACTGTCAAAGAGTTGGCGGGGCAAGACGATACCGCCGCTTTCCGCCTGCCGTTGCCGCTCCACGCGGTCGAGGCCGGGGATGTGCACGCCATAGATGCTGGAAAGCCGTTCCACCTGGTCGGCGAAGCGGGTGGAAAAACCGTCGGCGAGAAGCTGCGGGGCGAGCGCGAGGATGAAGAGGCCGACGCCGGGGGAAGCCTCGCCCGCCTGGAAGTCCGGGGCATCCAGCGACCAGTTTGCGCCGGTGAGGCCGGCGGCGAGCACCTCCACCATGAGGGCGACATTGGCGCCGCGCGTTCCGCCGAAGGCGAGCAGGGCCCCCTTCATTGCGGCGAAGGGATCGGTGGTCGGCTCCCCCTCCTGGTCGAGCGCCCACCCCGCGGGAATGGTTTCGCCCCGGGCGGCCGCCTCACGGATCTTCACATAGGCGGTGGCGCTGGAAGCCTGGTCGACCAGCAGGAAGCGCCCGTCGGCGAGTGGGGCGGCGAAGGCCAGCGGGTTGGTGCAAAAGACGGGCAGGCGGCTGCCTGCGCCGGCCAGCAACGCCGGCCCGTTGGTTGCCGCGATCGCGACAAGACCTTCCCGGGCAAGCTGCGCGGCATACCAGCCGAGTTCACCGGTGGTGTAACTGTTCTGGACGGTGAAGACGGCGACGCCGAACGCCTTCGCCTTCGTTACCAGTTCCTCGTGGGCGATCGAAAAGCCATGCTGGGCCACGCCGCCCATCGCGTCGCATTTCACGATGGCGGGAACCGGGGAGGTGAGGAGCGGTTCCGCCCGTCCGGTAATCCGTCCATCGACAAGGCCGCGCAGGTAATCCGTCAGATGTGCAAAGCCGATCGCGCTCTTGCCCGCCATTTCGGCATCCACGGTGGCATCGGCAAGGGCCGTGGCTGCGGTCTCCACCATGCCGACGCGTATCAGCGCCGTTCGGGCAAGGTCGCGTGCGTCCTGCGGGGAAAGGGTGACGGCATCGGTCATGGGGTCAACCTTCTCTCTGGAATTTGCCGGCATCATCCCGATCGACCCGGCTTGCGTCAACCTTCGAAAAATCGGGGGGCTGCCGTTTACGGCCCGCGGGGGCCGCGTTACATCTTGCCGAAGGCAACTGGCAACCGGAGCGAAAAGGCATGGCGAAGCCCCGTAGGACGGTCGACGATTGGTGGCGCGGCGCGGTGATCTATCAGGTCTATCCCCGTTCCTTCCAGGATACGACCGGCGACGGCATGGGAGATCTCCGGGGCATCACGAAACGGCTCGGGCACATCGCCTCGCTCGGCGTTGATGCGATCTGGCTCTCGCCTTTCTTCAAGTCGCCGATGGCGGACATGGGCTATGACGTCTCCGACTATTGCGACGTCGACCCGATGTTCGGCACACTCGCCGATTTCGACGCGATGCTGGCGGAGGCCCATCGCCTCGGCCTCAAGGTCATCATCGACCAGGTGATCTCGCACACATCGGACCAGCATCCCTGGTTCGTCGAAAGCCGCTCCAGCCGGGGCAATCCAAAGGCGGACTGGTATGTCTGGGCCGATCCCAAGCCGGACGGCACGGCGCCCAACAACTGGCTGTCGATCTTCGGCGGGCCGGGCTGGGAATGGGACGGCGTGCGCAAGCAATACTACATGCACAACTTCCTGACCTCGCAGCCCGATCTCAACTTCCACAATCCGGATGTGCAGGACGCGCTTTTGAAGACCGTGCGCTTCTGGCTGGATCGCGGCGTGGACGGCTTCCGCCTCGACACGGTGAATTTCTACTTCCACGACAGGAAGTTGCGCGACAACCCGCCGCACGAGCCCGACCCGGATGCGACCGGCCTCGATGCGCCTGATGTCAATCCCTATGGAATGCAGACCCATCGCTATGACAAGACGCAGCCGGAGAACGTCGATTTCCTGAAGCGTTTTCGCGCGCTGCTCGACGAATACGAAGGCCGTGCGACGGTGGGCGAGGTGGGCGATGGTGCGCGCTCGCTGAAGACCGTCGCCGATTACACGAGCGGTGGCGACAAGCTGCACATGTGCTACACGTTCGATCTTCTCGGGCCCGATTTCACCGCCGATCACGTCCGCAAATGCGTCCAGGGCTTTCAGCGCGCGGTAACGGATGGCTGGGTCTGCTGGGCTTTTTCCAATCACGACGTCAACCGCCATGTCAGCCGCTTCATCCGGGCGCCGGAAGAGCGCGAACGCGTCGCCAAGCTCGCCATTACCCTGCTGTCGACCTTGCGTGGTTCGATCTGCCTCTACCAGGGCGAGGAACTCGGCCTCACCGAAGCCGACCTCGCCTTCGAGGACCTGCGTGATCCCTATGGCATCCGCTTCTGGCCGGCCTTCAAGGGCCGCGACGGATGCCGCACGCCGATGCCCTGGCAACATGGCGAGGCCCATGCCGGCTTCAGCGCCGGAAAACCCTGGCTGCCGGTGCCGGAGGACCATGCGCGGCTTGCCGTCGACCTGCAGGAGAAGACCGCCGGTTCGGTGCTCAACCACTACCGCGCCACACTCGCCTTCCGCAGGGAGCACGAGGTTCTGCACGACGGCGACATGGCCTTCCTGCACTCCAACCACGACATCCTTGCCTTCACCCGCGAGAAGGGCGGCGAGAAACTGCTCTTCGTCTTCAACCTGACGCATGAAAAGGCCGAATTCGTGCCGGCCAAGTCGCTGAAGCTTGGCGCACCGCTTTCGGCGCCGGGCTTCGGTGCAAAGCTGAAGGACGGGGCGATCGAGCTGGACGGGCTCGATATGGCATGCGTGCGGCTGTGAAGATCGGGCGGCCGGGCGTTTCAGCGTCCGGTCGCCGCGGCCGGCAAGGAGCCCGGCAATCGAGATGTCTTCGTCCAGGCTATCCCAGTGAATGCCGCCCGCGCTGAGTTCGTAGCTTAGACGTGCGGCTTTGTTTGCAGCGAGAAGGCGAGGCAACCAGGCAAGGGGAATACCAAGCGTCCGGCCATCATCCAGCGATACCCACATCGTATCATCGTTGAGGTGAATCTCAGTTGCTGAAATATTCACGCCACGTCGTCTCGATAAGCTGTCTGTTGTCGATGACAAGGCGCAGGATGGAAGAAAGCTCCTCGCTGTTGAAGCCATGGCTTTCCGTGACGCCGATCGACGGCTCCAACCATACTTTCGCAATGGCGCCGCCGCCCCTGACATGTATGTGCAAGGGGTCCCTCGGATCGCTTCGTTCGAACAGAAGAAGAACTTGAGGTCCTTGTAAGTAAATACGGTCGGCATTCCGGCCTTCCGGATCGGTTTTGCCGCAGAATTTACCGAGTTCCGCGCAGTCGTCTTCAGCGCAATCCGTTATTCGGCTGGCCTTGTCGCAACGGCCGCTTTTGGGCGAAGGAGTGTCTCCCGGAAAGTCGAGAGCTGCAGTTCAATCCATCAGCATGAACCGGTCCACGTCCACCATTCCACGGTCCGAAATCTTGAGATGCGGGATCACGGGCAGCGGCAGGAAGGCCAGCTGGAGGAAGGGCTCCTCCAGTGTGGCGCCCAGCGCGAAGGCGGCCTGGCGCAGGTGGTGCAGCGTGTCGCGGACGGTTTCGTAGGGTTCCAGGCTCATCAGACCGGCGACGGGCAGTGCGATCTCGCCCGTTACCTTGCCGTTCTCCACGACCACGAAGCCGCCCTTGATCTCGCCGAGACGGTTGGCGGCGAGCGCCATGTCGTCCTCGTCGACGCCGACGACGCAGATATTGTGGCTGTCGTGGCCGACCGTCGACGCGATGGCGCCCTTCTTCAGCCCGAAGCCCTGTACGAAGCCATTGGCGTGGTTGCCGTTCTTGCCGTGGCGCTCGATGACGGCGACCTTGATGATGTCCTGCGCGAGATCGACGGTCGTCTGGTTGCCCCTGGCGGGCAACCGATAGCGGCGATGTTCGGTGATGATCTTGCCCGGCAGGACGCCGATCACGGGCGTCTCGCCGTCGGTGACGGGTACGGCGAAATGGGCGGCGTTGACCGGGCGGGCCTTGACGCTGTCGAGCCCGACCGGCGCGACGGGCCGGCGTGTCGCAAAGAGCGTATCGTCCACCCTGCGGCCGGCGGAAAGGACCATCTCGGCCTTGCAGTTCTCAAGCGTGTCGATGACGACGAGGTCGGCGCGCCAGCCGGGCGCGACGAGGCCGCGGTCACGCAGCCCGAAGGCTTTGGCCGCCGAGATCGAGGCAGCGCGGTAGACGGCGAGCGGCGCGCGCCCATGGCCGATGGCGGTGCGGATCATGTAGTCGAGATGGCCCTGTTCGGCGATGTCGAGCGGGTTGCGGTCGTCCGTGCACAGTGCGATGAAAGGTGAGAGACGCTCGGTGATGACGGGCAGCAGCGCCAGAAGGTCCTTGGAGACCGAGCCCTCGCGCACGAGGATATGCATGCCCTTGCGGATTTTCTCCAGCGCCTCCTCGGCGGTCGTGCACTCGTGCTCCGTGCGGATGCCGGCGGCAAGATAGCCGTTGAGATCCTTGCCGGAGAGCAGCGGCGCATGTCCGTCGATATGACCGCCCTGGAAGGCCTCCAGCTTGGCGAGACAGACGGGATCCTTGTGGATGACGCCGGGGAAATTCATGAACTCTGCAAGGCCGATGACCTTCGGATGGTCGCGGAAGGGCAACAGGCGTTCGATCGGAAGGTCGGCGCCCGATGTCTCCAGATGCGTCGCCGGCACGCAGCTCGATAGCTGCACGCGGATGTCCATGATTGTTTCCAGAGCGCTGTCGAGGAAGAACTCGATGCCTTCCGTGCCGAGCACGTTGGCGATCTCGTGCGGGTCGCAGATCACGGTCGTCACGCCATAGGGCAACACGCAACGGTCGAATTCGTGCGGGGTGACGAGCGAGGATTCGATGTGCAGATGCGTGTCGATGAAACCGGGCACGACGATGCGGCCTGAAATGTCGATTTCCTCGCGGCCTTCATAGCCGCCGCAGGTGCCGACGATGCGGTCGCCCGAAATGGCGATATCGGAGGCGACGAGGTCGCCTGTCACGAGATCGAAGAACCGCCCGCCCTTCAGCACGATATCGGCGGGCTCCCGGCCTGTCCCCTGATCGATGAAGTGTTCCAAGTCGGTCATGGCGAAGTCTCCCGATTCCATTGCGGGAAGACTCTAGCGGGGTAGCGGCAAGAAAAAAGGGCCGTTGCTTCGAATTGTGCGTGTGTCGGCTCAGACCGGGAAGGTGACGGTGAAGGCGAAGTGCGCCTGCGCGCCCGCTGCAAGCATTGTCGTAGAGGGCCTGTCTTTCAATTCGCGCGATCCGCCATATTCCGCCGCCGTGCCATGCCAGGGCTCGACGCAGAGGAACGGTGCGCCGGGCTTGGTCCACAGCGCGAGGTTCGGCAGGTTCTCGAAGCGGAAGGCCAGTGCGGGGCCGCCTTCGGCCTGGAAGGTCAGGCTGCTGCCCGCGCCTTCGGGGAAAACCAGGGCGTCGTCGATGAAGAGATCAGGGGAGAGCACGAGCCGGCCCGCTGAGAAGGGCGAGGCGGTGCGGCCTTGCGACAGCAGGCCTTTTTCCAGTGGCTGGCGCTGCGGCTCTCCGCCATTGTCGAGTGTGACGACATGCGGCTTTCCCGCTGCACCGGGCAGGGGCCAGATGAAGGCGGGATGAAAGCCGAAGCCGAAGGGCATGGCGGACGTGCCGCGGTTCTCGACCTCTGCGGCCACGGTAAGGGTCGGGCCGTCGAGGCTGTGCTCGACGGTGAGCAGGAAATCGAACGGATAGACGGCGCGGGTTTCGTCAGAAGCCTCCAGGCTGTAGCGGCAGAGCGTGTCGCTTGCCGTGGTCAGCGAAAACTCCCGGCGCCTTGCAAAACCGTGCTGCGTCATCGCATGGGGATTGCCGTCAATGAGGATCGTGTCGTCGGGTGCCTTGCCGACGATCGGGAAGAGCACGGGCGAGCGGCCCGTCCAGAAGGCGGCGTCGCCGTTCCATAGCCATTCCGCCGCGTCTCGGGTCGTAATCGACTGCATTTCTGCGCCGAGCGATGACACATCGACCGACAGATGGTCGTTCTCTATGCGGGTCGTGGTCGGCATCGGCTCGTCCTCTCGGTTTCCGGCGCGCACAATAGCCCCAAAAGCACCCGGACTTGCAAGGACTATCCGGCCATGGCTAAAGCATGCCGGAAAGAGGGTGCGCTGGCTCTGTGACCGGCATCGGGCCCCTGGGCGATCGCAATGTGGTTTGGGTGCGCCTGCGCCAGCGAGGAGGAAACAGATGCAGCCGGCATGGACCACGAGGGTACCGGGATCTTCTGAAATCGGGGCGCTGGCGCAGCTTTGGTTCGAGGGGTGGCAGGACGCACATGCGGCGGTGCTTCCGGCCGCGCTGGCCCGCCTGCGCACGCAGCAGAGCTTTGCCGACCGCCTGCCAGCCATGCTTGCGGATACACGCGTCATCGGGGAGCCCGGCGCCGTGCTCGGCTTCTGCACCATCCGGCATGACGAACTCGACCAGCTCTTCGTGGCGGCGACGGGGCGCGGCAGCGGGGTTGCTGCGGCGCTCGTGGCGGATGCAGAACGGCGCCTTGCCGCCCACGGTATGACGACCGCCTGGCTCGCTTGCGCGATCGGCAACCACCGTGCCGCGCGGTTTTACGAGAAATGCGGCTGGCACCTTGCCGCGACCGTCGTCCATCGGCTGGGCACGACCGAAGGACCTTTTGACCTGGAGGTCTGGCGCTATGAAAAGCAGCTTTCTGCAGCGGTTGCGGATTGATGGCGCGTCGCCGCCATCCTATGTTGAGGGTATGACCCGGAACGACGCGGCAGGACCGATCATCGTCTTCGATGCGGAGTGCATTCTCTGCTCGGCCAATGCGCAGTTCGTGCTGCGGCATGATCGTGCCCGGCGGTTCCGCCTTGCCTCCATGCAGAATGCGGTCGGTGCGGCGCTCTATCGTCACTTCGGCATCGATCCCGCCAATCCCGAATCGATGATCATCGTGGACGGCGACCGGTTGCTGAAGGACAGCGATGCGGTGCTGGCGATCTATGCCGGGCTCGGCTGGCCCTGGAAGGCTCTGTCCTTGCTGCGGTTCATCCCGCGCGCCCTGCGGGACCCGGTCTACCGCTGGCTGGCGCGCAACCGTTACAGGCTGTTCGGGCGGCGGGATGCCTGCTGGATACCCGCGCCGGAGGATGCGGACCGGGTGTTGTGAGGCGCGTCATCGTTCTCGGCGGTTATGGCGGCTTCGGCGCCCGGCTCTCGCGGCGGCTGGCGGCGGATGGTTGGGAAGTGCTGATCGCCGGCCGTGACGGCGGTGCTGCCGCGCGTCTCGCCGCGGATTTGCCGAATGCCGTGGGGCTGGTGGCCGATCGCAATGGCGATCTCGGTTCCCTCCTCGAAGACCACCATCCGATTTTGCTGATCGATGCGGCAGGCCCTTTTCAGGGCAGCGGCGACCACGTTGCGGAGGCGTGCATCGCGCGGGGCGTGCACTATGTCGATCTTGCCGATGCGCGGGATTTCGTCTGCGGCATCGGCCGGCTGGATGCCGCGGCGCGGGCGGCGGGCGTCGTGGTGATCTCCGGCGGTTCCAGCGTGCCGGCGCTTTCGGGAGCGATCATCGCAGGGCTTGCGACAGATATGCGCCGGGTGTGTTCGGTCGAAATGTCGATCAGCGCTTCGAACCGGGCGACGGCCGGTGCGTCCGTGGCGGCGGCAATCCTCAGCTATGTCGGAAAGCCGGTGCGTCTCTGGCGCGGCGGACGCTGGCGGCAGGAGACGGGCTGGCACCGGCTGCACCGGCAGGACTACGTGGTTCCCGGCCGTCCATCCATCCGGCGGCGGGTGGCGCTTGCGGACGTGCCGGACCACGATATCGTCCCGGCATCGCTCCCCGGCCGGCCGGCGGGCATTTTTCGTGCGGGCCCTGAATTCTCCTTTCAGCTCCTGACGCTCTGGCTCCTGAGCTGGCCGGTAAAATGGGGATGGCTGCGCTCGCTTTCGCCCCTCTCCCGCTGGCTGCTGCCGCTGCAGAAGCTGAGCGCCCGCTTCGGCACAGACCGCTCGGCGATGGCGGTGGAGGTGAAAGGGATCGTGGGTGATGTGCCGACGAAGCGCCGCTGCACGCTGATTGCGGAAAACGGCGACGGCCCCGAAATCCCGACCATCGCGGCCCATGTTCTGGCCAATGCCATTGCGGCAGGGTGCCTTGCGCCTGGTGCACGGCCGGCGGCCGGCACGGTGCGTCTTGAAGACTTCGCTCCGCATTTCGAAAGGCTTGCGGTCCACCGGGCGATCGACAGCCGGTCTTATGTGCCGCTCTACCGCCGTGTCATCGGCCCGGCCTATGATGCAATGCCACAGCCGGTGCGGGAGATGCATGACGTGATCGGCGATGCCGGTGCCGCCGGCCGGGCGCGCGTGCGCCGGGGTCGTTCCCTGCCGGCGCGGCTTGTCTGCAACGTCATGCGCTTTCCGCCTGAGGGCGAGCACGAACTGCATGTCTCCTTCGAGGAGCGGGACGGCGTCGAGCGCTGGACCCGGGATTTTGCCGGCCGTGCCTTTTCAAGCGAACTCAGCGAGAAGGGGACGCGGCTCGTCGAGCGGTTCGGGCCGATGCGGTTTTCGTTCGACCTGCCGGTGGATGCCGCCGGCCTCACCATGGTGATGCGCGGCTGGTCCGTCTTCGGCCTTCCGATGCCGCTGGTTCTGGCGCCGCGCAGCGTGGCACGCGAATGGGCCGACGGGGAGGATTTCTGCTTCGACGTGCCGATCGCGCTGCCGGGCATCGGCGAAGTCGTGCACTATTCCGGCCGGCTGCGACGGCTGTGATCAAAACGGAAATGGCGGCCGTAGCCGCCATCCCATCCTGCCCATCGGTTTCCCGGATCAGATGTTGTTCTGCAACACCTCGCGCAGCTTGCCGAACAGCTCGTCGATCTCCCGCTTCTCGATGATGAGGGGCGGGGAGAGTGCGATGATGTCGCCCGTCGTGCGGATGAGCAGGCCTTTTTCGTACGCCTTGAGGAAGGCGTTGAAGGCCCGTTTGGTGGGCTCGCCCGGAATGGAGGCGAGCTCGATGGCGCCGATCAGGCCGACATTCCTGATGTCGATGACATTAGGGCAGTCCTTCAGCGAGTGCAGGCCGTCCTCCCAATAGGAGGCGAGTTCGGCGGCACGGGTCAGCAGGCCTTCTTCCTTGTAGGTGTCGAGCGTGCCGAGCGCGGCGGCGCAGGCGATCGGGTTGCCGGAATAGGTATAGCCGTGGAAGAACTCGATCATGTGCTCCGGGCCGTTCATGAAGGCATCATGGATCTCGGAGGTCACGAAGACGGCGCCCATCGGGATCACGCCGTTGGTGAGGCCCTTGGCGGTGGTGATGATGTCCGGCTTCACGTCGAAATACTGCGCAGCAAAGGGCGCACCGAGGCGGCCGAAACCGGTGATGACCTCGTCGAAGATCAGCAGGATGCCGTGCTGCGTGCAGATCTCGCGCAGCTTCTGGAGATAGCCCTTCGGCGGGATGAGCACGCCGGTCGAGCCGGCAACCGGCTCGACGATGACGGCGGCGATGGTGGAGGCGTCGTGCAGGGTGATGATGCGCTGCAGTTCGCTGGCGATGTCGCCGCCATGTTCCGGCTCGCCGCGCGAGAACGCGTTCTTGTCGGGGAAATGGGTGTGTGGCATGTGGTCGACGCCGGTCAGCAGGCTGCCGAACATCTTGCGGTTGGAGACGATGCCGCCGACGGAGATGCCGCCGAAATTGACGCCGTGATAACCGCGTTCGCGGCCGATCAGGCGGGAGCGCGCACCGTCGCCCTTGGCGCGATGATAGGCGAGCGCCACCTTCAGCGCGGTCTCGACCGATTCGGAGCCGGAATTGGTGTAGAGGACGTGGTCCATGCCCTCGGGCGCGATGTCGACGAGGCGGTTGGCAAGCTCGAAGGCCTTCGGATGGCCGAGCTGGAAGGCGGGCGCATAGTCGAGTTCGCCGGCCTGTTCGCGGATCGCCTCGGTGATCTTCGGGCGACAGTGGCCGGCATTGACACACCACAGGCCGGCCGTGCCGTCCAGCACCTGGCGGCCGTCATGGGTGGTGTAATACATGTCCTTGGCGCCGACGAAGAGGCGCGGTTCCTTCTTGAACTGCCGGTTTGCCGTGAACGGCATCCAGAAGGCACGCAGATCGTTGGGGGTGTTGAGGCGGTTGGACATGCGGTCTCTCCGTGATCCTTGAAATGCTCGGGCCTTTGAAAGCGGGGGCCGTCCCGATGGGCGGTGCGGATGGATTTTTTACCCGGTGGTCAAATTATCAAGGCGCTTCCGGGCGTCAAGCGGGTGATTCCAAGCAAAACGCCCCGGCTTTCGGCCGGGGCGTTGCAAGCGGGGTCCGTCTGGGTCCGTCAGGCGATGCGGAGCTTCTTTTCCGTCACGCCGTTGCCATTGACCCTGTAGATGCGGTCAAGCGCGTCGAGAATCGTGAGAACGGCGTCCGACTTGCTCGAATAGTAGATCGTCTGGGCATCGCGACGGGTCGTCACGAGGTTCTGTGCGCGCAGCTTCGACAGATGCTGCGACAGCGCCGACTGGCTGAGGCCGACCTGGTTTGCGAGGGTACCCACGGCGATTTCGCCCTCGACCAGGACCTTCAGGATGAGCAGGCGTTTCGGGTTTGCCATGGCAGACAGAAAGTCGGATGCAACCTCGGCCTGCGCATGTTCTGCGTCTGAAATCTTGTCCATCTGAAACTCCTTTGGGCGTTTCCGCTTCAAATTATGTGATTTTATTTGAATCCGCTTGTTAGCATATAAACAAAATACCCCTCAGCAAGAGCCAGAAATGGGGGTATCCTGCACGCATAGCGATAGACGCTTTTCCGGCCGGAACACGGTGCGCCAAGCGAATTTCACGCAAATACAGGCAGTTCAGCCCGCTGCCCTTGCTTCGTGAAGCAAACGCGCAAGCTCGCTGCGAAGTTCCGTCGCGTGATCAAGTTCCCGTGAGAATTCCAGGCGCTTCAGTTTGTCGCCGCTCGCAAGGTCGATCCCGGCGGCGTCGAGCCCCACAATGACCCAGTCGCCGTCCTTTTCACCGCAGAAATGGCGGGCGTAGATGCCGGCCGCTTCGGCATGGTCGCTGTTCATGTGTTCCACGGCGCCGGTCTCCATATCTGCAAGCGCGCCGCGGGCGGGAGAGCGAATCAGAAGGTCGTCCGCCGTCAGCACGAAGGCCTTGCCGAAGCCGCCGTTGAGATGGGCGCGCAGCGGCACGAGGCGGAAGAAGGCGAAATCGGGGAAATCGACATAGAGTTTCGCCTTGGGATGGCGACGGATGAAGCGTTCGCGCAGCGCCGCATGGGCGGCGCTGTCTCGGGCGACCTCCTCCGCCATGCAGAGAACCGTCAGACGGGGATGGGCGAGGGGATCGCCCTTGCCGGGCTCGCCCGCCAGGAGCGAGGCGCGGGGGTCGCGTCGGAGCGCCTGGGTGTGGACGGAAAGGGCCGAGACGAGGATGACGGGTGTGCCGTCGGTGTCGGTGCCTGTGAGCGTGCGGCTGGCGAAGGGCGCGCCGCTTTCCGGCTCGTTCACGGCGAGTGCGCAACTGCGGGCGGAGCGCAGGAGCGTGCGGGCAAGGCGGCGGGCGTCGTCGTCCGTCTCGCGCAGAACGCTCGGCTTGTCCTTCTCGGTCATGATCTCGCTCCCGTCCTTCCAAGAAAAAAGCAGCGCCCGCGGGGGGCGCTGCTCTATCTAATCCTTTCACGAAGGCCTGTCAGCCGCGCCGGCGGTGCCGCGTCAATCCGTTCACGATGTCCTGCGCGTTGATCGTGCCGACGACCGTGCCGTTGTCGACGACGCCGACATTGCCGGGCGTGCGGGCCATGGCATCGAGGATATCGACAAGCGGGGTCTGCGGCGTGGCGGTTGCCGTCACGCCGGCATCGCTGGAGGCGCCCTGCTGCATCACGTCGCCGGCCGTCAGCATGTTGATCGGGTTCATGTTCTGCACGAAGTCCGCGACATACTGGTTCGCCGGGTTCTTGACGATGTCCTGCGGTGTGCCGCACTGGATGATGCGCCCGCCTTCCATGATGGCAATGCGGTTGCCGATGCGGAAGGCCTCGTCGAGGTCGTGGCTGACGAAGAGGATGGTTTTCTTCAGCCGGCGCTGGAACTCCAGCAATTCGTCCTGAAGGCGCGTGCGGATCAGCGGGTCGAGTGCGGAGAAGGGCTCGTCCATGAGCAGGATCGGCGCGCCGGTGGCGAAGGCGCGGGCCAGTCCGACGCGCTGCTGCATGCCGCCCGACAGCTCGTTGACCTTGCGGCCCGCCCATTTGGCGAGGTTGACGAGTTCAAGCTGCTCGGCGACGCGTGCCTTGCGCTCCCGATCCGGCACGCCGGCAAGCTCGAGGCCGAAGCCGACATTGTCCGCGACCGTGCGCCAGGGCAAGAGCGCGAACTGCTGGAACACCATCGAGACGGTGTGCATGCGGAAATCGCGCAGCGCCTTCGGGGTTGCGGTGTAGGGGTTCACCGCGCCATTCCCGGCCTTCACCTGCACATCGCCGCGCACCACGGGCGCAAGCCCGTTGACGGCGCGCAGCAGCGTCGACTTGCCGGAGCCGGAAAGGCCCATCAGCACCAGGATCTCGCCCTCGGTGATCGAAAGCGTGGCATCCGCTACGCCGAGCACCAGGCCGGTCTCCGCGCCGATCTCGTCGCGGGTCTTGCCCGCATCGACCATGGCGAGCGCCTTCTGCGGGCTGTCGCCGAAGATGATGGAAACGTTCTTGAAGACGACGGAATCGGTCATTTGGCGTCTCCATCATCGGCGGCGCGGAAGAGACGGTCGAGGATGATCGCAAGGATCACGATGCACAGGCCCGCCTCGAAGCCCATGGAGATGTTCACGGTGTTGAGTGCGCGCACCACGGGAACGCCGAGCCCCTTGGCGCCGACGAGCGCGGCGATGACCACCATCGACAGCGACAGCATGATGGTCTGGGTAAGACCGGCCATGATCTGCGGCGTGGCATAAGGCAGCTCCACCTTGCGCAGCACCTGGCCCGGCGTTGCGCCGAAGGCCTGGGCGGCCTCCACCAGTGAGGGCGGCGTCGAGATGATGCCGAGGCGGGTGAGGCGGATCGGCGCCGGGATCGCGAAGATCACGGTGGCGATGAGGCCCGGCACCATGCCGAGGCCGAAGAGGATCAGCGCCGGGATGAGGTAGACGAAGGTCGGGATCGTCTGCATGAGGTCGAGGATCGGCCGGAGGATCGAATAGAACCACGGCCGCCGCGCCGCCGCGATGCCGAGCGGCACGCCGACCACCATGCTGACGCCGGTTGCCGCCAGAACGAGCGCCAGCGTCTCCGTCGTCTCCTTCCAGTAGCCCTGGTTCACGATGAGAAGCAGGCCAAGGAAGGTGAAGGCGGCGACGCCGATCGAACGGCGGAACCACCAGCTGAGACCTGTCACGAGTGCGATGAGGAACAGCGCATAGCCGAACTTGCCGCCGGCGCTGGAGAACGGCCCCTGCAACAGGAAGAGCACCGCATCGATGCCGGCTTGCAGGAAGACTTTCAGGAAGTCGAACAGTCCCTTGCCATTCGTCGTCAGCCAGCTGACGGCATCCTTGGCGATCGGGCCGATCGGAATTTTTGAGACGGTGAGCCAATCCACGGCAGTAAGCCTTCGTCTTGAGGTTGACGATGCGCAGCCGGAACGCCTGCGCAATCCGCAACGCAAAACCGCTCGCGCGCCTTTACGGGAATTGCAGTATCCGGAGGCAAGAAGGGCGGGAAAGTTTCCTTCCCGCCCTATTCTGGTCCGTTAGAGACCGAGTGCCGTTTTTGCGGCCGGCAGAGCCTCGCCGCTGCCGTCCTTGGTCGTCACGCCGGCAAGCCACGGCTCGATGGCGGCCGGGTTGGCCTTCAGCCACTCGGTGGCGGCCGTTTCCGGATCCTGTCCGTCGTTCAGGATCTTGCCCATGATCTGGTTTTCCATTTCCAGCGAGAACTTGAGGTTCTGCAGGAATTTGCCGACATTCGGGCATTCGGCGACGTAGCCCTTGCGCACGTTGGTGTAGACCGTCGCACCGCCGAAGTTCGGGCCGAAGATGTCGTCGCCGCCGGTGAGGTAGGTCAGCTTGAAGTTGGCGTTCATCGGGTGCGGTTCCCAGCCGAGGAAGACGACCGGTGTACCTTCCTGCTCGGCGCGGGCGACTTCCGCCAGCATGCCCTGTTCGGAGGATTCGACGACTTCGAAGCCGGTCAGCTCGAACTTGTTGGCCGAGACCATGTCGATGATCAGGCGGTTGCCGTCATTGCCCGGCTCGATGCCGTAGATCTTCGAGCCCAGCGCATCCTTCTGCTTGGCGATGTCGGCGAAATCCTTGATGCCGAGTTCGGCGCCCTTGGCGTTGGTCGCGAGCGTGTACTTCGCGCCCTCCAGGTTCTCGCGCACGGTCTCGACCGTGCCGTTCTCGCGGAACGGCTTGATGTCGGCTTCCTGGGTCGGCATCCAGTTGCCGAGGAAGACGTCGATGTCCTTGTTGCTGAGCGAGGTATAGGTGACGGGAACGGAAAGGACCGTTACTTCCGTCTCGTAGCCGAGACCCTTCAGGATGACGCTTGCGGTTGCGGTCGTGGCGGTGACGTCCGTCCAGCCCACGTCCGAGAAACGAACCTTGCCACAGCTTTCGGCTTCGGCGGCCGAGACATTGGCGGCGCCAAGCGCGAGGACGGAGACCGCTGCGGCAAGAAGGGTCTTGAATGGTGATGCAGACTTCATTTTATTGCTCCCCTTATAACTGGTGGTTTAGCCAATCATCAAAACGACATGCTTTCAAGCACCTTGGCGTAGCTGGAAGCCCCTGAAAGGTCCAATAAATTTCGGGCCTGTTCGCAATTTTGCACATGGATGTCGCAGAAGGCGGGCCGCGCGGTTTTCTGTGGTTTTCCGGCCTTTTCGACTGGAAAATCGTGTCCTGCCGGGTCATGAGGCAAGGACGGAGAAAATCATGGCCAAGCTCTATTTCAGTTACGCGACGATGAACGCGGGCAAGTCGACGCTGCTCCTGCAGGCGTCCTACAACTACCGCGAACGCGGCATGCGCACGGCGATCCTGATCGCCTCCTTCGACGACCGCGCCGGCCAGGGGCGGATCTCCTCGCGCATCGGCCTGACCTCGGAAGCCATCGCCTTCGACCATGCCGACGACCTCTACAAACATGTCGAGGACCTGAACGGCGATGGCGGGGGCGAGATCGCCTGCGTCTTCGTCGACGAGGCGCAGTTCCTTTCCGAAGAGCAGGTCTGGCAGCTTGCCCGCGTCGCCGACCGGCTGCACATACCCGTCATGGCCTATGGTCTGCGCACCGATTTCCAGGGCAAGCTTTTCCCCGGTTCGCAGGCGCTGCTCGCCATCGCCGACGAGTTGCGCGAGGTGCGCACCATCTGCCATTGCGGACGCAAGGCGACAATGGTCGTCCGGCTCGGCGCCGACGGCAAGGTGGCGCGGGAAGGCGCACAGGTGGAAATCGGCGGCAATGACAAGTACGTTTCCTATTGCCGCCGCCACTGGGACGACATCATGAACGCCGATTGACGGCGAAAGGGACGGCGAGGGGATAAACGATGAAGCATCTTTTTGCCCTGACGGCCGCCTTCCTCTGTCTTGCCGCCCCCGCGTCTGCGGAGGGCGATGCGGTTGCGGGGAAGATGGTCTTCAAGAAATGTGCACCCTGCCATTCCGTCGAGCCGGTCAACCGCGTCGGGCCAACGCTCGCCGGTATCGTCGGGCGGCCGGTCGCCTCCGTTGCGGACTATGAATATTCTGCAAGGATGCGAGCCTTCGCCGAGGGCGGCAGGGTGTGGAACGAGGCCTTGATCGCCGAATATCTGCTGTCGCCCAAGGCGATGGTGCCGGGCACCCGCATGACCTTCGCAGGCCTCAAGAAGATCGAGGACATTGCCAACCTCATCGCCTATCTGAAGGCGCCGGCAGGCTACTAGGCGCGAACCGAAATTTTTCGGCACCGGTCTTGCGGGCCGTCTGCGCTGTCCCACATGTTGTTCGGTAAAAGCGGTGGGCAGGTTCCTATCTGCCTGAATTCGTATAGTGTTGCCGCGATGGAATAAATCGGGCGGCGCAGACGTCTGCCGTGGAGAGTTTCAAGGGGACAAGCATGGCCACACTTCAGAACTTCGATGCGGAAATCGAGAAGACCCGCAGCGTCGTCAACCAGATGCGCAGCAAGATGGAGCAGTCGAGTGCCGTGCTCGACCAGTTCGCCAAGGCGGATACCAAGCTCGGTGACGTCAATTTCGACATTGAGAACGCCCGCATTTCCGATGTCATCAACCAGCAGAAGGTGATGGAGGGCAATATCGCCGATCTCATCATCGGGCTGGAGGATGCGACGAACATCTTCGGCACCGAATTCGAGAGCATGAAGAGCTATACGGGCTACGAAAAGTTCATCGGCATCTTCTCCAAGCAGAAGATGCAGCGCATGCGCACCGACCGTGTCCGCAACATGTCGCTCGCCGGCAACCTCCAGGAACTGCTCTCCAAGTCCGACACGATCGTCGGCATCCTCAAGGAGCAGAAGTCGATCCTCGACCAGCGCTACAAGACCTCTGAGGCGAGCCTCGTGCAGGTGATCGAGCGGCGCAAGGGAACGATGGTGAACCTTGAGGCGACCCAGAAGCGCATCGAGGAGCTGAACCCGATGCTGATGGACCTCGAAAACCGCATCGCCGCCTCGACCGACCAGAAGAGCCGCACGGAACTCGAAGGCGAGCGTTCTGCGCTTGCGACCGAATACAACATGATGCAGGCGAAGGAGCAGGAGCTGCTCGCTGAAAGCCAGACGCTGGAGCGCTACACCTCGATGTTCCAGACCTTCGTCGATTCGCTCAACAACCAGATCGCCGCGCAGAACACGCTGATCAACAAGCTGACCATCGATACCGAGCAGCGCATCGTGCTCTACAAGGCGCTGGAAGATTCGTTGAAGACGGCCGCCCAGCAGGATGTGGCGCACAAGATCAACACGCTCGGTTCGCAGGTCGATACCGCAGCGGAAGAGACCATGGCCGGCATCGGCTCGGCCGCCCAGCGCCATATCGGCGACCTTCTCGAAATGCACGAGAAGAACATGCTGTCGACCCAGGACATCCAGCGCCGCAAGAAGCTCGCCGACGATGCTTTCGCGCGGCGCTTCCAGGCCGTGATGGACAAGCACAACACCGCCAATTACGTGAAGCAGTGATGGTTGCAGGCATGCCATGGCCCCTCACCCTAACCCTCTCCCCGCGAGCGGGGAGAGGGGACTTGCCCCATGAACGGCTGTTGGATGGGGAAAGGCGTGCGGCATATCTCCTTCGCCCCGTTTACGGGGCGAAGGTGGCCGGCAGGCCGGATGAGGGGCGACTGCGGACCGCCCGCGAGGATGCTGCGCCATGAACGCCTCTGCCGACAGCGCCGTCGCGCAATATTTCTCCACCATCCGCGCCGCCCTTGGCGGGCTGGAAATCTTCCTTGCCGACCGCAACTCGCCACTCTACCGCAACTCCGTGGTGGGCGAGATCGTCGTGCCCTATCTTGCCAGGCTGAAGGCCTCCTTCGCCTGCTGGGAAAACCGCATCGGCTTCGTCCAGCAGTTCCGCGTGTCGCGCGCCGAGAGCGGCTTTCCGGTGTTTCAGAATGTGCTGGAGCTGGAAAACGACCGGCAGAGCGCGGAAAAACGGCTTGCTGCGATCCCGAACGCCGACCAGCTGCGCGGCGAGATGGCGGATTTCATCCTGCGCCAGAAGGCCTTTCCGAGCGACCTCCAGGCACGCATGGCCGAACGGCTCTATCTGGAGCAGATCGGCAAGGGCGACATCTTCTCGCCCTTCGTGCTGCCGGAAACGATCCGCGTGGCGGTCAATCCAAAGACCATGCGACCCTACTATGTCGTGTGCTGGGGCGCTTTCGACGGCACGGCGACATTGCCGATGGTCTATATGGCGACCATCGAGGATTCGGGCGAAAACGTCATCAACATGCTGGTGACGAAAGACGGCAAGCTCAATCCGGACGTGGACATTCCGCTGCCGGTCGGCGGCCTGCTCAATCCCGAGCTTGCCAGCCGCTTCGACGATTTTGCGCTGAAGAACAGCGCTTACTCGCTGACACCGGCGACCATCGCCACCAATCTCGACAAGGATTTCCCGACGCTGCACCCCAAGCAGTTGCGCCGCATCGTGCTGGGCCCGTTCTATTCGGCCGGAATCACCGAGAACAACGAACGGGTCAACGAGATCCTTTCCAAGGTGAGGAAGCCGGAAAATGCCTGGCTTTTGACCTGGACGGTGCAGGAGGTCTTTTCCAAGGCCGAGCGGCCGGCGCAAAAGGGGTTCTGGAGTTCCACCCCGGCGCAGGAGGAGTTCCACATCGAGACCAACGATCTCGAGGCCGCCCGCATGGGTGTCAGCGCCTACGAGAAACACGCGCTGGTGCCGCACGATGCCTATCAGGCGCTCTATGCCGCCGGCGAGACCGCCGGCATTTTCGGCGCTTACAAGGTGCACGTGATCTCGGGCAACCAGGTGATCAGCGAAGGCTAGGCTCTCCTCTCGCCTCGTCGGCCTTGTTGAACACCGGCTGCAAACGGCTCCGCGGAGCCTAAAATCTCTCGGTGGCTCTTCGTCGCCGAATTTTCGGAAGGACTGAGACCGATGAGCCTCAATGCCGGACTGACGACGATCCACGAAGACGATATCACCAAGCACCAGGTGACGGCGCAGAGCCTCGTCACAAAGCTCGTCATCCTCGAAAGCGAAGACGGCAAGAGCGGCACGGCGCTCGCCGGCACCGGCCGGCGTTTCGTCTCCACCGTCTCGACCGCCGGCACAAGACGCACGCGTGAGGTGGAACTCGCAAAAACCATCCAGTCCGTGCATGCAGCCGATCCGCTGCTGACGCCGCAGCAGCATGCCGTGCTCTTCCGCTCCCGCCGTGGGCTGCAGGTGGCGCTGGCGGTGACGGATGCGTTTTCCCGCCAGACCAATCTGGAGGGCCTGCAGGCGCGCAATCTCGCTTCGCCGCTGGCGGGCGACGAGGCCAACCAGTTCAAGGCGCTGCTTTCCGCCTCCGCCTACATTGCCGCCTTTACCTTCGCCGCCTATCTCGGCGCGACGCTGCCGGGCGAGGGGGAGCCGGTGGAGGACGGCGGCGAGCCGGATTATCTCTTCGATACGCCGCAGGATGCCTTGAAAAGCATGGTCGCCGGTCTTGACCGCACGCTTGCCGGGGCGCCTGACGATGCGGCGCTCATCAGCCGTGCCCGCGCCTTTTCGCGCGTTGCCATCGAGGGGCTGATCGGGCGTCGCGCGCGCTTCACCGGCCTTGCCGGCTTCGAGAACGCCCATATCCGCATCGAGCAGGACGATTTCACGCTTTCCGGTTTCGACGTTGCGCCCGGACAGAAGCGCAAGCCGCTCACGATGACCTTCAAGAAACCGGAGGAGATCATCGGCAACCACATCGCCAAATACCAGGCGATGAAGCTTGCCAAGATGCTGGTCGCCTATGATTTCGAGCGCCAGCTCAACCCCTTTGTCGAACTCGGCGGCTTCCTCTTCACTTTCATTGGCGACGGCATGCCGGGCACCGGCAAGACGATCCTCATCCAGATGCTCGCCGGCCTCGTCAACGGCTACTGCCAGACCGCCGGCTATGCCTTCCACTACGAGAATTTCGGCGTCGACCAGATCTCGTCCTACCAGGGCAAATCCGGCCAGAACTGCAAGGAATTCGTCAACAACGTCATTAATCCCAAGGCGATCGGGTTCGGCACGATCGATGATGTCGACCAGGTGGCCGCGAAACGGTCCGACGACCGCGCCTCCGCCGGCCAGCACGAAGTCACCGCCGTTTTGATGGAGAGCTTTGCCGGCGCCTCGACCGTGGTGCGCGGCAACTGCACCTTCGGCATGTTCTCCAACTACCCGGAAAATGTCGATGACGCGCTCCGCCAGCGCGCCGGCGCGCGGTGGCTTGTCGACGGGCCGCAGACCGAGGACGACTATATCGACATCTTCGCCATGCTGGTCGGCAAAAACCATGCGATCCCGCTCGGCGGGCACACGCTTTTCGAGGGACAGGAGATCAAGCGTGCGGTCTCCACCTCCTATGGGCAGCATGCCAAACCGCAGGAAGACGGCCTGCTTGCCGTCTGGGAGATGCACGAGAAGGAGCACGGCGCGATCAAGACGCTCGCCGATATCGGCGCCTATCTGCACCGCATCAAGATTGCCGAACCGCGTTTTACCGGCCGCGCCGTCAAGAACATCACCGATGCCATCAAGATGCGCGCCATGGACGTGGAGCTACCGGACGACTGGTTCGCGACGGCCGGCGCTTTCATGCACAAGGGCTACGACGAGAAGAAGGCGATGATCGAGGAGCTGCGCGGGCCGATCACCATGGAGATGGTGCTCCAGGAGATCAACCGCTACGCCGACAGCGAATTCCGCTACACCGACAAATCCGACGACGCTGCCGTTTCGGACATCATCCGCCGCGAACGCCAGCGTGAAAAGGCGATCCACGAGATCGAGACGATGAAGGCGGAGGGGCGGTGGTGATCGCGGGAGTGCCCCTCATCCGGCCTGCCGGCCACCTTCTCCCCGCAAGCGGGGAGAAGGGATTTGCGGTAATGGGTTCCCCCGATCAACAGCCTTTTGCGGGATATGTTCCCTCTCCCCGCTTGTGGGGAGAGGGTTAGGGTGAGGGGCAAATGCGCGGCGCAAACGAGCGAAAGACCGTCAAGGCCCGCCGACTGCGCCAAGTCGACAATGATGCAGAGGCATTGCTTTGGTCCGACTTGCGTGGCCGTCGTCTGAACGGTCTCAAGTTTGTGCGGCAATTCGCGATCGGGCCATACTATGCTGACTTTGCGTGCCGGGAGAAAATGCTGGTGGTCGAGGTTGACGGGAGCCAGCATGTCGGTAGTGAGTATGACCAGAAACGAAATGAATTCATGCGCATAAATGGCTGGTCAGTTGCCCGCTTCTGGAACGTTGATGTAATAGGAGAGCGCGAGGCTGTGTTGGAAACGATTTTGGCAGCGTGTGAAGGGCGTCTTTCCGAGCGCGTATCGGCAGCGGACTTTACATATCTGCCTGCAGCGGAGCGCCCATGAAACGCCTCCTCGAAGCCGAATTGATCTATGGCCGGCTGCTGCCGGTCGATGAGCCGCATCTCGTCGAGCGCTACAACAAGGCGCTCGACGGGTTCGGCATCAAGCGCACCGCTCTGACCAGCTTCCGCATCGACATGACCGGGTTTTCGCCTGAAATCGCCGACGAACTCGGTGATCGGGACTACCTCGATCCGAACCGCGTCAACCGCCGCTTCGTCATCATGACGCCGGAGCAGGTGAACCTGCCGGTGGTGCATACGAGCTTTTCCAACACCGCCGCCCTGATGCACGAGTTCTTCTCGGCCAATGCGCGGGCGATCAACGCCATCACCATCCGCGATGCGCTCTATGGCGAGATCGAGGATTCCGTTTCCGTCGTCAACGACATCGACGACCTGCTGTCGATCAACGAGGTGCGCTTCAAGGTGCTCTCCGCCGAGGACATGCTGGGCAAGGCGGCGGAGCTGCGCGGGCTGGTCGATCGGCTGAAGACCGTACCGAATGCCTGGTCGGATGACACCATGCTCAATCGCATGGTGGAGCTTGCCAAGCAGACCGGCGACATCCGCCAGAACGCGCTGGTGCCGGACCAGCTCGTCTTCCGCCACGAAGCCTATTGGGCGAACCATTTCGGCGGCGTCTATGTCTTCCTCGACGACAAGACGACGACGGTCATCTGCGATCCCTCCGTGCCTGGCTTCCGCCGCTCGCGGCCCTGGCAGGTGAGCTATATCGCGCTCGACGATCACAAGCGCATCTTCGATTTCCTGGCTTCCACCAAACGGCTGGAGCTGCCGCGCGCCTCGTGGGTGGAGCCGTCCGGCCTTTTCCAGCATCGCGCGGAGATGACGGTCGTCGGCCTCGTCAACCGGGGCGATCCGACCGCCGATCTCGAAAAGGCCGACCGCATCTGGCTGCAGACCTGGATGCACCGCAACGCCGAGCTCGTGGCGCGCGACGGGACCTACCCCTTCCTGCAGGAGGCGATCCGTACCGTCGCGTCGACGGGCGAGATCAAGATCAACGAGGTATCGCCGGAGCGGCGCTTCATGCTGGTGCGCGCCGCACCGGCGCACCCGGACCAGTGGCTGGTCAACCGCCTGATTTCGCAGATGGTTCCCTACGATTTCGTCTCCCGCTTCGTCTTCGACAAGCAGGGATTCTACGCCGCCTACGAACAATACAGCGAAAAGTTCCGCGCCTATGTTGTGACGACGTTGACGCGGACCTATCTGCAGGACAAGGCTGCCTTCCGCAGGAAACTATTCGGTATCAAAGAGGACGACGCCCATGCTTGACCCGATCGTCGCGTTTTTCCAACGCATCTTCGCGGCCATCGGCCGGGGCATCGGCCTCGTGATCGCCTGGATCCTCTGGCCGTTCATGACGGTGACGAACTGGTATCGGGCACGCGGCTGGATCATCAAGGGGCCGATCGGCATCGGCCTTCTCGTGCTCATCGGCTTCTACGCCTATTTCATCTGGCAGACCCAGATGTGGAGCGGCTTCAACCCCGACTACGTCAACAGCTACAACCTTGCCCAGCGCAAACAGGATGCCGGTACGGCCGCCTCGGGCGCCCAGGCGACAACGCCGGCAACGGGCGAGGTTGCCGAGCCGGAGCCGAAGACCTGCGTGCGCTCGGCGATCGTCGACGTCACGGCCGATCTCATCGACTACAATGTCGACCAGAATGCCTGGATCTCCTCCATGCTGCTCTACAAGCTTGGGCTCTTCGGCCTCGACTGGGACAAGACGCCCTGGTTCGACAACAAGGCCTCGTTCCAGCGCGGCATCAACCAGGCGGTCCGCCGCACGGCGGTGGAGCTCGTCGATTCGCTTGGCCGCGTGCGCGGCACTTCGGGCATCAATGCCGATCTCCAGCGCGCCCGCGGCAATATCCAGTTCGATGAGGAAACCTGGTATTTCGGCTCGGATTCGCTGCTGCCGAAGACCCCGACGCCGAACTACTATCGCACGGCCATGGCGGACCTGCGCAAGTTCAACGCCTCGCTCGAAGCCTGTGACGCGATCTTCGACGGCCGCTCGGACAACCTGATCGAATTCCTCGACCGCATCGCCAACGATATCGGCTCGACTTCGGCCATCATTCGCGAGCGGTCGGAGTTCCACAATGGCGGCTGGTTCGATACGCGTGCCGACGACCGTTTCTGGTTCGCCTATGGCCAGCTCTACGGTTACTACGGCATCCTCGCCGCTGCCGGTGCGGATTTCGACGCCGTCATCAAGGCACGCGGCATCGAGCCGCTCTGGGTGGAGAGCATCAAGCAGCTGCGGTCCGCGCTGAACATCCAGCCGGCAATCATTTCGAACGGCCGCGAAGACGGGTGGATCATGCCGACGCATCTAGCCACGATGGGCTTCTACATTCTGCGCGTGCGCTCAAATCTCGTCGAAATGCGCGATGTGCTGGCGCGATAAATAAGACAGAGCTTTTAAAGTGGCGCGCGTCGGATAACGCGCGCCGCTTTCGTTTCAGGCGCAAATTTATCTCCGTGTGTCGCTTCTGGTCTAGCGGGCGGCAAAACCCGGTGTGGCATCGCCACGGGCTTCACGGTGAAATGGCGCGCCAGACAAGGAAGGAAGCACCGCCTTCGGGGGAGGAGCCCGGTTGCGGTAGCAGTGCCGAAAGGGAGCGACACCGCATGGCCGACGTGAAATCCGATATCGAAATAGCCCGCGCCGCAAAGAAGAGGCCGATCCTGGAGATCGGCGAAAAGCTCGGCATTCCCGCCGAGCATCTGTTGCCCTATGGCCATGACAAGGCGAAGATCAGCGCCGAGTTCATTGCCGGGCAGAAGGGCAAGAAGAACGGCAAGCTGATCCTCGTCACCGCGATCAATCCCACGCCGGCCGGCGAGGGCAAGACGACGACGACGGTCGGCCTTGGCGACGGCCTCAACCGTATCGGCAAAAAGGCGATCACCTGTATCCGCGAGGCCTCGCTCGGGCCGTGCTTCGGCGTGAAGGGCGGAGCGGCTGGTGGCGGTTACGCGCAGGTCGTGCCGATGGAGGACATGAACCTTCACTTCACGGGTGACTTCCACGCCATCACCTCGGCACACAACCTGCTTTCCGCGCTCATCGACAACCACATCTACTGGGGCAACGAGCAGAACATCGACATCCGCCGCATCGCCTGGCGGCGTGTCATGGACATGAACGACCGGGCGCTGCGCCACATCGTCGCCTCGCTCGGCGGGGTTGCCAACGGTTATCCGCGCGAGACGGGTTTCGACATCACGGTTGCCTCGGAGGTCATGGCGATCCTCTGCCTTGCGACGGACCTGAAGGATCTCGAAAAACGTCTGGGCAGCATCATCGTCGGCTATCGCCGAGACAAGTCGCCGGTCTTTGCCCGGGACATCAAGGCGGACGGCGCGATGACGGTGCTGCTGAAAGATGCCATGCAGCCGAACCTCGTGCAGACGCTGGAGAACAATCCGGCTTTCGTGCATGGCGGCCCCTTCGCCAACATCGCGCACGGCTGCAATTCGGTTGTCGCAACCACGACGGCGCTGAAACTCGCCGACTATGTGGTGACGGAAGCCGGTTTCGGCGCCGATCTCGGGGCGGAAAAATTCTTCGACATCAAGTGCCGCAAGGCCGGGCTGAAGCCGGACGCGGCGGTGATCGTCGCCACCGTGCGCGCCATGAAGATGAACGGGGGCGTGAAGAAAGACGATCTTGGCCGGGAAAACATCGATGCGGTGAAAAAGGGCTGCGCGAATCTCGGTCGTCATGTGCAGAACGTCAAGAAATTCGGCGTGCCCGTCGTCGTCGCCATCAACCATTTCATCTCGGACACGGATGCGGAAATCCAGGCGGTGAAGGACTATGTCGCGACGCTCGGCGCCGAGGCGATCCTCTGCCGGCACTGGGCGCTCGGCTCGGCCGGCATCGAGAACCTTGCGCGCAAGGTGGTGGAGCTGGCCGAATCCGGATTGTCGCAGTTCTCGCCGCTCTATCCCGACGAGATGCCGCTGTTCCAGAAGATCGAGACCATCGCCAAGGACATCTACCATGCCGGCGAGGTGATCGCGGACAAGTCGGTGCGCGACCAGTTGCGTATCTGGGAGGAGCAGGGCTACGGCAACCTGCCGGTCTGCATGGCCAAGACGCAATATTCCTTCTCGACCGACCCGAACCTGCGTGGCGCGCCCTCGGGCCATACGGTGCCGGTGCGCGAAGTGCGCCTTTCGGCCGGTGCCGGTTTCGTCGTCGTCATCACCGGCGAGATCATGACCATGCCGGGCCTGCCGAAGGTGCCGTCGTCGGAAAAGATCTTCCTCAACGAGGAAGGTTTTATCGAGGGGCTGTTCTGAGGCGGGACCAAGGTCTGGCCGCCATTGCTCGCGTATATCACGCCACCCTCTTTCTCCGTCATCCTCGGGTCGAGCCAAGGATGACGGAGGAGGGTGGGGGGCATTGAAAAACAGAGTCTAAGCCGGGCGCCCACCGCGCTTTGGGAAGGCCTTACGCCCGCCCAAGATAGTCCAGCTTGCCCACTGCGACGCCATTGTGGCGCAGGATCGCGTAGGCGGTCGTCAGGTGGAAGTAGAAGTTCGGCAGGGCGAAGGTGAGGAGATAGTCCCTGCCGGAGGAGCTCAGCTCTCCGCCGCGTGTCTTTACCACGACGGTGCGGTCCTCCGCGCCTTCGAAGGCGGCTTCCGGCACGCTGGCGAGATAGGCCGTGGTCTTCTCGATGCGGGCGCGCAGATCAGCCATTGTGGTTTCGTCATCGGCAAAGCTCGGTGCCGCCGTGCCGGTCAGGCGCGCGGCGGCGCCCTTTGCGGTGTCGCTCATGCGCTGGATCTGGCCGGCAAGCGAAAGCATGTCCGGTGCTAGGCGGGCATTGACCAGAATTTCCGGTTTGATCTTGTTGTCTTCAGCGAAGGCCTCGGCCTTGTCGAGCAGCTTGGCGAGCACGGTAAAGCCACGCTGGAAGGCCGGGATGGAGAGATCGTAGGGGGTGATGGACATGGCGGGAACCTTGTTGGGCAGAAAGGACGAAAGGCCGGAAGGCCCCGCCTGAAATAGGGCTGCCACCCGGGCTTTTCAGGAGCCGGCTGAAATATAATCCTCCTACCAGCAATAGCGGTAGCCGCCGCGCCGGTCCTTCACGTCGAGATGCAGGTGGTTCTGGTGTGCCGCGTCGCTGCCGGGGTCGAGCACCGTGGTGAAGTAGAGGCAGGCTGCCTCCGTGATGGTGCGCTGGAACGCGCCTTCGAGGGTCGGCTCCTTGTCCGCCGGGCGGATCGTGACGGTCTTGCCGCTTTTCAGCGTAAAGCCGGCAATGTCCACGGCGTTGCCGAAGGCGTGTTCGGAGATCTTGCCGTCCTCGGCGTTGTTGCGGTTGCGGCAGACATAAGCCGAGGCCTGGGAGAGCATGGTGACGGTTTCGCCGGGCATGGCGGCTTGGAGGGACGGTTTCACCGATCCCTCCATCCAGCGGGCGAGCTGTAGCGCAGTTTCGCAGCGGATCGTCGCTGCGGGCTCGACCTTGATGCCGCCCGGCAGGGTCTCGAGCAGGACGGGCCTGTCGATGCCGCAGGCCTTGCCGTGGTTGACGGCGGGCGCCGCCTTGAAACCGGCCCCGACGGTCTTCAGTGCCGCCAGGCAGGCGGCTTCCTCTGTGTCGTCCTCCCGCGGGCGCTCCTTTGCCTTCTCCGCATTGTCTTCCGCCTTGCGCTCGGCTTCTGCCGAAGCCTTTCCGGAGCCTTCTTCGGATTCCTGTTGCGGCCTTGCTATGGGCAGGGGGCCGTCCTTCGGCAGGTCGGCGGCGCCGGCCAGAATGAGGAGGGCGGCGAGCATGGCTGGTCGGTGGAGTGTGACGATGGTTCCGTCTCCCGGCTGACAAGATCAGCGGGGAAACGCCGGAAACCGGATTTGGTTGCCGGCGGAGCGGTCAGATGCCCGCGCCGTTTGTGATTTCCATCAGCGGACGGGACTGGGCGGTATAGTCGCCGATGATCGTGCGCACCCGCTGAATGAGGTGAACGCTGTCGCCGCCGTCATTGTCTTCGATGAGGTCGAGGAAAAGGCCGACCAGGGTGTGGGCCTCGTCGGCATTGCGTGGTTCGTACCGGTAGAGGGTGTCGAAGGCACGGGCGATCCTGCCGTCCAGCCTTGTGAACTCCGGTGTTTCATAGTCCGCGATCGTTTCCGCAAGCAGGATCTGCATTTCGCGGAACTGTTCCACCATGATGGAGACCATGGGTTCTTGCCTTGATGTCGATGGTTTATCGTGCGCCATTAGCATATGCTCACGGAAGGGGCAAACCTCCAGGCATGGCGAATTCTCGCCATATTGACGGATTGTTTCGCCGCCCTGGTCCGATGCGCAGCAAGCGCGATGCCGGGTGATGCGAGGGCGCAACATCCGGAATACCGTGTCGCGCGGGCCGCAATCGGCCTTGCGTGCGCCTGCACTTCACGCTAACACTCCGCTCATGGAAAAGATGATCAACATCGCTGGTTGGTGGTGGGCTCGCTGAGGCGGCCTTGACCAGTCATGCGTGATTGAGACGACAAGCCGCCCGGAACCTTCGAGGCGGCTTTTTCTTTTTGGGCCGCCGTCACGGGACCGGGCCTGAAACGGAGTTGGGGAATGGCCACGAAAATTCTGGAAGATGGTGCCGAAGCCTACGAGACGAGGGGCGGGGTTACCGTCACACGTCGTCGCCGCGCCGCCGACTATGCCCATGCGATTTCCGCCTATGTCGACAAGCTTGACGAACGGCGCGGCGCGGTTTTCTCGTCGAACTACGAATATCCCGGTCGCTATACCCGCTGGGACACCGCCGTCGTCGATCCGCCGCTCGGCATCTCCTCTTTCGGCCGCGCGGTCTGGATCGAGGCCTACAACGCCCGCGGTACCGTACTGCTCGCCTTCATCGCCGACCGTCTGGCGGAGGTGCCGGAACTGGCGCTCGGCGCCCGTACGGAAAACCGCCTCGATCTCGAGGTGAAGCTGCCCGACCGGGTCTTCACCGAGGAAGAGCGTTCCAAGATGCCGACGGTCTTCACCGTGCTACGCGCCGTCACCGATCTCTTCCATTCGGACCAGGATGCCAGCCTCGGCCTTTACGGCGCCTTCGGCTACGATCTCGCCTTCCAGTTCGATGCGATCGACCTGAAGCTCAAGCGGCCGGACGACCAGCGTGACATGGTGCTCTTCCTGCCCGACGAGATCCTCGTCGTCGACCACTACGCCGCCAAGGCCTGGATCGACCGCTATGATTTTTCCAAGGACGGCACTTCGACGGAAGGCAAGGGCGAGGCGATCGCACCCGAGCCATTCCAGACCGTTGACGTGATTCCGCCGCATGGTGATCATCGCCCCGGCGAATATGCTGAGCTCGTCGTCAAGGCGAAGGAAAGTTTTCGGCGCGGCGACCTCTTCGAAGTGGTTCCGGGCCAGAAATTCTTCGAGCGCTGCGAAAGCAAGCCGTCGGAAATTTCCCGCCGGCTCAAGGCGATCAACCCGTCGCCCTATTCCTTCTTCATCAATCTCGGCAACCAGGAATATCTCGTCGGCGCCTCGCCGGAAATGTTCGTGCGCGTGTCCGGCCGCCGCATCGAGACCTGCCCGATCTCGGGCACGATCAAGCGCGGCGACGATCCGATTGCCGATTCGGAACAGATCCTGAAACTGCTCAATTCCAAAAAGGACGAATCCGAACTGACCATGTGCTCGGACGTCGACCGCAACGACAAGAGCCGCGTCTGCGAGCCGGGTTCGGTCAAGGTCATCGGCCGTCGGCAGATCGAGATGTATTCGCGCCTCATCCACACGGTCGACCATATCGAGGGGCGCCTGCGCGACGACATGGATGCCTTCGACGGCTTCCTCTCGCATGCCTGGGCCGTCACGGTCACGGGAGCGCCGAAACTCTGGGCGATGCGCTTCATCGAGGCGCATGAGAAGAGCCCGCGGGCGTGGTATGGTGGGGCGATCGGTATGGTCGGCTTCAACGGTGACATGAACACGGGCCTGACGCTGCGCACCATCCGCATCAAGGATGGCATCGCGGAGGTGCGTGCCGGTGCCACGCTGCTCTACGATTCCAACCCCGAGGAAGAAGAAGCCGAAACCGAACTGAAGGCCTCCGCCATGATCTCCGCCATCCGCGACGCCAGGTCCGGCAATTCCGCAAAAGTCCAGCGTGACGTTGCGGCCGTCGGCGCTGGGGTCAATATCCTGCTCGTCGACCACGAGGACAGTTTCGTCCACACGCTCGCCAACTACTTCCGCCAGACGGGTGCGACGGTGACGACCGTGCGCACGCCGGTTCCCGAGGAGGTGTTCGATCGCATCAAGCCCGACCTCGTCGTGCTTTCGCCTGGACCGGGCACGCCGAAGGATTTCGACTGCAAGGCGACGATCAAGAAGGCGCGGGCGCGCAACCTGCCGATCTTCGGGGTCTGCCTCGGCCTGCAGGCGCTTGCCGAGGCCTATGGCGGTGAACTGCGCCAGCTCGCCATCCCCATGCACGGCAAGCCGTCGCGCATCCGCGTGCTGGAGCCGGGCGTTGTCTTCTCCGGTCTCGGCCGCGAGGTGACGGTCGGCCGCTACCATTCGATCTTCGCCGATCCGGCCACGCTGCCGCGTGATTTCATCATCACGGCGGAAAGCGAGGACGGCACGATCATGGGTATCGAGCATGCCAGCGAGCCGGTGGCGGCGGTGCAGTTCCACCCGGAATCGATCATGACGCTCGGCCAGGATGCCGGTATGCGCATGATCGAGAACGTGGTGGCGCACCTTTCGAAAAAAGCGAAGGTAAAAGCCGCCTGAGGCTTTGACAAAACGGCCGAACTGGCCGATATCGACCCCAAGAGAAAACCGCGTGCACGACCCCGTGCGCGCGGTTTTGCGTTGATGGACCAGGCTTTTTGCAACTCGGTTGCATGCGCATGGAGAGTGGCATGGAAAATTCTGACAGGGTCAAGCGGCTGGCGCTCTGGGGCATCCCGCTTTCGCTTTTCGTCATGGGGCTGAAGCTCGTCGCCTGGTGGGTGACGGGGTCCGTGGCGCTCCTGTCGGACGGGCTGGAATCGAGCGTCAATGTGGTGGCGGCCATCGTCGCTTTCGCCGCGATCACCTATGCGGCGAAACCGGCGGACAAGACGCATCCCTTCGGCCACCACAAGGCGGAGTATCTGTCGGCGGTCCTGGAGGGCGTGCTGATCGTCGTGGCGGCGTTGCTGATCGTTGCCGAGGCGTTGCCGGCGGTGCTTGCACCCACACAGATGGAGGCGCCGGCGCTGGGCCTTGCCATCAACTTCCTTGCGGGCGTCATCAATGTGATCTGGGCCTACACGCTCATCCGTGCAGGGAAACGCTATCGCTCGCCGGCCCTGTCGGCGGACGGACAGCACATCCTCTCCGACGTCGTGACTTCGATCGGCGTGCTCGTCGGCCTCGTTCTCGCCATCGCCACCGGCTATGCGGTGCTGGATCCGCTGCTGGCCGTGCTTGTGGCGCTGAACATCCTTTACCAGGGCTGGAAGGTCATCGCCCATTCGGTCGATGGCCTGATGGATCATGCGGTGGAGCCGGAGGAAGCGGAGGCCATCCAGGTGGCGATTGCCGCGCACGGCGCGGGCTCGCTCGGCGTGCATGACCTGAAGACGCGCAGGGCAGGGGCGGCGACCTTCGTTGATTTCCACCTCGTCGTGCCGGCGCGGATGCCCGTCGGCGAGGCGCACGACATCTGCGACCGGCTGGAGGACGCCATCCGCGCCGTGCAGCCGGGCGCGCAGATCGCCATCCATGTCGAGCCGGAGACGGAAAAGGCGCATGGGATCAGAGTGAAGATCGAAGAGGTTCACAATGAGCAAGACTGACGTATCGGGACTGTCGCAGCTCGGCCAGCCGGTCGATCTGCCGTCCAACCCGGACACCGCCGTTCTGGAAAAGGTGCCGAGCAGCCACGCCGGCACGGATTTCGTGGTGCGTTTCACCGCGCCGGAATTCACCTCGCTCTGCCCGATGACCGGCCAGCCGGATTTCGCGCATATCGTCATCGACTACATACCGGACGGCTGGCTGGTCGAATCGAAATCGCTGAAGCTCTATCTGCACTCCTTCCGCAACCACGGTGCCTTCCACGAGGACTGCACCATCGACATCGCCAAGCGCCTCGTCGGTCTGCTGGAGCCGAAATGGCTGCGTATCGGCGCCTACTGGTATCCGCGCGGCGGCATTCCGATCGATGTGTTCTGGCAGACGGGCGACGCGCCGAAGGGTGTGTGGATCCCGGATCAGGGCGTGCAGCCCTATCGCGGCAGGGGGTGAAGGTGGCGGCGGTTTGTCCCGCCGCCCGTCAGGCATCAGCCGAAGGCGAGAACCAGGCCGGTGAGCGCCGTGATGGCACCGAGGATGCGGGCCGCGATGGCGCCACCCGAAAGGCGCACGATGCCGAGGCCGAAACCGATGCCGGCAATGTGGAGCAGCGCGGTTGCGACGACGAAGCCGACGCCGAATTCGAAGGCGCCGGCGCTGCCGAGCTCGCCGCCATGGGCATGGCCGTGGAAGAGCGCGAAGGTGGCGACGATCGCGGCCGAGGCCGCCGTGTCGAGTTTTACCGCCATGGCCACGAGCAGGCCGAGGGCGACGACCGAGGCAAGGATCGCCGGCTCGACGA
The DNA here is from genome assembly GCF_029623935.1 of Shinella sp. 838. Classification (NCBI taxonomy): domain Bacteria; kingdom Pseudomonadati; phylum Pseudomonadota; class Alphaproteobacteria; order Hyphomicrobiales; family Rhizobiaceae; genus Shinella; species Shinella sp. 838. The sequence continues at coordinate 651,931 of NZ_JARSBQ010000001.1, forward strand.
AGGGCAGATCGATACCTGCCAGTGCAAGGCCGAAGCCGACCGCCATCGTTGTAACGAAGGCCGCCGGCACGCCCCAGAGCGCCTTGCCGCCGATCTGTGCCGCCCAGAGGCCGACGGCGACCATGACGAGGATATGGTCGAGGCCGAAGAGCGGATGCGAGAAGCCGGCCATGAAGGAGCCGTGCTCCTCCGGATTGAGATGAGCGAAGGCCGGTACGGCCGTGACGGCGAGCGCGGCCAGCGCCAGCGGGATGCGTCTGATCATGGTGTCCCCTGCTCCGCCGGTCTGGGGAATGACCGGCGCCTGTGTCGGTAAGGCGAGGATCGTAGGAGCAGTGCCGGCGCCGGGTCCATACGCAAAGTGCGCACCTTGCCGGGCGTATTTACCCTGTTTTCCGGTGGTGCGGTGAGGCTCTATCGCCACCTATTGGTTTTGTTGCATTGTCTTGGCCAGTGAGTCGCATTATCTGACAGCGACAGGACTATTGACGAGCAATCCGGAGACTTTGGATGAGCGACGAAGACGACAAGAAGACGGAACTGCCCCTGGGCAAGGAAACGGAGGCGAACCTTTTCAAGTCGCGTTCGATCTTCATCTATGGGCCGATCAACCAGGAACTGGCGCAGAAGGTCTGCTCGCAGCTCGTGGCGCTTGCCGCCGCCAGCGACGAAGACATCCGCATCTATGTGAATTCGCCGGGCGGTCACGTCGAATCGGGCGATTCGATCCATGACATGATCAAGTTCATCAAGCCGAAGGTCTGGATGATCGGCACGGGCTGGGTCGCTTCCGCCGGTGCACTGATCTATGTCGCCGCACCGAAGGAACAGCGCCTTTGCCTGCCGAACACCCGCTTCCTCCTGCACCAACCGTCGGGCGGCACCCGCGGCATGGCGTCTGACATCGAGATCCAGGCGCGCGAGATCATCAAGATGAACGAGCGCCTCAACAAGATCTTCGCCGAAGCGACCGGCCAGCCGATCGAGAAGATCGCCAAGGACACGGACCGCGACTACTGGCTCTCGGCCGAAGAAGCCAAGGGTTATGGCCTCGTCTCGCGCATCGTGACGTCGCAGGCGGATATCTGATCCGCCCTTGCCCCTCATCCCCCTGCCGGGACCTTCTCCCCGCAAGCGGGGAGAAGGGGTAGAACGGAGAGCCCATCGCTCTTCTCCCCGCTTGCGGGGAGAGGATGCCGGCAGGCAGGTGAGGGGCGTTTCGGCAAAAATCCTGCGCCCCGCTTGCCCTTTCGTCTCTCCCCCGCTATAAGCCGCCTCATGTTGAAGACCAGCGCACAGATCATCGAACGGGTTTCTCGCGGCAGCGCAGCTGTCCGTGAGCGTTCGCGCGGCTTCTCCTCGCTTCTTCTTCTCGGCCTTACGCGCGGTTGCCGGGTTCGCTGAGGAGCGCCCGGCGGCCGAAAAGCCCGTCCGGCAATAGCTCCTCGTTTCACCCCCAATGCATGAATTCCGCTGCATTCGCCGTCGCCAAGCCCGTGTGCTTGCGCTAAGACGTTCTCGCGAATGCCGGGACGACGAAGAGACGAAGACGATGATTTTGAAGACCCATTCCCCCAAGCAGGGCATGCCCGAGGCCGTAACCAAGTATCAGGCCTACCCGACGATCAACATTGCGGACCGCACCTGGCCCGGCAAGACCATTACCGAGGCGCCGATCTGGTGTTCGGTGGACCTGCGCGACGGGAACCAGTCGCTGGTCAACCCGATGGGCCACGACCGCAAGGCCCGCATGTTCCAGCTGCTGCTGGATATGGGTTTCAAGGAAATCGAGATTGGTTTCCCCTCCGCTTCGCAGACCGATTTCGACTTCGCCCGCTGGTGTGTCGAAGAGGGCAACGTGCCGCAGGATGTCTCCCTCCAGGTGCTGGTGCAGTGCCGCCCGGAGCTGATCACCCGCACCTTTGAAGCCCTGGAAGGCGCCCACAAGCCGATCATCCATTTCTACAATTCGACGAGTGAATTGCAGCGCCGCGTCGTGTTCGCCAAGGACGTTCCCGGCATCAAGCAGATCGCCACCGATGCCGCCAAGATGATCACCGATATGGCCGCCAAGGCCGGCGGCGGCTACCGTTTCGAATATTCCCCGGAGAGTTTTACCGGCACCGAGCTGGAAGTGGCGCTGGAGATCTGCAACGCGGTCGTCGAGATCGTCAAGCCGACGGCGGACAACAAGCTGATCCTCAACCTGCCGTCCACGGTCGAGATGGCGACGCCGAATATCTATGCCGACCAGATCGAATGGATGTGCCGCAACATCGACAACCGCGAGAATGTCATCATCTCGCTGCACCCGCACAATGACCGCGGCACCGGCATCGCCGCGACGGAACTGGCGCTGATGGCCGGCGCCGACCGCGTCGAAGGCACGCTGTTCGGCAATGGCGAGCGCACGGGCAATGTCGACGTCGTCACGCTGGCCTTGAACATGTACACGCAGGGCGTCGATCCCAAGCTCGACTGCTCCGACATCGAGCGCATCAAGGCCGTCTACGAATATTCCAACGAGATGGCCATTCCCGAGCGCCATCCCTATGTCGGCGAACTGGTCTATACGGCCTTCTCTGGCTCGCACCAGGACGCTATCAACAAGGGCATGAAGGCCATCAAGAAGGCCAACAAGCCGATCTGGGAAGTGCCCTATCTGCCGATCGACCCGCAGGACGTCGGCCGCTCCTACGAGGCGATCATCCGCATCAACTCGCAGTCCGGCAAGGGTGGCATCGCCTACATCCTGCAGGAAGACTACGGCATCAACCTGCCGCGCAACCTGCAGGTGGAGTTCCGCGAGGAGATCCAGCGCATTACCGACGAAGAGGGCGTGGAGTTGCCGTCGAAGCGCATCCACGAGAGCTTCATGCAGCGCTATGTCACGCAGCCGGGCACGCGCCTGCGCTTCGTCGATCACCACACCTATCCCGATGATGCCGGCCAGAAGGGCACGCGCATCGTTGCCGCCGAGATCACCGATGGCGGCGAGACGAAGCGCATCGAAGGCAAGGGCACCGGCCCGATCGACGGGTTCATCAATGCCCTCTCGATCTATCTGGGCATCCCGATGTCGGTGGCCGACTATTCCGAGCACTCGCTCCAGCACGGCTCGAACGCGGCGGCCATCGCCTATGTCGAGGTCGAGCATCCCGGCGGCAAGCTGTTCGGCGTCGGCATCAACACGAACATCGTGACGGCCTCGCTCGAAGCCATCGTCTCGGCCGCCAACCGCGTGCTCGCCGTTCGCGGCTAAGCGTTGGCAATTCTGGAACGGAAAAAGCCCGACAGCGACGCTGTCGGGCTTTTTCGATGCCGGAAAACCGTGGGTGCACCCGCTGCGGGAATGCTCAGATCGTCGAGGAAACCGCTTCGGCGATGCGCTCCAGCGCCGGATCGGCCGAGGGGCCGACCACGACATAGGACGCGCTGCCTTTCTGCCAGGAGACGAGGCCGATATCGTTGCGCATGCTTTCGGTGAGGGCCGTGACGGTTTCGACCGGGTCGCTCTGGACGAAACAGATGGCGAAGACCTCGTTCTGGGCATTGCGATAGAGCAGCTGTGCGGCCGGCTTGCCGCCGGCGACCAACAGGCGCGCGCCTTCGAAGGTCAGGTTCTGGTCGGAAAGGTCAGGCAGCTTGAAGGGCACGCCCGTGCTGGCGGACAGCCATTCGACGATATGTTCCTTGTCGCTCGCCGGCACCTCCACGAGATGGCGTGTCTGGCGGGCGTAGATGCGGTGATAGTCGGCGATATCGTCCAGCCAGGTGCGGGCGGGGGCGAACTGGGTGGAGGCAAGCTCAGACGTGCCGTCCTGCCGTTCGCCGACGAGATAACCGGCGGCGCCGCCGGCGAGGAACAGCACGAGCGAGGCGGCAAGCGCCTTTGGCCAGACGGCGGACGGGCGGCGCGGCGCGGCCACGGCGACGGGGATGGCGGCAAAGCCCGCCTTCGGCGGCTCTTCGTCCTTTTTGCCCGCCTCCTTGATGTTGCGCACCAGATCGAGCGGAATGGGCTCCTGCAGCAGCTTGTCGAAGGCGCGCGCGCCGAAATCGCTGCCGAGCTTCAACTTCTCGAAGACAATGCGCGCGTCGTCGTCCTCGGCGAGGATCGCGTTGATCTCGTCCATTTCCGCTTCCGGCAGCTGGCCATCGAGATAGGCCGACAAGCGTACTTCGAGCGGAAGACCCTGTGTGCTCTCCACCATCAGGCCCTCCTTTCCATCTGTTCCGAGATCATGGCCGCAAGCCGGATGCGGGCCGCCGAAAGCCGGCTCATCACGGTGCCGATCGGTATGCCCAGAATATCCGCCGCCTCCCGATAGCTGTGACCTTCGACATTGACGAGGAGAAAGACACTCGAGAGACCTTCCGGCATGGTCATGATCAACTTGTGCAACTGCTTGGCATAGACCGCCTTGTCGGCCGACGCTTCGATATGCAGGCTATCCTGCTCGGCGACATCTACCGTGCCGGACCCTGTGCGGACCTTTCGCTTGCGGATCTCGTCCACCCAGAGATTGCGCGTCATGGCATAAACCCAGCTTTCCAGCCGGCCTTCCCCGTTCCATAGATGGCTCCGCGTGATGGCCCGCTCGCATGCCTCCTGCACGAGGTCGTCGGCATCGCTGCCGTTGCGCGTCAGCGTCATCGCAAAACGGCGCAACTTCGGCAGCAAATTGACCAATTCTCGCCGGAACTCATTCGATTCTGCCGTCGGACGCATTGCTTTTCCAAGGAAACGTTCGGGATCAAAACTCTATTCGCTGCCGGGCGGGCAACGACCGTCTGATATGAAACATTCTTCCTAGGGTCTGCAAGCATGAACGGCAACCCGGAGCGCAGTTTCCCGCGTTCCCTCAACGATTGATCCCTTGTCGGCCGGCGCCGTGCCGTTTCCGGACGGCGCCGCCGGCATTCTGTCAGTAAGTGGTGCGCTCGCCGCCGAGCGACTGGAGCAGCGCGCGATAGGCCCAGGTGTTCTCGCCGCCGCGATCGCGGATTTCGACGAGCTGGACACGGGCGCCTTCGATATCGCCCTGCTCGATCAGCGCCTGGCCCATATAGGAGCGGGCGAGGATATAGTTCTCGTCCTTCTGCAGCGCCCGCTTGTAATAGGCCATGCCTCGCGCCATGTCGCCGAGCTTGCGGGTGTTGTAGCCCATGTAGTTGAGGATGCGCGGATCCTCCTGGTCGTAGGCGGCGCGCAGCGCCCGAAGCGCATTCTCATGCTGGCCGGCATAGGCGAATTCGCGTGCGGCCTCATAGAGCTTATCGTCGATCTTGCGTTCGGTCTTCTTCTGCTCCTCCGTCTTCGCCTTGTCCTCGGGCGTCGTGCCCTCGGCGGGCGTGCCTTCGGCCGGCTTCAGGTCCTCGGGCGCGACGCATTCCTTCTTTTCCTCGTTCCAGATCTTGCCGTCCGTGCAGGTCGTCGTCGTTTCGGTCGCGACCGGCGGGGTGGTGGTATCGGAATCGGCTGCGCGCGCGGCCGACAGCGCCGTCAGCGAAACGGCGGCGCAGAATGAAAGCAGCATGGTGTGGCGGAGCATGGTCATGGGTTCCCTCTCGTTCTTGTCGTCTGCCCGGCGCTGGCCGTTCGAGCGGCCGGCTCTTTCGGTGCTCTTGCGGGCCGACCGTTCTGAGAGGATATGACGGGGGAATAGAGGGTTTTATTCGGCCGGGGATGCTAGAAACGCGTGGTTTCCGCCAGTGCCAGCGCAAGGCCGTCCGTCGTCAGCGCGTAGCGCTCGCGCATGACGTTCCAGTTCCCGGGGGCGCCGGAAATGGAGAACAGGTTGTAGCCCGCCGGCGGCTTGTGGCCGCCCGGCCCCTGCGAGGCCGAGGCAATGCCGACGACGGGAATCTGCTTCGTCTGCCCGGGCAGCCAATGCACCGTATTGAGGTGGGTGTGGCCGTGCAGCACGAGGTCGGCGCCACCCGTCGAGACCGTGGCGGCGAAGCGGCGGATGCCGATCATGCGCTTGTGGAGCGAGGTTGCGCCGCGGATCGGCGGGTGGTGGATCAGCACGACACGGAAGAGGCCGTGCTTCTCTGCCGCTCGCAGGAGATTGACGGTTTCGCGCGCCTGCCGCCTGCCGAAATAGCCCGAGGCGGCGAAGGGCGGCGTTGCGACCGCCGTCGAGCAGCCGATGATCGCCACCTGGCCGCGAACCCGCATGTAGGGAAAGACGTGAAAGTCCTCGTCCCATTCGGCCGGTGCGTTGTCGCCACGCATGTAGGGATACCAGGCCCTGGTCGATTTTTCGTAGGCGCCCCGCACATAGGCGTCGTGGTTGCCCGGCACGACCGAGACGTTCTCCGGCGTGCCGGCCTCCGCCAGCCAGCTTTTGACGGCGGCGATCTCGAGTGAGGAGGCAAGGTTCACGAGGTCGCCGGTGATCGCGAGATGATCCGGGTCGCGCCGCTCGAGATCGTCCAGAACGATGTCCAGCGTGTTGGCGAAGAGGTGCCGGCGCCGGTTGCGGTGCCAGTTGACGAAGCCGGTGATGCGCTTGGAAAAAAGCTCCAGGAAGGTGAGGGCAGGGAGCGGCCCGAGATGGACGTCCGATATATGGGCAAGTCTGAACATATCCTTCCTTAGTGCATAAGATGCGCAAGGGGAACGCAAGGCGTGGATATTCCTCGGTCTTTGGCGCGGTGAGACTTGATTTGGCCAAAAGCTTCCGGCGAAGTGCCGCCATGGACCAGGACAAGCCCGCCGCCGCACCACCGACCCGCAGCCGCCTCAGGCGGCTTGCGACGCGTGTGCTGCACGGCTACTTCGCGCTTTCCCGCGGCATGACGATGGGCGTGCGCGCCGCCTGCTTCGACGAGGCCGGCCGGCTCTTCCTGGTGCGTCACAGCTATGTGCCCGGCTGGCACCTGCCGGGCGGCGGCATCGAGCGCGGCGAGACGGCGCTGGAGGCGCTGGCCAAGGAGATGCGCGAGGAGGGTAATCTCGTTGCGGGTGCGGCGCCCCGGCTCGTGCACGTCTATTTCAACCGGCAGACCAGCAAGCGCGACCACGTTCTCCTCTACTGCTGCGAAGGCGTCACCCAGTCCGCGCCGCGCCTGAAGGATCGGGAGATCGTCGAGGCCGGCTTCTTCGGGCTCGACGCCCTGCCGGCCGCAACGACCGCCGCCACCCGGCGGCGACTGGAGGAGCTTGCCGGCCGGGCGCCGTTTGCCGATGTGTGGTAGGTTCAGGCCGCCTTCAGCCGCTCGCGGCCATGGGGCAGGGTCAGGTCGAGTTCGGGGCCAACGGGCACGATCCCCGTCGGATTGATCGTCGTGTGGCTGCGGTAGTAGTGCTCCTTAATGTGGCGCATGTTCACCGTTCCGGCGATACCCGGCACCTGGTAGAGTTCGCGCAGATAGCCGGAAAGATTGGGGTAATCGGCGATGCGGCGGATGTTGCACTTGAAGTGGCCGACATAGACCGGATCGAAGCGCACTAGCGTGGTGAAGAGCCGCCAATCGGCCTCCGTCAACCGGTCGCCGGTGAGATAGCGTTTCGTGGAAAGCCGGTCATCGAGACGGTCCAGCATCTCGAAGAGCTTTTGCACGGCGCCTTCGTAGGCGTCCTGTGCCGTCGCGAAACCGGCCTTGTAGACGCCGTTGTTGACGGTGTCGTAGATCGCCTCGTTGAGCACGTCGATCTCCGCACGCAGCGGTTCGGGATAATAGTCCTCGCGCGAACCGGTGATACCGTCGAAAGCCGCGTTGAACATGCGGATGATCTCAGCCGATTCGTTCGAGACCAGGCGGTTCTGTTTCTTGTCCCAGAGAACCGGCACGGTGACGCGGCCGGAATAGTGCGGATCGGCCTTCTGGTAGATTTCGTAGAGTGCGGTGGCACCGAACAGCGGATCGAGCGTGCCGCCGTTCTCGCCCTTGAACTCCCAGCCTCGGGTCAGCATCAGCGGATCGACGACGGAGACCGTGATGAGTTCTTCCAGCTTCTTCAGCTTGCGGAAGATCAGCGTGCGGTGCGCCCAGGGACAGGCATAGGAGACATAGAGATGGTAGCGTCCGGCCTCCGCGGCAAAGCCGCCTTCGCCGGTCGGTCCCGGCGCGCCGTCCGGCATGATCCAGTTGCGGAACTGCGAGGCGGCGCGCTTGAAATGGCCCTTCGTCGATTCCGTGTCATACCAGACGTCGTGCCAGACGCCGTCCACGAGCATGCCCATGATATTCTCCTTCTGCCGCCTTTCGCGGCCAAAATGTGCAGCCATAGTGCGCATGTGGACGAAGCGTGGATAGGGGCATTTTGATGAACAGTGCGTTTTGCTCTTTGACAGACGCGAAATTTCTGCTATCGGCGCAGGTCAGTACCGGCGCTCAAGCCGGCAAGGAAGACGAACCCCGCATGTTCTACACCGGAACCCCACGACGACGCTGATGCTCCTGCTGCGCCCCCTGGCGGCGGCGCGATCACCCGCATCCCTCGTTTCGTATCCGGTTCCCTGATCCATGAACATGCTCAAGCACGACCTCGTCTACCTCACGGAAGATGTCTCCCACGACGCGGCCATCGAACACATCAACGAAGAGGCCTTCGGTCCCGGCCGGCATGTGCGTGCGGCTGCGCGCATCCGCGAGCAGGGGCCGCACGACCTGTCGCTCTCCTTCGTCTGTACCGATGACGGCGAGACGATCGCCTCCGTGCGCATGACGCCGGTGCTGGCGGGCGGCGTGAAGGCACACCTGCTCGGCCCGCTCGCCGTGCGGCCGTCGCACAAGAACAAGGGCATCGGCCGGGAACTGCTGCGGATCGCCTGCGCGGCGGCCAAGCGCAAGGGTTCGGAAGCGGTGGTCCTCGTCGGCGATCCGCCCTACTACGGCCCGCTCGGTTTCGAAAAGGTCGCGTGGAATGCGCTCGCCTTCCCCGGTCCGGTCGATCCGGCCCGGGTGCTGGTGATGCCTTTTGCCGAGGATACGCATGCGCGGCTGAAGGGCATCATCTGCTGGCGGTGCAACGAGGCGGCCAAGCCCGGCGTTTAAGGCGCGCCCCTCATCCGCCTGCCGGCACCTTCTCCCCGCGAGCGGGGAGAAGGTGGAAATTGGCAAGGCCCTCCATCCATCGGACCGTCCTGCCGGGAAAACGGTGCAGCATCTTCCTTCTCCCCGCTTGCGGGGAGAAGGTGGCGGCAGCCGGATGAGGGGCAAACTCAGTCCTTCAACTCCATGAAGCGAATGTGATTGTTGAACGGATCCGTCACCGTCACCTCCAGCCGCGAGCCCTCATCCTCCAGCCCCGGCTTCATGTAGCGGTAGTCCTTGCCGATCAGCTCCTTCTGGAAGGCGCGGATGCCCGTCATGTAGACGACCATGTTGCCGCCTGGCGTCGCGTCGCCCGCATGTTCGGACAGGTGCAGCCGGAGGCCGCCGCGCGAGACCTGGGTATAGAGCGGAAAATTCTCGCCGTAGCGGTGTTCCCAATCGATGGAGAAGCCGAGGAAGCCGAGATAGAATTCGTGCGCCTTCGCCACATCGAAGATGCGGACGATCGGCACCGCCTGCTCGAACGCGATACCGGCCGGCGGCTTGGCCTCGATTTTCGCCGACAGGATATTCCACGTCTCGACGCCGAACTGGCGGGCGACGATTTCGAGGGCCTGGCTGTGGGGAATATCGATATCCCGGGCGGCGAGGGTGTCCCGCAGGGTTTTCGCCATGGTTTTTGCGTCGCGAAAGTCGCGCATGTCCGTTCCTCATATCAGGCGAAGTCTTCGTCAGTGCCCGCATTGCCGACGCCTTCGCCACGATGAACGGTGGAGAAAGGTTTTTGGGGAGGCGTTCGCCATGCCGTTGGAAAGGCGCGGGTCTGCCGGCCGCCTCCGGCCGTGCGGCGACACTAGCCGAACGTTTGGCGTGGCGCCAGAGGCGATTACCGCCCTTCGCGATACCACATGGCCGAGAAGGCGAGCAGCAGCAGGCCGACGCCGGCAAAACCGGCAAAGAGCGGCAGCGAGTTGATGCCCTTCAGCACCGTCTCGTCCGTCATTCGCAGCGACAGACGGTTCTCGTCGACGGTGCGCACCTGGCCCGACACCGGCAGCAGCGGCGGCAGGGACACGGCCTCGCCCTCCGCATCGACCAGCCGGCGCACCGTCCCCCTCGTGGCCTCGGCGAGCGGCTTCAGGCTCTCGGTGGTCGAGATCGTCGCCTTGAATTCCGGCGCGTCGACCGCGCCAACATGGACGAGGGCGGAAAGAGCATCGTTGGTGATCTCGTAGAGGCCGGTTTCCGCCGTCGGCACTTCGGCGCGGTAGAGGCCGGGTTCGGCCTCGGTGAGTACCACCTGCTGCGTTGCGCCGGAGGGCAGTTTCAGCGTCGCCTCGCCTGGCGCGTCGCCGATCGTCTGGCGGTTGATCTGGAGCGTGCGGCCGAATGTGCGGGCGGTCAGCGCCTCCTCCTCCAGCGCCGGCTCCTGCATCAGCCAGTGCGCCGTGCGGCGATAGAGCGAGACATGCGGGCCGCCCCCTTCGAAACCGCGCGCCCAGAGCCAGCCCTGGTCGGAAAGCAGCATGGCGACGCGGCCCTTGCCGGCGCGGTTCAGCACCAAGAGCGGCTTGCCGTCGTTGGCCTCCATCACGACATTGCCGTCCGGGCGCTGGACGTCGACGGTGCGGAACCAGCGGCCCCAGCGCGGGGGCTCCTCGCCCGCGCCTTCGAGGCCGCGCGTGACGGGGTGCTTTTTGCCCTGGTCCGAAAGACGCGGATAGAAGGGTGCCTCGTTCATCGCGCCCGTCGGGTTCGCCGGCAGCACGACCGAGAGCGGGGTGCCTGCGATGGAATCGTTGCCTGCATGCTCCGGCCCGGCTGCGATCAGCAGCGCGCCGCCGTTTTCCACGTACTGGGCGATGTTGTCGTAGTAGAGGATCGGCAGCACGCCGCGGTGCTGGTAGCGGTCGAAAATGATGAGATCGAATTCGTTGATCTTGTCGACGAAGAGCTCGCGCGTCGGGAAGGCGATCAGCGACAGTTCGTTGATCGGCGTGCCGTCCTGCTTTTCCGGCGGACGCAGGATGGTGAAGTGCACGAGGTCGATGGCCGTGTCGGACTTCAGGAGGTTGCGCCAGGCGCGCTCGCCGGCATGCGGCTCGCCCGAGACCAGCAGCACGCGCAGGTTCTCGCGGATGCCCTCGATGACATGGACGGCGCGGTTGTTCGCCGTGGTGATCTCGCCCGCGACCGGCTCGACCTCGAACTCCAGGATATTGTTGCCGCCGCGCGGGACGGTGAAGCCGAGCGGGTGTTCGGTGCCCGGCTGGGCGATTTCCGAGGCGATCTCGTTGCCGTTGAGGCGCACGGTCACGCGGGCGGTGCCGCCGGGGCCTGTGCCGTCGTCCACCACGCGGAATTTCAGCTCCTGCGGCTCGCCGACAATGCCGAAGCGCGGCGCGCTGACGATCTCGATGCGGCGGTCGAATTCATCCGGCCGGCCGGTGACGAGGGCATGTACCGGCGCTTCGAAACTGGAGAAGGCCGATGCCTCCGGAATGTCGTGCACCTGGCCGTCGGTGATGAGGATCGCACCGCCGACGCGTGAGCGCGGCACATCGGCGATCGCGGCGTTGAGCGCGTCGAAGAGGCGGGTGGAGGGCGTGTCAGACGTGCCGTCGTCGCCGGCCTCCACGATGCGCGGCTCGATGCGGGGATAGCGCGAAAACCGTTCCTTGAGGCCTTCGAGCGCGGCGTCGGTCTGCGCGGTGCGCTGTTCGTTGTCCTGGCTCTGGCTGCGGTCGACGATGACGGGCACGACCGTCGACAGCGCCTCGCGATCCTCCTGCAAAAACACCGGGTTGGCGAGGGCGAAGACGAGAAGAGCGAGCGCCAGCGCGCGGATGAAGGCGCCGCGCAGGCCACGCCAGAAGCCGAGGGCGGCAAGCGCGATGCCGACGAGGGCGATTGCGCCGATGGCGAGCCAAGGCAGGAAGGGCGAGAACTGGAGGGTCATGTCATTGTCCCAGCCGTTCGAGGAGGGCGGGAACGTGCACCTGGTCCGCCTTGTAGTTGCCGGTCAGCATGTACATCATGATGTTGACGCCGGCGCGGAAGGCGTGGTCGCGCTGGATTTCATCCGGCGGCACGGTCGGCAGCAGCGCCATGCCGTTGGCATCGACCGCCCAGGCGCCGGCGAAATCGTTGCCGGTGATCATGATCGGCGAGACGCCGTCGCCTGCGCGGGCCGGGCGGCTCGGGTCCTCTGCGCGGTCAAGCTCGGCCTCGATCCAGAGCGGGCTGCCGGCATAGCGGCCGGGGAAGTTCGCGAGCAGGTAGAACGCCTTGGTCAGGACGTGGTCGGCCGGAACGGGTTCGAGCGGGGGAATGTCGAGATTGGCGAGGATCGCCTGAAGGCGTTCGGTGTTCGGGCTCGTGGAGTTGCCGTCGAGCGAGACATATTGATCGCGGGTGTCGAACAGAACCGTACCGCCATTGCGCATATAGGCGTCGATGCGGCTGATCGCGGCGCTGGAGGGCATTTCTGCGCTGGCGCTCACCGGCCAGTAGATGATCGGGTAAAGCGACAGCTCGTCCCTGGAAATATCGACGCCGACAGGTTCGCCGGGCTCCAGCGTGGTGCGGTAGGTGAGGAATTCCGTGAGGCCGGCAAGGCCGCGTTCGGAGATGCGGTCCACTTCGCCCTCGCCGGTGACGACATAGGCGATATGCGTCGTGTCGAGCCGCGACATGATCGTCTCGTCGCCCGGTTTGTTGTCGGCCGCGCGGCTTTCCGACGGCGCGACGATCAGCGCGCCGGCGACGAGTGCCAGAAGCACGGCGGCGGTCGCGCCGCGTTTCGGCACGCTGCGGGTGGCGGCAGCGAAGGCGCCGCCCATGAAGAGCACGATGGCGCAATCGGCAAGCAGCAGGAGGGCGGCGAGGGTGAAGAGATGCGGTTTCAGCGACCAGGTCTCCTTGCCGGCAAGCGGCTCGCGCGTGACGCTCGCGCCGTCAGCGATGGCGAGCGGGCGGATCTCGTGGCCGGGCGGGAAGAGGTTGTGGGCGACATAGCCGTCCTCCGTGCCGTAAAGGCCGGGCGGGTTGTCGAAGCTTGCGATCGCCTTCGTGGCATTGCCCGTGGCGAGCGGCTTTGCTTCGCCGGTCGCGGCGGCAAGCGTGCCGTTCGCGGTCATCAGCCGGTAGGGCGGCAGGCCCTGCGTCTCTGCGGCATCGCCGGTCGAAACGCCGCCGCCGCGCGAAAGCTGCACGGTGCGGCGGAGCATTTCGACGAAATCGCCTGACAGCGGCAGGTTGGACCAGCCGGTTTCCGCGCTGATGTGGAAGAGCACGATGCGGCCGGAGCCGAGCGGGCCGGTCGTCACCAGCGGCGTGCCGTCGGCAAGGTTTGCCCAGGTACGCTCGGCAAGGTCGGGCGTCGGTTCGGCGAGCACCTGGCGCTTGATGAGGATGCCTTCCGGTGCGCGCATGCCGAAGAACGGGCTGTTTTGCGGATAGGCGGACAGCGGTTGCGGCTCGGACCACGACAGCGCGCCGCCCAGTGCCCGTTCGCCCTTGCGCAGCATGACCGGCACCAGAGGATCGTCCGCGGGGGCGGCGGCGAGGCGCGGGCCGGCGAAGCGGATGAGCATGCCGCCGGCCTCGATCCAGCGCTGCACCGCGCCCTGCACATCCTCCGGCAGGCGGCCGATATCGGCCATGATCAGCACGGAGGGGTGTTGCTCCAGAAGCTCGGGAATGGCGACCGAGAGGTCGGCGACGCTCGGCTCGATCAGGTCGGCATAGGGCGCGAGCGCGCGGTTGATATAGTGCAGCGGCGAGAGCAGCGGCTGGCTGGCATCGACCACCTCGCCGGAGAGGAAGGCGACGCGGCGGCGGCGGAAACCGTCGTCGAGAAGATAGGTGCCGCCGGCGTTTGCCAGCCCGTCGATGGCGATGCGGGCAAAATCGTTGCGCAGTTCGAAGGGGGCGGTAATCGTGCCCGTCGTCGTCGTGCTGCCGGCGGCGAAATCGGCGGTTCCGGTCGCGATCGGCCGGCCGCGGGAGTCGTGCGCCGTCAGCGGCAGGCTGCGCGCTGCGCCGCCGTCGAGGCGGGTGAGGGTCACCGAGAGCGCATCCGAACCGTTGTTCGCCGCCGTGATGGCGACCGCCGGCGATCCGTCCCCGGCGATCAGGCGGAAGTCGGCGGGCGAGAGAGCTTGCAGCGCGGAGACCGTCTCGTCGGTCTCGCCGCCCGCCATGCCGTCGCTGAGGAAGGCGATGGTGCCCGGCGCGGTGCCGTCGAGCGCGGTGCGGAGCGACGCGACGGCACCGGCGCGGTCGGCCGGCAGCGGGCGGACTTCCGCCGCGGCAAGACGGGTGCGTGCGGTCGCGGCATCGACGGGCACGGCGTCGTGCTGTCGGTCGGCGGTCAGCACCAGCGAGATCGGGACGTCGCGGCTTTCGGCATCGTCGATCAGCGTCGATGCCGTGTCGATGCGCTGTTGCCAGTCGGTGGCGCTGGCCCAGCTATTGTCGACGACGAGGGCGAGGGGGCCGCTCGACGCGAGCGTGTTGGTGCGCGGGTTGAAGACCGGATCGGCGATCGCAAAAATGATCGCGGCGGCCATGAGCATGCGCAGCAGCGTCAGCCACCAGGGGCTTTGCGCCGGCGTCTCCTCGCGCTTCGTGATCGAGGCGAGGATGGCAAAGGGCGGGAAGACCTCGGTGAGCGGTTTTGGCGGGGTCAGACGCAGCAGCCACCAGATAACCGGCAGCAGCACCAGCGTCGTCAGCACGGCGGGGAATGCGAAGGCGAAGGCGCTCATCGGCCGCGGCCCTCCGTCTTCATGGCCGGCATGCCGGAGAGATACATGTGCACGGCGACCAGCGCCTCCGACGCGAGCCGGTCGGTGCGGTGGGGCACGAAACTCCAGCCGAGATGGCGCAGATTGTCGGCGAGCGTGTCGCGGCGCGCGCTATAGGCGCGGGCGTAGTCTTCCTTCAGCGTCTCGGCGCGGCCGGCGGTAAGTTTTTGGCCGCTTTCGGGATCGGTAAATTCGGTGCGGCCGACATAGGGGAAGGTTTCTTCCGCGGGGTCGGCGATTTCGACCACATGGCCTCTAAGGCCCCGGCGCGCAAGCGGGCCGAGGCGCTCCATGACGTCCTCGACGGGATCCAGAAAATCGCCGATCAGCACGATATCGCTGTTGCCGCGGATCATGCCCGTGTCCGGCAGGCCGCTGACGGAGGCGTTGTGCATCAGGGCGGTGGCGAGGCGTTCGGCGGCGTTGCGCGCGGCGATCGGCTCCATCACGCCGGGGCAGCCGATGCGCTCGCCGGAGCGCGCGAGGATTTCGGCGAGCGCCAGCATGAGGACCAGCGCGCGGCTCTCCTTCGAGACGCTGCCGAAGGTGGATTTGTACATCATAGACGGCGAAAGGTCGGCCCAGATCCAGACGGTGTGGGCGGCCTCCCATTCGCGGTCGCGCACATAGGTGTGGTCGTCGCGGGCCGAGCGCCGCCAGTCGATGCGGGCAAGGCTCTCGCCGTCGACATAGGGGCGGAACTGCCAGAAATTTTCACCGATGCCGCGCTTGCGGCGGCCGTGCCAGCCGGCGATCACGGTGTTGGCAAGGCGCTGGGCTTCCACCATGCAATCGGGGATGAGGGCAGCGCGCGCCTGCGCCCGCGAAAGCACCTCGCGGGTCGGTGTTGGCTCGACGATCTGGCCGACGGACGCCATGCGCTCTCCCCGCTCAGCCGCCGGCCTGCCGGACGAGGCCCGCGATGACGTCCCGCACCGACATGCCTTCCGCGCGGGCGCCGAAGGTCAGCGCCATGCGGTGCTGGAGGATCGGTTCGGCGAGCGCCAGCACGTCGTCAACGGAGGGCGCGAGGCGGCCTTCGTAGAGCGCGCGAGCGCGGGCGCAGAGCATCATCGCCTGGCCGGCGCGCGGGCCCGGGCCCCAGGCGACGTGTTTGTCTGTCGAGGCGACGCCGTTGCCGGGGCGGGCGGAGCGCACCAGCGAGAGGATCGCGTCGAGCACCTTCTCGCTCACCGGCATCTGGCGGATGAGGGTCTGGATCTCGATGAGGCGATCGGCGGCGATGGCGGCGCTCGCCTGTGCCTCGTGCACGCCGGTCGTTTCGAGCAGGATCTGCCGTTCGGCGGCGAGTTCCGGATAGTGCACGTCGACCTGCAAGAGGAAGCGGTC
This sequence comes from Shinella sp. 838, assembly GCF_029623935.1. Lineage (NCBI taxonomy): Bacteria > Pseudomonadati > Pseudomonadota > Alphaproteobacteria > Hyphomicrobiales > Rhizobiaceae > Shinella > Shinella sp. 838. Next base: position 668,100 of record NZ_JARSBQ010000001.1, read on the forward strand.
GAGCTGGGCTTCGGGCAGCGGATAGGTGCCTTCCTGCTCCAGCGGGTTCTGCGTCGCCAGCACATGGAAGGGTTTTGGCAGGTCGTTCGCCCGGCCGGCGACCGTCACATGGTATTCCTGCATCGCCTGGAGCAGGGCGGACTGGGTGCGCGGCGAGGCACGGTTGATCTCGTCGGCCATCAGGAGCTGGGTGAAGATCGGGCCGGGCACGAAGCGGAAGGAGCGCTTGCCGTTCTCGTCCTGATCCATCACTTCGGAGCCGAGGATATCGGAGGGCATCAGGTCGGGCGTGAACTGGATGCGGCTGGAGGAGAGGCCGAGCACGGTGCCGAGCGTTGCGACCAGCTTGGTCTTGGCAAGGCCCGGTACGCCGACGAGCAGGGCGTGGCCGCCTGACAGTACGGCGAGCATGGTCTGTTCGACCACGCTTTCCTGACCGAAGATGACCTTGCCGACCTCCTGCTTGATGGCGGCGATGTCGGAGAGCGCCCGTTCCGCGGCGGCGATCACCGCTTTTTCGTCCAGGCCTGCCTCGGGGGAATTCTGAACGCCCATGGTCGTCTCCGCTACCGATCTCAAATTTTGAGGCGAATCGTGGTCTTGCCGCGTTCGCTTCATACATAGAAAGCTTATTAGCTCACCCGTGGCTGACAAGCGGCCACGAAATGACTATCTCGTGAGTGTATCCACCCTTTCCTCTGGGGAGGAAGGGCCTCTCGCGGAGATAGGGTTCAACCGGGACGGAACAATGGCAACGGGCGAAATTCGCGAAAGCGGCGATGCGGCGGGACTGGCCGCGCTGATTTCCCGCGCGGGCGCTGAAACCGGCGGGCGCGGCCTGCCGCCGGTCGAGCGCTGGAACCCGCCGTTCTGCGGCGATATCGATATGGAGATCCGCGCCGACGGTACCTGGTTCTATCTGGGAACGCCGATCGGCCGCGCGCCGCTGGTGCGGCTTTTCTCGACCGTGCTGCGCAAGGACGAGGACGGTAAGGTCTATCTGGTGACGCCGGTCGAGAAGGTCGGCATCCGCGTCGTGGATGCGCCGTTCCTGGCGGTTGAAATGAATGCGTCGGGCGAGGGCGAGGGGCAAAAACTCACTTTCCGCACCAATGTCGGCGATGTCGTCGAGGCCGGGCGGGAGCACCCGCTGCGTTTCGTCATCGAGGGTGAGAACAGCGAGCTGAAGCCGTATCTCCTCGTGCGCGGGCGGCTGGAGGCGCTGGTCTCGCGGGCGATGATGTACGAGCTGGTCGGCCTCGGCGAGACGATTGAGATCGACGGTGTAAAAATGTTTGCGGTGCGCTCGGGCGGCAAGGTTTTTCCCGTCATGCCGGCGGCAGAGCTGGACGCGCTGTCGCGATGAGCTTTCCCCCTTTTAGTGCCGCGGAATTTCGCCGCCGGGCGATGGAACAGACGCTGACGCTCGGCGAGGAGAGCTGGCGCGAACATGGCGACAGCCTGCTGAACCCCGGCGTCATCCCCCATATCGAAGGCATGAAGCTGCGCGATGCCGCGGTGCTGATCCCCGTCGTCGATGATGGCGAGGAGGCGCGCGTCATCTTCACGCAGCGCACCGCGACGATGCGCAAACATTCCGGCCAGGTCGCCTTTCCGGGCGGCGCGGTCGATGACGAGGACACCGATGTCGAGACGGCGGCGATGCGCGAGGCGGAGGAGGAGATCAGCCTCGACCGCCGCTTCGTCGAGCCCGTTGGGCGGCTGCCGCAATACAAGGCGCTATCGGGCTTTTCCATCACGCCGGTCCTTGCTGTGGTGCAGCCGGGTTTCGAGCTCACGCCCAATCCGGCGGAAGTCGAGACGGTTTTCGACGTACCGCTCTCCTTCCTGATGGACCCGCGCAACCACGAACGGGGCAGCGGCGTCTGGCTCGGCGGCGAGCGGCATTATTATCGCATGCCCTATGAGGGGCATAATATCTGGGGCATCACCGCCGGCATCGTGCGGGTGATCTATGAAAGGCTTTATGCATGACGTCTGTTTCGGGCGAGGCGTGGTTTGCCGATCCGGCGCTCGTTCGCGTGCTGGCGCTCTTGAACAGTGACGGCGGGGAGGCGCGCGTCGCCGGCGGGGCCGTGCGCAACAGCCTGATGGGCCTGCCGGTCGCCGATGTCGATATCGCGACGACGCTGCGGCCCGAGGTGGTTGTCGAGCGAGCGAAGGAAGCCGGCATCAAGGCGGTGCCGACGGGCATCGAGCATGGCACGGTGACGCTCGTCATCGAGGGCAAACCCTTCGAGGTGACGACGTTGCGCCGCGACATTTCCACCGACGGCCGCCACGCCGAAGTCGCCTTCGGCACGGACTGGCGGGCGGACGCCGAACGGCGCGACCTGACGATCAATGCGCTCTACGCCGATGCCGGCGGTGCGGTCATCGATCTCGTGGGCGGCCTGCCGGATATCGAAAGCCGCACCGTGCGTTTCATCGGCGATGCGGGAACGCGCATCGCGGAGGATCACCTGCGCATCCTGCGCTTTTTCCGCTTCTTTGCGCTCTACGGCAGCGGCCGGCCCGATGCGGACGGGCTGAAGGCCTGCGCACGGGCGAAGGGCAGCCTTGGAAAACTTTCAGCCGAGCGCGTCTGGTCCGAGACGAAGAAATTGCTCGTAGCGCCCGATCCCGGCCGCGCGCTGCTGTGGATGCGGCAGGCGGGCGTGCTCACCGAAATCCTGCCTGAGACGGAAAAGTGGGGCATCGATGCGATCCCCGGCCTGATCCATGCCGAAAAGGCGTTCGGCTGGAAGCCCGACCCGATGCTGCGCCTTGCCGCCATGGTGCCGGCGGATCGCGACCGGCTGAAAGCACTCGCCGAGCGCCTGCGCCTTTCCAAGGCGGAGGCGTCCGTTCTCGACCATTGGGCGGCCGCGCCGGAAATCGCGCCGAAACTTGCCGAGACGGCATTCGAGCGGCTGCTTTATCGCAGCGGTGTGCAGGGGCTGACGATGCGGCTGAAGCTGGCACTGGCGTCCGCCCGGGCGCGGGGCCTTGGTGACCCGGAGGCGCTCGCCTTTGCCGGCCTTTGCCAGCGGCTTCTTGCCCGGGCCGAGAAATGGCACCGGCCGACCTTCCCGCTGAACGGCGCGGACGTGCTTGCCGCAGGTATTCCCGCCGGCCCGAAGGTCGGTGCGGTTCTGGGGGCGATCGAAGAGGCATGGGTGGCGGGCAACTTCCATGACGGCCGCGCAAAGCTGCTTGCCCGTCTGGCGGCGATGGCAAAGGAGGAGGGGGAACCTTCCACGCCCTGAGCGCATCACGATCCTTGAGGTTCGCGTCTGACGTCAGGCTTTTGATTTTCCGGGTGCTACCGCAAACGGTTCATTTCGCGCCATAGGCTATTTGACCTTCTCCCCGGCGGGGAGAAGGTGAGCAGGCGGTGTGAATTTATCGGAAATGCCTGTCAGGCGGCGTCGGCCGCCTTCTCGTCGACGATGCGTTCCTTGATGTGATCGACCATGCTTTCCCGGATGATCGCCTCGCCATGGGCGGTGCGCATATGCTCGACCGCACGGCGGACGACTTCGGCGTCGTCATTGGCCCGCGTATGCCAGTCGCATCCGGGGACGAGTGAACCGCATTCAAAAAGTCTCATGACCTATCTCCTGTCGTTTCAGCGGAACCAGTGTAGCAGATGAGGCCCGATCAGCCAAATTGCAGCCGGGCCTGCGGCATCAGGAAGCCGTCCCATCAAACGGCAAAAGCCGCCCGAGGTTCCGCCCCGGGCGCGATTTCGTTGCTGCATTTCCAGCCGGCTGTTGTCAGGCCGCGTCGTCCTTCGCCCAGGCGTCGAAGCAGCAGGACGACTGGAATTGCGCCGGGGTGGTGTGGTGATCGACGAGATGATGCACCACGCCGCTGGCAAGCCGCAGCCGGGCTTCTTCGACGAAATAGGCGTGCGGCAGGTCCAGCCCGCTCTCGGCACGTATGGTTTCGGCGAAACGATCGAGAAATTCGGGAGATTTCGGGTCGGAACCCGTCTGCATTGCCTCTTGTGCTGCAATCTTCATGACTGCTTCCTCCATGGACTCATGCAGCAGGCATTATACCACGGAAGGCGTAGGTCTGTAATCACAAGGCAGGGAGGGCCGGCCTTCAGGGCCAGCGCACCACCGGGGGAAGCGAGGAGAGGATCGACTCGACATTGCCGCCCGTCTTGAGGCCGAAGATCGTGCCGCGGTCGTAGAGCAGGTTGAACTCGACATAGCGGCCGCGCCGCACGAGCTGTTCGTCGCGGTCTTCTTCCGTCCAGCCCTTGTTGAAGTTCGACCGCACGATCTTCGGATAGACCATGGCGAAGGCGCGCCCGACATCCTGGGTGAAGGCAAAATCGGCATCCCAGCCGCCAAGCTCTTCCGACGAATGCAGCCAGTCGTAAAAAATGCCGCCGGTGCCGCGCGGTTCATTGCGGTGCTTCAGGAAGAAGTAGTCGTCGCACCAGGCTTTGAATTTCTGGTGATCGGCGACGGGATGGCGGTTGCAGGTGATCTCCATCGCCTTGTGGAAGAGCGTGGTGTCCGGATCGTCCATCATGCGGCGGCGGTCGAGCACCGGCGTCAGGTCCGCACCCCCGCCGAACCAGCGGCTGGTGGTGACGACCATACGCGTGTTCATGTGCACGGCGGGTACGTTGGGGTTCACCGGATGGGCGATGAGCGAGATGCCGGAGGCCCAGAAACGCGGGTCCTCGCTCGCGCCGGGAATCTGGCCGCGGAACTCCGGCGAGAATTCGCCATAGACGGTCGAGGTGTGCACGCCGACCTTCTCGAAGACGCGGCCTTCCATCATCGACATGCGTCCGCCGCCACCTGCGCCGCCCTCGCGCAGCCAGTCCTTGGCGACGAAACGGCCGGGCTGCATGTCGGAGAGCGGCCCTTGCAGGTCGTCCTCAAGCGCCTCGAAGCTGGCGCAGATCGCGTCGCGCAGCTGCCCGAACCAGGCCTGCGCGGCGGTCTTCTTCTCTTCGATGTCCTCGGGCAGGCCTTTCGGCAGGTCTGGTCGTTCCATGGTGCTTCCCGCTGGCGGGCAGCCCGCCGAATCGTATTTTCGCCACAGTCCAAAACTTTGCGCCATTTGGCAACCGCGGGCGGGGCATCGGCTGGGGACGACGGGACTCGCAAAACGCGCGGGGGCGGCTTATCTTTCCTCCGTTGAATGTGCTGCCAGGAGGAAATCTGCATGGCGCGTGTTCCCGGTCCGCCCCCGCTTGAAGGGCTCCGGCGCCATATCGAGCGTCGCCGTCGCGAAAAACCCGCCCGCGAAGGCCATTTCGTCCGCGAGACCTTCTGCCTCGACCGGCAGGCGGCGCGGGAGAAGGCGCGTGAATGGTTCGACCTCTGGCCGAAGGCCGCCTACTGGACCGAGGTCGAAAGCTGGCGCGCCATGGAGGGCGACCGCATCGAATTCACGATGCGCCGCCTGCCGAGCGCCGATTGATGCGTCACGCCGCAAGGGCGACGCGCCGGCTTTCCTGTGTCCGGCCACCGTAACCCCAGCTGTCCATCGCGATATCGCGGATGACCACATAGGTCACGGGATCGAGGTGTGCGCCCAGCGTCTCCGCAAGCAGGGCATAGGCGGCGGCGATGAAGCGGGCCTTTTCCTCTGCCGTGTTGGTGCCCTCGCTGATCAGGATTTCGAAATGGCCGGCCACCTTCTGCCGTCGCGCGCCGATGGTCCAGTTGGCGATCGGCGTTCCCTCGACGAGGACGGCGGTCGCTTCGGCGCGCTTGCCGAGCAGCGTGACGGCAAGGCGGGTCGCCTCGTCCTGAAGGTGCAGGCGCTCGCCGTCCGTCAGGTTCTTGCCGGCGAGGCGGATGTGGAGGAAGGGCATGGTCGTCTCCTGTCTCGTGTTGACGGAAGGAGCCTATTGCGCGACTATTGTTTTTAAAATTGAGAAGTATTGCTTATATGGTTTTGGAAAACTAAATGGTCTCTCCGCGCAACTTCGACATGGACGTGCTGCGCACGTTTGTTACGGGCGTGCGCCTCGGCAGCTTTGCGAAAGCCGCGGAGGCGCTGGGGCGGACGCCGCCGGCCGTCAGCCTGCAACTGAAGAAACTGTCTGAACTCAGCGGTCAGACGCTTTTCGTCAAGCAGGGCCGGGGCCTCGTACTCACCGATGCCGGCGAAGCCTTGCACGACTATGCGGTGCGCATTCTCGACCTGAACGACGAGGCGATGATGATGCTGGGCTCCAGCCGGGCGCTCGACGGCTGGCTGCGGCTCGGTATCCCGCAGGACTTTGCGGAGACCTCGCTGCCGCCGGTGCTCGGCCGCTTTTCGCGGGCGCACCCGAAGCTGCGCGTCGAAGCGCGGGTCGATCGCGGGGCCAAGCTGGTGGCGGCGGTCGAGCGCGGCGATCTCGACATGGCCGTCACCTGGGGCGGCCAGAAGAGCGCCCATTGCCGGCACATCGCCACCCACCCGGTCGTCTGGATCGCGGCCGTCGACCATGACATCTCCGCCGGCGCGCCGGTGCCGCTCATTGCGTTCGATCCACCCTGTACGTTCCGGGCGGCCGCCGTCGAGGCGCTTTCTGCGACCGGACGGGAATGGCGCCAGGTCTTTTCCAGCCCCGGGCTTGCGGGGCTCTGGGCGGCGGTGACGGCCGGGCTCGGCGTGACAATCCGCACGACCACGGGCATGCCGTCCCATCTGCGTGTGCTCGACCCACAACAGGCGGGGCTACCGTTGCTCGGCAGTATCGACCTGATGCTGCACACGGCCGAAGCACAGCCGCCCGCGCCGGTCGGACGGCTGCGTGACATCCTCCTCGAAATGCTCGTGATCCCCACCTGACACGACCGTGATCGGCAAGTTCGATTGACGGCGACCCGCCGCGCCCCTATCTTGCGGCCATCGTCATCAACAGAAAGGCGCCGTTGCGGTTCAGAAGCACGGCTCACAGTCCTTGTTCGAACTCGCGATTGCTGTCTTCCTTATCCTCTTCAATGGGGTCTTTGCCCTTTCCGAACTTTCCATCGTTTCTGCCCGAAAGCCGCGCCTGAAGACCATGGCTGCGCAGGGCTCGCGTGGCGCTGCGGCAGCGCTGAAGCTGGCGGACCACCCCGGAAAATTCCTCTCCACCGTCCAGATCGGCATCACCCTCATCGGCATTCTCGCCGGTGCCTTCTCGGGTGCCGCGCTCGGCGGACGCCTGCGTGACATCCTCTATGCCGAGGGCGTGCCGGACTGGCTGGCCGATCCGCTCGGCTACGGTATCGTCATCTTCATCATCACCTATCTGTCGGTGGTGGTCGGCGAACTGGTGCCCAAGCAGATCGCATTGAAGAACCCGGAGCGTTTTGCCGCGCTCGTCGCGCCCGCCATGTCGCTGCTCTCGAAGATCGGTGCCCCGGCGGTCTGGATCCTCGATGCCTCGACGCGGTTGATCTTCCGTCTGCTTGGCCAGCATCAGGTCGCCGAAAGCATCGTCACCGACGAGGAAATCAAGACCATCGTCGCCGAGGCGGAAGCTGCCGGTGTCATCGAGGGCGGCGAAAAGCTGATGATCGCTGGCGTCATGCGCTTCTCCGACCGTGAGGCGCGCGGTCTCATGACCCCGCGCAACGATGTCGACTGGATCGATCTCGGCGACACGGTGGAGGAGATCCACAAGACCCTGACCGACAGCCCGCATTCCCGCCTGCCGGTCGCCGATGGCGGGCCGGAGACGATCGTCGGCATCGTGCAGAAGCGTGAGTTGCTTTCGGCCCTGTTGAACGGCCAGCCGCTCGACATCCGCAGCTTCGTGCGCCCCGCGCCGATCGTGCCCGATACGATGGATGCCATGCGTGTGCTCGAAACGCTGCGCAATTCCGAAGTGCCGATCCTGCTCATCCATGACGAATACGGCCACTTCGAAGGCATCATCACGCCTGCCGACGTGCTGGAGGCGATTGCCGGCGTGTTCCGCGCCGATATCGAGGAAGGCGACGACGATTATGCGGTGCAGCGCGAGGATGGCTCCTGGCTGATCTCCGGCTCCATGCCGATCGACGAGATGGCCGACCGTCTCGGCCTGCAGCTGCCGGCCCGCCGCAGCTACCAGACCGCGGCCGGCCTCGTCATCGAATCGCTGCAGAAGCTGCCGAAGACCGGCGAGATCACGGAAACCCAAGGCTGGCGTTTCGAGGTCGTCGACATGGATGGTCGCCGCGTCGACAAGCTGCTCGCCACGCGGCTGGATTAATCCGACACCACAAATGCGGTTGTGTCCCGCTGAAGATCAGGGCTCGAGCAGTCTCGGGCCCGGGCCTTCGGCCGCCAGTTCGTCCAGCGGGTTGCGCAACGGGCATTCCTGCAATGACAGGCAACCACAGCCGATGCAGCCGTCCAGCTGGTTGCGCAGCTTGGTGAGGCGGGCGATGCGCTCGTCGAGTTGGCCACGCCAGTTTTCCGAAAGCCTGCGCCAGTCGAGACCCGTCAATGGCCGGTCGTGCGGCAGCACCGACAGGGCCTCAGCAATCTCCGAAAGCGGAATGCCGGTGCGCTGCGCCACCTTGATCACCGCCACGCGGCGCAGGATGCCGCGTGGATAGCGCCGCTGGTTGCCACGGTTGCGCTGGCTGTGGATCAGCCCCTTTGCCTCATAAAAATGCAGGGTGGACACTGCGATCCCGCTGCGCTCGGCGACCTCGCCGACGCTGAGTTCCCGGGGCATTCCGCTCTTCGGACATTTTTCCGTCATCGCTGTTGACCTCAACTTAAGTTGAGGTTTTATACCAGCGGCTCCTAACTTTTCCAAGACGGAGCCGACGCATGACTGAAAGACTGACCATCGCCCTCATCTATGGCAGCGGCCGCGAAGGGCGCTTTGCCGATACGATCGCGGGATGGCTGGAGCCTGAACTCTCCGCGCTTGGCTATCACGACATCATCCGTATCGATCCGGTGGAGCTGACCTTCACGCCGGGCGGTCTCGACGAGGCATCGGCCCAGCTGGTCGAAAGCCGTATCTCGCGGGCGGACGCTTTCCTGATCGTCACGCCGGAATACAACCACGCCTACCCGGCCGCGCTGAAGGCGATCATCGACAGCTGCTTCCGCCCCTGGCATGCCAAGCCGATCGCCTTCGTCTCTTATGGCGGCGTCTCCGGCGGCCTGCGCGCCGTCGAGCAGCTTCGGCTGGTCTTTGCCGAGCTGCATGCGGTGGCGATCCGCGAGACGGTAAGCCTTGCCCATGCCTGGACGCAGTTCGACCCGGTCGGCAATCCCTTCCGCCCCGGCCAGCTCAACGGCCAGCTCGCCGTCCTGATGAAACGCCTGATCTGGTGGGCCAACGCGCTGAAGGCGGCACGCATCGCAACCCGCTACGACGAGGTGGCCGCATGAAGCCAGAACACTATGCGGCAGCGGAGGTCGCGCGGTCCCCCGCCGAGACCCGGCGCAATGCGACGCTGCTCTTCATCAGCACGCTCACCATCATGTCCGGCGCGACGATTTCCGCGTCGCTGCCGGGCATCGCGGCGCGGTTTGCCGATGTGGAGAATGTCGCGCTGCTCAGCAGGCTGGTGCTGACGTTGCCGGCCGTGTTCATCGCGCTCTTCTCTCCGGCGGCCGGCTTCCTGGTGGATCGTTTCGGTCGCAAGCCGCTGCTCGTCGCCTCGCTTGCGCTGTTTGCCGGTGCCGGCGCCTCCGGGCTTTTCCTCGATACGCTGCCGGGGCTCCTCGCCGGACGCGCCGTGCTGGGTATCGCCGTCGGCGGCATCATGACGGCGACGACGGCGCTGGTCGGCGATTTCTTTCAGGGGGCGGCGCGCGATCGCTATATGGGCCTGCAACAGGCCTTTGTCGGTGTCGGTGGCACGATTTTCCTGACGGGCGGCGGGTTCCTTGCGGAGGTCCACTGGCGCGGGCCGTTTCTGATCTACACGGTGGCGATCCTGCTGGTGCCGGCGGCGCTTGCCTTCCTGCCGGAGCCGCGACGTGCACGGCCGGCGGGTGCCGCGGTGGGGGAGGGCCGGCTCGACGGGCGGGCGATAGCGCTGCTCGCCCTTTTGTTCCTGGCAGCGGCCGTCAACATGATCGCCTTCTACATGGTCCCGACGCAGCTACCCTTCTACCTCGAATCGCTCGGCTTTGCCGCACCGAGCCTTGCCGGTGCGGCGATCGGCGCGGGGCAGCTCGTCGGCGTGGTGAGCGCGCTCGCCTTCGCGCCCCTCCGGCGCCAGCTCGGCATCATGGGCGTCTTCGGCCTCGGCTTCGTTTCGGCCGGTCTTTCCTTCCTCCTGCTCTCGACGGCGGAAAGTTATGTCAGCGTGCTCGTCGCCATGGCCGTCTCCGGTGTCTGCATGGGCACGATCATGCCGAACTTCGCGGCCGCGGCGATGCTGCTTGCCCCTCCGGCCCGCCGCGGCCGCGTCTCCGGTCTCCTGGTTTCCAGCATCTTTGCCGGCCAGTTCCTGTCACCCATCGTCTCGCAGCCGCTGATTGCCGCATCGGGTTACGCTGGCGCCTATGCCCTTGTCGGTGCCGTCGTGCTGGTCTTCGGCATCGTGGCCTTCGCCCTGCGCTGGGTGTGGCCGGGCGATGGCTAAGGCGTTTTGGAGACCCCTGGAAAGGGGGTACGTTCGGTCAGGCGAAGCCCGTCTGGCGCAGCGCCTCGCCACAGATCATTGCGGCCGAGAGCGCGACATTGATGGAGCGTTGCCCCTCGACCATGGGAATGAGCACGCGTCCATCCGCCCTGTCATGGACGTGATCGGGAACGCCGGCGCTTTCGCGGCCGAACAGCAGGATGTCCGTCGGCTGGTAGGCGAAGTCCGTATAGCGCCCGGCGGCCTTGGTGGAGGCGAGCACCAGGCGGCGGCCGCTCTCTGCCCGCCACGCCTCGTATCGCTCCCAGTTGACATGTCGTGTCAGCGTCACGGCGGCAAGATAGTCCATGCCCGCACGCTTGAGGCTGCGGTCGGAAATATCGAAGCCGGCCGGCTCGATGAGGTCGACCGAAAGGCCAAGGCAGGCGGCGAACCGCAGGATCGTGCCGGTATTGCCGGCAATGTCGGGCTGGTAAAGGGCGATGCGGAGTGTAGACATGCGGTTTCGCCTACAGCAATTCCGGCCGGGGTGCGAAGCGGTTTGTCTTCAAAATTGCGAAAAGACAAGAAGGGCGTGCCATCCCGCCTCGCGGCGAAAAGCGGCAGAGGGGGCGCCCGGATGTGGCGACACGGCAACAGAATTGGCCGGAAAGACGAAATTGCGACAAAGTGGCTGGCAAATTGCGGCGTTTCGGGTTAACCAGAGCCATCTTCAACGCGAGAAAAGGGAGGACCACTATGGATACCATGTATCGACCACGCCTCCCGGCTGGAATCACGCCTCTTCTCGCGTAGGCGTTTCGCCACCAAGATTCCCTTCGTTTCTTCTTTTTACTTCGTCGTGTGACGCTTTTCGTCGCCCCACGGCAATCCTACCGGAACCCCGTTCCTGACCGCGCTCATTTTGCGCCGTCCGCGCCGGTTCCGTCTTTCTATTACGGAGAAAGCCATGTTCGGCTGGTTCGAAAGACGTTTGAATCCCTATCCTTCCGAGGCGCCCTCGCTGCCTCCGAAGGGCCTTTTCGCCTTCCTTTGGCACTATACGCGCCCGGCTGCGCCGTGGCTTGCGCTGCTCGGCTTCTGCTCCATGGTGCTCGGCATTGCGGAAGTCGTGCTGTTCCAGTTCCTCGGCAGTATCGTCGACTGGCTTTCGGCCGGTGACAAGACGACGTTCCTTGCCCGCGAGGGCGACACGCTGGTCTGGATGGCGGTCCTGCTGCTCGTCGTCATCCCGGGGTTTGGCGCGCTGCACACCATGACCATGCACCAGGCGCTCGCGGGCAATTTCCCGATGATCGCCCGCTGGCAGATGCATCGCTACCTGATCCGCCAGAGCATGACCTTCTTCTCCAACGAGTTTGCCGGCCGCGTGTCGACGAAGGTGATGCAGACGGCGCTTGCGGTGCGTGAAGCCGTCATGAAGATCATCGACGTCTTCATCTACGTGGTGAGCTACTTCATCTCGATGATCGCGATCATCGCCGCGGCGGACCTGCGTCTGGTCGTGCCGCTGCTCGTGTGGTTCGTCGCCTATGTCAGTATCCTGCGCTATTTCGTGCCGAAGCTGATGGTGATCTCGCGCGAGCAGGCCGACGCGCGTTCGATGATGACGGGCCGGATCGTCGACAGTTACACCAACATCGCGACGGTCAAGCTGTTCTCGCATGCCGGGCGGGAGGAGAGCTATGCCCGTGAAGGCATGGACGAGTTCCTGCAGACCGTTCACAAGCAGATGCGGCTGATCACCCTGTTCAACATCCTGATCGACATCAACAATGTCGTCACGATGTTCTTTACGGCGGGCATCGGCATCTACTTCTGGATGACGGGCGATGTCTCCGTCGGCGCGGTGGCAGTCGCCATCGGTCTCGTCATGCGCATCAACGGCATGTCGCAGTGGGTGATGTGGGAAGTGACCGCGCTCTTCGAGAACATCGGCACGGTCTATGATGGCATGGGCATGATGACGCGTCCGCACGACATCAAGGATGCGCCGCAGGCGCCCGCTTTGCCTGCCGCCAAGGGCGCGATCAACTTCGACCATGTCCGCTTCCACTACGGCAAGAACAAGGGTGTGATCGAGGATCTGTCGCTGTCGATCGGGGCGGGGGAGAAAGTCGGCCTTGTCGGCCGCTCTGGCGCAGGCAAGACGACGCTGATGAACGTGCTGCTGCGGTTCTACGACCTCGAATCCGGCAGGATCACCATCGATGGCAAGGATGTCGCCACGGTGACGCAGGACAGCCTGCGTTCGCAGATCGGCGTGGTCACGCAGGACACCTCCCTGTTGCACCGCTCGATCCGTGACAACATCGCCTACGGCAAGCCGGACGCTGACGACGCCGAGATCATCGAGGCAGCCAAGCGCGCCAATGCCTGGGACTTCATCGAAGGTCTCACCGACCAGCAGGGGCGCACGGGCCTCGATGCCCAGGTCGGCGAGCGCGGTGTCAAGCTCTCCGGCGGCCAGCGCCAGCGTATCGCGATCGCCCGCGTCTTCCTGAAGGACGCGCCGATCCTGGTGCTGGACGAGGCGACCTCGGCGCTCGATTCGGAAGTCGAGGCGGCGATCCAGGAAAACCTCTTCGCTCTCATGCAGGGCAAGACGGTGATCGCGATCGCCCATCGCCTGTCGACGCTGACGGAGATGGACCGCCTCATCGTGCTCGACAAGGGCCGTCTCCACGAGACCGGCACCCATGCCGAACTCGTCGCCATGGGCGGCATCTATGCCGACCTCTGGACCCGCCAGTCCGGCGGCTTCATCGCCGACGACGCCGAGGCGGAAGCGGCGGCGGAATAGTCGGGCAGAAGGCACCCCTTTCCAGCAGAAGGGGTGCCTTCCTCAAGCGAGCAATCTTCGCACGCGATGCCCTTCCACCTTTCCAATCTTTAATTTGTCGCCCGTCAAAAACCGCCTATATCGATGGCATGATCTTCCGCCCGCTCTTCTCCTGGTTCGAGAACTGGATTCAGCCCTTCGCGCGGCGGGATGATCTTCGTCCGCCGCAGGGGCTTCTCGCCTTCATCTGGTTCTATGTTGGCCAGGCCAGGGCGCCGTTTGCGGCGATGCTGGTGCTCGGCGGCGTGACCGCGGGCATCGAGGCGGCGACCTTCTGGTTCGTCGGGCGGCTGGTCGATATCCTGGCGACGGTGAAGCCGGGAGACGGGTGGGGCGGGCTTATGGCCGCGCACGGGCCGGAGCTTCTGCTGATGCTCGGCCTCATCGGCCTCCTTCGCTTCGTGATCACCTTTCTCACCGCGCTCGTCGACCAGCAGGTCATCACGCCCGGCTTTTACAATCTCGTGCGCTGGCAGTCCTATGTGCATGTCGCGCGACAGTCGCTGTCCTTCTTCCAGAACGATTTTTCCGGGCGCATCGTCACGAAGGTCTGGTCGGCGGGGCAGGCGACCGGCGACGTCATCACCTCCTTCATGGAAAGTGTCTGGTTCGTGACGATCTACACGGCCTCGACGCTGGTGCTGCTCGGCGGGCTCGACTGGCGGCTTGCCGCCGTGCTCGGCGTGTGGCTCGTGGTATTTTCCGTGCTGGCACGCTATTTCGTGCCGCGCATCCGCGAGCATTCGCGCCAGACCGCCGAGGCCGCGTCGATGCTGAGCGGCCGTATGGTGGATGCCTATTCCAACATCCAGACGCTCAAATTGTTCGGCCGCGACGAGGCGAACGACCGCTATATGCGCAGCGGTTTCGATACTTTCCAGACGACGACGCTCGATTTCACGCGCTTCCTGACGGGCGTGCGTGCCTCGATGGCCTTCGTCTCCGGCCTGATGATCGTCGCCATGGCCGTGCTCTCCATCCATCTTTGGCTTGGCGGCGTTGCCAGTTCCGGGGCCGTCGCCTTTACCATGGCGCTGGTGCTGCGGCTGAATTTCCTGCTCAATCGCCTGATGACGCAGCTCAACAGCATCATGCGCAATATCGGCACGATCCAGAACTCGGCCGATCTCATCTCCCAGCCGATCGGCCTTGTCGACAAGTCGGATGCGATGGAAATGAAGGTCGCGCGCCCGGACATCCGCTTCGAGGCCATCCGCTTCCACTATGGCCGCAAGTCCGGCGTCATCGACGACCTGACGCTGTCGATCCGGCCCGGCGAGAAGGTCGGCATCGTCGGCCGGTCCGGTGCCGGCAAGTCGACGCTGGTCAATCTTCTATTGCGCTTCTACGATCTTGAGGGCGGGCGCATTCTCGTCGGTGGGCAGGATATCGCCACCGTCACGCAGGAGAGCCTGCGCGCCAATATCGGCATGGTCAGCCAGGATACCGCGCTCTTGCACCGCTCGATCCGCGACAACATCCTCTTCGGCAATCCCGACGCCAGCGAGGACGAGATGATCGAGGCGGCGCGAAAGGCCGAGGCGCATGATTTCATCCTCTCGCTGGAAGACCAGCGTGGGCGCAAGGGGTACGATGCCCATGTCGGCGAGCGCGGCGTCAAGCTTTCAGGTGGTCAGCGCCAGCGCATCGCCATTGCCCGCGTCATGCTGAAGGATGCACCGATCCTCGTGCTCGACGAGGCGACCTCGGCGCTCGATAGCGAAGTCGAGGCGGCGATCCAGTCGAACCTCGAGCGGCTGATGCGCGGCAAGACCGTGCTCGCCATCGCGCACCGCCTCTCCACCATCGCCGCGCTCGACCGGCTGATCGTCATGGATCGCGGCCATATCGTGGAGGAGGGGACCCATGCGGAACTCGTCGCGCGCGGTGGTCTCTATGCGGATCTCTGGTCGCGCCAGTCGGGCGGTTTTCTCGGCCATGAGGAAGCGGCGCAATAAAGCCGAAGGGCGTCGTCCTTCACATGCTTTTTGAGCCGGGAAGCGCTGGAGGTTCAAGGCGATGCCTGCGCCTTGTCAAGATGCTCCGTTTTTCCCGCGACAATGTGCCCACCTCCCCTTGCCAAGGCTGGACATAATTTGCGATCAAGCATAGAACGCGCCGGATTGACGGGGAATCTATGGCCGTATTGTGTCCGGATTTGACCGGTTTCCAAGGGGCGTGGCGGGTTTCCGCAGACTTTGCGTGAGAGGATGGTTTAGCCGTGAGCGAACACGAGACATCAAGCGAATCCCTGGGCGAGCCCACTCGCCGCGATTTCCTTTACCTGACCACCGGGATGGCTGGCGTCGTGGGCGGCGTTGCGGTTGCCTGGCCGTTTATCGACCAGATGCGTCCGGATGCGTCGACGCTGGCGCTTGGCGCCATCGATGTCGATGTCTCCAGCGTGACCCCTGGCATGTCCTTGACCGTCAAATGGCGCGGCAAGCCGGTCTTCATCCGCAACCGCACGGACAAGGAAGTCGAAGAGGCCAAGGCCGTTCAGCTTTCCGACCTCAAGGACGCTGTTGCCCGTAACGCCAACATTGCTGCCGACGCCCAGGCGACGGACCTCGACCGCTCGGCGGGCGTGGGCAAGGAAAATTGGATCATCATGGTTGGTGTCTGTACCCACCTCGGCTGTATTCCGCTCGGCCAGGCCGGCGATTTCGGCGGCTGGTTCTGTCCCTGCCATGGTTCTCACTACGATACCGCTGGTCGTATTCGTAAGGGTCCGGCCCCTGAGAACCTTGCTGTGCCGACCTTCTCGTTCGTATCCGACACAGTCATCAAGATCGGTTGAGGGGACACCTGATAATGAGTGCTGAACATTCCACCTACCAGCCGACGACTGGCATCGAAAAATGGGTCGATTCGCGCCTGCCTCTGCCGCGCATGATCCATGACAGCTTCGTGTCCTACCCGGTTCCGCGCAACCTGAACTATGCCTACACCTTCGGCGCCATGCTGTCGGTGATGCTCATCGTGCAGATCCTGACCGGTATCGTGCTGGCCATGCACTATGCCGCCGAAACCTCCGTCGCGTTCAACTCGGTCGAGAAGATCATGCGCGACGTGAACCACGGCTGGCTGCTGCGCTACATGCACGCCAACGGCGCGTCCTTCTTCTTCATCGCGGTCTATCTCCACATCGCCCGCGGCCTCTACTATGGCTCCTACAAGGCGCCGCGCGAAATCCTCTGGATCCTCGGCGTGGTCATCTATCTCCTGATGATGGCGACCGGCTTCATGGGCTACGTTCTGCCCTGGGGTCAGATGTCCTTCTGGGGCGCGACCGTTATCACCGGCTTCTTCTCGGCCTTCCCGTGGGTCGGCGAGTGGATCCAGCAGTTCCTGCTCGGCGGCTTCGCGGTCGACAACCCGACGCTGAACCGCTTCTTCGCGCTGCACTACCTGCTGCCGTTCATGATCGCCGGCGTCGTCGTCCTGCACGTCTGGGCGCTGCACGTCACCGGCCAGACGAACCCGACCGGCGTCGAAGTGAAGTCCAAGACCGACACGGTCGCCTTCACGCCCTATGCGACGCTGAAGGACGCCCTTGGCGTTTCGGTCTTCCTGATCGTCTTCGCCTGGTTCATCTTCTACATGCCGAACTATCTCGGCCACCCGGACAACTATATCCCGGCCGACCCGCTGAAGACCCCGCCCCACATCGTTCCGGAATGGTATTACCTGCCGTTCTACGCGATGCTGCGCGCCATCACCTTCAACATCGGCCCGATCGACTCCAAGCTTGGCGGCGTCCTCGTGATGTTCGGCGCGATCATCGTGCTGTTCTTCCTGCCCTGGCTCGATACGTCCAAGGTCCGTTCGGCTGTCTACCGCCCGTGGTACAAGCTGTTCTTCTGGATCTTCGTGGCGAATGCCATCCTGCTCGGTTGGCTTGGCGCCATGCCGGCGGAAGGCATCTACGTCATCCTCTCGCAGCTCGGTACGCTCTACTACTTTGGCTTCTTCCTCGTCCTCATGCCGATCCTCGGCCTGATCGAGACCCCGAAGCGCATTCCGAATTCGATCACGGAAGCGGTTCTGGAAAAGAAGAACGCCAAGGCGGCCAAGGCCTGATAGCGAGCGACGAAAGGAACCATGACAATGAAAAAGCTTGTTGCAGGCATTCTGTCGCTCGCACTCGTCGCCGGTCTCGGCGTCTCCTTCGCCACGGCGGAAGAGGCGGCGTCCGCCGGTGGTGCCGAAGCGGAACACGCCGCCAGTGCCACACCCCACTACCCGATCCACAAGCCCAAGCAGCAGGAATGGTCCTTCGCCGGCCCATTCGGCAAGTATGACAAGGGCCAGCTCCAGCGCGGCCTGAAGGTCTATACCGAAGTCTGTTCTGCCTGCCATTCGATGAGCCTCGTCTCCTTCCGCACGCTGGAAGGCCTCGGCTACTCGGAAGCCCAGGTGAAGGCTTTTGCAGCGAACTACGAAGTGCAGGACGGCCCGAACAGCGACGGTGAGATGTTCACCCGCAAGGCTGTGCCGGCCGACTACTTCCCGTCGCCCTACGCCAACCACGAGGCGGCTGCCGCTTCGAACAACGGCGCCGCTCCGCCGGACTTCTCGCTGATCGCCAAGGCACGCGGCATCACCCGCGGCTTCCCGCAGTTCGTCTTCGACATCTTCACCCAGTATCAGGAAGGCGGCCCGGACTACATCTACTCGCTGCTGACGGGGTACGATGAAGAGAAGCCGGCGCATATCGAAGTCGGCGAAGGCACGCACTACAACCCGTACTTCGCAAACGCTGCAGCGCTCGCCATGGCAAAGCCGATCTCCGACGACCAGGTCACCTATGACGACGGTTCGCCGCAGACGGTCGACCAGTATGCGCATGACGTCTCCGCCTTCCTGATGTGGGCCGCAGAGCCGCACCTGGAAGAGCGCAAGCGTACCGGCTTCATGGTCATGGTCTTCCTGGTGATCTTCACCGGCCTGATCTACCTGACGAAGAAGTCGGTCTACGCGAACAAGGAAAGCTGAGCGGCTCCGTCGCTCTGTCGAAAGGCGGCCTTCGGGCCGCCTTTTTTGTTGTGAGGGACTGCGGCACCTGCAATAACCGGAGAAAGCCCTCCGCAGTCGGAATTCCCATGTCTACACTCGAAAACGAACTCGTCGCCGCGATCCGCAACATCCCGGACTATCCCAAGCCCGGCGTGATGTTCCGCGACATCACCACGCTCCTCGGCAATCCGCGCGCCTTCCGCCGTGCGGTGGATGAGCTGGTGCACCCCTATGCGGGCATCGGCGTCGCCAAGGTCGCCGGCATCGAGGCGCGCGGTTTCATCCTCGGTGGCGCGATGGCGCACCAGCTGTCGACAGGCTTCGTGCCGATCCGCAAGAAGGGCAAGCTGCCGCACGAGACCGTGCGCATTGCCTACAGCCTGGAATATGGCGTGGACGAGATGGAGATGCACAAGGACGCCATCAAGCCGGGGGAGAAGGTCATCCTCATCGACGACCTGATCGCGACCGGCGGCACGGCGGAGGCTGCGGTGAAGCTGCTGCGCCAGATCGGCGCGGATATCGTCGCGGCCTGTTTCGTCATCGACCTGCCGGAACTCGGCGGGCGCAAGAAGCTCGAAGCGCTCGGCGTGGAAGTGCGCACGCTGGTGGCGTTCGACGGGCATTGAAGGCAGCTGCCGGCTGTCTGAGGTGGCGTGTCGCTCCTTATCCGGCCTGCCGGCCACCTTCTCCCCGCACGCCGGGCGAAGGGATAGGCCGTGCCGGTTTCCCAACTGACGCTGTTTGTGGAGCACATCCCCTCTCCCCGCTGCGGGGAGAGGGTCAGGGTGAGGGCAAAGCGAACGGGCGGTTCAGACGAATTCCAGAACCGTGCTCTCGAAGCGAATGACCGGTTCGCCGTTCTGGTTCCTTCCCGCGCACAGGATCGTATTGATCAGCCGGCCCGGCCGTGAGGCGAGTTCGCGCGAGGCGGTCAGGGTCACAGAATAGGTGATCGTGTCACCGGCGAAGACCGGCTTCAGCCAGCGCAGGTTCGTGAAGCCGGGGGAGGGGCCGAGGTTCGGGGGCGTGATGCCCTCGCGGGCGAGGCGTTTGCATTCGCCCGCCCAGAACGGCACGAAGCATTTCATCCAGCCGGCGGAGGAATGCCAGCCGGAAGCGCAGAGGCCACCGAAAAGAGCCTGCTTGGCCAACTCCGCGTCGAGATGGAAGGGTTGCGGGTCGAAATCCCCTGCGAAGCGGATGATGTCTTCCGCCGTGAAGGTGAGGTTGCCGATTTCGACGGCCTCGCCGAAGGCATAGAGCTCAGCCATGCGCATGGTCGGCTTCCTTTTCGGCAAGGCGCATCATGTTGATGTATTCGCAAAGGGCGACCGTTTCGCCGCGCTGGTTCGTCACCGTGGCGCGCATGCGCACGATGCCGATTTCGGGACGCGAGCGTGAGGTGCGGGCATCGAGCACTTCGCAGTGGCCGCCGAGCGTATCGCCTGCCAGCACCGGGCGCTTCCATTCCATCAGGTCGACGCCGGGCGAGCCTTCCGAGGTGGAGCCGTCGATATAGGCTTCGAAGAGCATGCGCATCATCACGGCGCTGGTGTGCCAGCCGGAGGCGGCAAGGCCGCCGAGAATGCTTGCGCGACCGGCGGCCTCGTCCATGTGCATCGGCTGGGGATCGAATTCCGTCGCGAAGGCGACGATCTCGGTTGCCGTGAGCGTGCGCTTCGTGAAGTCGAAGCGCCGGCCCGGCGTGAAGTCTTCAAAGGTGTAGTTGGCCACGTCGCGATCCGTTCTGTTGCGGGGGGACAATGGCGAGGGTGTCCGGCTTTTGCAAGCGCCGGCGGAATTGGCGGGACGCCATGTCCTTCAAGCGCAAAGAAAAACCGCCGCCCCAGCCGGGGACGGCGGTCTCGAATGGAGGCTGTCGGGTCGTCTTACGTGTTGAAGCGGAAGTGGATGACGTCGCCGTCCTGCACCACGTATTCCTTGCCTTCGTCGCGGCCCTTGCCGGCCTCCTTTGCGCCGACTTCGCCCTTGTAGGCGATGTAGTCGTCATAGGAGATGGTGAAGGCACGGATGAAGCCGCGTTCGAAATCCGTATGGATGACGCCGGCCGCCTGCGGGGCCTTGGTGCCGCGCACGATGGTCCAGGCGCGGGTTTCCTTGGGGCCGACGGTGAAATAGGTGATAAGGTCGAGCAGGTGGTAGCCGGCGCGGATCAGCCGGTCGAGACCCGCTTCCTCAAGGCCGAGCGCCGAGAGGAATTCGGCGGCCTCCTCTTCCGGAAGCTGGGCGACCTCGGATTCGATCGCTGCCGAGATGATGACGCATTCGGCGCCCTGTTCCTTCGCCATGGCGGCGACGGCTTCGGTGTGCGTGTTGCCGGTCGAGGCATCGGCCTCCGCGACGTTGCAGACATAGAGAACCGGGTGGGAGGTGAGGAGGTTGAGACCTTTCAGAACCTCGATTTCCTCGGGTGCCAGCGTCTTGAGGAGCAGGCGGGCCGGTTTGCCTTCGTTGAGCAGCTTCACCACGGCTTCCATGATCGGCAGCTGCGCAAGGGACTCCTTGTCCTTGCCGGTGGCGCGCTTGCGGGTCTGTTCGACGCGGCGCTCCAGGCTTTCGAGGTCGGCGAGCATCAGCTCGGTCTCGATCGTGTCGGCATCGCCGACCGGGTTGATGCGGCCCTCGACGTGGGTGATGTCGTCATCCTCGAAGCAGCGCAGCACATGCACGACGGCATCGACTTCACGGATGTTGGCGAGAAACTTGTTGCCGAGGCCTTCACCCTTCGAGGCGCCGCGCACGAGGCCGGCGATGTCGACGAAGGAGATGCGGGTGGGGATGATTTCCTTGGAACCGGCGATGGTGGCGAGCGCCTTCATGCGCGGATCGGGAACAGCCACTTCGCCGGTGTTCGGCTCGATGGTGCAGAAGGGGTAGTTTGCCGCCTGGGCGGCGGCCGTCTTGGTCAGCGCGTTGAAGAGGGTCGACTTGCCGACATTCGGCAGACCGACGATACCGCATTTGAAACCCATGGAAGTGGTCCATTCGTCTTAAGAAAATCGTTGCCCTCGCTATGGGGGATGGCGGGGGCAGGGTCAAGGCCTTCGGCCATGCAGGGCCTTGAAGTCGCCTCTCCTGCGGTGCACAATGGGGCTCACACCGCTCGGAGCCGGAATACGAGGAGCTTCCCATGAGCAATGGTGACACGACCCTCACCCCGAAAACCGTGACGGAGCCGAAGCTGGAGCGCCCGAAGCTCTACAAGGTCATTCTCGTCAACGACGACTACACGCCGCGCGAATTCGTGACGCTGGTGCTGAAGGCCGTCTTCCGCATGGCGGAGGAGACGAGCTATCGCGTCATGATGACCGCACACAAGATGGGCACGGCGGTGGTGGTCGTCTGCGCCCGCGACATTGCCGAGACCAAGGCGAAGGAAGCGACGGACCTTGCCAAGGAGGCAGGCTTCCCGCTGCTCTTCCAGACCGAGCCGGAGGAGTAGTCAATTCGGTGTGGGACGGCGGATCTGGAAGCCGGTCTTGTCCTGCCGGAAGCCGCAGCTCGTGTAGAAGGCATGGGCTTCGCTGTCGCCCCGGCCCGTCAGCAGCATGACCTTGTAGCAGCCGGCCGCCCAGGCCGTATCGATCGCATGCCGGATGACGGCACGGCCGAGGCCCCGCCGGCGGGCGGTGTGGTGGGTGACGACGTTCTCGATCAGCGCATAGGGGGCGCCGCCCCGGGTGAGGTTCGGCACGATGACGAGCGTGCAGGAGGCGAGCGGCTTTTGCTTGTCCGCGGCGACGAAGATCGTCATGCCGGGCTGGGCGAGGATTGCGGCGAAGCGATCATGCGCCGTTGCCGCATCCAGCGGCGGATCGGCAGGATTGAGTTCGGCATAGAGCGCGAGCAGCCCCGGAAGATCGCCCGGTTCTGCGGGGCGCAGGTCCACGTCCGCAGCCATCCTAGTCGCCCTTGTTGCCGAGCAGTTTCTTCAGCATCTCCGCCATCGGCCCGGTCGTCGGCAGGATCTTCGGCTGGGCGTGGTTGCGCGCCTGGCGGATATGGGACTGGCCGGCCGGTTTCTGTGCGGGGGTCTTTTCCGCTTCCGGCTTGCTGCCGGTGGCGAGCGCCAGCTTGTTCATCAGCTGCGAATCCTCTCCCCGCACCAGCATGTCGGCATTGAGGGCGAGCTCGTCGAGCAGCGGGTCGAGCCAGCTATGGTCGACCTTGGCGAAATCGCCGAGCACATGGTTGGTGACGAGTTCCTTGGCGCCCGGATGACCGATGCCGAGGCGCAGGCGCCGATAGTCCTTGCCGCAATGGGCGTCGATCGACTTGATGCCGTTGTGCCCGCCATGGCCGCCGGCGACCTTGATGCGCGCCTTGCCCGGCGCAAGATCCAGCTCGTCGTAGATCGCGACGATGTCCTTCGGCGCCAGCTTGTAGAAGCGCATGGCCTCACCGACGGATTCGCCCGACAGGTTCATGAAGGTCTGCGGCTTGACGAGCAGCACCTTCTCGCCGGCAAGCTCGCCTTCGGAGATTTCTGCCTTGAACTTCTTCGACCAGGGCGAGAAGGGGTTCTTGCGGTGGATCGCATCCAGCGCCATGAAACCGATATTGTGGCGGTTGCCCGCATATTTTGTGCCCGGATTGCCGAGCCCCGCGATGATCTGCATGGAATGGTCCGCAAAATGGATCTGTCCGGCCTTCACCACCGCGAAAGCGACCGGAAGTCAACCGTCCGCATTCAATTCTTCGCGCCGCCATCGGCCGTGCGCGGGTTCGGCGGCAGGCCGTAGGCTGTGTAGATGCGGTCCTGCTCACCGCTGACGATGAGCTGGTCGAGCGCCGCCTGCAGCCGCTTGATAAGCGCCGGTGGGGTCTGCTTGTGGCAGGCGAGGCCATAAATCTGGCCGGCCATCAGCATGGCCTTTTCAACCGGCTGGCCCTGGCTGATGAGGTTCTCATAGGTCTTGATCGAGGTCGGCATCAGGTCGATGCGGCCGGAGAGCAGCTTGCGCACCGAAATGTCGATGTCCGCTGCAAGGTCGATCTCTTTAAAACCGAGGCCCTCCAGCGCTTCGACGGCAAAATCGCCACGCTGCGAGCCGACCTTCATGGTAAGCGCGTCCTGCAGGTTTGCCGGCCCCTTGCTGCCATCCTTGCGCTTCAGCAGCACCATTTCGTCTTTCAGCAGCGGATTGACCCAGGCGAAGCGATCGGCGCGCTCCCGGTTGTAGCCAGTCGTGAAGACGCAGTTCATCGGCTGGCTTTCGGCCATCGCGAAGGCACGAGCCCAGGGCATGATCTCGATCGTGTAGTCGACGCCGGCGGCCTTTGCCATTGCCTCGACCTGCTCGACCGCGATGCCGGTGATCTTGCCGTCCTTTGAATAGTTGAAGGGTGCGTATTCCTCCGTCACGAAATGCAGCGTTTCGGCGAGCGGCGCTGAAAAGGGGGCGAGCGACAGGCAAAGCGTCAAAAGCAGCGTCTTCATCGTCTCGTCCTCAGTCTTTCATCAGGAGGCAGCGGCGCGGCGCTCCGGCCTTTCCGTCATCGTGAATTCGTCCAGTTTCTCCAGGAGCGCGTCAAGCGGAAGAGGACGACTCAGGAGATAGCCTTGGCCGAACTCGATCTGCATGGACTGGAGGATATCCCACTGTTCCGTCGTCTCGATGCCCTCCGCCACGACCGCACAGCCCATCTGGTGCGAGATCGTGCGGATACCCTCGATCAGCATGCGGCTCTTGCGGCGCACGTCCGGCTGGTCGGAAGAGAGCGAGCGGGTGAAGGACTGGTCGACCTTGACGATATCGACGGGAAAACGGTTGAGATAGGACAGCGAGGAATAGCCGGTGCCGAAATCGTCGAGCGCGATGCGGCAACCGAGATCGGAGAGTGCGTCGAGCACCTCGCGCACGATGGGATTGTCGAGCATCAGTACGGCCTCGGTGATTTCCACCACGATGCGCGACGGTGTGACGCCGTGTTCCAGGAGCAGGGCGGCAAGGCGGGCGGGCAAAGCGGGCTCGAACTGCAGGGGCGAGAAGTTCACGGCAAGATAGCTGTCGGCAAGCCCATCGAGCTTTGAAATGACGGCGAGGCTGGCGATCGACTTCGAGAGGATGGTGTCCCCGATGCGGCTGATCGAACCGTTCTCCTCCGCAATGCCGATGATCTCGGCCGGCGGCAGCAGGCCGCGCTCGGGGTGGCTGAGACGCATCAGGGCCTCGAAGCCGGCGACGCGTCCGTCAGCGAGCGAAACGATCGGCTGGAGATGGGCGACGAACCAGTCGTCGCGCAGGCCCTGGTCGATGAACTGCTCGGTTTCCAGCCGCTTGCGGGCGATGTCCACCATATTGTTGTCGAAGAGCTGCACGCCGTTCTTGCCGCTGCGCTTGCGCGCATACATCGCCATGTCCGACTTCTGCAGCAGGCAGGCCGCCGTCGAGGCGTGATCAGGATAGACGGCGACGCCGATGCTGGCGCTGACTTGCAAGTCAGCGCCGTTGATGGTGAGGGGCGTGCGTAGGCTCGCGACCAACCGTTCGCTGACATCCATGGCGAGCTGCCGCGCGTTCGGGGCGGCGAGCAGGATGGCGAATTCGTCGCCGCCGAGCCGGGCGATGCGGTCGCCCGCACGCAGCTGCCGGCGCAGGCGTGTCGCCACCTGGCAAAGCACGTCGTCGCCGGCGGCATGGCCGAGATTGTCGTTGATCCACTTGAAGCGGTCGAGATCGACGAAGAGGCAGGCGAGCTGTTGGCCGAGCCTGTCGGCGGTGCCGATCAGCTCGTCGAGCACCGATTCGAAGCCCTGCCGGTTGAGCAGGCCCGTCAGGTGGTCGGTGATCGCCTGGTGATGGTTGCGGTTCTCCGCCTCCTTGAGGTCGGTGACGTCGGTCATCACGGAGAGCGACAGCGCCTGGCGGTGGCTGCTGGCAGCGGCGCCGGTTTCCAGGATCAACACGTCGATCATGCTGCCATCGGCGCAGCGGAAGCGGACGGTCGCCTCGCAGATGCCGCCATTGGCGTTGTTCTCGTCATGGCGCCTGCGATAGGTCTCGCGCCAGTCCTCGGCAACGAAGTCGGTGAACTTCTGGCCGATCACCGCGGCGCGGCGATAGCCGGTCGCGGTCAGCCAGTAGTCGCTGACCGCGGTGATGCGGTTCTCCGCGTCGATGGAGAAGAGCATGGCCGGCGTGAGATTGTAGATGTCGGTGGCGCGGGCATGAGCGAGCTTCAGCTCCTTCTCCTCGCGCTCCAGCTGGCTCTGCATCTCGTTGAAATTGTGGGCGAGGGCGCCCATCTCGTCGCTCGATGTCCAGTCGACATGATGGCGCGAGCCGAGCCGGCGTGTCGCCTCGATGGCGGCCGTCAGCCGCATCAGCGGGCGGATGACGGTGATGCGGTTGCCGATGATGGCGGCGGTAAAGAGTGTCGCCACGGCAAAGAAGAAGATGGCGAAGATGCTCATCTCGTCCGTCGAGAATCGCGAGAGCAGGCCCTCCTTACGGATCCAGATTTCCGCCGTACCGACCTTCTTGATGCCGTCGTTCGCCTTGTAGAGGATGTCGGTCTTGACGATCGAGCGGGCGTCGTCCGGGTCGGGACGCGTCGCGGGCTTGCTGATGTCGATGACATCCGAGGTGTCGCGCACATGGACGAAGGAGATGTCGGCATCTGCCTGCAACGCGCTGACGATCTGGTCGATGCTGTCCTTGTCGAAATCCCACAATGGCTTGCCGAGTGCCTGGACGTTGGCCTCAAGCAGCACTTCTGTGTTCTCCAGGCGCTCCCGCGCGACGCGGTCGGAGGAAAGGATCAGGAAAAGTGCGAAGAGCGGGGCGACGAAGATGAACAGGGCGCCGATGACGATGGCAATGAAGCGGCTTTCCACCGAATGCATTTTCATGCCGGTTGCCCCCATGCCATGATGCCAAGCCCGCCCATAACGCCCCTCTTTGGCTTTCGCCATCTGTGAGGCTTAGATTTTCATCAAAGTCTTAAATGTTGCTGAAATCGCCGTCCGGAAAAGTGCTGAAAATTCAGGCCTCACGCCACGGTAGTGGCGGAAAGCGGGCAAAGAAAAGCCCCGCATCCGTCGGGATGCGGGGCTTTCGAAGCCGTCAGAACGGAACCGATTACTCGGATGCTTCCGTTGCTTCTTCTTCCTTCACGCCGGCAGCCGGGACAGCGATCGTGGCGATCGTGAAGTCGCGGTCGGCGATGACCGGGCTCGTGCCCTTCGGCAGCTTGACATGCGAGATGTGGATGCCGTCGCCGACCTTCAGGCCGGCCAGGTCAGCCGTGATGAATTCCGGAATATCGCCGGCCAGAGCATGCAGTTCGACAGCGTGGCGAACGATGTTCAGGACGCCGCCGGCCTTGATGCCCGGGGACTTCTCTTCGTTGACGAAGTGAACCGGAACTTCGACGACGACGTGGGTGTTGCCCGAAACGCGCAGGAAGTCGACATGCATCGTGAAGTCGCGGACCGGATCAAGCTGGTAGTCCTTCGGCAGGACCTTGATCTTCTCGCCGTTGACATCGATCGTCGCAACGGTCGTCTTGAAACCGCCGGCGTGGATACGCTGCGTGACGTCCTTGGTCGACAGGGCGATGGAGAGCGGGGCCTGCTTGTCGCCGTAAATGACTGCGGGAATAAGGCCGTTGCGGCGAAGTTCACGGGAGGACCCCTTACCAACCCGTTCGCGCGTCTCGGCCTTGAGCTCGTAAGTGTCGTGGCTCATGGCTTTACCTTTCGTGTGTTACTGGAGAGCCCTTCGCAGGCAGGGATCGCCCTGCCGCCGCAAAAAGCTTGAGGATTTCGTGAAAGCCTCATCCACGTTGCCTCCAAGGGTGTCTACGCGGACGGGGGCTCGATAAACGAGAACGCCCGGAAATGCAAGGCCCGCAGCCGGATTGACACGATGCGGTCATGATTGGATGTTCGCTTGCAAATCAGTTCGGCGAAGGAAACCACGATGAGAAGACAGATCCTGATGGCCTCGGCCGCATTCGCGCTTGTATCCGCAAGCCCGGTCCTTGCCCAGGAGGTTTCGCCAGCCGAGGCCGAAAGTATTCAGCAGAAGCTCACGCGCTACCTGCCGCAGGACATGATCGAGGCGGGCCTCGTCAGCGTCAAGGCAGCGACCTCGTTCTACGAGCTGCGCTTCAATCCGGCCGTGCTGCTTGAGAAGCACAAGTCCGGCGCAGTGACGGTCGAAGGGTTGAAGCCGATGACGGCCTATCTGAGGCCCATGCCGGAAGGCACCTATCGTATCGAGGCGAACGACAATCTCGACATCAAGGGGTCTGTCGACGTCGCGCCCGGCAAGAACTCCTTCTCCTACATCATTGCCTCGATGAAACTCGAAGGCATCTACGATCCTGATATCCTCTACTTTACCTCCGCCGACTGGAAGGCCGAGAAGATCGCCTTCACCAGCACCTCGCCGCAGGAGAGCATCACGGCAAGCTTCGGCGAGACGGTGATGCGTCTTGCCGCGGAGAAGAAGGGCGAGGGCATTCTCGACATTTCCAGCACGGGCGTGATGAAGGCCTTTGCCGAGACGATCACCGGCGGTGCGAACGGCCGGGTGGATATCAGCGCCGACACGGTCGACATCGATGTCAGCATGGATGGTGCGCGCAACAAGGTGGTGCAGGACCTCGTCTTCTTCGTGCTCGACAACATGCACAAGGACAAGCTGGAGGCGGCGGATGCGGCGCGGCTGAAGGAGATGCTGCGCTCCGCCCTGCCGGTCTTCGACAACCTCACCGAAACGATCAAGGCCTCCAACGTGAGCGTCGGTACGGAGCAGGGTACGTTCGGTGCCGAGAGCGTCAGCTATGTCATCGACATGAACGGCATTGCCCATTCCACCCGTGTCGGCTTCGGTTTCGGCGTGGAGAAGCCCAAGCCGCCGGCCGGCATCCTGCCGGCGGCTTTCGCGGAGGCGCTGCCGGAGCGCGCGACCTTCAAGGCGGCGGTGACCAATCTCGATCTTGCCGGCGCGGTCAACTATCTCATCGACCATGCCGATTTCACAAAGCCCGAGCCGTTGACGGAGGCGCAGAACCAGGAGATCGGCCGCATCATCCTGCCGGATGGCGCGATGACCATGGAATTCGAGGACATTTCCGCCGTCTCGCCGATCTACGACGTGCATCTCGCCGGCAAGATGCTGGTCTATCCCGAGCAGCAGGATCGCCATAGTGCGGAAGTGACGGTGACTATGCGCAACTTCGACAAGACGATCGCCTATCTCCAGAAGAACGCCGCCACGGTGCCGGAATTCGGCCAGGCCGCCTTCGGCCTCCTGATGATGAAGGGCCTCGCCCGCGATGCCGGCGGCGGCGCGCAGGCCTGGGACCTGACGGTCGACAAGGACGGCAAGGTGCTGGTCAACGGCCAGCCGCTGCCCTTCCAGCAGTAAGGGTCAGGACCTGGCGCGACGCCTTGCCGTGAGGCGGGCAAGCGCCAGCATCAGCCCTCCGGCGATCAGCCCCCAGAAGGCGCCGGAAATGCCGGCGAAGGAAACACCCGAGGCGGTGACGAGGAAGGTCACCGCCGCAGCCTCGCGGCCCTCCGGCTCCTTGAAGGCGTTGAGCGCCGAGCCGGCAAAGGCGCTGATCAGCGCGAGGCCGGCGACGGCCTGTATGAGGATCGGCGGGGCGAGGCTGACAAAGGCCGTGACGGCGCCTGCGGCAAGCCCGAAGATCACGTAGAAGACGCCGGCATTGATCGCCGCCCAGTAACGCTTGGCCGAGTCGGGATGCGCGTCGCTTCCAGCGCACATGGCGGCGGTGATGGCGGCAAGGTTGACCGCATGGCCGCCGAAGGGCGCCGACAGCAGCGAGAAGAGACCGGTGACGGCAAAAAGCGGGCCCGGATTGGGCTCGTAGTGGTTGACCTTCAGAACGGCGATGCCCGGAATGTTCTGTGAGGCCATGGTGACAATGAAGAGTGGCAGCGCGATGCCGACGAGCCCGGCGACGGTGAAGACGGGCGCGACGATCTCCGGCCGCGGCAGCAGCGAGTCGGCGAGGCCTGAAAGGGCACCTTCGGGAATGTCGATGCCGAAGGCAAGCACGGCGACGAAGGCGGCAAGCGCCGCCGGTACGGCGTAAAGCCTGTTGATGCTGCCGACGACCACCCAGGCAAGGACGATCGGCAGGCCGAGCAGCGGATCGAAGGCGATGGCCTTCACCGGAGCGAAGCAGAGGCCGATAAGGACGCCCGACAGCATGGCATTGGCGAGGGTCGCCGGGATTGCAGCGACCATGCGGCCAAGCGGCTTCCACAGGCCGGCGATGACGATCAGCACCGCGCAGACGAGGAACCCGCCGACGGCCGTCGCAAAGCCGCCCTCCACGGCGCCGGAACTTGCCAGCAGCGCGGCGCCCGGTGTCGACCAGGCAATAGAGACGGGGAGCCGCGTTGTGGCGCTGAGCACGATCGCGCAGACGCCCATCGACACGGACAGCGCCATCAGGCCGGAAGCCGCCTGCGCCTCCGTGGCGCCGACGCCGGTCAGCCCGTGCAGCACGACGGCGAAGGAACTCGCAAAACCGACGAAGGCGGTGAGCAGGCCCATGAACAGGGCTTGGGCGGAAAAATCACGAAACATGGCAAGGATCGATGCTGGACAGGAATGTGCACTGGTAACAGGCGCCGGGCGGCTTGGAAACAGGGTTTCGGCAAGGGCAGGACCCGGCGGGACGGACAGGAGGCCATTGCCTCGACGGAGCCCTGTTCGCCCCAGTCTTGTACCTTTGTCCTGCTGGACCGGCAGGCGCAAACATGGCTATAGTCGTTAAGCGTTGTATTCTGGCGCGACGATCGGTCGAAGCTTTCGGGGAGGAGAGTGGATGCCCATGCGTTTCGATCACGCAGATCATGTGCAGAGTGTTGCGGCCCACACCTCGGCCGCGGCCAGTTCGCCGGTGGCTGCTTCCTGGCGCCGCTGCCTCACGCTGCACGGGCTTTCCCCCGAAGAGGCACGTCACCCCTGGCGCCTGACCGAGCCGGAATTCCGGCAGGCGCGGGCGCGCTCCAGCGTGCTGATCGAGGAGGCGCGCGGCGAGATCGACCGGCTCTTCGCCACGGTCGGCAAGGCCGGCTGCTGCCTGCTCCTGACGGATGAGAACGGCATTGCGCTCGAACGGCGCGGGGCGGCGGGCGATGACCGCGATTTTCGCGGTGTCGGGCTCTGGTCCGGCACGGTGTGGAGCGAGGCGAGCGTCGGCACCAACGGTATCGGCACCGCGTTGGCCGACGAGCGGCCCGTGCTCATCCTGCGCGACCAGCATTTCCTCTCGCAGAACACCGGCCTTTCCTGCACCACTGCGCCGATCCGCGATCATACGGGGCGCATTGCCGCCGCCATCGACATTTCCACCTGCCGTGACGATGCGGGCGAGATGACCATGTCGATCCTCTCGCAGGCGATCCGCGATGCCGCCGCGCGCATCGAGGCGGGGCTTTTCCGCCGCGCCTTCTCCGCCGCGCGCATCCTGCTTGTGCCCGT
The DNA here is from genome assembly GCF_029623935.1 of Shinella sp. 838. Taxonomy (NCBI): domain Bacteria; kingdom Pseudomonadati; phylum Pseudomonadota; class Alphaproteobacteria; order Hyphomicrobiales; family Rhizobiaceae; genus Shinella; species Shinella sp. 838. The sequence continues at coordinate 699,020 of NZ_JARSBQ010000001.1, forward strand.
CGATGGGCGTAGCGCGCCGGCGCTGCTCGCCGTCGATCGCGACGACCTGGTTCTGGGCGCAACCCGTGCCGCGCGCCAGGTGCTCGGTCTCGACGACCGGCGCATCGCCACGGGCGTCGCCGCCTCCGACCTCCTGCAGGAGGATAGGGCGGAGGACGGGCGCGACCTCGACGATGCGGAACGTGCGGCGCTGCGCCGCGTGCTGACGCGCGCCGGGGGCAATGTCAGCCAGGCGGCCGATCTGCTCGGCATCAGCCGGGCGACGCTGTACCGCAAGATGAAGAAGCTCTCGATCAATTGATGTTGCAATGCAGCACAGGCTGTCGCGCCGGCCTGTCTCAATTCTGAAACAGTCGCCGCCGCCATCGTCCTGCCCCCTCTACCGCGATCGGCCGAAGCGCAGCACCATCCTCTCCGACGGCCCGTCCGGGCCCTACATGGGAGGAATGACATGCTGCACCAGAAGATCGTCGAAAACCCGTACAAGGCAAAGTACGGCAACTTCATCGGCGGTGAGTGGAAGGAGCCGGTCGCCGGCCGCTACTTCGACAACATCACGCCGGTCACCGGCGGCAAGCTGTGCGAGATCGCCCGTTCTGACGCTGCCGATATCGAGCTCGCCCTCGACGCAGCCCATGCCGCCAAGGACAAATGGGGCCGCACCTCGACCACCGAGCGCTCCAACATCCTGATGAAGATCGCCCAGCGCATGGAGGACAATCTCGACCTTCTCGCCCGTGCGGAAACCTGGGACAACGGCAAGCCGCTGCGCGAGACGCTGGCCGCCGACATCCCGCTCGCCATCGACCACTTCCGCTATTTTGCATCCTGCGTTCGTGCGCAGGAGGGCGGCATCAGCGAGGTCGACCACAATACGATCGCCTATCACTTCCACGAGCCGCTCGGTGTCGTCGGCCAGATCATCCCCTGGAACTTCCCGATCCTGATGGCTGCCTGGAAGCTGGCGCCTGCTCTCGCCGCCGGCAACTGCGTGGTGCTGAAGCCGGCCGAACAGACGCCGTCCTCGATCCTCGTCTGGGCCGAGCTGATCGGCGATCTCTTGCCTGCCGGCGTGCTCAACATCGTCAACGGCTTCGGCCTGGAAGCCGGCAAGCCGCTCGCCTCCAATCCGCGCATCGCCAAGATCGCCTTCACCGGCGAGACGACGACCGGTCGCCTGATCATGCAATATGCCAGCCAGAACCTCATTCCGGTCACGCTGGAGCTTGGCGGCAAGTCGCCGAACATCTTCTTCGAAGACGTCATGCGCGAGGATGACGACTATCTCGACAAGGCGCTCGAGGGCTTTGCGATGTTCGCGCTGAACCAGGGCGAGGTCTGCACCTGCCCGAGCCGCGCGCTGGTACATGAGAAGATCTACGACCGCTTCATGGAGAAGGCCGTCAAGCGTGTCGAGAAGATCGTGCAGGGCAACCCGCTCGATACCGCGACGATGATCGGCGCGCAGGCGTCGTCCGAGCAGCTTGAAAAGATTCTCTCCTATATCGACATCGGCCGGCAGGAGGGTGCGGAACTGTTGACGGGCGGTGCGCGCAACGATCTCGGCGGTGATCTCTCGGGCGGTTACTATGTCAAGCCGACCGTCTTCCGCGGTCACAACAAGATGCGCATCTTCCAGGAGGAGATCTTCGGGCCGGTGGTCTCGGTCACGACCTTCAAGGACGATGCGGAAGCGCTCGCCATCGCCAACGACACGCTCTACGGCCTCGGTGCCGGCGTGTGGAGCCGCGAAGCGAACCGTTGCTACCATTTCGGCCGCGACATCCAGGCCGGCCGTGTCTGGACCAACTGCTACCACGCCTATCCGGCCCATGCGGCCTTCGGCGGTTACAAGCAGTCGGGCATCGGCCGCGAGAACCACAAGATGATGCTCGACCACTACCAGCAGACCAAGAACATGCTGGTCAGCTACTCTCCCAAGGCGCTCGGTTTCTTCTGAGCGACCGCTCTCCTTCTCCACCCCCCGGAGAAGGCGTGCAACGGGCGTGGGAGCGCTGTCCGCCGTCGCTCCTCGCTCCATCCCTCTCCCCGTAGCCGGGGAGAGGGAAAACCGTTTGGAGGAGAGCTGCCATGACCGAAGTCACGACCGAGCCGCGTGTGGTGGCGACAGACGCCGCGCTGTCGCTCATCCGGGAGATCCAGGCCGATCATCCCGAGATCCTGTTCCACCAGTCCGGCGGCTGCTGCGACGGCTCCTCACCGATGTGCTATCCGGCGGACGACTACATTGTCGGCGACCGGGATGTGAAGCTCGGCGAGATCGGCGGTGTGCCGGTCTATATCAGCGAGAGCCAGTTCGATGTGTGGAAGCACACGCAGCTGATCATCGACGTGGTGCCGGGTCGGGGCGGTATGTTCTCGCTCGACAATGGCCGGGAAAAACGGTTTCTCACCCGCTCGCGCCTCTTTGGCGGCGGCGAGGCCTGTCCACTGCCGGGGCGCTGACCAGGTTCGAGGCAATCGCCCGACTTTTATGAAAATCCGCCCGCGCTCGACTTCATCCTCGGGCTGGACCCGAGGATCCATATTTTTCAATGGGCTTAGGTGGCCGGGTCAAACCCGGCCATGATGACGGAGGCGTTGAGCGTGCAGCCTACCGATCGGGATGGGCTCAGCCAATCGGGCACTGGCCGCGCCGATAGACCGTGAAGCCGGCCGCCTCCGCCGAGCAGGCATTGCCGAACTCCTTGAAATCCGGGCCGCGGCGCCCGCAGACCGGATTGTAGTCCATCGTGCAGGCGCGCTGGTCACGCGGGCGTTCACGGTCGCCCCGGTCGTTGCGGTCACGCTCCCGCTCCCGGCGGTCCCGATCGTTGCGATTGCGGTCCCTGTCACGGTCGCGGCCGTCATTGTTCCAGCCGTCGCGATCCTCGTCCTGCCAGCCGGTCTGGTCGCGATCCGGGCGGCGGAACTGGCATTCACCGCGGCCGATGATGCCGTAGCCGCTGGAGCGCGCTTCGCAGGCATTGGCGAAGGTCTGGCGGTCGCGGCCGCGCTCGCCGCAGACCGGCGCATATTCGCGGGTGCAGAATTGCGGCGGGCGGGGATTGTAGCCGCCGGGGCCTTCATCGACCTCGACCGAGCAGGCCGCCAGAGTGCCGGCGGCGAGAAGGAGGACGGCAGGCCCCGCGAGCCGGGATAGAAATGGTAGTGAGATCATGGTTTTCCCCTGACGAATCTGAGGGGAACTTAGCGCAGAAATGCCAGGGCCGATATCGGCCCTGGCAAAAATCCGTCAGTCGAAGAGGCTCGATACCGATTCCTCGGCGCTGGTGCGGTTGATCGCTTCGCCGAGCAGGTTGGCCGTCGAGATGACGCGGATGTTGTGCGCCGACTGGACGGCCGTTGTGGGCTGGATCGAGTCGGTGATGACAAGCTCCTTGAGCTTGGACGAGGTGACGCGCGCGACGGCGCCGCCCGACAGAACGCCATGCGTGATATAGGCGGTGACACTGGTCGCGCCGTTCTTCAGCAGCGCCTCGGCCGCGTTGCAGAGCGTGCCGCCCGAGTCGACGATATCGTCGATCAGCAGGCAGTCCTTGCCCGAAACGTCGCCGATGACGTTCATCACCTCGGATTCACCCGGACGGTCACGGCGCTTGTCGACGATGGCGAGCAGACAGTCGAGGCGCTTGGCGAGCGCCCGGGCGCGCACCACGCCGCCGACGTCGGGCGAGACGACCATGACGTTTTCGAGGTTGTAGTTTTCCTTCACGTCGCGCGCCAGGATCGGCACGGCGTAGAGGTTGTCCGTGGGAATGTCGAAGAAGCCCTGGATCTGGCCGGCATGCAGGTCCAGCGTCAGTACGCGGTCGGCACCGGCCTCGGTGATGAGGTTGGCGACAAGCTTTGCCGAGATCGGCGTACGCGGGCCGGGTTTGCGGTCCTGGCGGGCGTAGCCGAAATAGGGGATCACGGCCGTGATGCGGCGTGCCGAGGAACGGCGCATCGCATCGATCATGATGAGCATTTCCATCAGGTGATCGTTGGTCGGGAACGAGGTCGACTGCACGACGAAAACGTCCTCGCCGCGCACGTTCTCCTGGATTTCAACGAAGATTTCCTGGTCTGCGAAGCGTCTGACCGTGGCCCGGCCGAGCGGAACATTCAGATAATTGCAGATCGCTTCGGCCAGGAGCCGGTTCGAATTGCCCGCGAAAACCTTCATCTATGGTCCGCCTGTGGATTATGCTGATGGGGGGGCTTTAAGCGGCAAAATCCGTGAATGCAAGGGCTTTGCGATATCCGAAAAGCGTTTCTTCGCATTTCGCTGTGATTAACCCTGCGACGTGCTTAACCGCGTGTGGCGCCGCGCCAGTCGAGATACTGGCGGATCGTCTTCTGGGCGATGCCCTCCATCGTGCGCGCCGGTACGGCGGCCCAGGGATCGGAGGCTGTGCCCGAGACGCTTTCCTGGCCCTGGATGCGATGCAGCCGTGCGCCACTGCCGTCGAGCACGTCCCAGACATAGACGACGGTGGTCTTGCCGTTGTCGTTCATGGCGGAGAAGTAGCCCTTCAGGATGTATTTGCTCGAACTGTCGGAGGCGCTACGGATCGTCAGCCCGTTGGAACGGGCTTCCGCGCCGAGCCGCTTGGAGAGCGGTGTCACGGCTTCGACCGGGGCGCCGATGATCGGCAGGAAGCGCACGGTCTCGCCTGCTTCCGCGGCCGGCGGGACGGTGGCGACCTCTTCCGCGCCGGTCGACGTTTCGGCCGCGAGCGAGCGCTGGGCGGTGGTGCGGGCAAGCTCCGCGTCCTGCTGGCCCCCCGCATTGCGGGCAAGCGCGTCGGCCTGGCCCTGCAGCGTGCCGGCGGTGTCCGCGCCCGTCGTGGTGCCGGATGACGGGGTGAAGGCCGTCTCCTGGGTCGTGCGCGTGACGGGTGTCGTCTGTGCGCTCATCTGGTCGAGGTCGTTCTGAGTGACGGGCGGCGAATTGAAGGTGCCGCCGCCGACATCGACCTGCGGCGTCAGCGCGTCCGTGCTGTTGCAGCCGGCAAGGGTGGCAATGAGGCCGATCAGTGCCAGCCGCTTCATCAGCTCTTGCATCATTGTCGTCCGTGTCCTGCGGAAGGCTTTTCGCCTCCTCCGTTCCCCGCAACGATTTATGGGTGCGGCCTCAAGGCCTGTCAATCGCGGGATCGTGCGGGGTCTGCGGGTGGATCCCTCAGACCTCGATGAAGTCGAGCCCGTAGCGCGAAAGCGCCTTCGGCGTGTCTGTCGTCGTCAGGTAGGTCTGGCCGAGCGTCATGGCCGTGCCGCTGTCGGAATCGAGCACGATCGTGTGCACGAAAAGCGTCATGTTCGGCTGGATCTCCTGGGGGTTTCCGACCAGGAACATCTGCTGCTCCATCCAGGATGGCGCAAAGCGCGCGCCGACGGAATAGCCGCAGGTGTTGAGCCTGTGGCGGGCAAGGCCGCGCTCGTCGATGATGCGGGCGAAGGTCTCGAAGACGGTGCCGAAGGTATTGCCGGGGCGCAGCACCATTTCCATCGCCTGCATGGCCTCGCGGCAGGCGCTGTAGAGCTCGCGGTGGCGGTTGGACGGCTCGCCGATGATGGCCGTGCGCATCATCGGCGCATGGTAGCGCGCGCTGACGCCTGACCATTCCAGCGTGAGCTGGTCCTCCGCATCGAGCTTGCGCCGGCCGGACTTGGAGCGGCAGAGCAGGGCGTCGGCGCCCGAGCCGATGACGAATTCGTTGGCGGCATAGTCGCCGCCGGCGGCCAGCACCGCATTCTGCAGCGCCGCGAGGATCGCCGCCTCGTCGCCGCCGGGCACGATGAGCGGAAGGGCAGCGGCCAGCGCATCGTCGGACAGCGCGGCGGCACGCTCGACATAGGCGATCTCGGCCGGGCTCTTGATGAGGCGCAGCCGGCTGACGAGGCTAGAGGCGTCGATGATCTGGCCGAAACTCTGGAGCTGGTTGTCGAGAAGGCGGGCGTTGCGGCCGGTAAGGCCATGCGTGTCATATTCGACGCCGATGCGGCAACCGAGCAGGTCGAGGTCGGAGAGCAGGTTCTTCAGGTCCATCGTCGGATCGGCCGTGATGCGGTCGATCCAGATCTCGATCTTCTCGATGTTGGAGGTGTGGCGGGCCTGGCGCAGGTCTGCCGAACGGGTCAGCAGCACCATCTCGCCGGTCGCCTTCACGACGAGCGTCTGGAAGAAGCAGTAGCCGAAGGTGTCGTAGCCGGTCAGCCAGTACATGCTCTCCTGCGCGAAGAGCAGCATGGCGTCGATCTTCTCCTCCCGCATGCGGGCGGTGAGGCGCTGGAGCCGGTTGGCGTATTCCTCGCTGTCGAAGTGAAGTGCCATGGCGGTGTCTCCCTCGTCCTGTGTCGTTGGGGGCCTCAGCCCCTTAGCATGATCGCCGATATCTGGCGGCCGTAGTCGGGTTCCTGGCGGTGCGTGGTGCGCCGGTAGGAGAAGAAGCGCTCTTCGTCCGGATAGGTGCAGATGTCGAGATTTTCCGCCGTCACCCCGGCGTCGGTCAATCGCTGCGTGGTCAGACCCGGCAGGTCGAACATGGCGTGGCCGGGTTTTTCCGAGGGCGTGAAATAGCGCGCATATGCCGTGTCGACGCCGAGGAAGCGTTCCACGAATTCCGGCCCGACCTCGTAGCTCTTCCGGCTGATCGAGGGGCCGAGACTGGCGACGATGGCCTGCCTGCGGGCGCCGAGCCTTTCCATCGCCGCGATGGTGCTTTCGAGCACGCCGTAGAGGGCGCCCTTCCAGCCGGCATGGGCCGCTCCGACGACGCGCGCCTCGGGGTCGCAAAAGAGGATCGGCCCGCAATCGGCGGCAAGCACGCCCAGCACCATGCCGGGTGTCGCGCTGACCAGCGCATCGGCCTGCGGCCGCGCGCCGTCATAATCGCCATCGACCACGACGACATCGGGTGAATGGACCTGATGCACGGTGGCGAGCCGGTCTGGCGTGGCGGAGAACCAGCGGGCGACACGGGCGCGATTCTCGTCGACCTTTTCACGCTGGTCCTTCGAGCCGAGGCCGACATTGAGGCCGCGGTAGATGCCGTCGGAAACCCCGCCGGCGCGGGTGAAGAAGCCGTGCTGCGCGGCCTTTCCGGCGCGCTCCGTCAGGAGCGGGCTTTCGATCGGGGAGGGGAGCGCGTCGTCCTTCATGGTCTCTCGGCTGGGCTTGGGGCGGCCCGTCGGGCCAAGGTTTCGGCCGGGGCATGCGGGGTGCAAATCGGGCCGGATGTTGTCCGGCCTGACGGCCTGTGTCAATCCGGCTGGCGGAAGGGAAAGAGGGCAAGTGGCGTGCTGCCGACGGCCAACACCTTGAAAAGATCGCCCATTTTCCCAGCACCTGCGCCGGCGAGCCGGTCGACATCGGCAAGAATCGATTGCTGCGTCGCTGCGTCGCGGTTTCGGCCGAGGGCAGAGGCCCGCTCACCGATGCCAAGGCCGACGAGAAAGTCGCCCTGGTGCAGCATGCCGTGCACATGAAGGCCCACGCTTGCCGCCGTGCCGGCGAGACGCTCGAAATCCACATGGCTCGTCAGATCCGCCTCGCCGGGATGGGCGAGCGGCGGGTCGAAGTCGTGTTTCAGCACCGCCTGCAGCGTATCGCCGAAGCCGGTGACGAAATGGCCGTAGTCGATGATGAGCGCGGTTCCGCCGAAACGGGCTATGCGCTCGCCGATCGTCGCCAAGACGGCCTCGCGGGCCGGGGCGATCTCGAAGATCGTGCCGTTTGGCACCGCCTTGTGGTTTTCCGGCAGAAGTGCGGGATCGAGGCCGGCGACGCCGGCGGCAAAGGTCAGGGCGTCGTCCGCATCGAGGCCGACAAGCCGCTCGCGAAAACCGGACGGTGTCTTGATGAACTGGCGGATCGGGATGGCATCGAAGAGCTCGTTGGCGGCAAGCAGCACGAAACCGTCGGGCAGTTCCTCGAAACTGTCGTGCCAGGTGACGCGCGCGGCATGGGTGCCGAGCGTTTCGTGCTGGACGGTGCGCAGCTTCGGGCTTGTCTCGATCAGGTGGATCGTCGCGCTCTCATAGAGCTGCGGGGCGATCCTTGCGATCACGCGCAGCATGTCTGCCATCATCGTGCCCCGGCCGGGGCCGATCTCGGCAATGCGCACGTCTGCCGGTCCGCCGTGTTTCTGCCAGGCATGCACGAGGAAGATGCCGAGCATCTCGCCGAAGAGCTGGCTGACCTCCGGTGCGGTGACGAAGTCGCCGGCGACGCCGAAGGGGTCGCGGGTGCGGTAGTAGCCGTGCTCCGGATCGGCAAGGCACAAGGCGAAATAGTCGGTGACGCTGATCGGGCCGTTGGTTCGGATCAGCGCCTTGATCTTGCGGGCGAGGGGCGTCGGCATTGGCGCGTTCGCTCAGGCACTGGCCGCAGTGGCCGGCCGGGCGCGGACGATCGCCCAGAGGCCGAGTGCGAGCATCGGCAGCGAGAGCAGCATGCCCATGGTGAGCCAGCCGCCGAGAAGGTAGCCGAGCTGCGGGTCCGGCTCGCGGAAGAACTCGACCGTGATGCGCGACAGGGCATAGCCCGCCACGAAGAGGCCGGTCACGAGGCCGGGGCGCTTCAGCGCGGCGAAACGATAGATGGCAAGGGCGAGCACGATGACCAGCACGATGCCTTCGAGCCCCGCTTCGTAGAGCTGGCTCGGGTGGCGGGCGAAGGGGCCTGCCTCGGGGAAGATCACGGCCCAGGGCGCGTCGGAGAGGCGGCCCCAGAGTTCGCCGTTGACGAAGTTGGCGATGCGGCCGAAGAACAGGCCGATCGGCACGACGGCGGCGACGATGTCGAAGAGGCTCCAGACCGGGATGGCGTTGCGCCGGGCGAAGAGGATCATGGCGAGCGTGGTGCCGGCAAGGCCGCCGTGGAAGGACATGCCGCCGTTCCACACCTGCAGGGCGCGCAGCGGATCGGCCGCGACGTTCGGGAAATCGTAGAAAAGGATATAGCCGACGCGACCGCCGAGAATGATGCCGACGGCTGCCCAGACGAGGAAGTCGTCGAGCTGGGGACGGCTTATCGGCGCCTCGCCCGCCCACAGGCGTGGTGTCTCGATCAGCCGGCGCGCATAGACCCAGCCCAGGAGGATGCCCACGACATAGGCGATGCCGTACCAGTGCACGGCGACCGGGCCGATGGAGAAGGCGATCGGATCGATCTCGGGATAGGGCATGATGGCGAGGAATTGGGCAAGGTTCGTCAAGATGAGGCTCTTTTGCGTTTTCGGGCGGAAGATGGAGGCGCCTTGGGGCAGGGTCAAGGCGATAAATCGTGATCGGGGGCGGTGCGGCGGCGTGAAGCGGCGGCGATCCACCGGAATCCGCTTGCAAGCAGCGACATCAGACCCTACCTCAGGGCAACACGCGGGCGCTGGCGCCCGGAGCGACCATCGACACCTCAGGGAGGTCAGACCATGACGACATCAGGCGCAAACCGTATTCTCGACGACTTCGCCAAGTTGATGACCGACGCCGCCGGTGCCGCCCAGGGCGTGCGCAAGGAGGCCGAGACGGTGTTCCGCGCCCAGGCCGAGCGCTTCATCAACGGCATGGACCTCGTCAAGCGCGAGGAATTCGAGGTGGTGCGTGAAATGGCGATCAAGGCGCGGGATGAAAACGACGCGCTTTTGAAGCGCATCGAGGCGCTGGAAGCCCGCCTCAACGCAGGCAGCTGAGCCGTTCCGGCACAGGTTTTCACCGACAGGACTCGGTTGGCGTGATTCACCCCGCGCCAACCGTTTTTTTTAATAAAATTTTTACCCCTGTGGACACTTGCGAAAAGCCCTTTTCGAAGAGTCTCTTAAGCCTCCGACCTGAATCTTTTTCACAGCCTCTGTCCACAACCGGGCGGAGAAAATGGCGGGCCAGGGGCTGGCGTCGTGACTCCGCCGTTATACACTGATTTTAAATGATGATTCGAAACAGGCAGCGCAAGCTTCGGGCAGGGTAAGTCGTCCAGATTGCGCAGGGTGCCGAGCAATCATTCAGTGTTGTATCCGGAGTACGGTTTGCCGCGTCGTGTGTGTGAGCACGATGTCGCATGCCTTCCGGCCTTGAAGGTGATGCATGAGCCTTATGGAATTGGATATCGGGCGTCAGTCCAACCCGGTCGACATGATCGAGTTCGTCGCAGCCAACAATGACTGGACGTTCGAGCGGTCCGGCGAAGACGAGATCGCGATGACGGTCGAAGGCAAGTGGACGGATTACCACGTCTCCTTCTCCTGGATGGAAGAGTTCGAGGCGCTGCACCTTGCCTGCGCCTTCGACATCAAGGTTCCCGAAAGTCGCGTCAACGAGGTGCATTGCCTGCTCTCGCACGTGAACGGCCAGGTGCTGATGGGCCATTTCGACCTGTGGCGCCGCGAGGACGTGGTGATCTTCCGCCAGTCGCTGTTGCTTGCCGGCGGGGCGGAGCCCACCAACAAGCAGGTCGAGGTGCTGCTGTCGAGCGCGCTCGAAGCCTGCGAGGCTTATTTCCAGGCCTTCCAGTTTGTCGTCTGGTCCGGCATGGACGCCCAGTCCGCCGTCGATGCCGTCCTGTTCGAGACGGTCGGGGAAGCTTGAGGATGGCAGTTGCAGGTTCGGGGCCTATCGTTCTCATCGGTGCCGGTAATATGGGCGGCGCGATGCTGGCGGGTTGGCTGAAGAGCGGCATTTCCGGTTCTTCGGTCATCGTCATCGATCCCGGCCCGCAACCGGCCATGGCGAAGCTGATTGCCGACGATGGCGTGCGCCACGAAACCTCGGCACCCGAGGGTGTCAAGGCCGGCGTGCTTTTCGTTGCGGTCAAGCCGCAGGTGATGGACCAGGTGCTGCCGCCCCTGAAGGGTCTCGTCGGTCCGGAAACGGTGATCGTTTCGGTCGCCGCCGGCAAGACCATCGCCAATCTTGAAAACCATCTCGGCGCTGCCGCCACCGTGCGCGCCATGCCGAACACGCCGGCCATGATCGGTCGCGGCGTGACGGGTGCCTATGCCAATGCCCGAGTCTCTGCGGGCCAGCGCGATTTCGTTCACGCCCTTCTCAAGGTGAGCGGCCCGGTCGAATGGGTCGCATCCGAGGGGGATATCGACGCCGTCACGGCCGTCTCCGGCAGCGGACCGGCCTATGTCTTTTATCTCGTCGAGTGCATGGCGGAGGCAGGACGCAAAGCGGGTCTGCCGGCGGACCTCGCCATGCGGCTCGCACGGGAAACTGTCGCGGGGGCTGGTGAACTGCTTCATCAGTCCCCCGACGACGCCGCCCGCCTGCGCCAGAACGTTACCTCGCCCGGCGGCACCACCGCTGCGGCGCTCGCCGTTCTCATGGCCGAAGATGGCATGCAGCCGCTCTTCGACAAGGCGATCGCCGCCGCGCGCACGCGGGCCGAGGAATTGGCGGGCTGATTTTTCGGGCGCCCGTTTTCGAGTTTTCCCCTCAGCCGACCCTTTTCCCTGCAAGCGGGGAGAGGGGACGTGGCCCACGAACCGGTCATTGTTTGAGGAAAACGGGGCGGCATCTCCCCTTCGCCCCCTGCTTGCGGGGAAAAGGTAACCGGCAGACCGGGTGAGGGGCCGGAACAGACCAAGGATTTTCCATGACCGACACCATTACCTATGCCGATTTCGAACGGGTCGACATTCGCGCCGGCACCATCATCGAAGCGCTGCCGTTCCCGGAAGCACGCAAGCCCGCCTACAAGCTGACGATCGATTTCGGCCCCGAGATCGGCATCAAGAAGTCGTCGGCGCAGATCACCGTGCACTACACGCTGGAAGATCTCGTCGGCCGTCAGGTGCTCGCCGTCGTCAACTTCCCGCCGCGCCAGATCGGCCCGGTGCGCTCGGAAGTGCTGACACTCGGCTTCGAGGACGAGGCGGGCGCCATCGTGCTTGCCGGCGTCGAGCGGCCGGTGCCGAACGGCAAGAAGATGTGCTGATTCACGGCCTTCGGAGACCGGGCGTAGGACAGCCGGTGACGCTGAACAGAAAGCCTCCGGCCTAGTGGATATCCCGCGACAGGGGCGGCCCCAGCCGGAACTCCGAGAACTCCGCCTCGAAACCCCCACGCTGGGGCGAGCAGGCCATCAGGCCGACCAAAAGGTCCGGAAGCTCCGGCGGAAAATAGGCGAGGCGTGCCATGCGCCATTCGGACATGGCATCCGTCCGGTACTGGACGAAGAGCGCATCGCCGTTGCGTGTCACACGCACGGATATCGCCTCGAAATCGCGGTCGATGCGGAAGGCGGACCAGTCGGAATAGCCGCGCGTCACCACCACGCTGAAGTGTTTCGCACCGTCGGTGAATTCGATGCCGCATTTCATCCAGGTCGTTTCGTCGTGACGGACCATCAGGCCGGCCTGGTCGTAGAGCGTTTCATAGCGGCCGGAAAAGGTCGTCTCCAGCGTGAAGTCGCCAGCCCGGGGGCGGTGCAGGAAATGGCCGCTGTCCGGCTGGAAGCCGTAATAGGTGCGCTGCCAGAAATCGCTTCTAAGGCCGGTGCGGACATGGAGGCGGCCGTCGCGGATCGCGCTTTCCGCCGGTGGGTTGAGCCAGGTCAGGCCGTCGAAGGAAGATGTGCTCATCGGTTCCGCCTGACCACTATGCGGGAATACGGATCGTTGCGCGCAGGCCGCCCATCGGGCTATCCGACAGGGTGACGTTGCCGCCGTGGCTGCGGGCGATGTCGCGGGCGATGGCAAGGCCGAGACCGGTGCCCGACGCGTCGAGATTGCGTGCTTCATCGAGCCGGAAGAAAGGCTTGAAGACGTCGTCACGCGAGCGTTCGGGAATGCCCGGGCCGTCGTCGTCGACGGTGATGGTCAGCCATTTGGAGCGGTGCCGCGCCTCGACATGCACCGTCTTGGCGTAGCGCATGGAGTTGGAGACGAGGTTGCCCACGAGGCGGCTGAAGGCGTTCGGACGCACCATGACCTCGTCCTCGCCGTCGATCTCGCTGGAGAAAGTGCGCTCGTGCAGCTCCGCCTCCATGGCGAACTTGTCGAAGAGGGTGGAAAGCCGCAGCTCGCCGACGTCTTCCTCGACATCGCCACGCGCGAAGGAAAGGTATCCTTCGAGCATGGTCTGCATGTCCGCGACGTCCTTGTTGAGGCCCTGCAGGTCGGGATTGTCGCCGGCGAGCGCCAGTTGCAGCTTGAAGCGCGTGAGGATCGTGCGCAGGTCGTGGCTGACGCCGGTCAGCATGGCCGTTCGCTGTTCCATCTGCCGTTCGATGCGCTCGCGCATGAGGATGAAGGCAAGGCCGGCACGGCGTACCTCGTCCGCCCCGCGTGGGGCGAAGTCCTCTGGCATCTTCTGGCCCTTGCCGAAACTCTCCGCCGCCTGCGCCAGCGCCAGGATCGGCCGGATCTGACCGCGCAGGAAGAGGATGGAGATGGTGATCAGCACCAGCGAGGTGCCGACCATCCAGAGCAGGAAGATGTGCGTGTTCGAGGCATAGGCCTGATTGCGCCGCGCATAGACGCGCAGGATCTTGTTGTCGAGCAGGATGCGGATTTCGACGAGATTGCTTTCGCCGACCGTGTCGATCCAGAACGGGCGGCGGATCTGCCGCACGATCTCCTCGCTCAGGATCTCGTCGAGAATATTGAAGAACGGCTTGGTGCGCGGGGCGGGCAGTTCCGTGCCCGGCTCGATGGCGATGTTGAGCTCCAGCCGCTCGCGCGCGATACGCGTGATCTCGGAGTAGTTGGAATCCTGCGGGTAGGTGTCGATGAGATCGATGATGGCGGCGATGTCACGGGTGACGGCAGTGGAGAGGCGCTGCGTGACGAGCTGCCAGTGGCGCTCCATGAAGACGAAGGCGACGACCGACTGGAGCAGCACCATGGGGATGATGATGATCAGCAGCGAGCGGGCATAAAGGCCCGTCGGCATCTGGCGGCGCAGCCAGCGGGCAAGGCGCTTCCAGCCGGCGGCCGGTGCGCGCTCGATATCCCGTTTGAAGGTCTCGAAGGTGGTCATCGGACCGGATTTTCCAAGATGGGGCGGCTGCGATTGTGTGAGTCGCGCCAAGAGCTTGCCGCAAGATGTTCATGCGGATGCGTACGGAAAACCGCGTTAAACCTTTGCTTGAATTGCACTGTGCGGCGCACGATCAGCCTTGCTCCACGCTCAGTCGGTAACCGATGCCGCGCACGGTCTGCAGCCACACCGGGTTGGACGGATCGTCCTCGATCTTACGCCTCAAGCGATTGATCTGCACGTCGATTGTGCGTTCACCCACTTCTGTTTCTTCGCCGATCAGTTCGTGGCGTGGAATGGTTTCGCCCGCGCGCAGCGAGAAGAGCAGCATGATCTCCTGTTCGCGATCCGTAAGCCGGATGGCGTCGCTGCCGCGTTTGAGTTCCTTGCGCACGATGGAGAAGGTGTAGGGACCGAACATGACCTGCTCGATCTTCGGCGTCGCCGGCGCGGCGTTGCGTTTCAGGATGTTGTTGATGCGCAGCACCAGCTCGCGCGGCTCGAAGGGTTTCGAAAGATAGTCGTCGGCGCCGGCCTCCAGGCCCTCGATGCGGGCCTTCGATTCGGCAAGCGCCGTCAGCATGAGGATCGGCACCGGGCGGATTTCCCGCAGGCTCTTCGTCAGCGACAGGCCGCTTTCACCGGGCATCATCACGTCCATGATGATGAGGTCGAAATCGAGGCCGCGCAGCTTGCGCCGCGCCTCGTCGGCATCTGCAGCGACGGTGACACGAAAGCCCTCGCCCATCAGGTAGCGATTGAGGAGATCGCGGATGCGCGTGTCGTCGTCGACGACGAGGAGATGGGACGCGTCGTCGGAGGGCGTGCCGGCAGCGGTCATCGTCTGTCCTCCCTTTTCTGCTTGTCAGCCGTTCATTCGCTCTTGGCGTTCTGCATGCCGGTGAGGAACTGGATCACCACCCGGCGCTCGTCCGCGCTCATCGCCTCAAATGCACGGGCGATGCGGCGGGATTGCGGCTCGGCGAGCGCCAGCGCCAGTTCCCGTCCTGTCCGCGTCGGATA
This sequence comes from Shinella sp. 838, assembly GCF_029623935.1. Classification (NCBI taxonomy): domain Bacteria; kingdom Pseudomonadati; phylum Pseudomonadota; class Alphaproteobacteria; order Hyphomicrobiales; family Rhizobiaceae; genus Shinella; species Shinella sp. 838. The sequence continues at coordinate 714,029 of NZ_JARSBQ010000001.1, forward strand.
AAGCTTCCGCTGGCGGCGGTCTTCGGGGCCGGCAACCTGCTGGATATAGCCGGAATCGATGAGCTGCTTCAAGACGCGCGCCAGGCTCTGCTTGGTGATCTTCAGCGTATCGAGCAGGTCGGCGACCGTCATGCCCGGCTCGCGGTTGACGAAGTGCACGACCCGGTGATGGGCACGGCCGAAGCCGCTCTTTTCCAGGATCGCGTCGGGATCGGAAATGAAGTCGCGATAGGCGAAGAAGAAGCCTTCGATGATCTCGAAATCGATGCGATCGTCGCCTGTCATGGCGTCGTGGTGCAGCTCGCTCACGCCGTTCTTGTCCGGCATCTGTCGCGCCACGTTGTCATTTCCTTTCATGCCTTGCCGTCCCCGCGTAATTTATAGCAAAATATGTCAGCTTTGTTGACATATTTTGCCGCCCTTGTTAGGGTCCCGCCTATATTGCGGTTCCCGGACGCCGAAGAAATCCGGTGTTTTTCCGATCCCCAATCCGGATTACGCTCATGATCAGGTAATCCGGGCCTGTTTCTGGTTAGACCGTTACAGGCAAAACAATCAACTTGAAAGAATGGCGCGGATGCGCCGGAGGATGAGACGATGGCAGTTCCTTTCGATCAGCTGGATGGGCAAATCTGGTTCAACGGCGAGTTCGTCGACTGGAAGGACGCGAAAATCCACGTGCTGACCCACGGCCTGCACTATGCCAGCGCCGTGTTCGAAGGCGAGCGCGCCTATGGCGGGCGCATCTTCAAGCTCACCGAGCACAACCAGCGCCTGCACACGTCCGCCGAAATCCTCGGCTTCAAGATTCCCTATTCCGTGGAAGAGCTGGATGCGGCGACGATCGAGCTCCTGAGGCGCCAGGGCTTTTCCGAAGCCTATGCGCGGCCGATCGCCTGGCGCGGTTCGGAGATGATGGGCGTTTCGGCGCAGAACAACCGCATCAACGTTGCCATCGCCATCTGGCAGTGGGGCAGCTACTTCAATCCGGCCGAAAAGCTGAAGGGCATCCGCCTCGACATCGCCGAGTACCGCCGCCCCGACCCGAAGACCGCGCCCTCGAAATCGAAGGCCGCCGGCCTCTACATGATCTGCACGATCTCCAAGCACGCCGCCGAAGCCAAGGGCTATGCGGATGCGATGATGCTCGACTATCGCGGCCAGGTGGCGGAAGCCACGGGTGCAAATATCTTCTTCGTCAAGGACGGCGTCATCCACACTCCGGTGCCGGATTGCTTCCTCGACGGCATCACGCGTCGCACGGTTATCGAGCTTGCCAAGCGCCGCGGCTACCAGGTCATCGAGCGGGCGATCCTGCCGGAAGAGCTGTCGGACTTTTCCGAATGCTTCCTGACGGGCTCTGCGGCGGAAGTGACGCCGGTCTCGGAAATCGGCCCCTACCGCTTCACGCCGGGCACGATCTGCGAAACGCTGATGAACGACTACATGAAGGAAGTGTATCCCGTCGCCGCTGCGGCGGAGTAAGCGGCACGCTCGTATCGCTCCGCCATGAGCCGTCCCCGGGTTAAACGCGAGGATGACGATGGTGGCTTCGGGTAAATCGGGATGAAGAACCGGGCGGCCCTTTCGGGCCGCCTTTCTTCGTTTCAGGCTGGCTTCTTGCCGAGCACCGCGCCGACGATCGCCGTCAGCACGCCGCCGCCGACAAGGCCGCCGATGCCGTTGGCAACGAGGCCCGAGAGGCCGGCTTCACCGCCCAGCATCTGCAGGAGAAAGCCGCCACCGACACCGCCGATGGCGCCGACGATGGTGCGGACGATCGCGCTCACGGCCGCCTGTTTCAGGGCGGCGCCGGCCACGTTGCCGCCAACGGCCCCGGCGATGAGCTGCGTGATGATGGGCATCAATGCTTCCATGACTTCCCCTCCGAAAGGTCCGCCCGGAATAGAGAGTGATCCGAGCCGGACACTTGCCTCGCTACCGGGGCGCGGCCTGGAGCCCGCGCGCCCGTTGCCGAAAGACTCGACACCTGCAACGTGCGGATAAAATTGGGATAAGTCAATTTGTCCATGTGCGTCCTGCACCGGAGTTTTGAAACGTAAAGAGGCGGCCGCTGGGCGGCCGCCTCTTCCTTCCCCGCAGTGGCTTGGTTGCCGCGGTTGTTATTCTGCTGCGATGACGCCCCGGCGGATTTGATCTTCCTCGATCGATTCGAAGAGCGCCCGGAAATTGCCCTCGCCAAAGCCTTCGTCGCCTTTGCGCTGGATGAATTCGAAGAAGATCGGGCCGATCACGGTCTTCGAGAAGATCTGGAGCAGGATCTTCGTCATGCCGCCATCGACGACGCCTTCGCCGTCGATCAGGATGCCGTGCGTCTTCATACGCTCGACCGGCTCTTCATGGCCCACGACGCGCACATAGGAGCGGTCGTAATAATTGTCCGGCGGACCGGGCATGAACTTCACGCCATTGTCGGCGAGCCTGTCGGTGGCGTCGTAGATTCCGTCCGTACCGACGGCGATGTGCTGGATGCCTTCGCCCTTGTACTTCTTCAGGTACTCGACGATCTGGCTCGTCTCGTCCTTCGATTCGTTCAGGGGAATGCGGATCTTGCCGCAGGGCGAGGTGATGGCGCGCGACACGAGGCCGGTAATGCGGCCGTCAATGTCGAAGAAATGGATCTGCTTGAAGCCGAACAACTCGCGATAGAAGTCCCACCACTTGTCCATGTTGCCGCGATAGACATTGTGGGTGAGGTGATCGAGATAGTAGAAGCCGACGCCCTGCGGTTTGGGGTCGCGTTCGCCGGTCCAGTCGAATTCCGCGTCATAGGCCGAGCCCTTGGCGCCGTATTTTTCGACGAAATAGAGCAGTGAGCCGCCGATTCCGACGATGGCGGGCACGTCGAGTGCCTTGTCGTTCCCTTCGTAGGGCGTCGCGCCCTTGGAGACGGCATGGGCGAAGGCGTGTTTCGCATCGACCACGCGCCAGGCCATGGAGGCGGCGCAGGGCCCGTGCAAGCCGGCGAATGTCATGGCATGCGAGCCGGGCTCGGCGTTGATCACATAGTTGATGTCGCCCTGGCGCCAGACGGAGATCGCCTTCGTGCGGTGAGTCGCGACCTTGCTGTATCCCATGCGGGCAAACAGCTCTTCCAGCTTTTCCGGTTCGGGATGGGCGAATTCGACGAACTCGAACCCGTCGGTCCCGGCCGGGTTATCGGCGGTGATCAGCGCCGGCGGCGCGTCATGCGGGAAAGGGCCCATCCGTCGTCCTCCTCGATGGTTATGACGGGAAGTATGACGCGTACTCCATGCAATGTGTGTGCATAGTGCTTGCGTTTTGATAATTCTCCGCGATATTCGTGCGTGAAATGCAGGTTTGGAGGGCAATCCGTGCAACTGGACGAATTCGACCGTAAACTGCTCGCGCATCTGCAGCAGGACGCGCGTCTGACCAACAACGAACTGTCCGAGCGCATCCATCTTTCCCCCTCGCAATGTTCCCGCCGGCGTATCCGGCTGGAGGAGGAGGGCATCATCCGCGCCTATCGGGCGGAACTCGACCGGGAAAAGCTCGATCTTGGCATCGTCATCGTCGTTACGGTGACGCTTTCGACGCACAATCGCGACAATGCCGTACGGTTCGCACGGCTGATTTCCAATCTGCCGGAGGTGTTGGAGGCTTTCTCGCTGACGGGGGAGATGGACTACATCATCAAGGTCGTCGTGCCGAACCTCAAGGCGCTGTCGGCCTTCGTCAACGATGTGCTTCTGCCGCACGAATCCGTTTCGCATGTGAAGACGGCCATCGTTCTCGATACGCTGAAGGAGACGATGGCCTTGCCGCTCTGAGCGATGTTGCGGACGGGCAACAGCCGTCCGCCTTGCCCTGTTCCCGCAGGAACAGGTTCGACTCTGCCGCCGTTGTAGAAACCGATCACAACGGATGAGACAGAGCCGAACGCGGCCGACAGCCAGGAAACAGGACCATGCGGACGAACACCCAGAAGCAGGAAAACCCGGTTGCGAGCCGCCTTCGCCCGGTCGTTTATCTCTATGCCGCCGTCAACATCGCCGTCGTGGCGCTGCTCTTCTCCACCGTCTCGCCGACGCTGGCCACCGGCCCGGCACAGGAGATCGCCAGCCTGCGCTGAGCCGGCATAGGGTTCTTGGCGCCTGTTGCCCGATCCGGGAGTCTCTTGAAGGGCTTACGCGAAAAACCTGATGTCTTGCAGCGTCCTTTGCCTGCGGCGCGGTAATGGCTATATCAGGCGCAACGCGGCACTTTGAGCGAGGACCCCATGGGCATGCTTCAGGCGGGCATCATTCCCGTCACCCCCTTCCAGCAGAACTGCACCATTCTCTTCGACAGCGAGACGAAGGAGGGCGTCGTCGTCGATCCCGGCGGCGATGTCGAGGTGATCCTCAAGACTCTGGAGGAGAACGGCATCACGGTGAAGGCGATCTGGCTGACGCATGGCCATATCGATCATGCCGGCGGCGCCAAGGAGCTGAAGGAGGCGCTCGGCATCGACATCATCGGCCCGCACAAGGACGACCTGTCGCTGTTGCAGCGGCTGGAAGCGCAGGCCTCGATGTTCGGCGTGCCGATGAAGGTGAGCAATGTGCTGCCCGACCGCTGGCTAGAGGATGGCGATACGGTATCCTTCGGCGACCACACCTTCGAAGTCTACCACACGCCCGGCCATGCGCCGGGGCACGTCATCTATTTCCACCGCGGTCAGGGCTTCGCCCATCTCGGCGACGTGCTCTTCCAGGGATCGATCGGCCGAACGGACCTGCCGGGCGGCAACCATCAGCAGCTCTTGGATTCCATCCGCGACAAGGTATTCCCGCTTGGCGACGAGGTCGGATTCCTTTGCGGGCATGGGCCGGGCGGCAAGATCGGCGAGGAGCGGCGCACGAACCCGTTCCTGCGCGGCCTGTAAACGCAAAAGAGGCGAGCGCCGCCTGGCGCCCGCCTCTCGATGTCGGCCCGGTCCGGTTTCAGCCGGCGGTGCAGAAGTGTTCACGGCCATCATAGCCGACGAAGGTACCGCTGTTCGGGTTGAACGAGCGATAGCGCCGTGCGCAGTAGTCGTACCAGGACTGGGTCCAGGGCTCGTAGCTCGGCACGACGACCGGCTGGCGGTAGATCACGCGCGGCTCGGGTTCCGGATAGTAGTCCGGCTCCACATAGACGCGGCGCTCTTCGTAGCGCGGCTGGTTGGCGATGGCGCCGCCGATGATGAGGCCGGTGGCAAGGCCCAGCGCGCCGCCAACGACGGCATCGCGGCCATTGTCGCGGTCGCGGTTGTGGCGTCGCGGCTTGCGGTACTCGTAGGTATCGCCTTCGCGCCAGTAGCCATCGCGGTTGCGGTCACGCGCTTCAACGACGCCGGCCGTTGCGGTGAGGGTCGTCGCGGCGACGGCTGCGGACAACACAAGGGTCTTGAGGAACTTGTTCATGACGTCTTTCCCTAGGCTCCGGCCCAACGCCGGCTGATGGCGAGGAAACTAGAGGAAAGAGGCTGAACCGTGGCTGAACAAAAAAACCCGGCATCTCTGCCGGGCTTCAACTGAAAATCCTGAAAGGCGCCGGTTCAGCCGGCGATCTGCAGGTTGACCGCCTTCGGGCCTTTGCCGCGGCGATCGGGTTCCGTGTCGAAGCTTACCTTCTGGTTTTCGGAAAGGCCGTTCAGGCCGGAAGCCTGCACAGCGGAAATGTGTACGAAGATATCCGCACCACCGTTGTCGGGCTTGATAAAGCCAAAGCCCTTCTCGGTGTTGAAGAATTTTACGATGCCAGTCTCGGCCATACGTCAGGTCCTTTTCTCTCTGCCCGTATATTGGCGGCGGGCAGCACATCAGTTTTGCCCCGAGGGGCGTTAGGCAGGCAGTTCTCGAGGTTGAGGAAAGGGTCCTGTTTTCACCGCAGCCAGCCAGCCAGCTAGTCTCGTGGACTGTCCAGATCTTGGCTGCCCGGAATTATTTCGCGTCTCCGGCGCGCTTTTATTCAAGGTCTTCCCGTGTTCGCAAATTGCCCGAACGGCGCAAGAGTGATGCGTTTGCGTTAAATTGGCAAGCAAAAGTTTTAGCGCGTGTTTGACGCGCCTCACTTTGGTCAAATTCCGGGCGATTGCCGAAAAAACCCGCAGGTTTTACGGGGCTTTGCAGTCTTCGTGCGATCTATATTGCGCTGCCGAAGGAAGGGGCTGTAGACGGAAGACAATCATACTTTGTTGTGCGGCGGCATGTCGGCCGGGTGGTATCAATCCGTCGTGGTCGAGCGGGAAACGCGCAGCAGCGCGCCGTTCGGATCGTCCGTCAAGAGCAGCAACGCACCGTCTGGTGCAACGATGACATCGCGGATACGGCCGAATTCGCCGTCGAACATCCGCTCCTCCGAAACGACGGCGCCGCTTTCGTCGCGCTCCAGTCGGCTGACGAGCTGATATTTGAGAGCGGCGACGATCAGGTTGCCCTCCCATTCCGGGAACATGGCGCCGTGATAGACGGCGATGGCGCCGGGTGCGATGGACGGGTCCCAATAATAGAGTGGCTGTTCATAGCCTTTCGCCGCCGAGCCGAGGTCGAATTCCGCGCCGGAATAATGGCGGCCGAAGGAGACGAGGGGCCAGCCGTAGTTGTGGCCGGGCTGCGGCACATTGATCTCGTCGCCGCCGCGTGCGCCGTGCTCGACGGTCAGCAGCGTGCCGTCCTTCGGGTCGATGACGAGGCCCTGCGGATTGCGGTGCCCCTTCGACCAGATCTCCGCCAGCCCCTCGGCGCTGCCGAGGAAGGGATTGTCGGCATGCGGGCTGCCGTCCGGGTTGATGTGCAGGATGGCGCCGGCATGGTCGCGCGGATCCTGCGCGCGCGGGCCTTCGCCCCGGTCGCCGATGCCGAAGAACAGGCTGCCGTCCTTGGCGATGGCGATGCGCGAGCCGAAATGCTGGCCGCGCGAGGTAAGGCGGTTCATCAGGAAGATGCGGGTCGTGTCCTCCAGCGCCGTGTCGTCCGCGGCAAGCCTTGCCTTGGCCACGGCCGTGCCGGAACCGCCGTCTCCGCGGGCACTGTAGGTCAGGTACAGTATGCGGCTGGTCGCAAAATCGGGGGCGAGCGCAATGTCAAGCAAGCCGCCCTGGCCGGTGGTGGAGACTTCGGGCACGCCGCGAAGGGGCGCGGAGACCTTGCCGCCGCGGATCAGGCGGAGCGTGCCGCCTTTTTCGGAAACGAGATAGGCGCCATCGGGCAGGACCTCGACGGACCACGGCTGGTTCAGCCCCGTCGCCAGCGTCTCGACGAGCAGGGCGGCTTTCTTGCTGGGGATTTCGCGGGTTTCGGCGGATGCGGGAGAGACCAGAAGCGTCGCGGTCAGGAGGAGCATCGCGGCGGCGCCCGCCAATATGCCTTTCAAGGGCCGAATATCCTGTCGCATCGCCGTCTCCTGTCTTCTGCCGTTAACTGGCCCAGAGGCGAGCGGCTTTCAAGAGCGGCGCCGGGGCGGGCGGCTCACTTTTGCGTGGGCTCGATGTGAGACGTCGTCTTTTCGATGCCGGAGGTCTTGATCGTGTCGAGCGCGACGGCGGGTGGCGACATCAGGCTGACGACCATGGCGACGCAGGCAGCGAGCGCCGTCATGGCGATCATGAACATGGCGCGGGATTCGCGTGCCTTCGGCTTCCTGCCGACCTTGTCTTCATCCAGAAACATCGTATTCCCCTCCTGTCCTTCGCTTGCCTTGGCACCGAAAAAGCTCGCCGAAATCGGCGCGAGAACGACCGAATTGCGGCAAGGCCCGACATTTATTGTGGCGAAAAGAAGGCGGGGTAAAAAAGCTGGATTTCCAGTGCGTTCGACCGAATAGACGGCGCGCCTGCGCCGTCTTACATGCCTCTGCGGCCGAACTGGCGGACCGGTCGCGCGGCTCGGTTTTCCAAGGGCGCGAAACCTGTTGCCGCAAGCGTTGCGGCAGGTGACTGTGCCGGCTCGTCGTCGCCTTCCGGGAAGGTGATGTTGAAGCTCGTGGGAGCCGTCTCCGGCCGGGCAAGCAGGTAGCCCTGCATCAGCGGCCCGCCCATGTCGCGGCACAGCGCGATCATTTCCGGTTCCTCGATGCCGCCGACAATGGCGCGAATACCTTTCGCTGCGAACTGGCCGACGACGACGCGCAACAAAGCGAGCCCGGCGGAGTTTTCCACGAAGCTGCGCAGCCAGGCGGTATCGAAGGTCACGAATTGCGGCTTCAGTCGTTCCAGGCGCTCAAGGTCGTGGTCCTCGCCGGTGTAGTTGTCGATGGCGATGGCAAAGCCGCTGTCATGCAGGCGTGCGGCGAAGGAAACCAGCGTGTCGAGATCGTCCCGCGGGTGCTCGCGGATCTCGCAGGCGATGCGCGCCGGCGGCAGGCCTGCCTCGTGCGCGGCAAGGCGCAGCCATTCCACTTCCTGGCGGATGGCCTGAGGCGTGGTGTAGAGCCCGGCCTGGAAATTGATGATGAGCGCGGCCTCGCGCCGGCCGAGCGCACCGGTATTGAGGATGTGCAGGCTGCGGCAAAGGCCGTCCACCGCCATGCGTTCGTCTTCCGGAACGCGTTCGAAGAATTCTGCCGGGGAGCAGGGCATGTCGCCCGCGCTGGCGCGGATCAATCCCTTGAATGCGGCGATCTGCGGTCGGCCGTCCGCGCGCTCGGAAAAGATCGGTTGAAGGGCGGATTGCAGGAAGAAGGGGCCGTAGGCTGCGCCGAAGGCGCCGCCCGGCTGCCGGACGAGATTGGAGAAGATGCTTCTTTCGCTCATGCAGCGCACCATCCGCTGGAACGTCCCGACGGCGCGATTATAGAGGGCACCCGTTAATGCCGGTTTAATCCTTCGCGTAAAAATCTTCGATGTTGCAGCTTGCCTCAACCAATTGGTGTGGCTCGTTTTTGCAAGGGCGGCGATCCATTCCGTTCGCTGATGGGGCTCATGAATTTTTTCGGTATAGCCTGCATTTCCCGCTTTTTTCGTCCTTCGCGCTTGCAAGACCCGCCCACATTCGACATAGACCTAACCGCTATGGAGCCCGGCGCTCCGGGTCCATGGCGTCAAGCCGTCTTTGAACCCGATGAGGACATCTCCATCATGGCCTTTCTTGCCGACGCCCTTTCCCGTGTGAAGCCTTCCGCCACCATCGCCGTTTCCCAGAAAGCGCGTGAACTGAAAGCGAAAGGCCGTGACGTCATCGGGCTTGGTGCTGGCGAACCGGATTTCGACACGCCCGACAATATCAAGAAAGCCGCCATCGACGCGATCAACCGCGGCGAGACGAAGTACACGCCCGTTGCCGGTATCCCGGAACTGCGCGAAGCGATCGTCAAGAAATTCAAGCGTGAGAACGGCCTCGACTACACCGCCGCGCAGACGATCGTCGGCACGGGCGGAAAGCAGATTCTTTTCAACGCCTTCATGGCGACGATGAATCCGGGCGATGAAGTCGTTATCCCGACACCTTACTGGGTGTCCTATCCGGAAATGGTGTCGCTGTGCGGCGGCACGCCGGTCTTCGTCGCGACGACGCAGGAAAACAAGTTCAAGCTGAAGGCGGAAGACCTGGAGAAGGCGATCACGCCGAAGACCAAGTGGTTCATCTTCAACTCCCCGTCCAACCCGTCGGGCGCCGCCTACAGCCATGACGAGCTGAAGGCGCTGACGGACGTCCTGATGCGCCACCCGCATGTCTGGGTGCTGACGGACGACATGTACGAGCACCTGACCTATGGCGACTTCAAGTTCGCGACCCCGGTCGAGGTCGAGCCCGGTCTCTACGATCGTACGCTGACGATGAACGGCGTTTCCAAGGCCTATGCGATGACCGGCTGGCGTATCGGCTATGCGGCCGGCCCGCTCGCCCTCATCAAGGCGATGGACATGATCCAGGGCCAGCAGACCTCGGGCGCCTGCTCGGTCGCCCAGTGGGCCGCCGTCGAGGCGCTGAACGGCACGCAGGACTTCATTCCGGAAAACAAGAAGATCTTCGAAGGTCGCCGCGACCTCGTCGTTTCCATGCTCAATCAGGCCAAGGGCATCGAGTGCCCGTCGCCGGAAGGCGCTTTCTATGTCTATCCGTCCTGCAAGGGGCTGATCGGCAAGACCGCGCCGTCGGGCAAGGTCATCGAGACGGACGAGGACTTCGTTTCGGAACTGTTGGAATCAGAAGGCGTCGCCGTCGTGCATGGCTCGGCCTTCGGCCTCGGCCCGAACTTCCGCATCTCCTATGCGACGTCCGAGGCCCAGCTCGAGGAAGCCTGCAAGCGCATCCAGCGCTTCTGCGCAGCCTGCAAGTAACACGGCTCTTTGCAATGTGATGCAAAACCCGCCGGCAACGGCGGGTTTTTTGTTGCCGCCCCCATGAAATTTCCACTCTCGGTGCCGATATTGGGGAAAAGCGAATCCCGGAGCAGTACCATGAACATGAAGTCATTCGCCGTTGCCGCCCTGGCAGCCCTTGCCGCGCCCGCCATGGCCGCGGACGGTTACAAGAATGGCGACGAGCGGGCGCCGCGCGGCAGCATCGTCGTCAGCGAGCGGGCGCAATACATGTCGTTCTACGATTATTTCTTCAACAATCCGGGCAAGTCCCGCACCCTGCGCTATGATCCCGGCGAGTACTACAAGGGCCTGACCCGCGAATACGACCGGCCGTAACGGGCCTTTCCCGGTTCGGGGGGCTGCAGCCGGAGGAGCGAGCCAACAGCCTGTGCCGTGAACCGGATTGTTCCGGGAATGTCCTTGCGCCTATCGCCATCTAAAAGAAAACGCCCGCGGGGAGGAGACCGCGGGCGTTTCTGTCCTCCCTCGGGGAGGAGGCATCGGAGCGCTGGATTGCGCAACGCTCCGATGCAAGGGTGTCACGCGACGTTGTCGAGGGACGGATAGTCCGTGTAGCCCTTGGCGCCGCCGCCGTAGAAGGTGCCCTGGTCCGGGGCATTCAGCGCGGTCTTGTCTTTCAGCCGCTCGACGAGGTCCGGGTTGGCGATGAACAGCTTGCCGAAGGCGACAAGGTCGGCCTTGCCGCTTTCGACGGCATCGATGGCGAGTTCGCGGTTGTAGCCGTTGTTGACCATCCAGGCCGCCTTGCCGCCGGCGGCCTTGTAGGCGGCGCGCAGTGCCGCGTAATCGAAGGGCGTGTCGCCCTGCTGGTGGTCACGCGAGCCGCCCGTCGCGCCTTCGATGATATGGATGTAGGCCAGATCATACTTGGCGAGACCTTCGACCACATAGGTGAAGAGCGGCTGCGGGTCCGGGTCGAAGGCGTCGTTGGCGGGGGTCACCGGCGAGATGCGGATCGCGGTGCGACCGGCGCCGATCTCCTTGGTGATCGTATCGACGACCTCGAATAGCAGGCGCGCGCGGTTTTCGATCGAGCCGCCATACTCGTCCGTGCGTGCGTTGCTGCCCGAGCGCAGGAACTGGTCGATCAGGTACCCGTTGGCGGCGTGGATCTCGACGCCGTCAAAGCCCGCATCGATCGCGGCACGGGCGGCGCGGCGGTAGTCCTCGACGATGCCGGGAAGCTCGGCCTTCTCCAGCGCTCGGGGCTCTGAGGTTTCGGCGAAACTCCCGCTGCCGTCGGCATTGATGAGGTAGGTCTTCGACTTGGCACGGATCGCCGAAGGGGCAATCGGCTTGCCGCCGTTCGGCTGGAGCGTGTCATGGGAGATGCGGCCGACATGCCACATCTGCACGACGATCTTGCCGCCTGCCTTGTGCACGCCGTCGGTGACCTGCTTCCAGCCGTCCAGCGCCTCGGCCTTGTAGAGGCCCGGCACGTCGGCGTAGCCCTGGCCCTGGTGGCTGATGGCGGTCGCTTCGGTGATCAGCAGGCCGGCGCTGGCGCGCTGCTCGTAGTAGGCGGCGTTCAGCGTGTTCGGCACGGCGCCCGGCGAACGGTTGCGCGTCAGCGGCGCCATGACGATGCGGTTGGCAAGCTGGATGTCACCGATCTTGAGAGGGTCGAAGAGCGAAGTCATGGGTAGTCCTTCTTCTGGCTTGGGGGAGGGTAGATGCTCAAAGCGAGCCGTTGATGTGGTGGAGAAAGGCCGCGATCTTGTCTTCGTCGCGTTTGAAGAACACCCATTGGCCGATCTTGCGCGTCGTCACGAGGCCGGCGCGCTGCAGGGTGGCAAGATGGGCGGAGACGGTGGACTGCGACAGGTCGCAGCGCCTTTCGATCTGGCCGGCGCAGACGCCAAACTCCAGCGGATGCTCCTGGCCGGAAAAATGGGTCTGCGGCTCCTTCAGCCAGGCAAGGATCTCCAGCCGCTTGGGATGCGCGAGAGCCTTGAGGATTTCGTCGGTGTCGGGCGGGGTCATATCTATCGTGGTCCAGCGATGTTTATATCGGGTATGTTCGATATTGGATTCGCGAATGTTCGATACAAGAGGCCACGGCAAAAAAAGAGGGCCGCAAGCGAAGCTTGGGCCCTGCAGGTGTGAAGGTATAAAACCTCCAGAGGGGAACAGCCAACGCGCGGCACTGGGAGGAGAAAGACCGCAAGTGCGTTGGCTAACCTGAATATGGGGGAGGGACCGGGGTTCTTCAAGAGAAGCACATCCCAAGTTTTTCACAAGGGTTGAAAATCTGTTTCGTCTGCCCGAAGGCAAAAGAGAAGGCTGCAAGGTCAGGTGGAAAGCGCAGCGCTTTGCGAGCAATAAAAGCCCAAAACGAAACAGATGTTTCCCGGGTGCCGACGCACGGAATGCCGACGGCGCAGCACGCCTTGCTTGAATATGTGGTGATCGCTAGGCGGGACAGGACGGCAGGCGTGCCGAAATACCGCAAGGTGCCGCGCTGTGCTTGCGGGGCGCCAGCCAAAGGCGCGGGTGATTTCCCATCCCTGGTGCCGAAGCGCGCCTGGAGAAAACTGTCACCCGGCGCCGGGATATCCGGCGCCGGGTGATGGGAAGCCTCAGCCTGCGCTGAACCGGTTCCAGCGATCCGGATGCCGGGCCTTGAAGTCCGAGACGAGATCGATGCAGCCGGGCTCGTTCAGCACGGTGAGTTCGACGTCCTGTGTCGCAAGCCAGTCGCAGGCGCCCGGATAGTGGTGGGCTTCACCAACCACGATCCGGGAGACGCCGGCCACGATCGCCGCTCCGGCGCACATCGGGCAGGGCGCTTCGGTGGCAACGAGCGTCGCATTGTCCAGCGGGCCGTCATGGCCGGCGAGAAAGCTCTCCAGGCAGACCATTTCCGCGTGGGCCAGGAACCTGCGGTCCTGGATCTGTCGGTTGTGGCCCCTCGCAACGATCTGTCCGCCGACGACCAGGACCGAACCGAAGGGCATACCGCCGGAAGCGACACCGTCGCGCGCCTCCGCAAGGGCCGCCTCCATCCACAGTCGATGGGTGGAATGGGGATCGTCGCTCACGCCGTCCGCTCCTTCCGGCCGGAGAAGGCATAGTGGAGAATGCCGCCGGCAAAGGCACCGAAGAACCAGGAGTAGGCGGCCACGCTCGCGAAGAGGGCGAGCTGGGAGATCGAGAGGGCGAAGATGCCGGCGAGCACCAGGGCAAGGATGGCATTCGGATTGAAGCCGTTCCGGTACCAGTACTTGCCGCGCGGATCTTCCGTATAGAGGCTGTCCAGGTCGATCGATTGTTTGCGGATGATGAAATAGTCGCAGATGATGATGCCGAAGATCGGGCCGATAAACGCACCGAGCGTACCGAGCGTGTACTGCACCATGACCGCGTTGGCGTAGAGCTTCCACGGCATGACCATGACGGAGATGAGCGAGGCGAGAACGCCTGCACGCCGGAAGGTCAGGTATTTCGGTGCAAGATTCGTCAGGTCCATGGCGGCCGAGACGAAGTTCGCCACGATGTTTGTCGCGATGGTTGCAGTCATGAAGGTGAGGGCGCCGAGCACGATCGCGGTCACGCTGTCGAGCCGGGCGACCAGGTGAACGGGGTCGGTGATGAGCTCGCCGAAAACCTTCAGTGCGCCTGATGTCGTGACGACGGTGACGAGGGCGAAGAGGGCAAAATTGATCGGCAGGCCGAGGAAGTTGGCGCGGTTCATCGCCTCGCGCGATTTCATGAAGCGCGAGAAATCGGCAAAGTTCAGCGTGGTGCCGGCAAACCAGGCAACCGTCAGGGCGACGGCGGTCAGCCAGGCCGAGAGAGCATCCCCACCGCTCAGGCTCTCCGAGCCGAGATTTAAGTCGATATGTTCCAGTCCGCCTGCCTTCCAGACGACCCAGCCGGCCATGGCGAACATCACGAGGTAGATCGCGGGGCCGGCCCAGTCCGTGAACTTACGGATGGCTTCCCAGCCGTAGTAGAAGACGGCGAGCTGCGAGAACCACATGACGAGGAAGCAGATCCATCCCAGCGTGGTCATTCCGAGAATGGAATCGTTGTTGAGCACGGCGGCACCGGGGGCCAGCCGCAGCGTGACCACGACCAGTGCGGTCGAGGCAACCCAGGTCTGGATGCCGTACCAGCATGTCGCTGTCGATGCCTTGATCATGCTCGGTATGTTGGCGCCGAAGACGCCGAATGCGGGGCGGCAGAATGCTGCAAAGGCGATGCCGTATTTCTGGCCGGCGCGGCCGGCGAGGTTGGTAAAGACGTAGATCAGCAAGATGCCGGTGATGAGCGCCGCGAAAACCTGAAAGCCACCAAGGCCGAGGGTAAAGAGGCTTGCTGCAAATACATACCCTGCCACACTATGGACGTTCGACATCCACATTGCGGATAGATTGTATACGCCCCATGTCTGCTCCTTTATCGGGGCAATGTCTTCATTGAATAGGTTATCGCTGACCGGCAGGGGCGAAGACCCCAAGCGCTGTGTTGAAGATGATGGTGTAGAATCCACGATTGTCTCCTCCGGACTCATTTTACCCTCCGGAATTCTGATTAATCCGGTTGGGATTTGTCGTATATTCGCCAAAGTCTGCCATTTAATCTGGAAATACATGAGGATTTCCAGGGATATACGGAAAAACACCATTGGCGGCGCCAGCTCCTTTGGCGCCGCTTCCATGTCTAGCATTGCTTTCATTGCGGGTGATGGAAAGTTTTCCAACGAAAAGGGAAAACATGATTGCAATAATCGCACACAATCAGAATCCAGATTGCATGCTATTTTTAAGCGCGCAGCCAGCGCAATTACCGGCGCCGGTAGGGGCAGCGAGATTTTGCAATCGTCGGAATGTCGGGAGGGCTTAGGGGCCCTTTGACGGCTTGGGCGGGCCTGCTCTGCTCGATACGATTGCTTCGAGCCGTCGGGTCACTGGCGTCTGTGCATGGAGACGCGTGCGGTCCTGCCCGGAACAGCGGGCTGTCTCTTATCGGAAGGCAAAAAAAGAGGGCCGCAAGATCAACTTGGGCCCTTTATAGTTTTGAAGGTAATAAAACCTCCAGAGGGGAACAGCTGGTGCGGTGGCACTGGGAGGAAAAAGCCACCAAAGTGCATCAGCTGCGTGCGATATGATGGTTTTGTGGGCATACATCAATCATTTAATGTGCATGCCAGCCATGCAGGTGGCGCAGGCCTTGCAAATCCGTTCGCTCAGAAGTTCCAGTTGCGTGCCTTCGCGACGATGAAATCCCTGAAAACCTTGAGCTTTGCGGAGTTCTTCATCTCGCTCGGATAGCAGAAGTAAGTGTCGAAGGACGGGATGTCGGCGCTGACCGGCAACTGGATGAGGCCCGGATCGCGCCCGACAATATAGTCCGGCAGCATCGCGACCCCGATGCCGAGCAGGCAGGCGCGCTTGATCGAGGTCTGGCTGTTGATCTGCAGGATGGAGGGGCGGGGATTGTCGGAATCGCGGCCGGCGATCTCCAGCCAGTTGACGTCGAGCAGGTAGCTGGGCGCGGGCTCGCCGAAGGTGATGATCTTGTGGTTGTCGAGATCGTCGATCGACTGCGGTTCGCCATAGCGGTTGATGTAGGAGGGGGCGGCGTAAATGTGCATGTGCACGGTGAAGAGCCGGCGCCGGATGAGGTCGGACTGCTGCGGTTCGCGAAGGCGGATGGCGCAGTCGGCATGGCGCATGTTCACGTCCAGCTCCTCATTGTCGAGGATGAGCTGCACCTGCATGTCGGGATAGAGCGCGAGGAATTCCTGCACCTTGTCGGTCAGCCATCCCTGGCCGAGGCCGACCGTGGTGGTGATGCGCAGCTTGCCGCTTGGCTTTTCCGTGTTTTCCGTCAGCTGTACGCGCACGCTTTCGAGCTTCATCAGCACGTCGTGCGCGGTGCGATAGAGGATCTCGCCCTGCTCGGTGAGGATAAGGCCGCGGGCGTGGCGGTGGAAGAGCTTGATGCCGACATCCTGCTCCAGCGCGCTCACCTGACGGCTGATGGCCGATTGAGAAAGGTGCAGCTTGTCTGCGGCGTGCGTAAACGAGCCGGCCTCGGCTGCGGCGTGGAAAATCCGCAGCTTGTCCCAATCGAGTGGCATTCTATCCCCCATATGTCTTTGTGGCGGGGAGCGCGTGCTTCCCGCCCGGTCGCTGATTCAACTGTTCCCACGCGGGCGGTCGGGCTATCCCGCCGCCCTTTGTTGGCGGCTTCTACTCGGCCGCAATTGCGACAGGCATATGACCTGCAAGGTATTTTTCGGTTTCGAGGGCTGCCATGCAACCCATGCCGGCAGCCGTAACCGCCTGGCGATAGATGTCGTCGGTGACGTCGCCTGCGGCAAAAACGCCCGGCACGTCCGTCGCCGTGGAATCGGACGCCGTCCACAGATAGCCGTTCGGCTTCTGGCGCAGCTTGCCCTTGAAGAGCTCGACCGCCGGCGCGTGGCCGATCGCCACGAACACGCCGTCCGTCACCATGTCGCGCGTTTCGCCGGTCTTGACGTTGCGCAGCTTCACGCCGTTGACGGAAGCGGGCATCGGCGGCTTCGGATCGGCACCGAGATATTCGACGACCTCGTGGTCCCAGACGATCTTGACATTCTCCTTGGCGAACAGCCGCTCCTGGAGAATCTTTTCCGCGCGGAAACTGTCGCGGCGGTGCACGACCGTCACGGTCTTGGCGAGGTTGGAGAGATAGAGCGCTTCCTCCACCGCCGAATTGCCGCCGCCGACCACGATGACGTCCTTGTTGCGATAGAAGAACCCGTCGCAGGTGGCGCAGGCCGAGACGCCGAAACCCATGAACTTGTGTTCGGTATCGATGCCGAGCCACTTGGCCTTGGCGCCCGTCGCGATGATCAGCGCGTCGGCGGTCCATTCGGTGCCGCTGTCGGTGGAGATGCGGAAGGGGCGCACGTCGAGATCGACGTTCGTGACGAGGTCGTTGACGATCTCGGCGCCGACATGCTGGGCCTGCTTGAGCATCTGCTCCATCATCCACGGGCCCTGTACCGGATCGGCATAACCCGGATAGTTTTCCACATCCGTGGTGATCATCAGCTGGCCACCCTGTTCCATGCCGGCGATCAGCACCGGCTCCAGCATGGCGCGGGCGGTATAGATGGCGGCGGTGTAGCCGGCGGGGCCGGAGCCGATGATCAGTACCTTGACGTGGCGGGTGGACATGGTCGTTCCTTCCGGGGTTTTAACCCCAATGGGCCATTTCCCGCGCGAATGGCGCGCTCGGGTCCGGCCGGCGTGTCGTTGTTCGACCTTCATTTATGAAGGGAGCGCCATGAGTTTCAAGAGCATGCAGGGCTTTGCCAACAGACAAGCGAAGGCGCGTGACATATTTGTGCCGTTTGCGGTAACAATGTTGCGCTGATACGGCGATTCGGATCACTTCCGGTCGCCTCCCTGAAAGGTTTCAATAATTCCCATGTTTCGTGCAGAACTCGACGCCATCGACATCCGTATCCTGAAGGAGCTTCAGGCCGATGGCCGGATGACCAATGTGGAGCTTGCCGCCCGTGCCGGCATCTCCGCGCCGCCCTGTCTACGCCGCGTGCGCAAGCTGGAGGAGGCGGGCATCATCGAGGGTTACACCGCGATGCTGAATGCTCCCGCGCTCGGTTATGATCTTGTCGCCTTCTGCATGGTCGGGCTCAAGCACCAGTCGGAGGCGAATCTCAAGGCCTTTGCGGCCGCCACCGGCGAATGGCCGATGGTACGCCAGGCCTGGATGGTCTCCGGCGACAGCGATTTCCTTCTGCACTGCGTTGCCGAAAACCTCACGCGCTTCCAGGACTTCGTCATCGAGGAACTGACCGCCAATGCGCAGGTCGATACCGTGCGCACCATGCTGACGATCCGCCAGGTCAAGAAGGTCGGGTTGGTCGAGCTTTAGACAGTCTCCACCGTTTCAGGATCTCTTCCGCCAGCCCCGATGTCGAATTGACCGGGTTGCCACGGCCGTGGGCGGGCGCCTCCGGAAACCGGCCGATGACGGTTTCCTGCGACAACGCGGCGATCAGGCTGTCGATCTTCGGATGGCCGCCGGACGGGTAGAAGAGTTGTACGGGCACGCCGAGCGCGGCTGCTTCCCCGATCATGTTGGTCGAATCGGCCGTGACGACGATCTCGTCGGCCCAGGCGAGATAGGCGAGCAGCGGGTTTTTCCCCGTTCCGTCCCAGAGATGCACGCCGGGGCGATTGCCGAGTCCCGCCAAGGCCTTGGCGAGCGGGGCTGGCGTGCGACGCGAAGTGGTTATCATCAGTCCACAGCCGTCTTCCAGTTTTGCATGAAGGCCACGAAGGAAGCGGTTGATATCGGCGTCGGTGAAACGATGATGCCGGCCGTTGCCGCCGACGAGCACCGCGATCCGTGGCACGGGCAGGGGGGCGAGGATGTCCGCAAAGGCGGCATGCGCCTCTGCCAGCCGCTCCGGCAGAAGCCTGTTGGGGGCGGTGGTGACCACGAGGACATTGCTGCCGCGTGGCGCGTCGTGCTGCTGCACGATGAGCAGGTCCGCGCCATGCCGCCGGGTCCGGGGATCCTTGAAGAGCACACAGAAGGTCGAAGGCGAAAGCGCCTTCAGCCGGCGCAGATAGGGCACCGCCCGCCGGCCCGTGGCAAGGCAGATATCCGGAAAGGGCGGAGCGAGCGGCGAGCCGGCCTTGGCCGGTGCATCCTTCGGGTCGATCGGTCCCCAGGGCATCAGCCAGGTATAGGCACGCCGCGGTGCCACCCGCCGCAGGAGAGGTTCCGTCTCCATGGCCTCAGCGAGGCCGATCAGCGGCTGTTCGTCGCCGGCCTTGCCGTCCGTCAGGACCCAGACGACGGGAGGGGCGCTCTTCGCCATGTCAGCGCCGTGGCTCCACCGCCATCAGCCGCTCATAGGCAGAATATTCCTTTTCGAGCATCTGCCGGGTGGTGAAGTTGGCGAGCACATGTGCCCGGCCGTTCGCGCCCATGGTTTTCAGGCGATCCGGATCGGCAAGCGCCTCGTCCAGCGCGGCGGCAAGTGCGGCGACGTCGCCGGGCGGCACCAGCCAGCCGGTCCTGCCGGGCAGAACCGTCTCCCGGCTGCCGCCGTGATCGGTCGCGATGACGGGCGTGCCCATCGCCTGCGCCTCGATCGCGGCACGGCCGAAGGCTTCCGGGTCGGTCGAAGCCGAAACCGCGAGATCGGCGGCGGCGAGGATGGCGGGAATATCCCGTCGGCTGCCGGTGAAGGTGACGCGGCCGTCAAGGCCGAGGCGTGCCATGTCGCGCTGAAGCTCGGCAACGAGCGCCTCCGAGCCGCCGCCGACGAAGGCGAGGCGAAGGTCGGGACGGTCGAGGCGTGCGGCGGCCTCCAGCAGCACGGCATGGCCCTTCCACCGCGTCACGCGGCCGACCATCACCACCAGCGGGCCATGCTCCGTGGCGCCGAGTTCACGGCGCAGGGCGCTGCGTGTTTCGGCCGGAATGCGTGCGGGATCGAAGAGATCGGGCTCGACGCCGCGCGGGGCGACGATCACGCGCTCCAGCGGGAAGCCGTAGACGGCGACGATGTGGTCGCGGATGAACTGCGAATTCGCGATGACCAGCGGCGCGCGCAACATGGCGCTGTTGTAGAAACGCTTGAGGGCGTTGCCGTGGCTGTAGACACCGTGGAAGGTCGTCAGGAAACGCACCGGCCGCCGTGCCAGGCGGCAGGCGAGAAGACCGACCCAGGCCGGTACGCGGCTGCGGGCATGGATGATGTCGATGCCCTCGGCATCGACCAGCCGCGCGACGGCCCGTGCGGCGGAAACGGCGGAAAAGAGTGATTTCTTTCCGACCGGCAGCGTGACGTGCCGGGCGCCTGCGGCTTCTGCCGCGGCGACGAGCGGGCCACCCGCGCTGGCGATCCAGTTCGGCAGGCCGAGTTCGCCGAGATGGCCGGCCATCTCCACGGCGCTGCGCTCCACGCCACCGTCGCCAAGCGCGGGAAGGAGCTGGAGGATGCGCGGTCCGGCGGCCGCCGTGCCCTGCTGCGGGGGCGTCAGGAAGTCCCCGATCTTGTGCTGCCAGGTCTGCTCACGGGCGTGCCGACGGGCGCTTTCGCCGAGCCGGAGCCGGAGGTCGCGGTCACCGAGGAGCCTGTCCAGCGTTGCCGTCACGGATGCCGTATCGGCGCCGTCGCACAGAAGGCCTGTCTTGCCGTCGAGCACGGCATCCGCCGCGCCACCCTCGCGGCCGGCAAGGCCGGGGGCGCCGTACCAGGCGGCTTCCAGATAGACGAGGCCGAATCCCTCGACGGAATTGCCCTCGCGGCGCGCCGGCATGGCGAAGACGTCGGCGAGTTCCAGAAGAGCCGCCTTTTCCGTATCCGATACGCGGCCGTGGAAGATGACGGCGCCGGCGATGCCGGCGTCCCTGGCGAGGGCTTCGAGCCGGGCGCGGTCCGCGCCGTCACCGGCGACGTGCAGGGTCAGGCCGGGATAGGCCGGGTGCAGCGCCGCGACGGCCTCGATGAGCCGGTCCACGCCCTTGCGCGGCTCCAGCCGGCAGAGCGTCACGACCTGCAGTCCATCGCCATGGGCTGTCCGTAGTGCCGCCAGCCGGTCGGGATCGGCCGGAGCCTGTGCCGGCACGGTGGGGGTGACGGTGCGCAGCCGGCCAGCCGCCACATAGGGCGCGGCAAGGCCGGCGGTGAAGCTGGAATTGGCGATGACGTCCTTCGCCTTGGCCATCGCCGCCTGGATGCGCTGCGCCTTGCGCGGGGTGGGGGCGGCAGGAAATTCCATGCCATGGGCGAGCACGGTGACCGGAACGGTGTCCACACCCAGGTTTTCCACGCTTTTCCAGGTATCGGCGATAATCCGGTCATAGGCGCCGGCGCGCACGAGGCGCGCAGCCTCCCGCGCCTTGCGCCAGCGCCGCAGCGGTTTCCATCCGGAGAATCGGGCAATTCCGTAGGGACGTTCCTTGTCGGAAACATCGGGCTTGCCGTCGGCCAGCACGGTGACGGCATGGCCGCCCTCCTGCAAGGCAAGCGCCATCGAGCCCATCATGTTCTCGATCCCGCCGACGACAGGGGGAAAGCATTGCGTGAGGATGAGAATGTTCATGGGGTGCTGGGGCTCGAAAATGCGGCGCGGTCGCGGAACTCCTATCACCGCCGACCGATATGGTCTATGGAGGCGCCGGCGCGCAATCGGCGCGTTCCAGTGGAGATGATGCGGATGCAGACGATCGTATGCATGAAATGGGGCACGCGCTATCCGGCGGATTACGTCAACCGCCTGTGGTCCATGATCAAGCGCAATACGGTTCGTCCGACGCGGCTCGTCTGCTTCACGGAAGATGCCGAAGGCATCGATCCCGCGGTCTCCGTCTTCCCGCTGCCGCCGATCACCATTCCCGAGCGCGTCGCCTGGAAGCCGTGGCGCAAGATTTCGCTGTGGCAGGCGCCGCTGGCCGACCTTGAGGGCGACGTGCTGTTCGTCGATCTCGACGTGGTCATCACCGGGCCGCTCGACGATTTCTTCGATTATGCGCCCGGCAAATTCTGCATTGCGGAAAACTGGACGCAGCTCGGCCAGGGCATCGGCAACACTTCGGTCTACCGCTGGACGGTCGGCACCAACACGCATGTGTATGACGACTTCATCCGCGACCCCGACGCCAAGGTCAACAAGCACACGATTTCGCAGCGCTACGTTTCCGCCGCCGCCGAAAACATGACCTACTGGCCGGCCGGGTGGTGCGTCAGTTTCAAACACACGCTCTTGCCGCGCTGGCCGCTGAACTTCTTCAAGGACGTGCCGCTTCCCTCAGGCACGCGCATCGTTGCCTTCACCGGCAAGCCCGATCCCGACGAGGCCGTAATCGGGCAATGGCCGGTCTCGGCCTGGTGGAAGAAGGCCTACAAGCATGTCCGGCCGACGCGCTGGATCGACGAGAACTGGCGCTGAGACGCACGACGTTCCCGATTTCTGATGCCGTGCCTTTCTATTGCTTGAGGGTATCGAGGTACCAGCGGTAGGCGCGGGCAATTCCGTCGCGAAGTTCCGTGGCGGGCTTCCAACCCATCGCCGCCAGCTTGGCGTTCGACATCAGCTTGCGCGGCGTCCCATCCGGTTTGGAGGGATCGGCCTCGATCCGCCCCTCGAAACCGACGACCTCGGCGACGAGCCGCATGAGGTCGAGAATGGCGATGTCCTCGCCAGAACCGACATTAACGTGTTCGTAGTCCTCGTAATTCTTGAGCAGGAAGACCAGCGCATCGGCGCAGTCCTCGCTGAACAGGAACTCGCGGCGCGGCGATCCGGTGCCCCAGATCGTCACATGGTCCAGGCCGGCCAGTTTCGCCTCATGCGCCTTGCGGATCAGCGCCGGCAGCACATGGCTGGTCTTGAGGTCGAAATTGTCGTTCGGGCCGTAGAGGTTGGTGGGCATGGCCGAGATGAAGCGGGCGCCGTGCTGCTTCATATAGGCCTGGCAGAGCTTGATGCCGGCGATCTTGGCGATGGCATACCATTCGTTGGTCGGCTCCAGCGCGCCGGTCAAAAGTGCGCTCTCGGTGATCGGCTGGTCGGCGAATTTCGGATAGATGCAGCTTGAGCCGAGGAAGAGCAGCTTCTCGACCCCGGCCTCATGCGCCGACTTGATGACGTTCATCTCCATCGCGAGATTGCGCTGGAGGAACTCCACGGGCTCGCGGTCATTGGCAAGGATGCCGCCGACCTTCGCCGCCGCCATCACCACCGCCTGCGGCCGCTCCGTCGCGAAGAAGCGCTCGACATCCGCCTGCCGCTCGAGGTCCACCGTGTCGCGCGGCGCGGTCAGCACCGTGCAGTTCTCCGCTGCCAGCCGCTTGGCGATGGCGCTGCCGACCATGCCGCGATGACCGGCGACGAAGACGCGTTTTCCTGCAAGGTCGTACATTCAGAGACGGCCCTTTTCCGCATAGTTTCTCTGCATGAGCTTCAGGTCTTCCCGCACCATTTCCCGGGCAAGCTCGTGCGCGCCCGTTTCATGACGCCAGCCGAGCACCCGCTCGGCCTTCGAGGGATCGCCGAGCAGGAGATCGACTTCCGTCGGGCGGAAGTAGCGCGGGTCGATGGAGACGAGCTGCTTGCCCGTCGCCGCATCATAACCCTTCTCGTCGACGCCTACGCCCTCCCAGCGGACGGCGATGCCGGCTTCGGCGAAGGACCATTCGGCAAACTGGCGCACGGTGGTCGTCTCGCCCGTCGCCAGCACATAATCGTCGGCCTTCGCCTGCTGCAGCATCAACCACATGCCGCGCACATATTCCTTCGCATGCCCCCAGTCGCGCTTGGCGTCGAGATTGCCGAGGAAGAGCTGGTCCTGCTGGCCGAGCGTGATGGCGGCGACGGCGCGGGTGATCTTGCGTGTCACGAAGGTCTCGCCGCGCAGTGGGCTTTCATGGTTGAAAAGGATACCGTTCGAGGCATGCATGCCGTAGGCTTCGCGATAGTTGACGACGATCCAGTAGGCGTAGAGCTTTGCCGCGGCATAGGGTGAGCGGGGATAGAAGGGTGTCGTCTCGCTCTGGGGAACCTCCTGCACCTTGCCGTAGAGTTCCGACGTGGACGCCTGGTAGAAGCGCGTCTTCTTCTCGAGGCCGAGGATGCGGATCGCTTCCAGCATGCGCAGCGTGCCGATGGCGTCGGCATTGGCGGTATATTCCGGCGTCTCGAAGCTCACCTGCACATGGCTCTGGGCGGCAAGGTTGTAGATCTCGTCCGGCTGGGTCTGCTGGACGATCCGCACGAGATTCGTCGCGTCCGTCATGTCGCCGTAGTGCAGGAAAAGCTGCGGGTCCGGCTCGTGCGGATCCTCGTAGATGTGCTCGATGCGGCCCGTGTTGAACGAGGAGGACCGCCGCTTGATGCCATGCACGGTGTAGCCCTTGTCGAGCAGTAGCTGCGCCAGATAGGCGCCGTCCTGGCCCGTCACACCCGTTATCAAAGCCACCGGTTTCTTGGACACGTCTGTTCTCCACGATGAATGCGGGTTTTGAAGCAATTCCGGCAAAAGTGTCTAGCGGTTATGCGTCCGGAAATGCTGGAAGCTACTCTAGCGCGCCAGCAGCCCGGCAATGCGATTTTTCAGGTGCAGCGCCTCGCGGAAGACGAAATCGCCGGCCGTCAGCAACGGATGACCCTGCCGCGCGGCCCGCTGGCTTTTCAGTACGGCCTTGCCTTCGCCTTTCGGACGGGTGCCGTTCTTCTCCACCACATCGGCGATCAATGCGACGAGGTTGTGGTCTTCCAGCACACGCCGCCGCGCTTCGCGGATGGCGGGCAGCCGCTTTTCATATTCGTTGTTGTCGATCGCCTCGCGCATGATGCGCCAGGCCTCGTCCGGCTTGCGGATGTCGATGGCGATGAAGCTCTCGGCCGGAAAATAGTCGGCGGCGTTCGGTGCACCGAAATAGAAAGGCAGCGACAGGCCCAGAAAGGGGTCGGCCAGCTTTTCCGTGAAATGGTGCGGGGCGAGGTGGTTCTCGATGGCGATGTGGTACTTGTAGGGATCGATCGATTCCGCCTTGTCGTCGACCGGCCTATGGCCGCGGCCGAAGACGTCGAGATCGGGCATGCGGGCGGCCATGGCCTGCGTGAAATCATAACGCAGCCGGTGCAGCGTATGACCCTGCCGCTTGGTCGAACAGACCGTGCCGATGACCTTGGTCTTTTCCGGAAAATGGCCGGCAATCTCGTCGGCGGTCACCAGATGACGGCTGCCTTCGCCATAGAACCAGCGCAGGCCCGCCTGGCTCCAGATGCGGCCGGGATGGCGGAGCGCAAAGGGTTCCTGGCTCGTTACCACATGGCCGAACTGCCGCGTGAAAGCGCGGCCGTAGATCTTGATGCCCGACGGCTCGGTGGTGAAGAGGATGGTGTTTTCGGGTGCGCAGGCGAGATCTTCCACCCGCATCGAGCGACGCTCGTTGCCGGCCGACGGCAGGTTCTCGTAGACCGCCAGCCAGTCGTAGTCGCGCGCCTCGGGATCGAAGGTGAAGACGAGGCCGCGCGATGCGGAGAAACCGGACGGCACCTGCCGGGCGAGGGGACTTATGCCATGGGTCCGGTTGACCCGATCCATGACCTTGACCACCGTCGGGCCGGTGCCGTTCTTGCCTGTGGAAAGCATGGGGCTCCCTTGTCCATCACCCCCAGGTGACGGCGAGGATCTCGTAGGCCTTGGAGCCGCCCGGCGCGTTCACCTCGATCGAATCGCCGACTTCCTTGCCGATCAGCGCACGGGCGATCGGCGAGGAGATGGAGATGCGGCCCTGCTTCACGTCGGCTTCCTGGTCGCCGACGATCTGGTAGACCTTCTCTTCCTCGGTGTCCTCGTCGACAAGCTTCACCTTGGCGCCGAACTTGATCTTGGAGCCGGACATCTTGGAGAGGTCGATCACCTCGGCGCGCGCGACGAAGTCTTCGAGCTCCGTGATGCGGCCTTCATTGTGGCTCTGGGCTTCCTTGGCAGCGTGGTACTCGGCATTTTCCGACAGGTCGCCATGGGCGCGTGCTTCGGCAATCGCCTCGATGATTCGCGGACGCTCTTCCTGCTGACGCCAGCGCAGTTCTTCCTGCAGCTTGACGAAACCGCCCTGAGTCATCGGTACCTTTTCAACCATTTTATCTTGTCCTTCAGCCCGCGCCGCCCAAGCTATCGCCTGCGCGAACGCAAAAAGAAAACGGTCTCCAGAGAAGATTCTCCGGAACCGTCGAAAGCAATTGAACGACCCTTATAACAGATTGAGTCGTCCGAAAGCCAGTTTTTTCGCCGCAGGCCGGCCTCCGCCCACAATTGGTCGAGCAAACATCCGTTGCAGGTGTGTCGTCGATCTCTCGGATGACGTGTGGGCCCGAGATAGGGAGGACAGGCGGAAAACAAAAGCCGGGCGACGGGCGCCCGGCTTCTGCGATCCTGTGGAGAAGGGGTCTTTCTCAGAAATAGGCCTGAAGCGGCCGCACTTCCAGCTGGCCCTGCTTCAGGGCCTTGATCGCCTTGGCGGCGGCGTCGGCGCCGGCCATGGTGGTGTAGTAGGGCACCTTCTGCATCAGCGCAGCGCGGCGCAGCGACTTCGAATCCGAGATCGCCTTGTTGCTGTCCGTCGTGTTGATGACGAGCTGGACCTGGCGGTTGCGGATGGCGTCTTCGACATGCGGACGGCCTTCCTGCACCTTGTTGACCTTGACCGCCTCGATGCCGTTTTCGCGGAGGAAGCGGGCGGTGCCCGAGGTCGCCATCACCTTGAAGCCGATCTCCGTCAGAAGGCGCACGGTGCCGAGCACGCGCTCCTTGTCGCCGTCCCGCACCGATACGAAGACCGTGCCTTCACGCGGCAGGTCGACGCCGGCGCCGAGCTGTGACTTGGCGAAGGCCAGCGCGAAATCCGTGTCGAGGCCGATGACCTCGCCGGTCGAGCGCATTTCCGGGCCGAGCAGCGTATCGACGCCCGGGAAGCGGGCGAAGGGGAAGACGGCTTCCTTGACGGCGATGTGCTTCAGGTTGCGCGGATCCGGCTTCTCGCCATAGGCGGCGATGGCGGCGTCGAGCGTTTCGCCGGCCATGACGCGGGCAGCGATCTTGGCGATCGGTGCGCCGATGGTCTTGGCGACGAAGGGCACGGTGCGCGAGGCACGCGGGTTCACTTCGAGAACGTAGATCGTGCCGTCCTTGATGGCGTATTGCACGTTCATCAGACCGCCGACATTCAGCGCCTTGGCCAGCGCCTTCGTCTGGCGCTCCAGCTCGTCGACGATCTCGTTGGAGAGCGTGTGCACCGGCAGCGAGCAGGCCGAGTCGCCCGAATGGATGCCGGCTTCCTCGATATGCTCCATGATGCCGGAGACGAAGACGTCCTTGCCGTCGCAGAGCGCGTCCACATCCACTTCCACCGCGTTCGACAGGTAGCTGTCGAAGAGCAGCGGGTTCTTGCCGAGCAGCGTGTTGATCTGGCCGGTCTTGTCGTTCGGATAGCGCTGCTTGATGTCCTCAGGCACCAGTTCCGGAACCGTGTCGAGCAGGTAGGTCTGCAGCATCGACTCCGAATGGATGATCTGCATGGCGCGGCCGCCGAGCACGTAGGACGGGCGCACGACCAGCGGGAAGCCGATCTCGCCGGCGATCAGGCGCGCCTGTTCGACGGAATAGGCAATGCCGTTGTTCGGCTGGGTGAGGTCCAGCTTCTGCAGCAGCTTCTGGAAGCGGTCGCGGTCCTCGGCAAGGTCGATCATGTCAGGCGCGGTGCCGAGGATCGGGATGCCGTTCTTTTCCAGGGCTTCGGCAAGTTTCAGCGGCGTCTGGCCGCCGAACTGCACGATGACGCCGACGACTTCGCCGTTGGTCTGCTCGGCCTTCAGGATCTCGATGACGTCTTCGGCCGTCAGCGGCTCGAAATAGAGGCGATCGGACGTGTCGTAGTCGGTCGAGACGGTTTCCGGGTTGCAGTTGACCATGATCGCTTCATAGCCGGCATCCTTCAGCGCGAAGGCGGCGTGGCAGCAGCAATAGTCGAACTCGATGCCCTGGCCGATGCGGTTCGGGCCGCCGCCGAGGATGACCACCTTTTTGCGATCCGAAATGCCGGCTTCCGAGCGCGTCGCGCCTGCGAACGGCGTCTCGTAGGTCGAGTACATGTAGGCGGTGGGCGAGGCGAATTCGGCGGCGCAGGTGTCGATGCGCTTGAAGACCGGGCGCACATTGAGGCCGTTGCGCAGTTCCGCGACTTCCTTCGGGCGCTTGCCGGAGAGCGTGGCGAGGCGCGCGTCGGAGAAGCCCATGGCTTTGAGCATGCGCAGGTTTTCGGCGTCCTCAGGCAGGCCGTGCTCGCGGATGCGGGTCTCCATGTCGACGATGGCCTTGAACTGCTCGAGGAACCACGGGTCGATCTTCGAGCCTTCGTGCACCTCTTCCAGCGTCAGACCGAGACGCAGCGCCTGGGCCACCATGCGCAGGCGGTCCGGCGTCGGCGTGGAGATGGCTGCGCGGATGGCGTTCTTGTCGTTGCCGTCGCCAAGGCCGGGGATCTCGATCTCGTCGAGGCCGGTGAGGCCGGTTTCGAGGCCGCGCAGCGCCTTCTGCAGCGATTCGGCGAAGGTGCGGCCGATCGCCATGACTTCACCGACCGACTTCATCGCGGTCGTCAGCGTCGGCTCGGCGCCGGGGAATTTCTCGAAGGCGAAACGCGGGATCTTCGTCACCACGTAATCGATCGACGGCTCGAACGAGGCCGGGGTCGCGCCGCCGGTAATGTCGTTCTCCAGTTCGTCCAGCGTGTAGCCGATGGCGAGCTTTGCGGCGATTTTCGCGATCGGGAAGCCGGTCGCCTTCGATGCCAGGGCGGAAGAGCGCGAGACGCGCGGGTTCATCTCGATGACGACGAGGCGGCCATTGGCCGGGTTGACGGCGAACTGCACATTCGAGCCGCCGGTCTCCACCCCGATCTCGCGCAGCACCGCGATCGAGGCGTTGCGCATGATCTGGTATTCCTTGTCCGTCAGGGTCAGGGCAGGGGCGACCGTAATCGAATCACCCGTATGCACGCCCATCGGGTCGATGTTCTCGATGGAGCAGATGATGATGCAGTTGTCCGCCTTGTCGCGGACGACCTCCATCTCATATTCCTTCCAGCCGAGAACGGACTCTTCGATCAGCACTTCCGTCGTCGGCGAGGCGTCGAGGCCGGAATTGACGATCTCGAAGAATTCCGAGCGGTTGTAGGCGATGCCGCCGCCGGTGCCGCCGAGCGTGAAGGACGGGCGGATGATGGCGGGCAGGCCGATGACGTCGAGCGCTTGCGCGCCGATCGCCATGGCGTGGCTCATGTAGCGCTGCTTGCGGTCGGTTTCGCCGAGGTTCCACTGGTTTTCCAGCTCGTCCAGCGCCTTGTCGAGGGCGTCGCCGGAAAGCTCGGCTTTCAGCTTGGCGCGCTCGGCCTCGTGAACCTTGCGGTCCTGATCCTTGATCTCGGTGGCGTTGGCGAGCAGCGAGCGCGGGGTTTCGAGGCCGATGCGGGCCATGGCTTCGCGGAAGAGGGCGCGGTCCTCGGCCATGTCGATGGCGGCGGGCTTGGCGCCGATCATCTCCACATTATAGCGGTCGAGCACGCCCATGCGCTTGAGCGAGAGGGCGGTGTTGAGCGCCGTCTGGCCGCCCATCGTCGGCAGAAGCGCGTCCGGACGCTCCTTGGCGATGATCTTGGCGACGACCTCGGGGGTGATCGGCTCGACATAGGTGGCGTCGGCAAGACCCGGGTCGGTCATGATCGTCGCCGGATTGGAGTTGACGAGGATGACGCGGTAGCCTTCCTCCTTCAGCGCCTTGCAGGCCTGGGTGCCGGAATAGTCGAATTCGCAGGCCTGACCGATGACGATCGGCCCCGCGCCGATGATGAGGATCGATTTCAAATCTTGGCGCTTGGGCATCTCTTTATCCGTTCTCTTCGCTTCGGCCGCGTGCGCGAAAAACCGGCATGGCGATGGGTTCACCGGGCCGGGCGCGCAAAAATGGTCTTTCAAGGCTAGAAGCGGCTTATAGGCAAATGCGCGGGCGAGCGGAACCCCGAAAATGGAGCAATCGACAGGAAATATGCTGGCCCGCCGCACGGGCAGCCTCAGGCGCGCGCGCCGTCGATATAGGCCTGGATCGAGCGGCCAACCTCCGCGACCAGCCGCGTGTGCGGCAGCGCCACGACGGGGGGGAGCTTCAGCACGTAGCGGGTGAAGGCGAGGCCGAGGATCTGGGTTGCCACCAGACCGGCGACGGCGGGCGTGTCCGGTCCGGCCAGCCGTGCGATGGCGGGGGCGACCTGGGTTGCGAAAATCTCGTGCAGCCGCGCGGCGGCCAGCTCGTTCGATGCGGCCGAGCGCAGAGCGATCGGCAGGGCGGTGGTGCCTCCGTCGCCTTCCCATACGGTGAGGAAGTGTCGGACCAGCGCCTCGCCTACCGCGTTGCGGGGAAGGGCGGAGAGATCGGGCAACCGGAGATCGAGATCGGCCGCGCGCGCAAACAGGGCGTCTTTTCCGCCGAAGTAGCGGATCACCATGGCCGGGTCGATCGCGGCGGCGGCGGCGATGTCGCGTACGGTCGTGCCGTCGTAGCCCTTTTGCGCGAAGAGCAGGCGCGCGGCCTCCAGAATGGCCTCGCGCGTACGGTCGGACTTCGTTTTCTTCACGGGAGAATCGGTCATGGTGTGAAAATGCCAACGCATGTTGACAAATTCAAGCGCCCGACATAAAAGTCAACGTATGTTGATTTTTATGGAGCGCAAACCATGGTGCCGCAGGAAACTGATGTGCTGATTGTCGGGGCAGGGCCGACCGGTCTTGTGCTGGCCGCTACCCTGCAACAGGCAGGCCTGCGGCCTGTCATCATCGACCGTCTTGCCGCCGGTCAGAATACCTCGCGTGCCGCTGTCATCCATGCCCACACGCTGGAGGTTCTGGAGCAGCTCGGTGTCACGGACGCGCTGGAGCGCCGTGGCCTGCAGCTCACCCGCTTCGCCCTGCGCGACCACGACAAGGCGCTGCTGGAGCTCGACTTCTCCACGTTGCCGTCGCGCTACGCCCAGATCCTGATGATCCCGCAGGACGAGACCGAGGCGATCCTTGCCGACCGGCTGGCGAGCCTCGGCGGCACCGTTCTGCGTGGCATTGCGGCGACGCGTATCGAGCGCGATGCGACCGGGGCGGTGGCTCACGTCGATACGCCAGAGGGGCCGCGGACCATCCGCGCCCGCTATGTCGTCGGCGGCGACGGTATGCACAGCGTCGTGCGCGAAGCTGCGGGCATCGCCTTCGACGGCGAGAGCTACGCCGGTTCCTTCGTGCTTGCCGATGTCCATATGGACTGGCCTCTCAGTGCGGAGGTGACGCTGTTCTTCTCGCCGGAGGGCATGGGCGTGGTCGTGCCGCTGCCGGGACACCGTTATCGCATCGTGGCGCCTGTCGGGGACGCGCCCGAAGCGCCGGATGCGGCTTTCGTGCAGGCGCTGCTCGATGCCCGCGGCCCGCGCAAGGTTCCGGGCCTTGTGCGGGATGTTCTGTGGAGTTCGCGCTTCCGCGTGCACCACCGCGTCGCCGCGCGGTACCGGTCCGGCCCGTTCTTCGTCATGGGCGATGCCGCCCATGTGCACAGCCCGGCCGGCGGGCAGGGCATGAACACGGGGCTTGTCGATGCCGTCGTGCTCGGCCGCCTGCTTGCCGACGTCCTTCTCGGCAAGGCGCCGGAAGCGACGCTCGACCTTTATGAAGAAAAGCGCCGCCCGGCCGCGGTGGAGGTCCTGGAGCTTGCCGGCCGATTGACGCGGATCGCGACCGTGCGCAGCCTCGCCGGCCGTATTCTGCGCAATCTTGTACTGCGCGTCGTGGGGGCCTCGCCGGTGTTCCGCCGCAAGCTGGTGCTCAACCTCTCCGGCCTCGCCCGCAAGGGGCTCGGGATGGTTCCCCCACGCTGAGTGGCGTGCCGTCCCCACCTGCCCATTCACTCCGCTACAAGAAGTCCCGGCAACTCCTTGAGGACGCTGTCCCGCGCACGCAGGCTCGTGCGTGGTTCCAGCTTCTTTTCGTCCTGTATCAGCCGGGCGAAGACGACGGTGCGGTCGTCGCGGCGAGCCCAGCCGACATACCAGCCCCACGGCCGGGCATAGTCGAGATTGCCGTCGGCCTTGCGGGGATAGGCCATGCCCGTCTTGCCCTGCGCGCCCCAGCCGTCCGCAAGGTCGCGCCGCTCCAGGACTTCCATCGCCCGGTCCATGGCATCGGCGGAGACCGGCAGTTCATGGTTCACCAGCTTCTTCAGGAACGCCACCTGCTCGCGCGGCGAGATCTTCAGCGAGGAGGCGATCCAGGCGCGTTCCAGCCCGTTGTCCTTGCCCGGGTCGCCCGTCATGTCGGCATTGCCGTAGCCGAAGGCATCGGCATAGTCGCGCAGTTGCTCGTGGCCGAGGAACTCGGTGATGCGCTGCGAAAACCAGACGATGGAAAATTCCATCCAGCGCTTGGGCGTCGCCGGCTGGCGCCAGGCATCGCCGCCCCAGTCCGGATAACCCTTCATGAAGGGCAGGACCGGCTCGTTCGCATCCTCCAGGAAGCCGGAATCGTAGCCCATCACGGCGAGCGGTATCTTGAAGGTGGAGGCGGGTGTCACGCGGCTCTCGCAGTCCCCTTTTTCCAGGATGACCTCATCATTCACCGCATCGGCGACGATTGTACAAATAATGCGGGCCTCGGCCGGCGCGCCGAAGCCTGCGGCCAGCAGGATGCCGGCCGCGAAAAGACGCATGTCCATCACGTTTTCCTCGAATTTTGAAGGGCTTGTGCATTCTGGATAGCAATGTCTTGATGGGCTTGCAAAAGATCAATACTGGTCTCAGCCATTAGGAAAACTGGGGCTTCGCCATGGTTCGGCCATATCTGCCGTTGAACGCCTTCCGCGCCTTCGAGGCTTCTGCCCGCCATCTCTCGTTCACACGGGCCGCGATCGAGCTGAATGTCACGCAGGCCGCCGTCAGCCACCAGGTCAAGAGCCTGGAGGAGCAGCTGAACGTCGTGCTCTTCAAGCGCCTTCCGCGCGGGCTGATGATCACGGCGGAGGGGGAGAGCCTGCTGCCGGTGCTGCGTGACAGTTTCGACCGAATGGCCGATGCGGTGGAGCGGTTTCGCGGCGGCCATGTGCGCGAAATCCTGACGGTCGGGGCCGTCGGCACCTTCGCTGTCGGCTGGCTCCTGCCGCGCCTTGCGGCGTTCCGCGAGCGCCATCCCTTCGTGGAGGTGCGGCTGTCCACCAACAACAACCGGGTCGACCTTGCCGCCGAAGGGCTCGACTTCGCCATCCGCTTCGGTACCGGCGCCTGGCACGGCACGGATGCGGTGCGCCTCTTCGATGCGCCGCTCTCTGTGCTTGCCATTCCGGCCGTCGCCCGCGCTCTCAGGGAGCCTGCCGATCTTCTCGGTCTGACGCTGCTGCGCTCCTACCGCCGCGACGAGTGGACCCGCTGGTTCGAGGCTGCCGGCCTGCCGCGTACGCCGCCGCCGCAGAATGCGATCGTCTTCGACACGTCGCTTGCCATGATGGAGGCCGTACTGCAGGGGGCCGGCGTCGGTCTTGCCCCGCCGCTGATGTTCTCACGCCTTCTGGCGGCCGGCGCCGTCGTCCAGCCGTTCGAGACCAGCCTTGCGCTCGGCAGCTACTGGCTCACCCGACTGCAATCGCGCAGCCTCAGCCCCGCCATGGCCGCCTTTTCCGCCTGGCTGGCCGCGACGGTGGCCGAGGAGGGGCTGAGCTAGGCTTGCAGGCCCGGCATGACCAGCACCTTCACCTCGCCCGGCCGCGGCGGGTTGGCGATGGCGTCCGGCAGCTCATCGAGGCCGATGCGGCGGGAGACGAGGCAGTCGACCTTTATCGTGCCGGAGGCGATCAGGGCCGCGGCGCGGCCATGGGTGAAGGGATTGAGGAAGGAGGTGAGGATCCTGACCTCGCGGAACAGCAGGTCGAAGGGCTCGAATTCCACCTTTTCGCCCTGCGGCAGCACGCCGAGGATGACGACCGTGCCGCCGTTGCGGGCAAGCTTCGGCGCTTCGGCGATGGTCTCGGCCACGCCCGCGCATTCGATGACGACGTCTGCGCCGCCGGGCAGCAGGCCGTCCTTGCCGGCTATGCCCTCGATGGTGTTTCCCGCAGCCGGGTCGAAGGTTTGGGCGGCGCCGATCTCCCCGGCGAGTTTCCGGCGCACGGCCTGGCGGGTGACGAGGACGACCGTGGTTGCTCCGGCGAGGCGGGCGAGCTGTACGGCCAGCATGCCGATCACCCCGCCGCCCAGAACCACGACGGTGCTGCCGGGCTTGATGTCGGCCATGTCGGTGCCATGCAGGCAGCAGGCGAGTGGCTCGCAGAACGCGCCGTGTTCCGGCGGCAGCGAGAGCGGCAGTTGATAGGCCTGCTTTTGCGGCACCAGCACATAGTCGGCAAAGCCGCCGTCGCGGTGGATGCCGATCGCCTGCAGGGACTCGCACAGATTGACGCGGCCGCGCCGGCATTGTGAACAGCGGCCGCAATGGATGTTCGGGTCGCCGGTGATGCGCATGCCGGGGCGGAAACCGATGACGTCCTTGCCGGTGACTTCGACGATGCCGGAGAATTCATGGCCGAGCGTCACCGGCGGCCGGCAGGGGAACTCGCCGTGGAAGAGGTGGCGATCCGTGCCGCAGATGCCGGCGGCCTCGATGCGGACGAGAAGATCGTCCGGGCCGGGCACCGGCTTTTCCACCATGCGCACGAAGAACCCGCCGATCGCTTCCAGCCGCGCCGCTTTCATCCCGTCCTCCCGCTTTCCTCAAGGAGATAGGACCTGCAACGGCGCGGCCGGTCAAGGCCGCTCCGTCTTCACGTCAGGTTGCGGCGGCGCTCCAGCTCGGCATCCGTCGGCGTGTCGAACTCGAAGGAGCCTGTCGTCACCTCGCCGGCGCGGGCATATTTGCTGATGACGATGCCGTTCTCGCTACTGCGCGAACTCACGAGCGTCAGGGTCCGGGGGAAGGAGGCGTCGCCAAACAGCCGCTTGCCCTTGCCGAGAATGACCGGGAAGGTGAAGACGTTGATCTCGTCGACGAGATCGTTCTCGAACAAGGCCTTGAGAAAGCCGGTCGATCCCTGCGTCAGGAGGTCCGGCCCGTCCTCGCTCTTCAACGCCTTGACGGCGGCAAGCGCGTCCGGGCCAAGCACATGGCTGTTCTGCCAGGTGGCCTTGAAGGCCGGATTTCGGGTGGCGACATACTTGTTGATGCGGTCGAACAGCGGGCCGATCGGATCATCGGCGCCGGCATAGGGCCAGTGTGCGGCAAAGATATCGTAGGTCTTGCGGCCGAGCAGCAGGTCGAAGGGTTTTGCGAAGAGTTCGCCGATCGTCGCGCCCGCCGTTTCGTCGAAGAACGGGGCGACCCAGCCGCCGAACCGGAAGCCGCCGATCGGGTCCTCCTCCGGCCCGCCCGGCGCCTGCATGACGCCGTCGAGGCTGACGAAGGCGCTGACAACAATCTTTCTCATGGATCTTCTCCCGATGGTTTGATGGTCCGATATCTAGAGACGCAGGAAAGAGCGTCGATCCGACAGGCGTGCAAAAATTCAGCCCCAGCGGGCACGCACCGCTTCGGCGCAGCTGCGGCTGACCGGGATTTCCTGCCCATCCCTCAGAAGGATCGCCAGCCGGCCCTCCGTCCGCAGCAGCCTGTCGACATGGGCATCGGCCACGAAATGCGAGCGATGTACCTTGAGGCCCGGCGTGTCGCCGCATTCCGCCAGCGCGTCAGAAAAGCGCAGCAGGATCAGCTCGCGGCCGCGACTTGTCGTGACCTGCGTATAGTGGTCGGCGACGGTCATGTGCAGGATAGGCCCGCGGCTCTCCGGCTTCAGCCGGCGCATGAGGGGAATTTCGGTCCGGTCCTCCGGAGCTGTCGCCGGTGGGGACGCGGCGGCCAACGCCTCGGTCTGCTTGCTGCTCATCGTCATGAAGGAGAGCGCGCAGAACAGCGCCGAGAGGAGAAGCCCCGTTGCGATGCTTTCGGCGATCCTTTCCGGGGTCAGCGTGCCGCCGAAGGTCATCAGGCTGATCGCCTCCGTGGCCAATCCGACAGGCACGCTGGCCACCACCGTGCCGAGCGCCATGCGGGGCAGGAGGCCTGGCACCTTCCGCCGGAAAAGCGTGTTGACGGCGACGATGGCGACCACCGCAATGCCCCAGGCGACAGCGTGCAGCACGAGCCAGAAGCCGAGCCTCGGCACGGTCGCCAGCCGCTCGCCCGTGCCATAGGGGCCGGTCACCCAGAAGATCAGCACGACGGCGCCAAAGGTCGCCCAGAAGCGCGGGGCGCTGAGGAAGACCTGCAGTTCACGAAGCGCGGATTGCAGGAGAGGGCGTTCCACGAAGTTTACCGTCCGTTCGGGCCAAAGCGTTTGAGGCGGCCCGATCAATGGCGGAAGACGGCGGCGAATTCAACCATTCCGGAGCCCGCTATGACTCTCGAGCCGCTTCTTGCAGCCCCGCCTGCCGTGCAGTTTCATGTCGCCACCGTCCTGCCTGCTGCGGTGCTGGGCGCCGTCCTGCTCGCCCGCCCGAAGGGCACAGCCTTGCATCGCCGTCTCGGCAAGGTCTGGCTGCTCCTGATGGTGCTGACGAGTTTTTCGACCTTCTTCATCCACGATCTGAAGACGGTCGGCGATTTCAGCCCGATCCATCTGCTCTCGGTCTATGTCATCGTCGGCAGCGTCCCTGCGATCCGCGCCGCCCGCCGTCGGGATATCCGCGCGCATCGCGGTCATGTCGCCGGCATGTATTTCGGCGGCATCGTCGTCGCCGGGCTGTTCACCCTCGCACCCGACCGGGTGATGGGTGCGATGATCTTCGACGGCGCCTCCGGCTTCACGAGCGTGCTCGCGGCTGCGGTCGTCAGCGCGCTCCTCGTTGCTGCGGGGGCTCTTGCGGCGCGCCAGGCCGGCTGGGTGGAGCGTTTCGAGGCGGTTTTCCGTCGGCGCTGAGGCCTGCTTTTCGTTTTGCATGGTGGCGCGGCAGGCCCTATAAGTCGTTGCTGAGGAACGAATTCATGCGATGAGCGTTCGTCGGCAATCAATTCGGGGAAATGCGCCATGGAATGGAAAGGTCGTCGCCAGTCGGGCAATATCGAGGACCAGCGCGGAGCCGGTCCTTCGGCGGGAGGGAGCAATCCGTTCGGCCGCGGCAATGGCGGTTTTCGCATTCCGATGGGTGGCGGGCGCCGTGCCGGCGGTGGCATGAGCATCGGCACCATCATCTTCCTCGTCGTCATCTATTTCGTCTTCAAGGCGATGGGCATCGACCTGTTGCAGGTGATGGGCCAGGGCGGCGGGCAGGTCAGCATGCCGGGCTTCGAGCAGACGGAAAGCGCCAGCCGTCGCGCCTCGCCGCAGGAAGAAGAGACCAAGGCCTTCATGGCGACGGTTCTCGCCGAGACGGAAGACACCTGGAACGGCATCTTCCAGGCGGCCGGCGAGCGGTATGAGGAGCCGAAGATGGTGCTCTTCTCGGGCTCCGTGCAGTCGGCCTGCGGCTTCGCCTCGGCGGCTTCCGGCCCGTTCTACTGCCCGGGCGACCGCAAGGTCTATCTCGACATGAGCTTCTTCGACGAGCTCGCCGGCAAGTTCGATGCGTCCGGCGACTTCGCGCAGGCCTATGTCGTCGCCCATGAAGTCGGTCACCACGTGCAGAATCTCACCGGCGTGCTGCCGCGCTTCAACCAGCAGCGCCAGCGCATGAGCGAGGTGGAGGCCAACCAGATGTCGATCCGTGTCGAGCTTCAGGCGGATTGCTATGCCGGCATCTGGGGCAAGTATACCGAGCAGAAGGGCCTGCTGGAGCGGGGCGACCTGGAAGAGGCGCTGAACGCCGCCACGCAGATCGGAGACGACACGCTGCAGAAGCGCATGCAGGGCTATGTCGTGCCGGAAAGCTTCAACCATGGCACGTCCGAGCAGCGCCGCCGCTGGTTCAAGCGCGGCTTCGACACCGGCCGGGTTGATGCCTGCGACACGTTCAAGGGCGATGTATGACGGAAGCGCCGGCCGCATTGCCGCTGTCGGCGACCTTCAGGTCTTCTTCGACGATCAGGGCATATTTGGTCGTGTGCGTCAGGGCGACGGCGAGCGCGACCGCAAACATCGGCACGGCGATCGCCAGATTGCCGCGCAGCTGCCAGAAGAACGGCCGGTGTACCACCCTCACCCAGACGAGAAGGGCAGCCGGAAGCATACCGAAGACAAGCATGTGAACGGCAAGCTGCAGTGGCTGGAAGGACGCTTCTGCGCGGAAGACGCCGTCCTCGTCCATGAGCCAGGCAGCGGCTGCCGCAACGAGAAGCAGCGCCACGAAGAGCGGCTTCATCACCTGTTTCCAGGACGCGGCGACACAGGTCGCGATGAAAAGGCAGAAGACCCCGCCCGTCACCAGCGCGAGCGTGCCGGGGCGGGCGCCGAGCAGCGCCCAGCTCTCCGTCCAGAAGTCGCGGCTGGTGACGAGGAAGAGGTAGAGGCTGGTCACCAGGCTGACCGTCAGGCTGCCGAAAGCGGGTCTGGGGAAGCGAAAGCCTGCGGTTGGGCGACGTGACATTGCCGGTCCTCGGAAACGGATACGCAAGGGCCCATCTTGCCGCCCTTCGTTACCGGCGAATGACAATCGTGCCTCTTTGCGATCACTTCTCCCACGGCCAAGCTGACAGGTCGCTGACGGCTCCGGCCGCCGCGGCGGGAGACGGGCCGCGCCGTGCGGTGCGGTCCGCCCTGCGGCCTCAGGTCCGCTTCTCGCTGTCCATATGCGCTAGCATGGCGACCGGATAGCGCTCGCCTGCGGCGGCGTCCTTCGGCAGCGCGGCTTCGATTGCGGCAAGGTCGGCTGCACTGAGCACGATCTTCTGCGCGCCAAGCGCCTCGGCGAGGCGATCGCGCCGGCGGGCACCGATGAGGGGGACGATATCGACGCCCTGTGCGGCGACCCAGGCAATGGCGAGCTGGGCGACGGTTGCCCCCTTTTCGTCCGCGACGCGGCGCAGGGCTTCGACGAGCGTCAGGTTCGTGTCGACATTGCCGTCCTGGAAGCGTGGGCTGAAGGCGCGGAAATCACCGCCATTCGCCGCACCTTTTCGCCAATGGCCGCTGATCAGGCCGCGCGACAGCACGCCATAGGCGGTCACGGGAATGCCCAGCGCCCGGCAGGTCGGCAGGATGTCGTCCTCGATGCCGCGCGAGATCAGCGAATACTCGATCTGCAGATCCACGATCGGATGCACCGCCGCGGCGCGGCAGATCGTTTCGGATCCCACCTCGGACAGCCCGATATGGCGGATGTAGCCGGCCTTCACGAGGTCGGCGAGCGCCCCCATCGTCTCCTCGATCGGCACCGCCGGATCGAGGCGGGACGGGCGGTAGATGTCGATATGGTCGGTGCCGAGCCGTTGCAGGGAATAGGCGAGGAAGTTGCGGATCGCCGCGGGGCGGGAATCATAGCCGCTCCAGACGCCATCCGGCCCGCGCAGCGCGCCGAACTTCACGCTGAGCACCACATCCTCGCGGCGGCGGTCTTTCAGCGCCTCTGATATCAGCATCTCGTTGTGGCCCATGCCGTAGAAGTCGCCGGTGTCGAGAAGGGTGATGCCGGCGTCGAGCGCGGCATGGATGGTGGCGATGCTTTCCGCCCGGTTGGCCGGGCCATACATGCCCGACATGCCCATGCAGCCGAGGCCGATGGTGGAAACGACGGGGCCGGCCTTGCCGAGATTGATGGTCTTCATGGTGCCTCTCCTGTGCGTGCTTTTCGATCGACGCTCTTTTACCGCGATGGGCTTTGTGCGATAATTCGATCCACTCTGAACAGGTCGTGCGGTTTTCCGAACAATGAGCCAGATCCCGCTTGCCGATCTCGATGCCTTCGTCGCCATCGCCCGGGTGAAGAGCTTTCGCGCGGCCGCCAAGCTGCGCGGTGTTTCCGCCTCGGCGCTCTCGGAGGCGATGCGGCGGCTGGAGGGGCGGCTTGATCTTCGCCTCTTCAACCGCACGACACGCAGCGTGACGCTGACGGATGCGGGTGCGCGCCTCCTGGAGCGGCTCGCGCCGGCGCTGGCCGAGGTCGAGGCGGCGATTGACGGGGTGAACAGCCTGCGCGACCGGCCGGTCGGCCGCCTCCGGTTGAACGTGCCCGGCATCGTCGCCCGCTTCGTCCTGCCGCCGATCGCCACGCCCTTTCTCAAGGCCTATCCCGGCATCACATTGGAGGTTGCCTCCAACGACGCGCTGGTGGATGTGCTGGCGGAAGGTTTCGATGCCGGCATTCGCTATGAAGAGGCGCTGCACCAGGACATGATCGCGGTGCCGATCGGCCCGCGCCGCCAGCGTTTCGTCGTGGCCGCCGCGCCGTCCTACATCGAGGTGCACGGGGTGCCGGAACATCCGCGCGACCTGATGCAGCATCGCTGCATCCTGCACCGCTTCGCCAGCGGTCGCGTGCTGCACTGGGCCTTCGAGCGGGGCGAGGAGAAGATCTCGCTGATGCCGCCGGCCTGCCTGATCTCCGAATCGAACGAGGTGGAGCAGCACGCCGCCCTCGCCGGCCTCGGCATCGTCTGCACCTTCGAGGAGTTCCTGGCGCCGGCCCTTTCCTCCGGCGCTTTGCAGGTCGTCATGCCCGACTGGATCC
This sequence comes from Shinella sp. 838, assembly GCF_029623935.1. Lineage (NCBI taxonomy): Bacteria > Pseudomonadati > Pseudomonadota > Alphaproteobacteria > Hyphomicrobiales > Rhizobiaceae > Shinella > Shinella sp. 838. The sequence continues at coordinate 754,579 of NZ_JARSBQ010000001.1, forward strand.
AGACCTTCTCCGGCCCCTTCCTCTACTATCCGAGCCGTACCCTGATGCCCGCGCCGCTGCGCGCCTTCGTTGATTTCGTGAAGGCGCATCCCCCGCCGCAATAAGGCCTTTCATCAGCGGATCGCGACCAATTCATCAAAAAGTTTGCGATGTTCACGGATTGTTTCGCGGCAAAAAGTGAAATAGAAGTCGTTGCCTGACATTTTTGCCTGCATCGGCAGGCCGCTATCCTTCCTGGGGTGAAACCATGATCGATGCCAGGTCCACCCGGCGCGGGCTCTTTCTCGTCTTCATGATCATGTTTCTCGACGTGATCGGCATCGCCATCATCATGCCGGTACTGCCGACATACCTGCGCGAGTTGACGGGCGACGATATCAGCCAGGCGGCGATTGACGGCGGCTGGCTGCTGCTGGTCTATGCCGGCATGCAGTTCCTCTTCGCGCCGTTCATCGGCAATCTCTCCGATCGCTTCGGCCGGCGGCCGGTGCTGCTCGCCTGCATCCTCACTTTCGCCATCGACAACCTCATCTGTGCGCTGGCGACCAGCTATTGGATGCTGTTCGTCGGCCGCGTGCTGGCGGGCATCAGCGGCGCGAGCTTCGGCACGGCTGCCGCCTATATCGCTGATGTCTCGACGGACGAGACGCGGGCGAAGAACTTCGGGCTGATGGGCATCGCTTTCGGCACCGGCTTCGCGCTTGGGCCGGTCATCGGCGGGCTTCTCGGCGAGTTCGGCCCGCGCATTCCGTTCTACGGGGCGGCGGTGCTCGCCTTCCTCAACTTCGCCGCGGCCTATTTCCTCCTGCCGGAAAGCCTGGGGACGGCCCATCGCCGCCGGTTCGAGCTTGCCCGCGCCAACCCGCTCGGTGCGCTCCTGCAGATGCGCAACTATCCGGGCGTGCTGTGGATCGGTCTGGTCTTCTTCTGTTACTGGCTGGCGCACGCCGTCTATCCCTCCGTCTGGTCCTTCGTTTCGGCGCTGCGCTACGGCTGGAGCGAGGGGCAGATCGGCCTGTCGCTCGGCATTTTCGGGGTCGGCGGCGCCATCGTCATGGCGTTCGTGCTGCCGCGCGTGGTGCCGAGGATCGGCGAGTTCCGCACGGCGGTCATCGGCCTTTCCTTCGCCGTGCTCGGCCTGTCCGGCTATGCCGCCTCGTACCAGGGCTGGATGGTCTATGCGGTCATCCTTCTGACGGCGCTTGAAAGCCTCGCCGATCCGCCGCTGCGCTCGATAGCTTCCGCCCGCGTGCCGCCCTCCGCCCAGGGCGAATTGCAGGGCGCGCTGACCAGCGTTTCCAGCATCACCACGATCATCGGCCCGTTGATCTTCACCCAGGTGTTCAGCCACTTCACCGGACCGACGGCGCCGGTGGCCTTCGCCGGGGCACCATTTGCGCTTGCGGCGCTGATGCTCTTCGTTGGCCTTGTGATCTTCGTGGTGAAGTTGCGCGGCGCGGGGACCGGCCCGAGCGGAAATCTGGCAACGGAAGGCGCCTGAAGCGCTTTCAAACGTGACATTTTGACGAAATTTCCGCGTGCAGGCATCGCGCGGCACCGCATTCCGGCATTTTTGATGAAAGCATCAAATCAATTCGATTGATCGCGGCTGGAAGTTGTGATCCGAAGCGATGCGAAAGTGAGAACTATCATGCACATGGCACCGCATCGCGAGAACAACGGCTGGGGCGCGCATTTTCGCGCGACTTTCGCCCTCGGCGTACCGTTGATCGGCGCGCAGCTCGCCCAGCTCGGCATTCACACGACGGACGTGGTCATTCTCGGCCGCCTCGGCGCTGCGCATCTCGCAGCCATCGTGCTGGCGAGCTCCTTTTTCTTCACCATCTTCATCCTCGGCTCCGGTTTTGCCAATGCCGTCATGCCGATGGTGGCGCAGGCCTATGGCCGTGGCGACCCGGTCTCCGTGCGGCGCGCGGTGCGCATGGGCATGTGGGTGGTGCTGCTCTATTCCGTGCTGATGATCCCGCTCTTCTACAATGCGGAGAACCTCCTGCTGCTCGCCGGCCAGAAGCCGGACGTGGCGGCGCTGGCCGGCAGCTATCTGAAGATCGCCCAGTGGGGCATGGCGCCGGGGCTGCTCTTCATGACGCTGCGCGGTCTCGTCAGTGCGCATGGTCGGGCCGGCATCGTGCTCTATGTCACGATCATCATCCTGTCGGTCAACGCGTTCTTCGCCTATGCGCTGGTGCTTGGCCATTTCGGTTTTCCGGCCATGGGCATCGAGGGGGCGGCCATCGTCTCGTTCGGCGTCAACCTCTTGAGCTTCGTGCTGCTGACGGCCTATATCCAGTCGCGTGCCGACATGCGCCGCTACGAGCTCTTCGTGCGGTTCTGGCGGCCGGACTGGCTGGCCTTCCGCGAGGTCGTCCATCTCGGCCTGCCGATCGGCCTTACCATGCTGGCAGAGGTCAGCCTCTTCAGCGGCGCCTCGCTGCTGATGGGCAATATCGGCACGCTGGAACTGGCGGCGCACGGTATCGCCCTGCAGCTCGCTTCCATTGCCTTCATGGTGCCGCTCGGCCTTGCCCAGGCCGGCACGGTGCGCGTCGGCGTGGCGCATGGCCAGGGCGATCACCTCGGCGTGGTGCGTGCCTCCTGGGCGGTGCTGGCGGTCGCGGCGGTCATCGCCGTTGGCGGCGGCGTGCTCTTCGCGCTCATCCCCACCACGCTCGCCTCGATCTTCCTCAACAAGGCGGGCAAGGATTCGGTGGCTGTGCTGGCGATTGCCGGCCCCTTCGTGGTGATCGCCGGCGTCTTCCAGCTCGTCGACGGCCTGCAGGCGATCGCCGCTGGCCTGCTGCGCGGGTTGAAGGACACGCGCATCCCGATGATCCTCGCGCTGATCTCCTACTGGCCGATAGGCTTCCTCGCCGCATGGTTCTTCGCCTTTCCGGCCGGCTTCGGCGGCATCGGGGTCTGGTTCGGGTTCCTTTGCGGTCTCTCGGCGGCCTCCATCCTGCTCAACTGGCGTTTCTACCGCCTGGTGACGCGGGGCGTGCCGGCGGCCCGGCCGATTTGAGAGGCCGGCAATGACCGGCCCCGCCGCCAGCATCGAGGAGATCCGCATGCTGGAGGAGGCGCTGCATCGCCCGGAGGTCCGCGGTTCACGTCCGGCCGTCGAGGCGCTTTTGGCGGAAGGCTTCGTCGAATTCGGCAGTTCCGGTACCATCTACCATCGGGCGGAGATGCTCGACCTCCTGTCGGAGGAGGCGGACGAGCCCAGCGACGGAACGCTGGAGGCCAGCGACTATGCCCTGACGGCGATTGCCGAAGGCGCCGTGCTGCTCACCTATCGCACCTGCCGCCGGGCGGCGGACGGATCGGAGCGCCATGTCCTGCGCGCCTCGATCTGGAAGCGGGTGGGGGAGCGCTGGCAGATGGCCTTCCACCAGGGAACCGTGGTGCCGGTCTCGCTGTCCTGAGCGCCAAAACGAAAAAAAGCCCCGGACATCGTCCGGGGCTTTGATCTGTCGGAATGGCTCAGGCCCGTTCCGGGATGGCCGCCTCGCCCTTCTTCTCGCGCACCAGATTGATGAAGCGACGGAAGAGGTAGTGGCTGTCCTGCGGGCCGGGGGAGGCTTCCGGATGGTGCTGCACGGAGAAGACCGGCTTGCCGACGAGGCGCAGGCCGCAGTTCGTGCCGTCGAACAGCGAGATGTGGGTTTCTTCCACGCCGTCCGGCAGGGAGGAGGAGGCGACTGCGAAGCCGTGGTTCATCGAGACGATTTCGACCTTGCCCGTCGTGTGGTCCTTGACCGGATGGTTTGCGCCATGATGACCCTGGTGCATCTTCTCGGTCGTGGCGCCGACGGCAAGGCCCAGCATCTGGTGGCCGAGGCAGATGCCGAAGATCGGAATGCCGCTGTCGATCAGCGTCTTGATGACCGGCACGGCATATTCGCCGGTTGCCGCCGGGTCGCCCGGGCCGTTGGAGAGGAAGATGCCGTCCGGCTTCAGCGCCAGCACGTCGTCGGCGCTCGAGGTCGCCGGCATGACGGTGACCTTGCAGCCGAGGCCGGTGAAGAGACGCAGGATGTTGCGCTTGACGCCGTAGTCGAGCGCGACGATGTGGTACTTCACGTCGCTCTCGGCGAGATCCTCGTAGCCTTCGTTCCATACCCAGGGCTTCTCGCTCCAGCGCGAGGACTGGCCGGAGGAGGCGACCTTGGCGAGGTCGAGACCGACAAGACCGCTCCAGGCCTTCGCTTCGGCCTTCAGCGTCTCGATGTCGAAGACACCGTTCGGGTCGTGGGCGATGACGGCGTTCGGTGCACCGTTCTCGCGGATCCAGGCGGTCAGCGCGCGCGTGTCGATGCCGGAAAGGCCGATGATGCCACGGGCCTTCAGCCAGCCGTCGAGGTGCTTTGCGGCGCGGTAGTTGGACGGGTCCGTGATGTCGGCCTTGAAGATCGTGCCGACGGCGCCGTGGCGCGCGGCGGGGGTCAGGTCCTCGATGTCCTCGTCGTTGGCGCCGATATTGCCGATATGCGGGAAGGTGAAGGTGACGATCTGGCCGAGATAGGACGGGTCGGTGAGGATTTCCTGGTAGCCGGTCAGCGCCGTGTTGAAGCAGACTTCGGCGGTTACCTTGCCGGTGGCGCCGATGCCCTTGCCTTCGATGACGGTGCCGTCGGCAAGAACGAGCAGGGCGGTCGGCTTTTCAGTGGTCCATGCGGGGGTCGAGGTCATGAGTATCCCGTTTCCGGCGCCTGGCCCCGGGCTTGAAAGCCGATGGACCGGGCACCATTTAAGATCGCAGGCAAAGGCGCGCGGAAGCCCGCGTTGGTTCGCCCTGATTGCCGATTTTCGTGCAGGTGCCGGAAAATAGACAAAGCGGATGGCGGGGTCAACCGTTGCCTGTGGATTGCGTAGAATTATAAAGCGTTGAAATTCAATTGCTTGCGCAATCCGTTTGCCGGCAGGCCCTCTGCCGGTCTATGAGCATGCACAATCGAACGATGATTGAAGCCCAAGCCGCGCATCCGGCGCCGGCGGCTTCCAATGGAGAAAATGATGCGCGATACGATCGCAAACGCCCTCAAGGATGCACTCAAGGCCAAGGATGCCTGCCGTGTCTCCACGCTGCGCCTGATCCAGGCCAAGCTGAAGGACTGCGACATCGCCAACCGCGGTGTCGGCAAGGGGCCGGTCGAGAACGACGAACTGCTGCAGATCCTCGCCAAGATGATCAAGCAGCGCGAGGAATCGGCCAAGATCTTTTCCGAGAACGGCCGCCCGGAGCTTGCCGCGCAGGAACGCGAGGAAATCAAGGTCATCGAGAGCTTCCTGCCCGAGCAGATCTCCGAGGACAAGATGAAGGACATCATCGCCGCCGCCATCGCCGAAATCGGCGCGCAGGGCCTGCGCGACATGGGCAAGGTGATGGCCGTGCTCAAGGAGCGTTATCCCGGCCAGATGGATTTCGCCAAGGCCTCCGGCGTGGTGAAGGACCTTCTGAAATAGGCCGGTGACGAATTTTTCGGATGCGGGGCGGCTTCGGCCGCCCTTTTTGTTGGGGAACTATCCCGGACCGCACGTATTCCGTGCAATCTCCGGAAGCCAAAGGTGCCGAATCCTGTTATGATGGCCGCCAGGAGCCCGACGATGCGGCGATGAGCGTCCATCGGCTCGCCCCGGCGAAGTGCATGCGATGCCGCCGGATGTGTTCTTGCGTTGATGCCCGGTGGCCGTCTCAAGGAGGCCAAGCCGATGCGCGTGATGTTCCTTCTTTCCCTTGCGCCGCTCCTTCTTGCGGGACCGGTTTCCGCCCATGATGCGGCGAGCGGCTGGCAATACGAGGCCTTCTGCTGCAACGGCAACAGCGAGACCGGCGACTGCCAGATGATCCCCGCGCGGTCCGTGCGCGTCATCGCGGGCGGCTACCGTGTGATGCTGGCGCCGGGCGACCATCGCCTTGCCACCCGTGCTCACATCTTCCTTCTGCCGCAGGATACGACGCGCCGCTCGCAGGACGGCGAGTACCATCTCTGTCTCTACCCGACCGAGGACACGCCGCGCTGCTTCTACGCGCCGGACATGGGGTTCTGACGGTGCCTGTGAATTGCTGTGGGCAGGCGACTATCGCTGGCGGTGAGCGCCGCGCATGGTTATATGGACCCCGACCGGGGGACCCATGCGCTTTTCCAATGCCTTCCTAGACGAGATCCGCGACCGCGTCTCCATTTCGGAGGTGATCGGCAAACGCGTGACCTGGGATCGCCGCAAGACCAATGTGTCGCGCGGCGACTATTGGGCCTGCTGCCCGTTCCACGGCGAAAAGTCGCCAAGCTTTCACTGCGAGGACCGCAAGGGCCGATACCATTGTTTCGGCTGCGGCGTCTCCGGCGACCACTTCCGCTTTCTCACCGATCTCGACGGCCTGTCCTTCCCGGAAGCCGTGCAGCAGGTCGCCGACATGGCGGGCGTCGCCATGCCGCAGCCGGACCGCGAGGCCGAGCAGCGCGAGAAGGAACGCATGGGCCTTGTCGAGGTCATGGACATGGCTGCGCGCTTCTTCGAGGACCAGCTCCAGACGCCGGCCGGTGCGAAGGCGCGCGCCTACCTGCGCGACCGCGGACTGACGGGCCGCACCATCGAGACCTTCCGGCTCGGCTACGCGCCGGAAAGCCGCAACGCATTGAAGGGCTTCCTTGCCGGCAAAGGCGTTCCGAAGGAGGCGATCGAGGCCTGCGGCCTCGTCGTGTACGGGCCCGATATCCCGGTTTCCTACGACCGTTTCCGGGACCGCATCATGTTCCCGATCCTTTCGGTGCGCGACAAGGTCATCGCTTTCGGTGGACGCGCCATGTCGCCGGATGCGCCGGCGAAATATCTGAACTCCAACGAGACCGAGCTCTTCCACAAGGGCAATGTGCTCTACAACCACGCGCGGGCCCGAAAGGCCGCCCAGGGTGCGGATGGTGCGGGCACGATCATCGCCGTCGAAGGCTATATGGATGTGATCGCCCTCCACCAGGCCGGCATCGAGAATGCCGTCGCGCCGCTCGGCACCGCGCTCACCGAGAACCAGCTTGAACTCCTCTGGAAGATGACGCCGGAGCCGGTGCTCTGCTTCGACGGCGACGGCGCGGGCATTCGCGCGGCGAACCGGGCGGCCGATCTCGCGCTGCCCTATATCAAACCGGAACGCACGGTGCGCTTTGCGCTGCTGCCCGATGGCAAGGACCCTGACGACCTCGTACGCCACGAGGGTCGTGCGCCCTTCGACAAGGTGATGGCCGGCGCCCGGCCGCTTGCCGAGATGATCTGGAGCCGCGAGGTGCAGGGCGCGAATTTCGAGACGCCGGAAAGCCGGGCGGCGCTGGAGGCGCGCCTGCGCCAGATCACCGGCGCGATCGCCGACGAGGACGTGCGCCGCCACTACCAGCAGAACATGCGCGACCGGCTGAACGCTTTCTTCCGCCCGGCGCCGCGGCAGGGAGGCGGCGGCTTTTCCGGCAACCGGCAGACGAGGGGCGGCGGGCGCGGCGCTGTGCAGGGCACACCTGTTTCCTCCGGCATTTCCGACCGGCTGGCGCGCTCGGCGCTGGTGCGCGGTGCACAGGAGCTGCCGGCGCTGCGCGAAAGCGTGCTGGCGCTCACCGTCGCCAACCATCCCGGCCTGCTCTTCAGCGACTACGACGAAATCGCCATCATCGAATATGAGAACCGCGACCTGCAGCGGCTCTGGTCGGCGCTGCTCGGCATTGCCGGTTCCGTCGGCACCAGGCTGGAGCGCGACCGGCTGATCGAGGAGCTGGAAGCGGCCGGCTTCGACGCTTTGCTGCGCGGGCTCGACCAGCAGATCCGCAATTCGCGCCTGTGGACCGCGACGGCGGAGGCCGCGCCCGAAGATGCCCGCGAAGGCTACCTTCAGGCGCTCGCCCTGCACAAGCGCACCCGCGCCCTGCTCTGGCAGCGCCGCGAACTGGAACGTGAGCTTGCCGTGGCGACCGAGGAGGGCGACGGAGAACGCGTCCCCCAGATCCTGCGCGCGCTGCAGGAGGTGCAGATGGAAACCATGCGCCTGGAGAACCAGGAAGCCATCATCGAGGGTTTCGGCGTGCTTTCCGGCCGTGTGAAGGGGCCGGCGGGCAAATAGACCGCCGATCCTTCCTATTCGTCGAAGACGATGGAGAGCTTGTTGCCGACGGGGTCGCGCACATAGGCGGAGTACCAGTGCGGGCCGTAGTGCGGGCGCGGGCCGGGGGCGCCTTCGTCTGATCCGCCATGGGCGAGGGCGGCCGCATGGAACGCCTCGACCTCCTCGTGGGAGGCGGCGGGAAAGCCGACCATGGTGCCGTTGCCGACACTTGCCGCCGCGCCGTCGAAGGGCGTGCACAGCCAGAGCGTGAAGCCATCAGGGCCGCCACCTTTTGTGTAGCCGCGCAATCCCGGATAGTCCGCCCGGACGGCCCAGCCGATCGTCGCGAGGACGGCGTCGTAAAACGGCGTGGTTGCTGCGGCATTCGGCGTGCCGAGGGTTGTGTAGGCATCCATTCTGCGTCTCCCGTGTCGATTTGTTTGCAACCTTATCTTGAAATGAGAACAAATCAAGAACATTATTGAGCGGTGGACGTTGGCCGCGGGCGGTTGCCCAACCGTGCCGGCTTGGTCAGAATGGAGGGGAACGAAAGTGCACATGATGATTGACGCCCGCCCCTCCACCTCCCTTGCCGCCCTGTTCGATGCGCCGCCGGACGATCCGCTGGACGTGCTCAAGCGCGTCTACGGCTACGATGCCTTCCGCGGCAAGCAGCAGGCCGTCGTCGAGCATGTGGTGGGCGGCGGCGATGCCGTCGTCCTGTTCCCGACCGGCGCCGGCAAGTCGCTCTGCTTCCAGATCCCGGCGCTCTGCCGCGAGGGCGTCGGCATCGTCATCTCGCCGCTGATCGCGCTGATGCGCGACCAGGTGGAGGCGCTGAAGCAGCTTGGCGTCCGGGCCGCCGCGCTCAATTCTTCGCTGACGCGCGACGAATTCTTCGCCGTGCGCGATGCCATGCGCGCGGGCGCGCTCGATCTTCTCTACGTGACGCCCGAGCGGATCGTCACGGAAGGCTTTGCCGAGCTCGTCGCCGATGCGCGCATCGCGCTCTTCGCCATCGACGAGGCGCATTGCGTTTCGCAATGGGGCCATGATTTCCGGCCGGAATACCGGGCGCTCGGCGTTCTCGGCGAGCGGTATCCCGGCGTGCCGCGCATTGCGCTGACGGCGACAGCGGACCCGCACACCCGTGGTGATATCATCGAGCGCCTCGGCCTTCAGGATGCGGCGGTCTTCACCACCAGCTTCGACCGGCCGAACATTTCCTACGAAATTGCCGAACGCGACCAGGCGCGCCAGCAATTGCTGCGCTTCCTGTCGCGCCATCAGGGCGAGAGCGGCATCGTCTACTGCCTGTCGCGCGCCAAGGTGGAGGACACGGCCGACTGGCTGAACGCGCAAGGCGTTCGCGCGCTGCCCTACCATGCCGGCTTCGAGCGTGCGGTGCGCGACGCCAACCAGGATGCCTTCCTGAAGGAAGAAAACCTCTGCCTGGTCGCGACGGTCGCCTTCGGGATGGGCATCGACAAGCCGGATGTGCGCTATGTCGCCCATCTCGACCTGCCGGGCTCGGTGGAGGCCTATTACCAGGAGACGGGTCGCGCGGGCCGCGACGGCCTGCCCTCCGAGGTCTGGATGGCCTACGGCATGGCCGACGTCGTGCAGCGCCGCAAGATGATCGACGAGGGCGGGGCGGCCGACGAGATCAAGCGCATCGAGCGCGCCAAGCTGATGGCGCTGCTTGCCATCTGCGAGACGGCCGGTTGCCGGCGCAAGGCCATCCTGGCGCATTTCGGCGAGGCATATTCCGGCCATTGCGGCAATTGCGATACCTGCCGCAACCCGGTCGAGACCTGGGACGGCACGGAAGCGGCGATCAAGGCGCTCGCTGCGGTCTACCGCACCGGCGAACGTTTCGGCGCCGCCCATGTCATCGACGTCCTGCTGGGCTCTGTCAACGAGAAGACCGAGCGCTTCGGGCATACGGAGATGCCGGTCTTCGGTGCGGGCAAGGACATTGCCGGGCGTGTCTGGCAGTCGATCTTCCGGCAGCTTCTGGCCGCAGGCCTCATCAGCGTCGATCATGCCGCCTTCGGCGCGCTGAAGCTGGAGCCCGAGGCGCGTGCGGTCTTCCGCCACGAGCGGCAGGTGCTGTTGCGCAAGGATCGTCCGCAGGCGGGAGGACGCAAGGGCAAGGCCGGCGGCTCGCCCGCCGCTCGCGAGCGCTCCAACCTTGCCGGTTCCGATCGCGAGCTCTTCGAGCTGCTGCGCGCCGAGCGGTTGTCCATCGCCAAGGACCTCGACGTGCCGCCCTATGTCGTCTTCCCGGACACGACGCTGATCGCGCTTGCCAAGGAACGACCGCGTGACCGGGAGGAGCTGCTCGACATCCCCGGCATCGGCGTTTCCAAGCGCGACCGCTTCGGCGATGCCTTCCTCGCCGTGATCGACGATTTCAGCGGCTGACTTTTTTTGAAGTCGATGTCGGAACGTTCCGGTCTCCTTCGTCCTTGAGCGTGTTCAAACAAGGAGGACTGTCCGATGAAGGTTACGCAGCATCTCTGGTTCGCGGCGGACATGGAGGCCGCCATCGGCTTCTACACGTCGCTTGTTCCCGGTTCCTCGGTCCATTGGGTGTCGTCGCTTCCGGCCGAAACGCCGAGCGGCCCGCCGGGCAGCGTGAAGATCGCGAGCTTCACGCTCGGCGACCAGCGCTACATGGCGATCGAGGCCGGCCCGCTCGATCCGTTCAACCACAGCTTTTCCATCATGGTCGAATGCGAGACGCAGGGCGATCTCGACCGGCTGTGGGATGCGCTGCGCGAGGGTGGTTCGGTCGAACAGTGCGGCTGGTTGCGGGATCGCTGGGGCCTTTCCTGGCAGATCGCGCCGACGCGGCTCGGCGAATTGATGAGCGACCCGGACCAGGCGAAGGTCAAGCGTGTCACCGAGGCGATGCTCCAGATGGTCAAGCTCGACATCGCGCCGCTGGAGGCCGCGGCGGCGGGGTAGGCGGGGTGCGGCGGAGGCCCGCCGTCACATCCGGACGGTCATGCCGCCGTCGACCACCAGCACATGGCCGTTGACGAAGGAGGCCGCGTCGCTGGCGAGGAACAGGGCGGCGCCGGCGATTTCGTCGGCGCGGGCCCAGCGCTGCGCGGGGATGCGCTGGCGAACGAAGGGCATCAAGCCCTCGTCGGCGGCGAGCGCCGCGTTGGTTTCCGTCGCGAACCAGCCGGGCGCGATGGCATTGCTGGTGATGCCGTGCGGGGCGTATTCGACGGCCATGCTGCGCATGAGGCCGGTGAGGCCGTGTTTGGCCGCAGGGTAGATGCCGTCGTTCGGCATGGCCACGTGGCCGCCGATCGAGGTGATGGCGATCAGCCGTCCGTGGCCGTTGCGCTTCATCAGCGCGGCGGCATCGCGCGAGAGGCTCGCGGCGGCGGACAGGTCGGTGCGGATCAGCTCGTCGATCGCCGCATCGTCCATCTCGGCGAGCGGCCGGCGATCACGGGCGCCGACATTGTTGACGAGCACGTCGAGGCGGCCATGGCTCTCTTCGATCCCGGCGAGCGTGGCGCGCTGGGCGGCCCGGTCGGCGATGTCGAAGGCGGCCGCTGTGGCGCTTCCGCCGGCAGCGGTGATCCTTTCGACGGCCGCGTCGAGCGTCGCGGCCGTGCGGCCCGTCACGATCACATGGGCGCCGGCCTCGGCCAGCGCCCTGGCGATCTCGAAGCCCAGCCCGCGGCCGCCGCCGGTGACCAGCGCCACGCGGCCCTGCTGGGAGAATCTTTCCAGTATCGTCATGGCGCAAATCCTTTCGCGCCGTCACCGGACAGGGCAGGCGCTGTCCTGTCAACCCCGCTGCCGTCCGGGTCGCGGGAATGCACGACTTTGTCCTTTTGCAAAAAAGGCGCTATCTCCGGCGCGAAAGGATTTCAGCCATGGCCCAGAACATCTACGACCAGCCCGCCTTCTTCGAGGGGTATTCCGGTCTCCCCCGCTCGGTGCACGGCCTTGCGGGCGCAGCGGAATGGGATTCGGTCCGCGCCCTGTTGCCGGATCTTGCGGGCCGGCGCATCGTCGATCTCGGTTGTGGCTTCGGCTGGTTCGCGCGCCATGCGGCAGAAGCGGGTGCGGAAAGCGTGCTTGGCCTCGATCTTTCGCAGAACATGATCGCCCGCGCCCGGGCGGAAACCGTATCTCCGGCCGTCTGCTACGAGATCGCCGACCTCGACCGGCTGGAACTGCCCGCCGGCACTTTCGATTTCGCCTACAGTTCGCTTGCCTTCCACTATATCGCGGATTTCGACCGGATGCTGCGCACGCTCCACGCCGCGCTGCGGCCGGGCTCGCCCTTCGTCTTTACCATCGAGCACCCGCTCTATATGGCGCCGTCCCGGCCGGATTGGGCGCAGATCGACGGCCGGACGGTGTGGCCGGTCGATGGCTATCTCGTCGAAGGCCCGCGCACGACGGACTGGCTCGCCAAGGGTGTCGTCAAGCACCACCGCACGCTCGGTACGACCCTCAACGTGTTGATCGCGACCGGTTTTGCCATTCGCCATGTCGAGGAGTGGCGGCCGAGCGAAGCGCAGCTTGCGGCGCATCCGGAATGGCAGGTGGAACTCAACCGGCCGATGTTCCTGCTGATCGCCTGCGACCGGCGCTGAAACAGCGAAAAGAATGACCGGAACCCTTTACGTCGCCTCCCGCTGCGCTAGAACTATCGCAGTGGAGCAATTCGCCGGCACTACGATCAAAACGACAAGCCGGCGTTTACCGGAACGGGAGCCGTGCCCATGAAAAGACTGAACCTGCCGCTCGACGGCGCCTGCCGTTGCGGGCGCGTGAAAATCCGCATCAGCGCGCCGCCGATGCTGACCATGGCCTGCCATTGCACCGGCTGCCAGCGCATGTCGGGCAGCGCCTATTCGCTGAGTGCGGCGATCCCGACGGAGGGGTTTGCCGTCATTGCGGGCGCGCCCGTCGTCGCGGGGGCGAATGCCGAGGCCGGCCATCATTTCTGCCCGGATTGCATGACCTGGATGTTCACCCGGCCCGCCGGCTTCGACTTCTTCGTCAATGTGCGTCCGACCCTGCTGGACGAGACCGGCTGGTACAGCCCGTTCATCGAGACCTATACGAGCGAAAAGCTTGCCTGGGCGCAGACGCCCGCCGAGCACAGCTATGAAAAATATCCGCCGATGGAGGATTACGAAAAACTGATCGGCGCCTATGCGGCAAGCGCGGCCTGAGCCGTTGCCGTTAAAGCCTTTCCGTCATTTCCGTGGGTGCCTATCCATGACCTCCGCCTTCATCGCCCATCTGCAGTCCGAGCTCGGCGCTCTCAAAACCGCGGGCCTTTACAAGGCCGAGCGGGTGATCACCTCCAGGCAGGCCGCCGAGATCGCCGTTGCCTCGGGTGAGCGCGTGCTGAACTTCTGCGCCAACAACTATCTCGGCCTTGCCGACAACGCGGAACTGGCCGAGGCCGGCAAGAAGGCGCTCGACCGCTACGGCTACGGCATGGCCTCGGTGCGCTTCATCTGCGGCACGCAGGAGGAGCACAAGGAACTCGAGGCCCGCATCTCGTCCTTCCTCGGGCTGGAGGACACCATCCTCTATTCCTCCTGCTTCGATGCCAATGGCGGTCTCTTCGAGACCCTGCTCGGCGAAGAGGACGCCATCATCTCCGATGCCTTGAACCATGCCTCGATCATCGACGGCGTGCGCCTCTCCAAGGCGAAGCGCTTCCGCTATGCCAACAACGACATGGCGGCGCTGGAGGAGGAACTGAAGAAGGCGGAAGGCAGCCGCTTCAAGATGATCGCCACCGACGGCGTCTTTTCCATGGACGGCATCATCGCCAATCTCGGCGGCGTCTGCGACCTTGCGGAAAGATACGGCGCCATGGTCATGGTGGACGACAGCCATGCGGTGGGTTTCGTCGGCAGGCACGGCCGCGGCTCGGCCGAACATTGCGGCGTGGAAGGGCGCATCGACATCATCACCGGCACGCTGGGCAAGGCGCTGGGCGGGGCGTCCGGCGGCTATACGTCGGGCCGCAGGGAAGTGGTGGAGTGGCTGCGCCAGCGCTCGCGGCCCTATCTCTTTTCCAACACGCTGGCCCCTGTCATCGCGGCGGCCTCGCTGAAGGTGTTCGACCTGATCGACAATGGCGATGCGCTGCGGCGGCGGCTCTATGCCAATGCGGATCTGTTCCGCACGGAGATGACCAGGCTCGGTTTCACGCTTGCGGGCGAGGGGCATCCGATCATCCCGGTCATGCTGGGGGATGCGGCGCTGGCGCAGGAGATGGCCTCGCGCATGCTGGCGCGGGGCGTCTATGTGATCGGCTTTTCCTTCCCGGTCGTGCCGCGCGGCCAGGCACGCATCCGCACCCAGATGTCGGCGGCGCACGGCGAGGCGGATGTCCGCAAGGCCATCGACGTCTTCGCGGAGGTCGGGCGTGAGCTCGGCGTCATTTAGAGAATCGTCTGAATCCCTTGCGGAGATTTCGTCATGTCGAACATGATGCGCGCGCTGGTTAAAGCAAAACCTGAAGTCGGCCTCTGGATGGAGAGCGTGCCGGTCCCCGAGGTCGGCCCCAACGACGTGCTGATCCGGGTGAAGAAGTCGGCGATCTGCGGCACGGACGTGCATATCTGGAACTGGGACCACTGGGCGCAGAAGACCATCCCCGTACCGATGGTCGTCGGCCACGAATTCGTCGGCGAGATCGCCGAGGTCGGCTCGGCCGTCACCAAGTACCATGTCGGCGAGCGGGTCTCGGGCGAGGGGCATATCGTCTGCGGCAAGTGCCGCAACTGCCGGGCCGGCCGCGGCCATCTCTGCCACTACACGAAAGGCGTCGGCGTCAACCGGCCGGGTTCCTTCGGCGAATTCGTCTCGATCCCCGAATACAATGTCGTGCCGATCCCCGACGATGTGCCCGATGAGGTCGCGGCGATTTTCGATCCGTTCGGCAATGCCGTGCATACGGCGCTGTCCTTCGACCTCGTCGGCGAGGACGTGCTCGTCACCGGCGCGGGGCCGATCGGCATCATGGGCGCGATGGTGGCAAAACGTTCCGGTGCCCGCAAGGTCGTCATCACCGACATCAACCCCGTGCGCCTCGATCTCGCACGCAAGGTCGGTATCGACTATGTCGTCGATGCCTCCAGCCAGGACCTTGCCGAGGTGATGGCCGAGATCGGCATGACCGAGGGTTTTGACGTCGGCCTTGAAATGTCCGGCGCCCCGCCGGCCTTCCGCTCGATGATCGATGCGATGAACAATGGCGGCAAGATTGCCATTCTCGGCATCGCGCCCGATGGTTTCGGCATCGACTGGAACAAGGTGATCTTCAAGATGCTGACGCTGAAGGGCATCTACGGCCGTGAGATGTTCGAGACCTGGTACAAGATGATCGCCTTCGTGCAGGGCGGGCTCGATCTTTCGCCGATCATTACCCATCGCATCGGGATCAACGATTTTCGGGATGGCTTCGAGGCGATGCGCTCGGGCAATTCCGGCAAGGTCGTCATGGACTGGCATTGACGCCTGCCGCGCAAACCTGTCCAGCGGTTTGTGACAACGACAGGCGCGAGAACGTGAGAGGAGGTCTGGAAATGAAGTATGAGGGAAGCTGTCATTGCGGCGCGGTCGCCTTCGAGGTGGAGGGCGAGTTCGACACGGGGCTCGACTGCAACTGCTCCATGTGCCGGCGCCGCGGCGCACTGCTCGCCTTCGTGCCACGCGAGAAATTCGTGCTGACGAGTAAGGAGGAGAACGTTTCGACCTACATGTTCAACCGCCACGTCATCGAACACCATTTCTGCGCCAAATGCGGCATTGCGCCCTATGGTGAGGGAAGCGATCCGAAAGGGAACAGGATGGCGGCGGTCAACCTGCGCTGCATTCCGGCCATCGATCTGGAGGCCCTGACCATCACCAAGGTCGATGGTCGTTCGTTCTGATCGTGTCGGCTGCGAATCGGTTCGGCCGAGGCGCGGGTTTTCGGGGGAACGGGGGCCTTGTCTTTTTAGGAAAGGCTCCTACATGTGGGCTCTATCGCCCGGATCCGCCGACTTTCCTGTCCGCGAACCCGAATCGGAACCTTTTCCAGCTTTTTTGCCGGAAAAGCTTGACGTAACCGAAAATTCTGGGAATCACCATTGTTGGCTGTGAAGGAATGGGTACGGCGGATCGGGAAGTCATGTCAATCGTGTTGCTTCGGCAACATCGCCACAGGTCCGGGGGCCGGGCTGTGGTTAATCGGGATTTAATTGTCAATCCGTTAGGTCAGGGATGCTGATTCGCGGTGACGATGCCGAAAGGCGATCGGTCGCGGAACCCCTAACCGCTTGGAAACTGATGCTCAGGAAAGCGACGAAATAAATGGCGACAAAGGTCAAAGAGAACGAGGAAGTCGAAAACGAACGCGAAGGCGCATCCGACGGCCCACTTCTCGATCTTTCCGATGATGCCGTCAAGAAGATGATCAAGGCCGCCAAGAAGCGCGGCTATGTCACCATGGACGAGCTGAATTCTGTTCTGCCGTCCGAGGAAGTCACCTCGGAGCAGATCGAGGACACGATGGCCATGCTGTCCGACATGGGCATCAACGTCATCGAGGACGAGGACGCCGAAGAGGCGACCCAGGGCGGCGAGGAAGAGGGCGGCGACGACGACGGCGACAGCGAGGGCGGCGAACTTGCCACCTCCAGCGGCACCGCGCTTGCCACCGCCAAGAAGAAAGAGCCGACCGACCGCACGGACGACCCGGTGCGCATGTACCTGCGCGAGATGGGCTCCGTCGAGCTTTTGTCGCGCGAGGGCGAAATCGCCATCGCCAAGCGCATCGAAGCCGGCCGCGAGACGATGATCGCCGGCCTCTGTGAGAGCCCGCTGACGTTCCAGGCCATCATCATCTGGCGGGATGAACTCAACGAAGGCCAGACGCTGCTGCGCGAGATCATCGACCTCGAGACGACCTATTCCGGTCCCGAGGCGAAGGCTGCCCCCCAGTTCCAGTCGCCGGAAAAGATCGAGGCCGACCGCAAGGCGGCCGAGGAGAAGGAAAAGACCCGCAAGCCGCGTGCGGCCAACGACGACGACATCACCAATGTCGGCGGCGACGCCATGCCGCCGGAGGAGGAGGAAGAGGACGACGACGAGTCGAACCTTTCGCTCGCCGCCATGGAAGCGGAACTGCGCCCGCAGGTCATGGAAACGCTCGACACGATCGCCGAGACCTACAAGAAGCTGCGCAAGCTGCAGGACCAGCAGGTGGAAGCCCGCCTGCAGGCGACCGGCACGCTCTCGCCCGCCCAGGAGCGCCGCTACAAGGAGCTCAAGGACGAGCTGATCACGGCCGTCAAGTCGCTGTCGCTGAACCAGAACCGCGTCGACAGCCTCGTCGAGCAGCTCTACGACATCAACAAGCGCCTCGTGCAGAACGAGGGCCGCCTGCTGCGTCTGGCCGAAAGCTACGGCGTCAAGCGCGATTCGTTCCTCGAACAGTATTCCGGTGCGGAACTCGATCCGAACTGGATGAAGTCGATCGCCAATCTGGCCGCCCGCGGCTGGAAGGAATTCGCCAAAAGCGAAAACACGACGATCCGCGACATCCGCCAGGAGATCCAGAATCTCGCCACCGAGACCGGCATTTCCATCTCGGAATTCCGCCGCATCGTGCACATGGTGCAGAAGGGCGAGCGCGAGGCGCGCATCGCCAAGAAGGAGATGGTGGAAGCCAACCTCCGTCTCGTGATCTCGATCGCCAAGAAGTACACGAACCGCGGCCTGCAGTTCCTCGACCTCATCCAGGAAGGCAATATCGGCCTGATGAAGGCGGTCGACAAGTTCGAGTATCGCCGCGGCTACAAGTTCTCCACCTACGCGACCTGGTGGATCCGGCAGGCGATCACCCGTTCGATCGCCGACCAGGCCCGCACGATCCGCATTCCGGTGCACATGATCGAGACGATCAACAAGATCGTCCGCACCTCGCGCCAGATGCTGCACGAGATCGGCCGCGAGCCGACCCCGGAAGAACTGGCCGAAAAGCTCGCCATGCCGCTCGAAAAGGTGCGCAAGGTGCTGAAGATCGCCAAGGAGCCGATTTCGCTCGAAACCCCGGTGGGTGACGAAGAAGACAGCCACCTCGGCGATTTCATCGAGGACAAGAACGCGCTGCTGCCGATCGACGCCGCCATCCAGGCGAACCTGCGCGAGACGACCACCCGCGTACTCGCCTCGCTGACGCCGCGCGAAGAGCGCGTGCTGCGCATGCGCTTCGGCATCGGCATGAACACCGACCACACGCTGGAAGAAGTCGGCCAGCAGTTCTCGGTGACGCGCGAACGTATCCGCCAGATCGAGGCGAAGGCGCTGCGCAAGCTGAAGCACCCGAGCCGCTCCAGGAAGCTGAGAAGCTTCCTGGATAGCTAAAACGCGCAAGCTCCGCTCGTTCCTCGACGGCTGGGGAAGCCCTGCGCTGCCGGGTCTTTCCGGCAGCCTTGGAGACTGTTCAAAGCAAAGCCCCCGCGGCCGGTTGGTCACGGGGGCTTTTGTGTGTTCGGCAGTACTGTGTTGGGGCTCCCGGTATCAAAGGATGCCGAGCAGATCGTCCAGCACTCCGCCCGGGCCAAGCAGGTCGTCCAGCAACGACTGCGTGAGACCGAGATCGGCAAGATCGACGACACCATCGACGAGGTCGTCGAGGTGGAGGCCTCCGTCGCCGATGTTCTCGCCAAGAAGCGTGTCGAGGAGACCGTTCAGGCCGACCTCGTTGAGCACATCGCCCAGTCCGGCTCCCACAAGATTGCTGAGGTCCAGATCGAGATTGATCACGCCATTGGCCGTGACGATCTTTTCGACGCCGAAGACCGCCTGTTTGTCGCCATTGCCTGAAATTTCGAACAAGCCACTGCCATTCAGCGTCAGAAGATAGTCGCCGGCATTCCCGTCGAGATAGGCCGTATCCTCTCCGTTCCCGCCATAGACGGTGTCGTTGCCATCCATGTAGATGACGTCATCGCCGTCCCCGCCGCCGATCAAATCGTCGCCTTCGCCGCCCCGCAGCGTGTCGTTCATGTCTCCAGCATAGATCGTGTCGTTACCGGCCCCGCCGTCGATATCGTCGCGCCCCGAGTTCGGTGAAATGCCAGGTCCGCCATAGACGATGTCGTTGCCGCTTCCGCCACGCACGATGTCGTCGCCAGCACCATGGAAGAGTGTATCGTTGCCAGCCCCGCCGTCGATCTCGTCATTGCCGGCGTTGCCCCATATGACGTCGTTTCCCCCTCCTGCCTGGGCGACGTCGTTTCCGGTTCCGAGGCCGATCCTGTTGGCGCCGTCGTTGCCGAGAACACTGTCGTTGCCACCCTGTGCAAAGACACTTCCTTGCCGGTTTTCGAAGACGAAGGTGTCGTCACCGGCCGTAAGAAAATAGGTGTCGCTCATATGATTTACTCCTCGCAATCATTGCGTTCACCGAGCCAAGGCGTTGGCCCGTGAATAAAAGGATGTGCTTTTGAATTTTAAATTCAACCATTGCGGGAAGTTCATTTATTTTTGCTTTCTTGATTCTCCATATACACTTTATAAGTGTACAAAACTTGACAGGAAACAGGACAGAAATCCCGGAACCGGACAGGTTTGGAGCGTGCCTAACCAGGAATTTACCCAGCGGGTGAGCTGCCGCCAGCGGCGCGTTTCTGTCATGAGGCGTCTGCGGGAGGACGCGTAACCGTGTCCTGCGGCCCTCTGTTCGGGGAAGGGGATACGATGGCTTGCCTCCTTCCTCCTGCCGTGCAAGGCTCGCCGGGCAAGGGAATGGAACGGCGGAAGGGTTGTCATGCGGGATTGGTTCTGGCGCTTTGTCCTGTCCTTTTCCGCGACGGGGCTGATCCTGGGCACGCTGTGTTTTGCCGCCTCGCTGACGCCGAGCCTCCTGCCGCGCACCTATGTCACGCAGGGTGTGCTTTCGGGCGTCGCCATGGCCTGCGGCTATGGGCTTGGTGTGGCTCTTGCAGCGCTGTGGTTCTGGCTCGAACTGCCGGAACCGAAGGACCGGGCGCGTCTCTGGCTCGCTGCGGGGGCGGGTGGCATTTGCGGCATCGTGGTGCTGGTCTTTCTCTGGCGCACGGCGGAGTGGCAGAACTCCATCCGAACGTTGATGCGCCTGCCGCCGATCGACACCGCGCATCCCTTCTATGTCGGCCTTATCGGGCTTGCCGTCTTCCTCGTGCTTTTCGGCCTTGGGCGGCTCTTTGCCTTCCTTGCCCGGCTGTTTGCCCGGACCTCGCGCCGGGCGGCGCCGCGAAGGCTCTCCTATGTCATCGGCACGGCGCTGGCCGCGACGCTGTTCTGGACGCTGGCGGACGGTGTCCTGGCGCGGTTCGTGCTGCACACGGCCGATTCCTCCTTCCGCCGGCTCGACCAGGTGATCGAACCGGATACGGCCGAGCCCACGGATGCCAGAAAATCCGGCAGCGCCGCCTCGCTGGTGCGCTGGGACGCGCTTGGCCGCATGGGGCGCTCCTTCGTGGCGAGCGGACCGACGGCAGGGGATATCGCCGCCTTTACGGGCAAGCCGGCGATGGAGCCCCTGCGCGTCTATGCCGGCCTCAACGCTGCCGAGACGCCCGAGGCGCGGGCGAAGGTTGCGCTCGACGAGCTGATCCGAGTCGGCGGCTTCGAACGCTCGACGCTCGTCATCACCATGCCGACGGGCACCGGCTGGATCGATCCGGAGGGCATCGATACGGTCGAGTACCTGCACCATGGCGACATCGCCAGCGTTGCCATCCAGTATTCCTACCTCGCCAGCTGGCTCTCTCTGCTTGCCGAGCCGGACTACGGTGCAGAGGCCGCCCGGGCGCTCTTCCGCGCGATCTACGGTCACTGGACGAGCCTGCCGAAGGACAAGCGGCCAAAACTCTATCTCTATGGTCTCAGCCTCGGCGCCTTGTCGTCGGAGCAATCCGCTGAACTCTTCGAGGTGATCGGCGATCCCTATCAGGGTGCGCTCTGGGCCGGTCCGCCGTTTCCGAGCCGCATCTGGCGCAAGATGACGGCGGACCGCAATCCCGGAACGCCCGCCTGGCTGCCGCGCTTCCGCGACGGCTCCTATGTGCGCTTTACCAGCCAGAAGAATGCGCTGCCCGAGGCGGGCGACCATTGGGGGCCGATGCGCATCGTCTACCTGCAATATGCCAGCGACCCGATCACCTTCTACGATCCCTATGCCTTCTACCGCCAACCGGCCTGGATGGTTGTGCCGCGCGGGCCGGATGTCTCGCCGGATTTCGAATGGTATCCTGTCGTCACTTTCCTGCAGCTAACGCTCGACATGGCCATGGCGACCACGACGCCGATGGGGCTTGGCCATGTCTATGCCGGCGAGCACTATATCGATCCATGGATCGCGGTGACCGATGTGACGGACTGGAGCGCGGCGGATATCGCAAGACTGAAGGAAAAGTTTCGCGCGGGGCGGTGATCAGCTTTTGACGGCAATGATGAAGAGCCGAGGGAAGCGCAGCAGCCGGCGACCGTCGGCCATCGGCGGATAAGCGTTCGCGATACGGTGCTCGTAATCTGCAAGGAAGCCGTCGCGTTCACCGGGCGGCAGGCGGTCGAGATAGGGACGCAGGCCCGTCGCCTTCACCCAGTCGACGATGGCGGCCGCATTCGCCATGGGATGGTTGTA
Organism: Shinella sp. 838; assembly: GCF_029623935.1. Classification (NCBI taxonomy): domain Bacteria; kingdom Pseudomonadati; phylum Pseudomonadota; class Alphaproteobacteria; order Hyphomicrobiales; family Rhizobiaceae; genus Shinella; species Shinella sp. 838. The sequence continues at coordinate 776,367 of NZ_JARSBQ010000001.1, forward strand.
GACGGTGTGCCAGACATCGACGCGGGCCGCCTTCGGGCCGAGTGCGTCGAAACAGGCCGCTGGAGCGGGCATCGGGCCGCGGCGCGGCGTACCCTCGGCGAAGGCGCCCTGCCAAGGGCCGGCAAGAGCGCTTTCTTCCATCAGGAGATGGGAGGGCTCATTGCGGTTGTCCGGCATCTGCACCGCCAGCACGCCGCCGGGACGCAGGCGGTCCATCAGTCGGGCCATCAGCGCCACCGGATCGGGCAGCCACTGAAAGACGGCATTGGCGAAGAGCAGGGCAGCCGGCTCGTGCGGGCGCCATCTGGCAAGATCGCATTCGACGAAATCGACGCCCGGCAGGCGCTGGCGTGCGGCCTTCAGCATGTCGCCGGCATTGTCAACGCCGCGCACGCCCCGGCCGGGAAAACGCTCCACCAGCAGCTCCGTCGAGTTTCCCGGCCCGCAGCCGAGGTCGTAGACTGTGCCGGCGACAAGGTCGGCCGGCACCTGCGCGAGCAGGTCGCGGGCAGGGCGGGTGCGTTCGTCCTCGAATTTCAGGTATTGCGCGGCGGACCAGGCCATGCGGGCTCCGTTCAGAGGCTTTCGAGCGTGGGCAGGATGAGAGCGGGGCCGAGGTCGAAATATTCGTCCGGCATGTCGCTGCGGTTGATCCAGACGGTGCGGAAGCCGAATTTCGTCGCGCCGGCAATGTCCCAGCGGTTGGAGGACTGGAAGGAGACGGCGTTGGGATAGAGCCTGTAGTTCGTCGTCACGAGATCGTAGACGGCGGGGGCGGTCTTGTAGGTCTTCAGTGCGTCGACCGAGAAGATGTCGTCGATGACGGTGTCGAGTGCGGCATTCTTCACCGCCGAGGCCAGCATGGCGGGCGAGCCGTTGGAGAGGATGGCGATATGCGCGCCGCGCTGCTTTAGCGCTTTCAAGACGGCTGGCACTTCCGGATAGCAGTCAAGCTTCCAGTAGGCGTCGAGCAGCTTCTGGCGCAGTGCCGGATCGACGCCGCCGATGCGCTTGAACGTATAGTCGAGCGCCTGCTCGGTGAGTTGCCAGAAATCCGCATAGGCGCCCATCAGCGCGCGCGTCCAGGAATATTCGAGCTGCTTGGCGCGCCAGATCTCGGAAAAGATCTGGTAGTTCGGCCCGACATCCCCCGCATGGCGGCGCACAGCCGCGTGCACGTCGAACAGCGTGCCGTAGGCGTCAAAGACATAGGCGGCATGGGACATGGGCGGCGATTCCTTCTGGCATTGTCGATGGCGATTGGTCGCCATCGACGTGGGAATGTCAATCGGTCAGACGCGCGGAGCCGCTGTCTCAGAACCGCGTGATGACACTGATGCCGAGGTCCGTCGCCTTGTCCATCGCCATCAGCGCCGGCACGGCCTCATCAAGGCTGATATGGCGGCCGATCAACCGTTGCGGGGCGAGCCTGCCGCTTTCGATCATCGCCAGCATGGCGTCGTAGCGCCAGGCCTGCATGCCGTGGCTGCCGTAGATTTCCAGCTCGTGGCCAATGACCTGCGCCATGGGAATCTTCGGCGTCGCATGGTCGGCGAGCATCAGGCCGACCTGCACATGCCGCCCGCGTCGACGCAGGTTCTGTATCGAGTTGAAGCAAGTCGCGGGAGAGCCGAGCGCATCGATCGAGGCATGCGCCCCGCCGCCGGTGATCTCGCGCACGGCCTCCGCGACATCGGCGACCTCGCGGGCGTTGATGGCGGCGACGGCACCCATCTTCCGGGCAAAGTCCAGTTTCTCCACGGATATGTCGATGGCGATGGGATTGGCGCCGAGCGCGGCGGCGATCATGATCGCGGAGAGGCCCACCCCGCCGCAGCCGTGCACGGCCACCCATTCGCCGCCCGTCACCCGCGCCTGGTCGACGACGGCACGGAAGGAGGTGGCGAAGCGGCAGCCGAGGCTGGCGGCCGTCGCGTAGTCGATGGCATCCGGCAGGTGCACGAGATTGTGGTCGGCAAAATCGATGGCGACGAGTTCGGCGAAGGAGCCCCAATGGGTGAAGCCGGGCTGGAACTGTTCTTCGCAAACCTGTTGGTTGCCCGAGCGGCATTCGCCGCAGTGGCCGCAGCCCGAGACGAAGGGCACGGTCACCCGCTCGCCCTCGCGGAACCGGCGCACATTCTTGCCGACGGCCACCACCTTGCCGGCGAGCTCGTGGCCCGGCACATGCGGCAGGCTTATATCCGGGTCGTGGCCCATCCAGCCGTGCCAGTCGGAGCGGCAGAGCCCCGTCGCCTCCACCTTGATCACCACGCCGCCGGGCGTCGGCGTCGGGTCCGGCAGGGTGCGGACTTCAGGTGTCGCCTCGAAGGCTTCGTAATACATCGCGCGCATATTGGCTCCCTTCCGGTCAGACGACCCGGCGCATCATGAGGATTTCATCGATCTCGCGGCCTTCATGCAGGAAGCCCGCGGGGATGTACCCGATCTCCGCAAAGCCTTCGCGGCGGTAGAAGGCGAGGGCAGGCGCATTCTCGGCGGTGACGGCAAGCTCGATCTGCCTGAAGCCACCGTCCCGGGCATGGGCCGTGACGGCAGCGAGGAGGGCGCCGGCAACGCCTCGGCCGCGTTCGGGGGTGCGCAGGTAGACCATGACGAGATTGGCGCGATGGGCCATCTTGCTCGTATTGAACCGCATCAGGCCCATCATCCCGACAGGCTCTTTGCCACGAAAGGCGGCAAAGAGGGCAAGATCGGCGAGAAGCTTGCGGATCGCCTCGTCGGACAGCTTCTCCAGATCCTCCGCGGTGCTGGCGAAGGCGGCGGGGGCCTGCAGCAGGGCCTCGCGCCGGAGCGCGCGAAAGGCCTCGGCATCCTCGGCGGTGAGGCGGCGGATCGGCGGCGGGGCAATGTCTTCTGCGGTCATGCCTTTCTATCGCATGGCCTGCGGCGCCCCGCCAGAACATCACCCATGATAAGGCCTGATGCACCCATTCAACATCTTGAATGGACAAGCGGGGCTGGCTGTCGGAAGGCATTTGTGACTTGACCGGCCCGGCCCACCGGGCGTTGATGGGCGAAAAGGAGTTTTACAAAATGCCAGTCGATACCGCACCACGCTCGACGACCTGGACCTTCGTGGATGGCGAATGGGTTTCAGGCAATCCGCCGCTCATCGGCCCCACCTCGCACGCCATGTGGCTCGGCTCGACCGTCTTCGACGGCGCGCGCTGGTTCGACGGTATCGCGCCGGACCTCGACCTGCATTGCCAGCGCGTCAACCGTTCCGCCGAGGCCCTCGGCCTCAAGGCGGTGGTGACGGCCGAGGAGATCGAGGCGCTGTCCTGGGAAGGCGTCAAGAAGTTCGACGGCAAGACGGCGATCTACATCAAGCCCATGTACTGGGCCGAGCATGGCTCGTTCAGCGTGGTTGCGCCGGATGCGGAATCGACGCGCTTCGCGCTTTGCCTCTTTGAGGCGCCGATGGGCGACCCGAACGCCGCGTCCTCGCTGACCGTCTCGCCTTTCCGCCGTCCGACGGTGGAATGCATGCCGACGGATGCCAAGGCAGGCTGCCTCTATCCGAACAATGCCCGCATGCTGGTGGAGGCCCGCAAGCGCGGCTTCGACAACGCGCTGGTGCGCGACATGCTGGGCAACGTCGCCGAAACCGCCTCGTCCAACATCTTCATGGTGAAGGACGGCGTCGTCTTCACGCCCGCTGCCAACCGCACCTTCCTTGCCGGCATCACGCGCACCCGCGTCATCGGCCTCCTGAACGAAGCCGGTTTCGAGGTAGTCGAAACGACGCTGACGGTCGCCGATTTTGCGGCCGCCGACGAGATCTTCACCTCGGGCAACTACTCCAAGGTGGTTCCGGTGACGCGGCTCGACGACCGCGATCTCCAGCGCGGCCCGATCACCGCCAAGGCGCGCGACCTCTATTTCGACTGGGCGCATTCCAACGGCGACGCGTGACTGCGATAGATGGCCAAACAGAAACGCCGGGGCAGGACCCCGGCGTTTTCCGTTTCGGATATGCTTCGCCTTATTCGGCGGCGACGATCTTGCCGTCTTCCCACTTGAAGAGCGAGAAGCTCTGCGAGGTGAGGTCGCCGTTCTCGCCATAGGTCAGCTTGCCGATGGCGGTTGGGATGGCTTCACCGGACTTCAGGGCGGTTGCAACGGCGGCGGAGTCTTCTGCACTGCCGGCCTTCTCGATGCCGGCCTTCAGAACTTCGACGGCGGCGTAGGCGTTGAGCGTGAAGGCTTCCGGCGGGATGCCCTTTTCCTTCAGCACGGCGACGGCAGCCTGCGAGTCGGGGCTCTTCAGCGCGTCGGAGGCGTTGGTGAAGAGCGTGCCGGCGGCTGCTTCGTTGCCGATTGCCCAGTATTCGCTGTTCGAGAGGCCTTCACCGCCGATGATCGTGGCGTTGACCGACAGGTCCTTCAGCTGGCGGGCAAGCAGGCCGCCTTCCGGATGGTAGCCGCCGAAATAGATGACTTCGACGCCGTCGGCCTTGAGGCGGGTGATCAGTGCGCTGAAATCCTTGTCGCCCGGGGTGACAGAATCGTAAAGAGCCTCGGTGACGCCGCCCTTGTTCAGCGCGGCCTTGAAGGAATCGGCCAGGCCTTTGCCATAGGCGCCCTTGTCGTGAACCACGGCGACCTTCTTGTCCTTCAGGTTTGCCAGCACATAGGCGGCGGCAACTTCCGCCTGCTGGTCGTCGCGGCCGCAGGTGCGCAGCACGTTGGTGAGGCTGCGGGCCGTCAGGTCCGGCGCCGTCGCCGTCGGGGTGACCATCAGCACGCCGTTTTCGGCAAAGACGTCGGAGGCCGGGATGGCGACGCCCGAGGTCACCGGGCCGACGACGAAGCGGATGCCTTCACCGACGATCTGGTTGGCGGCCGAAACGCCCTGCTTGGGCTCGCCCGCATCGTCGGCCAGCTTCAGTACGACTTGTTCGCCCAGAATGCCGCCGTTCTTGTTGATCTGGTCGACAGCCGCCTGCGCGCCGTTCTTCACCTGGTCGCCATAGGCGGCGACCGGGCCGGTCAGCGGGGCAACAAGGCCGATGACGATGTCCGCATGGGCGAGCGGGGCAAAGGCGACGGATGCGGCGAGCAGGGCGCCGGCAAAAATCTGCTTCTTCATGGAATTCTCCTCAACTGGGGCCATGGAGTGGCCCGGTCGCAGATGCTCACGCGCCCGGACGGCGCAGGCCGGATTCCGATGCGGAGCGGGTTCTTTCACGGTCCGGAACAATCGTTCGCGAAGGGCCGGTGTGCTGCAGATTGATTAGGCCGGAAGGGGAAAAAGCGCAACAAAATAATGCATTTGCATATTTGATGGGCGGATCACTTGCGTGAATGGAAGGCGGTATTGGGCATTTGAATCAAAACGGATTGTTAAGATTTACGATTTATAAATATCCGGAAATTTTGAGGATCTGCGATGCGTTGCGTCTTGATCGTCGTCCTCTTGTTGCTCGCCGGATGTGCGTCTGTTCCAAGGCAGACGCAGAACGCCTGTGCCATCTTCGAGCAACGTGACGGCCTGTTCGACAACTGGCGGCGAGCCGCCTACCGCGCCGAGCGCGAATATGGCGTGCCCGTTCCCGTGCTCATGGCGACGATCTACACGGAGTCCGGCTTCCGGCACAATGCGCGCCCGCCGCGCACGAAGCTCCTGGGTTTCATTCCATGGAAACGCCAGTCAACCGCGCTCGGCTTCTCGCAGGCGCTGGACGGCACCTGGGCGCAGTACAAGCGCGTGACCGGCCGCTGGACCGCCAACCGTACGGACTTCTCCGACGCGGTTCGTTTCATCGCCTGGTATCACGCCGAGAGCAACCGCAAGAACGGCATCGCCCTTACCGATACCTACCGCCTCTACATCGCCTACTATCACGGCCATGCCGGCTATTCGCGCGGCAACTGGAGCGGCACCTCCAAGGCCGGCGCAAAGCGCGCAGCCAACATGGCGGCCAGCTATTCGCGCCAGCTGAAGAATTGCGGTGCGTGGTAAGGGACGGCCGAGGGCGTAGCCGTCAACCGGCCGATCCGTGCGATCGGTCTGGATGACGGTCCGCCCCTCGGCCGTGTACACTGGTGTCTCCGCGCGCAAATTCTCGCTGGGACAGGAGGCCGTCTCTGCCCACGCCCGTGATCGTTGTCGGTTATGATACGGCATGGCCGGATTGGTTCGTGGAGGTTTCACAATCTCTTCGGGCGCTGCTTGGCGATGCCGTTTATGCGGTGGATCATGTCGGAAGCACTGCGGTGCCGGGTCTTGCGGCAAAGCCGGTCATCGATGTCGATGTGACGCTTTGCAGCCGGAAACGCATCGAGGCCGCCTGCCGGTGCATGGCGGATGCGGGGTACGATGCCCGGGGAAACCGCTACGAGGACGACATGTGGGCCTTCCTGTCGAGCGGGGAACCCGCCTGCCGCGTCTATCTGTGCCCGCCGGAAAACGAAACGCACCGAAGGCGCGTGGTCTTTCGGGATCGGCTTCGTCAGGACGGTGCGCTTCGCGCCGCCTATGGTGCATTGAAGCTGCGGCTTTCCGCACAGTTGCCCCTGGACGGAGATGCCTACACCGCAGCAAAGCGGAGTTTCATCGAGGCGGCGATCGGTATCTCGACGCCGTCAGGCCGATAGGCTCCGGTCTCAGTCCCTCAGTCGGTAGCATAAAATTTTCTCCCCCTTGTCGGATCGGTTGCGCGACACACGTCCTTGTCATGTCCAAACCAAAGGAGGAGACGATCATGACCTATGTCGATGGATTCCTGCTGGCCGTGCCGAAGGCCAATCTGGAACGGTACAAGGACATGGCGCGCACGGCGGGCGATGTCTGGAAGGAACACGGCGCAATCGACTATGTCGAATGCATCGGCGATGATGTGCCCTATGGCGAGCTCACCTCGTTTCCCCGCGCCGTGCTGGCGAAGGACGACGAGGTGGTGATCTTCTCCTGGGTCACCTACGCGTCGCGGGCGTCACGTGACGAGATCCTTGCCAAGGTGATGGCGGACGAGCGCCTGAAGGGCGACGACTGGAAGGACGTCTTCGACGGCAAGCGCATGATCTATGGCGGCTTCGAGGCGGTCGTCGAGTTGTGAGGTGGAGGGGGCTGCGCTAAACCGGTCGGAACCGGAAGAAAGGAAGCGCCATGACGAACCTCTACTATGCGATCGTCGGATCCACGACCGACACGAACATGGGGCTGGCGCGCTTCATGGGGGGCATCCTTGCCTTCATCGTGGTCGTCGGCACCCTGTTCTGGGCCATCGGCGGCTGACGCCATGCCGCAAAAGAGCGTGACGGTTCCGACCCGCGGACAGGGGCTCTACGAATTCACCGACGAGGCGACGGCCTTCGTGCGGGGCGCCGGCGTGGAGGAGGGGTTGCTGACGGTCTTCGTCCGCCACACCTCCTGTTCGCTGCTCATTCAGGAAAATGCCGATCCGGATGTCCGGCGCGATCTTGACCAGTTCTTCCGCCGCCTCGTGCCGCCCTCGGACGATCCGGCGATGCGCTGGATCGTGCATACGCTGGAGGGGCCCGACGACATGCCGGCCCATATCAAGGCAGCGCTGACATCCGTTTCGATCGGCATACCGGTTTCCGGCGGCCGGCTTGTGCTCGGCACCTGGCAGGGCCTCTATCTCTTCGAACACCGCGACAGGCCGCATCGGCGCGAAATCGTGCTGCATCTCGGGCCTTGACGGAACCGGCCCGCAGGATGGAACGTTCCTGTACCGGTCCCTCTGAAGCGTGGCATGGCCAGTCCCGTCCATGGACCGCGTTCTTGGGCCCTGGTTCCCGCCCGACACCAACGGGGCCAATGGGCTTGCGCATCGCCGGCTCCGAAGGAGAAGTTCATGGTCAATACCGAAAGCATCAACCACGCCGTCATCGAGGCCCTGAACGCCCGCGACTTTGCCGCGCTTGCCGGCAAGGTTCACGAGGATGTCGCGATTTCCGGCATCGGCGAGGGCATGGACAACGGCCGCGACGCGCTGCGCGATCGTCTCGCCCGGCATTTCGAGGCCTTTGACGAAAGGTATGGCGACGCTCTGGTGATGAGCGACGCGCTCGGCAGCAATGTCGCGATCCGCCTGACGGCGCGCGGCAAGTCTGCGGCGGGCGATGCCTATTCGAAGGAGAAGATCCTGCTGCTCGAACTCGAGGAGGGGACCATCACCCGCATCGCCTTCTTCACCGGTTCATGAAGTTGAACGGAGGCTGAACGACGGCTTCGGCCTGCATTCAGCCTCGCCCCTCTAAGGTCTCCTCAATCGCCGGACGAAACGACCCGGCCGGTGTGAACAGGAGATCCCTCGATGACCAGCTTTCTGAAAAAATCCCTTCTTGCCGTCGTTCTCGGCCTCGGTTCGCTGACGGCTGCCATGCCGGCGGCGTCCGCTGCCAATATCGAGCTGTCGATCGAGCCGGCGGGATACCGCAACGGCTTCTACGAGGTGCACGACCAGGACTGGCGCCGCGACCGCTGGGATCGCCGTCATGACCGCCGTCAGGGCGAATGGGGCCGCCGCGGCCGCTGCGACCTCGGCTTTGCCGTCGCCAAGGCCCGTGACCATGGCCTGCGCCGCGCCCGCATCGCGGACGTGACGCCGCGCAAGGTCGTCGTCGACGGTTTCCGCCGCGATGGCTACAGCCGCATCGTCTTTGCCAACGACCGCCATTGCCCGATCCTCTGGCGCTGATGACGGGGGCCGGCACGCCGGCCCGTTCTCCGGAACGCCGTTCGTCACGTCACCCCCGGCCGGCGAACGGCCACCCTCCCGGTCCTGCCGGGAGGGTTTTCGTGTTTTGCGGCGATGCATGACGCATGCCGCACATAGTGCTGCGACACATCCTGCGCCGGGAAACGCATCGAACTGAAGGATTTTCCCCAAGTGCCGGTCGCGGCGCCGGTTTTCCATGCCCGGTGGCGCAGGGAGAGGCGGCCTTGCCATTCGCGCTGTTGCGCAACGCAAAAAGGGCCGGCACGACGCCAGCCCTTTCTTTCATTCCCGTCGTTCGGCTCAGTTGCCGAGTGCGAAGGTCACGTTGACGGTGACGGAGTAGCTGTTCTCGCCGGTGGCGAGCGGCACGGCGCCGCCTTCGGCATAGTCCTTGGCCATGGCGCGCATCATCGGCATGGGTTCTGCGCGATAGGTGGTTTCGGAGATTTCAAGCACGCGGCCGAGGCCGACGCCGGCGGCATCCGTCAGTTCCTTGGCCTTGGCCATGGCGTTCTCGACGGCCTTCTTGCGTGCCGCGCTGACGGCGGTGTCCGGCTTGTCGTTGACGAAGCGGATGCCGTTGCCCTGGTTGGCGCCGAGCGTCACGGCCTTGTCGAGGATCTCGCCGAGCTTGGAAAGGTCGCGCACGCGCAGCGTTACCGTGTTGGTGACCTGGAAGCCGATCAGCACCGGCGGCGGGTTCTCGCCGGTCGAGCTCTGCGGGTACTGGTACTGCGGGTTGATCATGAAGCCGGAGGTCTGCAGGTCGCGCTCGGCAATACCGGCTTCCTTCAGGGCGGCCAGGACGTCGGCCATGGCCTTGTTGTTGGCGTCGAGCGCCTCGCGGGCGGTCTTGGCGTCCTTGACGACGCCGAGGTCGATCAGGGCCATGTCGGGCGCCATTTCCGCGCTGCCTTCGCCGGTCACGACGATGGTCGCCTCGCGCGGCTTTGCACTGTCCTGCGCCTGCGCGGCCAGGGGAAGGGCAGCGGCGAGAGCCAGCGAAAGCGCGACGATGCTGGCGCCCGTGCGGCGGCCCAGAGTTCCGTAGAACATAAAGAAAATCTCCTGATGGTTGCGTCCCTTGCGCCGTTCTTCGCCCGTGATTGTGTAGAGAATACGGCGGCGCTTGTGAGGCCCGCCGAATTCGTCTAGACGATCTCTACACGTCGGCCGCCATTGACCGACGCCCCCGGCCCCGCGCCGGGCCGGGCCTGTAGCTCAATGGTTAGAGCCGGCGGCTCATAACCGCTTGGTTGGGGGTTCGAGTCCCTCCGGGCCCACCAAAAATCACAGCAAAATCATTTATTTATTGGGCGGCCTGTGTTGCTTGCGCCGATGATGCTTGGTGTTGGGCAGCATTTGGGCAGCGTTTTGCTCGGTATAGGCTTGCTCTCCCGCTCGACAAAACCCCCGGCAGAATCATAGGGGTTATGTCGTATCCGCCAGCCAACGCCTGCCTTAGCTTCATGTCATCGCAACTAAAGACATGAGGTAACATGCTATGCAACTTATAGATCGCGCAGGTCTGAAAGCGAGGGGCATCAATTTTAGCAGCCAGCATATCTGGCGGCTCATTAAGGCCGGGGATTTTCCGAAGCCGGTAAAGATCGGCGGCGGTGGTCGTAACCTCTTCGTTCAGAGCGAGATTGACGACTACCTTGCCCGTAAGGTCGCCGAACGCGATCAGAAGGCGAGTTAAGCCAATGAGAAGCCCTAGAAAACGAAAGCCTGCGCGTGGTGGTGCAGGCTCCCGAAGCAATGGATATCCGGGCGGGAAATCCAAGATGAGATATGACGGCATCGGTTACGTGGTGCAAGAGGTGCCCCCACTTGGGATAAGGCCCATAACCCTGCCACCTCGCGATGAAAAGTGGTTCCGCAAGCAGGGTGGCCGGCGTCGATTTCAAGTTCGCGAAGCTCTTTGGGCTGAGGGACGAGAGCCAAACCAGCCGACGCTATGGGTTTTGGTCGTTCATACGTCGCCGACGGAGGGTGTCGTCCTTCCCTTCTTTCGCGGCACGGTGGATTTGCCCGAAAACAACACCGATCTTGAAGCCTTCATTTCAGTATGCCGCCATCATCGGAAGGCGGCAAAATATGCGGCGTATTTCGTTGCCGAAACGACGGTAGATGCCGACGGTAAAAGTGGTCGAATTGTCTATTTCCTCGGCAACGGGGAGATTGCCCCATGATCGGCCTCGCTCTCATGTATGCGCGTTCCGGCATAAAGGTACACCCATGTTTCGGAGTAGGTCCAAGCCTCAAGGCTCCTATGATTGCCGGTGGTTTTCGCAAAGCGTCGGCCGATAGGAAGAACATCACAGCATGGGGGGCGCTTTGGCGGCAGGGTGCCGTTCCCGGCCTTCCTTGCCAGCTAAACGGACTAATCATCCTTGATGCCGACCGACACGGCGACGGTGTTAACGGCGTAGCGGCATTGCGTGGATTTTTCGAGGAAATCGGCTTCAACCGCTTTTCTGTTCCGATTGTCGCAACGCCCAATAACGGGGAGCACTATTATTTCCGCCGGCCGGAAGGGCTTGGCCCGGTTGCGGCGAAGCTCGCTCCCGGTATCGACGTTCGCGACAACGGTTACGTGATCGCGGCCGGAGCGGTTTTCATGGACAAACGCCAATATCGGCTCCGAAGTGGCACGCCAAAATTGTTGGCGGAAGCTATTCAAGCCAGAACGTTGCCGGAGCTACCAGCGGCTATAGTCGAGCTGCTTATTAAGCCCGCGCACAAGCATGGGCCAATTTTCTTCGCGCCTCGCCCTTCGCCGGGGGAAACTATGCGGCGGTTAGAGGGAATAGCGCAAGCGGTTGCTACGGCCACTCCGGGTGAACGAAACAAAATGCTGCATTGGGGGGCTTGCCGGTGCGGTGAAATGGTGCGCGGCGGTTGCTTGGGACAACAGCAAGCATTTGTGCTTCTTATGGAAATAGCGCAAATCATTGGCCTGCCCCGACGTGAAGCGAGCGCAACAATTCAGAGCGGCTTGCGCTATGGATAATCCCGCCAATTGGACCCCCGCCGACGCTGCACATTTCGGTGCCGCCGTTGCTCAATCTGCCAGAACGCCGCAGGATAAGCGTCCGCTCTACCGCGAGCCGCCGTCAGCGCACGCCTTTCCCGTTGAAGCGCTCGGCCCGCTACAAGAGCCCGTGCGGGCGATACAGGAGACGACCCAGGCACCAATCACCATCGTCGCACAATCCGTGCTTGCGGCTGCAACGCTCGCGACCCAAGGGCATAGGGACGTGACGCTGCCTGGTCCTGGCCGCCGTCCTCTGGCGGCGATCTTCATCACGATTGCTGAGAGCGGCGAACGGAAATCGACGGTGGATCGCCTCGCCCTTCAAGGCGTGGCCGATGTCGAAGATTACCGGAAACGCGAATATGTCGCGGCCATGGCGGCTTACCAAAACAGCAAAAAGGCTTGGGATGTGGCCCGTCGCCATGCGGAGAGGAATTACGGTGATGACCGGAAGAAGCTCGAAGCGGAGTTAAATGCAATCGGCCCTGAACCGAAGAAGCCTGAGCATCCTATGATGCTTGTGGGCGATCCGACGCCCGAAGGTTTGATCATGCATCTTGAGGGCACGCCTGTTGCCGGCATTTTTACCGACGAAGGCGGTTCATTGATCGGTGGTGTTTCGTTTAACGACGAAAACAGCATGAAAACGGGCGGTATCCTAAACAAGCTATGGGACGCTGACCCCATCCGTCGCGCCCGCGTCACCACGGGTTCAACATTTCTACCCGGCCGCCGTTGCACGTCCCATATCATGATGCAGCCTGTTGTCGCCGAGAAGCTGCTTGGTTCAACCTTACATGACGGAATGGGCCTTACGGCTCGAATGCTTATTGTCGCGCCTACCTCTACGGCTGGCACCCGCGAGCACCGCGAACCATCCCCGGGCGTCAATCTGTCCTTGTTGAAATATACCAATCATATTCGGGACTTGCTCTTACGGCCGTTTCGTATGGACGGCGACACGGGTGCATTGGACCCGATGCCACTACCATTGTCGGCTGATGCAAGGGCTACGTGGGTTGTTTTCTACAATGAATGCGAACGGGAAATCGGTCCGAAAGGAGCCCTTGTTACGGTGAAGGGGTTTGGTGCGAAGTTGGCCGAGCATGCAGGACGAATTGCGGCCGTCCTTACAGTCTACGACAATCCCGACGCGACGGAGGTGCCGCTATGGGCGATGCAATGTGGCATTCGGCTAGCCTACTATTACGGTGCCGAAGCGTTACGCCTTCGCGGCCATGCTTCTATTTCGCCTGATCTACGGCTTGCTGAAACACTCCTTCAGTGGTGGCGTGCTCTTCCTTCACCTGAGTTGCATCTATCGACGGTCTATCAATTCGGGCCGCGCTCAATACGTGACGCTAAAACGGCGAAACGTATTGTTGAGGTGCTGGAAGATCACGGCCATGTTGAACGACTGCCGGCAGGTACAGTTCTCGACGGCAAGCAAAGGAAAGAAGCGTGGAAACTGACGGCGGATTAGCCGAATTAGCCACCCATAGCGGTCAGGGACGATTAGCTGATTAGCCACTCTAGCCAGGGTAGCCATCTGAAAAAATGGATTTTTGAAGTTCTTCTTCTTCTCTTCTTTTATTCGGATTTGGGCATAGACACCCTTGCTAAACCGGCTAATCGGCTAATGAGGTCCAGTGGCGGTAGAGGCGGTTATCCTGTGGGGATCACGCGACCTCCCTCGCCATGGCGACTTGCAGGAGCCGGAAAAAATATCCGCCCGCCAAATTTGTCCAAAGCCTTGAGTGCGTGGGCATTGAGGTATTATATTACCGCCAAATAGCGATAAGGAAGCTGGCCCATGTCTGCCCCCATGCCCCGCAATAGAATGCGCCTCGCCCCGCCTCTGCCCCAGGCAGGGACACGCACGGGCAACGGTAATACGCTTCTTGCCGGCATCGACCAGCGCACGGCAGGTGCGCGCCGGTATCGAGAGGTCTATACTGCGCTACTCGCAGAGGTGACGCGCCTTTCTCGCCAGCCCACTCCGCAGGAAGAATTGGTTGCCCGCCGTGCAGCCCTCCTTTCGCTGTGGTGCGAAACTGCCGAAACCGAAATGGCTTCAGGGATCAGCGTCGATATCAATTCATTCACCGCTGCGACCAATACCCTACGGCGCTGCCTTGCTGACCTTGGCTTGATCGACAATCGATAATGAAATGTAGAAACACCCAATGTCGCCGGTGCCGGCTTGCCAACCTGTGGGAGCGTTTCACTGTGGTTTAGTCAGCTGGCAGCTTCCAAAGGTTTTCTTCTGACCTCACGATGAGCGAACAACAAAACGATTCGTTCGTCAGGGAAAGTGAATGTCGCGCGACAGTGAGAAGCCGGTTGTTTTCAGCCATTTGTTTCAGCGGGTGTTCGACCCTGCTAGCGGTACCGTGAGCGAGGGCACGGTTACTCAGCACGACATTCAAGAGGCGATCATTTTGCTTCAGCAGGAGGAAGGGATTTCCCTCAAGCCCGGCAATCCGGCGAACTTCCTAAAGGATTTCCTACGTAGTCATTCGCGTAATGCACATTGGCCCGAAGAGATTGCAGATGCGCGGTATACGGCGAGGCAAGCTTATGGCGACGGTCGCGTTTTTGAGTTCGTACCATATGCCGACGAGCAAGAAGTCCCGTTTCCAGACGATTTTGCTTTGCCCGAAAACGCTTCGATCCATCCAATCGAGGCCGTGTCATTACCTTCCGCAGCGCGTGCACTAGGACGAGGCGACGAAGCATGGCTTATCCAGGTTTGTGTTCATCAGCGACTTCTTCAGACGCATTTTGCCTTGTTTTCTGATATCGAAGTTATCGACCTTTTCCACTTGCAGAATAGCTTGAAGGGCACGCCGGAAATCGATGCCGTATTTCTGCTTGTATTCGACGTTGCTGGCACCGAAAAAAAGGCGCTTGTCACGCTGGAAGCGAAAAGAGGTGACCCCATTCTTCCCGATCAGATTAGGGGACAGGTCGCCTTCATGGCGAAGCAAACTCGAAAGCGTGCCGGACTGAAAGACGTGGAGTTTATTGTCCCTGTAGCGGCGAATACATTGAAGCGCGATGGCAAAACGGTAGTGTCGATCTTCGAGATGGAGCCTATGTCCGTTGCCGATGGTATCGCGGCGCATGACGGCAAAAGTAGCCACGAATTGCCGCTCGTGATTTCAAAATCCGTTGGGTACTCACTGTCGCCGCAAGTGTCTGGTATCTGATTCCCTCGACACAGCGCATGGAACGCCCATGGATACCCGCACAGCGATTCAACGCCGCCGAATTATGCAGTCAGTAGGCCAAAAAGACACCGGGCCGGAAATGCTGGTCCGCCGCGCGCTTCATAAACTTGGGTATCGATACCGTCTTCACGCAAAGGACCTGCCGGGACGGCCCGATATGGTGTTCCCTGGGAAAAAGAAGGTCATATTCGTCCACGGCTGCTTTTGGCACGGACACGATTGTCCCAAGGGCAAACTCCCAAAATCACGACCGGAATATTGGATACCTAAGATCGAGGCGAACAAAGCTAGAGACGAGAGAGTGATTGATGAGTTAAAGAAGGCTGGCTGGGATACGAAAGTGGTTTGGCAGTGCCAGACCCTGTCGTTGACGGTTGCGGTTGAGAATATGGTGGATTTTCTGGGGAAGCCGGGCGTCGCTGTTTGCGATACCCTTTCCGAAAACGAACAGAACGAGGGCGACTGATGGTCCGACCGATTGGGATCGATCTTTTTTCCGGCGCAGGTGGGCTAAGCCTTGGCTTTGAACAAGCAGGCTTTGATGTTCGTGCTGCCGTAGAGATTGATCCGATCCACGCTGCTATCCATAAATTCAATTTCCCGGACTGTGCCGTCCTCGCCAGAAGCGTCGTCGGGTTGTCCGCCCAGGAGATACGGGACGCCGCTAGTCTTTCACCAGATGAGAAGGTTGAGGTGGTTTTCGGCGGGCCTCCTTGTCAGGGCTTTTCGATGATCGGCCATCGCTCGATGGAAGACCCCCGTAATCGTCTGGTTCACGAATTTGTCCGAATAGTCGCAGAATTAGATGCCAACTATTTCGTGTTTGAGAACGTAAAGGGGCTCACCGTAGGGCGTCATCGCGCATTCTTAGAGGAATTGGTGGTGGCATTTGAAAAGGCGGGCTACCAAGTACGTACCCCGTGGCAGGTTTTCGACGCCGCACAATTCGGCGTGCCGCAGCATAGGCAGCGATTGATCCTGATTGGCGCAAAGCGTGGACTTCCCGTGCCGGAATACCCTGTGCCGTTGACCGCACCCGCTGATGCGAAAATTCATACAGATTTGCCGAAGGGACCGACAGCGCGGGATGCTCTGGCTGATCTGCCTGATGCAGACAGATTCGGGAAGCTAGCCGACACCGATATTGTGGCGAACGCAACCTATGGCAAGCCGAGTGCTTATGCTTCTGAAATGCGTTGCCTGGATAACGATGCTTGGCATTTTGGTTATCCTCGCAACTGGCCAACGGGCAGCCTGACCTCCTCATGGCAAACGGATCACACGGAAATTTCTCGCATGAGATTTGCCGAGACCAAACCCGGCCAGAATGAGCCGATTAGCCGCTTCTACAAACTGTCGGCAGATGGGCTTTCCAATACCTTACGCGCTGGAACTGACGGTACGCGGGGTGCATTCACTAGTCCCCGCCCAATACACTACGAATACAATCGCTGCGTCACCGTGCGCGAGATGGCTCGATTGCATGGCTTTCCCGATTGGTTCCGCCTGCATTCGACTAAATGGCATGGAGCACGGCAAATCGGCAACGCTGTACCACCACCGTTTGCGCGAGCAATTGCGGGTAGGATCATGAGCGCTATTGGCTTTACGCCATCGCGTCCGACTCACTCCATCGATCTCGGCGATCCTGCATTGCTCTACATGACGCTATCTGAAGCGGCAGCTAAGTTGGGCGTAGAGGCCCCCAATTCGCGGCGTGATCAACGTTCCGGGGCAAAGAAGCGGAAGCAGCACGAGACTGAGGCCGCGCGATTGGCAGCGCTTAGCGCATCGTCAGATGGCTAAATCGGTACGAGGCACGGTCTATCAGGACATTATCGAGAAAATTTTTCTCGATAGATATAGCCTCGGCTTGACCGTCATCGATTTTGAAAGAGCGGATATTGACGCGGCCGCAATCGCAATGGGGCTTCCTGCGCCGAAAAACCTTGGCGACCTCATCTACTCTCTTCGCTACCGGACTTCCCTTCCGCAAGCGATACTTTCAACTCAGCCTCAAGGCATGGAATGGATCATCGAAGGTGCTGGGAGGGCACTGTATCGATTTGTGTTGGTTCGGCTTAATCGCATTTTGCCTAGGGAAGATTTGGTCACAATCAATATTCCCGATGGCACCCCTGAAGTCATAAGGAAATACGCTCTTGACGATGAGCAAGCGCTTCTGGCCATCGTCCGATACAATCGTTTGATCGATATCTTCCTTGGCCTTACGACCTATTCGCTTCAAAATCACCTGCGCACAACGGTCCAGGGAATAGGGCAAATCGAGATCGATGAGCTTTACATGGGGATTGATCGACACGGCTGCCATTACTCCATCCCGGTCCAAGCCAAGGGTGGCACCGACCAGATTTCTGTCGTCCAGACGAAGCAAGACCTTGCATGGTGTGCCCAGAAATTTCCTGGTATGCGCGCACGGGCAATCTCCGCTCAATTCATGAGCAATGAGCGTGTAGCGATGTTCGAACTAACTGTCGAAGGCGATATGGTAAAAATCGTCGAAGAGCGTCACTATAAGCTGGTTTTAGCCAGCGAAATAGATAGAGCTGCTATTATAAGCTATCGCTAGAATTCCCCTCTCTAACCTCAGGTTAGGAACCGTTTTCAGTCGTTTGCGTTGTCATTCGGCCAATAGTACTCAACCGTGCTATGACGCTTCTTGACGATGCGCTCGGCGGCCTTGCCTATGTCGGGCCCGTCGCGTTCACCCGTAACACTGAAATAGAACTCTCGGGCGAACTCAACGAAAGGTCCGGCCGCGCTTTTTGCAGGCTTGCGCTTTGCTGCGCGGACGTAGAAGTCAAACGCGCACTCGATAATCTTTGCCGGAACCTCGCGACTACGGTTGTTCTTTTGGATTTTCCCTGCTTCTGCCGAAGTCATTAGACGGTGCAAGAGTACCCTAGCGCCGTACCGCGCATCGTCGCGAGTTTCCGTCATAGATAGCATTTCTTTTGTGTCAATCGTGTCCGGCAATTCAAAGCAAGGCCGAAATAGCGGCGATGCCCACAACTCATTGAGCCAAAGAGCGGCGTTTGCATGTGGGTGAGCTTCTTCAAGAGCTTCCAGCGCAGAAAGTAATTCCTTCGCGGCCTTGTTTACACGGTCAAGTGGATGGTTGTGGTCGTTCTGGCTTGGCCGAAGAATTGCTTTAGGATGGGCTATCGTTCGTGCTTCTCGATAGCGATCCCGTAATTTCCTGGCAGCACTCACATCTGTGGGCCCGACGCCGGCAAGCTCTAGCAGCTTCTTCTCTGCTTCGCTATTGAGACCGCTATTTTGTTCAAGTTCAACGTCGAGAACCGTTTTTACGTCGAGCGCCGATTTAAGCATTCTGAACCGTCCTTATATCGACGACGTTGGTCGGCGGTGGCGAAACAATGCTCCGCAGACGTGCGGCCCATAGATTCAGCGCCTCGCGCTTCTCGTCGTCAAAGGTGTTTTGGTTGTAGGTGCGGGCAAGTCCTTGCTTCGCGTGGCCGATGACCATTTCCGCTGTCTCTTCCGGCACACGTAGAGCCGAAAGCCGCGTCCGCACCGTGCGCCGTATGTCGTGCAGGACGAACGGGGGGAGGTCGGCCGTAGCTGGATCGTCGCCACTTTCTTCCGCTTTCTTTCGCAGGATAGCGAGCATGTGTCCGTCAAGGCGGGTCTTCGCGTTGCCGAAATTCCCCACAGGTAGCTTACCGCCCGTAGTTGAAAACAGATGATCGCCACCCACAAAGTGCGGCAACGCCGCGAGGATCGCCAAGGCCTCATTTGATAGTGGCACTGTATGTGTTGCGTCGGACTTGAATCGCTCCGAGGGGATGATCCACATTTTCCACGTATTTTCGACCTTGTCCCAATCAATCGGCGGGCTGCCGGTCTTACGATTCCGCAGCAGGCGGACAAGTTCGGGGTGGAATTCGCGCCACCTGGCTTCGGCCACTTCGCTCTTGCGCTGCCCGGTGGCGACCAACAACTTAAAGATGGAGCCGTAGGGATAGCCGGCAGGCACTGTTGCGTCCTTCCCTTCGGCGGTCAGCTTGGGGCGCTCCATATCGTCGGCTGCTTCCCATAGGGCCACAAGCTCGGCGTCGTTGAGAACGCGCTGCCGAGGCTTCTTCGCGCCGATGACGCGGGCAGGGCGTAAACGATCACAGGGAGAGGTCTCAAGTCCGTACTTGCTCCGGTCGATTGCCCAATTGAAGAAGGTTCGAGCATGACCCAAAACATTGTGAGCTTGGTACTTCGCGCCCCGGTCCGTGATGGTGTCGATTAACGTCACCACGTCACGGCGGGCGATTTCAGTAATGAGCTTGTCTTTCCATACAGGAATAAGTTCATTGCGGATTTCACGTTCGGCGGGACCGCCTCGGCGCTGGCCTTTCACATGGCGGGACAGGTATTCCTCAATGACGACGCCAAAGCGCAGCTTGTCCTTGGTCGCTGCTTCGGCGGCGGCGTGGCTCCTCATTTCCTCCTTTCGGCGGGCTTCCTCTTCTGCTTCCTCGCGAGGATTGATGCCGTCGCGGATTTTCTTGCGCCATTCGGCGGCACGGTCGCGGGCTTCCTCAAGCGTTATGTCGCCGTAGTCACCCAATGAAAAGCGGGTGGTGTTCTTCGCGCCGGGCAGGCGCGTCATCAGTACAAAGGTACGGCGAAACTGGCCGGCGCTGTCGGCTGGACGGACGCGGACGAACAGGTTTTGGGCCTTGGCATCCTTAACATCATAGCTCTTACCTTTTTCGGCGGCGGGCTTGAGTGCCTTAATTTCGCGGTCCGTCGAGTAGGTCCGTTTTTCCATAGTGCATCCCCTTGGGCAGCGTGTGGGCAGCATTTGGCGCGTGATACCATGCTGCCCAATGAGATGCAATGAGAGGAGGTATTTTGGTGATATATTGATATAACTGTCTTTTATGTGATTAAAGCAAGTGGTATGCGACGCGATGTTATGCCATGATTAACGGCTCATAACCGCTTGGTTGGGGGTTCGAGTCCCTCCGGGCCACCATTCCCCTTCGTCCAGCGAAGTCCAGATTGGGCGAGGGGATGCAGGATGAACCGGGTGAACGGGTACCCGTTTCGCCGCAAAATCTATGACGGGCCAGCTCGGTGCAGCGCCGTCGCTTTGCCGCCGTCAGCTTGTGGCCTTCGCCGCATTGCGCAGCACGTCCTCGGGCCTCGATCCGACGATGTTTTCGTAGGAAGCCGGATCGGTTGCGCCTTCGGTGTTGATGAGCAGGACCCTGCTGTCTTCGTTCAAACCCAGCGCCTGCCGGGCCTGCGGATCGTTTGCCACGGCGAGAAGGCCGGCCAATCCGGCGGCGCCGCTTTCGCCTGCGATCACCGGGTGTTCGCGGAATGCCAGCCGGTGCATCGCGTTTTCGGCTTCGTCCTCGGTCACGGTGACGAAGGCACTCGCGGTCGCGGCCAGGATCCGCCAGGCCACAAGGGACGGCGTGTAGCATTCGAGCATCGCCATGATGGTCGGCTCGGTTGGCGTGAACGAGGTGAGGCGGCCCGCTTCTGCTGAGGCGTAGAGGCACGCCGCCCGGTCGGGCTCGACGATGATCGATCGAACCGCATCCTGCCCGAGCGCCTCGTTCAGGTGAACCGAGATGCTGCTGGCGAAGCCGCCGACGCCGGCCTGCAGGAAGACATGCGTGGGAGGATTGCGCTTCAGCGCGGCGATCTGAGCAAGAGCTTCGTTCGCAAGGACCGTATAGCCTTGCGCCACCAGGGACGGTATCTCCTCGTAGCCTTCCCAGGACGTATCGGATACCAGCTGCCAGCCGCGCTCCCTGGCGATCCGCTCCGCTTCATCGACGGACATGTCGTAGTTGCCGTCGACGCGCACCACCTCGTCGGCTCCGATCGCCTCGGCCCTGGCGGCTGTCACGCCTTCATGGACGAAAACGACGGACTTGCACCCGAGGATGCGTGCGCCGGCCGCCACCGACTTGCCGTGGTTTCCGTCGGTGGCGCAGCAGAACGTCACGCCGGCGGCAAGCGCGCGCGCTGCCGGGGAAACGAGCCGGGCTATGGAGACCTCGCCGTCGAGATGCGCTTCTAGCATCCGCTTGAACAGCGTCATGACGGCGTAGGCGCCGCCAAGCGCCTTGAAACTGCCGAGGCCGAGACGCTGGCCTTCGTCCTTCAGGAAGACGTGCCCAATCCCGGTGGCAGCGGCGATCTCGGGCAGCGATACCAGAGGTGTCGCGCTTTCGTCCCGCCAAAGGGCGAGATACGGGCGCACGAGATCGGGAGCCCCGCCGCCGAGAAGCGCCTTGTCGGCGGCACTCAGGGACGCATATTGCGGAGCGTGAAGGTGGATCATGGCGGCCTCGGTTCGGTGGTGCCGAGAGAATAGTGCGACACACGCTTTGTTTGCGCTCTATTTTTCCACTATCGTTGCATGAAAATTTCATCAATGGAGGCTTTCGTGGCTCGAACTCTCGCAACCGGCCTTGATGCGTTCGACCTCAAAATCCTGCAGCTGGTCCAGCAGAACAACCAGACACCGCAGCGTGTGATTGCGGAAAGGATCGGTCTTTCACCTCCCGCCGTCGCCAGGCGGCTGCAGCATCTCCGGGATGCCAGGGTTATACGCAGCGACATATCGGTGCTGGACGAGGCCGCCATCGGGCGACCGCTCACGATCATCGTCCACGTGGCAGCCGACAACGAGAGGCTGGACCTCCTGGACGGGATGAAGGATCGGTTCAACAGGTGCCCGCAAGTCCAGCAATGCTACTATGTGACCGGAGAAATCGACTTCGTCCTGATCGTCAACGTTCGGGACATGGCCGAATACAACGAGCTCACGCGGGCACTCTTTTTCGAGGGCGGAAATGTACGGAGCTTTCGCACCTGCGTGTCCATGGAGAACGTGAAGACATATGGGCCGATACCGGTGTGATGGAGCCGGTGCGTGCGGAAACTCTTCCCGCGCCTGCCAAGGCAGGTCGTTGCTTTCCCACTTCCGTCCGGCGGTTATTTTGCCTGGAAAATCTCCAGCGCGACGATCTGGGCCAGCGTGCGGGCGAGTTCGTCGACAAGCAGCTTTTCATGGGTTTGGAATCTTGAACTCGGCGTCGGCACGGACATCGCGTAAAGATCCCCCTGCAGGTCGTAGAAGGCTGCGCCGACTGCGGAAATGCCGACCGTGTGCTGATCCCGGTCAAATGCGACCCCGGTAGACCGGACCGTTTCGATCTCGGCGAGATAGGCCTGGAGCGATGCGGGATCTTCCGCGATGGAAGGTTTCTCGTCTGCCAGGCGGGCGAGAACCTGCTTGTCGCTGAGCTTGGCAAGGCATGCCTTGCCGTTGGCGGTGTTGCAGAGCGGGAAGCTCTCCCCGACGAACGAGACCGTGCGCAGCCGGTGCGTGCCGGAAATCTGGTCCACGAACACAAGCCGCTTCGATCTGAATATGGCCAGATCGACCGTTTCCTTTGTCCGCCGCGCCAGGTCGACCAGATACGGCCTCAACATTTCGAGGACATCGATGCGTGCCGACTCTGCCAATGCGCCTATTTCCGGACCGAGGCGAATGCCCCGGTCCGGACTTGCCGCGATAACGAAGCGTTCCGCCTGAAGCGCGCCGACGATGCGCTGGACGGTGGATCGCGGCAAATCCACGCGCTCGGCGATCTGACCGAGACTGAGGCCGTCATTCTCATTCTTCAGGCTCCTGAGGATCGCCGCCGCCCGTGCGATGACCTGGATCCCTGACCGGCTGTCGTCATTGCCCTTCACTGCATCCGTCATGTATCAAACCTCGTCTGTCTTGGCCTGCGCCCTGGTCAGAACCCTACCTGATCGCCGCCTTTGAGGCCCAGGATCTGGCGTGCCTCGGCCGGGGTCGCGACCTCGTGACCAAGTTCTTGCAGGATTGTCTTGATCTTGCCAACCTGCTCCGCATTGGATTTCGCGAGCTTGCCGCGCCCGATGTAGAGGGAGTCTTCCAGGCCCACGCGAACCGAGCCGCCAAGCATTGCCGACTGCGTTGCAAACGGCATCTGGAATCGCCCGGCCGCCAGAACCGACCAGCGATATTGATCGCCGAAAAGCTTGTCGGCGGTCCGCTTCATGAACATGAGGTTCTCCAGGTCGGGACCGATACCGCCCAGGATGCCGAAAATCATCTGAACGAAGAACGGCCCTTTCACGAGCCCCCGGTCGACGAAATGGGCCAGATTGTAGAGATGACCGACATCGTAGCATTCGTGTTCGAACTTCGTGCCGTGCTCCTCACCGAGAATTTTCAGGATGCGCTCGATATCCCGAAACGTGTTGCGGAAAATGAAATCGTCCGTACCGCGCAGGTACGGCTCCTCCCATGCATATTTCCAGCTCGAGTAGCGGTCCGCGAGCGGGTAGATCCCAAAATTCATCGACCCCATGTTCAATGAGCACATTTCGGGCTTGGCGATGAGGGGCGCTGCAAGCCGTTGCTCGACTGTCATGTTGAGGCCGCCACCTGTTGTGATGTTGATGACGGCGTCGGTTGCCTGCTTGATGCGCGGCAGGAATTGCAGGAAGACGTCGGGGTCGGGCGTCGGCCGCCCGTCCTGCGGATCGCGCGCGTGCAGGTGCAGGATCGATGCGCCTGCCTCTGCCGCCTCGATCGATTGCCGGGCAATGTCGTCGGGGGTGAAGGGGAGTGCGTCCGACATGGTCGGCGTATGGATGCCGCCGGTTACCGCGCAGGTGATGATGACTTTCTTCGACAGGTCGCTCATGTGTGGTTCCTTTCAAAGTCTGGCCGTCACTTGCCGTGGAAGACGACGTGACGGCGGATCGGTGCAAGGCTCAAGCCCGTTTTTTCGGCGAAGATTCCCCAGATCCCCTTCGGCGCCTTGAGCATGATGACGATGGCTACGGCGCCGAGGATCATGAGGTAGGCGGTGCCGAGATCGGCGAGCGTCTCCCGCAGCAGGAAGAACAGGATCGTGCCGATGATGGGCCCTTCGATCGTGCCGATTCCGCCAATGACGGCGATGAAGATGACATAGGCCGTCCAGTCGTTGACGCTGAAGGCTGCATCCGGAGAGATGCGCAGCTTCTGGAGGAAGATGAAGGCGCCGATCATGGCGGTGATGCCGGAGACGGTGACGTAGACCCCGAGCTTGGTGCGCTGGCCGCTGATGCCAAGGCTGTCGGAGGCGACCTCGCTGTCCCGCAGCGCCGTCAGCGCAAGGCCGATCTTCGAGCGGAGCAGCAGGACGACGAAAAGCAGCGTGCCGACGGCAAGCGCAAGCCCGGTCCAGTAGATCATCATTTCACGCAGGTCGCGGTTCTTCGTCATCTGGGTGATCACCGATGTCGGCAGGCTCGAGCCCGAGCCCCCGCCGAGCGTGGAGACCTGCGCGAAGGAGAGGCGGAAGACCTCTGCCAGAACCCAGGTGCCGATTGCGAAATAGGCGCCGTTGAGCCGGAACAGCAGCGGCGCGATCGGCAGCGCGAGGATTGCGGCGGCAACGCCTGCGGTCACGATGGCGAGAAGCGGATGCACGCCGAGGAACATCGCCAGCGCAAACAGCGCATAGCCACCAAAACCGACCCAGGCCTGCTGGCCCACGGAGACAAGTCCCGTATAGCCGGCCAGAAGGTTCCACAGGCAAGCCAGCGCCATGAAGGAATAGATTTCGCCAAGCAGGCGCATATTGGCGCGGCCGGCCCACCAGGGTGCCAGGGCGAGCACCGCGATGGTAATGACGAACAGCACCATGCCAAAGCGGCTTGCGGGCGTGGATCGCCGGATTTCAAACTGCTGTTCCATCAATCCATCCTCGGAAAGAGACCACGCGGGCGGATCGCAAGAACCGCGAAAAAGACCAGATGCCCGGCGAGGATCTGCCAGCCGGGCGAGATTTGCGCGCCGATCGCCTGCGCGACGCCGAGCACGATGCCGCCAGCCAGCGTGCCCCAGAGATTGCCGAGCCCGCCGATGATGACCGCTTCGAACCCGAAGATCAGCCGTGCCGGACCGGAAGCCGGATCGAAATTCGTGCGGATTGCGAGAAAGATGCCGGCAATTGCCACAACGGCTGCAGACAGCGCCATGGCCATTCCAAAGAGGTGGCCCCGATCGAGCACCATGACCTGGGCCATCTCGGCGTCGTCGGAGGTGGCGCGGAAGGCACGGCCGAGCGAGGTGCGAAAGAAGACCCATTCCAGCCCGAAGATGATCGCCACCGACACGCAGAACATCAGGAGCGGCAGCACGCCGATGCTGAGGCCCGGCAGGAGTTCGAGGCTCGCGGTCTCGATGGACCCGGCCGCAAGACGGCGGCTATCGGCGGTAAAACCCGAAAGCAGGCCGTTCTGGAGGATGACCGAAATGCCGAAGGTGACCAGGAGGGGCGACAGAAGATCCTTGCCGATGGTCGGGTTCAACAGGAAGCGTTGCAGGCCGTACCCAATCGCCGCCATGAGCGGCACGACGAGAATGGCGGAGAGCAGGGGATGAAACCCGGTGAGGTCGACCACGACCATCGCGAGATAGGCCGCAAGCACGATCAGGTCGCCATGGGCGATGTTGACGAGGCGCATGACGCCGAAGATGAGCGACAGCCCGGCTGCAAACAGCGCATAAAGCCCGCCGAGCATGACACCTTGGAGAAGGGCGTTGATCCAGTCCATCGTCAGGTTCCGAAGTAGGCAGCAGTGATTTGCGCACGGGTGAATGATGTCGGCTCGCCCGTCAGCGAGACCTTGCCTTTTTGCATGCAGATGAAGCGGCTGGCGAAGGAGAGCGCCCGGCTCACGTCCTGCTCGACCAGCAGGACGGAAACGCCGGTGTCGGTTATGGCGGGAAAGGCGGCGTAGATGTCCTTGATGACGATGGGCGCCAGCCCGAGGGAAATCTCGTCGAACAGGATCAATTCCGGATTTGCCATCAGTGCGCGGCCGATCGCCACCATCTGTTGCTGGCCGCCCGACAGGGCCGTGCCCGCATTCCTGCGCTTTTCCTTGAGGGCGGGAAACAGGCTGTAGACGGCCTCAAGATTCCAGGGGCCTGCCTTGCCGCGTTCGCCGCCGATCACCAGGTTCTCCTCGACCGAAAGCGAGCGGAACAACCGGCGACCCTCGGGCACCAGCGCGATTCCTCGCGCGGCAATGCGGTCCGGCCGCATGCCGCCGATCGGTTCGCCCTTGAAGGTGATCATGTTGCGGGCGGTGGGCGTCAGACCCGTTATCGTGCGGATCAGCGTCGATTTTCCCGCTCCGTTCGCGCCGATCAGCGCCAGGACTTCTCCCTCGAAAACATCCACGTCGAGGCCGAACAACGCCTGGAAATCGCCATAACCCGCCTTCAATCCGCGGATCTTGAGGAGCGGTTCAGCCATGTTCCTCCTCCACGCCCATATAGATTTCCTGCACCGCCTTGCTCGACATCACCGCCTGCGGCTCGCCCTCGGCGATCTTCTTGCCGAAATCGATGACCGCGATGCGATCGACCACAGCCATGAGGGCATGCACAACATGCTCGATCCAGATGATCGAGACGCCCGCGCTCCGCACCTCTCTGATGGCAGCGACCAGTTCTCGGCATTCGGGTTCCGTCAGCCCGCCCGCGATCTCATCGAGCAGGAGAAGCTTGGGGTCGCTGGCGAGCGCGCGTGCCATCTCCAGCCGCTTGCGTTCAAGAAGCGTGAGCTGACCTGCAAGCACGTTGGCTTTGTGCTTGAGCGCTGTCAGTTCGAGAATCTCGATCGCCTTTTGCTCGCTGTCGCGCTCGGAGCGCTGGCGGCCGAAGGCTGCGCCGATCAGCACATTCTCATAGGTCGTTATGCCGATGAAGGGATGGGGGATCTGGAAAGAGCGGCCGACGCCCATATGGCAGCGCATCCGCGCCGGCAATCGCGAGACATCCCTTCCGTCGAAAATGATCTTTCCGGAATTCGGCAGGATCGTCCCGGCGATCAGATTGAAGATCGTCGTCTTGCCGGCACCGTTGGGGCCGATGATGCCGAGCGCTTCGCCGGGGGCGAGCGACAGTGACACCCTGTCGGTGACCTGCAGATGTCCAAAACGCTTGCTGACGGTATCCAGTACCAGAATTGCCATGGTTCGCTCCGGTCCGAGGAGGGGCGTCCCGCCCTTGCGGACGGGACGGATCGATCATGCAAGCAACTGGAGCTCGCCGCCGACCGGGATTTCCGGCGCCGTCTTGTTGGTGGTAACAACGAGTTCAGGTTCGCCGGTGGAGGATTTCTGCCATTGGCCAGCGACCAGCGGCGTCTTGGTGACGTTCTTCACCGGGCCCTTCGACCAATCGACAGGCCCGACGATCGTCCGCATCTTGGTGGCCTTGATCGCCTCGATGATCGCGGCGCTGTCCTCGAGATCGGCTGCGCGCTTGGCCACGTCGGCCACGACTTCGAACAGCGCGTGCTTGAAGCCGATCGGCTGGGTCCAGGGCCGCGAGGTCGCCGTCACATAGCCTTCGGCGAGCGCTCTGGCGCTTTCGCCGGTCAGGCTCGAGGAGAAGGGATGATTGGGTGACCACCAGATTTCCGAGGATAGCCCGAAGCCGCGCTCGCCCAGCGACCGGATGACCGAGGGAAACAGAAGCGCCTTGCCGATGGTGACGATCTTCGGCTTCAGACCCTGCTGGCCTGCCTGGCTCCAGAACGTGGCGAAATCCGGGGGGATCATGTTTCCGGCGATGATCTCGGCGCCTGCGGCCTTGAAGGCGGAGATCTGAGCGCTGAAGTCGTCGTTCGTGGGCTGG
The DNA here is from genome assembly GCF_029623935.1 of Shinella sp. 838. NCBI lineage: Bacteria > Pseudomonadati > Pseudomonadota > Alphaproteobacteria > Hyphomicrobiales > Rhizobiaceae > Shinella > Shinella sp. 838. The sequence continues at coordinate 804,102 of NZ_JARSBQ010000001.1, forward strand.
TAGCGGCCGGGATCGGCGAGTTCGTAGCCAGCCGCGGCCAGGGGCTTGGGAAAGCCGCGCTCCGGGTCGCCCCAGGCATTGCCGTCGGCATCGTTCGGAAACAGGCCGCCGACGTTCCTCGCGACGTTCGGATTGTCCCAGAGCGCCAGAAACGCGCCGACGACGTCCTCCAGACCCCAGAAGAAGTGGTAGGTGCTCTCGAAGCCGTCTTCGGGATTGCCGTTGCGGCCGAAGAAGTAGGGCTGCCAGGGGCAATCGGTCGTAATGCAGGGCGTGCCGTTGGCTTCCGCCTGATCGGAGACCGGATTGACCGTATCCGGCGTGGATGCAGCCACGATGATGTCGACCTCGTCCTTGAGGATCAGATCGGCCGCCACTTCTGCAGCGCGGTTCGGGTTGGACTGGCTGTCCTTGGAAACGATCTCGATCTTCCAGGCCCTGCCGTTGTTCTCAATGCCATTGGCCAGGCTTTTGGCGATGCCGTCGAGAATGTAGTCGTCAGCCTCGGCGAAGCCCGCAAGTGACCCGGTACGCGGACTGACATGGCCGATTTTCAGGACCGGTTCGTCGGCATAGGCGCGGGTAAAGCGCAGCACGGCCGGTGTCGCGAGCAGCATCACGCCGGATTTCATCAATGTTCTGCGGCTAATTCCATTCATCGAGCGCATGGTTCTCCTCCCAGATTGGCTCAATTCGAATGCGCTGGCGTCGCATCGCCTCGGGGCGTCACGGCAGCCGGAAATTCTTCAGGTAGCGGTAGACGTCCTTCCTGAGGGTGTCGGCCTCCTCATCCGTCCAGGTTCGAAATCCCTCCCCGGATTTCATACCCAGACGACCGTCCTCGACGAGCGCGCGAAGATAGGGAGACGGTTCGGCGGCGGGGTTCAGGTGCTGAAGCACGACAGTGTGGATATCGAGTGTAAGGTCCGTGCCGACGAGGTCGGCGTTCTCGATCGGTCCCAGCACGGCGAGCCGACGGCCGAAACTTGCCTTGACCACCGTATCGACCGTGCGGGCATCGGCGATGCCCTCGGCGACGATTGCGATCGCCTCGCGCCAGAGCGCATGCTGCAGGCGGTTGCCGACAAACCCGGCGACATCCTTGCGCACATGCACGGGCGTTTTGCCGACGCTCGTCAGCAGGGCGATCATCGCCTCGATGTTCTGCGGGGCCGTTCTCGCCGTGCCCACCACCTCGACCAGCGGCACGAGGAAGGGCGGGTTCCACCAATGGGTTCCGAGGATACGGTCCGCCGTGTCGAGGTCTCCGGCGATATCGGTTATCGGGATGACCGAGGTGTTCGAGGCGAGGATCGCGTGACGCGGCGCATATCTGACGAGGTCGGCAAAGATCGCCTGCTTGAGCGCCAGCTTTTCGGGCGCGGCTTCGATCACGATCGCGGCATCGGCGACGCATTCGGCGACATCGGCAAAGCCGGTGACGCGCTCCTCCGGTCCGCGCGGCAGGTCGAGATTGTCGAGATTGGCGGCGATCCGGCTTCTCAGGCCGTCGAGGGCGCCTGCCTGTGCATCATGAACGGCGACGTCGTGGCCGGCCACCGCAAAGACCTGGGCAATGCCGTGACCCATCAGGCCGGCACCAATAACCGCGATACGTTCTCTTGCCATGGTCATCCTGCCGTATAGCCGCCGTCGGCATAGAGGATATGCCCGGTGTAGAAATCGGAAGCCCGCGAGGCGAGGAAGAGGAGGGGACCTGCAAGATCCTCCGGCTCCCCGAGCCGGCCCTTTGGAACACGGGCGAGGAAGCCCCTTCGTACCTCCTGCGCCTTTTCCGTATCCTCGAACATCCAGGCGGTGAGGGGCGAGCGGAAGACGGTGGGGGCGATGGCGTTGACGGTGATTCCGGTCGGCCCCCATTCGCAGCCGAGCGCCTTGGTGATGCCGTCGACGGCCGATTTGGAGGCACAGTAGGCCGTGTAGCCGGCGGGATGGCCGAGCAGGCCCCGGGCCGATGACATCAGCACGATCTTGCCGCCTTCGCCTTGTTGCAGCATCTGCCTGCCGGCAGCTCGCGCCATCAGCCAGCTCTGCATGACATTGGCGTCCATGACATCGGCGAAACGTTCCGGCGTCATGTCGCCGATCTTGGCGACGTCGTTCTTGCCGGAGGCGATGACCAGGATGTCGATGCGCCCTAAGCGGGCGACGGTGTCGGCAACGATCGCATCGCAGGCGGTCTCGTCGCTCGGGCGGCGGTTCAGGGCAAGGACGTCGGCCCCCAGTTCCTGGCAGGCGGAGGCGGTATCGGCGAGTGCCGCGGCATTGCCGGCAACCAGCGCCAGCCTGGCGCCGGCCCCTGCCAGTATTTTCGCCGCGAGTGCGCCAAAAGCGCCGGATGCACCCGTGACGATCGCCACCTTTCCCCGGATATCGAACAGGGAAGCCGGATTTTTCAGGAAGCTTTCATGGCTCATGGCTGAATTCCCGATGCGTAGGGGATGACGACCAGCATCTTGCAGACGTGGTTGGAGCGGTTTTCGAGCTCCCGCACTTCCCCCGGAGGGATCGTGCAACTGTCGTATCGGCCGAGCACCGTCTCGCTGCCGTCGACTGTTACCGTCATCTCGCCTTCGAGCACGACATAGACCTTTTCGAACGGGGTGGAATCCGGGCCCGCGCCGCCGCCGGGAAGGAACTGCGATAGCCCGACCCACTGGTTGGCCGGCCCGCCTTCCTCGAATCCCTGCAGGCGCAAACCCACCACGCCGCGATGGTTGGGCGCCTCGTAGGATTTCGCTGCGCTGAAACGCTTCGTGAGCATGCTGTCTACTCCAAATGCCATTGCGGCCCCTGGCTTACGGTCCGGCCATGCCGAGGCTCGGCGCCCCGGCATGTCGGGCTTGATATGTCGCGTGGATGCCGGAAAGGGTCAGAAAGCTGCGCCCTTTTCGATGCGGTAGCCCTGGTCCTTGTCGATCATCGCGACGAGGCGGATGATGCAGCCGTCGCCGCGGTCCCAGTTGATCGGGAAGAACGCGAAGGTGCAGCGCTTGCCGGTGACGGCGTCGAGATCGCCGCCGACATTCTCGATGCCAAGAATGCCTGCCTTGAAGATCTTCTGGTGCACCGGTTCCCATTCGGGGAAGTCGTCCTTCCAGTCGCGGCCGCCGGACCACGCCTTGTATTCCTCGGCGAGATGCGGCAGCAGCGGGCCGTTGCGCTGCGGGCCGATGGCGGTGGCCAGCGGATGGTCGTTCGCCTGGGTATCGTGACCGACGACCTTGACGCCCTTCTCGATCATCCAGTCGGCTGCCGACGGCACGAAGCCGGGGCAATAGGCGAAGTAGTCGCCGTCCTCGTATTGCTTGTGCCAGCCCGTGTTGATGATCAGCACATCGCCCTTGCGGATAGCGTGACCACAGGCCTGTTCGAGATCGTCATAGGTGATCGGCTCCCACTTTTTCTTCGGGATAGAGACAACGATGCCCGAGCCGAAGAAGTGCGGCAGTGGCACTTCATCGATGAAGGGTGTGCCCTGCACCACATGTGCCGGCGCATCGATATGGGTCGTTACGTGCATGGTGGTGGTGATTGTCTGCGACAGCACGCCGGACTTGGCCATGTAGTGCATGCGCTCGATACGGACGTCCCGGAAATAGGGCCAGTTCGGGCACTGGTAACCGAAGCGGTGAGAGAGATTGTAGAACTCGATCCCCATCGGGTTGTCGAGGTTATCCTGAAATTCGATTCCGCGGACAGTGATGGACATGCAGAAATCCTCCTCGCCGGCGCGGTTGCGCGGCGTAGCATTCGATCCAGATTGGGCTTGCTCCTCCCAGAGCGCCTGTACTTTTATACGGTACATCTGTATCGTTTTTTGTCAAGCGGTCGGGAAATTTTGAGACGGCTGCAAGGCTGCTCTGAAGCGGATTGCGATGCCAAAAACAAACAGCGCCGTCTCGTGAACGGCGCTGTTTCAGTCTGTCCGGTAAGTATTTCCGCCTGCCGGGCGGTCGTTTCAGTCCTGCCGTGCCTGTGGGATCGTGTTGAGCGCCGCCAGGTCGCCCCGGAAAAAGCCGTCCAGATTGGCCAGAACCATATCTTCCTGCGCATCGCGCGCCGAGTGGCTCGCAAAGGCGATGTGCGGCGAGAGGATGAGGTTGGGGGCGGCGAGCAAGCGGGCGGGAATGTCAGGCTCGTTCTCGACGACATCGAGCGCCGCCCCGGCGATCCTGCCTTCTTCCAGCGCGGCGGCGAGCGCCTCCCTGTCGACGAGGGAGCCGCGGGCGACATTGACGACATGCCCGTTGCGGCCGAGGGCGTTGAGGATCGCGCCGTCGACGATGTGGTAGGTCGATGCGTCGGCGCGGGCAGCGACGACGAGGATATCCGACCATTCCGCGAGCGCCGTCAGGCTCTCGAAATAGGCATGGCCGATATCGGGCTTGCGTGACCGGTTGTGATAGCCGATCTCCATTTCGAAACCGGCTGCCCGCAAGGCGACTTTCCTGCCGATGGCGCCGAAGCCGAAGATGCCGAGTTTCGTGCCCGTGAGGCCCGGCACTGCCGGCAGGCTCACCAGGCTGTTGCCGCGCCATTGTCCGGCACGCACGAACCGGTCGGCGCCAAGAATGTTGCGTGTCGAGGCCAGAACGAGGCCCATGGCGAAATCGGCGACGCTGGAGGCGTTCGCGCCCGGACTGTTGGTGACGACCAGCTTGCGCTCGCCGGCGGCCGCAAGGTCGATACCTTCGTAGCCCGTCCCGAAGAACGCGACCACGCCGAGCGCTGGCAAGGCGTCGATCATGCCCCGGCTGGTGGCAAGGCCGCCCTTGGTGACGAGGGCGCGCACCTCTCCGGCCTCGGGCGGCAAGGCCTCCGGCGAGGAGCTGCTCAACGGCCCGACAAGGGTATAGCGTTCGGACAGGAGATGTTTGAAACGGTCGGTGAAGTCGCAGGCGAGAAGGATTTTCGGCTTTGACAAAGGCGTGGTCTCCGGAAGCGCTCAGATGTCTGGATGTCTTCCGCCGGCTCTAGCCTTGTTTGGGGTGTTCCGCAATCCGGTTGCAACCCTGGCGTGGAGGAAGGGCCATTTCGGACCGTCCGATACCCTCCTTTCCGGATGTGCCGTGCCGGCATGGGATGCCTGTGTTGGGCTCCAAAAACCTCTTCCGGATTTTGGAAATTGGAACAGGCTGGATGGCCTTGGATGCGCTTGGGGCAGGGACGAGACAGCTGAGCGCGCTTGTTGTCGCCGCCAGATGGCGGCTGCTGGTCTCTTCAGGCTATTCAGTGGGAAAGGGTGGCAGCGAAGCGAAAATACGTGGCACGGCGGCCGCACGTTCGGGTATGGCGCAACCGCCATACCCGTCACGATCATTCGGTCGAAACCCGCTGAACCCGGCAGAGCGGGGGCCGGCGGCTCGTTCTGACTTACCAGCGATACTTCAAGGACGCGGTGATGTTGCGGCCTTGGCCGAGATAGCAATAGCCGCTGTTGCAGACCGTCTCGCGCCGGTCGGCGATGTTGCGGACGGCGACATTGCCCGTCAGGCCATTGAATTCCTTGTCGATGGCGCTGAAATCGTAGGTGAGGGACGCATCGACATAGACCGCAGGCTTGTTCTTGCTGGTGTTTTCGATTTCGGCATAGTTCTCGCCCGTGAAGCGAAGACCGGCGCCGACGGTCAGGCCGTTTGCGAACGTGTCCTCCTGGAAGGTGTAGTTCGCCCACAGGCTGGCGCTGTGGCGCGGCATCACGGCCGGTGTATTGCCGACATTCTCGCCGGCGGTGACCTCGGCATGGTTGTAGGTGTAGGCGGCGATCACGTCGAAGCCTTCGGCGACATTGGCCCGTGCTTCCAGCTCGAGGCCCTTGTTGGTGACCTCACCCAGCGATTCGTAGATACCGTTCAGCGGGTCGACGGCAACGGGCTTGTTCTTCTCGACGAGGTGGTAGAGCGCTGCCGAAAGAAGGATATCCGTGCCCGGCGGCTGATACTTCAGGCCCAGCTCGTACTGCTCGCCCTCGGTCGGTTGCAGGATGCTGCCGCTTCTCGACTTCTCGGTCACGGGGTCGAAGGAGGTCGCGTAGTTGGCGAAGGGCGCTAGGCCGTTGTCGAAGAGATAGACGGCGCCGAGCTGAACGGAAAAGCCGTTCTTGTTGAGGCTCTGGGACGTCTTCGTCCCTGAAGCGACATCCGTCGAATCCTTGTCCTGCTGGACCCAGGTCTGCCGGCCACCCAGCGTGAAGCGCCATCTGTCGAGCTCGATCTGGTCGAGGACATAGACCCCCAGCTGCCGCATCGAGCTGTCGCTGAGGCTGGTATAGGCCGGCGTCGGCCCGGAGACGCCGCGGGTCGGGTTTGCGAGGTCGAAATCGTAGTCCGGGTCGCTTGGGCCGGAGCCGAAACCGAAGGACGATTTCACATTGCTGTAGTCGAGGCCGAGCATGGCGGTGTGCGTCGCCGGACCGGTGTCGAACTTGTATTCCAGCTGGTTGTCGACCTGGAAGACGTCGAGATCGTCGCCCAGCGAATAGGGCGTGCGATGGGCGACCGTGCCCGTCCAGTCGGTGACGCCGAGATAACGTCCCCAGAGCTTCAGATGGGAGTAGCGCAGCTTCTGGCGGAAGGTGAGGCCGTTGTCGAAATGATGCTCGAACTGGTAGCCGACCTGCTGCTGGCGGACTTTCTGATAATCGTAGTCCGGATCGCTGCCGCGCAGCTCGTGGATCTTGCCGTCGGGACCGATGAGCGCACCGACATCCACGTCGGTCTCGTCCGCCTGTACCGCGCCGTAGACGGTAAGGGAGGTCGCCTCGTCCGGCTTCCAGGTGACGGCCGGCTGGAAGAGGTAACGGTCGTCGGCGATGTCGAAATTGGTGTCGCCCCGTCTTGCCAGGCCGATGATGCGGTAGAGCACGCTGTTGTCTTCCTCGCTCAGCGGGCCTCCGAAATCAAACATCGCCTGAACGCGATCCTCGGTGCCGTAGAGGATGCCGACCTCGCGGATCGTCTCTTCCGTCGGCATTTTCGAGGTCTTGTTTACGATGCCGCCCGGAGAGCCTGCACCGTAGAGTACGGAGATGGGACCCTTGATGACTTCGACCTGCTCGAGGGCATAGGGCTCGTTGCGGAGCATGCCGTAGCTGAGATAGGGCTGCCGGAGGCCGTCGCGGTAATCGCCCGTGGTCGTGATGTCATTGCCGCGAAGAACGATCTGGTCGAAACGCGGATCGAAACCGTAGCCGCCCGTCGAGACACCGGCAGAGTAGCGCACGGCTTCGATGATGTCCTGCACGCCGCGTTTGTCGAGCTCGTCGCGGCTGATGAGCGAAACGGTTCGCGGCGTCTCGATCAGCGCGGTCGGAATCTTGGTGGCGCCGTCGATGACAATCGCGCTGAGCTCCGTCGCGCCGCCAGCGTCCTGGCTGACGGTTGCCTCTTGCGCGGTGGCGTTTCCAGTCAGGGCCAGCACGGTCGCCAACGCTGTGGCAGCGCGCCAAGCATGAAGCTTGTGTCTCTTCAAGTAATTGATATTACTATTTGAATTATGCTTCATGTGACGTCCCATCCGGTCAGCTTCGACAAAGATGGCGTACCCTATATAGCAGGCGTCGCTGGCGTCAAGAATACATGACTTGTTTAGTCATCTTTTTTATCCCGTTGTTGCGAAGACGTGTGCAGGAGCCGATTTCGACGGGGCGAGGCTTGCTTTCCGCCCTGTGATCAAGCCGAAGCGATGGGCTGCGGCGCTTGCCGGGCGGCGAATCGCATGATGCCGCCATCGCGGTCAGCCGTCTCCGTGAGAGTGTCCGCCGCCTCGGGATTGCCGGGACGGCGGATTTTGCCTGTCAGGCGCGCATCTCCGGGCCATGCGGCGTGCGGGCCTGCCGATAGGAACGCCTGGCGGCGGGGCGCTGGTCCGTTTCGAGCGACAGGGCGGCGAGGCATCTTGTATGCGCCTCCCGCAGCAGGCCGCAGACCAGCGCGCAGGAAACGCCGGCCTCCCGGGCGATCGTCTTCTGCGGGACATCCTCGAAATAGTAGTCTTCATAGAACTTGCGCGTGCGCGTCGGCATGGCCTCGACCGCGCAGCGGAAGGCCTGGTAGGCCTCGGTTTCGCGCAGCCGTTCTTCGGGGCTGCCATAGGCGGACGTGTTGTCGCCGATCTCTTCCTCGAGAAACAGGCCTCTTTCATAACGCAGCCGCCGCATATGGTCGGTCGCGAGATTGCGCACCATGCGCATCACATAGGAGGTTGGCACCGCTATGTCCTGGCTGAGCGGCTTGGAGACGAGTTGCAGCAGGACGTCCTGCACGACGTCCTCCGCGAGCGTGACGCAGCCGGTGATTCGGCGGGCGACGGAGAGGAGCTTGGGATAGGCCTGAAGAGCTGATTGGAGTTGTTCATTGCAAGTCGACTGGGGGCTGCTGATCGCGATCATGTCGGGCTCTCTTTGAAACTCAAGGCTGTATTTCAACGTCCCCTCATTTTTTCTGGAGGTTATAAAACATGATTCTTGTAGTCAAGATATCGGCTGAATTGTGGAAACTCTCTTTTTGGGGAGTTAATTAATTGATTTTGAATTTTTATTCATGTGTTCTTATGAGACAGGCGATATCATCTTGATGTTGCCAGGCTGGGACCGCCACCGGATTTTCGATGGTGACGGCCCATATGAACCGGGGCTCCAGACCGCGATGGATCTGGCTGCCGTCGCGAAGGTTGTGGGTATGGGACTGTATACCTTGAATTGTGCGCGGCATGCCGGTCGCGATAGGCCGCGGATCAACCAGAAGACCGCGCCCGTGACATTTGAGGACCGCCTCCTTGCCGGCCCAGAGAGCCAAAAATACCGCGGGGCGTTGCGACGTGGAAAACTGCCGGAGCCAATCGGCCTCTTCATGCGAAAGTACCAGTGGCGCAAGATGGCGGATCTCCGCTTCGTCCAGCCTTCCCGGCTGCTCGATATCGAGGCCCACGCGACCGTTGCGGCTTACCGCAAGTGCAACGATGTCCGCCGTGCGGGAGAGATTGAAATCGATATCGGGGTGATCGGGCAGATAGGGCCGCCCCTCGGGCGAGAGCGCGATGGCGACGGACCGCGGTGCGCAGCCGGTGGCCCGGGAGAGAACGCTACGGCAAAGCAGGCGGCCCGCGACGAACGAGCGGGCAGCTTCACGCGAACGGAAAGTGGCTGCGCGCTGCCGTTCGGCCGGGCTCAGCGTCGTGTCGGGAACGGAATGCCCCGCGCGCAGATGCAGGCTGTAAAGCTCGATCTGCGCGCGTGCGTCTTCCAATGATGGTGCGAGCACCTATTCCGCAGCCTGGCCCAGATGCGCGGGGAGCCGCGCCGAGCCGCCTTCGCTCTCCCACTGCACGACGGGATCGACCTGTACCAGATCGAAATGGTCCCGCCCGACCAGGGCATTGGCGATGACGGCGCTGCGCCAGGCGGCGAGGCTGAGCTGCGGTTCGGCGATGCCGTGGCTGTGGCGTCCGGCATTGAGCACGAAGATGCGGTTTTCGCGCGGGCCGTCCCAAGCGAGCGAAAAATCGCTTTCCAGCACCGGCTCGCCGAGCGAGTTGAAGGCGATGCGGCTTTCCAGCGATTGCAGGAATTCGGGCAGCACGAAGCGGTAGCCGGTGGCGAACACCACCTTGTCGACGGTGACCGTCTCGATGCTCTCGTCAAAACCGTTGCGCATGGTCAGCGTGATTTCGGAGCCTTCCTGCTCGGCGGCGATGACGTCGCGGAAGGGACGCAGCGAAACGCCGTGATCGACGCCTTCGCCCGCCTCGAACTGCCGCTCATAGAGCCGGCGATAGAGTTTTTTTAGGGTCGAGGCGGAAACGCCGTCGCTGGCGAGCACCTGCCGGCGCGTGTGGATCAGCCGCAACTCTTCCGGAAGGCCATGGAAGCGCTCCATGTAGCTCGGCGTGAACAGTTCGTTGGTGAAGGGCGTGGCGTCGAGCGGCTCGAAATTCGGCCGGCGGCTGATCCAGTGCACGGCCGAAATGCCGTCGCGCTCCAGCAGCGCATCGACGATCTCCGCCCCGCTCTGCCCGCCGCCGATGACGGCGACCCGCCCGGCCTTCACCTCGCCGAGCCGCGCGACGGCCTCGCTGCTGTGAAAGGTCGTGGATTTCGACAGTGCCTCGGCCCAGACCGGCCGCGACGGCAGCTTGCCGACGCCGACAGCGAGGTTTTTCGCATGCACGGCCTCGTTGTCGGTGGCGATGGCGAAGCGGTCGCCGGCAAGGTGCACGTCGCGCAGGCTGGTGCCGAAGCGCAGCGAGGGGAGGCCGCGCGCCACCCAGCCGAGATAATCGGCGAATTCCTTGCGCGGCACGGCTTCATACTCGGCGTTGATGAACTGGTAGAAGCGCTTGTGCGCCACGAGATAGGCCAGGAAACTCCAGGGGCTGGTCGGGTTGGTGGCGGTCACCAGGTCCTTCAGGATGGAGGTCTGCATTTCCGCGCCGGGCAGCATCATGCCGGGATGCCAGGCGAAGGCGGCGCGGCGCTCGAAGAAGCGCACCGAAAGCTCCGGGATCGAATCGAGCTGGGCGGCGAGGCTGAGGTTGAACGGTCCGATACCGGCCCCGACGAGGTCGAGCACATGGGATGTCATGATGGAACTCCAGAATGAGGGCAGTTAGAGGAGGGAAGAGGTAAAAACCTGGTCCAGCCGCCGGGCGAAACGCTGGTGGAACGGCGTCTTGCCGATGATCGTCAGGTGGTTGGTGCCGGTGACGATCTCCGATGCGGTGGCGTTCGGTGAATAGCGACGCCAATCGATGACGTTGAGTGCGCGGGTGAGGGAATCTTCCGCGGCGAAGGCGTGGATGCGGAAATCCGTGGGGGTGAGGCGGTAGTTGCGGAAGATCATCGCGTTGTCGACGAGGATCCAGAACGTGTGCTCCTCCGAGCCGATATCCGGCCCGTCCGTTGGCAGGGTCACGTTGTTCTTGACGATATGCGACAGGAACTGCTCGTAGACCTCCGCATCCATGGCGGCGAAGAGGCGTTTCCAGTCCTCGCGCATCGGCGTTGTCGCAAGCCATTGCTGCACGGCCGCATGGGTCCGCGCGCGAACGCCCTCGGCGAAGCGCGGCAGGATGCCGACGGTGAACTCCTCGTCCATGTCGCAGACGTCGACCATGCCGATCATCCTAAGATCGATGTCGTTGCCGAGCTGGCGCGCGGCCTCGTAGGCGAGCAGGCCGCCCCAGGACCAGCCGAGGAAGGCGCAGGGCCGGCCCTTGGCCTGACGCCGCACGGCCTCCGCATAGCGCGCCGTGATGTCCTCGACGCGGGTGCTCAGCGTCTTGGTCTCGGTCAGCGAGTAGCAAATGAAGCCGGTCGCCGGCTGGTCGGGGCCGAGATAATCCACCAGCCGCATATATTCGCGGGTGCTGACGAGCAGGCCCGGAAAGCAGTAGAGCACCGGCTTCTCGCCGTTGCGCCGGAGATAGACCACATCGACGCCCGCCTCGTCGCGGCCGCCCTCGATGGCGAGCGCAAGGTCGCGGATGGTCGGGTGGTTGAACATGTCGGCGATCGACAGCGGCCATTCGGGATGGCGCATCTTCAGGCGCGAGACGATGCGCACCGCCGCCAGCGATTGCCCGCCGATCTCGAAGAAGTTTTCGGTGACGCCGATCTCGCCGATATCGAGAATATCCTGCCAGACCGAGAGGATCGCCGTCTCCTTCTCGCCCACCGGCGGAACCAGCGCCCGCTCGATGCGCGGGGCGGGCAGGGCGGCGCGGTCCAGCTTGCTGTTCGGGCCCATGGGCAGGGCGTCGATCAGCATGATGGTCTGCGGCACCATGTAATCGGGCAGGGCGGCGACAGCGGCGCGGCGCAGGTCCGTCACGCTCAGCGCCTCGCCCTCGCGCGGCACCACATAGGCGACGAGGAAGCTGCGCCCGCCCTCGTTGTGCAGCAGCACCACGGCCTCGGCGACGCGCGGATCGGCGCGCAGCACGGCCTCGATCTCGCCCGGCTCGATGCGGAAGCCGCGCAGCTTGATCTGGTGGTCGACGCGCCCGGCGAATTCGACGATGCCGTCCTCGCGCCAGCGGCCGAGATCGCCGGATTTGTAGAGCCGGCCGCCGCCGGAGAACGGATCGGGGATGAAGCGGTCGGCCGTCAGCTCGGGCTGGCCGAGATAGCCGCGCGCAACGCCGCTGCCGCCGATATAGATCTCGCCGATGACGCCGACGGGGACGGGCGCAAGATCGGCATCCAGCACATAGATGCGCCGGTCGCCGACGCCGCGGCCGATGGGCGCGACCGCGCCCTCGAAGCGCGTGCCGGCCGGGATTTTCCAGATCATCGGCGTCATGATCGTCTCGGTCGGGCCGTAGCCGTTGATCAGCAGCCTGGCCTTGAGGTTTTCCGTAATCATGTCGAAGACGGCCTGCGACAGTGCCTCGCCGCCGAAGGAATAGAGCCGCAGCCGGGGAATGTCGGCGTTCTCGCCGGCATATTCGGCAAGGCCGCGCACATAGCTGGTCGGCAGGCTGGCGTTGTTGACGCCGTGCCGCACCATCATGGCGAAGGCGTCCTCGGGCGTCGCCAGCTTGTCGGGCGCGAGAACCACGCCGCCGCCGGCCATCAGCGGCACCATCCAGCGCTCGTGGCCGCCGTCGGAGGTGAAGGGCAGCACCGGGTATTCGCAGGAGTCCTCGCTCATCTCGTAGATGCGCAGCGTCGCCTTGCAATGGTGCGCCAGCGGCCCGTGTTCGACCGCGACGCCCTTCGGCACGCCGGTCGAGCCCGAGGTGTAGATCACATAGGCGAGCTGGTCCGGCGCGATGACGGTGGCGGGCGCGGTCTCGGCCTCGCCCGAAAGGTCCGCCGTGTCGAGGTTGAGCATCGGCGTGGCGATATCGCCCGGCAGGTTGGCGATGTGCTTCGTGCGGGAGATGACCAGCGACAGGCCGGGCGCGGTGAGGATATGCCGGTTGCGCGCCTCGGGATGGTCGGGCTCGACCGGCGTGAACGCGCCGCCCGATTTCAGCACGGCGAGAATGGCGACGATGGCGTCGACCGATTTTTCGAGCGCGATGGCGACGCGCTTTTCCGGGCCGACGCCGAGCGCGATCAGGCGGTGCGCCAGCCGGTTGGCGGCGGTTTCGAGGTCGCCGTGGTTGACGGAACGCTCACCCTGCGCAACGGCGAAGGCATGCGGCCGGCGGCGGGCCTGCGCGGCGATGACCTCGTGGATGGGCGTACCGTCGTCGGCCGCGGGCGTATCCGGGTAGGGTGCGGAGAGCCGGTCCAGTTCTTCACGCGAGACGAAGGGGATATGTTTAATCGGCTCGTCCGGATGGCTGGCGAGGCGCGCCAGCGCAATCGCCAGATCGTCGGCGAAGCGGGCGACCTGTTTGCGGTCGAGCTTTTGCGGATCGAAGCCGAAGCCGATGGCCAGCCGCTCGGCGGAAAGGCGTGAGACGGTCACCACCAGCTCCGCATCGCGGCGGGCCGGCGGTTCGGCGAGGGTGCGCACGCCGGCCAATTCGGCAAAGCGGAAGGGCGGGCGCACGTCGAGGATCGTCCTGGCGAGGCTGGTCGTGTCGAAACTTTCGTCGCGGCGCAGCAGCGCGTCGGCAAGCGCTTCGAACGGCACGGACTGCCCGGCCGCCATGGCGATCTCCACCTCGAAGGCGGCGCGGGCGTCGGCGAGCGTCATGGCCCCGATGAGCGCCGTCGTCAGCACCAGCACATCCTCGCTGCGGGCGGCGATTTCCGGCGTGGACGGCCGGGTGACGAGGCCGATGCGCTGCGCGCCGTGGCCGGAATGCCGGCGAAGCGCGATGCCGAGCGCCGCGAGCATGTCGCGCGCCGTCTCCTCGGTCGATTGTGTCGGTGAGACGGGCACATCCAGCCGGTGCTCCGCCCAGACCTCGTCGACGAGGTCGCGCCCGACGGCCTGCGGGACGAGCGCGGCGACGCTGTCCTGCGCCGTCAGCCGCCGGAACCAGAAATCGACCAGCGGCTGCGCGGGAACGCGCGGCGCGCCGTTGCCGGCCATCCAGGCCGCGACGGCGCTGCCACTGACCGCTGCGGGGGCATCCCCGCCGAGGATGCGCAAAAAATCCCTTGCGAGAAGGTCGAGCGTTGCGGCATCGGCCAGCACGGCATGCAGCGAAAACACCACGCCGTGGGCCTCGCCGTTTTCCGTGACGAGGATGAAGCGGGCCGGATTGTCGCTCGCCAGATCGACCGGGCGGTTCCGTTCCGCCGCGACGGCCGCGGACAGCGCGTCCTCGGCATTGCCGGCGCTGGCCGCTTCCACGACGGCGACGGTCTGGCTGTTCGTCAGGACCTGCTGCACCGCGCCGCCGGCCCGCGCCTCGAAATGCGTGGTGACGAGGGGGTGCCGGCGCGACAGGAGGGCGAGGGCTGCGTGCGCCGTCGCAAGGGCGACAGGCGGGAAGGTAACGGCAAGAATTTGCCGTCCGTAGACGGCCTCGTTGCCCGTCTCCGACAAGAGCCAGATTCGCGACTGTGCCGGCGATAGCGAACATCTCGCCACCGGAGCGAAGTCGTTTGCCGCCTTGGCGTTCCGATCATGAATTGTCATTTCTTCGCCGTTCTCTCGATGGAATCGTAATATATTATGGACATGACGAATATAATCATACAATTCTCCCGGGGATTTCTGTAATCATAGAGCTTATATGAGCGATATTCGCGCCATGCATGCATAGATCGATTGGGATTCTCTCCGCCGTTACATCGATGCGACCCAATGACGAATGAGCGCTGCGTGAATTCAGAGAAAAATCAAAAAATATTCTGAATTCGACATGGCCTCATTCGTCATTGCCAAACCAGTGACCGCGCATGAATCGCCGGTCGCGCCCCGGTTTCGAGAGTGGAGAAGCACCATGAACGCCTATGTCGCCGTCAGCGAAACGATGCGGGAAACGCCCGATGGCCTGCGCTTGCCGGCGACGGGGGCGCTCAGCCACACGCTGGCCTGCGGCCAGCCGCTGCGCGTGCTGCCGGGCAAGGCCGCCGGTGGCTTTCGGGTCGAGCACGAGGGGGAGGAGGTGGCCTCCGGCCATCTCGCCGGCCCGTCCTCCCGCCTGCTGACCTTCGAGGCTCTGCCGGCCTCGCCCGTTGCGACCGACGATATCGTCAACGCCGTGCTGGAGGCGGTGCTTGCCGGCAATCCGGCGCTCGGCGCGGTGGATGTCGCGCTTGCCGACGAGGGGCTCGCGCAGCGCCTTCTGGGTACCGGTGCGCTCGAACGGCACGGCGAGCGGCTGGTCGCGCGGCCGGAATCCTTCTTTCAGTTGCAGAAACCCTGGCTCGGCGGCGTTCCCGCCGCCTATCCGGAAGTTTCGACGCTGACGAACGGCGCGCTGCATCCGCAGCGCCCGCCGAAGCCGGTCGGCCGCGTCTACAGCCGCTTCATTCCCTGGCTGAACACGGAGCTTGGCTTCCACGTCGCCGATGTCGAGGCGGATCTGCCGCATTTCCATCGCTGGATGAACGATCCGCGTGTGGCGGCGATCTGGGAGGACGCCGGCGACCTTTCCTACCATCGCGATTTCATCGCCGGCCGTCTTGCCGATCCGCGCACCCTGCCGCTGATCGGCACCTTCGGCGGCGTGCCCTTCGGCTATTTCGAGCTCTACTGGGCCAAGGAAGACCGCATCGGCCCGCATTACGAGGCGGACGGTTACGACCGCGGCTGGCATGTGGCCATCGGCGAGGACGACTTCCGTGGCAAGGCGTTCGTCAGCGCCTGGCTGCCCTCGCTGATGCACTACATGTTCCTCGCCGATGCGCGCACCCGCCGCATCGTCGGCGAGCCGATCCACCATCATCGCCAGCAGATCCGCAACCTCGACCGCTCCGGCTTCGCCAAGGTCAAGCACATCCAGTTCCCGCACAAGAAGGCGCTGCTCGTCATGCTCCTGCGCGAGCGCTTCTTCATGGACCGGCTGCTGTCTCCCGATCTCTCCGACCTGTCCGGCCCGGATGGCCTGCCCGTTGCGGGCTCGCTGGCGCGAGACGCCGCGTGATGAAGACCGCCGTGGACATGAACGATCCGCGCATCGTGCGGCTCGTTCTGACCGTCGCGCTGCCGGCGGTGGCGGGCCTTGCCGCCAATGCCGGGCACCATGCGGTCAATGCGCTCTTTCTCGGCGCGCTCGGGCCGGAGGTGCTCGGCGGCGTCGGGCTCGTCATGCCGCTTTTCTTGCTGGTGGGGGCCACGGGCCAGGGGCTTGGCATCGGCCTTGCGACGCTTCTGGCGCGCCGTCTCGGTGAGGGGGACCGCGCCGGGGCCGCTTCCGTCGCGATGACGGCGCTCGCGGCCACGGTGCCGCTCGGCGTCGCGCTCTCCGTGCCGATCTATCTCGGCCTGCCGGCCTTTGCCGGCGCGCTCGGGGCGGGCGAAGCGCTGCTTGCGCCCGGTCTCGATTACGGCCGGCTGCTCGCCGTCGGCCTGACGCTCGGGCTGTTGCAGGTGGTCTGCGATTTCATCGCCATCGCCGAGGGCAATTCGCGCTTCTCGATGATCGTGCTGATCGCGAGCTTTGCGCTCAACATCGTGCTCGACCCGATCTTCATCTTCGCCTTCGGCCTCGGGGCCGCCGGCGCGGCCCTCGCCACTGTGCTTTCGGCTGCGGCGGCGCTCTGCTGCTATGCGGTCTATTTCCTCCGCCGATGGGGCGCGGTGGACGTTCTTAACGGAAACATCCGCTGGTCCCTGCTGGGGCCGATCGGGAAAATCGGCGTGCCCGCCGCCGCCACGACGCTGGTGACCGGCATCGGCCTTCTCCTGCTGATGCGGGAGGCCGCCGTCCACGGCGGCGATGCCGGCGTCGCCGCGACCGCCATCGCCGTGCGGCTGATGACGCTCGGCCAGCTTCCCGTGCTCGGCTTCTGCCTCGGCGCGCAAAGCGTCGTCAGCCATGCCTTCGGCGCGGGCGATGCGGCGCGGCTGAAGCGCGTCATCCGCTTCATGCTGGCCGTAACGGTGCCGGCGGCGCTTTTCTATGCCGCGCTGCTGTTCGTCGCCGCCGAGCCGGTCGCGCGCCTCTTCACCGACGACCCCGCCGTCGTTCGCGAGGCCGGAGCCTGGCTGCGCGCGCTCTTTCCGGTCTTTCCGCTGGCCGCCTTCCAGTCCGTGCTGCTCGTGCTGCTGCAATCGCGGGGCCGGGCGGGGCTTTCGGCCCTGGTCGGGCTCGCGCCGCAGGGCTACCTGCTCATCCCGCTGCTGCTTCTCCTGCCGCTATGGGCGGGGTTTGCCGGCGTTTCCGCCGCGCCTGCGCTCGCGGCCCTGCTGGCGGCCGTGCTCGGCCTCTTCGTCGCGCGGCACGAATGGTCCACCATCCCCCGGATCGCGCCGCAGCTTGCCAATCCATCGATCCGTCCTTCCTGATTTATGAGGAACACCATGAACGAGACCCCGAGATTCGACGCCTACCGCCATGCCGAAGCGCTGCCGCCGCTGCGCGACGACCCGTTCGACGCCGCCGTGCCGCCGATCTACCAGACGTCGCTCTTCCTCTCCGAAAGCTACAAGGAGCTTGAGGACGTCTTCGCCGGCCGTTCGAAAAAGCCGATCTATTCGCGCGGCGACAATCCCACCGTGCGCCTGTTGGAGTGCCGCATCGCCGATATGGAAGGCGCGGAAGAAGCCCGCGCCTTTTCCAGCGGCATGGCTGCCATCGCCGCAGCGGTGCTCGCCTTCGTCGGCCCGGGCGACCGCATCGTCACCGTGCGGCACGTCTACAGCGACGCCTTCCGTTTCTTCGAAAAGGTGCTGAAACGCTTCGGCATCCTCGTCGATTATGTCGACGGCACGGACACCGAGGCGATGCTGGCCGCGCTGTCCGGCGCGCGGCTCGCCTATCTGGAAAACCCGACCTCCATGGTCTTCGAGTTGCAGGACCTGAAGGCGATCGGCGAGGCCGCCCGCCGCCACGGCGTGGTGACCATCGTCGACAATTCCTGGGCGACGCCGCTCTACCAGAACCCGCTGGAACTCGGCATCGATCTCGTCATCCATGCGGCCTCGAAATATCTCGGCGGGCAGAGCGATACGGTCGCCGGCCTCGTCGCGGGTTCCAAGGTGCATATCGACAGGATCAACAGCGAGATCTACCCCTATACCGGCGCAAAACTCGCGCCCTTCGAGGCATGGCTGGTGCTGCGCAACCTCGAAACCCTGCCGTTGCGCCTGCGCCACCACCACGAGGCCGGCCTTGCCGTCGCCTCCTGGCTTCAGGCGCATGAGGACGTCACCGATA
This sequence comes from Shinella sp. 838, assembly GCF_029623935.1. NCBI lineage: Bacteria > Pseudomonadati > Pseudomonadota > Alphaproteobacteria > Hyphomicrobiales > Rhizobiaceae > Shinella > Shinella sp. 838. Next base: position 822,357 of record NZ_JARSBQ010000001.1, read on the forward strand.
TCATGCACCCCGCCTTCTACGACCATCCCGGCAAGGCCACCTTCCGCGGCTTCGGCGGCCTGTTCTCCTTCGCGGTCTCGGACCGCATCGACGTCGCCGCCTTCGTCGACGCGCTGCGCCTGGTGCGCATCGGGGTGAGCTGGGGCGGGCCGGAAAGCCTCGTCGTGCCGGCCAAGGCCGCGCTCAGCATCTCGCCGGAAACCAACGTCTTTGCGCGCTTCGGCGTCAGCGACCGCACGATCCGGCTGAATGTCGGGCTGCATGAGGCGGAGAGCGTCATTGCCGATCTGGCGCAAGCCTTGCTGGCGGCGAAGCGCTAGAATGGTATCATGATCCCCGCATCATGCCCGGAGCGGAGCGGCCTTGCCGCTCCGCTCTTTGACATTCCCCGGACACATAGAGACACCATGCCCCTCTCCAACGAAACCCTGATCGCGCTTGCCGGCGAACACGGAACGCCGCTCTGGATCTACGACGCCGCCGCCATCCGCCGCCGCATCGAACAGCTCTCCGCCTTCGACGTCGTGCGCTATGCGCAAAAAGCCTGTTCGAACATCCATATCCTCGGCGAGATGCGCAAGGCCGGCGTGCGGGTCGACGCCGTCTCGCTCGGGGAGATCGAGCGGGCGAAGCGGGCGGGTTATGCCACCGGCAACGCCTCGGGCGCGGCCGATGTCGTCTTCACCGCCGATCTCTTCGACCGCCCGACGCTGGAGCGCGTCGTCGCCGACGGGATCGAGGTCAATGCCGGTTCCATCGATATGCTGCGGCAACTCGGCGAGCGTTCGCCGGGCCATCGCGTCTGGTTGCGCCTCAATCCCGGCTTCGGGCACGGCCACAGCAACAAGACCAACACCGGCGGCGAAAACAGCAAGCACGGCATCTGGTTCGAGCAGTTGCAGGACGCCATGGCGCTGGTGCGCCAATATTCCCTGACACTTGTCGGCCTGCACATGCATATCGGCTCCGGCGTCGATTACGGTCATCTGGAGAGGGTCTGCGGGGCCATGGTGGCGCTTTGCCGCAATCTCGGGGCCGATCTTGAAGCCATCTCGGCCGGCGGCGGCCTCTCCGTGCCCTACAGGGAGGGGGAGGAGGAGATCGAGCCCGCGCATTATTTCTCCCTCTGGGATGCGGCGCGCCGCGAGATCGAGGCTCATGTCGGCCATGCCGTCAGGCTCGAAATCGAGCCCGGCCGTTACCTCGCCGCCGATTCCGGCGTGCTCGTCTCGGAGGTCCGCGCGGTCAAGACCATGGGGCGGAACCGCTTCGTGCTGGTCGACGCCGGCTTCAGCGAACTGGCCCGGCCCGCCATGTACGGCAGCTACCACCATATCACCGCCATCCCGGAACGGACGACGACCCGGCCGACCATCGTCGCCGGCCCCTTGTGCGAATCCGGCGACGTCTTCACCCAGACGGAGACCGGAACGGTGCTGCCCCGCGACCTGCCCGACGTCGCGGTCGGCGAGCACCTGGTCTTCCATGGCGCGGGGGCCTATGGCGCGACGATGTCGTCGAACTACAACAGCCGGCTCTATGTGCCGGAAGTGCTCGTCGACGAGACGGGCGCCCATCTGATCCGCCGCCGCCAGACGCTGGACGAGCTTTTGGCGCTGGAGACGATCTAGCGGCGCCTTCGAAAAGGGGCGGTCTGGTTCGCTGCCGCACGCCGGGTTCGCGGCGAACACTGCGGCGGCGAACGACATTCGAGGTCCGGCGGGCTTCCTGCCGTGATCCTGCGGGCCTTCGGTTGTGGATCGTGGTGCCGGATCGCCCCGGAGAGAGGCCATGACGGTTCTTCCGGTCCCGCCTTTGGAGCCCGGTCCGCTGCCAGCGAGCGCGATTTCAACGCCGTCTTCGGGATGAGGCGACGCTCCCGGTGTTGGTGCGGTGCACAATGAAATGTGTCATTTCTTTGAACAGTCCTGCTTGACATTCGTCCAATATAGAGGTCAATTCCTGTTTACCGGAAATATCGTTCGGTATGTCGGACGGGGCGAGGAGGCCTTGTTTCAATAGATTTCAGTTGCTCGGGGCCTGCGCACCGTACGGATAATCACCGTGCGAAGGAGACGCTCGTCGTTCCGCAACGACTGTTCGGCATGGGCTCAACAAGAGGGGAACTAGAATGAGCGAGAAGCTGATGACCAACCGTAGAACTGCATTGAAGCTGTTCGGTGCGGGTGCCGCTGTTTTGACGATGCCGTACATCATCCGTCCGCGTCCTGCCTGGGCGGCAAACGGCGTGCTCAACGTTACGACCTATGACAAGTTCCTGCCGCAGGAATTCATCGACAAGTTTCAGCGCGACACGGGTATCGAGGTTCGCATCCGCCTGACGGACGACCAGGGCAAGCAGTACAACCTGCTCACCGCCGAGGGTGCCAATCCGTCGACGGACATCGTCACCGTCGCTGGCCATCGCTATTCGCAGTTCATTGATTCCAAGCTGCTCCAGCCGCTCGACACCGGCAAGATCGCGAACTGGAAGAACCTCAACACCGCCTATCAGGACGCCACCTGGGCGCGCGTCAACGGCAATCTGTGGGGGCTGCCGATCCTCGCCGGCTACGAAGGGCTTGCCCGCAATGTCGACTATGTGAAGGACGCGCCGAGCTGGGAGATCATGTTCGATCCGCAGTACAAGGGGCAGACCTCCTACATCGTCAGCGACTTCATGACGATCGTCATGCAGTATCTCGGCCACGACGGTGACTTCACCACCTATGTCGACAAGCCCGATATCGCCCAGAAGGCGACCAATGAAGCGCGCGACTTCCTGATCAAGCACAAGGACATGGTGCGCAAGTACTATGACGCAGGCTCGGAAGTGCAGCAGATGTTCATCAACGAGGACATCTACCTCGCGCATTCCTGGTCCGGCCCGGCGGCAAAGCTCATCATCGACGGCCACCCGATCAAGCTTTCCGTGCCGAAGGAAGGTACGTTCGGCTTCTGCTACACGTTGAACGTGGTCAACAACGCTCCGAACGCCGAGAACGCCTACAAGCTGCTCGACGCGATCCTCGCAACCCCGGAAGTGGGCGCGGCGATGACCCGTCAGTCGGGCTACAGCTCGACCATAAACGGCGTTGGCGATCTGCTGAACGAACGCGAGAAACTCGCTTCGACGCTGCCGCAGGAAGAAATCGAACGCATCATCTTCTTCTCCTCGGTCAACCGCGACATGAAGAACGAGATGATCGACCGCGCGACCGCAGAGGTCAAGGCGGCCTGACGCGCTGGGTTTCGGCCCTGCCTGCCCGGTCTCCGGAGTGCTTCGACGCTCCAGGAGCCGGGCAGGCGGCTCGTCCATTTCACCAAACAGTGCGCGATGACTGTCCGCCGGCCTTGCCGCGCGGTCACGGTCGCTCTGCGCCAACCGAGATTGTCCAATGGTGAGTAGCAACACGACAGCCGGATACGGCACGGCGCACGACACGGCCGTACCGAAATACTCCACCGGCATAGCGAAGGTGGTCAATTCCGCGCTCTATCGACACACGCTCGGGGCGGCGGTGGAATCACGGATCGGCCGCGTCCTGCTTCTGGCCGGCGTGCCGCTGATCTGGCTGGTCATGCTGCATGTCGGGCCGATCTATCAGATGCTGAAGATCAGCCTTCTGTCGCAATACCCCGTCCAGCCGGGCAGGGAGTCGCACTTCACGCTCGAAAACTACGCCATTTTCTTCCGTGAGGCGATCTACTTCACGCCCCTGATCCGAAGCTTCGTCTTTGCGACGGGTGCAACGGCGCTGACCCTCGTCGTGGTCTATCCCGTGGCCTACTACGTTGCCAAGATCGTCAGGCCGGAGGGCCGTTCCAAGGCGCTTCTGCTGCTTCTGGTGCCGTTTTGGGCCGGCGAGCTCATCCGGACATTCTCCGTGATCATGCTGCTCGCCAATCGTGGTGCGCTCAACGTGCTGCTGCGTGACATCGGCCTGATCGACCGGCCGATCCCGATGCTCTATACGTCGTTCTCGCTGGGCTTCGGCCTCGTCTACCTGATCTGCCTCTACATGCTGCTGCCGCTCTACTCGGCGATCGAAAAGATCCCGTCGCCGCTGCTCGACGCGGCTGCGGATCTCGGCGCGGGCCCCTTCACGCGCTTCCGCCGGATCATTCTGCCGCTGTCGCGCGACGGCATCGTGTCCGGCTGCTGCCTGGTCTTCCTGACCTGCATCGGGGTCTTTGCGACGCCCATGCTGCTCGGCGGCCCCAACACCGTACTCTTTCCTGAAACGATCAGCGGCTTCTTCCATGGTGCCAGCGACAAGTGGCCGGTCGGCGCCGCCTTCGCGCTGATCATGCTGGTGACCGCACTTATCGCCGCCGCCATCTTCATGCGGCTGGTCGGCGGGCGCAAACGGAGGGCAATCTGATGCGCACCCTGTTTTCCGATGTCCCGCGTACAACGCTCACGGCGTTCTACTGGGCCTTCATTCTCTACCTGCTTCTGCCGCTCACGCTGATGATGGCAATGAGCTTCAAGGATGCGAACTTCGTCGCCTTCCCGATCGGCGAATGGACGTTCGACTGGTACATCAAGGTGATGCAGGACAAGCAGTTCCTGGAAGCCTGCCTCTATTCGATCATGATCGCGGCGGCGGCGACGCTTGCGGCGACCACCCTCGGCGTCTGGATCGCCATGCTCATCGTTGCCGACGGCATTCGCGGTCAGGTCGTGCTCTTCGCGCTCGCCTGCCTGCCGGCGGTCGTGCCGGGCATGATCTCGGCGATCTCGCTTCGCATCTTCATCTCGACCATCGACCTGCCGACGGGAACGGCTGCCATCATCCTCGGCCATACCGTTCATGCCGTGCCCTTCGTGGTCGTCATGGCGCTGACCCGCCTGCGCTCGATGCCGGGCAATCTCGTCGATGCGGCCCGCGACCTTGGCGCCGACAGCATCGTCGCCTTCTTCCGCGTGACGCTGCCGTACCTCAAGCCGGCGCTTGTCGGCGGCATGATCTTCTGCGTGCTGCTGTCGATCGACGACTTCGTCCGCACCTTCTTCCTCGGCGGTTATCGCCCGACCTTGCCCATGCTGATCTTCGCCAAGGTGCAGGGCGGCATGTCTCCCGAGATCAACGCAATGGCGACGCTCGTTCTCGTGGTTACGGCTGCCGTCGGACTGTACGCCGAATACTTCACCCGCCGCGCGAGGACCCGCTGATGGAACCCGTTGTTCAATTCGACAATGTCACCAAGAGCTATGGCGGCTATGTCGCCGTCGAGAACCTGAACCTGAGCATCGAGCCGGGCAAGTTCGTCACGCTTCTTGGCCCCTCCGGATGCGGCAAATCCACGTCGCTGCGCATGCTCGGCGGTTTCGAGACGCCGACATCCGGACGCATCCTGCTCAGCGGCAAGGACGTCACGCGGGTGCCGCCGAACAAGCGCAACGTCAACATCGTCTTCCAGGACTATGCCCTCTTCCCGCACATGACCGTTGCCAAGAACATCGCCTTCGGCCTCGAGCTGAAAGGGCTTGACAACGCGAGGATCCATCGCCGGGTCTGCGAACTGCTGGAGCTGGTTCAGCTTCAGGACTATGCCAAGCGCCTGCCGGCGGAATTGTCCGGCGGCCAGCGCCAGCGCGTGGCGCTCATGCGGGCACTGGCGCCGGATCCGGACGTGCTGCTGCTCGACGAGCCGCTGTCGGCGCTCGACGCCAAGCTGCGCCAGCAGATGCAGATCGAGCTCAAGGCCATTCAGGAGAAGACCGGCAAGACCTTCATGTTCGTGACCCACGATCAGGAGGAGGCGCTGACGATGTCGGACACGATCGTGGTCATGAACAAGGGCCGCATCGAACAGATGGGCGATCCCAACACGCTGTACGGGCGTCCCGGCTCGGTCTTCGTCGCCAACTTCATCGGCGAGACCAATCTGTTGCGCAGTGCCGTTCTCGGCTTTGAGGACGGCGTGGCCGCGCTGAACTGGAACGGCGTCACCATCAAGGCGAATCCCGGCGGGCTGGCGCCGAAGGTCGGCGACAATCTCTACGTCGTCCTGCGTCCCGAGGCCATTCATTGCTCTGCGAGCGAGCCGGCAACTGCCAACCGCATCAAGGGCAAGATCCGCCAGCGGGTGTTCAAGGGCAATCACACCTCGATGTTGGTCCAGGTCGGCGATGGCGCCCTGCTGAACACCCTGGTTCACCCGAGCGAGGTCGAGCAGCTCGACGGCGAGGACGTCTGGCTCGGCTGGAAGCCCGAGACTGCGACGGTCATCCCCGACCGGCGTGCGAACACCTAGACGAACAGCGCCCCGCACCCGAACGGTGCGGGGCGTCCGGAAGCAAGGCGGCCGATGCGAGCGAAAAGCTCCACCGGGCGAGGGAGGTACACCATGGCCTATGACGTTGATATGCCGATTCAATCTGCAGCTACGAGCCTGCCGGAGCTGGAACGGCGTGTCCGCGACGATCTCGCCTGCCTTTGTTATCCCCCGGCAAACTGGGTCGTGCCGACGCCTCTCGCAGAACCGGTTCACGATGTCGTCGTCATCGGTGGCGGCATGTGCGGCCTCGTTACCGGCTTTGCGCTGATCGGCGCCGGCATTCGCAACATCCGCATCTTCGACCGCAGCGAGCCGGGTCTCGAAGGGCCGTGGCTGACCTATGCGCGCATGGAAACGTTGCGCTCGCCCAAGCAGCTGACCGGTCCGGCCTACGGCATGGCATCGCTCACATTCCGTGCCTGGTACGTCGCCCAGTTCGGCAACGACGCCTGGTCTGCGCTCGACAAGATCCCGCGTCCAATGTGGATGGAGTATCTGCGCTGGTATCGCAAGGTGCTCGAGCTGCCGGTCGAGAACAATGTCGAGGTGACCGCGATCCGGCCCGAGGGGGCGCTGATGCGGCTGATGACCTCGGGCAAGGGCGCCCGGGAGACCTCCGTGCTCGCCCGCAAGGTCGTCATGGCGACCGGCCGTGACGGCATGGGGCACCCCAGCATTCCGGATTTCGTCAACGGCTTGCCGGAGACATACTGGGCGCATTCCTCGCATGACATCGATTTTGCTGCCCTGCGCGGCAAACGCGTCGTCGTTGTCGGTGTCGGGGCTTCGGCGGTCGACAATGCCGCCGAAGCCCTGGAGGCCGGCGCAGCCGAGGTTCGCCATCTCATCCGGCGCAAGGAAATGCCATGCATCAACAAACTGATGGGCATCGGCTCGTTCGGTTTCACCGCCGCATTCCCGCAGCTCGGCGACGCCCGGCGCTGGCAGATCATGAATTACTCCTTGCGGACCCAGACACCGGCGCCGCGCGGCTCGACGATGCGGGTCAGCCGCCATCCGAACGCCTATTTCCATTTCGACGCCGCGGTCGAGACGGTGGAGCTCGACGGCGACGAGATCGTTGTCGGCACGTCGCAGGGCAAGCCCGTGCGCGCCGACTTCCTTATTCTGGGGACGGGTTTCGGGGTTGATCCGCTGGCCCGCAAGGAACTCGACGGCTATGCCGACAAGATCCTGTTGTGGCAGGATCGCTTCACGCCGCCGCCGGGGCAGGAGAACGAGCAGCTCGGCAAGTTCCCTTATCTCGCCGAGGATTTCACTTTCCTCGAGCGTGTGCCCGGTGAGGCGCCCTGGCTTGCCAACATCCACAGCTTCAATTCGGGTGCAGCGGCCAGCCTCGGCAAGGTGAGCGGGGACATTCCGGGCATCAGCGAAGGCGCGTCCTGGCTGGCGCGCGAGATTGCCGCCAAGCTCTATGAGGAAAACTTCGGCCAGTACTGGCAGCGGTTGCTCGACTACGACACGCCCGAACTGCGCGGCGACGAATGGACCGCGTCGCCCTTGCCGGACGGCGAAACCCTTGACGACCGCAAGCAGGCATAGGAGGACGGAATGGCTGAGAACGAGGACGTGATTGCCGCAATCGTCGGGATCGAGCCGGGCAGCGCCCTGGCCGAAACGGTGGCCGGCCGCGCCGACATCATGGCACTGACCCAGCAGACGCATGATGGCGCGCTCACACCGGCGGACCCTGGCGGACTGTCGCACGCAGAGCGGGCCGCGCTCGCCTTGCGGATTGCGAAGATCAACGACCAGAAGACGTTCGAGGATCACTTCGAGGCCATGCTGGAGAAAGCCGGAATGCCGGAAGACGCCGCACGCATGGCCGACATCTGGTTCGACGGCGGCAGCGATGCGCGGGCCCGGGCGTTGATCCGCCATGTCGATCTGGTGGCACATTCGCCAAAGGATGCGACGCGCCGCGATATCGAACTGCTCCGGGAAGCCGGGATCGGCGATGCCGACATCGTCAGGCTCTCGGAGCTCGTCGCCTTCGTCAGCTATCAGATCCGGGTCGCGGTTGGCCTGCAATTGATGCGGGGGCTGGCATGAGCAAGACGATACACGAATTTACGACCGATGTTCCGCAGTGGAACCCCTATGTGGTTCCGCTGGATCTAGCCGAAGCGACGAACGAGCAGCTCGACGCGCTGAAGATCACGCCGTCCAACACCAAGGTTTCCGACTATGTGCTGGTGCTGGCGCATGACGTCGAGACGTTGAAGCACCGCTCGCCGCTGTTCAACGCCGTCATGTACAATCGCGGCGGGCTTTCGCGCGCCGAACGCGAGCTTGGCGCTGTCGGCGCATCGATCGTCAACCGCTGCATCTATTGCGCGGCGGTGCATGCCAGCCGCTACAACCAGCTGACCAAGGAGGCCGATGTCATCGCGGCGATCTTCGCCGATGGCGTCGATGCGCAGATCGAGCCCAGGCTCAAGGCGATCCTGAATTTTGCGGTCAAGCTTTCGAAATGCCCATCCGATGCGACCGCCGACGACATGGCGGCTTTGGTCGCAGCCGGTTTGAACAAGGACGAAATCCTCGACCTCATCCTGTCGACCGCCTTGTTCGGCTGGGCCAACCGGCTGATGCACACGCTCGGCGAGCCGGTCGGGGAATGATTGTTCGAGATGCCCATGAGGCAGCCAGAGGGGGACAGTGCATGCTTTCGATCAATCCGCCCGAAATCGGACCGCGCCTGCAGGCCTATCGCAAGGAGCTGAATCTGACCCTTGCCGAACTGGCGGCCCTGTCGGGCGTTTCGCGCTCGATGCTGTCGGAAATAGAACGCGGCAATGCCAACCCGACCTACGGCACCCTGTGGCACCTGACACGCGCGCTCAAGATCGACCTCAACAGTCTGGTCAGCGGCGCAAGCGAGGAGCGCAGCGGCTCCGTCATCGACCTGCAGCCGGGCAATCTGACGCCGACCATCCGCAGCGCGGACGGAACGTGCACGCTGCAGATCCTGTCGCCGGCCAGCATGGTGTCGCTGATCGAGTGGTATCTCCTGAGTTTCGAGGCCGAGGGGGAGCTGGTGAGCGACCCGCACGAAACCGGAACCGTCGAGCATCTGCACTGCACCAAGGGCGAGATTATCGTGCGCAGCGCTGGAAACACCATGATCGTGCGCGCCGGCGAGACGGCGCGCTATGCCGCCGACGTGCCGCATTCACTGACAAGCGTCGGCGCTGTGGGAGCCGGTGCGTTTCTCGTCGTGGCGTCCGGTGATGTCGGGCCGCACACGCCGAGGGCATCGACACGCCCGAAGTAACGATCGGCCCCACGGCCGAAACCATGATTAAGCAGAAAGGAATTATCGATGCGGACAGGAATTGTCGGAGCGGGTTCGATCGCTTTTGGCACGGCGGCACTCGTCGAGCAGCAGGGACACGAGGTGACGCTGTGGTCGCCTTCCGGCGAACGCACGCGCGCGCTTGCCAGCGGTGAAGCGCTTGTCGCGGAAGGTGCGATCCAGGGCACCTTCCACCCTGCTGTCGCAACCAGCGCAGCGGAGCTGGTCGCGGGGGCAGAAGCGCTCGTCATCGCCCTGCCTGCCTATGGCCACAAGACCGTGCTGGACGCCATTGCCCCGCACATCACCTCCTCGCAGATCGTCATCTTCAGCTCGCATGCGTCGTTCGGCGCGCTGTATCTCTCCCGCCTGCTGGCCGCGCGCGGCATCGTCATCCCGATTGTCGCATGGGGCACCACCGCCGTCTCGGGCCGGCAGTTGAGCCAGACCTCCGTCAATGTGAACACGATCCGCAAGCAGGTCGATCTCGCGACGGTGCCGGCCTCTGCCAGCGACGTGGGGCTCTCCGTCTGCCGGTCCCTGTTCGGCGATCGTTTCCGCGACCGGGGCAGTCTGCTGGCGATTGCGCTCTCCAACCTCAATCCGCAGAACCATATGGGCATTGCGCTCGGCAACATGACCCGCATGGAGCGCGGCGAGACGTGGAGCCAGGGGCAGAATGTCACGCCGAATGTCGGTCGTCTCCTCGAAGACCTCGACAAGGAGCGCATCGCCATCGCCACGAAGCTCGGCCTGGAAGTGCGCGATATCTTCCAGCATTTCCACCTGTCGTTCCATGTGCCGGTCAACTCCATCTCCCAGATGAACCAGGAGATGCACGCGGCCGGCAATGGCGGCAGCGGTCCCACCACCGCCGACAGCCGCTATGTGACGGAGGACGTTCCCTTCGGTCTCGTCATGACGGCGAAGATCGGGCGTCTCGCGGGCCATCCCGCGGACCTGCATGAAGCCGGCGTTCGTATTTTCTCGTCGATGTACGGCCGAGATTTCACCGCAGAGAACGACCTTCTCAACGCCCTCGATCTCGATGCGATGTCGCTGGACGAGCTCAAGGGTCTGTGCCGCGACGGGTTCCCGGCAGCCGCCTGACGGCCGCCTTCATCTGCCCGCCACGGCCATGCGTCCGTGGCGGACAAAGGGAGCATGATGCCGGCGAACGGCACCGTGCTCCCTTCCGCTTGCCACCATGATATCCGATGCCGTGCCGCAAGGGGCCGATGCTGGAACGAGGTCTTTACTCCCCATGAACACCGCCTTTTTGTCCCATCTCTCCCAGGAAATTGATGCTCTCAAAACCGCGGGCCTTTACAAGGCCGAGCGGGTGATCACCTCCAGGCAGGCCGCCGAGATCGCCGTTGCCTCGGGTGAGCGCGTGCTGAACTTCTGCGCCAACAACTATCTCGGCCTTGCCGACAACGCGGAACTGGCCGAGGCCGGCAAGAAGGCGCTCGACCGCTACGGCTACGGCATGGCCTCGGTGCGCTTCATCTGCGGCACGCAGGAGGAGCACAAGGAACTCGAGGCCCGCATCTCGTCCTTCCTCGGGCTGGAGGACACCATCCTCTATTCCTCCTGCTTCGATGCCAATGGCGGTCTCTTCGAGACCCTGCTCGGCGAAGAGGACGCCATCATCTCCGATGCCTTGAACCATGCCTCGATCATCGACGGCGTGCGCCTCTCCAAGGCGAAGCGCTTCCGCTATGCCAACAACGACATGGCGGCGCTGGAGGAGGAACTGAAGAAGGCGGAAGGCAGCCGCTTCAAGATGATCGCCACCGACGGCGTCTTTTCCATGGACGGCATCATCGCCAATCTCGGCGGCGTCTGCGACCTTGCGGAAAGATACGGCGCCATGGTCATGGTGGACGACAGCCATGCGGTGGGTTTCGTCGGCAGGCACGGCCGCGGCTCGGCCGAACATTGCGGCGTGGAAGGGCGCATCGACATCATCACCGGCACGCTGGGCAAGGCGCTGGGCGGGGCGTCCGGCGGCTATACGTCGGGCCGCAGGGAAGTGGTGGAGTGGCTGCGCCAGCGCTCGCGGCCCTATCTCTTTTCCAACACGCTGGCCCCTGTCATCGCGGCGGCCTCGCTGAAGGTGTTCGACCTGATCGACAATGGCGATGCGCTGCGGCGGCGGCTCTATGCCAATGCGGATCTGTTCCGCACGGAGATGACCAGGCTCGGTTTCACGCTTGCGGGCGAGGGGCATCCGATCATCCCGGTCATGCTGGGGGATGCGGCGCTGGCGCAGGAGATGGCCTCGCGCATGCTGGCGCGGGGCGTCTATGTGATCGGCTTTTCCTTCCCGGTCGTGCCGCGCGGCCAGGCACGCATCCGCACCCAGATGTCGGCGGCGCACGGCGAGGCGGATGTCCGCAAGGCCATCGACGTCTTCGCGGAGGTCGGGCGTGAGCTCGGCGTGATCGGATAAACGGCAGGTTGCCGGCAGCCGCCTTCCGGAAGCGGCGGTGCTGCCGGCCCATTCTGAAACAGATACGGCCCCGTTTGCGGGGCGGCGTGAGCCACGAAGGGCTGAGACGAACACATGTCGAACACAATGCGAGCGCTGGTGAAGGCGAAGTCCGAGCCGGGAATCTGGATGGAGGAGGTTCCCGTTCCGGACATCGGCCCGAACGACGTCCTGATCAAGATCCGGAAGACCGCGATCTGCGGGACCGATGTCCACATCTACAACTGGGACCAGTGGGCGCAGAAGACCGTTCCGGTCCAGATGGTGACGGGCCACGAATTCGTCGGCACGATCGCGGATTTCGGGTCGGCTGTCACCCAGTACAAGGTCGGGCAACGGGTTTCGGGCGAGGGGCACATCGTCTGCGGCCATTGCCGCAACTGCCGTGCGGGCCGCGGGCACCTGTGCCGCAACACGCTGGGCGTCGGCGTCAACCGGCCGGGCGCCTTTGCCGAATATCTTGCGATACCGCAGGAGAATGTCGTGCCGATCCCGGATGACGTTCCGGATGAGATCGCCGCGATCTTCGATCCGCTCGGCAATGCCGTGCACACCGCGCTGTCCTTCGATCTCGTCGGCGAGGACGTGCTCGTCACCGGTGCAGGGCCGATCGGCATCATGGGGGCGTTGGTCGCCCAATGTGCCGGTGCGCGGAAGGTCGTCATCACCGATATCAATCCGGTCCGCCTGGAACTCGCCCGCAAGATGGGCGTGCGCTACGTCGTCGATGCGTCGCGGGAAAAGCTCAAGGACGTGATGCCGACCATCGGCATGACGGAAGGTTTCGACGTCGGCCTCGAGATGTCGGGCGCGGCACCGGCCTTCCGCGACATGATCGACACGATGAACAATGGCGGCAAGATCGCCATTCTCGGCATCGCCCCGACCGGATTCGAGATCGACTGGAACAAGGTCATCTTCAAGATGCTGCACCTCAAAGGCATCTACGGCCGCGAGATGTACGAGACCTGGTACAAGATGATCGCCCTGGTTCAGGGTCCCCTGGATGTTTCCGGCCTGATCACCCACCGGATTGCCATCGACGACTATCAGGCAGGGTTCGAGGCGATGCGCACGGGCAGTTCGGGCAAGGTCGTCATGGATTGGTAAGCGCGGAAAACCGTGCCGGCGGGCCGGATCGGAAACGCCGGCACACGAAATTGCGATGACATCAGGTCAGGCGGACGCGGCCGCTGTTTGGTTTCCGCCGGGGCCTTCGAACAATGAACATTCCGTTACCTGTCGACCAACACGAAAACTGGAACCGCCGGATGCTCACCCTGGCGCTTCCCATCATTCTGGCCAATCTGGCGCAGCCGGTATTGTCGCTGGTCGATACGATGGTGGCGGGGCATCTTCCCGGGCCGTGGTTCCTGGGCGGCGTGGCGCTGGGCGGCGTGCTGTTCAATTTCCTCTTCTGGAGCTTCAGCTTCCTGCGGATGGCGACGACCGGTCTGGTCGCCCAGGCCTGGGGCGCGGATGACAGCGCCCTCGTGCGCAAGCACCTGCTGCGGGCCCTTCTCGTCGCCGCGGCCGGTGGCGGGGCCATCGTCCTGTTGCAGAAGCCGATCATCGAGACCGGGCTTGCCCTTCTCGGTGGAAGCGAGGCGGTCTACGAGAGTGCCGCCGCATATGCCTTTGCCCGAATCTGGTCGGCGCCTGCATCTCTTGGGAACTTCGTCCTGCTCGGTTATCTCCTCGGTCGCCAGCGCGTGATGATTTCGCTTGCCCTTCAGATCGCCCTCAACGTGATCAACCTGGCCGCGACGCTGGCGCTCGTCCTCGTCTTCGACTGGGGCGTTGCCGGTATCGGCGCCGGCACCGCTCTTGCCGAGTGGGCAGCCTTCATCATCGGTCTGGCCATCGTTCGGCCATTCAGGGCAAATCCTGCGCTGGCGTGGCGGGACCTGCTGGATGGAGCCGCCTTTCGCCGGCTGGTCGCGGTCAATCGCGACATATTCCTGCGCAGTCTGCTTCTCCTGATCTGCTTCGGCTGGTTCGCCCGCAGCGGCGCTGCGGAAGGCGATGCCATCCTGGCCGCCAACGCGGTTCTCCTGAACCTCCACGGCATCACGTCCTACGGTCTCGACGGCTTTGCGCATGCCACGGAAACGCTCGTCGGCTCGGCGATCGGCGCACGTCGCCGGGAAGCGCTGCGCCGGGTGATCAGGGCCGCATTCCTTTGGTCGGGGCTGGTCGCCCTCCTGTTTTCGCTTTGTTATGCCGTGGCGGGTTCGCAGATCATCGCACTTCTGACCAATCAGGAGGACGTGCGCGCCACAGCTATCCAGTTCCTGCCCTACGTCATCGCCCTGCCTCTCATCTCGGTTTTCGGCTACATGCTCGACGGCGTGTTCATCGGTGCGATCCGCACGCGGGACCTGCGCAACAGCATGTTCATTTCGACAGCCATCTTCCTCGTGTCGGCCTATGGCCTCCAGCAGATCTGGGGCAACCACGGTCTTTGGATGGGGATGATCGTGCTGATGGTCGCGCGGACCGTGACGCTGGGGCGGAACCTGAAGCACATTTTTTCCGAAATGTAGACGAAGGCAGTCGGCCTCCACCGGCGGCACCCTGCGAGATCCGTTTCCTGCTGCCGGCCGCGGGCGCAAACCCATGGAGGGAACTGGCCTGCGAACCGGCTTCGGGCACAAATCGGCACTCAGCCAAAGCGGTCGATCAGATAGGGCGCCAGTTGCGGCTTCGAACGACGGTCCGTCATGCCGTCGCGCACCAGTTCCGCCGTGCGTGCGGCCATCGTCAATCCGAGATGGCCATGGCCGAATGCATAGAAAACATCGGGGTTGCGAGGTGACGGGCCGATTACGGGCAGCGAGTCTGGTGTGGATGGCCGGAAACCCATCCACTCGGTCACGGGCATTCTGTCTTTCAAGGCGGGAAGAGCGCTCCTGGCCGACGGGATGAGTGCCCGTATCCGGGAATAGTTCGGCGGCGCCTTCAGCCCGGCGAGTTCATCGCCGCTTACCAGGCGAACCCCGTCGTGCATCGGCGAAAGCACCAGCGACAAGCGTGGGATTACCACCGGACCGCGCAACAGCCGGCCCGTCTCTTCTCCGAATGCGATGTGGTATCCGCGCTCGGTATCCAGGCTTACGCGGTCGCCGACCTGCCGCACCAAATTGGCCGACCAGGCCCCTGCCGCAATGACCAAACGATCGAAACTGCGCACCCCGTCCTCGGCATGGACTGTGGTGCCCGCTTGAGGTCCGCGTGCAACGCCTTTGACATGCCGGCGCAAATGCACGGCACCCAATCGCGACGCGCCTTCAAGATAGGCGTTGGCCAGGGCCCCGGGGTTGCGCACGAAGCCGCTCTCGAATTGATGAAGCCCGACCAGGCAAAGGGAGGGGTCGAGGTTTGGCTCCAGATCGGTCAGGGCCTTGCGGTCGAGAATCGTGTAGCGAACCCCAAAACGATCCATCAGACGGCGATCCAGCGCGGTGGTCTCGAACTCCTGTTGCGAGCCATAGACCTTCAACCAACCCTCCTGGCCAATCAACGACTGGGCACCGCATCGCGATGCGAGGGTTTGATGCGCGGCAAGGGACTGCGAGACGAGCGGATGGAGTGCCGCCGAGATCCGATCGACCTCGGCCGGCCTGGCGGCGCGGATGAAGCGCACAAGCCAAGGCAGCACGCGAATCGAATGGCGCATGCGAAGGACCGCGGGGGAAGACCGATCCAGCAGATAGGACGGAAGGGCACGCAGGACATCCGGCGTCGCAGTCGGCGTCACGGAGCCGGTAACAATGCCGCCTGCATTGCCGGAGGAGGTGCCGGCTCCCGGCAGGTCAGGATCGAACACTGTCACCCTGTGGCCGTCGAGGGCCAGGGCGAAAGCGGTCGCGCATCCAACGATGCCCGCGCCAACGATGGCAATCGCCAAAGGCGCAGTTTCATTCACACGCGTTTGCATGGAACATCCCACCCGAATTGACAGGGTTTCGACCCTAGTGCTGCAGGATCTTGCCGAGGAAATCCCGCGTCCGGTCGTTTTGCGGCGCGGTGAAGAATATCTCTGGTTTCGCAGCTTCGACGATGGCGCCGCGATCCATGAAGATGACCCGATCGGCCACCCGCCGGGCGAAACCCATTTCGTGAGTCACGACCATCATCGTCATGCCTTCCCGCGCGAGCGACACCATCACATCCAGCACTTCATTGATCATCTCGGGGTCCAGCGCAGAGGTCGGCTCATCGAACAGCATGATTTTGGGCTGCATCGCCAGCGACCTGACGATAGCGACCCGTTGCTGCTGGCCGCCGGAGAGCTGATGGGGATAGTTGCCCATCTTGTCGCCGAGGCCGACCTTTTCCAGCAGGGCCCGGCCGCGCGCCTCAGCCTCGGCTCTGGGAAGCTTGCGCACGTGGATCGGCGCGAGGACCACATTCTCCAGGGCAGTTTTGTGCGGATACAGGTTGAACTGCTGGAACACGAAACCGACCTCCATCCGCAGATTGCGCAACCGCGTTTCAGGGGTGCCGAGCCTTGCGCCATCGACGGTCAGGCCGCCTTTTTGAAACGTCTCCAGGCCATTGACGCATCTGATCAGCGTGCTTTTACCCGAACCGGACGGGCCACAGACCACGACGACCTCCCCCTTGCCAATGCTGAGATTGACATCGTTCAGGACGTGCAGGGGGCCATACCATTTGTTGAGAGATTGAAACTCGATCATGGGGTGATATCCAGTGGGAACAAGGTCGTGACAGTCATGGCATTCCCGTCACAGGGCCGTGGGCTGGTCCTGGCCTTCCATACGGCGCGCCAGATAGATCAGCGGGTAGCAGATCACGAAGTACGACAGGCCCACGATCGCGAAGACGAGAAGGCCGTTGGGGATCGACTGCACCATCACCCAGCCCGCCCGCGTCAGATCCAGCAGGCCGATGGCGGAGACGACGGACGAATCCTTGATCAACAGCACGAACTGCCCGACGAGGGACGGGGTCACGATCCGGGTGGCCTGCGGCAGGATGACGTGGCGCATCTGCTGGGTGCGGGTCAGACCCGAGGCCGCCGCCGCTTCCGATTGCCCCGGCGGTACGGCTTTGATGCCTGATGCGACGATCTCTCCGATGAAGCAGGCGGCGGCATTCGACAGGGCGACCACGCCCGCCCAGAAGGCGCTCAATTCTATTCCCGTTTCGGGCAGAATGAAAAAGACGAGGAACACCTGGACGAGGAACGGCGTGCCTCTAAAGAAATCCACATAGAGACCCACCAGCTGCGAAAGCCAGCGTTGCGATCCCGCGCGAACGATGCCGAATGCGAAGCCGACGGCAACGCCTATGACAAGGCTCAGCGCGGATAGCGACACCGTCATGCCGATGCCCTTCAGCAAAACGGGCCAGTAGCCGATTGCCTGGTCAATCTGGAACCATACCATCTCCGCTCCTCCCTCAGGCCTTGCCGGGATGCTGGCTCTGGTGTGCCCAAAGGCCCGCCAGTGCTTTCAGGGTGTAGTACAAAACGAGATAGGCAAGTGCCGTTGCAACGAGGCCTTCGACCGGCATGAAGCGATCGATGGCGATCATCTGCCCGGCGCGCGTCAACTCCACCACCGAGATGAGCGACAGCAGGGACGAGTCCTTGACCAGCACGATGGCCTGGCCGATCAGTGGCGACACCGTGGGCCGCACGGCTTGCGGAAGCACAATCAACCGCATGCGCTGCAGATAGGTCAGCCCGGTGCTCATCGCCGCCTCGATCTGCCCGCGCTGGATCGAGAGAATCCCCGAGCGGACAATTTCGGCGACGTAGGCACCGGAGTTCAAGGACAGTGCGATGACCCCGATCACGATTTCCGGCACCAGAATGCCGAGGCGGGGCAATCCGAAGTACAGAAAGTAGAGCTGCGCCAACAACGGTGTCGCGCGAATTGCATCGACATAGGCCACGGCAGGCCATTTGAGCCAGCGCAGCGGCTGGATGCTGAGAGTGCAGGCAATGATGCCGAGAACAATGGCCCCGGCAAAACCGGCAGCCGACAACAGGAGCGTCGCGAGAAAACCCTGCCAGATGTCCGGCAGATATTCCAGCATCACACGCGTATTCAGGTTTCCAAACATGGCACCGATTTTCAAGGCAGGATGCGGCGCGCGATCACGGGCAGTCATCCGCCCGTGATGTCGGCGCTCGGAACGAGAGTTTGTCAGGGAAAAGTGGAATCCGGCTTGCCCGAGAAGACAAACGAAAACAAAGAACGCTGAAGCTGTCAGATTCAGTACGACGCTGACGGACTCTAGTGCTCGGCTTTCCACTTGTCCGAGTTTACCCAATAGTTGAGGTTCTCCTGAAGCCGCCCGTCGAGCGTGGTGTTGTCGATGAACAGGTTTGCCCAGGTAAGGAGATCCATCGAGTCATATCGCACGGCATAGGCCAGCGGTTCCTTGGAAAGGAGGTCCGGAAAAACCGTGAACGTGCCGGCACCGTATGTGGCCGTTTGCGCCGCGACGGCCGAGCTGTCGTTCAGTCCGCAATCAGCCTGGCCTGAAGCGACCGCGTCCAGGAGCAGGGTACCCGAGCCCTTGAACGATTTGACCCGGCCTTGCGGGAATGCCACCGGAGCGAGTTTCTCGCCGGTCGAACCGAGGAGCACCGCGATCGTCGTGCCGGGCGCCCTGCAATCCTCGACGGTCTTGAACGCACCGTCGCCCTTGCTGAAGGCGACAGCGCCAACATACATGAAAGGCTTGGTAAAACCGACTTTGGTTGCGCGCGCCAGCGTCGGCGTCATGTCTGCAGCGAGCATGTCTGCCTTGCCGGACATCAGCGCCGGCAGCAGGCCGTCCCAGTCGAAGTCGAGATAAACGACCTTGACGCCCATCTCCTTTGCCATCAGCGTTGTCAGATCGATGGCGCTGCCGGTCCTGTTGCCGCTCTTGTCCATGAACGAGAAGGGAGGCCCCTGGGTTTGCACTGCGACGCGCAATTCGCCGCGTGCAATGATGTCGTCCAGCGTGCCGGCATTGACCGAAGTTGCACCTGCGGCCTGTGTCATGACGGCAAGCGTCGCCGTCAGAACAAACGCATTGAGTTTGCTCATTCATCCTCTCCCATTTATTGAAATACCGGACCTCCCGGCCTTTGCTTCCTACAGGCCGCCCATCACTCCCGGCCCGGATCTGCAGCGAGGTCGTCTCTGCCGATTTCGTCGTCCCAGACGCCTTTCGGCAAGCTGAGCCATTTGTTGTGTGATTTCATCACCACGAAGGTTTCGCTGCTGCGGATCACGCCTGGTTCCTCCAGGCCGGGCAGCAGCTCGCTGGTAACCCGGTAGAGTTCGTCCATGTCCCCTTCGAACAGCACTTCGGCAATGATGTCGTAGCGGCCGGTCACGAGGCTGACGGAGGCCACATAGGGCAATTCGGAAATCTTTTTGGCAATCTCGTTCAGCCGGCCATGGCCATTTGCGCGGATGCCAA
Organism: Shinella sp. 838; assembly: GCF_029623935.1. Classification (NCBI taxonomy): domain Bacteria; kingdom Pseudomonadati; phylum Pseudomonadota; class Alphaproteobacteria; order Hyphomicrobiales; family Rhizobiaceae; genus Shinella; species Shinella sp. 838. The sequence continues at coordinate 841,910 of NZ_JARSBQ010000001.1, forward strand.
CCATCGCGCACACGAGTTCGGGCCGCTCCGATATGTTCAGCACGCCGACGATCTTCAGCAGGTTCCGCTCGATCAAGGATTTCAGGCGCGCCCGCACGGTCGGGGGACTGAGGCCCAGACGCTCCGCCAAATCATTGACCCCGTCACGACCGTCGTCCGACAGCAGTTTCGTGAGGTGCCTGTCTATCCGGTCCAATACAGCGCGCATTCTGTCCTTCTTGTATGGCTGGCTCGATGAGGGGAGAATAGGAATTAAGAAAAAAATAGCAACACATTTTTTCCTTTTAGAAAAATTAAGCGATATTTTCTTTCCATCTATGCTGGCTTCGTGTGTGAAGAGGCCTGCGAGCACACCCAGTCCGATTATAACACTCCGCAAGCGAGTGCTCCCAGGGCCTCATCAAGACGCACCATGGCATTTGGATTGCGCACGGGGGTAGCCTTGCGCGCGCAACCGACGCATCGCCATCGCCGGGCTTACCGGCGCGGTGTTTGTCAGGAATGGCGCGGGCCGTGGCGAAATCCTGCCGGCCCGTTTGCTTGACGGAGGCAGCGGTCCGCCGCGCTGTAGCGCAAACAAAGAGAACCCGCCGTGGCCGCAAACCACCGAAGCGTGGCTCCGGAGGAGGGCACTTGCGGGACCAGTTCAGCGCTTCGCCTGTCGTTTCAGAAAAAATCAGAAAATTTCAGAAAGCTGGGGCGGCCGTATCAGGACCTTCGCTGGCGGCGGGATTATCTATGTCGCGCACGGGAATGGGGAACGGCATTCGTGCCTTGGCCGAGGGCGGCGGCCGACGAATGTCGATAGCGACAGCGTGGTTTCGAGCGCCCGCCCGCGGGACGCTTTGGTTGCCAACACGACGCCACGGCAGCGGGGACACGATTTCCGGCATCGGGACTGGCGCCGCCCGTTGTGCAGGGGAATGACATTTTGGGGAACGTTATGTTTGGAAGTACGACGGAAAGCCGGATCAACACCACGACCGGCGGGAACCAGACCGCGCAGAGCGTCACGGCACTCTCCAATGGCGGCTGGGTGGTGACCTGGCAGCAGGGCCATGACATCTACCAGCAGGCCTATGACGCCCGTGGTGAGCCGGCCGGGTCCGAGACGCGGGTCAGTCCGGATCTCGGGTCGGCCGTAAATTTCGAGGCGCCGCAGGTCGTTGCGCTCACCGACGGCGGCTGGGTGACGATGTGGGGTATCTCCTATCAAAGCCTCCAGGCGCAAATCTTTCAGGCTGATGGAACGGCAGGCCCCAGCCTGGTGATTGCCGTTCAATTCGGCAGGCCGCAGGATGCGCAGATCGTCGCCCTGCCGGATGGCGGCTGGGCGGCTATCTGGTCGACCGATTATTTTATCTCGGAAGGCGTTCACGTCGCGACATTCGACGCCGACGGCAACCCGGTCATGCCGGCAATGCGCGTCGATACCCAGACGTCGAGCCTTTTCTGGGAGAACGCCAAGGTCACACCACTCGCAAACGGCGGCTTCGTCGCGACATGGGTGGCAAGCGACTACAATCTCTACCAGCAGGTCTTTGACGAGCATGGTGCGCTGGTCGGTTCCAACGAGGGCGTGAACACGGGCGGGTCGACACTCAACGGTCCGTACTATGAAGTCATCGTCCGCCCCGGCGGAGGCTGGATTGTCGCCTGGAGCGCGGGAAGCGGGCTCAACAGCGAGGTCTATCAGCGGGTCTATGACGAAAATGGCAACGCTGGCACCGTCACGCAGATCAATCGTGGCAGTGACGGTCCGCAGAACTTCGTGCAGATGGCGCTTCTGGAAGGCGGTGGTTGGGTCGTGTCGTGGGTCGGCGACGACGACACCAGCGCGGGGACGAGCAACGGCCTTTTCCAGAGGGTCTACGACGCCAACGGCGATGCGCTTGGCCCGGAAACGATGGTCAATACGACCGTCGAGGGCTGGCAATATGTTCACTCCGTCGTCGCGCTGACGGGCGGCGGCTGGGTCGTGACCTGGGAGTCGACCAATCAGGATGGCAGCGGCTTGGGTGTCTACCAGCAGGTCTATGGTGCCAACGGGCAGCCGGTTGGCGGCGAGACGCGGGTCAACGGCGAAACGGAGGGCGACCAGAAGGTCATCAAGGTCACCGCCCTGCCGGACGGCGGCTGGGTCGTGACCTGGCAATCCGCCGGGCAGGACGGCGACGGGCTCGGCCTCTACCAGCGCACCTTCTGGGTCGGCAACGATGCGCCGACCGTCGGCAACACGATCGCGGCGCAGCAGGCGACGGAGGACAGCGCCTTCAGCTTCACCTTCGCCGCAAACACCTTCTCCGATGCCGACGCGCTCGATCGGCTGACCTTTACGGCAACGCTCGCCAATGGCGACGACCTGCCGGCCTGGCTGGAATTCGATCCCGAGACCCGAACCTTCTCCGGCACGCCCGAGAACGGCGATGTCGGGGAGATCAGCATCCGCGTCATCGCGACCGATGGGGGCGGCGAAAGCGTTTCCGTCGATTTCACGCTGACGGTCGACAATGTCAACGATCCGCCGGAGCCGAACGGGACGATCGCTGCTCAGGTGGCGAGCGAGGATACGGCGTTCAGTCTTACCCTTCCCGCCAATACGTTCATCGATGTCGATGCCGGCGACACGATGACCTATGCCGCGTCTCTGACGAACCATGACCCGCTTCCGGCCTGGCTCACCTTCGATCCCGCGACACGGACCTTTTCCGGCACGCCCGACAATGACGATGTCGGGGAGGTCACCATTCGCCTGTTTGCGATCGACGAAGACCGGACGGTCGGTTTCATCGATTTCACCCTGACGGTGCAGAACGTCAACGATGCGCCGACGGTGGTGGGCACGATCGCGGCGCAGCAGGCGACGGAGGACCGGGCCTTCAGCTACACCGTGCCGGCCAACACGTTCGCGGATGCCGATGCCGGCGACACGCTCAGCTATTCGGCAAAGCTCTCCAACGGCAACGCCCTGCCGAGCTGGCTGGTGTTCAATCCGGCGACGCGGACCTTTTCCGGAACGCCGCCGACGGGCGATGCGAGCGGCATCACCGTGCGCGTGACTGCGACGGACGGGAGCGCCAGAACCGCCTTCGTCGATTTCACGCTTACCGTCACCGCTGTCAACGACGATCCGGAGCTGCCCTCCAACGGCACGGCCGCGACGGCCGAAGACAAGAAACTGACCGTCGATGTGCTGGCCGCCGCACGGGACGAGGAGGGCGACGCGCTGAGCCTTGTTTCCGCCTCCGTGCGCTCGGGCTTCGGTTCCGTCTCGATCGAGAACGGCCGCCTGGTCTACGACCCGACGAGCGCGCCGAACCAGAACCTTGCCGAAGGGGAGAGCCGTACGGTCGTCATCCGCTACACCGTGTCTGACGGCCACGGCGGCACGGCCAAGGCCGACCTCAAGGTCACCGTCCGTGGCGTCTCGCCCGATGTGGTCAAGGGCACGGACGGCAACGACAGGCTGGACGGCAGCAAGGGCGCCGATGTTCTCTATGGCTATGCCGGCAAGGACGTGCTTGACGGCAAGGGCGGCGTGGACCGCCTGGTCGGCGGCGAGGGCAACGACACCTATATCGTCGGAAAGGGCGATGTCGTCGTCGAGAAGGCGGATGAGGGTATCGACCTCGTCAAGTCCGTCGTCAGCCACGCGCTGTCCAGCCATATCGAGAACCTGACGCTGGAGGGCAGGGACAACATCAACGGAACCGGCAACAGCCTTGCCAACACGCTGACCGGCAATGCCGGCCGGAACACGCTCGATGGCGGGGCGGGCAACGACAAGCTGAACGGCGGCGCTGGAAACGACAGGCTCTGTGGCGGGCAGGGCGCGGACAGACTATCGGGGGGCTCCGGTGCGGATACGTTCGTCTTCAAGTCCATCAAGGAAACAACGGTTGCCTCCTCGGGCCGCGACACGATCCTCGATTTCAGCCGCAGCCAGGGCGACAAGATCGACCTGAAGGCTATCGATGCCAGCACGAAGAGTTCTGCGAACCAGCCCTTCGATTTCATCGGCGATGAAAAATTCCACAAGAAGGCCGGGGAACTGCGCTACGAGACGAAGGCGGGCAACACGTATATCCATGGTGACGTCAACGGAGACGGCAAGGCCGATTTCACCATCGTTCTCGACAGGGTGATCGACCTCAAAGCCAGCGATTTCATCCTCTAGACGTTGCGGTATCAGCTTTGACGGTATCGGCCGGGAAGCGACCACGGCGTGGAAGAGATGGTTGCCATGCCATGTGGTCGTCCAGTGGCTGCTCGGGCGGGGCGTGCTGACGGTCGTGGTATCCCCCCCGTCGGCCGATGGGGATGTTGCCCGCCGGCAGGAACAAGCGATCCGAAAACGGTTCAGCCGCGGTCCCGATCGCCTGTTTTCGAAGAGGCGTTTTTGCCTCGGAATGTATGCGTGCGTGGCCTCATGGAATTTCGGTGTAGGCGAGGGCGCCGGCTTTGGCCTCGTTCTTTTGTTCGGCCGTCAGCCGCGCGCGTGCGGCGTCCGCGACGGTAAGGCCATTCGGCGGCTGCCACCACACGTCATGCGTCAGCGTCGACATGTCGTTGTCGAGGAGGATGTAGTCGGCAAACTTCTCCCCATGTTCGCGAAACGCCGCCGGTACGGTGTAGGCATAGTCGGCCATCTCCCGGATGCGCCTGCCGTCCTTTGCCGAAAAGATGGCGGCGCCTGTCTGGCCGACGACGGAATAAAGATCGCCCGCCGGGGAGAAGGAGGCGTAGAGACCCTTCTCCACCTTTCCGATCTGTTGTCCGGTCTGTGTATCGAACAGGAGGATTTCATAGGATCCGCCGTTGTCGAGTTGCGTGGCGACCATCCGCGTTCCATCCGCACTGAAGCCGAAGGCTATCGGATAGAGCTCCTTCGAAACCGGAACGACCCCAGAACCGACCAGGCTGTCCTGCACGAGCGACCAGTGCCCGAAGACGAGCAGCTTGGGCACATTGGTAGAGGTGTTCGTGCAGACGAACGAAAGGGAGGCGCCGTCGGCACTCAGGACCGCAAAGCCCCGGGTCAATGCCCAACCCGCCGTATTGGCCAGTCCGTTGCATTTCGTTCCAAGGTCGAACTCAAACCGCTTGGCGCCGCTGTTCACGTCCCAGCCCTGCACCAGGGCGAGACCCTGTTTGTGGAGCGTTCCGACAAGAACGGCGCCATCCGGGCTGAACACCAGGACGGGGGGATTGAGGCCACCATAGGCCGGGCCCAGATGGTCTGCGGAAAGCTTGATGGTGGAGATGGTCTTGCCCGTCGCCGCATCGGCGACCTTGGTGATCCCCTTGCCGAGATAGGCGGCAACGCGGGATCCGTCCGCCGAGAATTTTACGCTGGGGACCGCGGTTCCCACCTCGCCCAGAATGCCGATCACCGTCTTCGTGCCGGTGTCCCAGATCTCCAGCGTGCCTTTTCCGACGCCACGATATTCGCGGTCGACGGAGGCGACGACGGCCCGGTCGCCACCCACATTGGCGACCACGACGTGGATGTTGTTCGCGGGAACGGGAAGGACGATGCTGCTCGAGCGCGTGGCCGCCGTCAGCGCCTGATAGGCAAAGGGAAACTGTTCCGCGGTCCTGTCGTCGATGCTCTGCGGAAGGCCCCGGAAAGCCTCCACGATCGCGCCCTCGACATCGCCCCTCCCGAGAAGCCTTTTCGATGCTCCCGCGTGGTTTTCGGAGGCCGACTGCGCGTCCTCGAATGTCATCGTGCCGTTCAGCAGGATTTCGGCGGTGAGCGACGATTTTATCCATGGTGTCTGGGACCAGTCCGTCGCTTCGCCGACGCTTCGGGAGACCTCGCTGAGGGCGCGTTGGACGGAAAAACCGGGCGTCTTGACGGCCGTGACAAAGGCTGTTGTGAACGGGCTCAGGTCTCCCTCGCCATCCGAGGCCGTTGCGTTGGGCGACGTGGAGTAGGCGACGAAAATCCCGCGCGCCTCCTGTCTCGCGCCCGGCGTGTTGGCATCCACCTTTGCCAGCCCCCGCGCGAGGCTGCGGCCGGTTGATGCCGACAGGCCCTGGGCGTCCTCGCGCGCGAACGGATTGTTGCGACAGGCGTCAAGGAAAACGAGGATGGAGGCGGACTTCGCCTTCACGCCATCGATGATCTCGTCGATATAGACGAAGGCATCGGAAAGGGCGCCGCCGGCCTCGGCATCCGTCGCGACGATGTAGTTGCGGTCATCGATCTGTATGCCGTGTCCGGAATAGTAGACCAGGGCGATATCGTCGGGCGACAGGGCGGATTGCATGCGCAACACACAGTCGCGGATGGTCGCACCGCGGGCGTCCAGCGCCACGAAGACGGTGAAGTTCAGTTTTTGCAGCACATCCGTCACCGCGGCGGCATCCCGGGCCGGATTGCGCAGCGGTGCGATGCCGCCGCCATAGGCCGCGTTGCCGATCACCAGCGCCAGCCTGCCGGCCTTGCCTTCCGGTGCGCTGTCGAGAGGTTGGGAGCCGCCGGCCGCCATCTCCTGACAGGTATCGGCGGGGATCGCCTGCGTCGTGGTGGATGCGCTGGCGGAGGCGCATGAAAGGCACAGGCCGAGCGCCAGCGTTGCGTACGCGAGCAAAGTTTTCACGAGCATGACCAGTTCCTCGAGGGAAAGACCAACGGTGAATGTGCTGCAGTGCCTGAAATGAAGGCGTCACAGTAGCAGCTTCATTAGGAGGCGTAAATATTATTGCCGTCTGAACACTGCATCGCGCGGACGGCTGAGGTTTGCAGGAGGCAGGCCGGATGATGGGGGGAAGCAACGCCTTCCGGGGAAAGCGTTGCCCTGCTGCAAATGTCGGCCGGGTGCGCCTTTTGTTCGCACCCGGCGCGCAGGGTGTCAGGCAATGATGGTGATCGTTCCCTTCATGTTGGGGTGGAAGCGGCAGTAGTAGGCGACGCTGTCGTCAGCGGTGGCAACGTGCGTGATCGTCTTGCCGGGCGGGATCAGGATGTCCCAGCCGCCCTTGACGGTGGCGGTGTGGGAAAAGGGATCCCGGTTGGTCCATTCGATGGTCTCGCCGGCCTTGACCTTTATGTCGGCGGGCAGGAAGGCGAGTTTTTCGATGGCGACGTGCACGGTGCCGTTATGGGCGCGGGCAAGCGCATGGCTGGCGAGGACGGCTGTGCCTGTCGCAAGGAGCTGCCGCCGGCTGAGGGAGGGCATGGTCATTTCAGGGCGGCCGCGACATGTTCGGCGTGCTGCTGGTGGCCCTGGAAGAGTTTCAGGCCGGTTTCGAGCAGGCTCTTCAGCTCGGCATTTTCCGCGGAGGGGATGAGCAGGGCTTCCAGCGCCTTGTTGACCTCGCCGTGATAGGTGACCTCGTTGTTGATATAGGCCTTGTCGAAGGCCGCGCCGTCGAGCTTGGCGAGTTCGGCGCGCTTGTCCTCGGCGGCCCTGGCAAGGGCCTGGCTGGTGGCGTTGTCCTGCGGCGTCACGTTCAGCTTCTTGACGAGGGCAAGGGCCATGTCGTTGACGGCCTCGTGGTCCTTCTGCATCGACTGGGCGAAGGCGAGCACATCGGCATTCTTCGTCTTCGACAAAGCGAGCTTGGCGGCCTCCACGTCGATGAGCCCGGCGCTATAGGCGATATGGGCGATCTCGGGATCGGTCGGCTTGTCGGCGGCGCCGGCGAAGGAGGCGGCAAGGGCAAGGCAGGCGGCGCCGAGCGTGGTCATGAGGGTCTTCATCGGGTTTCTCCTTGGCCGGCGGTGCCGGCCCTGTTTCGGTAACGCAGCATTGGATGCCGCATCGCCGCCGGGGTTCCCGTCAGCCCGCAAGGCCGAGTTTTGCAATGACGGCCTCCGTCAACCGGTCGCAGCGCGCGCCGGCAAAGGGGAAGGCGTCGATCAGCACCGGGCCGATCTGCGCCTCGAGCCGTGCCCGGATCTGCTTGCGGGCGCGGTGAAGCCGTGTCTTGACGGTGGCCGGCGGCAGGTCGAGCAGCGCGGCGGCCTCTTCGACGCTGAGGCCCTCGATGACACGGGCGACGAAGACGAGGCGGAAAGCTTCGGGAAGCGCGTCGGTCGCCTCCTCGACGAGGTGCAGGAGTTGTCGCTGGGCCATGAGGCGCTCCGGGTCCTCGATGGAGGAGGCAAGCGGGAAGGGGATGATCTCGGCCTGTGTCGGGCCGGCCGGGGGCGCGGCGCGCTTCAGCCGTTTCTCGGCGCGAAGGCGCATCAGGGCGGTGTTGAGGGCGATGCGCGACAGCCAGGTCGACAGCGAGGCCTCGCCGTTGAAGCCCTGAAGATGGGCGAAGGCCCTCAGATAGGCCTCCTGCAGCACATCCTCCGCATCTGCATTGTTGCGGATGACGGCCCGCACGAGACGGTAGAGGCGCTGGTTGTGGTGCTTGATGATGCGGCGGACCGCATCGGCGTCGCCAGCGGCCGCGCGCGCGACGAGGCGAGCTTCGTCCTCGATGGCGGCGGCGGGGGTGGCATTGGCATTGGACAAGACGGGCATGCTTGTTCTCCTTCCGGGACCATATTGGATGCCGGCGGTGCCGCAAGGTTCCCGGAAAAATCCGCCTGTATCGCGACGCGCGGGGTCGGCGAAGGACGGCTGACAGATGGCGGGAACCGGCTATAGTCGCCGGCGGCTCGCAATGCCTGTGGTGGCGGCGCGACACGACATGGAGACTGAAAGATGAAGCCCACCCCCATCACGGCGGCGCCCGGCGACGCCGCCGCCCGCAAGGCGATCAAGCCGGTGATCTGCTATCCGGTCGAGACCCTGCCGCGTCCCGACCTTGCGGCCTATCGCGCGCTCCGGGACGACCTGACGCTTGTCGAAACGGTTGTCATACCGCCGCGCGAGGCCGCCACCTGGTCGGTGCCGGCCGGACATTTCTGCCGTCTTGTCTGCAGCGAGGGGCCGCAGGTGGGCGACCTCAACCTCTTCAATGCGCAGAACCTGAAGGAACGGCTCTACACGGGCAAGACACGCGCGCTCGCCGGCACCCATGTCGGCCTCGGCGACCAGCTCTTTTCCAATTTTCCCTATCTGCGCCCCATCGCGACGATCACGCACGACACGCTCGACTGGTACGGCTTCGACGCGTTCGGCGGCGCAGTGCATGACGTGATCGGCACGCGCTGCGACCCCTATACGCACAACCTGCTCAGCCACGGCGGGCAGTATCACCATTGCTGCCACTCGAACCTCACCCGCGCCTTTGCGGCGAAGACCGGCATGGCGCTGCGCGAGGCGGAAACCTATGTGCACGACGTGCTGAACGTCTTCATGTGCACCGGCTTCACGCGCGATACCGGCCAGTATTTCATGAAGGCGAGCCCGGTGCGGCCGGACGACTATCTGGAGTTTTTCGCCGAGATCGATCTTCTCGGCTGCATGTCGGCCTGCCCGGGTGGGGATTGCTCTGCGCAGCACTCGTCCGACACGGCGGCGTGTTACCCCATGGTCGTCGAAATCTACAAGCCGAAAACCCTGCCGGCCGGCTGGGCGCCGCCGCCGGTCAACGGCTACGATGGTAGCCATGGTCTCTAGGGGATTTCCGAGCCGAAGCGGTGACGCTTCGGCTCGGGCGCTATCGTGGAACAACAGCTGCGCCGGCTGCCCGCTCGACCCTAGAGAATGAAGTCGTCTCTGTTGAGGCTTTTCTGGCCTTCCAGCGTGACCTGGATTCCATTGATCGAGACGACCACGCCTGCCGTGGTTGTCTGGATATTGATGTCGTTGAAATCCAGCGGATTCGTGCGGGTCGAGAAGGCCGAGAGGTCGATCTTGTCCTGACCGCGGGTGAAGTCCATGATGCGGTCCTTGCCGGTGTTCTCCCGGAAGATGAAGATGTCGTTGCCGGCTCCACCCCAGAGCTCGTCGTTGCCGGGACCGCCATGAATCCGGTCATCGCCGGTGCCGCCATAAATCTGGTCGCTCCCCGCGCCGCCATAGAGGATGTCGTTGCCGCTGCCGCCACCGAGAAGGTCGTCGCCGGCGCCGCCGCCCAGGGTGTCGTCGTCATCGCCGCCATACAGCTTGTCGTTGCCGCCGCCGCCCCAGAGCTTGTCCTTGCCGTCGCCGCCGTAGAGCCTGTCGGCGCCGCTATCCTTTCCGCCATAGAGCTTGTCGTCGCCACCACCGCCGAAAAGCGTGTCGGCGCCCGGGCCGCCGCCGAGAATGTCGTTGCCGCTGCCGCCCTTCAGCAGGTCGTCGTCTTCCCCGCCCCACAATGTATCGTTGCCAGCGCCACCGTCGAGATGGTCGTCTCCGCCCTTGCCGGAGAGCAGGTCCGCCCAGTTCGTTCCGGTGAACCGGTCGTCGCCATCGCCTCCGATGAGGATCTTGCCCTTATCCGTGTCGGGTGTCGTCGGCGTCGGTGTCACGTCGAAGGTGATAACGCGCTCGGTCTGGTCGATATCCTTGCCGTTGTGATCGGTGCCCCCGTCGTCGACGACCTTGAAGCCGATCGTCGTCAGGGCGGTGCCGTCCTCGCCCGCCGGGGGCTCCCAGGTCAATTTCCCGGCGGTGATATCCGCAACCGCGATCGTCTGCCCCGCCGTGATGGCAATGCCGTTCAGAAGGACAGTGCCCTTCGTCGGGAGCGTCGTTATTTTTACACCGGACAGACTGTTGCCGTTGGTATCGGAAAAGCCGAAATCGGCGACCTTGAAACTATAGGCCGTGTTTTCCTTCGCCGTGAGGGTTGCATTGGTCCCGGTGGGGGCGTCGTTGACGCCGAAGTAGATCTTCTGGGCGATGTTCTGGAATTCTCCAGGCACACCCATTTTGAAACTCTGCCAGGTGACCACCCAGCCGCCACCCGGTAGCGCCGTTACGGACGGGAATTCCTGATCGCTCGCCGTTATGTCGTTTACGAGGACCTCGCTTCCGACTGCCGTGCCGCTCGAATTATAGTGGCGTAGGTAAATGTCGTTGGCGCTTTGCCAGGCGACCACCCATCCGCCATCGGTCAGGGCGGTGATGGACGCATTTTTCTGATCGCCTGTCGAGGTCGTGTTGACCTGCGTTTCCCCAGACCCCAGGGCGTTGCCGTCCTTGTCGTATCTTTGCTGGTAGATGCCGGTTCCATTTGTATCGGGTGATTGCCAGGCGACGACCCAGCCGCCGTCCTTCAACCCCGTGACGATGGCATTGGCCTGTGCACCCGCCGTAAGGCTGTTGACAGGCGTTTCCACGCCTTCCTGGGTGCCGTCGGCCTTAAAACGCTGCTGGTAGATGCCGGTTCCGTCGGCGTCGGGTGACTGCCAGGTAACGATCCACCCGCCGTCCTCCAGCACGGCGACGGAAGGCTTGGTTTGGTTTCCGGCAAGTGTGGTGTGGACACGAACTTGTGCGAGCGTGGTCGGATCGCCATTTGCATCATACTGTTGCTGGAAGATGCCGTGGCCATTGCCGGCGCCATCGTTCCGAGATGCCCACACGACGACCCAGCCACCATTGGGCAACGCGGTCACGGTGGGCATTTCCTGTACGCTGCCCACGTCCGTAACGACGACCTCTCCCACGGCGGTCGTCGCAGTGCCGTCTGCATCGTAGCGCCGCTGGTAGATTTCCGGGCCGCCTGCTTCATCGCCGACCCACGTCACAAGCCAGCCGCCGTCCTTGAGGGCGGTTATCGCAGGTTGATACTGCGATTCGGCGGTCGTCGTGTTTACCAGCACTTCGACGCCGTCTGGCGTTCCATCCGGTTTGTAGCGTTGTTGGTAGACGCCGTCGTTCGAGCCGTCCTGTCCCCAGGATTGCCATGTCACCACCCAGCCGCCGTCCTTGAGCATTGCAACGGATGGCTCCAGCTGCTGGCCCGGCAAGTGTGTGTTGACCATGGTTTCGGTGCCTACCAGGATAGTCATGGCGGTTCTTCCCTGTTTGTGGCGCATCTTGGACGATGGCCATTTTTGGTCGAATTCCCTTAAAAGTAGAGGAGTATGAGGTTGAGCTCGCGATGGCAAGTGTCGGATGGGTTGTAGCGAAAAGAATTATCCGGTTTCACGGGGGCGGGAAATGCCGGCCGTGTTTTTTGGCCTCGTGAGGCGGCTGTCCGCTCGATCAACGGGCGTATCCTGTGCTTCACGCCGCGCCGGGCTATCGGTGCCGCCACGCCTTCAGAAGGATGGCGGCACCCGTGTTCGTTGCATTGCCACCCGCGTCCGGCATCCGTCAGCGCGGGCGGCGGATGGCGCGGATCTTTCCGCTGTTGCCGCCGCCGCAGAAGAAGCGGTCGGCGCCGTCGGATTCGAGGCCGGAGACGCCGATGCCGGCGGGCATGGTGATGGTGTCGAGCACGGCGCCGGTTTTTGGGTCGAGGCGGCGCAGGCCGCTTTCCTCGCCCTCCCAGGTGCCGTGCCAGAGCTCGCCGTCCACCCAGGTGACGCCCGTCACCATGCGGTTGCTCTCGATGGTGCGTCGCACGGCGCCGGTTTCCGGGTCGATTTCGTGGATCTGCCGGCTGCGGTACTCGCCGACCCAGAGCGAGCCTTCCGCCCAGGTGAGGCCGGAATCGCCGCCGTTGCCGGGGGCGGGGATGGTGGAGACGATGGCGCCGGAGGCGGGGTCGATCTTGTGGATGCGGTCCTCGGCGATCTGGAAGAGATGGCGGCCGTCATAGGCGGTGCCGGCATGGGCGGAAAGGTCGATCGCGCGCAGCACGCGGCCGTCGTCCGGATCGAGCGCGTTGACCTTGTCGCCCGAGGCGAACCAGACGGCCTTGCCGTCGAAGGTGACGCCGTGGACCTGGTCCACGCCGGGGAAGGGGCCGTATTCGCGCAGAATGTCTGCTTTGGACGTGGTCATGCTTGTCTCCTTTGAACCGTTGATGCGGTGGTCCCGTCGTGTCGGGGCGATTGCCGGGATTGGCGCCGTGTGCTTCAGCCCCTGGTCTTGCGCATGTCGCCGCCGCAAGACTGCCGCGAACTGGTGCGCGTTCCGTTTTTAGCTGCCGGGCAGCGGACCCGGGAGTAACAAGAGTGTCGAGAAAGCGCCGGGCACCGGCGTCAGCCAGCGCCGGCTTCGGCCGCGGCCGACAGCCTGCACCTTGCCGGCGGCGAAAAGCTCTTCGAGTGCGCGCTGCACGGTGCGGGCGCTCGTGCCGAGCGCGATGGCGAGTGCGGAACTCGACCAGGCCTCGCCATCGGCAAAGAGGGCCAGCACATCGGCATGCGGTTCGTCATGCGGCGGCGCCAGCACGGCAACGGCCCGCCCGCCACGGGGCAGCAGCCGGAAACCGTCCTTCGTGGCGGTGGCCCCGGCAAGCGGCTCGAGCTCGGCCCGCAGCCGGCCCATTTCGACGCGCAGGCGTACCCGGTGGGATTCGTCGGCATGCCGGGCCCGGAAGGCGCGGAGCAACAGGTGTTCCCGGCTGGCATCGGCGGGAAAGGCCTCGGCGAGCGTGCGCAGCAGCGCAAACAGGATCGGCCGCGTGGCCAGCGAGATGCGGGTCTCGCCGCAGCGCACGACATGGCGGCAGGCATCGACCACCAGTCTGTCGGTTGCCAGCAGCGCTTCGACCTCGGCGGGCAGCAGAAGGCGTTCCTCGCCATCCGCGATCACGCGGGCGGTCGGTCTTTGCAGGATCGCGGCCGCGTCCTCCACCTCCTGAACAAGGGCGGGAATGCCGGCGTGCCGGGCGGCCTCCGCGGCGCGTGCAAAGGCCTCGCGGGCCGCTGCCGTGCGCAGGCGGCGGGTCGCGATGCCGGCAGCGGCGAGGGCATGCGCGGCCCGAAGCGGCGGGGTCAATGCTGCGGGATCGAGCGTGGCGAGCTGCGCTGCGGCGTCGTCGAGCCGGCCGATCAGGAGCAGGCGGCGGATGGCGAGTGTCCGGGCATGGGCGGCGTTGGGCCGGTCGCCATGGGCCGCAAGCGTCGCCTCGGCAGCGGCGAGCGCCTTCACCGGCCAGGCAAGATCGCGCGAGACGAGGGCGATCTCGGCTTGCGCGACGACGCAGCGCGCCCGCGCCACCGGCTCGCGCGGACCGAAGGCGCGAGCGGCGTTCTTCAGCAGCGCCTTCGCGCGCTCGAGATCGCCGAGCTGCGCCATGGCGATGCCGCGCAGGGCCATGGCCGGTGCGTCGTCACGCAGCGCGACGCGGCTCAACGCGCCGAGCGGATCGCCGGTTGCGAGCGCCCGGGCGGCGGCGATGATCATCGAGTCCATGCAATTCCCGTCACACTTGTAACTCCCGCTTCGCGGCGACCACCCCTTACGTTTGGTGCATCGCTAGAGAAGAAAGGCGTTTCACGATGCGCAATCAAGTCGTTTCACATGAGGACTGGCTGAAGGCCCGGCTGGCGCTGCTCGCCGCGGAAAAGGAATTCACCCGCCAGCGCGAGGCGCTGACCCGCCAACGGATGGCGATGCCCTGGGAGCGGGTGGGGAAGGCCTACCGCTTCGACGGGCCGGAGGGCGTCCTGACGCTGGAGGACCTTTTCGCCGGGCGCTCGCAGCTCCTCGTCTATCACTTCATGCTGGGGCCGGACTGGCAGGAGGGCTGCAAGTCCTGTTCCTTCTGGGCCGACAATTTCAACGGCATTCCGGTTCATCTCGCCCAGCGCGACGTGACTTTCACGGCGATCTCGCGCGCGCCGCTGGAAAAGATCGATGCCTACCGGCGGCGCATGGGCTGGAGCTTTCCGTGGGTCTCCTCGGGCGGCAGCGACTTCAACTTCGACTACCAGGCGTCCGCGACACCGCAGGAACAGGCGGCGGGGCGCGCCTATTACAATTTCGAGATTTGTTCGAACACCATGTCGGAAATGGTCGGCGTCAGCGTCTTTTACAGGAGCGGGCCGGGCGAGGTGTACCACACCTACTCCTGCTACGCGCGCGGCGTCGAGATGGTGAACGGTGCCTATCACTTCCTCGACCTCGTGCCGAAAGGCCGCGACGAGGACGGCCTTCGCTATCCGATGGAATGGGTAAGGCGGCACGATCAATACTGATTTGGGCGCGGCCCCGGCCAGAAGCTGGCGGCCGCAGAGGAGATGACAATGATCCATACGCATTATCGCTGGGTGATCGTCGCCGCAGGCGGCCTTCTCGGCTGTATCGCCATCGGCGCGATGTTCTCGCTGCCGGTCTTCCTGCTGCCGATCGCCAAGGACACCGGCTGGTCGGTGACCGGCATTTCCACCGCCATGACCATCGGCTTTCTCGCCATGGCCTTCGCGAGCATGTTTTGGGGCAGCCTTTCGGATCGCTGGGGGCCGCGGCCCGTCGTGCTGGCGGGCTCGGTGCTTCTGGCGGCAAGCCTGATGGCTGCGAGCGTCGCCACCTCGCTTCTCGCCTTCCAGTTCGTCTTCGGGCTGGTCGTCGGTGTGGCGGTCGCTGCCGTCTTCGCGCCGATGATGGCCTGCGTCACCGGCTGGTTCGACACGCACAGGAGCCTTGCCGTCTCGCTCGTCTCGGCCGGCATGGGCATGGCGCCGATGACCATGTCGCCCTTTGCCGCCTGGCTGGTCACCTTCAACGACTGGCGCGCCTCGATGCAGATCATCGCGCTTCTCGTCGCCGTCGTGATGATCCCGGCCGCCCTTCTGGTGCGGCGTGCGCCGGGGCTGGAGGCGGGCGGCGATGAGCTTGCGGCGGCCGACGAGCCGCAGGCCGGCATGACAACGCGCGATGTCCTGAAGACACCGCAGTTCATCATCCTGTGCCTGACGAACTTCTTCTGCTGCGCCACCCATTCCGGGCCGATCTTCCACACGGTGAGCTATGCCATCACCTGCGGCATTCCGATGATCGCCGCCGTCTCGATCTACAGCATCGAAGGCCTTGCCGGCATGGGCGGCCGGGTCGCCTTCGGCCTGCTCGGCGACCGGTTCGGCGCCAAGCATATCCTGGTGCTCGGCCTCTTCGCGCAGGCCTTCGGGGCGCTCGCCTATGTCTTTACCGGCGGGCTGGCCTCCTTCTATGTCGTGGCGGGCCTGTTCGGCTTCATCTATGCCGGCGTCATGCCGCTCTATGCGGTGATCGCCCGGGAAAACTTCCCGCTGCGCATGATGGGCACCGTCATCGGCGGAACGGCCATGGCCGGCAGCCTCGGCATGGCGCTGGGGCCGGTGGCGGGCGGGCTGATCTACGACACCTTCGCCAGCTATACCTGGCTCTATGTCGGCTCGTGGGGCATCGGCCTCGGCGCTTTCCTGATCGCCATGACCTTCCGACCGGTGCCGAAGGCGCGCGAGGCGCTGGCGGCGGCATAACCGCGAACAATCGACCCGCCGTCCATTCGGGCGGCGGGGTTTCTGGAGAGAAGGCAGCGGTCTTCAGGCCGCGCCTGCGGGATCGCCGATCGGCATCAGCGCCGGTTTCGTCGCCTGTTCGCGCCTGGTCTTCTCGGCTTCGGTCTCGGGCTCGGCGGTGGTATCGCCGGGCTCGACATCGTTCCGGGGCTTGTGTTCGTCGGGGGAGGGGCGCTTCGGGTCGCCTTGTGCTTTCGGGCTCGTCATGTCCGTCTCCTTAGAAATTCAGGAATTGCGCCGGGTTCTGGCGGGCGCGCATCAACAGGTCCAGCTCCCGCTTGGACGGGCCGAACTTGTCGTAGAGGCGCTTGGCCTCTTGCGCCGGCAGATCGTAGGCCGTGCGAAAGGTTTCTATCGTGTAGCGTTCTCCCGACAGCCTTCGGTGGTCGGGAAAGAGCTTGGACTGGTCCGGCATCGAGCATCACGCCTCATTGTCAAGGGCATGACCTCAACCGGTAACCGTGCCGATTGTTCCCGCAGGCATACGGGAAAAATTCGGGTGCTTTGCAGCCAGCGGACGGGCCTGTGCCATGCCGGTGAAAACCCGCCGCGTGCGGTTGCCGATAGTCGTGGCAGATGTCCCGCCACGCCTGCGCGACGGAAGGCCGCGCATTTGCGATGCCAAGGGCGGGACAGCGACGAGGCCGGAGCATTCGCGTTCCAGCCTCGTCGCCTGGGAGAAATTCTGGCCGGAAACCTCACCTCGGCTGTCCGACGACAATTGTATAATCAAATATCCGGGAAACTGTATGGCCTGATAAATTTATCAATATGCATAAACCTTCCAGCGCATCAGTTGCGCCTTCGAAGGTGTGCAGAATAACAGTTAATGTCTAATATACATGGCTTCATGCCCATTGTACATGGCTGATTTTGTGGGATTGTCGACATTCCATATCTGGAACTGTTGATGATGCGCTTTTTGCATTGTACACAATAATTGCGATCTAAGAGATCGCGATGGAGCGGTGTCGCTGGAGGGCGGTGCGTCGGCTCTATCCAACAACACCCAATGGGAGGGGAAGCATGAAGCAGGCACTTCTTTCGATCTGCGCGGCCGCGCTCGGGCTCACGATGGCCGGTCAGGCCTCGGCAGCCGGCACGCTCGAAACCGTCAAGGCGCGCGGCAAGCTGGTCTGCGGCGTCTCGCTGGCAACGCCGGGTTTTGCGGCGCCCGACGACAAGGGCCGCATGCAGGGCTTCGATGCCGATATCTGCCGGTCGATCGCCGCCGCGGTCTTCGGCGACGGCGACAAGGTCGATTTCGTTCCGACCAACATCAACACGCGCTTCCAGGCGCTGCAGTCCGGCGAGATCGACGTCCTGTCGCGCCAGACGACCCACACCTTCTCGCGCGATGCCTCGCTCGGCCTCGATTTCGGCCCGACGGTCTTTTACGACGGCCAGGGCCTGATGGTGGCCAAGTCGCTCGGCGTTTCCAGCGCCAAGGAGCTGACGGAAGCTGCGATCTGCACCCTGCCGGGCACCACGACGGCGCAGAACATCTCCGACTTCTTCCGCGCGATCAACGGCAAGTTCGAGCTCGTCGTCTTCGAAAGCCCGGACGAGAATCGCGCGGCCTTCTATTCCGGCCGTTGCGAGGCGATCACCTCCGACCGGTCCGACCTTGCCTCGATCCGCGCCGTCGCCAACAATCCGGACGACTATATCGTTCTGCCGGAGACCATCTCCAAGGAGCCGCTGGCGCCGGCCTTCCGCCAGAACGATTCCAACTGGGGTGACATCGTTTCCTGGTCGGTCTGGCTGCTGATGGCCGCCGAGGAGAAGGGCATCACCCAGGCGAATGTCGACGAGAAGCTGAAGAGCGAGGATCCGGACGTGCAGCGCATGCTCGGCGCCACGGAAGAGCTCGGCAAGATGCTCGGCCTTGACAACAAGTGGGGCTACAACATCATCAAGAGCGTCGGCAACTATGGCGAAGTGTTCGAGCGCAATCTCGGTGAGGGCACCAAGCTCGGCCTGACGCGTGGCCCCAACGCGCTGTGGAACGCCGGCGGCATGATCTACTCGCCGCCGATCCGCTGATCGCTTCCGAGCGATCGTCCGGGCGCGCGCATGGCGGTGCGCGCGCCCATCCCCTTTTGGTCTTTTGCGGTGGGGATACATGGCTTTCCTGCATGACATGCGCTTTCGCGCCTACTTTTACCAGGTCGTCGCGATCTGCGCCGTGATCCTCGTCGGCTGGACGATGTTTTCCACCGCGAGCGGCAATCTCGCCAAACAGAACATCGCGACCGGCTTCGATTTCCTGAACCGGCCCGCCGGCTTCGTCATCACCGAATCCGCCATTGCCTTCGAGGCGACCGATACGGTCGGACGGGCCATCCTCGTCGGCATCGCCAACACCGTGAAGGTGTCGCTGCTGGCCGCCATCTTCGGCACGCTCATCGGCCTTGCCGTGGGCATTGCGCGCATGTCGCGCAATCCGCTGCTGGCGCGCCTTGCGCTCGTCTATGTCGAGCTTCTGCGCAATGTGCCGCTGCTGCTCTATCTCTTCCTCTGGTATTCGCTGATCATCCTCATCCTGCCGCCGGTCAAGCAGGCGCTGAACCTCCTGCCGGGCGTCTATCTCTCCAACAGCGGCCTCGTCGTGCCGGCGGCCCTCATCGAAAGCGGCGGTGCGGCGCTTTTCGCCTGTCTCCTCGGCGGCGCAGCGGCTGCATTCGTCATTCGCCGGGTCTCCACGCAGAAGCGCGTTGCGACCGGCCGCTCGAACCACGGTGGGCTCATCGCCACGGCTGCCTTCGTGCTGCCGGCCCTGCTGCTCTGGCTTTCCGGCGGCTTCAGCATCGACTGGGATTTCCCGACGGCCGGAAAGTTCCGCCTGACGGGCGGGTTGCATGTCCGGCCGGAATTCGTGGCGCTGCTCTTCGGCCTTGCGCTCAGCGTCTCGGCGACTGTCGCGGAGATCGTGCGTGCCGGCATCCAGGCGGTCGACAAGGGGCAGTGGGAGGCGGCCGCCGCGCTCGGCCTTGCGCGTGGCAAGACCATGCGGCTCGTCGTGCTGCCGCAGGCGCTACGCATCATCATCCCGCCGCTCACCAACACCTACCTTACCGTCTTCAAGAACAGCTCGCTCGCCATCGCCATCGGCTATCCGGACCTTGTCATGGTCTCCAACACGGTGATGAACCAGACGGGTCAGGCGATCGAGACGATTGCGATCTTCATGGGCGTCTACCTTGCCCTCTCGATCACCATTTCGCTCGTGATGAACTGGTACAATGCGCATGTCGCGCTGAAGGAGCGTTGATATGGCCGACGTCCAGACCCTTGTCCTCGCGCCGCCGCAGCCGGCGCCGAGCGCCCCGCGCCTCGGCAGGTTCTCCGCCTATTTCGGCACGCCCGGCAACACGCTCGTCAGTATCTTGTCTATTGCCGCCATCTTCTTCGTCGCCAAGCTCGCCTTCGGCTGGCTGGTGGCCGATGCGGTGTTTTCCGGCGGTGGCGAGACCTGCAAGGCGGCAAGCGGCGCCTGCTGGCCGTTCGTCGCGCAGAAACTGCGCTACATGCTGTTCGGCTTCTATCCCTATGACGAACAGTGGCGGCCGATGCTGGCGCTAGCGCTGCTCTTCGGCGCCTTCCTCTTTTCCATGATGCCACGCTTCTGGAGCCGGGGTCTGCTTCTTGCCTGGATCCTCGTCGTCCTGCCGGTGCTCTACATCCTGATGGCAGGCGGCATTTTCGGTCTGACGCCCGTTGCGACGACGAGCTGGGGCGGCCTGCCGCTCTCCTTCATGCTCTCCTTCGTCGGGCTGACGCTCGCCATGCCGCTCGGCATCGTGCTGGCGCTGGCGCGTGCCTCCGACCTGCCGGCGATCCGCATTCTCGCCGTGGGCTTCATCGAGATCGTGCGCGGCGTGCCGCTGATCAGCATCCTCTTCATGGCGACGGTCATGCTGCCGCTGTTCATGCCCGAGGGCGTCACCATCGACAAACTGCTGCGCGCGCAGGTGGCGATCATCCTCTTCGCCTCCGCCTATATCGCCGAGATCGTGCGCGGCGGCCTGCAGGACGTGCCCGCGGGGCAATACGAGGCCGGATCCTCGCTCGGGCTGCACTACTGGCAGGTCATGCGCAAGATCGTGCTGCCGCAGGCGCTCAAGAAGGTCATTCCGCCGATGGTGAGCCTGTTCATCGGCTTCTTCCAGGATACGACGCTCGTCACCATCGTCGGCCTCGTCGATTTTCTCGATACGGTGCGTTCGGCCATCCGCGATCCGGAATGGCAGGGCATTGCCGTTCTCGAAGGCTATCTCGTCGCTGCCGCCGTCTACTTCACCTTCAGTGCCCTGATGGGCGCCTATAGCCGTTTCCTCGAAAAGCATTTCCGGACGACCCATGCCTGATACCGTCACCGTCATCCGCAACGCCCATACCGTTATCGCCTACGATGCGGCGTGCGGCGGCCATGCCTATCTGCACGATGCGGACGTCGCCTTCGACGCGGCCGGCTTCGTTCATGTCGGCGGGCGCTACGAAGGCTCGTTTGCGGAGGAGATTTCCGGCCGCGACCGCATGGTCATGCCGGGCCTCGTCAATGTGCACTGCCATTCCGGCGAGGAACCGGTCTCGAAAAGCCTGTTCGAGGACGCCGGCACGGCGGCCCTCTGGGGGCAGGCGATGTACGAATATTCGACGCTGATCGAGATTGGCGACGACGCGGTCGAGGCGGCGCTCACCGTCATGCTCGGCGATCTCCTGCGCAGCGGCGTCACCACCTTCGTCGACATTGCCGGCCCGCATGCCTGCTGGCTGCCGACATTGGTCAAGAGCGGTGCGCGCGCCTATGTCGCCCCGGGCTTCCGCGAGGCGGCCTGGCATGTCGAGGACAGCCACAGGCTGGATTTCCGCTGGGACGGCGCGCGGGGCAGGGAGGCCTTCGCCCGGGCGCTGGAGACGGTCGATGCCGCCCGCGCGCATCCCTCGGGCCGGCTCGGCGGCATCGTCGCCCCGGCACAGGTCGAGACCTGCTCTGCGGCATTGCTGCAGGAGGCTGCGGAGGCAGCGCGCAGCCGTGGCGTGCCGATTACCATCCATGCCGCGCAGACCATGGCCGAGCACGAGGAACTGATGCGCCGCCACGGCCTCACCGCCGTCGCCTATCTCGAAAGCCTCGACCTTCTCGGGCCGGACCTCATCCTCGGGCATTGCATCTTCGTCGACAGCCATGACTGGACGCGCCAGCGCACGGCGGCGGATCTTGAGCGGCTCGCTGCCAGCAGGACGAGCGTCGCCCATTGCCCGGTCACCTTCTCGCGCAGCGGCATGGTGCTGCAGTCGCTCGGCCGCTACCGGCAGGCGGGTGTCAACGTGGCGATCGGCACGGACAGCTATCCGTTCAACATGCTGGAAGAGATGCGCATGGCGATGATCTGCGCCCGCATCGCCGGCGGCTCGGTGTTCGACGTCGATACGGCCGCGGTCGTCGAGGCGGCCACGCTGTCGGGCGCCAAGGCCCTGGGACGCAGCGATATCGGCCGCATCGCCCGTGGCGCGAAGGCGGATTTTTCGCTTGTGGACCTCAAGCATCCCGGCATGCAGCCGCTCTACGACCCCCTGCGCAACCTCCTGCACTGCGCCGCCGAGCGCGCCGTCGTCGGCGTCTATGTCGATGGCACCTGCGTCATGCGGGACGACCGCCCGACACTGGTGGATTACGACGGTGCGCTGGCGGAACTACAGGCGGTGCAGGATTTTGCGGTGCGTCGCCTCCAGGCGAACGATCCGCGTGGCCGGCCCGCCGCGGTGCTTGCGCCGCTGTCGCTGCCGGTCCTGTCCTGACGCAAGCCGGGCCTGGATCGCCGGCAGGTTCCAGGCCGATATCCGTGGTGCTGCGGATCGCCAAGGCGCCGGGGAGGCCCTATGATGGTCTTCCCGATCCCTGACGCGGCTTCATTCCGGATGCGTGCACGCCTGACCTTTCTTCGTTCCTCGGCCGCCCTTGCCGGCGGCTGGTTGCTGTTGCTTGCCGCCTTCGGCCTCTATTCGGCTTGGAGCCACCGGCAGGCGCTGGAACTTGAAGTTTCCGAGAGCGGCCGCGCGCTGCAAAGGGTGATCTCGCAGCGCGTCGCGCAGCACGACGCACACCTGACGAGCCTCAGTGCCCTCGGGCTTGCGCAGGCGCAGCCGTCGGAGGATTTCGATCTCGTCGCAAAATCCATCCTGCGCTTTTATCCGCGCATCGTCGCGATCGACCTCGTCGATCTGAGGGCGGGTGAGGGGGCGGGCATCGTGAGTTCGGCGACATCCGCCGATGGTGCGACGGCAAGTCCGGAAGCGGTTTCGCAGGCCGTGGAGGCGCTTACCCCCGGGAAGGCTGCCTTCGGCGCGGATGCGCGGCCCGGCCACTATCGCCTGATGAAGCGCATGAACGACACCATGGCCGTCAGCCTCGATATCGATGGGGCAAAGCTCGTCGAGGGCGAGGAGCTGCCGCGCTGGGCCACGCTCCGGCTGGCGATGGGCGAGGGCACGGTGCTGGAGACGGGGGTGGCGCAGCCCGCGGATTCGAGTTTCCTGGCTCGCACCATCCGTTTCGAGGCGCCGATCGCCAGTGCCACGCAGCCTCTCAGGCTTTCGCTGCAGCGGCATGTCACGCTGGCGGCGCTGCTTCCGCCGCTGCCGCTCGCGCTCTTCGCTGTCCTCTCGCTTGCCGGGCTCGTGCTCGTGCGCTCGCTTTTACGCCACCGGCAGGAGGCGGCGCTGGCACGGGAGGCGGCGGAGGCGGCTGCGCGGCGCGAAGCGCTGCGCCAGCACGAGACGAAGCTCGCCCATGCCCTGCGCATCAACAGCATGGGCGAAATGGCCTCGGGCATTGCCCATGAATTGACCCAGCCGCTGACGGCGCTGCTCAGCCAGAGCCAGGCAGGCCGGCGCATTGCCGCCGCCGCCGGTCTCGCGGATACGCCAATCGACAGCGTGCTTGCCGCCAATGTGCTGCAGGCCAAGCGTGCGGCCGATATTCTGGTGCGTCTGCGCGCCTATGTCGGCAAGAGTGCATTGGAGGCCGGCCTGCACGATCTTTCCCGCCACGTCGCCGATATCGTCGCCCTGTCGCGCATCGACCTCGACCGGCGCGGCATCGCGCTCGATGTCGATCTGCCGGAAGCCCCGGCGCTGGCGCGGGTCGATCCGGTGGAGATCGAGCAGGTCATCCACAACCTCATCCGCAACGCGGCCGATGCGGTGGGCGAGGCAGGGCGGTCGGACGGACGGGTGCGTGTGGCGCTTATGCCGGAGGCGGCGGGTTACGCGATCCGCGTCTTCGACAACGGCACCGGCATCGCGCCGGATATCCAGCCCCGGCTGTTCGAACCGTTCTTCTCGAGCAAGCCTGACGGCATGGGGCTGGGGCTCAGCCTGTGCGAAAGCATCGTCGAGCGTTTCGACGGCAGCATTTCGGCGGAAAACGGGGCGGCTGGCGGCGCTGTCTTCACCGTAAGGCTCCCGGCGGCAGAGGACGTGCAGAAACGGGAAGAGGCAGCGGAATGACGATGGCGCCTGTCTATCTGGTCGATGACGACGAGGGCGTGCGCAGCGCACTCTCGCTTTTGCTCGGCACCTACGGCATCCGCATCGAGACCTTCGGAGATCCTACCGCCTTTCTCGCCCGCGCGCCGAAACTCAGGCCCGGCGTTCTGCTGCTCGACCTGCGCATGCCAGCGATCACGGGCCTGCAATTGCACGAGAAGCTTGCGGCCATCGGCTGCGACTGGCCGACGATCATCTGCACCGGCCATGGCGACGTGCATGCCTGCCGGCGCGCCTTCAAGGCCGGCGTCGTCGATTTTCTCACCAAGCCGATCGACGAGCAGGTGCTGGTCGAGGCGCTGCAACAGGCCTCTGGTGCACTGGATGTGCATGCCGAACGGGCCGAGGCGGTAAAACTGGTGGCGCAGCTCACCGACCGCGAGCGCGAGGTGCTGGACATGGTCGGGCGCGGCTGGTCGACAAAGGAGATCGCCGAAGCCCTGCAGCTGTCGCCCCGCACGGTCGATACGCATCGGGCCAACATCGCCCAGAAGCTCGGCACGACCTCGGTCGCGGAGTTCGCGCGCCTTTCCCTGATCGGGCAGACTCCGTAGTCCTACGGACCCCGCTCCGTCCGTCCACCGATACCGTCCGGGCCGGAAATCTCCGAAAAGAGGGTCGTCGCCGCCAGCAAGACCGAGCGGCCCAGATGGAGATAGACATGAAGACCTTCGTTGCTGCCGCTTTTGCCGCTCTCACGCTTGCCGGCGCTGCCCAGGCGGAAATCCTCACCGAGCGCAACATGCCGCTCGACATCGCCGTTGAGGCCGCCGATGCCGCTGTGAAGGCCTGCGCTGCCAAGAAATTCAACGTATCGGTTGCCGTCGTCGATCGCGCCGGCGTCACCCGCGCCGTCCTGCGTGCCGACCGTGCCGGCCCGCACACCCTCGACAGCGCCGTCCGCAAGGCTTTCACCGCCGCCTCGATGCGCACGCCGACCCAGAAGATCGCCGAAAATGTCGGCAAGAACCCGGCTGCTGCCCAGCTCGTTTCGATCGAGGGCCTGCTGGTGCTGGCCGGCGGCGTGCCGGTCAAGGCTGGTGAAGAGACGATCGGCGGCATCGGCGTCGGCGGCGCTCCGAGCGGCGACATCGACGACGAATGCGCCCGCGCCGGCATCGAGGCTGTCAGCGCCAAGCTGAAGTAAGATATTAAGTGACAGGAAAGCCCCGGCATCGTGCGGATGCCGGGGCTTTTTGCCGTCTGGATGCCTCCAGGTTCCGCCTGCTTGAAGCGGATCCCGGGGGCATGTGGCGGGAAATGGGGATTCCTATTCGCGTCCGGGCGAAATATGAGTGCTGCATGGATGATTCGGCGGCGATTCGTTTTTCCGGTCGTGGCGGCGGGGTGTTCCAGGGGAGCGTCCTGCTTGCGACCTGCGCGGCAGCAGTGCTGGCCGCCGGCTGCGCAGCGCGGCCGGGTCCCGGTGTTGCGACCCTTTCCACGACCGTTCCGGCGTCGAGCGCTCTGGTGCTGCCGGCTCCCGGCACGCTTTCGATCGTCAGCGTGATCCAGCGGCAATATACCAATGCGATCGAACAGCAGATCGCGCTTTCCACCTCTGCGGCGACATCCGGCCAGAATTTCATCAGCATCCAGGCCTTCGGTCCGGCCGAGACGGTGGCGATGCCTGGTGGCACGCTCGCCTTCAAGCCGGTGCAGCATTCGGCGATCCGCGGCGAGATGCGCGCGGCACTGCCCGGCCGTGCTCTCGCGATCTCGTCGAATTTCGTGCGCAACGGCTATGGCCCGTTCGGCTACGCCTACGGGCGGGGTGCCGGCGACGATGGCTGCCTCTATGGCTGGCAGCAGATCCGCGCGGACGAGACGGATCGCAGCAAGCTCAACAGCAACGGTTCGATCCAGATCCGCCTGCGCGTCTGCCAGTCCGGCGCCGGCGAGAAGGAGCTGGTCGAGATGATGTACGGCTATACCGTCGTCGGCGGCTTTTCCGGGGCGACCTGGAACCCTTACGGCACACCGCCTTCTGTCGACAGCGGGATCGGCGGCGGGGAGCCGCTGCGGGTTGCGATCGAGGAGCGCAAGGCGCCGGCAAAGGTTGTCGTGGAGAGCGATGCGCGCGTGCCGGCGGTCCGCCGCCAGACGACGGAAAGGAAGCCCGTGCTGCGGCGTACGGATACGCTCGACAGGGGCGATACCGTCATCGTGCCGTCGCCAACGGGTGGTGCCGTCTCGGAAACCGAGGGAGAGGCCGTGGTGGTGCCGTCGCCCGTTTGTGTTACGTCGGCTTCAGGATCTGCAACTTGTAATTGATGGAAGGGTTGTGCTGCCTAATTTCTCCTTAACAAAATGGTGCGTAAGGTTTTCTCGAATGAGCGCGCTATGATGGCGAAGGACGGCGTATGAGACATATCGGCACGATTCTCCTGTGGGCGCTGGTCTCTGCCCTGGTGATGCTCGTTATCACCCTGCCCATCAATCTGCAGACGCAACTTATCGCCAGCATCGCTGTTGTCACCTTCATGGCGGTTATCAAGGTGCTGCGCGCCGAGGGCATCTGGCGGCTGATCGCGCTCGCCTTCGGCACGGCTGTGGTGCTGCGCTACGTCTACTGGCGCACCACAAGCACGCTGCCGCCCCTGAACCAGCTGGAAAACTTCATTCCGGGCTTCCTGCTCTATCTGGCGGAAATGTACAGCGTGATGATGCTGGCGCTCAGCCTCTTCGTCGTGGCGATGCCCCTGCCGCCGCGCAAGAGCCGGCTGGCGGAGGAGGGCAGGCTGCCCTCCGTCGACGTCTTCGTGCCGAGTTATAACGAGGATATCGGCCTTCTCGCCAACACGCTCGCCGCCGCCAAGGCGATGGACTATCCGGCGGACAAGCTCACCGTGTGGCTGCTCGACGATGGCGGCACGGAGCAGAAGCGCAATGCCGCGGCGGTGATCGAGGCGCAGACGGCCGAGGCCCGCCACCGCGAGCTTCAGACGCTCTGCCGCGATCTCGGCGTCAACTATCTGACCCGCGCCCGCAACGAGCATGCCAAGGCCGGCAACATGAACAACGGCATGCAGCACTCGACCGGCGAGCTGATCGCCGTTTTCGATGCGGACCACGCACCCGCCCGCGATTTTCTGCGCGAGACCGTCGGCTATTTTGCGGACGACCCGAAACTCTTCCTCGTCCAGACCCCGCACTTCTTCCTCAATCCGGATCCGCTGGAGCGGAACCTGCGCACCTTCGAGACGATGCCGAGCGAGAACGAGATGTTCTACGGCATCATCCAGCGCGGCCTCGACAAGTGGAACGCCGCCTTCTTCTGCGGCTCGGCCGCCGTGCTGCGGCGCACAGCGCTCAACGAGGCGGGCGGCTTCTCCGGCCTTTCCATCACCGAGGACTGCGAGACGGCGCTGGCGCTGCATTCGCGCGGCTGGAACAGCGTCTATGTCGACAAGCCGCTGATCGCCGGGCTGCAGCCCGCCACCTTCGCCAGCTTCATCGGCCAGCGCAGCCGCTGGGCGCAGGGCATGATGCAGATCCTGCGATTCCGTTTCCCGCTGTTCAAGCGCGGGCTCTCGCTGGCGCAGCGGCTCTGCTACATGTCGTCCATGCTGTTCTGGCTGTTCCCGTTCCCGCGAACCATCTTCCTCTTCGCACCGCTCTTCTACCTGTTCTTCGATCTGGAAATCTTCACGGCCTCCGGCGGCGAATTCCTCGGCTACACGCTCGCCTACATGCTCGTGAACCTGATGATGCAGAACTATCTCTACGGTTCGTTCCGCTGGCCCTGGATTTCCGAGCTCTACGAATATGTGCAGAGCGTGCATCTCCTGCCCGCCGTCGTATCGGTCATGCTCAACCCGACCAAGCCGACCTTCAAGGTGACGGCAAAGGACGAGTCGATCCGCGAATCGCGGCTTTCGGAGATCAGCCGGCCGTTCTTCGTCATCTTCGCCGTGCTGTTCGTCGCCTTCCTCATGAGCATCTACCGCTTCTATTCGGAGCCCTACAAGGCGGACGTCACCTTCGTCGTCGGCGGTTGGAACCTGCTTAACCTCATCATCGCGGGCTGCGCGCTCGGCGTCGTGTCGGAACGCAGCGAGCGGGCGGCGAGCCGGCGTGTGACGGTCAAGCGGCGCTGCACGTTCATCATCGACGGCCGCGAATATCCCTCGACGCTGGAAAATGTCTCGGCCAACGGCGCGCGGGTGCAGGTCTTCGGGCTGGAGCCGGATCTGGCGACGGGGGCGCGCTGCCAACTGCGTTTCACGCCTTACGGCGCGCACTACGAGGAGGCCCTGCCGGTCGACGTGCGCAATGTCGAAAACCTCGGCAGCGTGAGCGCCGTCGGCTGCCGCTTCATGCCGGAAGTGGCGCGGCACCATTCGCTCGTCGCCGACCTGATCTTCGCCAATTCCAACCAGTGGAGCGACTTCCAGGTCTCGCGCCGCTACAATCCCGGCCTCTTCCGCGGGACCCTCTGGTTCCTCGGCATCGCCCTTTACCAAACGAGCCGCGGGCTTCTCTATTTCGCGCGCAGCCTCGGCGGCGCTCGCAAGGGGGAGACGACATCGTGAACGTCCTCACCGTCAAGGCCGTCTTTGCCGGCCTCGCCTTCGCCCTGTCCGCATCCGTCGCCCTGGCGCAGGATACGTCCGTTCCTTTCGACATGTCCGGCGAACGCGGTCCGACCATCGAAAAGACGCCCAAGGTGGAGGGCAGCACGCCCACCGCGCAGGAAACGAAGCAGCCGGAGAAGAAGGCCGCGACGCCGGATCTCGGTCTCCGGCGCTACATCATTTCCGCGAAATCGCTGCTTCTGGAAGGGGAGGTCGCAAGCCATTCCTTCCCGCTTTTCCTGACCCCGCAGCAAGCGGGCAGCGCGACGACGATCAATCTCGGCTACTCCAATGCCGTCGTGGTGGCCCCGGAAATCTCGCGGCTCAGCGTCATCGTCAACGATGCGGTCGTCGGCGAGGTTCCGGTCCAGTCGGCGGAGGGCGTCAAGGACGTGCGCTTCGACCTGCCGGCCGGCCTGCTTCGCCCCGGCATCAACCGGGTGACCTTCAACGCGGTGCACCGGCACCGGACGGATTGCACGATCCGCTCGACCTATGACCTTTGGACGTCGCTCGACCCGTCCCGCACCTATCTGACGGTGCCGCGCGACACGAGTGGCCGCCTGCTGACGACCGACGACATCGCCGCCATCGGCCTCGGGCCGACGGGGCAGACGAAGTTCGTCATGGTCGTGCCGGAAATGGGCCAGCCCGTTGCCACCAATGCGCTGATGCGGCTCAGCCAGGGCCTTGCGCTGATGGCGAAGATGCCCAACCAGACATTCGATCTGACGGACACGCTGCCGGCGACGGCAGGTGCCGGTGAGCTGACGGTGCTGGTCGGCACGGCCGGCGATCTCGCGCCGCTGTTGCCGGGCCTGCCGGCGACGGCGCGCTCCTCGGCTGTCGCCACCTTCGTCGATGCGCCGGCCGGCGATCGCAAGGTCTTCGTCGTCAGCGGTCCGGACTGGCCGTCGATCGAGGGGGCCGTGGAAGGCATGGTCTCGCCCATCGACCGGCCGCTCGGCGTGACGCGCGAGGCGCTCAGCGTGCGCCAGCGCAACGGCACCGACATGCCGCTCCTGTCCGGCGAGACGTCTCTCAGCTTTTCCGCGCTCGGCGTGCGCACCGGCGAGTTCAGCGGCCGGCGCTATCGTACCGGCTTCGACATCGGCATCCCCCCGGATTTCTACGCGGATGCCTACGGCGAGGCGACGTTGCTGCTCGATGCCGCCTATTCGCCGGAAGTGCTGCCCGGCAGCCATATCGACATCTATGTGAACGGCAACATCGCAACGACCGTGCCGATCACCAACCGCAACGGCGGTATCTTCCGCCACCTGCCGATCCGCGTCACCATGCGGCATTTCCGGCCGGGGCCGAACCGCATCGACATCGAGACCGCGCTCCTGACGGAGGCGGACAAGATCTGCGCCCCGGGCGCGAGCGCCAGTGACGAGCCGCGCTTTGCGTTGTTCGATTCCTCGGAGTTCCGCATGCCGCGTTTTGCCCGCGTCGCGCAGCTGCCCAATCTTGCCGCGCTCTCGGGCACGGGGTTCCCCTATAACGGTCAGGTCGACCCGATGGCGCTCTACCTTGATCGCCTGGATGCGGACACGTTGTCGACGAGTGCCACCTTCCTCGGCAAGATGGCAGTCTCGAGCGGGCGGGCGCTGCAGGTGCGACCGGAATCCTCGGCGCTCGCCATCGGTGAGCGCAATGCCATCCTCGTCGGCACGATCTCGCAGCTTCCCCCGCTCGTGCTCGGACAGACGCATATCGCAGCCGAAAGCGCCTCCGCCTGGGGCGGGCCGGTCGATGGCGGCGGACAGCACGGCGCGACGCAGGAGGCCTTCGACGAATGGCAATCACGCGTGCGCGGCAGTTCGTGGCGCGGCCAGATTTCCGCGTTCGAGGCCTGGCTGCAGGAGACCTTCGACATCCCGCTCTCCTCGCTTCGCCTGCTGCCGGGAGCGGAGTCGCTCGTGGCGCCCGGCGATACGGCGCGCTTCCTGGTGGCGCAAGGCAACAGCCCCGATGAAAGCGCGACCTGGACCGTGCTTTCCGCACCGACGGGGGCCGATCTCAAGGCAGGGATGGTGGCGGTCGCGCAGAACGATCGCTGGCAGCAGCTTGACGGCTATGTCAGCCTGGACAGCAAGGATGTGGACGCGCTCGACACACGCCCGGTCAGCCGAACGCGCTTCGTGGCGACGCAGCCCTGGACCTTCTCCAACATGCGGCTGGTCGCGGCGAACTGGCTGTCCTCCAATATCCTCGCCTATGCGGTGGTGTTCTGCGTGCTGTCTATCCTGCTCGGCATTGCCACATCCGGCCTTCTGCGCCGCTTCGGTAGGGAAGTCTGAGGGCGCGTGTTTACCGTCGGTTAACCCTATCGGGGTTTTATCACGATTGGTTGGCTCATCCGGGGGACAGAACGACACGTCCCATCGTTCATGGCGCATGGTGTCGCTGTGGACCGTCCGGGCCGACTGAAGTGTTGCAGCGTCCCTCGTGCGTCATGACTGATGCTTGGCGCTGTGGTGGCAGTGATGGACCGAAGGAAATTCGGGATGAAGTCGATCCTCGTGGCGTTCGTCCTCGTCTCCGCCGGCGCAGCCAGCGTCGCAGGCGTATCCTTTGGCGTGCCCGCCGGTCTGGTGAAGGGCCTGCCGCACCTCGGCGCGGGCACCGACGAGGTTACCACGAACAGCCTGGATGAAGCGTCCTCCGCCCTGACCAAGCAGTCGCGCGTGGAAATCGCGCAGGCGCAGCAGGCCGGGCAGACGGCCGGGACCGGTACGGAGCCGACGGCCGTCGTGGAGCCCGTCGAGAACAAGCCGGTGGTCGACGAAAGCGCGCTGCGCTATTTCGCGGCGCGCGGCGATACGGCCCGGCTGAATGCGGAAATCGCCCGTCTGCGCACGCTCTATCCGACCTGGATACCGCCGGAAAATCCGCTTGCCGTGCCGGTCAACGAAGACCGCCAGCTCGAGGCGATGTGGGCGCTCTACGCCCAGTCGCGGTATGCCGACGTGCGCGCGGCGATCGCCAAGCGCCAGCAGGACGACCCGCAATGGACGCCGCCCGCCGATCTTGTCGATCGTCTCGACGTGGCGGAAAAGCGTGCCGAACTGGTGGCGGCTTCCAATGCCGGGCGCAGCGAGGATGTCGTGCGTCTTGGGGCGGAAACACCCAGCCTGCTCACCTGCTCGGATGCCGATGTGCTCTGGCGCGTTGCCGAAGCCTTCGTGAAGACCGAGCGCGTGCAGCGCGCCAAGGATGCCTACGGCTACATGCTCGACAATTGCTCTGACGGGCCGATCCGTATCGCGACCGTGCAGAAGGCCTCGACCCTGCTCGGCTATGCGGACATGCAGGACCTCGTCGCCCGTGAGCGGACCGGCGCCGATGGCGTCAAGGAATTCGACGTGATCCGCAACGATCTTGCCCGTCGCTTCGTCGGCGAGGGCGACGAGGATGCGACGATCACCGTGGCGCCGGCCTATCTGAAGCTCGTCGAAAAGCTGGTGACGGACGAGGGGCTCGCCTCCGACGCGCTGCTCCTCGGCTGGTATCATCTGCGGCGCGATCAGAATGCGCAGGCCGAACCCTTCTTCCGCAAGGCACGCGCCGTCGAGGATTCCGCCTCGGCTTCCCAGGGCCTCGCCCTCATCCTCCTGGCGCGCAAGATGCCCGTCGAGGCGGAGGATGTGATGTATGCCTGGCGCACGACCTCCGACCAGGCGATGCAGACCTATCTCGCGGCCACCGCCAACCTGCTGGCGCTCGATCCGCCGCCGAAGCTCGATGCCAAGGTGCTCGGTCGCATCGCGCAGGTGACGCTGGAGGAAAAACATCCCGAGACCGGCGAACAGTTCGGCTGGTATGCGCTCGCCATGGATCAGCCGGAAACGGCGGAGGAATGGTTTTCGCAGGTGCTGAAATGGAAGGCCGACTATGAGCCTGCCGCCTACGGCCTTGGCGTCGCACGGCTGAGATTGGAGGACCGCGCCGGTCTTGCCGCCGTCAAGCAGGCCTGGGCGGAGCGGTCCGAGCGCATCGCGCTGCTTGGCGAGCGCGACACGAGCGAAGAGGCTGCTCCGGTGCTGCGCGACCGGCAGGCACGGATCGCCCGCACCGAGCGCCGGGTGCCGCTGCGCGAAGTGGTCGAGGAGGTTGCGCTGAAGCCGCAGCGCGGCGCCCGCACGGTGCGCCGGATGGAGGGCGCCGTGGATTGCCGCAGCACGCGCGATCCCAGCGGTCTTTCGGCAGCAGGCGCGCTTTCGCTCGGCTGGTGCCTGATGGAAGTCAACCGGCCGCTGGAGGCCGCGCAGGCCTTCGAAGCGGCGCTGGCGGGCGAGGGGCGCACGCGCAGCGACGCCGCCTATGGCCAGAGCCTTGCCTATCTGCGGGCCGGATTGACGAGCGATGCCGCGGTCTCCGCCACCAAGGCCAGGCTCGAACAGGGCCGCGTCGCCGAATTGCAGACGGCGATCCTCGGCGATCGAGCCGTCAGCAGCTTTCGTGCGCAGCGCTATCGCGAAACGCTGGTGTTCCTGGACCAGCGCCGCCAGTACCATGCGGAGCCGGCGGACCTGATGGTGCTGCGTGCCTATGCCTACAAGAACCTCGGCATGCGCGTGGATGCCATGCGGCTGTTTGAAGCGCTGGGCGAGACCGGGCGGCAGGATGCCATTCGTGCGCTCGCCGAAATGCGCCGCGAGCGGGATGGCCGCAAGTAACGCGCTTTGGCCGTAATTCCGAGGGAGGATGATGCATGCGCCTTCGTGCCCTTGTGGTTGTTGCCTTTCCGCTGTTCGCCTCTCCGCTCGCTGCCGCCGAGGGGCGTTATGTCGTCTGCGACAACGGCCTTCGCTGCGTGAAGGCGCCTTGCCCGTCCTCGACCGCCCGCAATGTCGACAGCGGCGAGGAGTTCCGCGGTGTCTCTCCCGATATCGGCGGGCTTGCCGAGGTGGACCAGCAGCGCATCCGCGAGACGGACGCGCTTTACTACGGCCGGCTTGTGCTGCGCGGCCATGTCGAGGGCCGTGACCACGAGATTGCCGGCAGGCGCCAGGCCCTGCCGATCCTCGTCATCACCGACATCGAGGGCGAGGCCACGGCCGATGAGCGACGGCATTGCCGGGCCGGCTAGTCGCTGGGCGGAAGCCCATGAATTTTCCCTAGTCGCGATCGGGTGCCCCGAGCGGAAAGAATTTCCGGAAGGGGCGGGCTTCGTCCACGGCGCGGGCGAAGGAGGGGCGGGCGAGCAGGCGCCGGCGATAGGCGTGCACACGGGCGAAGGCCGGGTCGATGGCGTGTGTCCAGTCCGCATAGAACAGGAAGGGGGCGGCGGCGCAGTCGGCCAGTGTGAAGCGGTCGCCCGAAGCCCAGATCCGGCCGTCCATATGTGTGTCGAGCCAGGCATAGGCGCGTTCCAGCATGTCGCGTGCCTGCGCTACGCCGTAGGGATCGCGCTCGTCCTCCGACCGGATGGCGTTGAAGACGATCGTCTGCTGCGGTGTCGAGACGTAGTTGTCGAAGAAGCGGTCGAGCATGCGCACGTCGATCGCCGCTTTCGGATCGTCCGGGATGAGCTTGACCGGGCCAGGGTGATGGAGCCCGAGATATTCGATGATGATGCTCGCTTCGAGGATCGTGCGGTCGCCGTCAACGAGGATCGGGAACCGTTTTATCGGCCAGCGCCTCTCGAAATCGGCCAGCCTATCGGGATCGGTGTGGTCGAGCAGGCGGTAGTCGAAGTCGGTGCCGTTTTCATAAAGCGCCGTCAGCGCCTTCTGGCAGTAGCTGGAAAAGGGATGGGCA
The DNA here is from genome assembly GCF_029623935.1 of Shinella sp. 838. Lineage (NCBI taxonomy): Bacteria > Pseudomonadati > Pseudomonadota > Alphaproteobacteria > Hyphomicrobiales > Rhizobiaceae > Shinella > Shinella sp. 838. The sequence goes on from NZ_JARSBQ010000001.1 coordinate 876,050, forward strand.
TAGAGAACGGGTTTCATGGCAACCTCCGCAGCTGCGGATGTTGTCGCAAATCCGATTGCAAAGCACAATCGGTTTCTCCTTCAGCCTGCGCGCAGCAGCAGCACCTGACGCACGTCCTGGCCGTGCGGCCTTGAAAATTGCATCTGGGCGAGGGGGATCGCCAGAACCATGAAAACCAGGGCTGTCACGAACAGCATGCCCGGGTGCAGCAGTCTCGATTTCACGCATCACCTCATACACGACTGTGCGTCTTATCCGCTGCCAAGCTGACGCTGCGCTGAACGCGGTCGCCGGCGTCGTTCAGGCGGCTGTCAGTTTCGCGGGGCAGGGAGGGCGCGGGATGGCGGCCCGCGGGCTGCCGGAGACGCTTTCGAAAGGACATCCGATGCGCGAAACAACCGGCAAGGCCGGCTTCCCCGCCTTCTGGCGGCCGCAACTCGGCAGCATCGCCGTCAGCATCCTGACGGCGCTCTACTTGCTCGCTTTGACCAACCGCAGCTTCTGGTCGAAAGGCTGGCTCTACCTCGACGGCCGGCCGACCACGTTCTTCTCCATCGCCGTCGGCATCGCCTGCCTCTACATTGCGCTCTGTGTCGCGGTCTCCGTGAAATATGTGATGAAGCCGATCTTCATCCTGCTCATCCTGGCAAGCGCCGCGGGCGCCTGGTTCATGGACCGGTATGGCGTGATCATCGACATGGAGATGATCCGCAATGCGGCCGAGACGAACAGCGCGGAGGCCGGGCACCTCATCACCCCAGGTTTCGTTCTGCACATGCTGGTCTATGGCGTGCTGCCCTCGGCGCTCCTCGTGTGGGTCAAGGTCCGCCACAACACCTTCTTCTGGAAGCTGCGGGCCAATCTCGCGATCATCCTGCCTGCGCTGGTCATCGCGCTGGTCGCCGGCCTTTCCCATGCCCGCGTCTATGCCGCCACCGTCCGGTCGCATCACGACTGGTTCGAGACGCTGAACCCCATCGTGCCGCTCGTCACTGCCGTGCAGTTCGCCGCCGGCCAATCGGCGGATCGCAACGTGGTGGCCGCTCCGCTGGGGACGGATGCCCGCGTCGTCGATGGTCCCTTCACCGAGCGCAAGCCGCGGCTGATGGTCGTCGTTGCCGGCGAGACGGCGCGTGCCGCCAATTTCTCGCTCGGCGGCTATGAACGTGAGACCAATCCCGAGCTGAAGACGAAGGACATCCGCTACTTCGGCGATACGGCGAGCTGCGGCACGGCGACCGCGGTCTCGCTGCCCTGCATGTTCTCCGTCTACACCCGCGCCGACTATTCGCACCGCAAGGGGCTGGAGACCGAGAACCTGCTCGACGTGCTCTCCCGTGCCGGTGTCGATGTCGAATGGTGGGACAACAATACCGGCAGCAAGAAGATCGCCGCGCGCGTGAAGGAGCGTTCGCTGATCGCGGGCGGCAACCCGCGTTATTGTTCGGGCGGCGAGTGCCAGGACCAGGTGCTGCTCGACAATCTCGACGCCTGGATCGGCTCGGTGAAGAAGGACACGGTGCTCGTGCTGCATCAGATCGGCAGTCACGGCCCGTCCTATTGGCTGCGGTACCCCGGGGAATTCCGCCGCTTCAAGCCGGATTGCCGCAGCGCCGAGTTTTCCGATTGCACACGCGAGGAGATCGTCAACGCCTATGACAACACCATCGCCTATACCGACCATGTCCTTGCCGGCGTGATCGACCGGCTGCAGAAGGCGGAGGGCAGCCTCGACGTCTCCATGCTCTACATGTCCGATCACGGCGAATCGCTCGGCGAGCTCGGCCTCTATCTGCATGGTGCGCCCTACATGATCGCGCCGGGCGAGCAGACCCATGTGCCCTTCGTGCTCTGGCTCGGCAAGGATGCCAAGGCCGCCTATTCCGAAGCCTGTCTCGATGCGGAAACGCTGAAGCCGCAATCGCATGACAAGCTCTTCCATACCGTTCTGGGCATGATGCGCGTGGAAACGAAGGTGCGCGACCCCGCGCTCGACCTCATGTCATCCTGCCGGCTCGGCGCCGTTTCCTGACCGGGATGGGCGATGGCAAGCCCGGCTTCTCCCGTGTATTCTCCGGATTCGGAAGGTGGCGTGCAGGCCTGTCGGCGTGCTGCTGCCGGTATGCGGAGAGACGGGCACTTGCGGGTTCTGCTGATCGAGGATGATGCCGTTCTGGGCGAGGCGGTGCGCGACTATGTGGCCGGGCTCGGCCATGCGGTCGATTGGATGCAGACGCTCGAGGACGGCCGCATGGCGGCCGAGGCGGTCGGCTACGAGCTGGTTCTCCTGGACCTGCGCCTGCCCGACGGCAGCGGCCTCTCGCTGCTGAAGAACCTTCGCCGTTCCGGTGCCACTGTGCCCGTCATCATCCTCACCGCGCATGACCAGATTTCCGACCGCATCGAGGGCCTGAATAGCGGGGCGGATGACTATCTCGTCAAACCGTTCAATCTCGGTGAACTCGGCGCTCGCATGCTCGCCGTCGCGCGGCGCTATTCGGCGTCGCCCCTGCCGGTGCTGGAATCCGGCTCGTTGGCGATCGAGCTGGCCGACCGCCGGGTCCTGCGCGATGGCGCGCCGATCGACCTGTCCGGCCGCGAATGGGCGGTGCTGGCGCGCCTTGCCACGCGGCCCAACGCCGTCGTCTCCAAGGGTGAGATCGAGGAGGCGCTCTATGCCTTCGGGGCGGAGATCGAGAGCAACACGGTCGAGGTCTATGTCAGCCGGTTGCGCAAGAAGCTCGGTAAGGATTGCGTTGAGACCCTGCGCGGTATCGGCTACAGGCTTGGCCGATGACGGAGACCGCGCCGGAGAGCAGGGAACCGCGTGCAAGCGCCTTCCGGCCGAAGAGCCTTGCCGGCCAGCTCATGCTGTGGATCACCGTGATCACCACCTGCCTCTGGCTCGTCGCGGTGGGGTTCGGCGCGCTCGTCATGCAGGATGAGTTCGGCGAGATCTTCGACAGTTCCCTGCAGGAGACCGCCGAGCGCCTCGTGCCGCTCGTCATTGACGACCTCAACCGCAGCGACGACCTGAATGTCCCCCGGCGGATCGAGCGCTCGCCCTCGCAGCCCGGCGAGGAGTACCTGACCTATCAGGTGCGCGACCGCGAAGGCCGGGTGCTGCTGCATTCGCACACAGCTTCGGCGGAGCCGTTCGACGGGCCGTTGAAGGTGGGTTTTAGGGATGGCGAGCGGGGCCGGATCTACACCGCCGCGACGGCGGACGGCTCCATCTTCGTACAGGTGCAGGATTCGGCCGAGGAGCGACGGGAGGCCATGGTCGAGGGCTCGCTGGCGCTGCTGCTGCCGGTCCTGCTCATCGTGCCGGTCACGGTGCTGGCCGTCTGGATCGTCGTGCGCCGCGTGCTTCTCCCGGTCGAGACGCTCCGGGCGGCGATCGGTGAGAAGGATGGCGGCAATCTTGCGGCAATCGCGGCGGTGGATTTGCCGCAGGAGCTGCAGCCGATCCTGCGCTCCGTCAACCTCCTGCTTGCGCGGCTGCGCGCCGTGCTGGCGGCGGAACGGGAATTCACCTCCAACAGCGCCCACGAACTGCGCACGCCGATCGCCGGTGCGCTGGCGCAGACGCAGCTGCTCATGGCCGAGTTGAAGGATGCCCCGACCCGCGCGCGCGCCCAGCAGATCGAAGCTTCCCTGCAGAAGCTGACGAAGCTCACCGAAAAGCTGCTCCAGCTTGCCCGCGCCGAAGCGGGGATCGGCGTCAGCGAGACCACCTTCGACCTCGTTGATGTGCTCGGTGTCGTCGTCACGGATTTCCAGCGCGCATCGGATGAGGCCAGCCGCATCCGCTTCCGGAACGATCTTGCAGGACCGGCCCAGCGCGAAGGCACGGCCGACGCCTTCGCCATCGTGCTGCGCAACCTCGTCGAAAACGCGTTGCTGCATGGGCGGGCGGACGAGCCGATCGAGATCCTCCTCACCGAAACGGGCGCGGTCAGCATCCGCAACGGCGCTCCGGCCATGAGCGAGGCGGAGCTCGTCGCAGTGCGCAAGCGCTTTTCCCGTGGCAGAACGCTTGCCGCGGGCTCCGGTCTCGGGCTTTCCATTGCGGACCGGTTGCTGGCGCAGATGCGTGCCAGCCTCGTTCTGACATCGCCCATTGCCGGGCGTGTTGACGGTTTCCAGGCAGACATCGTGTTTCCGCCCGCACGCTGACGCCCGCCCGGCACTTTCCCTGCCTCATTTCTGAACAGTCTCGTTTTCCGGCGTTTCTGCGTGGAGAGCCGTGCGGATATGCCCACAATTTTTTCCATTAGCATGTGAGAAAACTGTGGCTTTTTGCCTCATTGTGTGGTTTTCTGTGGCTCTAATCAGAAAAGGTGGGGAACATGGGTCGCAAACCGGAAGACTATGCGCGGCTGCTCGCCAGCGCGCTTTGCAAACTGCATGCAGCGGAGTGCCAGGGGGCATCGCCGCTCATCTCTGAAGACAGTGTGCGTGTGATCAGCGAAACCATCGCCGCGGCGATGGAGGATGCCCGGAAAATTCATATCGAACAGGAACTTGCGGCGATGCGTGAGCGCCGTGAGCGCATTCATCTCCATTCCTGACAATTCCTCCCGGCCCGCCGCCGCGCTCGCCTTGTGCTCGCGGCGGCGGCTTTCTATGGTAGGTGTTCAAGCCGTCCGGGCAAAAGCGTGCAGTGCTGCTGCATTCGGGCGGGCAAAGCTGAAGCGCCTGACCATCGGGAGGAGATGCGGTGCCGACTGAAGCCGTGCGCGTGCTGCGCGACACGTCCGCCGACCCGGAATTCGGGCCGTGGCTGGCGCAGGCCTCGATCCTCGTCGTCGACGACGAGCCGGGCATGCGCAACTTCCTGATGCGCACGCTCGGGCCGCGCTGCCGTCAGCTGGAACTGGCGGCCGATACGGACGAGGCCACGCGCAAGCTCGACCAGAATCATTTCGACGTGGTCATTCTCGACAACATCATGCCGAAGAAGAACGGCGTGGAATGGCTTGCCGAACAGCGCGCCATCGGCTTCTTCGCCGATGCCATTCTGATGACCGCCTATGCCGATCTCGAAACCGCCATCCAGGCGCTGCGGGCCGGCGCGGTCGATTTCATCCTGAAACCCTTCCGCTCCAACCAGTTGCTCAACGCCGTCGCACGCTGCCTCGACCGCATCCGCCTGCAGCGCGAAAACTACGTGCTGCGTTACGAGTTGAAGGCGACCTCCGACCATATCCTCCTGCGCGACCGGCTGATCGGCGAATCCTCGGCCATCGCCCGCGTGCGCGACACCATCGCCCGCGTCGCGCCGCTGCCGACCTCCGTTCTGCTCACCGGCCAGTCCGGCACCGGCAAGGAGGTGGCGGCGCGCTCGCTGCACACGCTGTCCGACCGCGCGGCCAAACCCTTCGTGCCGGTCAATTGCGGGGCGATCCCGCCCGACATGATCGAAAGCGAGCTGTTCGGCCACCTGAAGGGCGCTTTCACCGGTGCCGAGCGGGCGCGCGAAGGCCTGTTCCTGCATGCGCAGGGTGGCACGCTGTTTCTCGACGAGATCAGCGAGATGCCGCCGGCCACGCAAAGCAAGCTGTTGCGCGTGCTGGAGGACCGCAAGGTGCGGCCCGTCGGCTCCGAGCGTGAGGTGCCGGTCGACCTGCGCTTCGTCTTCGCCACCAATGCGGAACTGGAAAAGGAGGTGCAGACGGGGCGCTTCCGGGCTGATCTGTTCTTCCGTATCAATGTCATGCAGATCCATCTTCCGCCGCTGAAGGACCGCGACGGCGATGCGGTGGAACTGGCCGCTCTCTTCATGAAGAAGCTTTCGGCGCAGCTGGCCATGCCCGCCGTGCCGATCGACGAAGCGACCCGGCGGGCATTGTCGGCCTACGGCTGGCCGGGCAATGTCCGCGAGCTGCGCAACCTCATCGAGCGCACGCTGATCCTCGGCCGTTTCCCGGATGGGTTCGGGCAGGGGCCGGTGCTGGCGCCGGCCGGCGGAGAGGGCGGGTCGCTTGCCGATGTCGAGCGGCGCCATATCCTCTCGGTGCTTGCCGCCTGCCATGGCGGGCGCGACGAGGCGGCGCGCCAGCTCGGCATTTCCCGCAAGACGATCGACCGCAAGCTGGCGGCCTGGGATGGCTGACGGCAGGCAGGGCGTCATCCGGCCGGCGCGCTCGGTGCGCTACCGGCTGCTGGCCATCGCGCTTCTGCCGATGCTGGTGATCCTGCCGCTGCTGCTCGGCATCACCGTCTACCGCTGGAACGAGAAGTTCGACGCGACGCTGATCTCCAAGGTCAACGGCGACCTCACCATCGCGCACCAGTATCTCGCCCATATCCTCGACAATACCGGCGAGCATGTCACCGCGCTCGGCGGCTCCGTGCGGTTCCGCGACAGCGCCGGCGACAACGGCGCGCTGAAGACCTTGCTTGACGAGGCGCGGGCGCGGCTGGAGCTCGATTTCCTCTATGTCGTCACGCCGGACGGCAGGCTCGTCGTCTCCGTGACCGCGACCACCGCCGAGACGCTGCGCACCGACTGGCCGGTCATCCGCGACGCGCTGGCCGGCAAACCGGCGACGGGCGTGGACATTTTCGAGAACGCCGACCTTGAGCGGCTCTCGCCCGATCTTGCCGCCCGCGCGCGCCTGCCGCTCGTCTCGACGACGAATGCGGTGCCGACCGAACGCACGGAGGAGACGCGCGGCATGGTCGTGCAGAGCGCGAGCCCCGTCACGCTCGGCGACGGGCGCAATGCGGTACTCGTCGGCGGCATCCTGCTCAACCAGAACCTCGTCTTCATCGATACGATCAACGATCTCGTCTACCGCGAGGCGAGCCTGCCGGAGGGCAGCCAGGGAACGGCGACGCTGTTCCTGGACGATGTGCGCATCAGCACCAATGTGCGCCTGTTCGAAGGGCGCCGCGCGCTCGGCACGCGCGTTTCGGCCGCTGTGCGCTCGGCCGTGCTCGGCGAGGGGCGCACCTGGCTCGACAGCGCCTTCGTCGTCAATGACTGGTACATTTCCGCCTATGAACCGATCACCGACAGTCACGGCCAGCGCGTCGGCATGCTCTATGTCGGTTTCCTCGAGGCGCCGTTCACGGCGGCAAAGTACCAGACGGTTCTCACCATCGTCGCCGCCTTCTTCGCCATCACGGCGGCCAGCGTGCCGATCTTCCTGCGCTGGGCGCGCGGCATCTTCGAGCCTCTGGAGCGGGTGGACGCCACCATCGCGCGGGTGGAAAGCGGCGATCTTGGCGCGCGCACCGGCCCGGTCGACAGCCAGGACGAGATCGGCCGCGTCGCCGTACATCTCGATGATCTCCTGAACAAGCTAGAACAGAACGACCTGGAGCTGCGCCGCTGGAACGAGGAGCTGAACGCGCGCGTCGACGAGCGCACCCGGGAGCTGCAGCTCGCCAATCGCCGACTGGAGGCGACGACGAAACAGCTCATCCTGTCGGAAAAGCTTGCCGCGATCGGCGAAATCACCGCCGGTGTCGCCCATGAGATCAACAATCCCATCGCCGTCATGCAGGGCAACCTGGAGGTCATCCGCTCCGTGGTCGGCGACCGGGCGGAGCTGGCGAAGGTGGAGTTCCAGCTTCTCGACGAGCAGATCCAGCGCGTCAGCCAGATCGTCACGAAGCTCCTGCAGTTCGCCAAGCCCGAGGAATTCGCCGGTTTCGTCGATCGCCACGCGCCGGGCATGGCGGTGGCCGATTGCCTGCCGCTCGTCCAGCACCTGCTTGCCAAGGCGGCGATCGAGGTTCGGCTGGAGGACACGGCCGAACGGCTGGTGCTGATGAACCGCACCGAGCTCCAGCAGGTCGTCGTCAATCTCGTCGTCAATGCCATTCACGCCATGCCCGATGGCGGCAGGCTGAGCATCGTCACCCGGGACAGCGACCGTGGCGGGCGCCCGGGCGTGGAGATCGTCGTCAGCGATACCGGCGTCGGCATGGCGCCCGATCTCGTCGCAAAGGTCTTCGACCCGTTCTTCACCACCAAGCGGCAGGAGGGTACGGGCCTTGGCCTTTCCATCAGCCAGACGCTGGTGACGCGGCAGGGGGGCGCCATCGCGGTCACGAGCCGCCCGGGCGAGGGTGCCGCCTTCACCATCTGGCTGCCCGAGGCAGCCTGACCGGACAGTTTGTCCGGCGTTTACGGACAAACTGTCCATTTTGAATCCGCTCTCTTCTTCAAGTTTTTGATTTCAAATGAAATCCGCTTTGGCATGCGCCTTGCAAAGCTCCGCGCGGGAGGTTCGGCTTCCGGCCGTCTGCAAGAGGGATGCAGGCATCCGGGTGTCGAAGGGCGGCGTTCGCCGACTCCCCATCACGAAAATCTTCGCACCGAGAGGTGCGTCGCGGAGGAGACCCAATGACTGCATCGACCGAGACCTATGCCGGCGACTATTCCGGCAGCATCCTCGACCGGGAGCGTATCATCGCCAAACCCGGCTTCAACCGCTGGCTTGTTCCGCCGGCTGCGCTTGCCATTCACCTTTGCATCGGCATGGCCTACGGTTTCAGCGTGTTCTGGCTGCCTTTGTCCAAGGCCATTCCGGTAACGGATCCGGCTTGCGCCGATCTCAACCTCGTCTCTGCGCTCTTTACCACGAGCTGCAACTGGCGCGTCGCCGATCTCGGCTGGATCTATACGCTGTTCTTCGTGCTGCTCGGCTGTTCGGCGGCCATCTGGGGCGGCTGGCTGGAGCGCGTCGGCCCGCGCAAGGCGGGCTTCGTTTCGGCCTGCTGCTGGTGCGGCGGCATCGTCGTTGCGGCGCTTGGCGTGATGAGCCATCAATTGTGGCTGATGTGGCTCGGGGCGGGCGTCATCGGCGGCATCGGCCTCGGCCTTGGCTACATCTCCCCGGTCTCTACCCTGATCAAATGGTTCCCGGACCGGCGCGGCATGGCGACCGGCATGGCGATCATGGGCTTCGGCGGCGGCGCGATGATCGGCGCTCCTCTGGCGAACCTCCTGATGAACACCTTCAAGACCGATGTGACGGCCGGGGTCTGGCAGACCTTTCTCGTGATGGCCGCTATCTACTTCTGCTTCATGATGGGTGGGGCTTTCGGCTACCGCATTCCGCCGGCCGGCTGGCGCCCGGAAGGCTGGACGCCACCGGCCTCCAAGTCGACGATGATCACCACGAAACACGTGCACCTGCGTGATGCGCACAAGACGACGCAGTTCTGGCTGATCTGGCTGGTGCTCTGCCTCAACGTCTCGGCCGGCATCGGCGTCATCGGCATGGCCTCGCCGATGCTGCAGGAGATCTTCGGCGGGCGCCTCATCGGTCAGCCGGAGCTGAGCTTCGGTCAGCTCGACACCGAGCAGAAGGCGGCCATCGCGGCGATTGCCGCCGGCTTTACCGGCCTGCTCTCGCTGTTCAACATCGGCGGGCGCTTTGTCTGGGCCTCGCTCTCCGACAAGATCGGACGCAAGAACACCTACTACACCTTCTTCATCCTCGGCATCGTGCTCTACGCGCTCGCCCCGACCCTGGCGGATATGGGCAGCAAGGCGCTCTTCGTGCTCGCCTTCGGCATCATCCTGTCGATGTATGGCGGGGGCTTTGCCACCGTCCCTGCCTATCTTGCGGATATTTTCGGCACGCAGTTCGTGGGCGCGATCCATGGCCGCCTGCTGACGGCCTGGGCGACCGCCGGCATCGTCGGTCCTGTCGTGGTCAACTATATCCGGGAGGCGCAGATCGCAGCGGGTGTCGAGCCGGGGCCGGCGCTCTATACCGGCACGATGTACATCCTTGCCGGCATGCTGGCTCTCGGCCTCATCGCCAACCTGTTCGTCCGGCCGCTCGCAGACAAGTGGTTCATGTCGGACGAGGAAGTCGCCTCCCTGCAGGCGAAGACGGCAGCGGCCAATGCCGGCCCGACCGGGTCCTTCGGCATCGGCAAGGGTGGGCTCGATGCCAGGGCGGTGCTCGCCTGGGCCATCGTCGGCCTTCCGCTCCTCTGGGGCATCTGGGTGACGCTGAAGAGCACCGCCGCGCTGTTCTGAGATCCTCCGCAGACGGACGCGGCGAAGTCCCCGGCTGATGCCGGGGACTTTTTCATGATCCCTTGCAGCGGGTGTCCTTTTCGCGCAAACCGAAGGGACGCGTCAAAAGAGGAGGACGACATGACCGAATGGGGACGGACCGGCACAGGCAAGATCGCACTGGTGACGGGCGGCGGCACGGGCATCGGCCTTGCCATCGCCAGGAGCCTCAGCGCCGAGGGCTATGCGGTCGTCATCACCGGGCGCCGGGCCGCGGTGCTGGAGGAGGCTGCCGCCCTCATTACCGGCGAAACGGGCAGCCCGGTGCGCGCCATCCTCTGCAATGTCGGCGATCCCGCCGAGGTCGCTGCAGCTTTTGCGGCGGTCAGGCGTGATTTCGGCCGGCTCGACGTGCTCGTCAACAATGCCGGCTCCAACGTCTCCCCGGCGCTGCTGGAGGACATTCCCTTCGAGGAGTGGAGCAGCATTCTCGCAGCGAACCTGACGGGTGCCTTCCTCTGTACCCAGCAGGCCTTCAAACTGATGAAGGACCAGACCCCGCGCGGCGGGCGCATCATCAACAACGGCTCGATTTCCGCCACCACGCCGCGTCCGAATTCCGCGCCCTATACGGCGACGAAACACGCCATCACCGGCCTCACCAAGTCGACGGCGCTCGACGGGCGCAAATACGACATCGCCTGCGGCCAGATCGATATCGGCAATGCCGCGACCGACATGACCGCCCGCATGAGCGCCGGCATCCTCCAGCCGAACGGCGACATCGTCAGCGAGCCGACCATGTCGGTCAAACACGTCGCCGATGCCGTGGTCTACATGGCCAGCCTGCCGCTCGACGCCAATGTCTTGAACATGACGGTCATGGCGACGGCGATGCCGTTCGTCGGGCGGGGATAATTCGGTCCGAGAGGCGGCGGCGCGAGGGTAGGCCCCTACCGCCGCGGCTCGCCGCCTTCGGCATAGGCGGTCTTCTGCCGGAACTTGAAGACATGGCCGCAACGGCAGCGGATCATGTGTTTGTCGGGATGTTTCGAGGCGCGCTCCGTGGCAAAGCCGTGCGGCAGCGAATCGACCGTGAAATCCGGATGCGCCCGGCTCGGCATGTCGTCTTCGGAAACCTCGGCATAGCCGGAATGGCCGCACATGGCGCATTCGAGTTTGCGCGAATAGCGGTCGCGGGCGGCCATGAACGATTCCCTTCGTCAGATGCGGTCCGGCCGTTCATAGGCATGTGACCGCCCGGTTTCAAGCAGCGCCTGAAGGGTGGCGATGATGCGCCGGTGCTGGTGGGCGTGGCGCGTGCGCACGTTGACGGCGGCATAGACGGCCTGCGCGATCGGTTCTGCCCCCGCCACGCGGCTGACCGCGCCGGTGCGCAGCAGCCGCTTGGCATCGGCTTCCGTCACGAAGGCCGAGCCGCCGAGTTTCTGCATCAGCGCGAGGATAGCGGTCGTCTCGCCGCTGGCGATCGGCGCGGTCGAAAGCTCGGGATGGGCCTGCCGGTGCAGCCGGTCGAAGGCGGGGGAATAGACGGCCTGGATATAGTCTTCAGCCTTCACGTCCTCGATGCGGCTGACCTTGTTGCTCACCATCTCGTAATGCACCTCGCCGATGCGCTCGTAATGCAGGTCCGGCAGGTAATGCGGCGTGAAGAGGATGGCGAGGTCGAGGTCGCCGGCGCCGAGGTCGCGGTTCATCTGGCCGGAATAATCGACCTCCAGATAGATCGAGGTGGCCGGCAATTCCCTGCGCACCGCCGCCAGCCAGTCGCCGGCATAGTGGGCGGCAAGATCGTGTTGCAGGCCGATGCGCATGGAGCGCTCGTAGGCGCCGGCCGTCTCCACCGCGCGCGTCGCCTCATGCCATTGATGTTGCAAAGCTTTTGCATGATCGAGGAAGCGCAGGCCGGCGGCCGTCGGCTGCGTGCCGCCCTTGTTCCGCGCGAAGAGTTTTCGAGCGAACATCGCCTCGAGCGCGTTGATGCGGTGCGTCACCGTCGATTGCGTGATGTTCAGCCGCTCCGCCGTGCGGTTGAAATTGCGGGTTTCCATCAGGTCCAGAAATGTCTCGATCAGGATGATTTGCATGAATGCGCCGCATTTCCCAAATGTTTTGCGGCAGTCTAATCGAAATCATCGATTAATAAACCCGCTTCATCCGCTTGCCGCCCGGCGCTTTGGTTGCCACAAATCCGGGGCAAAGAAGGGGAACGAGAATGTCCGCACTGCCAAGCCATGCCCGGGTCGTCATCATCGGCGGAGGCGCCGTCGGGGCGTCGGCGCTTTACCACCTGGCGAAGGCCGGGTGGACGGATTGCGTGCTGCTCGAAAAGAACGAGCTGACCGCCGGCTCCACCTGGCACGCCGCCGGCAACGTGCCGACCTTTTCCTCCTCCTGGTCGATCATGAACATGCAGCGCTATTCCGCCTCGCTCTACCGCGAGCTGGGCGCGCTGGTCGATTATCCCATGAACTACCATGTGACGGGCTCGATCCGTCTCGGCCATTCGAAGGAGCGTTTGCAGGAGTTCAAGCGCGTCGTCGGCATGGGGCGCTACCAGGGCATGGACCTCGATATCCTCTCGCCCGACGAGATGCGTTCCAAATACCCCTTCCTCGAAACGCACGAGCTTTCCGGCGCGCTCTACGACCCCTATGACGGCGACATCGACCCCGCGCAGTTGACGCAGGCCTTGGCGAAAGGCGCGCGCGACATGGGCGCAAAAATCTTCCGTTTCTGTCCGGCGACCGGCGCGCGCCGCGAGGGCGACGAATGGGTGATCTCGACGCCGCAGGGCGAGATCCGCTGCGAGAAGGTGGTCAACGCCGCCGGTTACTATGCCCGCGAAGTCGGAAAATGGTTCGGCCGCGACGTGCCGATGATGGTGATGAGCCATCAATACATGCTGTTCGAGGAAATCCCGGAACTGGCCGCCTGGTCGCGTGAAGCCGGCCACAAGCTGCCGCTGCTGCGTGACGTCGACAGTTCCTACTATCTGCGCCAGGAAAAGACGGGCATGAACCTCGGCCCCTACGAGCGCAATTGCAAGGCGCATTGGGTGATGCCTGACGATCCGATGCCGGACGATTTTTCCTTCCAGCTCTTTCCGGACGATCTCGACCGCCTCGAATGGTATCTCAACGACGCCGTCGAGCGCGTGCCGATCCTCGGCACCGCCGGCCTGTCGCGCATGATCAACGGCCCGATCCCCTATGCGCCTGACGGAAACCCGCTGCTCGGCCCGATGCCCGGCGTGCCGAATGCCTTTGAGGCCTGCGTCTTCACCTTCGGCATCTGCCAGGCCGGCGGCGCCGGCAAGGTTCTTGCCGAATGGGTGACGGAAGGCGAGACGGAGTGGGACATGTGGTCCTGCGATCCGCGCCGCTACACCGCCTTTGCCGCCGACAAGGACTATTGCGTTGCCAAGGGCATGGAAATCTACGGCCACGAATATGCCATGCATTTCCCCAAACACGCCTGGCCGGCCGGGCGGAACCAAAAGCTCTCGCCGATCCACGACCGTATCGCGGCGCTCGGCGCTCAGTTCAAGCCCTACAACGGCTGGGAGCGCGCCAACTGGTATGCGGAGCCCGGCGACGATACGTCCGAAGCCTCGACTCAGACCTGGAACCGCGAAGGCCCCTGGCGGGCGCGCATTGAGGCGGAATGCCGCGCCGTCACCGAGGCCGCCGGCATTCTCGACCTTCCCGGCTTCTCGCGCTTCCGCGTGAAGGGCGAGGGCGCGACGGCGTGGCTCTCATCGCTCATCACCGGCCGCGTGCCGAAACCCGGCCGTATCGGCCTTGCCTATTTCTCCGACGACAAGGGCCGCATCGTCACGGAAATGTCCGTCATGATGCTGGCGGAGGACTTTTTCTTCCTCATCACCGCCGCGACCGCGCAGTGGCACGATTTCGAGTGGCTGCAAAAGCACCTGCCGAAAAATCCGGTCTTCACGCTGGAGGATGTCACGGAAACCTTTTCGTGCCAGATTCTCTCCGGCCCGAACTCCCGCGCCATCCTCGCCGATGTCTGCAAGGCGGACCTCACCATGCCCTGGCTCACCCACCAGCCGGTGGAGATCGCCGGCCGCTGGTGCCAGCTCGTGCGCGTCTCCTTCGCCGGCGAACTCGGCTGGGAAATCCACACCAAGGTCGAGGACACCGCCGTCATCTTCGACGCCGTCTGGGCGGCGGGGCAGAAGCATGGGCTAAAACCCTTCGGCATGGAGGCGCTCGACAGCCTGCGCATCGAAAAGGGCTATCGCGCGTGGAAGGGCGATCTTTCGACCGACTACACCATCCTGCAAGGCGGCCTCGAGCGCTTCGTCGACTGGACGAAGCCGGCCTTCAAGGGCAAGGCCGCGCTGGAGCGCGAGAAGCTTGAGGGCGTGACGAAACGTTTCGTGACGCTGACCGTGGACGCCGGCGACTGCGATGCGCCCTACATGTCGACGCTCTGGCACGACGGCAAGGTCGTCGGCGAGACGACCTCCGGCAACTGGGGCTATCGCACCGGCAAATCGATCGCGCTCGGCATGCTGAAGGCCGATCTCGCGACACCCGGCACGGAAATCGAGGTGGAAATCTACGGCGAGCGTTTCAAGGCGGTTGTTCAGCCGGACGGGCCGCTCTTCGACCCCAACAATGAAAGACTGCGCGCATGAGCAAACCCATTCCTCAGAAGGCGAGAGCCGTCATCATCGGCGGCGGCGTTTCCGGCTGCTCGGTCGCCTATCACCTCGCAAAACTCGGCTGGACAGATGTGGTGCTGCTGGAGCGCAAGCAGCTCACGTCAGGCACCACATGGCATGCCGCGGGCCTGATCGGCCAGCTCCGCGCCTCGCAGAACATGACGCGCCTCGCAAAGTATTCCGCCGACCTTTACGTCAAGCTTGAAGCTGAGACGGGCATCGGCACCGGCATGCGCCAGTGCGGCTCGATGACGGTGGCGCTGACGGAGGAGCGCAAGGAAGAGATTTACCGTCAGGCGTCGCTCGCCCGCGCCTTCGATATCGACGTGCGCGAAATCACCGTCGACGAGGTGAAGGCGATGTATCCGCACCTCAACACGGCGGATGTGAAGGCCGCCGTGCACCTGCCGCTCGACGGCCAGTGCGACCCGGCGAACATTGCGATGGCCTTGGCGAAGGGCGCGCGGCAGAACGGCGCGACGGTCATCGAGGGCGTCAAGGTGACGTCGGTGCTCACGAAGGACGGCCGCGTGACGGGCGTTACCTGCGAGCAGAACGGCGAAACCTTCACCATCGAAACGGAAAACGTCGTCAACGCCGCCGGCATGTGGGGGCGCACGCTTGCCGATATGTCGGGCGTCACCCTGCCGCTGCACGCCTGCGAGCATTTCTACATCGTCACGGAGCCGATCCCGAACCTTCAGCGCCTGCCGGTGCTGCGCGTGCCGGATGAATGCACCTACTACAAGGAAGATGCCGGCAAGATGCTGATCGGGGCCTTCGAGCTGAAGGCCAAGCCGTGGGGCATGGACGGCATCTCGGAAGATTTTTGCTTCGACCAGCTTCCGGAGGATTTCGACCACTTCCAGCCGATCCTCGAAAACGCCATCAACCGCATGCCGATGCTGGAGACCGCCGGCATCCACACCTTCTTCAACGGCCCCGAAAGCTTTACGCCCGACGACCGCTACTATCTCGGCGAAGCCCCGCAACTGAAGGGCTACTGGGTCGCCGCCGGCTACAATTCCATCGGCATCGTCTCCTCCGGCGGGGCGGGCATGGCGCTCGCCCAGTGGATGAACGACGGCGAAGCGCCTTTCGATCTCTGGGAAGTGGATATCCGCCGTGCGCAGCCCTTCCAGCGCAATCGAGCCTACCTGAAGGACCGCGTCTCCGAGACGCTCGGCCTGCTTTATGCCGACCATTTCCCCTACCGCCAGATGGCGACGGCCCGCGGCGTGCGCCGCTCGCCGCTGCATGAGCACCTGAAGGCGCGGGGCGCGGTGTTTGGCGAAGTGGCGGGCTGGGAGCGCGCCAACTGGTTCGCCAAAGAGGGGCAGGAGCGGGAATACCGCTATAGCTGGAAGCGGCAGAACTGGTTCGAGAACCAGAAGGACGAGCACCTTGCCGTGCGCAACGGCGTCGGTCTTTTCGACATGACGTCCTTCGGAAAAATCCGCGTCGAGGGCCGCGATGCGCTGGCCTTCCTGCAAAAGCTCTGCGCCAACCAGATGGACGTCGCCCCCGGCAGGATCGTCTATACGCAGATGCTCAACGAACGCGGCGGCATCGAGAGCGACCTGACGGTGACGCGCCTTTCGGAGACGGCGTTCTTCCTCGTCGTGCCCGGCGCGACATTGCAGCGCGATCTCGCATGGCTGCGAAAGCACCTGAAGGACGAGTTCGTCGTCATCACCGATGTGACGGCGGCGGAAAGCGTGCTCTGCGTCATGGGGCCTAATGCGCGCGATCTCATGCAGAAGGTCAGCCCGAACGACTTTTCCAATGCGGCGCATCCCTTCGCCACGGCGCGGGAGATCGAGATCGGCATGGGCCTCGCCCGCGCGCATCGTGTTACCTATGTCGGCGAACTCGGCTGGGAGCTTTACGTCTCCACCGACCAGACCGCCCATGTCTTCGAGGCGCTGGAGGCGGCCGGCGCCGATGTCGGCCTGAAACTCTGCGGGCTGCATACGCTCGACAGTTGCCGCATCGAAAAGGCGTTCCGCCATTTCGGCCATGACATCACGGACGAGGACCATGTGCTGGAAGCCGGCCTGGGTTTTGCCGTGCGCACGAGGAAGGGCGAGTTCATCGGCCGCGACGCGGTGCTGCGCAGGCAGGAGTCCGGCCTTAAGCGCCGCATGGTGCAGTTCAGGCTGACCGATCCCGAGCCGCTGCTCTTCCACAACGAAGCGCTGGTGCGTGACGGCAAGATCGTTTCGACCATCACCTCGGGCAATTACGGCCACTATCTCGGGGGCGCGATCGGCATGGGCTATGTGCCTTCAGCCGGCGAGAGCGAGGCGGATGTGCTCGCATCGAACTACGAGATCGAAATCGCCGGCGTCCGCGTGAAGGCGGAAGCCTCGCTTCAACCCCTGTACGATCCGAAAGCCGAAAGGGTGCGCGCATGAAAAACCTTGCCGACCGTCACCAGCGATTTTTCGATCTGCACCAGTCGGGCTGCTTCGTCATCCCCAATCCCTGGGACATGGGCTCCGCCCGCATGATGGCCGCCTCCGGCGCCGTGGCGCTCGCGACCACGTCGGCCGGCTTCGCCTTCACGCTCGGGCGTCCCGACATGGGCCGCGTGACGCGCGAGGAAGCGCTGAAGCACGCGGAGGACCTGGTGCGGGCAACGCCGCTGCCGGTCTCCGGTGATTTCGAGAACGGCTTTGCCGATGCGCCAGAGGGTGTTGCCGAGACGATCCGGCTTGCCGCCGAGGTCGGGCTTTCCGGCTGCTCGATCGAAGACACGCAGATGGTGGACGGCAATCCTGCCTATGCCTTCGATCTCGCCGTGGACCGTATCCGCGCCGCGGCGGATGCCGCCCGGTCGCTCGGCCGGCCCTTCATCCTCTGCGCCCGGGCGGACGGCGTGATGAACGGTGTCTACGATCTCGACGAGGCGATCCGCCGCATTCAGGCTTACGAGAAGGCCGGCGCGGATCTCGTCTACGTGCCCGTACCGCCGGGCGAGGCGGAACTGCGCCGTGTCGTGCAGTCCGTCTCAAAGCCGGTCAATGCGCTTGCCGCCGGGCTGCTGCGCCAGCTCACCGTGCCGCAGCTCGCCGCTATCGGCGTGCGCCGCATCTCGCTCGGCTCGATGATCGCCCGCGTCACCCATGCCGCCATCGCCGAGCAGATGGACGCCATCGTCAAGGATGGCAGTTTTGCAAAATTGTCCACCGCCGCGTCGGGGGACCTTATCAACAGAATGCTGGCCGCCGGTGCGGGGGAGACGGATCATGAGTGAACAGGCAGTTTTGTCCCGGCGGTCCGGTGGGCGTGCAGCGCGCGTCGCGATGCGCGCGGCACCCCTTGCGGAAAATGTCCGGCCGGTGCGGCCGGGCTTTCCGGGCGGCCAGTACAAGCCGCTGACGGAGGCCGGCGTGCGCCGCATCCATGAGGCGGCGCTGGATGCGCTCGAAAATATCGGCCTCGCCAATGCGCCGAAATCCGGCATCGAGATCATGACGGGCGCGGGCGCCATCCTCGGCGAGGACGGGCGTTTGCGCTTCCCGCGCGCGCTGGTGGAGGACATGCTGGCCCTCGCCGCGCGCGACATCACGCTCTACGGCCGCGATCCGAAATACGATCTCGAACTGTCGGGCACCCGCGTCTATTACGGCACGGCGGGCGCGGCGGTGCATATCGTCGATGTGGAGAAGCGCGAATACCGCGAATCGACCGCGAAAGACCTCTTCAACGCCGCCCAGCTCGTCCATCACCTCGACAACGTGCATTTCTTCCAGCGGGCGATGGTCTGCCGCGATGTCGCGGACAATTTCCTGATGGACATCAACACGCTCTACGGCTGCTGCGCCGGCACGTCGAAACATGTCGGCACCAGCTTTTCCGATCCCTCGCATGTCGCCGGCTGCTTCGATCTCATCCACATGATGGCGGGCGGCGAGGACAAGTGGCGGGCGCGGCCCTTCGTGTCGAATTCCAACTGCTTCGTCGTGCCGCCGATGAAATTCGCGGAAGAGAGTTGCATCACCATGGAGGCCTGCATCCGGGCCGGCATGCCGATCCTTCTCCTCTCCGCCGGGCAGGCCGGCGCGACGGCCCCCGCGCCGCTCGCCACCGCCATCGTGCAGGCGGTCGCCGAGTGCCTTGCCGGCGTCGTCTACGTCAATGCCATGGCCCCCGGCCACCCGGCGATCTTCGGCACATGGCCCTTCGTTTCGGACCTGCGCACCGGCGCGATGTCCGGCGGCTCCGGCGAGCAGGCATTGCTGACGGCCGGCTGCGCGCAGATGCACCAGTTCTACCGGCTTCCCGGCGGCGCGGCGGCGGGCATTGCCGATTCCAAGCTGCCGGATATGCAGGCGGGTTGGGAACAGGCGATCTCGAACGTCATGGCGGGCCTCTCCGGCCTCAACATGGTCTATGAGGCCGTCGGCATGCATGCCTCGCTGCTCGGCTTCTGCCTTGAAAGCCTCGTGCTCGGCGACGACCTTTTGGGCCAGGTGCAGCGCTGCGTGCGCGGCATCGACGTGACGGAGGATTCCGTCTCGCTGGAGACGATGCGGTCGGTCTGCCTTGAAGGCCCCGGGCACTATCTCGGCGATCCGCAGACGCTGTCGCTGATGCAGACGGAATATATCTATCCCGCCGTCGCCGACCGCACGAGCCCCAAGGAATGGGCCGAGATCGGCCGGCCGGACCTTGTGCAGAAGGCGATCGAGCGCAAGAACCGCATTCTCTCGGAGGCCGGCGGCCCGCTCTTCGATTTTGCGACGGACCAGGCGGTGCGGGAGAAGTTCAAGATCTACTTCTGAAGCAAGTCCATTAAATGCTGGGATTAAACGCCTAGACTCTGCGATCGAAATGGGTGCGCAGCGAGACGTGCGTCTGCACGGTCGCGATGCCGGGCGTCGTCGCGATCTGGCGGCGCACGGTGTCGAGTTCGCCGTTCGAAGTGCATTCGACAAGCAGCATCAGGTCCGTCGGTCCGGCGAGCGACCAGCAGGTCACGACGTTCGGAATGCCGGTGAGATGCGGTACGATGTGGTCGCAGTTGCGGCCCTGCTGGAAGCCGACGGCGATCAGCGCCTCGACGCCCGGCCGCTCCCGGTCGACGCCGAGCTTCACGGTATAGCCGGCGATGACGCCCTTCGCCTCCAGCCGCCGGATGCGCTCGTGCACCGCGCTGCGCGACAGTCCCGTGTGGCGCGCAAGCTCCACGAGGCTTTGGCGCGCGTCGGCGCGCAGCGCCGCGAGCAGCAGCCTGTCCTTCTCGTCCAGTTCGTTCATCCGGAAAAACCTCCATCCGGCCGGACGATCGTCCGGCGCTCCGGCTCCTTGCTGCGCGAAACCGGACGGAAAAGCAACTATTCGTCGGTCATCGCCTCATGGAGAAACTGATGCCGACCCTACCTGACAACGCCGTCCTGATCCCGATCGACATGCAGCAAGCCTTCGACGCCGCGCCCTGGCCGCGGCGCTGGAACGAGAAGCTGGACGACAACGGTCTGGCGCTGCTCGCTGCCTGGCGCGCCGCCGGGCGGCCGATCATCCATGTGCGCCACGACAGCGTGGAGCCGGGCTCCACGCTGGGCCCGGAGGCGCCGGGCAACGCGCACCGCCCCGGCTTTGCGCCGCAGGCGGGCGAGCCGCTGGTGACGAAAAGCGTCAACGCCGCCTTCATCGGCACGGATCTCGACTTGCGCCTGCGCCGGCTCGGCGCGGAGACGGTCGTGCTGTTCGGCGTTTCCACGGATATGTGCGTATCGACCAGCGTGCGCGTCGGGGCGAACATGGGCTACCGGGTGATCCTCGTCGAGGATGCCTGCGACTGCTTCGACCTGCCGGACGGCGCGGGCGGGACGATCGCCGCGCGCGACGTGCACCGGGCCCATGTCGCGACGCTGCGCCATGAATTTGCGACGGTGCTCAGTACGGCCGATGTCGTCGCCGCGCTCTGATTTCTCGACTTTGGCGCATTCTCCCACGCCGAAGCGATACCGCTTCGGCTGGAAACGTGTCAGCGGGTCACGGCCCTGACGTCGCGCACGCCAAAATCCCATTCGGGGGCGGTGACGGGGTTGAGATCGATGCCGGGGAAGACGGCGAAGGTCGAGAACGCGGCGCTTTCGCCCGGCTGGACGCGCAGCACGATCAGCGCGCTGTCGCGGCCGACCTCGCGGCAGGTGCCGCCGGGGCAGTCGGAGAGGACCACGTCGAGGCGGAAAGACTGCATCGGCACGGGGCCCTTGTTGGCGATGCTGCCGGTCACGCGAAAGCTCGTCTTCGTCTGGCCGGCGCTGGCCTGCATTTCGGCAAGCACGACCGTCTCTTCCGAAAGCACCGGCGTCGTTGCGTTGGGGATGACGGGGGTGCCGGAGGGCGCGCGTTCGTCGACGAACCAGATGAGGAGCGCGCTTGCTAGGCCGATGGCCACCACGATGGTGAGGACGGGTTCGACCCAGCTTTGGAAGCGCCGGAAGCGCAGTGCGAGATAGAGTATGGCCGCTGCCGCGACTGCGAATGCCCAGATCATTCAGGTCCTCCTGGGCATGATATAGCCTGCGGGAGAAGGGACCGAAAGGCCGGTCCCCTCACTTTGCCTTGAGGCTGATCCAATAGGCGCCGTCGAAAGGCACGGCGGCGAAGCGTTCGTTGATTTCCTTCAATGTCGCATCCGGGTCGATGTCGGCAAAGATGTCCGGGCGCAGCCAGTGCGCGAAGGCCTCGGCGGCGAGCACGTTGAGCGGGACGGTGTTGAAGAAGTTCCACAGGCCGTGCACGCGGCCGTCCTTCACCGCCTTCAGGTCGGAGAGGATCGGCGCCTTGACGGCGCGGGCGAGCGTTTCGCGCGCCTCTTCAGCGGCGACGCCGGGACCGACCGAGAACGAGCTGTAGGTGCCGCCCGGCGACGCGGTCGCGATGTAGACGTCGGGATTGGCCGCGATGATGAATTCCGAACTGACGATGCCGCCCTGCGCCGGCAGGCTTTCGGCGATGTTGCGGCTGCCGGTGATGGCGATGAAGGCGCCGAGACCGCCCGTGCCATAGGCGTAGCAGCATTTTTCCGGGTTGGGGAAGGCGTCCATCAGCACGGTCGGACCCGGCTCGGGGTGCTGGGCGACCCGGTCGCGGATACGCTTGACGCGGGCGTCATAGAAGTCGGCGAAGGCGTTGGCCTGTTCCTCGCGGTTCAGCACCTTGCCGAGCAGGCGCATGGTCCCGGCGGTGTTCTTCAGCGCGTTGCTGTTGAAGTCGACGACGACGACGGGCACGCCCATCTTTTCCAGGTAGTCGATCGCCTGTTTGCCGAGTTCGGTATCGGCCTGCCAGTTGGCGAGGATGGCAAGGTCCGCCTTCAGCGACAGCATGGTCTCGAAGGAGAGCGCGCCGTTTGCGCCGATGACCGGGACATCGACGATTTCAGGGAACTTTTCCTTGAACCGTGCATAGATCTCCGGATTGTCGCCCTGCATGTCGCTCGACCAGCCGGCGAGGATGCTGACCGGGTTCGGATGGATCAGCGAGAGTGCGACGAGATCGAAGCCGCTGCCGAGCAGCACCGCCTTGGGCTGGGCCGGAATGGTGATCTCGCGGTCGAAGGCGTCCTTGACCGTCAGCGGATACGTCACCTCTGCACGGGCCGGCAGGATGGCGAGGAACAGGAGGACGACAGCGATGAGGGCGGAAAGGCGTTGGGTCATTGTTTTCTCAGTTCCGGCAGGGCGCACAGCTCGCCGCAGCCTGGAATGCCGGGCAGCATGTAGCGCAGGCAGCAGACCTTGCGACGGCAGTGGATGACACCTGCTTCCATCTCGTGGCGCAGGCATCCGTGGAAGGGGTTGCGGCTGCCGTTCGCCAGCAGCGGGCAATCGAAGAGGGGACGCGAGGGCCAATGGTCGCCGTCTTCGGGCGGCGCATGGTCCGTCGCGTTGAAGGCATAGTCGATGTAGACGGCGGCATTGTTCCAGGCGAGCTTCGGGGCAATGCCGGTCTTTTCCTTGAACAGGGCGACCGCGCGGGAGAGGTGGCAGTCTACCAGCGGTGTGACGAAGTCGACGAGGTCGTCTCCCTCGCTCCAGTCGCCTTCATGCGGCAGGCCGAAGGCCCGGGGCAGGCCGTCCTCGCCGATGGCGATGGTCATTGCATCGAGGGCGACGGGCAGGGTCCGCTCCGCGCGGCGCGCCACGACATAGGGGATGGTGAGGGCGGAGAAATAGTAGAGCGACCAGAAGGAGGCGGCGGCACGCCGGTCCGCCTTGTCATGGCTCTCCGCATAACGGTCGATCGTCCGGGAAAACCCGTCTCCCTCCAGGAACGCGCAGAGCGGCATGGCGCCATCGAGATCCGACGAGAGCATCATCTTCTCGCCGCACCAGGCATGTTCACCGCTGAAGACCGCCTTCAGGCCTTCGGGCCGGAAAGCGGTCTCGCCGTCCTGGGAGGGAAGCGCCGTCAAGCGCTTACCAGGAGTATTTCAGGCTGCCGATGATCGTGCGGCCCTGGTCGCGGTAGCAGAAGCCGGCCGAGCAGACGGCATCCTGGCGGTCGAAGAGGTTCGTCGCGTTGACCTGCAGCTTCAGGCCGGCGAAGTCCTTGTCGATGGCGGCGAAATCGTAGTCGATCGACGCATCGACGAAGGCGCGCGCCTTGTTCTTCAGGCTGTTGGCGTCGTTGCCGTAGCTTTCCCCGGTGAAGCGAACGCCTGCGCCGAAGCCGAGGCCGGCCAGCGCGCCGTCTTCCGGCATGGTGTAATGCGCCCAGAGCGATGCCATGTGGCGCGGTACGGAGGAGACGTCGTTGTTCACGGTGCCGGCCGGGCCATCGATGATCTTCGCCTGGGTATAGGTATAGGAGGCGATCAGCGAGAGGCCGTTGTCGAGGCTGGTCGAGGCTTCCAGTTCCAGGCCGCGCGAGCGCAGCTTGCCGCGCTGTACCTGGATGTTGGCCGGACCGCTTGGCAGGTCGACGACTTCATAATAAAGTCCGTTCGTCTGGTCGATGTTGAAGAGTGCGGCCGTCAGCAGGGTGTTGCTGTCCGGAAGCAGGTACTTCACGCCGACTTCCTGCTGCTCGCTCTCGGTCGGCTTGAACGGGTTGCCGGTGGCAAGGTTCACGCCGGCATTCGGCGAGAAGGCGGTCGAATAGCTGGCATAGGGGGTAATGCCCCATTCGGTCTCATAGGTCACGCCGGCGCGCCAGGTGAAGGCACGGTCGCTCTGGTTGATCGTGCTGAGGGCGCCGGAGGCGAGGTCCGTGTTGTCGGTGTCGGTGGAGACCCAGTCGTAGCGGCCGCCGAGCGTGAAGGTCAGCGCGTCGTAGCGGATCTGGTCCTGCAGGTAGAGGCCAGTGATGAACTGGTCCTGCACGCTCTTCGTCTGGAAGCCGATCGGGTCCGTTGGGCGACCGCGTGTCGGGTTCTTGGTGTCGAGCGGCGGCGTTGCGCCGTAGCCGTTCAGCGATTTCCAGTAGATCTTGGTGAAGTCGATGCCGGTGAGCAGCGTGTGCTCCAGTGCGCCGGTGTCGAACTTGGCTTCCAGCTGGTTGTCGATCGTGTAGGTGTTCATCCACTCTTCGTACGTGCCGGCGCTGCTGTCGAGCAGCGTCGGGTCGGCCGCGTTCGGCTGGTAGGCGAAGGCCCAGTCGGCGTCGACGTTCAGCCAGGAAGCGCGGGTGTTCTGGCGGAAGGTGAAGACCTCGTTCAGGCGATGCTCGAACTCGTAGCCGATGCGGCCCTGGTTCTGGATCGAGTCGTTGTAGGCCGGGTTGCCGGCGAAGATGTCGCTGACCTTGCCGGTGGCGGCGTCATAATAGTAGGCCGCGGTGCCGCCCGTCTTGGTGCGGGAATATTCGCCGAGGATCGTCAGCTTGGTATCCTCGTCCGGCTTCCAGGTGAAGGCCGGCGCGATATAGGCGCGGTCGTCGGGAACGCCGACCTGTTCGGTGTCGGCGCTGCGCAGGAGGCCGGTCAGGCGATAGTAGACCGGGTCTTCCTCATTGATCGGGCCGGAGAGGTCGAACTGGCCCTGGTAGCGGTCGTGGCTGCCATACTGCACCTGGATCTCGCGCAGCGCGTCTTCCGTCGGGCGCTTGCTGATGAGGTTGTAGAGGCCGCCGGCGCCGGATGCGCCGTAGAGTGCGGAAGAGGGGCCACGCAGGATCGAGACGCCTTCGAGGCCGTAGGGCTCGGTCTTGAACAACGAGGAGCCGGCGCCCGGCTGGCGCAGGTTGTCGCGGAAAACGCCCGTATAGGTCACGTCGAAGCCGCGCACGGTGAACGAGTCGAAGCGCGGATCGAAACCGTAGCCGCCGACGCGTGTGCCCGGCGTGTAGGCGAGCGTTTCGAGCAGGGTCTGCGGGTTGCGGTCTTCCAGCTGCTGCTGCGTGACCGAGGAGATCGACTGCGGTGTCTGGATGAAGGGCGTATCGACCTTTGCGCCCGTCGCGCTGCTTTTGCCCACATAGCCGTCCGCCGTGATGACGCCGCCGCTGCCGCCGTTGACGACGATGTCTTCGAGAACGGTCGCACCGCCCGCTGCCGTGGCCGCCTGGTCCTGTGCAAGGGCGACCGTGGCGAGCGTGAGGAGAGACGTGCCGGCGAGCGCCAGGCGGGACATCGTGCGGGAGGGCTTGTGCATGCGGAAACTTTCTGACGAAGCGGATCGATAATGTGACCGTTTTTATCAGGATTTGTTCCGCGGCAAGAAATTATATGACTTAAGCGCTCATGATTTAGCCGATGTTGCCGATATGCAACGCAGGTTGTGGATGATCTGCACTCAGAAGGCGAGGCTGCCGGCCATCACTGCAAGCACAAGGAAAATCAGGAAGATGATGAGGGCGATGGCGAAGAGCACCTTGGCAATCGTCGCCGTGGCGGCCGACACGCCGGAGAAGCCCAGAAAGCC
Source organism: Shinella sp. 838 (assembly GCF_029623935.1). Taxonomy (NCBI): domain Bacteria; kingdom Pseudomonadati; phylum Pseudomonadota; class Alphaproteobacteria; order Hyphomicrobiales; family Rhizobiaceae; genus Shinella; species Shinella sp. 838. Next base: position 901,638 of record NZ_JARSBQ010000001.1, read on the forward strand.
TGCGATCAGCGAGACGACGAGGAAGATAAGGGCCCATTTCAGCACGGCGAAGCCTCCGATTGTGTCGGAGTAAAGACGCGTGACGGACAAAAAAGTTCCGGGGCAGCGGGAGCGCCCCGGAAGGTGGCCGCGCTCTTGGGCGGCTGGGAGGATTAGTCGTGACTGATCATCACGTGGCGCACGGCGGTGTAGTCCTCCAGTGCATAGATCGACATGTCCTTGCCGTAGCCCGACTGCTTGACGCCGCCATGGGGCATTTCGGTGGTCAGCATGAAGTGGGTGTTGATCCAGGTGCAGCCGTATTGCAGGCGGGCGGCGGCTTTCATCGCCTTGCCGATGTCCTTGGTCCAGACGGAGGAGGCGAGGCCGTAGTCGCTGTCATTCGCCCAGGCGACGGCCTGGTCCGCCTCGGAGAAGCGGGTGACGGAGACGACGGGGCCGAAGACCTCGCGGCGCACGATCTCGTCGTCCTGGGTCGCGCCGGCCACCACGGTCGGCTGGAAGAAGTAGCCGTCGTCGCTGCCGGCCCGGCCTCCCGTGGTGATCTCGATATGCTTCACCTCGGCGGCGCGCTCGACGAAGCTGGCGACGCGGTCGCGCTGGCGCTTGGAGATCAGCGGGCCGATCTCGTTCTGCGTGTCGTCGGGGTCGTTGTATTTGATGGTCGAGACGGCGGCCGAGAGGTCGGCGACCAGTTTTTCGTAGATGCCGTCCTGCGCGTAGATGCGGCAGGCTGCCGTGCAGTCCTGGCCGGCATTGTAGTAGCCGAAGGCGCGGATGCCCGAGACGACGGCGTCGAGGTCCGCATCGTCGAAGACGACGACGGGGGCCTTGCCGCCGAGTTCCAGATGGGTGCGCTTGACCGTCTTGGCGGCGGCGGCGAGCACCTTCTTGCCGGTCGCCACGTCGCCGGTGATCGATACCATGTTGATCTTCGGATGGTTGATCAGCGCATTGCCAACCGTCTCGCCGCGGCCGAGCACGATGTTGACCACGCCTTCCGGCAGGATGTCGGCAAGCAGCTTCGCCATCTTCAGCGCCGTCAGCGGCGTCTGCTCGGAGGGCTTGAAGACGACGGTGTTGCCGCCGGCAATGGCCGGGGCCAGCTTCCAGGCCATCATCATCAGCGGATAGTTCCATGGCGCGATCGAGCCGACGATGCCGATCGGGTCGCGCCGCACCATGGAGGTGAAGCCGGGCAGGTATTCGGCGGCGACCGGGGCGCTCAGCGAGCGGATGGCGCCGGCAAAGAAGCGCCAGCAATCGACGATGGCGGGCAGTTCGTCATTGCGCGCGGCATTGATCGGCTTGCCGCAATTGAGCGATTCCAGCGCCGCGAAGGCATCGGCGTCCTTCTCGATCGCGTCGGCGATCTTCAGGAGGTAGCCGGAGCGTTCGGCGGGCGTGGTGGTCGCCCAGGAGACGAAGGCCCTTTCGGCGGCGTCGACGGCAGCGTCGATCTGGGCGTAGGAGGCTTCCGGCAGGTCGACGATCTTCGCGCCCGTCTTCGGGTTCAGGATGTGCTCCTCGGCCTCGGTGCCGGCTTCGAAACGCGAGCCGATCAGCATCTGGGTGTCCATCGTGGTTCTCCCTTATCGTTGGTTCATTTGCCGGCGCCGGCGACCTGGTCGCCGTCGCGGGTGAGGTAGTAGGCGCCGAGGATCGGCAGGAAGGTGACGAGCACCACGACCATGGCGACGACGTTGGTCACCGGCCGCTGGCGCGGGCGCACCAGTTCCTCCAGCATCCAGATCGGCAGGGTCGATTGCTGGCCGGCGGTGAAGGTGGTGACGATCACCTCGTCGAAGGAGAGGGCGAAGGCGAGCATGCCGCCGGCGAGCAGGGCGGTGCCGATGTTCGGCAGGATGATGTAGCGGAAGGTCTGGAAACTGTCGGCGCCGAGGTCCATCGAGGCCTCGATCAGCGAGCCCGAGACGCGGCGGAAGCGGGCGACGGCATTGTTGTAGACGACCACGACGCAGAAGGTCGCGTGGCCGAGCACGATCGTCCAGAAGGAGAAGGGGATTTCCGCAAACGAGAAGGCCGAGCGCAGTGCGATGCCGGTGATGATGCCGGGCAGGGCGATCGGCAGGATGACGAGCAGCGAGATCGTCTCCCGGCCGAAGAATTTCGTGCGGGAAACGGCGGCGGCGCACAGCGTGCCGAGCACCAGGGCGACGGCGGTCGAGATGGACGCGACGCGAACGGAAAGCCCCATCGCCTCCCAGACATCCGGCCGGTTCCAGGTAACGGCGAACCATTGCAGCGTATAGCCCGGCGGCGGGAACTGGTAGCTCTTCTCCTCCGTCGTGAAGGCATAGAGGAAGATGAGCAGGATCGGCAGGTGCAGGAAGAGAAGGCCGAGCCCAGCGGCGATCTTCAGGCCGAGCGGGGCCGAGGTGTTTTTGTCAGAGCGCATCGAAGGCTCCCTGTCGCTTGGCCATCCAGAGATAGAGGCCCATGATGACGATCGGCACGACGGAGAAGGCGGCGGCGAGCGGGATGTTGCCGGCCGTGCCCTGCTGGGCATAGACCGCCTGGCCGATGAAGAGCCGCGACGAGCCGATGATCTGCGGGATGATGTAGTCGCCCAATGTCAGTGAGAAGGTGAAGATCGAGCCGGCGATGATGCCGGGCAGCGCCAGGGGGAAGAGGACATGGCGGAAGGTCTGCGCCGGGTTGCCGCCGAGATCGGCGGAAGCCTCGATCAGGTTGCCCGGCACGCGCTCCAGCGCCGCCTGGATCGGCAGGATCATGAAGGGCATCCAGACATAGATGAAAACGATGAAGGTGCCGGTATAGCTGATCGACAGCGACGAACCGCCGACGACGGGCAGCGCCAGCCAGGCATCGAGCAGCCAGGAAAGATGCAGCTTGGCGAAGGCCCAGGTGACGATGCCTTCCTTGGCGAGGATGAGCTTCCAGGCATAGACTTTCACGAGATAGCTCGACCACAGCGGCAGCATGACGCCGAGGTAGAAGACGACCTTCCATTTTCCGCGGGCATAGCGCGCCGCGTAATAGGCGATCGGAAAGGCGATGGCGGCGGAGGCGAGCGTCACCAGAACGGCCATCAGCACGGTGCGCAGGATGATGTCGAAATTCGACGGGATGAGCAGCTGCTTGTAGGTGGCGAGCGTGAACTCGTAGTTGATCAGCCCGGAAAAGTCGTCGATCGAAAAGAAGCTCTGCAAGAGGAGCGCGAAGAGCGCGCCGAGATAGATAACGCCGAGCCAGAGGAGCGGTGGCGTCAGCATCAGGAGCAGCAGGATCCTCGGGTTGCGCCAGAAGAAATCCGAAAGCCGCCCGGAGGCGCCTTCGCGGCGCGCGAGGATGGAGGTGTCGGCGGCGACGCTCATTGGGCACCGTCCATCGCGTGCAGGTCTTCCGGCAGGAAGGAGAGGGTGACCGTCTCGCCCTGTGCAGGGACCGTGAGGGATGCCGGGATCATCGCTGCGATGCGGGCGCCGGCGGTCTCCACCGTCACGCGGTTTGCCGCGCCGAGGAAGCTCGTCGCCGTCACGCGGCCGGAAAACTGCTTGCGGCCCGGGCCGGTGTCCCCCAGCGCGATCGCCTCCGGCCTGAGGCTTGCATAGTTCCGGCCGAAGCCGAGCGTCGCCACGAAATCGGGCGGCAGCACATTAGAGGAACCGACGAAATCGGCGACGAAACGCGTCTTCGGCCGCTTGTAAACCTCTTCCGGCGTGCCGAGCTGCTGGATCTTGCCCTCGCTGAAGACGGCGATGCGGTCGGCCATCGACAGGGCCTCGCCCTGGTCGTGGGTGACGAAGACGAAGGTGATGCCCAGCGACTTTTGCAGGCTCTTCAGTTCCTCCTGCATCTGCTCGCGCAGCTTGAGATCAAGCGCGCCGAGCGGTTCGTCGAGAAGGAGCACGCGGGGGCGATTGACGAGCGCGCGGGCCAGTGCCACGCGCTGGCGCTGGCCACCGGAGAGCTGGCCGGGCCGGCGTGTGCCGTAGCCCGGCAGTTTTACCATGGCGAGCGCTTCCTCGGCTGCCTTCAGTCGCTCCGCCTTGCCGACGCCCTTGACCATCAGCCCGTAGGCGACGTTCTCGAGGATCGAGAGATGCGGGAAGAGGGCGTAGTCCTGAAAGACCGTATTGACGTTGCGCCGGTAGGGCGGCACGCCCTCCGCCGTCTCGCCAAAGATCTCGATATGGCCCGAGGTCGGCTGCTCGAAACCGGCCATCAGGCGCAGGCACGTCGTCTTGCCGGAACCGGACGGGCCCAGCATGGCGAAGAACTCACCCTCGGTTATTGCGAGGTCCACGCTGTCGACGGCACGCACGGCGCCGAAGTGGCGGGAGACTTGCTGGAACAGGACGGCGGTCATGGGGGCTCCGGGTGTCTTGTGTTCTGCCCCTCATCCGCCTGCCGGCACCTTCTCCCCGCAAGCGGGGCGAAGGAGGCATGAGGACACGTTCCCGCTGCCGATCAACCGTCGGGGCGAACGAAGTATCTTGGGGCACGTTCCCTCTCCCCGCCTGCGGGGAGAGGGTTAGGGTGAGGGGCTATTGCGGCCTCATCGGCCGCCGATCACGCCGATATAGTCGGAGACCCAGCGATGGTAGGGCACGCACTCGCCCTGGCTTTCGCACTTGGTCACCGGCGTGCGCCAGAAGGCGATCTTCTCGAAGTTCTCGAACCCGTTGGTCTTGCAGCCTTCATCGGTCAGCAGCGCATTGCCCTTGCAGGCGGCCGGAACGGAGGGAACTGCGCCGAACCAGGCGGCGGCATCGCCCTGCACCTTGGCGGACAGCGAGTGCTCCATCCACATATAGGCGCAGTTCGGATGCTGGCTTTCGGCATGCAGCATGGTCGTGTCCGACCAGCCCGTCACACCCTCTTCCGGGAAGGTCGAGGCGATCGGCTGCTTTTCGGCCTGCATCAGGTTGACCTGGAACGGCCAGGAGCCGGAGGCGACGACGCCTTCGTTCTTGAAGTCGTCGATCTGGATCATCGCGTCATGCCAGTAGCGGCCGACCAACGTGCGCTGCACGCGCAGCAGGTCGAGCGCGGCCTTGTACTGGTCTTCGTTGAGTTCGTAGGGATCCTTGATGCCGAGTTCCGGCTTGTGCTTCATCAGGTATTGCGCGGCGTCGGCGATGTGGATCGGGCCGTCATAGGCCTGTACGCGCCCCTTGTTCGACTTGCCGTCCGGCAGCGTCATCTCCTCGAAGACGACGTTCCAGCTTTTCGGGGCTTCGCCCTTGAAGGCCTCGGTGTTGTACATCAGGACGTTCGGCCCCCAGAGATAGGGTGTGCCGTAGTGCACGCCGTTCACGGTATGCCAGGGCGCGTTCTGCAAGCGCTCGTCGATGGTCTTCCAGCTCGGGATGAGATCGGTGTTGATCGGCTGGACGCGCTTGCCTGCGACGAGGCGGAGCGACGCGTCGCCCGAGGCGGTGACGAGGTCGAAGCCGCCCTCGTTCATCAGCGCCACCATTTCGTCCGAGGTGGCGGCAGTCTTCACGGTGACCTTGCAGCTCGTCTTCTTCTCGAACTCGGTGACCCAGTCATAGTTCTTGTCCGTCTCGCCGCGCTCGATATAGCCGGCCCAGGCGACGATGGAGACTTCGCCTTCGCCGGCGCCAAGTGCCTTCAGCGGTTCCTGGGCGATGGCTGCGGTGGTGAAGGCGAGCGAAAGGGTAAGCGCGGTGCAGGAATGCAGAAGTCGCGTCATGACAGTCTCCCGGTTTGATCCGCTTTGCTGCGGTATTGTTCCCGGATGAAAAGGTGCCGCGATTTCGCCGCTTTCGCAAATTCATTAATCAGAATGTCGCTATCGGAAATTCCGAAATCGTAGGTGTTATCTTCCCCGCCCGCTCCTCAGCGCCTCCGCCAGCCCCACAAAATCCCGCGCCGCCTGCGGCAGGCTGGATCCCTTGCGCCAGACCATGCCGACCTGCACGACCGGTAGCGCGCCGGAGACGTCGCGGCTTTCGATGCGGTCGCCTTCCAGCGACCAGGGACGGTAGACAAGGTCGGGCAGGAGCGCGATGCCTGCCCCGGTGGCCACAAGGCTGCGCACCGCCTCCACCGAGCGGGTGCGGAAGGCGACATGCGGGCGGGCGCCGAGTGCGGTCAGAAGCTTGCCGGTGTTCTCTTCGATTTCATCGACCGTCAGCATGATCAGCGGTTCCTTCGCGATGTCGCTGACCGAGATGATGTCGGCCGCGACGAGCGGGTGGCCGATCGGCAGCCAGAGGCGATAGGGCGAGGTTTCCAGGATTTCCGCCTGCAACGCCATGCGGTCGCGCAGGTTCGAGATGACCATGACGGCAACGTCGAGCTCGCCGCCGACCAGGAGATGCTCGAGATAGGAGCCGTTGTCCTCGATGGCGCTCACCTCGATGCCGGGAAAGGCGCGGCGATAGCGCGAGAGCAGGTCCGACAGCACGTAGCCGGCGACGAGGGACGTGACGCCGAGATTGAGCTGGCCCTTTTCCGCCGTGCGGTTGTCGGAAAAGGAGCGGCGGGCGTCCGAGACGTTCGACAGGATTTTTGTGGCGTGACGCAGGAACTGGTGGCCGTTGTGCGTGGTCGTCAACCCGCGCGGATGGCGCTCGAAGAGTTCGACGCCGAGGTCGGATTCAAGCTCCTTGATGGCCTCGGTGATCGAGGATTGCGAGATCGAGAGGATTTGCGCGGCGCGCGTTACGGACCCTTGTTCCGCGACGGCGACGAAATATTGCAGTTGCCGGAAGGTGAATGCCATGGCGGCAGTTAATATGCCTGGCGCGGGCGAAGCAAGCCGCGAAAATTCCTTGGGAAAGCCGCGGATGGGACAGGCGTGCGGGAGGCGTGCTGCTATGATCCCCGCCGCAAGCATTTTCAGCCGGCACGGCATCGTCGTGCCGGCCGATGCTGCAACCGGACAAGCCCCTGCAGCCGTTCCGCCGAGCCGAAACGGTGCCGGCAACGAGGAGCCGCCATGACCGAACGCCCCATGCCGACCGAGGAGGGCATTCTCGCCTTCCACAAGCGCTGCGAGGGTTTTTATCCCGCCGATGCCGTCGATGCGGATATCGGGCAGCAGCGCGGCTGGTACGATGCGCTCTGCGCCGCCTTCGACGCACCGCCGCCTGCGGGCATGACCAAGCAGGACAGCGTCATTGCCGGGCGCATTCCTGTGCGCCGCTACCGCCCGGCGGCGATGACGAGCGCGACGCGGCTTTTCTACATTCACGGCGGCGGCTTCGTCGTCGGCTCGCTCGACAGCCATGACGCGATCTGCGCCGAGCTTTGCGAGGCCGCGGGCGCCGAGCTTGTGTCCGTGGATTACCGCCTGTCGCCGGAGCATGTCTGGCCCGCCGCCTTCGACGATTGCTGGGCCGTGCTGATCGAGCTTCTGTTGGAAAATCACCCGGTCGTGGTGATCGGCGACAGCGCGGGGGGAAACCTTGCGGCCGGCATCGTGCTGAAGGCACGCGACGAGGAGCTGAAGGGCATTGCCGGGCAGGCGCTGGTCTATCCGGGTCTCGGCGGTGACCTTGCTTCCGGTTCCTATCTGGAAATGGCCGAGGCGCCGGGCCTTTCGACTGCCGATGTCGCCTATTACCGGGAGGTCTACAAGGCGCCGGAGGAGGCCGCGCACGCCTTCCCGCTGCGGGCGGAAAACCTTGCCGCCCTGCCGTCCACCTTCATTACCGGTGCTTTTTTCGATCCGCTGCGCGACGATGCGCGAGCCTATGCCGCGCGGCTGGCGCTCGCCGGCGTGCCGGTGGAGTTTCGCGAGGAAAAGCAGATGATCCATGCGTGGCTGCGTGCCCGTTTCATGAGCGCGGGGGCGAGGGCCGGTTTTGCGGCGCTGTGTGATGCCGTGCGCCGGATGGCCCGTCCATGAGCGGTGTTACCGATCTCGACGAACTGCTCGCGACGATGGAGCCGGCACTGGTCGAAGGCCGCTTCGTCTATGCCTCTGTGCCGGGCGACGAGTTCGCCCGGTGCCTCCTGCGTGCGCCGATCGGCGTCTTCCGGGAGGCGGAGGGCGTGACGCTGATCCTGCCTTTCGAGGCGGCGGACGGACTGGCTGTCAGCCCTCCGATGCGCATGATCACGCTCACGGTGCATTCCTCGCTGGAGGCAGTGGGACTGACGGCGGCCTTCGCGACGGCGCTGACGACGGAAGGGATCAGCGCCAACGTGGTTGCCGGTTACCATCACGACCATATATTCGTGCCGGAGCGGGATGCCGAACGGGCACTCGAAACGCTGCTGGCGCTGTCCCGCACGGCGCGTGAAAAGGGAGACAAGTGATGCGATTTTTGCGGCTGGCTAGCGCGGTTCTGGCCTTCAGTCTTTTGGCGGGGGGGCCGTCCGTCTCCTTTGCGGAGGATGCGCCGGCGCCCCTTCCGTCCTGCGCCCTCTCCGGCTCGAAGAGCGTCTTCATCGGCGGCGCGCCGGCGCTTCGGCTTTCCGACGTGGTGAACTGCCCGCCGGAACTTTACGAGATCGTGCCGAGCATCATGATCGAGGGCCAGCCGATGGTGAAATTCCGCTCGGGCGTCGGCGAGAAGGGCAATTGCACCGCGCGGGGCGATGAGACCGTGTCGGTGGAGGGCGAATCGGCGAGCCGTCTCGGGGATGTGACCTGCACGCAGAATTGAATGTTCGGAGGATTTGCCCCTCACCCTAACCCTCTCCCCGCAAGCAGGGAGAGCGGGACTTGCCCGACGCGACGCTGTTCCTTGAGGAGAACGGTGCGGCATATCCCTTCGCCCCGCTTGCGGGGAGAAGGTGGCCGGCAGGCCGGATGAGGGGCGGCTCTTGGAGTTGCCGTAAAAGGAAACGGGCGACCTCCGCCGCCCGCTTTTGTCAATTGCCGGCGCTTTCCATGCGCCGCGTGGTCAGCACCCGCTCCAGCCAGCCGATCTCCATCTCGGGAACGGATTTCAGCAGTAGGTCCGTATAGTCGTCGAAGGGCGGAGAAAGCACCTTCGATTTCGGGCCGAAGCGCACGAGTTTGCCCCGGTGCATCACGGCCACCGAATCGGCGATGGCGCGCACGATGGCGATGTCGTGGGTGATGAACATGTAGGAGACGTGGGTCTCGTCCTGGAGTTTCAGCAGCAGTTTCAGGATGCCTTCGGCCACCAGCGGGTCGAGGGCGGATGTCGGCTCGTCGCAGAGGATGAGTTCCGGCTGGGCCGCCAGCGCCCTTGCGATGGCGACGCGCTGCTTCTGGCCGCCGGAGAGTTCGGCCGGATAGCGGTCGGCGAAGCGGCCGCCCATCTCGATCTGTTCCAGCAGTTCCTTCACCCGCTCGGTCTTCTGCTGGCCGCGCATGCCGTAGTAGAAGGTGAGCGGGCGGCCGATGATGTCGCGCACCGTCTGGCGCGGGTTCATCGCGGTGTCGGCCATCTGGTAGATCATCTGGATGCGGCGAAGCTCGTCGTTCGACCGGCCCTTCAGCGCCTTCGGCAAAGCCTTGCCGTCGAAACTGATCGTGCCGTCCTGCGGCGGCAAGAGGCCGGTGATGACGCGGGCGAGGGTGGATTTGCCCGAGCCGGATTCGCCCACCACCGCCAAGGTCTGGCCCTTCGGCAGGTGCAGCGAGACGTTTTGCAGCACCTTGAAGCCGTTGGAATAGCCGGCGGTGACGTTTTCGACTTTCAGAAGCGTGTTCGACTGGTCGGGCGCTTCGTCCCGCTTGGTGCCGCGCACGTTGACCAGCGCGCGGGTGTAATCCTGCGTCGGGGCCTCGATGATCTGCTTGACCGAGCCGTATTCGATCATCTTGCCGTGACGGAGAACGAGGATGTCGTCCGTGATCTGCGCCACGACCGCAAGGTCGTGGGTGATGTAGAGCGCGGCCGTATGCGTCTCCTCGATGGCGTGCTTGATGGCGGCGAGCACGTCGATCTGCGTCGTCACGTCGAGCGCGGTGGTCGGTTCGTCGAAGACGATGAGTTCCGGGTTGGGGCAGAGCGCCATGGCGGTCATGGCGCGCTGGAGCTGGCCGCCGGAGACCTGGTGCGGATAGCGCTGGCCGAAGGTTTCGGGGCTGGGCAGGCCAAGCACCCTGAACAGGTAGAGCGCGCGCTTTTCCGCCTCCGCCCGGCTCATGATGCCGTGTTTCAGCGAAGCCTCGATCACCTGTTCGCCGAGCCGGTGGGCAGGGTTGAAGGCGGCGGCCGCCGATTGCGCGACGTAGCAGACCTTGCAGCCGCGCACCTTGCGGATGCCCGACGGCGAGAGTTTCAGGAGGTCCTCGCCGTTGAGCTTCACCTCGCCGCCGGTGATGCGCACCCCGCCGCGCCCGTAGGCCAGCGCAGTGAGGCCGATGGTCGACTTGCCGGCGCCCGATTCGCCGATGAGGCCGAGCACCTTGCCCTTCTCAACGTCGAAATTCACGCCTTCGACGAGTGTCACGGTTTTCGGCGGTTCGCCCGGCGGATAGCTGGTCGCCTCGATCTTGAGGTTTCTGACGGAAAGCAGGTCAGGCATCGCCGCGGCCCCCCTTGAGGCTGGAGGTACGTTTCATCAGCCAGTCGACCACGAGGTTGACGCAGATGGCGAGCCCGGCGATCGCCCCGCCCGGAATGAGGGCGGCGGAAATGCCGAAGATGATGCCGTCCTTGTTGTCCTTGACCATGCCGCCCCAGTCGGCCGCCGGCGGCTGGATGCCGAGGCCGAGGAAGGAGAGGGTGGAGAGGAACAGGATCGAGAAGGCGAAGCGCAGGCCGAACTCGGCAAGCAGCGGCGAGAGCGTGTTGGGCAGGATTTCCCGAAAAATGATCCAGCCGGTGCCTTCGCCGCGCAGCCTTGCCGCCTCCACGAATTCCATGACCGCCACATCGAGCGCGACGGCGCGGCCGATGCGGTAGACGCGGGTTGAGTCGAGGATCGCCATGACGAGGATCAGGATCCAGAGCTGCTGCGGCAGAACCGCGAGCACGACGAGCGCGAAGATCAGCGTCGGGATCGCCATCATCAGGTCGTTGAAGCGGGAAAACGCCTGGTCGACGAGCCCACCCGTCACCGCCGCCGTGAAGGAGAGCAGCATGCCGAGCGAGAAGGCGAGGATCGTTGCCGCCAGCGCCACGAAGATCGTGGTGCGCGCGCCGAAGATCAGCCGCGAAAAGAGATCGCGGCCGAGATTGTCGGTGCCGAGCAGGAAATCGCCGCCCATCGGCTGCCAGACGGAGCCGACGATCTCGCTTTCGCCATAGGGGGCGATGAGGGGGGCGAAGAGAGCGCAGAAGACGGCGAGCAGGATGCCGATGATGCCGACCCAGGCGCTGATGGGGATGGTGGAAAGTCTCATCGCGGATGCCTCAATCTGGGGTTCGCGACGATCGCAAGGATATCGGCGAACATGTTGAGGAAGATGTAGAAGGCGGCGAAGATCAGGCCGCAGGCCTGCACGACGGGCATGTCGCGCACCGTCACGGCGTCGACCATGTACTGGCCCATGCCGGGATAGACGAAGACGACCTCCACGACGACGACGCCGACCACGAGATAGGCAAGGTTCAGCGCGATGACGTTGATGACGGGCGCGACGGCGTTCGGCGCCGCGTGCTTGGCGATGATGCGCAGGCCGGAAAGGCCCTTGAGTTCCGCCGTTTCGACATAGGCAGACGACATGACGTTGAGGATCGCCGCCCGGGTCATGCGCATCATGTGGGCGAGCACGACGAGGACGAGCGTCGCCGTGGGTAGGGCGATGGCGGAGAGGCGCTCGCCGATCGTCATCGATTCATAGACGGTTGCGGGGAAGGTCGCGACACCCATCTGCACGGCGAAGAACAGGATCAGGAGGTAGCCGACGAAGAATTCCGGCAGGGAAATCGCCGCCAGCGAGATGACGTTGATGATCTTGTCGGGCATGCGGTTTCGGTATTGCACCGCGAGCATGCCGAGGCCGACCGCGAGCGGCACCGAGATGATCGCCGCGAAGAAGGCGAGGAACAGCGAATTGCCAAGGCGTTTGCCGATCTGCTCGCCGACCGAGTTTTTCGAGGCCCAGGAATTGCCGAAGTCACCCTGGATGGCGCCACCGAGCCAGTTGAAATAGCGTGTGGTGGCGGGCTGGTCGAGACCGAGATCCTTGCGGATGTTCTCGATGGCCTGCGGCGTTGCGGACTGGCCGAGATAGGTCGTCGCAAAATCGCCCGGCAAGGCTTCCACGCCCCCGAAGATCATCAGGGACACGGCGAAGAGCAAGGCCACGCTGAGCGCGAAGCGTTGCGCGATGAGCGCCACCAGGGGGCTGCTCTTGCTGAGTTTCGCCCAGAACGAAGGCGTGCCTTCGTCTATGGGGGCTCCCGTGGACGCAACCGACCCGGCAACGCCGGCAGACTGCGGGGCTTCGCCCGCAGTCGCCGTTGCTGTCAGCTCCGGACCGTGCGCCGGTCCGTTGCCGGTCATCAGGCGTCGAGCCACACGCGGGTTGCGACATAGCCGTTCGACATGTCGTTGCCGATGTCGTGCACGTAGCCTTTCACCTGCTTGGAGGAGGCGTTCACGAAGTCGTTGAACATCGGCAGGATCAGGCCGCCTTCGTCACGCACCATCATGGCCATGGCGCGGTACATTTCCTTGCGCTTGGCTTCGTCGAGTTCCGAGCGGGCCTGGAGCACCATCTTGTCGAAGTCTTCGCGCAGGAAGCGTGTGTCGTTCCAGTCGGCCTTCGAAAGGTAGGCTGTCGAATACATCTGGTCCTGCGTCGGACGGCCACCCCAGTAGGAGGTCGAGAAGGGCTGTACGTTCCAGACGTTCGACCAGTAGCCGTCGCCGGGCTCGCGCTTCACCTCGATCTCGATGCCGGCCTTCTTGGCGCTCTCCTGGTAGAGCACGGCTGCGTCGACGGCGCCCGGGAAGGCGACATCCGACGTGCGCAGCAGGACGGAGCCGCTGTGGCCCGATTTCTTGTAGTGGAAGGCCGCCTTGTCCGGATCGTAGGCGCGCTGTTCGATGCCCTCGGGGAAGAGGGCATAGGTCTCGTTGATCGGGAAGTCGTTGCCGACCTTGCCATAGCCGCCGAGCACCTTTTCCAGCATGGTCTCGCGGTCCATCGCGTATTTCAGCGCAAGGCGCAGGTCGTTGTTGTCGAACGGCGCCGTGTTGCAATGCATGATGAAGACATAGTGGCCGCGGCCGGAGGTGGAGAGCACTTCCACGGTCGGTGCGCGCTTCAGGAGGTCGACGGTCTTCGGATCGACGCGGTTGATATAGTGCACCTGGCCGGAGGAGAGTGCGGCGATGCGGGCCGTCTTGTCGTTCATCGCGATCATTTCGATCGTGTCGACGAAGCCGCGGTCCTGACGCCAGTCGTCCTTGTTGCGCTCGAAGGTGGCGCGCACGCCCGCTTCGAAGCTCGTCACCTTGTAGGGGCCGGTGCCGATCATGGCGTTCGGATCGTCAAGGCCGCCATTCGGCTGGATGACGAGGTGGTAGTCGGTGAGCAGCAGCGGCAGGTCGGCATTGCCTTCGGTCAGCACCAGCACCAGCTTGTCGCCGTCGGCCTTGATTTCCTTGATCGACTTCATGACGCCGAGCGCGCCCGATTCCGACTTCTCGTCCGTGTGGCGCTGCAGGGTCTTGATGACGTCGTCGACGGTCAGTTCCTTGCCGTCGTGGAATTTGACGCCCTTGCGGATGGTGAACGTCCAGGTCGAGGCATCGGCGGACGGCTCCCAGGATTCGGCGAGCGCCGGCACGGGCTTGCCGGTCAGCGGTTCGGATTCGACGAGCATGTCGCCCCAGTTGCGACCGACGACGAACATGAACTGCGAGAGCGCCTTGGCGGGATCCTTCGAGTCGGTTGCGGCCGCGCCTTCAAGGCCGAGCTTCAGGTTGCCGCCGCGCTTGGGCTCCTGCGCGCGTGCCGCGGTGTCGAACATCGTGCCGGCGACGGCGAGCGTGACGCCGAAAGCGGCGGCGCGGCCCATGAACTCGCGGCGGTTCATCTTGCCGAGCGAAACCTGGCTGGTGAGATATTTGGTGTAATCAGTCATTCCCCTGTTCCCTTTTGCTGGCCCATTAGGTGGGCATTTGTCGTTATGATTGGCAGAATTTCTGTTTTTCGCCTCTAAGGCAACCTTACGGCCGGCATTTTATGCCGACAGAAGCGCATTTCCGTCCTCCGAAAGCCTCCTCCCTGCGCCGCAATGCGGCTCGTCGTTCCATAAATTTAACCACGCATTCGTCGCGTGTAACGCCCTAAATTATCTATTCCTTCCATAAGTCTGATTTATGGAAAGATGCGGATTGCGCCCGATGCAGGGGCGCACTCCTCATCGTCCCTTCCAGATGGGATCACGTTTTTCCGCGAAGGCGCGGGCGCCCTCGAGCTGATCTTCGCTGGAATAGAGAATATCGACCGTGCGGAACTGCCGCTTGGTGATCTTGTTCATGGTCGCCTGGAAGGTCTCGCCCTCGGCGGCGCGCACCACTTCCTTGATGGCGGCATAGACGAGCGGCGGGCCGCTTTCGAGCAGGCGCGCCAGTTCCCAGGCGCGGTCGAGCAACCTGTCTGCGGGCAGGATCTCGTTGACGAACCCCCAGCGATGCGCCTCCTGCACGTCCAGCCATCGGCCGGTCAAAAGCATGTCCATGGCGATGTGGTAAGGGATGCGCTTCGGCAGCTTGATCGAGGCGGCATCCGCCACGGTGCCGGAGCGGATTTCCGGCAGCGCGAAGGTCGCGTGTTCGGCGGCGAGGATGAGGTCGGTGGAGAGCGCGATTTCGAGGCCCCCGCCGCAGCAGATGCCGTTGACGGCCGCGATGATCGGTTTGTTGAGGTCACGCAGTTCCTGCATGCCGCCGAAACCGCCGACGCCGTAGTCGCCATCGACGGCATCGCCGCCGGCAGCAGCCTTCAGGTCCCATCCCGGACAGAAGAATTTCTCCCCCGCGCCGGTGATGATGGCGACACGCAGGCTTTCGTCGTCGCGGAAATCCGCAAAGATCTTGCCCATGATGCGGCTGGTCGCGAGATCGATGGCGTTCGCCTTGGGGCGATCGATGGTGACTTCGAGGATGCCGCCCTCGCGGCGCTGTCTTATCGGTCCGGTCATGGATTTTTCCTCAGACGGATCAGGGCATCGGCTGCGACGACACCGTCGCCTTCCGGCAGCACCATGATGGGATTAACGTCCAGTTCTTCGATTATTGAAGCGTTTGAAACGACATAGGATGCCGCTGATGCGACGGCGGCGACGAGGGCGTCGATATCGCCCTTCGGCGCGCCGCGGTAGCCGGCGAGCAGTTTTGCGATCTTGAGGCTGGCGATCGCCTCCCGGATCGCCTTTTCGTCGGTCGGCAGGGTCAGGATCGCGGAATCCTCGAGCAATTCGACGAGGATACCGCCGGCGCCGATGGTGAGGACTGGCCCGGCGACCGGATCGCGCATCGCTCCGACGATGAGTTCGGCGACGGGTTTTCCCACCATCTTTTCCACGAGGAAACCGGAGGCGACGTCCGCCATGGTTTTTGCCGCGGCCAAAACGGCTGCGCGGTCCGCAAGGTTCAGCTTGACGGCGCCGGCCTCTGTCTTGTGCGCGACGCCAAGGCCCTTCAGCACGACCGGGAAGCCGAGTTTTTCCGCGGCATTGGCGGCGGCCTCTGCCGTTTCTGCGGTAAGGCCCTTTGGAACGGCAAGGCCATGGGCGGCGAGCGCCTGCTTGGCCTCGTGTTCGGTGAGCGTGACGGGTTCTCCTTCGCCGCCTACGGTCTTGAGCAGCGGCGCGGATTGCGGCCGCGCCCAGGCTTCGCCGATGCCGGCGGCGGCGTCGGCGGCGGCAAGCGCCTCCTCGATGCCGTAGAAGGGCACGACGCCGTTCTGCATCAGCATTTCGGCGGTTTCCTCCGGCATGTTTTCGCCCATGCTGGCGACGATGCCGGCATGGGCGCCCGTGGCCTTGGCGGCGTCGATGACGGCGTGGCAGGTGGTGATCCAGTCGCTCGCGTCGCAGCGGTCGAGACGCGGGAAATCGAGAACGACGAGGTTGAGGCCGTAACCCCCCTCCATCATGGTGGTGAAGGCAGCAGTCTGTTTTTCGCGGTTGCCCCAGACGAAGGTGTGGTAGTCGAGCGGGTTGGAGATTGTCACCATCTGGCCGAGCGTTTCGCGCAGCGGCTGGCGCTGGACATCCTTCAGCGCACGGTAATTGACCTTCCGCTTCACGCCGGCGTCAGCCATCAGCGAGGCTTCGCCGCCCGAGCAGGACATCGAGGAGATGTCGAAGTTCGGCAGCGGACCGGCGACATGCAGCAGCTTCAGCGTTTCCAGGAGTTCCGGCAGGGTCTCGACGCGGCCGATGCCGAGGCGGGCGAGCAGGGCCGAGGAGACCGCATCGTTACCGGCGAGCGAGGCGGTGTGCGAGACGGTGGCGAGCTGCGCCTGTTCCGATTTGCCGACCTTCAGCGTGACGACGGGCTTTTTCAAGTCGCGTGCGCGCTGACCGAGGCGTTCCAGCGCTTCGAGGCTGTCGAAACCTTCGATATGCAGGCCGACGGCGGTGACGCGCGGGTCTTCGAGGACCGCGCAGGCGAGGTCGGCGAGGCCGGTCTGCGCCTGGTTGCCGGCGGTCAGGATGTAGGCGAGCGGCAGGCCACGCTGCTGCATGGAGATGTTGCAGGCGATGTTGGAGGATTGCGTGAGGACCGCGACGCCCTTTTCGGTCCGCAGCATGCCGTGCTGGTCGGGCCAGAGCAGGGCGCCATCCAGCATGTTGATGAAGCCGTAGCAGTTCGGCCCGAGGACCGGCATGTTGCCGGCCGCCGCCACCAGCGCCTTCTGGAGGTCGTCGCCATCGGAAAGCTCGCTGACGGCCTCGCGGAAACCGGAGGCGTAGCAGACCGCGCCGCCCGCGCCGCGCGCCGAGAGGTCGCGGATGATGCCGATGGTGAGTTCCCGGTTGACGCCGACGAAGGAGGCGTCCGGCGCGCCCGGCAGGTCGGCGACCGAGCGGTAGCATTTGCGGCCGAGGATTTCGTCCTCGCGCGGGTGCACGGGCCAGATTTCACCTGAGAAGCCCATCTTGTCGCACTGGAAGATGACCCGCCGCGCCTCTTTGCCGCCGAAGACGGCGATGGATTTCGGGCGGATGAGGCGGTCGAGAGGGGTGTTGCGGGCAATGCCAGCCATGCTCACGCCCCCAGCGGCCGCAGCAGGTCGCGGCTGATGATGTGCCGCTGGATTTCCGAGGTGCCGTCCCAGATGCGTTCCACGCGGGCATCGCGCCAGAAGCGGGCGAGGGGCAGGTCGTCCATCAGGCCCATGCCGCCAAAGATCTGGATCGCCTCATCGGTGACGCGGGCGAGCATTTCCGTGGCGTAGACCTTTGCCGAGGCGATCTCGCGGTTGGACGGCAGGCCCTGGTCGAGCCGCCAGGCGGCCGAGAGCGTCAGGAGGTCGGCGGCGTCGATCTCGGTGATCATGTCGGCGAGCTTGAAGGAGACGCCCTGGTTGGCGCCGATCGGCTTGCCGAACTGCTTGCGCTCGGCGGCGTAGTTGAGCGCGTAGTCGAAGGCGCGGCGGGCACGGCCGACGGAGGTGGCGGCGACCGTCAGGCGTGTCGCGTAGAGCCAGTCGTTGGCGATGTCGAAACCCTTGTGCACTTCGCCGAGGATCTGGGCGGAGGGCAGGCGGCATTCGTCGAAATTGAGGATGCAGTTCTTGTAGCCGCGGTGCGAGACGGACGTGTAGCCGTCGCGGATCTCGAAGCCGGGCGTGCCGCGGTCGACAAGGAAGCAGGTGATCAGCTTCTTCTTGCCGCGCGGCGTGTCTTCCTCGCCCGTCGCGATGAAGACGATGACGAAATCGGCGATGTTGGCGTGGCTGATGAAGTGTTTCGTGCCGTTGACGATCCAGTCGTCGCCGTCCTTGCGGGCGAAACATTTCATGCCGCGCACGTCCGAGCCGGCGTCCGGTTCGGTCATGGCCAGCGCGTCGAATTTTTCGCCGCTGACGGCGGGCAGCAGGTATTTTTCGCGCTGCTCGTCGTTGCAGGCCATCAGGATGCCGGAGGGGCGGCCGAAGAAGACGGTCAGCGCCATGGAGCCGCGGCCGAGCTCGCGCTCGACGAGGGTGAAGGAGGTGTGGTCGAGGCCCGCGCCGCCGACCTCTTCGGGCATGTTACAGCCGAAGAAGCCGATTTCCTTGCACTTGCGTGCGATCTCCTGGCCGAGTTCCGGCGGCACATGGCCGGTGCGCTCTACCTCGTTTTCGTGCGGATAGATTTCCGTTTCGACGAAGGCGCGGACCGTGTCCACGATCATCTGCTGTTCGTCGGTGAGTGCGAAATTCATGGTGTTCCCTCGTTCTTCTTGGTGTGCCCCTCATCCGGCTGCCGCCACCTTCTCCCCGCAAGCGGGAGAAGGATATGCCGTGCCGTTCTCCTCCGTTCCCAAGCCCGCTTGTGGCAGGTCCCCTCTCCCCGCTTGCGGGGAGAGGGCTAGGGTGAGGGGCAGCTTTACTGCGCTTTCTTCTGCCCGACGTGCCGTCCAACCCCTTCCGGCGCCGGCAGCCCGGCATGCGCTTCCATGATCGGCGCGATCTTCGCCAGCACTTCGGCCGGCGCGTCGATGCTCTTGCCGGCCTTGCTATCGACATGCAGCACCATCTGCTCGGCGGTCGCGATGACGTCGCCGGTCGCCGCGTCGCGGATGCGGGTGAAGTAGTGCATGCGCTTGTTGTCGAAGGAGAGCAGTTGCAGCGTCGTGTAGAGCGCCTGGCCGAGCTTGGCTTCGCCGAGATGGCGGATGTGGGTCTCCACGGTGTAGTAGCTGTGGCCGGCCTCGACATAGTCGAAATCGACGCCGACCAGCCGCAGCAGCGCGTCGGTCGTGTCGCCGAAGAGCTGGAGATAGCGGTGCTCGGTCATGTGGCCGTTGTAATCGACCCAGGCGGCGTTGACCTTGGTGTCGACGAGGCGCAGCGGCGCGCTGGCGGAAACCTCGACCTCGGCCTTGCCGGCCTTGGCCCACAGATGTGCCTCGAACTCGGCGAGCAGTTTGCCCGAGCCCCAGCCGCGGCCTTCGTCGCCGGCCTTCAGCGCGTGCATGATGCCGACGAGGTTCTGGTCGCGGATGCGCTCCAGCTCGCGGATGCCGCGGGCGCCGGATTGGGCGTCGGACTGGCCGGCGATCTTCTCCACCAGTTCGTCGTTGAGGTCGACGACGTCGGTCAGCTTCGTCCAGGGCCAGGAGAGGCAGGGGCCGAACTGGGCGAGGAAGTGGCGCATGCCCGCCTCGCCGCCGGCGATGCGATAGGTCTCGAACATGCCCATCTGCGCCCAGCGCATGCCGAACGAATAGCGGATCACGTCATCGAGCGTTTCGGTGTCGCAGATGTCGTCCTTGATCAGCCAGAGGCCCTCGCGCCAGACGGCTTCCAGCAGACGGTCGCCGACGAAAGCCTCGATCTCCTTGTTGATGATGACGCCCTTCATACCGATCGGCGCAAGCTTGGCCTTGGCGTCTTCGAGCACTGCGCGCGAGGTCTTCTCGCCGCCGACCAGCTCGGCGAGGGGCAGCAGGTAGACGGGATTGTAGGGATGCGCCACGAACAGGCGTTCGGGGTGCTTCATGTCGCGCTGGAGATCGGTCGGCATCAGGCCGGATGTGGAGGAGCCGATCAGCGCGTCGGGTTTTGCCGCCGCGTCGATCTTCGTCAGCACGCCGCGCTTCAGCTCCAGCCGCTCGGGCACGCTTTCCTGAATCCAGTCAGCGTCTTCCACGGCTTCTTCCAAGCTCTTGCAGAAGGTGATTTTGCCCTTCGGCGGCAGCGGCGCCATGGTGAGCATGCCGTAGGCGCGCTCGGCATTGGCCATGACTTCGCCGATGATGCGCTCGGCCTCCGGATGCGGATCGAAAATCTTCACATCGATGCCGGCGAGCGCGAAGCGCGCGACCCAGGCGCCGCCGATGACACCGCCGCCGACGCAGGCTGCCTTGTTGATGGTGGTCATGCTGTCCGTTCCCTCATGTTCTTTTCCGTGTGCACGGTTTGCTTGCCCCTCATCCGGCTGCCGCCACCTTCTCCCCGCAGGCGGGGAGAAGGGAAATGCCGCGCCGTTTTCCTCCATCCCGACCGTTCGGTTTGGCAGGTCCCTCTCCCCGCTTGCGGGGAGAGGGCTAGGGTGAGGGGCAGCCCGGTCCGTCAGCCCCGAGGCGCACGCTTCGTTAGTTTCAGCTTCTCGCGCACTTCGGCCGGGCCGATGACCCGCGCGCCCATGCTTTCGATGATGTTAACCGCCTTGTCGACGAGCTGCGCATTGTTGGCGAGCTGGCCCTTGCCGACATAGAGATTGTCCTCAAGGCCGACGCGGACATTGCCGCCGGCAAGCACGGCCGCGGCCGGATAGGCCATGGCGTTGCGGCCGATCGAGAAGGCGGAGAAGGTCCAGGACGGCGGCACGTTGTTGACCATCGCCATGAAGGTGTTGAGGTCGTCGGGCGCGCCCCACGGAATGCCCATGCAGAGCTGGATGAGCACCGGGTCCTCGATGACGCCTTCCTCGACGAGTTGCTTGGCGAACCAGAGGTGGCCGGTGTCGAAGGCCTCGATTTCCGGGCGCACGCCGAGATCGGTCATCATCCGGCCCATAGCGCGCAGCATGGACGGCGTGTTGGTCATCACGTAATCGCCGAGCGAAAAGTTCATCGTGCCGCAATCGAGTGTACAGATTTCCGGCAGGCATTCGGCGACGTGGGACACGCGCTCGGTGGCGCCGACCATGTCGGTGCCGTTGGGGTTCAGCGGCAGCGGCTGCTCGGTGCCGCCAAAAATCATGTCGCCGCCCATGCCGGCGGTGAGGTTGAGGACCACGTCGACTTCCGCGTCGCGGATGCGCTCGGTCACTTCGCGGTAGAGGTCGTTGCGGCGGCTCGGCGCGCCGGTTTCCGGATCGCGCACATGGCAGTGCACCACGGCGGCGCCGGCCTTGGCGGCCTCGATCGCCGATTCGGCGATCTGTTTCGGCGAGCGCGGCACATGGGGGGATTTGCCGGCGGTGTCGCCGGAGCCGGTGACGGCGCAGGTGATGAAGACGTCGCGGTTCATCGCAAGGGGCATTGTCGTTCTCCCAGTATTCTCGTTGGGGCCATTACGAGCCAAAAGCAGACGCAACGCTTTCACTTTTCGGATCCATCCTTGACAATTTGAGAGATCAACGGACAAGCTTCCGCCATGCTCGATCCCTCCGCCGACACACTCGACATAGACATCCTCGTTCTGCCCGAGACGAACCTCATCCTCGTCGCCTCGGTCATCGAGCCGCTGCGCGCCGCCAACCGCATTTCCGGCCAGGCGCTCTACCGCTGGCGGATTTTTTCGCCGGATGGGGCGCCGGTCGAGACGCGCAGCCGCATTCCCGTGCCGGTCGACGGCCTGTTCCGGCCGGAGAAGGAGACGCATCCGCTCTTCGTGCTGTCGAGCTATCAATGGCAGATGAGTGCGACGCCTCTGTTGCGCCGCCAGCTTTCGCAGACGGCGCGCCACCGCAGCATGATGGCCGGTATCGAATCGGGGAGCTGGCTGCTCGCCGAGGCGAGCCTGCTCGACGGCCATTCCGCGACGGCCCACTGGGAGGACATGGAGGATTTCGCCTCCGCCTATCCGCAGATCGGCGTGGTGCGCGAACGCTACGTCATCGACGGAAAGCGCATCACAACCGGCGGCTCGCTGCCGACGCTCGACCTGATGCTGGAGATCATCCGCCGCCGGCAGGGCTATTCGCTGGCGCTGGAAGTGTCCCGGCAGTTCATCTACGAGCACGAGCGCACCGGCGGTCTTTTGCAGGTGCCGGCGCTCGGCAACATGCGCGTCGCCGACCAGCGCGTCAGCCAGGCGGTGCGGCTGATGGAGGAGACGGTGGAGGCGCCGCTGACGCTGGCACGGCTGGCAAAACGCGTCGGCATCAGCGCCCGCCATCTGCAGGATCTTTTTCAGGAAACCATGGGCGTCGCGCCGCACCAGCACTATCTGGCGCTGCGCCTCAATGCCGCCCGGCGCAAGGTCATCGAGACCAAGACGGAGTTCGCCGACATCGCGGCGCTCACCGGCTTCAACTCCTCCTCCGCCTTCTCGCGCAGCTACCGCGCGCACTACCATGAAAGCCCGACGGAGACGCGGCGGCGGCTGCGGGCCGGGGCGAAAGGTTAGGGTTTCGTCAGAAGTCCCAGCATCGTCTCCGCGGCCTTGCGGGAGAGGGCGTCGCGCGGCCAGACGAGGCTCAGCGATTGCTGGTAGGCGGCATCGAGCGGCAGCAGCACCGGCGGCGGGTTGATGTTGGCGACCGAGTGTTCCGGCAGCACGGAGAGATGGCCGTGGTCGAGCACGAGGTTGATGATGACGGGGATCGAATCCACCTCGACCAGCGTCAGGCGGCCGCGTTCGGCCGGGGAAAGCGTCGCTTCGAGGAAGCGGTCCGTCATCTGGCGCAGGCCGCTGCGCGGGCTCGGCACGGCGATGGGGTAGCGGCCGAGCAGCGTGGAAAAATCCACGGAACCATCAAGCCCGCGCGGGCCGGCGAGCGCCAGTTGCGAGCGGCCGATCAGGCTGCCCTCGAATTCGGCGGGGTAGCGGTCGGTGTCGAGCAGGATCAGGTCGAATCGGCGGTTTTTCAGGCCCGAGACCAGTTCGTCCGCCGTCGTCGAGGAGAGGAAGAGCGGTTGGCGCGGCCGCGCCGCGCGCCATTCCACGGTGAGCCGGGCGAGCATGGCGGCGATCTCGCTTTCATGGCCAAAGGGAATGACCGCGCCGAGCCGCCAGGTGGCGGCGCTGCGGCGGAACCGTTCGGCCGAGGCGGTAAAAAGCAGTTCCCAGGCCGCGCCGATGCGTTCGGCGAGCGCCAGCGCCTCAAGGCCGGCGGGCGTGCAGCTTATGCCCGTCGCCGAACGGTCGATGAGCTTGCAGCCGATCGCGGCTTCGAGATGGCTGAGCTGGCGGGTGAGCTGCGGCTGGCCGAGGCCGAGGTTTTTGGCGGCGGCGTTGATGCTGCCGGCCCGAGCCGTGGCCGTGAAGCGGGCGAGGGCGGAAAGCGAGACGGCCGGCATGGTTTTTACGCCGCCGAGGGCGGCGAGCGCTACGGCGGCGGCGGCAATCTCGGCAAAGCGCGGCAGGCGGGCTTCGGCGTCGAGCGTCGGCACCAGCGCCTGCCCGTCGCGCCGCACCAGCGGCACGGACAGCACCGCCTCCACCCGGCGCAGCGCCGCGCTGGCGCTGGAGGCGGGGCGCCCTTCTGCCGCGGCCGCCCTGCGGATGCCGCGTTCTTCGAGAATGCTGTGCACAAGGCGAAGCGTGGGTAGATCCACGGGCGGGTCCTTCAGTCTGTTCCGTCTGTTCGACCTATAGCATGAACCGTACGGATTTTGGGATATGGGTTCGGCCCGCGTTCCGCATAACATCCGTATTCAGTTTTTATGCGTCCCGGACAGGCACGTTTTCCGGGATTGCTTTTGAAACAGGCTTTTTGAAAATGCTCGCTTCCGCCGACACGCTCTATCTCACCGGCCAACCGCTCGACTTCGCAACGCTCGAGGCGATCGGCACCGGCGCGCGACGGCCGGTCGCCTGCGAGATCGGTATGGGCCGCGTCGGCACCGCCCGCCGCATCGTCACCGACCGTCTTGCCACCGGCCTGCCGATCTACGGCGCCAATACCGGCGTCGGCTCGATGAAGGACAAGCTGTGGACGGCCGACGACCTCGTCGAGTTCAACAACAATCTGGTGAAGGCGCATCATTTCGGCACGGGCGAACCCTTCTCGCTGCCGATCGTGCGCAAGGCGATGGGCATCCGCGTCAACACGGCGCTCGGCGGCTATTCCGGTTGCAGCCCGGAACTGATCGACGCCTTCCTTTCGCTGCTCGAACGCGATGTCGTGCCCGTCGTGCGCCGGCATGGCTCGATGGGTTGCGCCGATATCGGCCTGATGGGCCAGATCGCGGCGGTGCTGACGGGCGAGGGCGAGGCCTGGTATGGCGGCGTGCGCCTGCCAGCCGCCGAAGCCTTGAAGCGCGCCGGCCTGACGCCCTATCGCATGCAGCCGCGCGATGCGCTGGCCGCCCTCAGCGTCAACGCGATCTCGCATGCCGCCGCCGCCAATGTGGTGCGCGAGGCGGCCAAGGCGATCCGCAACCTCATGGTGACGGGCCTGCTGTCGTCGCTGGCGCTCGGCGCCTCGGCCGATCCGTGGCGGGTCGCCGCACGGTTGTCCGCCCATGGCGAGGCGCTCGCCGGCACCTGGTTCGAGGCGCAGGCCTCCTCCGGCCATTGGCCAAAACCCTCGGCGATCCATGATCCGCTCAGCCTGCGCATGACCGCGCAGGTGTTCGGCGCCTGCCTCGATACGCTGATGAACGCCGCCGAGCGCATCGTCGAGGCGACGGCGCAGTCCGACGACAATCCTGTCGTGCTCGACAATGTCGTGATGGCCTCCGGCGGCTCGCTGCCGCTGTCGACGACGCTCTATGTCGAGGCGGCGCAGACGGGGTTCGCCCATCTCGCCCGCAACGTGCTGAACCGCTGCGTGCTGCTCGCCAACGGCGTGCGGCGCAACCTGCCGGTCAATCTCGTGGCGCCCGGGGAGACCGCGACCGGCTTCGGCCCGCTCCTGAAACTCGCCGTCGAACTCTACATGCGCATTCAGTCGCTGGCGGTGCCGATCTCGGCGCAGTCCATCGTCGTTGCCGGCGGGCTGGAGGAGGAGGCGACCTTCCTGCCGCTGATCGTCGAGCGCATGGAAAGCCAGGTGCGGGATCTGCGCCAGCTCGCGGCGCTCGAAGCCATGCTGTCCGCCCAGGCGATCGACCTTGCCGGCGACAATGTCGAGGGCGTCGTCGCCATCGCCTACCAGCGCACGCGGGCGATCAGCCCGATCTATCGCAAGGACCGGCCGCTTTCGGCCGAGATCGAAGCGCTCGACCGCGATCTCGCCAGCCCCGAGGCGCTCGCCGCCTTCGTCGAGGCGGCGCCCATGGCGCAGTTCGACGGCTTCTTCGCCCTCAAACCCTGACGGAGATTTTTGCTATGGCCGATTTCGATCTCGTTCTCAAAGGCACCGTCGTTCTCGCCGACCGCATTGTCGAGGGCGGCCATGTCGCGGTGGCGGGCGGCAAGGTGATGCATGTCGGCCAGGGCGCAACGCCGGCGGCGAAAGAGCGGCACGACCTCTCCGGCGCGCTGATCCTGCCCGGGGCGATCGACGCGCAGGTGCATTCGCTCTCGCAGAAGAACCAGGAGGATTTTGTCTGGTCGACGCGCTCGGCGGCGGCCGGCGGTGTCACCACCATCGTCGACATGCCCTATGACGAGGGCAACCTCGTCTGCTCGGCGGATGCGGTGAAGATCAAGATCGACCATGCCTCGCCACAGGCGCGCGTCGATTTCGCGCTTTACGGCACCGTCGATCCGGAAGAGGGGCCGGCGCGCATCGCCGAAATGGTCGAGGCAGGCGTCGCTGCCTTCAAGTTCTCGACCTTCGGCACGGATCCCAAACGCTTTCCGCGCATTCCCGCCGCGCTTCTCGAAGATTGTTTCCGCGCCATCGCCCCGACCGGCCTGACGGCCGGCGTGCACAACGAGGACGACGAGGCGGTGCGGGCGGCCATCGCCAAGGTGAAGGCCATGGGCATCACCGATTACCGCGCCCACGGCCTGTCGCGCCCGCCGCTGACGGAACTGCTCGCCTCCAACCAGATTTACGAGACCGGCGCCGAGACCGGCTGCCCGGCCCATGTGGTGCATTGCTCGCTCGGCCGCGGCTACGAGATCGCTAGCGCCTACCGCGCGCAGGGTTTTCGCGCGACCATCGAGTGCTGCATCCACTACCTGACGCTCGACGAGGAGAACGACGTCGCCCGTCTCGGCGGCAAGGCGAAGATCAACCCGCCGATCCGCCCGCGCGCCGAGGTGGAAAAGCTCTGGCGGCATGTCGCCGAGGGCAATGTCACGCTGGTCTCCACCGACCATGTGAGCTGGTCGGAGGACCGCAAGACCAATCCGGATATGCTGGCGAATGCGTCGGGCGTGCCGGGGCTGGAGGTCATGGTGCCGCTGTTCGTCAAGGGCGCGCTGGAGCGCGGCATTCCGCTGACGCGCGCGGCCGAACTGATGACTCTGAACCCGGCCCGGCATTTCCGGCTGGATCATGTGAAGGGTGCGCTGGAGGCCGGTAAGGATGCCGACATCACCGTGCTGACCCCGGAACCCTACAGCTATGACGCGGCGGCAAGCGGCCACAACGTCGTCGGCTGGTCGCCCTATAACGGCATCCGCCTGCCATGGCGCGTCTCAGCCACCTGGCTGCGCGGCAAGCTCGCCTTCGACGGCAAGGCCGTGCTTTCCGAGCCCGGCACCGGCGCCTTCGTGCGGCCGCTGCCGACGCTCGTCTCCGCGAGGGCCTGACCATGGCCCGCGCCACCAATCTGCCGGTCGATCCCGCCCGTATCGGGGATGTGATCGACGGGCTCGCCCGGCTCACCGAGCCCGGCCGGCCCTATACGCGGCGTGCCTTTACCGCTCTGTTCCCGGCGGGGCGGGATTTTCTTGACGAAAGGTTTCGGGCGGCCGGGCTCGAAACGCGCATCGATGCCGCGGGCAACCTGATCGCCCGGCGGCCGGGCAGAAAACCCGGCCTCGGCACGATCATGCTCGGCTCGCATTCGGACACGGTGCCGGACGGCGGGCGCTATGACGGCATTGCCGGCGTGGCGGTGGCGCTGGAAGTGGCGCGCGCGCTCGCCGATCAGGGCATCGAACTGGACCATGATCTTGAGGTCGTCGATTTCCTTGCGGAGGAGGTCTCGATCTTCGGCGTCTCCTGCATCGGCAGCCGCGGCATGGCCGGCGTGCTGCCGCAGGACTGGTTTTCGCGCGAGAGCGGCGGGCTGACGCTGGAAGAGGGCATTCGCGATGCCGGCGGCGATCCGGCGCGCCTGCAGGCGGAAGCGCGCAAGGATATCGCGGCCTTCCTCGAACTGCATATCGAGCAGGGGCCGGTGCTGGAGAGCGAAAAACTCGATATCGGCGTGGTGACGGCAATCGCCGGCATCACGCGCATCGAGATCGTCGTCGAGGGCCGGGCGGATCACGCCGGCACCACGCCGATGGGCAGCCGCGCCGATGCGCTGGCCGCGGCCGCGCGGCTGGTGACGGATATCGAGGCGCTGGCGAAATCGCTTTCCGCGGGGCCGGGCCATTTCACGGCGACGGTGGGCGAATTCTCCATCGAGCCGAACGCCGCCAATGTCATTCCCTCCCGGGCGCGCCTGCTGATCGATGCGCGGGCGGAGCACCGGACGGCGATGGACCTCTTTGCCGCCTCCGTCGATCAATTGGCCGAGCAGGTCGCGCGGGAGACGGGCACCGTCATCGCCCCGCCGCGCCGCATCTCCGACAACATGCCGACGCCCGGCGACCCCTTGCTGCTCGACGTGCTGGACGCGGCCTGCGAAACGGCCGGCGCCAGCCATCGCCGCATGGCGTCGGGCGCGGGGCACGACACGGCCTTCATGGCGAAGGTGACGCGCGCGGCGATGATCTTCGTGCCGTGCCTTGGCGGGCGCAGCCATGCGCCGGAGGAGTTTGCCGAGACCGACGATATCGCGCTCGGCGCGGCGGTGCTTTTTAACGCGGTGATTCACCTGGATAAGACATTGAGTCAGGAGGACGTCTGATGGGCCGGATTTTAAAGGAAAAAGACGTCGAGGCGGCGGTCAAGGGCGGCTCGGTCTATGCCGCCGGCGGCGGTGGCTGGGCGGATCATGGCCGTATGCTCGGTTATGCCGCGGTATCGATCGGCAAGCCGGAGCTGGTCTCCATCGACGAACTCTCCGATGACGACTGGGTGGCGACCGCCGCCGCCATCGGCGCGCCGGCCTCCACCACGCCCTGGGAAATGCGCGGCGTCGACTATGTCAAGGCCGTGGAGCTTTTGCAGGGGGCGCTCGGCGAAAAGGTTTCCGCGCTGATGGTCGGGCAGAACGGCAAGTCCTCGACGCTGAACGGCTGGCTGCCCTCCGCCATCCTCGGCACCAAGGTGCTGGATGCCGTCGGCGACATGCGCGCGCATCCGACCGGCGACATGGGTTCGATCGGCATGGCCGGCTCGCCGGAGCAAATGATCCAGACGGCTGTCGGCGGCAACCGCGACGAGAACCGCTATATCGAACTCGTCGTGCGCGGCGCGACGGCAAAAGTCTCGCCGATCCTGCGCACGGCTTCCGACATGTCCGGCGGCTTCATCGCCTCCTGCCGCAATCCGCTGCGCGCGTCCTACGTGCGCAAGAATGCGGCACTCCGCGGCATCTCGCTGGCGCTGGAACTCGGCGAGGCGATCATCGCGGCGGAAGGCAAGGGCGGTTCGGCGATCATCGATGCCATCGTCAGGACGACGGGCGGTTCGATCCTTTCCGAAGGGGTGATCACGGACAAATCGGTGGTCTACACCAAGGAAGCCTTCGACATCGGCACGGTGACGATCGGCAAGGGCGACAGCGCCTCGGTGCTGCATGTGATGAACGAGTATATGGCGGTGGAATCGGCCGGGGGAAAACGCCTCGCCACCTTCCCTGACGTCATCACCACGCTTTCGCCGGAGGGCGAACCGCTCAGCGTCGGACAGCTCGATGTCGGCATGAGGGTTTTTGTGCTGCATGTGCCGAAAACCATCATCCCGCTCGCCTCCAGCGTGCTCGATCCGACCGTCTATCCCTCCGTCGAGAAGGCGATGGGGATCGATCTTGTGAGCTATGCGCTTGGCGGCTGACTCGAACTGCCCCTCACCCTAACCCTCTCCCCGCAGGCGTGGAGAGGGGACGTGCCATACGAGGTGTCGGGTTCAGGGGAAAACGGTGCAGCATATCCCTTCGCCCCGCTTGCGGGGAGAAGGTGCCGGCAGGCGGATGAGGGGCAGTGCCCCATGAACGAGTAGGAGACACCCATGCCCAAACCCAATCCGCGCCATCCGAACTACCCGATCCCCGGCGGCGACGTGTTGCGCGCCAAGGGCTGGCGGCAGGAGGGGTTGCTGCGGCTCCTCGAAAACGTGCTGTCGGTCGGCGAGGATCCGGACAATCTCATCGTCTATGCCGCGCTCGGCAAGGCGGCGCGCAACTGGGCGGCGCACCGGGCGATCGTCAAGGCGCTGACGGAGATGAATGAGGACCAGACGCTGGTCATCCAGTCCGGCAAGCCGGTCGGGCTCTTGAAGACCCATGCGAAGGCGCCGCTTGTCATCATGGCGAACTGCAACATCGTCGGGCAATGGGCGAAGGCTGAGGTGTTCTATGAGCTTCAGCGCAAGGGGCTGATCTGCTGGGGTGGCCTGACGGCCGGGGCCTGGCAGTATATCGGCAGCCAGGGCGTCATCCAGGGCACCTATGAAATCTTCATGCGCATCGCGGAAAAGCGCTTTGGCGGCAGCCTCGCCGGCCGCTTCATCCTCACCGCCGGCCTCGGCGGCATGGGCGGCGCGCAGCCGCTTGCCGGCCGCATGGCGGGCGCGGCCATCCTCTGCGTCGATATCGATCCGGCGCGCGCGGCGGCGCGCAAGGCCGTCGGTTATCTCGAACATGTCGCGCCGGATCTCGATACGGCGCTTGCGATGATCGATGAGGCGGTCCGCGAGAAGCGGGCGACCTCGATCGGCCTCGTCGGCAATGCGGCGGAGATTTATCCTGACATCGCGCGGCGCGGCATCGTGCCCGACATCGTCACAGACCAGACCTCGGCGCACGATCTCGTCTACGGCTATGTGCCGAAGGGCATGAGCCTCCACCAGGTCAAGGGGCTGCGCGACGACGGGCAGGGGCAGTTGATGGCGGCAAGCCGCGCCTCGATCGTCGAGCATGTCTCGGCCATGCTGGAGTTCCAGAAAAGCGGCTCTGAAGTGTTCGATAACGGCAACCTCATCCGCACGCAGGCGCGGGAGGGGGGCGTCGCCAATGCCTTCGACATTCCGATTTTCACGGAAGCCTATCTTCGGCCGCTCTTCGCGCGGGCCATCGGCCCGTTCCGCTGGATGGCGCTATCAGGCGAGGAGAGCGATATCGCGCGGATCGACGATCTCGTGCTGAAAATGTTCCCGGACAACCGGATCGTCACCAACTGGATCCGGCTGGCGCGCGAGAACGTGCCGTTCGAGGGCCTGCCGGCGCGCATCGCCTGGCTCGGCCATGGCGAGCGCACGGAACTGGCGCTGGCGGTCAACCGGCTGGTGGCGGCGGGCGAATTGAAGGGACCGGTCGCCTTTTCGCGCGACCACCTCGATGCCGGGGCCATGGCGCATCCGAACATCATGACCGAACGCATGAAGGACGGCTCGGACGCCATCGCCGACTGGCCGCTGCTCGATGCCATGCTGCTCTCCTCCTCCATGGCTGACCTCGTCGTCATCCACTCGGGCGGCGGCGGGTATGCGGGCTACATGACGAGCTGCGGCGTGACGCTGGTCGCCGATGGCACGGCTGACGGCGCGGAGCGGCTGGAGCATGCCTTGACGAACGACACATCGCTGGGTGTCATCCGCTATGCCGATGCCGGCTATGACGAGTCGCTTGACGAGATCGAAAAGAAGGGCATCGGCTATGTGACGGTGGGGTAATGTCGGCGAGGGGCGATGCTGTTCAAGGCGGGCGTGCTGAAGAAGATCGGCAGGGGTGAGGTGACGCTCGCCTTTCGCCGCTGGTCGAAACCGACCGTAAAGGCTGGCGGTTCGCTGCGCACTGCCGCGGGTGTGCTTGCCATCGAGGGCGTCGAGGCCGTCGATATCGACACCGTCTCGGACGCGGATGTGCAGGCGGCGGGCTACGCTTCACGTGCCGAACTGCTCCGGGACCTCCGGCCGGAGGGTGTGCTCTACCGGATCGCCTTCCGTGTCGCGGGTGCGGACCCGCGAAAGGGCCTGCGTGAAAATGAGACGCTCGATGCGGCCGACTTCGCGACGCTGAACGCCCGGCTCGATGCGTTCGACCGTGCCGCGCCGTGGACGCGCACCGTGCTTGCCATGATCGCGGAAGAGGACGGGCGCACCGCCGCTGCCATGGCGGAACGGCTCGGCATGGAGAAGCTGGCGCTCAAGCGAAAGATCCGGCAGCTCAAGGAACTCGGGCTGACGGAAAGCCTTGCCGTCGGGTACCGGCTTTCGCCGCGCGGACACGCTTTTGTGAACGCAAACCGGCGTCAAGCGTAAGACGGGCGGGCTAATTGCCTGAAATGTCACGGTCGCCGTAAACCTTGCATTTAACATTTCGCGGTAATCTTCCGTTAGTAATTCCGTCCGTGTGTCGAAAGGGCGGGGCTTCGGTTTGTTTAGCGTGCGAGTGCCTATGCGTCTTTCGGTCCTTACAACGGTCCTCCTTGCCTGTGCCGCCATGACGGGGTGTGCGTCGAGTTCCAACCCCGTGTCGGCGCTTGCCATCAAGCCATCCGCGGAGACGACAGCCTCTGTTTCGAAGGCGAGCGGCCCCGTGCCCGAAGTCGCTGTCGGCGAAAGCAAGGTGACGGCTGACGGGGCGGATATGCTCGCCTGGGCCGGTCCGGTTCCGGGAACCCGCGTCTTCGAAAGCGTGACCAACCAGTCGGCCATTCCCGCCGAGCGGCCGGCGGAGGCCGTGACCGCGGAAGAGCCGTCGGAGGGCGTTTCGAAAAAACGCTCGCGCGTCTACGGCCAGCAGTTCCGCGATGCCCATCCGATCAATTTCGGCAAGCGCGCGCCAAGAAATTACCAGGTGCACGGCGTCGACGTGTCGCGCTGGCAGGGCGATATCGACTGGGTGAAGCTGCGCACGCAGGGCGCCAACTTCGCCTTCATCAAGGCGACGGACGGCGGCGATCACCTCGACCCGATGTTCCAGAAGAACTGGCGCAAGGCCAAGGAGGCCGGCATCAAGCGCGGCGCCTATCACTTCTTCTACTGGTGCCGCGTCGCAAGCTCGCAGGCCGAATGGTTCATCCGCAACGTGCCGAAGGATCCGGACGCGCTGCCGCCGGTCATCGACGCCGAATACAACGGCGAATCGAGCTGCAAGAAGCGTCTCACGCGGGCGCAATATGTCGAGAAGATCCGGGTCTTCTCGGAAATGCTGGAGCGCCATTACGGCAAGCGGCCGATCATTTACACGGCGCCGGATTTCTATGAGGACAACCTCTCCGGCGAGCTGACGAACCATCCGTTCTGGCTGCGTTCGGTCGCCGCCCACCCGTCGAAGCGCTATCCGAACCGCCGCTGGGTGTTCTGGCAGTATTCCGGTTCGGGCTTGTCGCATGGCGTCACCGGCAAGATCGACCTCAACGTCTTCTACGGCAGCGTGAACGACTGGCACAACTGGCTTTCCGGCCAGCGGTCGGCAAGCCGCGACTGATCCTTCTCGATGGCGAGGGGGGCGGCGATCTAGAGCGTTTCCTGTGAACCTGTGTCCGCCGGAAATGCTCTATCTCTTTGTTTTTCCGCATTGTCCGATGCCGAAGCGATCTCGCTTCGGCTGGAGATGCTCTATCTCTGCTTCTGCGGATAGATCGTCTCGCCGCGCGCCAGCATCTCCACGAAGGTCTCGATCTTCCGCTTGCGGCCGGCCTCGGTCTTCATGGTGTGGACGCGGAAGGCGAGCGCGAAGCGGTTCTGCTCCGTCAGTCTGCCGAGCATCGCCTTTGCCGCCGGTTCGGCGTCGATCGCCGCCTGCAGGTCCGGCGGGATCTTCATGTCCTTGCCGCTGCCATAGGCCTTGTCCCAACGGCCATCCGCCTTTGCGGCCTCGACCTGTTTCAGGCCGTGTTCCGTCATGCGCCCGTCCTCGATCAGCCGGCTGACGGTCTCCACATTCTTCTTGCTCCACACGCTCTTCCTGCCGCGCGGGCAGTAGCGCTGGAAGAAGCTCTTCTCGTCTTGGCTTTTGCGGATGCCGTCGATCCAACCCCAGCAGAGCACCACCTCGATCGCCTGTTCGGGGTTGATGGAGGCAAGACCGGAGGCGCGCTTGTGGATCCTGATCCAGATTTCCGGCGCTGTGGCGTGGTTTTCCGCCAGCCAGCGGTAGAAATCCTCCTGTCCGGGAAACTCGCGGACATGGGCGGGATTGATTTCCACAGGCGCCATCGTGTTTCCCCCGTTTTCCGGCGAGCGTGTCCTTCATGCACTGGCCGTGCAGCCGGGCAGGGACTAATGCCGAAGAAGTGATCCTGATGTTTCTTGCCAGCCCACCTGCGGTTTGGCTAGCCATCTGATAAACCTCCCCCTTCTTCCCAAGGAGATCGTAAAGAGAATGCCTACGGTGTGCACATTGTCGCGCAGAGCCTTTTTCCTGGGCGCCGCCGCGACGCTTGCGGGATGCGCAACCACGGAAACGTCGGTCAAGAACGCCCCGATTCCGCAGAAGGTCAGCTATCCGATCGTGCCGGCGACCAACGACGAACTGGCGGCCCGCTATGCCGCCGTCGAGGATGGCGGCCATCTCATTCCCGCCATTCCCTATACGGAAATCGATCCGAAGTACTACCGCCAGCGCGTGAAGGACCCGACCGGCGAGGCGCCGGGCACCGTGGTCGTCGATACGCCCGGCCGCTTCCTCTATGTGGTGGAGCAGGGCGGCACGGCGATGCGCTACGGCGTCGGCATCGGCCGCGAGGGCTTCGCGTGGCAGGGCGAGGGCATCATCCACTGGCGCCAGCCCTGGCCGCGCTGGAAGGTGCCGGCGGACATGATCGCCCGCACGCCGAGCCTTGCCAAATATTCCGTCGAGAACGGCGGCATGGAGCCGGGCATCAAGAACCCGCTCGGCGCACGGGCGCTCTACATCTTCCAGAACGGCAAGGACACGCTCTACCGCCTGCACGGCTCGCCGGACTGGAAGTCGATCGGCAAGGCGACGTCGTCGGGCTGCGTCAGGCTGATCAACCAGGATGTGCTCGACCTCTACAAGCGCGTGCCCTATCACGCGCGCATCGTCGTGTATCAGGGTCCGATGAGCGCAGCCGTCGGGGTATAAGGGGCTCCACCGTTTTCGCTGGAATGCCCTAGGTCACGGTCTCGCCGCCGTCGACCACGAGAATCTGGCCGGTCATGTAGCTTGACCGGTCGGAGACGAGGAAGAGGATCGGTTCGGCGATCTCCTCCACATCGGCCCACCGGCCCATCGGCACTTTCTCCTTGATATAGCCTTCGATCGCTTCGCGCCCGCCCATCTGGCTGATGAAGGGGGCGTTGAAGGGCGTATCCACCCAGCCGGGGCAGAGCGCGTTGACGCGGATGCCGTGGCGGGCATAGTCGCCGGCCATCTGCTTGGTCATGGCGATGACGGCGTGTTTCGTCGTCGTATAGGCGATCATCTCGCGATCGTAGAGCACGCCCGAAGAGGACGCGGTGTTGAGGATGACGCCCTTTCCCTGCGCCTTCATGGCGGGCATGACGAGCCGGGCGGCCATCAGGTGGGCGCGCACATTGAGGTTCCAGGAGAGATCGAGCCCGTCGAGCGGCACGCTTTCGAGGTCGCCGGCGACCTGCGCGCCGGCATGGTTGTGCAGGATGTCGATGCGGCCGTGGCGCGACAGCACCGCGGCGACGGCCATCTTCAGTTCCACGTCGTCGGTGACATCGACGATGACGGCTTCAGCCTTGCCGCCGTCGGCGCGGATGAAGTCCACCGTCTCGGCGGCGCGGGTCTCGTTGAGATCGGCGACGCAGACGGTGGCGCCTTCGCGCGCCATGATGCGCGCGCCGGCCCGGCCGATGCCGGAGCCCGCTCCGGTGACGATGGCGACACGGTTCTTCAGGATCATCGGTCTCACTCCCCGGCAGGCGATTTTCTGGTTTTTTCCCGCATCAGAAGGCGGGCGATGAGGATCAGCATGAGCGAGGCGACGAGCACCATCGTCGCGATGGCGTTCACTTCGGGCGTCACGCCGCGGCGGATCGAGGCGAAGACGTAGATCGGCAGCGTCGTTTTCGAGCCCGCGACGAAGAAAGCCACGATAAAATCGTCGAAAGAGAAGGTGAAGGCGAGCAGGAACCCGGCGAGCACCGAGGGCAGGATCTGCGGCAGCACGATATCGCGGAAGGTGGTCAGCGGTGTCGCATAGAGATCGGCCGAAGCCTCGACGATGTCGCGCCCGAGCGTCGCGATACGGGCCTTCACGATCATGGTGACGAGCGCCATGGTGAAGAGGCCGTGCGCGGCGATGATCGAGCCGTAGCCGAGGCCGAGCTGCGGCGGCTTTTCGCCGGGCCAGATGGCGGCGATCGCCGGATTGATCGCGCCGAAGACGGCGACGAGGGCGACGAGGGTCGCGATGCCGATGACGACGCCCGGCACGACAATGGCGGCGGCGAGCAGGCCGTCGAAGACCGCGCGCGTCCGCGCGCCGAGCCGTTCGAGGCCGAGGGCGGCCATGGTGCCGAAGACGGCGGCGAGCGTGGCGCTGACGAGGGCGATGACCAGGCTGTTCTGCAGCGCCGTGATGAGGAATGGATTGGCGAGCGCCTTGCCGTACCATGCGACGGAGAAACCGGTGAACTCGCTCGCATTGCGGCCCGCATTGAAGGAGAACAGCACGACGAGCGCGATCGGCGCATAGAGGAAGAGATAGACGCAGGTGATCAGCGCGCGCATCAGACGAGATCCACCTGTCTTGTGCCTGATATCCGCCAGGCGATGCGCATGGCGACCATCAGCACCACGACGACGACGGCGACGAGGGTGACGGCAATAGCCGAGCCGAAGGGCCAGTTGCGCGATTGCAGGAAGAGATCGACCAGTGCATTGCCGATGAAGAAGACCTTGCCGCCGCCGAGGAGCTGCGGGATGAGATATTCGCCGAGCAAGAGGATGGTGACGAGCGCGACGCCCGTCATGACACCCGGCAGCGACAGCGGCAGGGTCACGGAGAAGAAGGTCGAGACGGGTTTCGCGCCGAGGTCGGCGGAGGCTTCGAGCAGGCGCCGGTCGAGTTTTTCCAGGCTGACATAGATCGGCATGATCATCAGCGGCAGGTAGCCATAGACGATGCCGAGCAGGACGGCGCCCGAGGTGTTGAGCAGGCGCACGTCTTCGATGCCGATCATGTCGAGCAGATTGGGAATGCCGCGCGAGCCGAGGATGTACATCCAGGCATAGGTGCGCACGAGAAGGCTCGTCCAGAACGGCACCACGACCAGCGAGACGAGCAGCAACCGGTGGCGCGGGCTCGCCTTGACGGCGAGGTAGTAGGCCGTCGGATAGGCGACGATGAGGCAGAGGAAGGCGCCGACGGGCGCCAGCAGGAGAGTGTTCCAGTAGGCGGCGGAACGGGCCGGCAGGTTGGCATACTGCGCGAAGGTGAACGCCGCCTGGTAGCCGCCCGCCGGTCCCCGCTCGCCGACGGAGAAGACCATCATGGCGATGAAGGGCAGCACGAGGAAGACGAACAGCCAGGCGGAAGCCGGCGCCAGCAGCGCCGCGGTCACCAGCCGTCTTTTCGTCGTCAACGTCAGGGGCATTGCGGTTGTCCTGTTGCGTATCGGTGGATTGCCCCTCATCCGGCTGCCGCCACCTTCTCCCCGCAAGCGGGGCGAAGGGGTATGCGGCGCCGTGTCGTTCCGTTCGAGAGGAAACAGCACGCAGCCACACATTTCCTTCTCCCCGCTTGCGGGGAGAAGGTGGCCGGCAGGCCGGATGAGGGACGAGACGGCTACGCCGACTTGAACCGTGCCATCAGCTCCGCCCGAGCCGGGTCCGTCAGCGTCACGGCGGCGCCGAATTCGAGCGGGGTCAGGGCGGCCTCGTCGGGATAGACGATCTTGTTGCCGGTGATTTCGGCCGGCAGCAGCGAAAGCACGCGGCTGTCCGTCGTCGGCGCACCGTTGGCGATGTGCTCCTTCACCGCGTTCTGCGGGTCCATCAGGAAGTTGAGCAGGGCATAGCCGGCCGGCTTGTTGGTGGCGCTCTTCGGCACCGCGTAGAAATCCGACCAGATCTCGCCGCCGTCGGAGCCGAGGACGAACCGGATTTCCGGAATGTCGCGGTTGAGCTGGGCACCGTCATTCGTCCAGCACATGGTCATCCAGGCATCGGAGGCGCGCATGGAGGGCTGATAGTCGCTGTTGATGGCGTAGAGGTGCGGCTTGACCTTGATCAGCAGCTCCTCCGCCTTGGCGAGTTCCTCGGGCTTGATCGAATTGAACGAGAAGCCGAGCGAGACGAGGGCGTTGCCGATCGTGGTGAGCTGGTAGTCGTGCACCATGGCGCGGCCGTCCGCCTCGGTCATGGCGACCTCGAAGAACTCCTTCCAGCTCGTCACCTTCGATTTCACCTTGTCGGAATTGACGGCGATGCCCGTCGTGCCCCAGTTCTTCGGCAGCGCATAGACCTTGCCGTCGACCGTGCCTTCGTTGGTGAAGCGGGTGTTCTGGGTCTTGGCGTCGAAATTCGGCACCTTGGCAAGGTCGAGCGGGTCGATCAGGCCGAGGCCGGCATAGGTGGAGATCGTGTAGTTGGTGGGCACGAAAAGATCCCAGCCGGTCCCGCCGGCCTGGAGTTTTGCCAGCATCTCCTCGTTGGAGCCGAAGACATTCACCTCGACGGCGACGCCCGTTGCGGCGGTGAAGGCCTCGAAGGTCGCCGGGTCATGGTAGTTCGGCCAGGTGGCCAGCGACATGGTGGAGCCGAGGTCCTCCTGCGCATGGGCCTCGGAGGTGAAGAGCTCGGGCTGGCGGGCCAGTACGGCGGCGGCAAGGCCAAGGCCGGTGACGGCAAGGAAGTGGCGGCGCGACACGGATCCGCGCTTCAGCCGCATGAACTCGTCCGTTAAATCCCGAGCACTGATCGGGGCATTCTCTCTGAACCATTTCGACATGATACTGTTCCCCTGTTGGGCCTGTTTCCCTCAGGCCGGAAAGATATGCGTCTGGCCGGGGTCGAAGCTTATGGCGACCCGTTCGCCCGGCGCGACGAGGTCGTTTTGTGATTGGCTGTGGCGTTCGGCGGTGACGAGCAGGTCGCCGAGCCCGTCGACGGCGACGGAGTACTCGGCTGCCGAACCAAGGAAGATGCGGTGCGTGACCGTGCCTTCCAGCGTGGTCGTGCCGGCCGCTCCGCGCGACAGGCGGATCGCCTCCGGGCGGAGCGCGACCGTAACCGCACCCGGCACGAGGTCGTCGCGTGCGGCGGGCAGCGCCGAGCCGTTGCCGAGACGCACGGTCCCGCCGGCCTCCAGCGTGCCGGAAAAGCGGTTCGTCTTGCCGACGAAGTCGGCGACGAAAAGATCGGCAGGCCGGTCGTAGACCTCCTGGGGCGTCGCGAGCTGACGGATGCGGCCGGCGCTCATCACACAGACGAGGTCGCTCATCGACAGCGCTTCCTCCTGGTCGTGCGTGACGAGCACGAAGGTGATGCCGAGATCGCGCTGCAACGTCTGCAACTCGATCTGCATGGCGGTGCGCAGCTTCTTGTCGAGTGCGGCGAGCGGCTCGTCGAGAAGGAGGACGGAGGGCTTGTTGACGAGCGCGCGGGCGAGCGCCACGCGCTGCTGCTGGCCGCCGGACATTTCATGGATGCGGCGCCTGGCAAAGCCGGTAAGGCGTACCATCTCCAGCGCCTCGCCGACACGGCGGGCGATCTCTGCCGCCGGTAGCCTCGGGCGCAGCTGTTTCAGCCCGTAGGCGACGTTCTTCTCCACGTCGAAATGCGGGAAGAGGGCATATTGCTGGAAAACCATGTTGACCGGGCGGCGATAGGCCGGAACGCCGTTGGCAATGCTGCCGGCGATCAGCACCTCGCCCTCGCTCGGCTGTTCGAAGCCGCCGATCATCCTGAGGCACGTGGTCTTGCCGCAGCCGGACGGGCCGAGAAGCGCGACGAAGGCGCCCTTCGGCACGGAGAGATTGATGTCGGAGACCGCGGTCACTGCGCCATAGCGCTTGGTCACCGAACGGAACTCGATGTCGTTCGTTGGGGCGGATGTCACGTCTGTTCCCTGCGGTTGTTGGTCTCTTGGCGATCTCTGTCGCCTTGGCCACCGTCGGGAGGAATGCTAGTCAGCGGCCGATGGGTGGTATATACCCCGAGAGAGGTATTTTATCCGTAAATCGGCTGTGGAAGGAGTATATCCAGCGACAGCCCATTTCGGTTGCCGCGGGAGGATCGGGGGAGCGGCGGCGTCATGCGGGTGGATTTCACGGCACTTTTTCACACGCTTGCGGACTGGACCGGTGCGCCGGAAAACGCCGACCGGCAGACCAGCGACCGGCAGACCGGCGAGACCCTGCTTGCGATGATGCGGGCCCTGGTGCGTTTCGACGACATCGTCATCTTCGCCTATCACGAGAAGGCGCGGCCGATCGATCTCTTCAGCACCTTCGATGCGGATGACCACCACGTCTTCGTAACGCTCTACCAGGCCGGACCCTACCTGCTCGATCCGTTCTACCGCACGACGCGGGCCGGTCGCGCCGGCATCTTCCGCATGCGGGAGCTGGCGCCGGACCGGTTCTTCTCGAGCGAGTATTTCCGCACCTATTATTCGCAGACGCGGCTTGCCGAAGAGCTCGGCTTCTTCGTTCCGGTGGAAAGCGGCGTGACCGTTGTGGTCTCGCTGATGCGGCGGGAGAAGACCGGTGTCTTTCCGGCGCAGGAATTTGCGCTGCTCAGCGATACCGAACCCTTCGTCGCCGCCCTCGTGCGGCGCGCCTGGAGCGGCCTTGGCGAGCGCTTTGCGGAAACGGGGCAGGGACGGGGCCGCCGGAGCGAACCCGTGAGCGCGGCCGACCGGGTGTGGCGCAAGCTGAACCTGACGGATCGCGAGGCCTCGATCATCGAACTCGTCCTGCAGGGGCACTCGTCGGAATCGATCGGCCTGAAGCTCGATATCTCCACCGGCACGGTGAAAGTCCATCGCCGCAACGTCTACCGCAAACTCGGCATCTCCTCGCAGATCCAGCTGCTGTCGATCTATCTGAAGAACCTTCAGGGGTAGACGGGGCGGCAGGCATGTCGACTGGAAAGAGCAGAGGCGGTTCTCCTCCCTCCGTCGTCCTCGGGCTTGACCTGGGGATCCATGCCGCGGGTGGGGCGTGGATTGCAGTTCGAACCCGACCATGACGAAGAGGTTAGGGAGAAGGGCGCAGGCGTGCGAAGGAAAACATAGCGACTGGCGTGACCGTGGCGCTTTCAGGGGGGCGACGGGCATGCAGGGCGTGATGGGGGTAGCCCACGCAAAAGGCCCGGCATGGCTGCCGGGCCCCGTCTAGTCTTTTCAACGGTTTGCGGGCCCGTCCTGACAGATCGATTCCGCGCCTTCAAACTTTGATTCAGGCGACCGTCGCCAGCGCCACCTGCGCCCGGGCATCGATGATCTGCCGGGCCGCGTTGGCGGCTTCCTTGCCCTTGATGACGAAATGGTCGCGGAAGAAGGCGATGTGGGCGTCCGATTCCTGGAAATTGTGCGGCGTCAGCACGGCCGAGAGCACCGGCACGTTGGTGTCGAGCCCGACGCGCACGATCGCGTCCACCACGGTGCCGGCGACGAAATCGTGGCGGTAGATGCCGCCATCGACGACGAGGGCGACGCCGAGAATGGCGGAGTAACGGCCCGTGCGGGCGAGAAGCTGGGCATGCAGCGGGATTTCGAGGGCGCCGGGCACGTCGATGATATCGACCTCTTCGGCGCGGCCGCCGAGCGCGGTCCATTCGGCGACGAAGGAATCGACCGCCTGATCGACGATGCCGGCGTGCCAGCGGGCACGGATGACGGCGATGCGGGCGGAGGGGGTGGCATTCACATTCATGTCTAGGCCTTTCAAGGGTTGAGCCATTTTGCAACGGTCCCCTTGGGCGAACACGCAGGACGCGGCCCACCAGTGACGGCGGGTTTCTCCTGCTTGCTCTCTTCCATCCGGACTGTGACCGTCGGCTCCGGCATCGCACCGGATCTGCTGACCCTTCCGTTTTGCGGAAGGCGCTTGCGGGCTCCGGGTTTTGACGCCCGATACCGCCGGTGGGGAGTTTCGCCCCGCCCTGAGAACGGGTGAAGACTAACCGGCGAGCGCCCGCAGATCAAATCCGCGGGCGACGCAAAAGGCGCAAATCACGACAGATTTTTCCAAAGCGTGGCCGAAGCTTGGAAAAGTGCTTCACGGCCGCGCCGGACTGCTCAGTCGCGGATGACCAGGAGATCGCCGGCCGTGAAGCGCAGCGTGACCGTGTCGCCGACGGTCGGCGGCACAAGGCCCGGGCTGTTGAACATGTCGAAGGAGATGACGCTGCCGCCGACCTTCATGCGGGTGCGGATGACCGAGCCGAGGAAGTTCGAGGAGACGACCTCGCCCGTCAGCGCCGTGTCGCCCTTCGCATCGGGCGCGATGGAGCCGGCTTCCGGGCGCAGTGCCAGCGAGACGGTGTCGCCGGCCTTCGCATTGCCGAGCGGCTCGCGCAGCGTCACGCCCTGATCGCCGATCGAGACGCGGTTGGCGGTGGGGTCGACGACTTTCGCCTCGATGAGGTTCAGCGTGCCGACAAAACTGGCGACGAAGCGGGTTGCCGGCCGGTTGTAGATATCGGCCGGTTTGCCGATCTGGTCCGCCTTGCCGGCATTCATCACGACGATGCGGTCGGAGATCGACAGGGCTTCTTCCTGGTCATGGGTGACGAAGACCGTGGTGATGCCGAGCTGCTGCTGGATCTGCCGGATTTCCTCGCGCAGCGACACGCGGATTTTGGCGTCGAGGGCGGAGAGCGGTTCGTCGAGCAGGAGAACCTGGGGCTTGGGCGCCAGCGCGCGGGCGAGCGCCACACGCTGCTGCTGGCCGCCGGACATCTGGTAGGGGTAGCGGTCGGCGAGATGGTCGAGCTTGATCAGCCCGAGCATTTCCTTGACGCGGGCGTCGATCTCCGCCTTGGGCCGGCCGGCGACCTTGAGGCCGAAGGCGACGTTTTCCGCGACGTTCATGTTCGGGAAGAGGGCGTAGGCCTGGAACACCATGCCGATGTTGCGCTGGTTGGGACGCAGGTTCACCTGGCTCTTGCCATCGATGGTGATCGCCCCGCCCGACGGCGTCTCGAAGCCGGCGATCATGCGCAGCACGGTGGTCTTGCCGCAGCCCGACGGGCCGAGGAACGAGACGAACTCGCCCTTTTCGATCGACATGTTGAAATCCTTGACGACCTGAACGGGGCCGAAGGACTTCTGGAGGCTGGTAAGAGTGAGAAAGCTCATGGAAAATCCTTAAGTCGCGCTCTGCGCGCCCTTCTGGAAACGGGAAACAAGCTGGATCAGGCCGAGGCAGCCCCAGGTCAGCGCGAAGGACATCACCGCAAGCGCCGCCGGCTCGTAGGCGCGATTGGCGCCGAGAAGCTGCATGTACGGGCCGAAAGCCGGGCGGTTGAGCAGGGCGGCCATGGTGAACTCGCCGATGACGATGGCGAAGGTCAGGAACGCGCCCGACAGCACGGCGACCAGAACGTTCGGCAGGATGATCTTGGCGAGGATCGTCGTCCAGCCGGCGCCGAGGCTCTGCGCGGCCTCCGTCAGCGTGGCGATGTCGATGGAGCGAAGGCCCGTATCGACGGAGCGATACATGTAGGGCAGCGCCAGCGTCGCATAGCCGAACATCAGGAGGATGTTCGTGCCGGTGATTGAACCCGTCAGCGGCAGCCAGCTCGAGGTGTTGTAGAGCCTGATATAGCCGAAGACGATGACGATGGCCGGGATGACCAGCGGCAAGAGCGTGATGAACTCGATATAGGGACGAAGGCCCGGCAGCTTCAGGCGCACCCAGTAGGCGGTCGGTACCACCAGCAGCACGCCGAAGACGATGGTCGCGAGCGCCATTAGGATCGAATAGGTGAAGGTCTCCTGGAAGCGCGGATCGCCGAGCACGACGGCATAGGCATCCAGCGAATAGACGCCGCGGCGCATCTTCAGCGAGAAGTTGGTCATGCCGAGGAGCGGCAGGATGAAATAGAGCAGCCCGAAGATGAGGGCGCCCCAGGCCCAGAACTTCTTCATTTCAGCCACCTTTCACTGCGGGCGCGCAGCCAGATGTAGATTGTGTTGGCGATGCCCGTCACGACGATCATGCCGAAGGCGAGGGCGTAACCGAGATGCGGGTTGCCGAGCACGTCGCCGCGGATCTGCGCGAAGAGCAGGATCGGCACGATGGAGAGCGAGGAGCCCGTGAGCGCGATGGCGGTGGCCACGGCCCCGAAGGCGTTGGCGAAGAGCAGCGCCAGCGTGCCGAGGAAGGAGGGCAGCAGGATCGGGAAGGCGACCATGCGCCAGTACTGCGCGTTCGTCGCGCCGAGGATCTGCGCCGCTTCCCGCCATTCACGCTTCAGACCGTCGAGCGCAGGCGTGATGATGAGGATCATCAGCGGGATCTGGAAGAAGAGATAGGTGACCGTGAGACCCCAGAAGGACAGGATGTTGAAGCCGAGGGCACGCAGGTCGATGCCGAGCTGGGTCTTCAGGAACACCGTCAGGAGACCGACGGGGCCGAGCGTCGCAAGGAAGGCGAAGGCGAGCGGCACGCCGGCGAAGTTGGAGGCGACGCCGGAAAAGGTCAGCAGCGGGCCGCGGATCCATTTCGGCAGGCCGCCGAGCACCGCGGCGGCCGCGACGGAAAAGCCGATCAGGCAGCCGAGCAGGGCGGAGGCGATGGAGATCTTGATCGAGATCCAGTAGGCCGAGAGGATGGATGTGGTGAACAGGCCCCGGATGTTGTCCAGGGTGAAGCTGCCGTCCGGCGTCTGAAAGGCGCCGATGACGATGCGCATCGTCGGCATGATCAGGAACAACAGGACGAAGATCGCGAACGGCACGGCGCCGAGCCAGTGCAGCGGGAGGCGGAAGGGCGCCCGCGCGGGCGGCGGTGCGGCTGAGCTGTCTGATGACATTAAGGTGGCCTCAAGGGGTTGCCGTCATTGGCATACCGCAATCGTCGCCCCGGCCTTGCAGCCGGGGCGACGGGGGATGTCGTTTACTGCACGTTCGCGCCGACGACGCTGTCCCAGGCGCCGGTCACGGCAGCCTTGTTGGCATCGACTTCCTCGAGCGT
The DNA here is from genome assembly GCF_029623935.1 of Shinella sp. 838. Lineage (NCBI taxonomy): Bacteria > Pseudomonadati > Pseudomonadota > Alphaproteobacteria > Hyphomicrobiales > Rhizobiaceae > Shinella > Shinella sp. 838. Next base: position 945,635 of record NZ_JARSBQ010000001.1, read on the forward strand.
CGGGAAGTAGGCCTTTTCATAGGATTCTGCCGGCGGCAGGGCGTCGATCAGGTCCTGCGGAACCTTGCCGGCCTTGACCATGGCGTTGAAGCGTGCCGGATGGCAATAGCCCTTCAGCCAGCCGAGCTGACCTTCGTCGGAGTACAGGTGCTCCATCCACAGCTTGGCGGCGTTCGGGTGCGGCGCATAGGCCGAGATGCCCTGAACGTAGACGCCGGCGAGAACGCCCGTCGCGGGAACGACGACTTCGGTCGGCGGGTTGCCGTTGAGGGTCTTTGCCCAGCCGAGCGCGTTGTAGTCCCAGGCAATCACGATCGGGGTGGAACCCTGTGCCAGCGTGCCGGACTTGCCGATAACAGGGACGAAGTTGCCGGCTTTATTCATTTCGGCGAAGTAGGCAAGGCCTGCCTCACCGGCTTCCTTGCCGGACTTTGCACCCTTGCCGAGACCGGCGGCGAGAACGCCGAGAATGGCCTGGTTGGACGCACGCGGGTCGCCGGCGAGCGCGACCTGACCGGCATATTCCGGCTTCAGGAGGTCGGCCCAGTCCTTCGGCGTGTTGGCGACGAGGTCCTTGTTCACGAGAAGGGACATCACGCCGTAGTAGTCGCCGTACCAGTAGCCTTCGGCGTCCTTGATGGTGTCCGGGATTTCGTCCCAGGTGGAGACCTTGTAGGGCTGCAGCAGGCCTTCGGCCTTGGCGGACGGACCGAAGGCGAGACCGACGTCGATCACGTCGGGCGACTGCGGGCCCTTGTTGTCCTTGTTGGCCTTGATGGCTTCGATTTCGTCAGCCGAACCGGCATCCGGGTTCAGTTCGTTGACCTGGATTTCCGGATACTTTGCCTTGAAGGAGGCGATGACGTCACCATAACCGCACCAGTCGTGCGGCAGCGCGATCGTCGTCAGCATGCCTTCCTTCTTCGCCGCTTCGATGAGCTCGGCGCTCGGCTCGGCGAAGGCGAGCGAGGGAATGGCAATTGCCAGCGCGGTGGAGAGCGAAAGCAGACGTTTCGTATGTGACATCACGGGTGTTCTCCTTTTGTGAGTCAGTCAACTTCGGCGAAGCTGATACTGGCGGCAGATGAAGCTTATGTGACAGTTTTATTTCGTTTTTTTCTGATGTCTATCAGGTCTTGCCGGGAACCTCCGACCGGGGTTTGCGAAAAAGCCGGCTAGCCTCGAAGAGGCCCTCCAGCGTTTTCATTCGGCCGCTGGTTTCCTCCCAGCCCGAACTCTGGACGGCTTCGATCAGCGCCTCCACGATGAACAGCGTCACGACGGACGAGTCCCAGGCGGAAGGCACCTCGATATGCACGCGAAAGACCTTCGCCGCGACCTTGGCGACGGGCGAAGCCCACTGGTCGGTGAAGAGAACGATTTCCACGCCGCGCTCGCGGGCGGCGCGGCCGAGCGTCTCCATCTCCTGCTCGTAGCGGCGGATATCGAAGATGACGAGCACGTCGCCGGCCTTCATGTTCAGCACATAATGCGGCCAGGAACTGGGATTGGCGGCGATCTGCGTGACGTTCGGGCGGATGACCTGGAGATGGGTGAAGAGGTAGTCGGCGAGCGCCTTCGTGATGCGCCCGCCGATGATGTAGATGCTGCGCTGGCGATCGGCGAGAAGGGCGGCGGCACTGTCGAATTCGGCGGTTTCCACCTGCGAGAGCGTCTGGCGCAGGTTGGTCATGATCGCGTCGGCGAAGCGGTTGAGGATGTGCGTGCCCGGTGCCTTGGTCGCCCAGCGGTCGTGTTTGCTGATCGGGTTCGACAGGGTGGCTTCCAGCTCGTGGTGGAGGCGTGCCTGGAAATCCGGGAAGCCGCGAAAACCGAGCTTCTGCACCATGCGGGCGACGGTCGGCGTCGACACGCCGGCGTTTTCCGCCACCGTGGTGATGCTGCCGAGGCCGGAGACGGGATAGTTGTCGAGCAGCGACGTGGCCAGCTGCTTTTCGGCGCGGGTCAACGCATCGAAATGGGCACTGATCACATCCGACACCGTCATGGATGCTTGGTTGAGCGTCAAATTGTTCCCCTGCGCTTCGGTCTTTGCCGAAGTTTCGGAAATAAAGCGCGCTGTCACAATTCGAGTCAAATGTTTTTTTGAAGAGATTTTTTCAATACCCCGTTGACAGCGGCCAGACTGTGAAGAATTCTCTTCATTAACGATAAGAGCCGGTCGAGGGGATCAGGCTAATGGGAATTCTGACTGGAGAAGAGGGCGACCCCGTCGCCCTGGAGAATAGTATTGCCCGCGGCCCGGTCATCCTGGTCTGCGAGCATGCTTCCCGCCTGCTTCCGAAGGCGCTCGGCACGCTCGGCCTGCCCGAGGAGGCGCTTGAAAGCCATATCGCCTGGGATCCCGGTGCGCTTGCTGTGTCGCGCCTCATTGCCGAACGTCTCGATGCGGCCCTGGTTTTCCAGCGGTTCTCCCGCCTCGTCTACGATTGCAACCGCCCGCCGGAATCGCCGGCCGCCATGCCCGAAAAGAGCGAGGTTTTCGCCGTTCCCGGCAATGCCGGCCTCGATCAGGCGGCGCGCGATGCCCGAACGCAAGCGCTCTACCTGCCATTCCGGGAAAAGCTCGCCGGTCTGGTGAAGAGCCGGATCGGGGAGGGCAGGGCGCCCGTCATCGTGACCATGCACAGTTTCACGCCGGTCTATTTCGGCAAGCCGCGCGCGGTCGAGATCGGCATCCTGCACGACGCTGACACGCGCCTTGCCGATGCCATGCTCAACACGGCCGGCAGCGCTGGCCCCTACGACATCCGCCGCAACGAGCCCTATGGGCCGGAAGACGGCGTGACGCATACGCTCAAGGAGCACGGCCTTTCCAACGGCCTTGCCAACGTGATGATCGAGGTCCGCAACGACCTCATAAAAGACGAAGCCGGCCAACGGGTCGTGGCCGACTATCTGGCGGGACTGCTCGAAAAGAGCCTTCCCGTGATCCAATAAAAAGACCCGGGGAACGACATCCGTGGAGACGGAGAAGAACACGAACAGGAGAGGCCAAGCGGATGCTTGTGTTGCTACAAAAGGGGTATGGCCCGGTTGAGAAAACCGCCTCCGTCGGCGGAGGCAGGGGCCATGCCTGATTTCATCAAGCGCTATGTTCGCTTCGTCGACACGTTCAACCGGCGTGTCGGCCTTTTTGCGATGTATCTGATTTTCGCGATGTTCGCGATCCTGTTGTATTCCTCTGTCTCGAAGGCATTCCACCTGCCCGCGAGCTGGACGCTGGAATCGGCGCAATTCACCATGGCCGCCTACTATATGCTCGGCGGCGCCTTCGCCATGCAGACCGGCGACCATGTGCGCATGGACCTTTTCTACAGCAATTGGTCCGTCCGCAAGCGTGCGGTCTTCGATACGGTCACGGCGGTCGCCCTGATCATCTTCCTCGGCTTCATGCTCTACGGTGGCATCACCAGCACGACCTATGCCATCCAGTTCAAGGAAAAGAGTTTTTCGGCCTGGGCACCCTATATGGCGCCGATCAAGATCATCATGACCTTCGGCATCGTGATGATGCTCGCACAGGCCAGTTCTTCGCTCTTCAAGGATATCGCTGAATTGCGGGGAAGGCCGATCGCATGAGCTATGAATTCATCGCAATCACGATGTTCGCCGGCATGATGGTGCTGCTGCTCACCGGGCAGCGGGTCTTCGCCGTCATCGGCTTCGTCGGCGTCGTCGCAGCCTTCCTGCTGTGGGGCACGGGCGGCTCGGAAATGGGCTTCGCCTCGGCCATGAAGCTCGTCAAATGGTATCCGATGCTGACGGTGCCGATGTTCGTCTTCATGGGCTACATGCTCTCGGAATCGGGTATCGCCGAAGACCTCTACAAGGCGTTCCACGTCTGGATGGGATCGATCAACGGCGGCCTGGCGCTCGGTACGATCGGCCTCATGGTCATTATTTCCGCCATGAACGGCCTTTCGGTCGCCGGCATGGCGATCGGCGCGACGATCGCGCTGCCGGAGCTGCTGCGTCGCGGCTACGACAAGGTGATGACGACGGGTGTGGTGCAGGGCGGCTCGACGCTCGGCATCCTGATCCCGCCGAGCATCGTGCTCGTGCTTTACGGCATGATCGCCCGCGTTCCGGTCGGTCAGCTCTGGCTCGCCGGCGTGTTGCCGGGTCTCCTGATGGCGTTGCTGATGGCGATCTACGTCTATGTGCGATGCCGCATCAACCCGTCGCTCGGCCCGGCCTTACCGGCGGAAGAGCGCGACGTGCCGATGGCCGAGAAACTGAAGCTCCTGACCGCGGGCATCCTGCCGCTCGGCATCTTCACGCTGATGATGTGGCTGTTCCTGAGCGGCATCGCCAGCCTCGTGGAAGCCTCGGCGGTCGGCGCGATCTCCTCGGCGCTCGTTGCCTGGCAGCGCGGCCGCCTCAGCGTCAAGTTGTGGAACGACGTTCTGCAGAAGACGCTCGGCATCACCTGCATGTTCATGTGGATCCTTATCGCCTCGCTCTGCTTCGGCGCCGTTTTCGACGGTCTCGGCGCGGTCAAGTCGATCGAGCGCTTCTTCCTGGGTGACCTCGGCCTCGAGCCCTGGCAGGTGCTGGTGCTGATGCAGCTGTCCTTCCTCGTCATGGGCATGTTCCTCGACGACACGGCGATGCTTGTCATCGTGGCGCCGCTCTACATCCCGCTGGTGCAGAAGCTCGGCTTCGACCTCGTCTGGTACGGCGTGCTCTACACGATCACCTGCCAGATCGCCTACATCACCCCGCCTTTCGGCTACAACCTGTTCATGATGCGCGCCATGGCGCCGCCCGGCATCGGCATGACCGACATCTACAAGTCGATTTGGCCCTTCGTCGGCATCATGATCGCGAGCCTGATCATCATCGGCTGCTTCCCGGAAATCGCGACGTGGCTGCCGAACAACTACTACGCCAAGTGAGGACTTTGCCGGCGGCAAGGCCGCCGGCACCAACGCGCAATGAGGCCGATAGAAGAAAAGACGATTGATCGTCCGGGATGAACGGCCGTTCCCGGCAAAAGCGAGACGTTTAACCAGAGGGATAGAGATATGACCAACAGACGGCAATTTCTGACACGGGCTGGGGCAGTCACGATCGGTGCGGCCGGCGCAGCGACGCTTTCGGCACCCGCTATCGTGCGGGCGCAGACCGCCATCAAGTGGCGCTTCCAGACCTATGCCGGCGCCGCGCTCGGCGAGCACGTCACCAAGCCGATCATCGACGCCATCAACGCCACCGCCAAGGGTGAGCTGGAGATCGAGCTTTACTTTGCCGACCAGATCGTGCCGACGGGCGAACTGTTCCGTGCGCTCCAGGCCGGCACGATCGACGCCGTGCATTCGGACGACGATTCCATGGCGTCCCCGGCTGATGTCGCCACCTTCGGCGGCTATTTCCCGCTTGCCACCAAGCAGATCCTCGACGTGCCCGTGCTCTTCAAGCAGTACGGCCTCGCCGACATCTGGCGCTCGTCCTACGAGAAGGTTGGCGGCGTCGTCTGGCTCTCCTCCTCGGGGCAGGATCCGTGCCACTTCAACACCAAGAAGGCGATCAACACGCTGGCCGATCTTCAGGGCCTGCGCCTCTACACCTTCCCGACGGCCGGCCGTTTCCTCAGCCAGTTCGGCGTCGTGCCGGTGACGATTCCCTACGAAGACGCGCAGGTCGCCGTGCAGACCGGTGAGCTCGACGGCATGGCCTGGTCGGGTATCACCGAGGACTACACGGTCGGCTGGGCCGACGTGACGGATCACTTCCTGACCAACAACATCTCCGGTGCCTGGATCGGCTCGTTCTTCGTCAACGAGAAGAAGTGGGCGGAACTGCCCGATCACCTGAAAAAGCTGGTCATGACGGCGATCGAGGCCGGCAACAACTACCGCGACCAGTGGTACTGGGGCGGTGAGGCGAAGCTGCGCGCCGAGGGCACGAAGCTCAAGCTCACCAGCATTCCCACAGCCGAGTGGAAGGCCGTGGAAGATGCGGCAAAGGTGTTCTGGAAGGAGATCGCCGGCCAGAGCGAAACGGCTGCCAAGGTCGTCAAGATCTTCGAGGACTACAACGCCGTCATCAACAAGGCCGGACCGCCCTACGTCAACGGCTGATTGACCAAACCCTTCGGACCGGGCCGGCAAGGCCCGGTCCGGCACGACGCCCCAACCCGCAGGACCACCCCCGATGACCATGACCTATAGTTTTGATGACCTGAAGAAGGATGTGGCCGAGGGCCGCATCGATACCGTTCTGGCGTGTCTCGTCGACATGCAGGGGCGCCTGATGGGCAAACGTTTCCACGCACAGTATTTCGTCGATGGCGCCTATGAGGAGACGCATAGCTGCAACTACCTGCTGGCGACCGACATGGAAATGGAGACCGTGCCCGGTTACCGCTCGACGAGCTGGGCCGCCGGCTACGGCGACTACACGATGAAGCCGGACCTTGCGACGCTGCGCAAATTGCCTTGGCTGGAAGGTACGGCGCTGGTTCTCTGCGACGTGCTGGACCACCACACCCATGCCGAGGTTCCGCATTCGCCGCGCGCCGTCCTGAAAAAGCAGGTCAAGCGGCTCGAGGCGCTGGGGTTGAAGCCCTTCATGGCGAGCGAGCTTGAATTCTACCTGTTCGACCAGACCTTCGACGATGCGCGCGAAAGCGGCTACCGCGACCTGCGCACGGCCTCCGGCTACAACGAGGATTACCACATCTTCCAGACCACCAAGGAAGAGGACGTCATGCGGGCGCTGCGCAACGGCTTGCAGGGCGCCGGCATTCCGGTGGAAAACTCCAAGGGCGAGGCTTCGCCCGGCCAGGAGGAGATCAATGTGCGATACGCCGAAGCCGTGACCATGGCCGACCGGCATTCGATCATCAAGAACGCCACCAAGGAAATCGCCTGGCAGCGCGGCAAGGCCGTCACGTTCCTCGCCAAGTGGAACTACAACATGGCCGGCTCCTCCTCGCATATCCACCAGTCGCTGTGGAGCCTTGACGGCAAGGAAGCGAAGTTCTTCGACAGGGACGGCAAATACGGCATGTCGGAGATGATGCGCATGTATGTGGCGGGTCTGCTCGCCCATGCCAGCGAGATCACCTATTTCCTCGCGCCCTACATCAATTCCTACAAGCGCTTCGTTGCCGGCACCTTCGCACCGACCAAGGCGATCTGGAGCAAGGACAACCGCACGGCCGGCTACCGCCTGTGCGGCGAGGGCACCAAGGGCATCCGCATCGAGTGCCGCGTCGGTGGTTCCGATCTCAACCCCTATCTCGCCATGGCGGCGCTGCTTGCCGCCGGCATTGCCGGCATCGAGCAGAAGCTGGAACTGGAAGCGCCCTTCGAAGGCGACGCCTATGGTGGCAAGGACATCCGCGAGATCCCGAAGACGCTGCGCGGGGCGACCGCCGCACTGAAGGACTCCGACATGCTGCGCGAGGCCTTCGGCGACGACGTCGTCGACCACTATGTCCGTGCGGCCGAATGGGAGCAGGAAGAATACGACCGTCGCATCACCGACTGGGAGGTGGCGCGCGGCTTCGAGAGAGCGTAAGGCTCAGCACACCGGCGGCGGCTGCGGCGGAAAGTAGCCCTTCGGGGATATTTTCCGGCCGGCAGGATCGGATATTGTCCCACGCCAGAATTTAAACTGAAACAGGAAGTCGATCATGACTGTGATCAAATGCATATCCCCCGTGGACGGCTCGGTCTATGCCGAGCGCGAGGCGATGCCGCTGGCCGCCGCGCAGGAGGCCGTCGCCCGTGCGAAGAAGGCCCAGAAGGCCTGGGCGAAGCGCCCGCTGGAAGACCGTATCCAGCTCGTCCTCAAGGGCGTCGCGCGCGTCAACGAGATGGCCGACGAGATCGTGCCGGAAATCGCCTGGCAGATGGGCCGCCCGGTCCGCTACGGCGGCGAGTTCAAGGGTTTCAACGAGCGTTCCAACTATGTCGCCGAGATCGCCGGTTCGTCGCTGGCGCCGATCGTCATCGAGAACAGTGAGCGTTTCGAGCGCCGCATCGAGCGCGAGCCGCATGGCGTCGTCTTCGTCATCGCGCCGTGGAACTATCCCTACATGACCGCGATCAACACGATCGCCCCGGCGCTGATGGCCGGCAACGTCGTCATCATCAAGCATGCCGCGCAGACGCTGCTCGTCGGCGAACGGCTGGTGCGCGCCTTCAACGAGGCGGGCGTGCCGGAGGATGTCTTCCAGAACGTCTTCCTCGACCATGACACGACCTCGGCGCTCATCGCCGGCAACAGTTTTGATTTCGTCAACTTCACCGGTTCGGTCGAAGGCGGCCGCTCCATCGAGCGCGCGGCGGCCGGCACCTTCACGCCGGTCGGCCTCGAACTCGGCGGCAAGGACCCGGGCTACGTCATGGAAGACGCCGACCTTGATGCCGCCGTCGATACGCTGATGGACGGCGCGACCTACAATTCCGGCCAGTGCTGCTGCGGCATCGAGCGTGTCTATGTGAACGAGAAGCTCTACGACGCCTTCGTCGAAAAGTCGGTTGCCTGGGTCTCCAACTACAAGCTTGGCAACCCGCTCGACCCGGAAACGACGCTCGGCCCGATGGCGCACAAGCGTTTTGCCGCAACGGTGCGTTCACAGATCGCCGACGCCGTCTCGAAGGGCGCCAGGGCGCTGGTCGATCCCAAACTTTTCCCGGCGGATGACGGCGGTGCCTATGTCGCCCCGCAGGTCCTCGTCGATGTCGACCACTCGATGGAGTTCATGACGGAAGAGACTTTTGGGCCGGCCGTCGGCATCATGAAGGTGAAGAGCGACGCGGAAGCGCTCGCGCTGATGAACGACTGCAAATACGGTCTCACCGTCTCGCTCTGGACGAAGGATTCCGATCGCGCTGCCAAGATCGCCCGCGACCTTGAGACCGGCACCGTGTTCCAGAACCGCGCCGACTATCTCGACCCGGCCTTGTGCTGGACGGGCGTCAAGGAAACGGGCCGCGGCGGTTCGCTCTCCGTCATCGGCTTCCATAATCTCACCCGCCCGAAATCCTACCATTTCAGGAAAGCATAATGACCATCACCGCCAACTGGAGCTACCCGACCGCGATCAAGTTCGGGGCCGGCCGCATCAAGGAACTCGCCGACCACTGCAAGGCGGTCGGCATGAAGAAGCCGCTGCTCGTCACCGATCGTGGTCTTTCGACCATGGCGATCACGAAAGAGGCCCTCGACATTCTTGAGGCCGCTGGTCTTGGCCGGGCGATGTTCGCCGAGGTCGATCCGAACCCGACCGACAAGAACCTCGAAGCCGGTGTCAAGGCGTTCCGCGACGGCGGGCATGACGGCGTCGTCGCCTTTGGCGGTGGCTCCGGCCTCGACCTTGGCAAGGCTGTCGCCTTCATGTCGGGCCAGACGCGCCCGGTCTGGGATTTCGAGGATATCGGCGACTGGTGGACCCGCGCCAATTCCGACGGCATCGCGCCCATCGTCGCCGTGCCGACGACGGCCGGCACCGGTTCGGAGGTTGGCCGCGCCTCGGTCATCACCAATTCCGAAACGCACACCAAGAAGGTGATCTTCCATCCGAAGTTCCTGCCTTCGGTGACGATCTGCGATCCGGAGCTGACGGTCGGCATGCCGAAGGTCATCACGTCGGGCACCGGCATGGATGCCTTCGCCCATTGCCTCGAAGCCTATTGCTCGCCGTTCTACCACCCGATGAGCCAGGGCATCGCGCTCGAGGGCATGCGCCTCGTCAAGGAATTCCTGCCGCGCGCCTACAAGGACGGGACCGATATCGAGGCGCGCGCCAACATGATGTCGGCGGCCGCCATGGGCGCCGTCGCCTTCCAGAAGGGGCTCGGCGCGATCCACTCGCTGTCGCATCCGGTCGGCGCCATCTACAACACGCACCACGGCATGACCAATGCCGTCGTGATGCCGCCGGTGCTGACCTTCAACCGCCCGGCGATCGAGGCGAAGATCGCCAGCGCCGCCGCTTACCTTGGTATTGCCGGCGGTTTCGACGGCTTCTTCGACTACGTGTTGCGCCTGCGCGAGGAACTCGGCGTGCCGGACAAGCTCTCCGCGCTTGGTGTTGGCACCGACAGGATCGACGAAATGGCCGCCATGGCGATCGTCGATCCGACGGCTGGCGGCAATCCGGTGGAGCTGACGCTGGACGCGGCCAAGCGCCTCTTCGTCGAGTGCATCTGAATTCTTGCCGTTAACAAATGATAGAGGCCCGGAAAACCGCCGTTTTCCGGGCCTTTTTCTTGAGGAAACGCAAATTTGGTGGCGTTCTCGTTAATCTTCGCCATCCGGTTGTTTCCAATTCGTTAACCATGTTTTGAAAGGTTTGATTAAGCGGGCGCCATTTTCATCGGGCCGCCTGACGAGAGCGATGCGAAGCTCGCAGCATTCATGAGGAAAGACATGCCAGTCATCACATTTGCCAATGCCAAGGGTGGCGCGGGCAAGACCACAGCGGCCCTGATCCTTGCCACCGAGCTTGCAAGCCGGGGGCACCGCATCACCATCCTCGATGCCGACCCGCAGCGCTGGATCAGCCACTGGCACGAGGTTTCCGGCCGCCAGCGCAACATCGCCGTCATCTCGGAGGTTTCGATGGGCTCCCTCCAGGGCCATATCCGCGAGAACCGGGATACGACCGACTATTTCATCATCGACCTTGCCGGTGCACGGGATGCGCTGGTCGCCACCGCCATCGGTCTCTCCGACCATGTGATGATCCCCGTGCAGGGCTGTGCGATGGATGCGCGCGGCGCGGCGCATATCCTCGAGCTCCTGAAACAGCTCGACGAGAAGGCGGGCATCCGCATCAACCACTCCGTCGTGCTCACCCGCATGAATGCGCTGGTGACGACGCGGGCGATGACCACCATCAAGGCGCTGCTCGCCGCTCGCGGCGTTGCCGTGCTCGATACGCCGATCGGTGAACGTACCGCCTTCCGCGACATCTTCGACTGTGGTGGCACGCTCTATACGATGGATGCGGCCAAGGTGAGCAACCTCGACAAGGCCTGCGAGAATGCGCGCCTCTTTGCCGACGAGGTTCTGCGGCTCCTGCCGGTGCGCAAGCGTGTCGCCACCGAACGCGGCTTCTTCCGCACCCTTCAGCGGGCGGCCTGACCGCTTCAAATTGACGAATGCCAAGAACGGTTGCGACGAACGGCGCAGCCGTTTTTCGTGCCGCAACGCAAAGCTGGTAATGAACAATTTACTACGCTTAACCTAATGATATCGCGTTAGAAAGCCACCCCATCGGCCTTGCGCCGCCACGGGGACCCATGAAGGGTTACGGGCAAGATGCGGTGTCGCCCGGCACCGCTGCCCCGATTGTTTGTCGCTTTCCCCGTTTTCTCGAGTTGCCAGGATACCCCTCGGAATGAAGCCAGCCCCGCAGACCGCCAGCCAGAACCATGATATCGCGCGCCGTCTGGACTACCTCGGCCTCGACGAGGCAGCCCTGAAGCGTCTGCGTACGCTGAAGCCCTTCATCGAGAAGGAGCTCGGCCCGGCGCTGGACAAGTTCTACGCGATCGTGCGCAAGAGCCCGGAGGTGAACCACCTCTTCTCCAACGAAGCGCATATCAACCGGGCGAAGAATGCCCAGCTCGGTCATTGGGCGAACATCGCAACCGGCGATTTCACGGGCGACTATGCCACCAAGGTCCAGACGATCGGCCATGTGCATGCGCGCATCGGCCTGGAGCCGCGCTGGTATATCGGTGGCTATGCGCTGATCGTCGAGCATCTTCTGACGGAAGCTGTCAAATCACTCTGGCCGAAGCAGGGCCTGTTTGCGCGCCAGGAGATCGGGCCGGAAGAGTTCGCGGCGCGTTTCTCCAGCCTGCTCAAGGCGATGTTCCTCGATATGGACCTCTCCATCTCCGTCTACAACGACATGACGGATCTCGCCAAGCAGCAGGCGGTGCAGGCCCAGGTCGTCGCCGAGGAGCGCAAGATCGTCAGCGACAGTTTCGGTGCTGCGTTGAAGCGCATCTCCGATGGCGATCTCACCGCGCGCATCACCGGCCCGCTGCCGCAAGCCTACGAGGCGCTGCGCGATGACTTCAACCACGCCATTTCCACGCTCTCGCAGGCGATCGGCAGTATTGGCGCAGGCGCCGGCTCCATTCATCTCAGCGCTCGTGAGATCGCGGTTGCGTCCGACGACCTTGCCAAGCGCACCGAACGGCAGGCCGCGAATCTGGAGGAAACGGCCGCCGCCGTCGAACAGGTGACCACCACCGTGCGCCAGACGGCCCAGAGCGCCAACGAGGCGAACGCCCTCGTGATTGCGGCGCGTGACAATGCGCAGCACGGCGGCGAGATCGTGGAGCATGCGATCGTCGCCATGGGAGAGATACAGGCGTCCTCCTCGGCCATCGCCAACATCATCGAGGTGATCGACGAGATCGCCTTCCAGACCAACCTGCTTGCGCTCAATGCCGGTATCGAGGCGGCGCGGGCGGGCGAGGCGGGGCGCGGCTTTGCCGTCGTTGCCTCCGAGGTGCGGGCGCTTGCCCAGCGCTGTGCCGATGCGGCGAAGGACATCCAGAACCTCATCGCCAAGTCGCATAGCCAGGTCGAGGACGGCGTGCGTTCGGTCGGCGAAGTCGCCCAGTCGCTGCGCCAGATCGTCACCCAGGTCGTCGAGGTCAGTGCCGTGTTCAATGCGATCCGTGCCAGCACGGCGGAACAGGCGACGGGCCTGCTGGCGGTCAATCAGGCGATCAACGCCATGGACCAGATCACCCAGCAGAACGCCGCCATGGTCGAGGAGGCGAATGCCGCCAGCCAGGCCTTGACGCAGGAAGCCGCCTCCATCGCCGCCCAGCTCAGCGCCTTCCGCACCAGCGGCGAGGCCCGCCCGGCGCAGGGCTCCGGCTACAGCCGCGCGGCCTGAGGCAGTCTTTCGGTTCATCGGGTCGGAGCGGCACGGAAGGCTGCTCCGCCCTATTTCCAGGGTATTTCCGCTGAACGCGCGTTCATCGGAAATGCCTTGTCTCCTTGTTTTTCCGGCATTGTCCGACGCCGAAGCGATCCCGCTTCGGCTGGAAATGCTCTATTTCTGCATGCGCGCCTTCAGAAGCTCCATAAGCTTGCCGTCGCGCGGCAATGTGCCGGCCTTGCCCTGTTCCTTCAGCCAGTAGAACCGGCCGGGCTTCACCTTGGCGGACAGTTCATAGTCCATGCCCTCCCACTCGTCCTCGCGGAAGGAATAGAAGGCCCAGTGGCCGCCTCGCGCGTCCACGGCGTCCATGACGTCGGTCAGATAGGTGCCGCAGTCGGTCCACAGGCGCATGCAGCCGAATTCGGCGGCAACCACACGGCTCGGTGGCACGCCGGCGGCCTTTGCCCAGTCGAAGGCCGTGCCGATATGATCGCCGATGGCTTTCCGATCCCAGGTCGTCTTGCCGCCGGCATAGTCCGTCGTGGTACCGGGATAGGAAAGCGGCGTTTTGCGCTTCATGTTCGGCGCGCTCGTGGCGTCATAGGGCTCGTACATGTGGAAGGCATAGAGCACCCGCTCATCGGCAAGGCGCTCCGGCCAGGCGGCGAGGGCACGCGGATTGGCGTAGTAGCCGCCATCGACCATCACGGGCGTTACCGGATCGACGGTGCGGATTGCCGCGATCATGCGCGTGTAGAGGTTTGGCAGGTCGCGGGTGCTGCCGGTGTTCTTCTCCTGCCAGGCGGAGATCTCCGCCATTGCGGCGTTTTCCGCAAGCCCGGTCGTCTTTTCCGGGGCCGGTTCGTTGAGCAGGTTGTAGGCGGCGACGGCCGGATGGTCCTTGAGCGCCGCTGCGAGGTCGCGCCAGAACGTGGCCGCCTGGCCGGCATAGGCCGGGTCGGACCATAGCCGGTCGTCGAACTTTCCGCCGTTCTGCTGCTTCCAGCGTGCGCCGGGCAGGCTGAGCGGGGTGATCACGACCTTGAGACCGGCGGCCCCGGCGGCCCCGGCGGCGTCGAGCGTCTCGCGCAGCCTGGCGAGGTCGCCGGGCGGCAGGCCCTTGTAGCGGTCTGCGTCGCCGATCAGGAAGTCCCTGCCTTCGCCTTGCCATTTGCTGAAGGTGAGCCTTACCCAGCTGGCGCCGGTTGCTGCGAGTGCGTCGAAATAGGCCCGGTCCGGTGCCGCGGCGTTGAAACTGTTGCCGCCCTTCTGCGGGCTGTCCCAGAAGCCGATGAGGTCGGCAGCGCCGGCGGCGGGCGGCAAGAGGCCGGCAAGCGTGAGGCAGAGAAGGGCGGGGCGGAGTTTTTCAAGCATGGGAGACCGGATTTTCGAATGCGACTTGCAGCAAGGGCGTGCGGAAGGATGGTTGCCCGTTCGCTTGCCAGAAGGACGTATCGACGCCAAAGGCGGCATTTTCCAGCCCACCACGTGACGGAACCATGCAACGGTTTTTCCGCGCAAATGAAAAAGCCGGCCTGAGGGCCGGCTTTTGCGGGACATCGTGTCATCGTCAGTCGACGAACTCGACCGTCACGCCGGCGCTGGCCATCTTGGCGAGTTCCGTCGCGTCCCAGTTGGTCAGACGGATGCAGCCGTGGCTCTGCGTCTTGCCGATCTTCGAAGGCTCCGGCGTCCCGTGGATACCGTAGGTCGGCTTCGACAGCGCGATCCAGACCGTGCCGACCGGACCGTTCGGACCGGGCTGCAGGGTCAGCACCTTGTTGTTGCTGCCCTGCTGGAAGTTGATCTTCGGGTTGTAGGTGTAACCGGGATTGAGCGCGATGCGCTCCACGGTCACGGTGCCCGACGGCGAGGGCGTGTCGGCCGAGCCGATGCTGGCCGGATAGGCGGCGATCAGCGTGCCGTTCGCGTCATAGGCGAGCACCTGCTTGCGACCCTTGTCGGCGAGGATCTTGGCAACCTTGCCGGTCTTCTTCTCGCCGGTGTCGACGACCTTGATGATCGTGCCGGGAATGGTGAAGTCGACCCCCGGGTTGATCTCCTTCAGATAGGCCTCGTCCATGTGGAATTTTTCGGCCAGCATTTCCGTGGTCGAAGTGAAGGAGAGGTGCGGCAGCGTCGCCTTCTGGGCATAGTCGTCCGGGATGGCGGCGACATAGGGCCCGGCCGCATCGGCGGCGCTGATCTCGTAGGTGGTGAAGGCGAGGCCGCCCGACAGGCGCAGCCGTTCCAGGATGTCGTCGGCATTGTTCGGATCGAGCGTCTCGCCCGTCGCATTCTGCCAGGCCTCGATCGCCTTGGTGACGTTCGAGCCCTTCCTGCCGTCGATCACGCCGGGCGAAAAGCCCTCGCGGTCGAGGAAGACCTGGAGCGCGGTGATCTCGGCAGAGGACATCTTGCCGATCGCGATCGCCGGCTGAAACTTCGGGCCGGGCACGAATTCCGCATTGGGGTCGGTGCTGTTTTCCGGCAGCGCCGTGCTGTCGTCGGAAAAATCGGGCAGGGGCTGCGAGCCGCCGAAATCGGCGTCCGGCAGCGGCTGGCGCTCGATGTCGCCCGGCAGGCCCTCGCGCATTTCCGGCACGGAGCTGGTGGTCAGCTCGTCGCCGTAGTCGGCTTCCGGCGCCGGGGGGAAATAGTCGGGGTTCGTTTCGGGGTAGCCGCGCGCCTCGCGGCGCGGGCGATAGTCGTCGCCGCGCGCGAAATAGCGGTCGGCCTGCATGGCGGTAGCGACGACGTTGCCCCAGCCGTCGACATAGACGGTGCGACCACGGTTGTCGCGCATCACGCGCACGCTGCCATCGTCGGGAACATAGTCGAGAATATCGCCTTCCGGCGAGACCAGAACCGTGTCGCGCGAGGAGAAACGCTGCTGCGCGTGCGCCGGCAAGACGGCGATTCCGAGGACGGATGCCGCGGCAAGGAGCGAAAGGCTTGTTTTAAAAATAGAATTCACGACTCTTGACCTGCCTGCTTGCACATATCGCGCGGACGGAACACTTCAATTCAGACCTTAATATGAAAAAACTGAATCGATGGTGAATGTAAGGTCAACGCGCATTGCAAAAACTTGTGACCGGGCGTGATGGTTCCCGTGACGCGATGCGAGGCAAGGGTGGCGGTCCGTGCCCCGGCGGCCATCCCGCCACGCAGCCTTTCGGTTTTCCGCCGAATCGGGAAGACACGCTATCCTTTTGTTTTATCGCCGTTCCGGCCGTAAAACCGCGTCGCACTTTCGCGGGAATTGCTCTAGCATGCCGCCGATTGATTGCCCCTTGCCGGAGACCCGGATGACCTTTTCCCTTACCGCCCAGACACAAGACCAGTCCTTTCGTCTCGATCTGACGCCGCAATCGGTGCTCGACGTCGCCGGTGCCGTTTTTCACGGCGTCGATCTTGCGCCGGGGGCAACGGTGCCTTCGGACGGCGATCCGCGCATCGACAAGGCGCTGCCGGGCTTCCTGTTCACCTGCGGGCCGGATCACATCCGCCACCCGGTGCCGGTCGAGGGGGCTGCTGACGGGCGGCTCTATCCGCTGCACGGGTCGTTTTCGTCCTCGCCGGCGCGGGACGTGCTGGTCGAGGAGGACGAGGGGGAGGTTATCTGCGAGGGGCGCGTCGCCGTTTCGCTTGCCCATGGCGGCAAGGCCGATCTCGCCCGCCGCTGGCGCGCCGACCGGAGCACCGGCCACATCACGCTCGACGACCGCGTCACCAATACGGGCGGCACCTCCTGGCCGCCCTTCGGCATGTATCACATCAATTTCGGCACCGGCCTCTTCGATGCGGACACGCGGCTGACGGGGGCGATGCTGCCCGGCGGCAGCCTGCCGTGGCGCTTCGGCGAGGGCGACCGCGAGATCTTCTGCGTGCCGGCGGCCGAAATGGCGGCGCATGGCTGGGCCGAGATCGCCATCGGCCCGATTGCGGCGCTTGGCGGTCGCAGCGTCCATATCCGTTTCCGCACGGATACCCTGCCGCATCTGCAGGTCTGGCGAAACCTGTCGCCAGGCTCGGCGGTGCTCGGCATCGAGCCCGTCTCGCACCGTCTCGTGCCGCGCGCCGAGTTGATCACCTCCGGTGAGGCGGCGAATTTCGCGCCCGGCGAAAGCGTGAGCTACGGCCTCGCCTTCGAGGTCCGCTAGTAGGATGTCTGCGCGTTTTTCGGGCGGAGGGGGCGTTCCTTCGTTGCCGGAGCGATGCGCTTCAGCTCTTTTCGGGAATTGCTATAGATTTTGCATGATTGACGCTCCCGCGGCTCGGGCTTAAACGGTGAGCACCCCTGTTTTCTAGAAGGAACCGCCCATGGATATCCGCGAGATCAACGACGAATATTCCGTCTCCGGCCAGATCGCCGTCGGGGATCTCGACGCCATCGCCGCCCTGGGCTTCAAATCCATCGTCTGCCATCGCCCGGACCATGAAGAGGCAGGCCAGCCGGAATTCTCGGCCATTGCGGCGCGTGCGAAGGAACTCGGTATCGAGACGGCCCATGTGCCCGTCGGCCCGATGGGCGTGACTGCGGAAGCGGTGAGCGGCATGGTTGACGCGCTCGACGAGTTGCCGCGCCCGATGCTTGGCTACTGCCGTTCCGGCATGCGCTCGACGAAGACCTACGAGCAGGCGCAGCATCTTCGCGGCTGAGGACCTGGCTCCTCAACCGCCTGCCGTTGCCTTCTCCCCGTAGGCGGGGCGAAGGGGAATGCCGCAACGGCTTCCCAAAGCATCGACGATATGTTGGTAGGTGAGGCATTGCCCCATCCGCCTTCTCCCCGCTTGCGGGGAGAAGGTCGCAGTAGCCGGATGAGGGGCGTTCACACCTCCAAACCTTACTTCCCGCTGCGGATATCCGAGAGCGTGCGCGTCGGCGTGATCGCTTCCGGGTCGAGCTTCACCTCGATGATCGCCGGCTTGCCGCTCTGGCGGGCGCGCAGGAAGGCTGGCGCAAAATCCTCCGTCGTCTCCACCGTTTCGCCATGGCCGCCATAGGCGCGGGCGAGCGCGGCGAAATCCGGGTTGGTCAGATCCGTGGCGCTGACGCGGCCGGGATACTCCCGCTCCTGGTGCATGCGGATCGTGCCGTAGATGCCGTTGTTGACGACGACGGTGATGATCGGAAGGTTGTAGCGCACGGCGGTGGCGAATTCCTGGCCGTGCATCATGAAGCAGCCGTCGCCGGCAAAGCAGATGACCTCACGCTCCGGGAAGAGCTGCTTGGCGGCGACCGCGGCGGGCAGGCCATAGCCCATCGAGCCCGATGTCGGGGCGGCCTGCGTCGCAAAGCGGCGGAAGCGATGGAAGCGATGCACCCAGGTCGCATAGTTGCCGGCGCCATTGGTGAAGATCGTATCCTCGGGCGTGTTTTCCTCCAGCCAGGCCATGATCGGGCCCATCTGCACGCCGCCCGGGCCGGTTTGCGGCGGGGTCGACCATTTCAGGTAGGATTCATGCATGGCGGCGGTGCGGGCGGCCCAGCGCGGGGCGGTCTTCGGCGCGAGGCCGTCGAGCGCGGCGACGAAATCCTCTGGCGCTGCGCAGATCGCAAGGTCCGGCCTGTAGACACGGCCGAGCTCGGACGGGTCCGGATAGACATGCACCAGCGCCTGCTGCGGGTAGGGCACCTTGAGCAGGCTGTAGGTCGAGGACGGCATTTCCGAATAGCGGCCGCCGAGCAGGATGACGAGGTCCGCCTCGCGGATCTCCTTGCCGAGTGCGGGGCTGATGCCGATGCCGCTGTCGCCGGCATAGTTCGGGTGCTGATGATCGAACAGCATCTGGCGGCGGAAGGAACAGGCGACGGGCAGCGACCAGCGCTCTGCAAAGGCCGTGAAGCCGGCGACGCTCTCTTCGGACCAGCGTGTGCCGCCGAGGATGACGAGCGGACGCTCGGCTGTTTCGAGACGTCGCGCCAGCTCTTCCATCTGCTTGCGGCCGGGGTGTGCCTCGACCGGCATATAGGCCTTTGCGTCGACGGCCTCGACCGTATCCGTCAGCATGTCCTCGGGCAGCGCCAGCACCACCGGGCCCGGCCGGCCGGAGGTGGCGACGGCAAAGGCGCGCGTGATGAATTCGGGGATGCGGCGGGCATCGTCGATCTCCGCCACCCACTTGGCGACCTCGGTGAAGGCGCGACGGTATTCCACCTCCTGGAAGGCCTCGCGCTCGCGCGCATCGCGCTGTACCTGGCCGATGAAGAGGATCATCGGGATCGAATCCTGCCGCGCGATGTGCAGGCCCGCCGAGGCGTTGGTGGCGCCCGGGCCGCGCGTGACCATGCAGATACCGGGCTCGCCCGTCAGCCGGCCCCAGCAGTCCGCCATCATCGCCGCGCCGCCTTCCTGCCGGCAGACGAGCACGTCGACATCGGTGTCATGCAGCGCATCGAGCACGGCAAGGTAGCTTTCGCCCGGCACGCAGGCGACGCGCTTGACGCCATTGGCAACGAGGGCATCGACGATCAACTGGCCACCGGTCTTCATGCGCTTTTCTTTCCTGCTTCGAGGATGCCAAGTTCCGCCATCACGGCGTCAGTATGTTCGCCGAGCCGCGGGCTCGGCCGGTCATAGGCAAGGGGCGTGCCCGAATAGACGATGGGCGTGCGCACGCCGGGAATGCGGTTGCCGTCGGCATCGGGTAGATCGATGCGCAAGCCCCGCGCCTTCACCTGCGGATCCTCGAAGGTCTCGGCGATGGAGTTGATCGGCCCGGCTGGCACGCCCTCGCGCTCGCAGGCGGCGAGCAGATCGGCCTTGCTGATGCTGGCCGTCGCACCGGTGACGAGGCGGCGCACCTCGTCGCGATGGGCGACGCGCGCCCGGTTGGTGGCGAAGCGCTCGTCGTCGGCGACGCCCTCGAGCTTCAGGATGCCGCAGAGCTTGCGGAACTGCCCGTCATTGCCGACGGCGAGGATGATGTGCCCGTCGGAGGTGGGCACGACCTCGTAGGGCGAGATGTTGGGATGCGCATTGCCGAGCCGCGTCGGCGCGTTGCCGGAGGCGAGGAAGTTCATGTTCTGGTTCGCCATGACGGCCGACTGCACGTCGAGCAGCGCCATGTCGACATGCTGGCCCTGACCGGTTTTCATGACATGGATGAGCGCCCCCTGGATGGCGGCGACGGCATAGATGCCGGTGAAGATGTCGGCGATGGCGACGCCGGCCTTCATCGGCTCGCCGTCCGGTGCGCCCGTCACCGACATGAAGCCGGACATGCCCTGCACGATATAGTCATAGCCGGCGCGGGCGGCATAAGGACCGTCCTGGCCGAAGCCGGTGATCGAGCAGTAGACGAGTTTGGGATGGACCTTGGCGAGGCTCTGGTAATCGAGCCCGTATTTGACGAGGCCGCCGACCTTGAAGTTCTCGATGACGACATCGGCCGTCGCGACAAGGCGGTGGACGACGGCGCGGCCTTCCTCGGTCTTGAGGTCGACAGTGATCGAGCGCTTGCCGCGATTGGTGGAGTGGTAATAGGCGGCGGACAGGTTCTCGCCGTCCCTGCCGGTCACGAAGGGCGGGCCCCAGGCGCGCGTGTCGTCGCCGCCGTCGGGGTTTTCGATCTTGATGACATCGGCGCCCATATCGGCCAGCATCTGCCCGGCCCAGGGTCCGGCGAGAACCCGCGCCAGCTCGATGACCCTAATGCCTGACAGCGGCAGGTTCGACTTCTCCATCGTGCACTCCCTCCTCGGCGGTGCCGGAATGCGGCCGGCCGCCGGGCTTTTCGCCCGTTTCCCTTTCGATAACAAAAAGCTGCCGGACACGATAGACGGCGCCCGGCGGGAGATCATGACGGCTCAGACTGACATGATGCCTGCCGCGCCGTTCGCGCGGGCGGGCAAGGTCAGATCGGCGTGGAGACGGGCGGTATCGTCGCCGTCTTGTTGAGCTTGCGCTCGCGCCAGATGACGTAGAGGCCGGAGGCGATGATGATGGCGATGCCGAGCCATTTCACGGCGTCCGGCAGGTGGCCGAACACGAGCCAGCCGAGGATCGTCGCCGAGACGATCTCGAGATATTGCAGCGGGGCGAGCGTCGAGGCGGGGGCCGAGCGATAGGCGTAGACGCCGAGCACGCCGGCGATGGTGGCGGCGACGGCGGCGCTCGCGATGTAGATTGTGTTCGCCATGTCGGGCACGACCGGCGTCAGCATGGCGATGCCGAGCCTGCCGCCGACGAGGAGGAGCAGGCCGGAGAACAGCGCGCCCCAGAGGCCTGCATAGAACTGCATGGACCAGGGGTCCTCCTTCTGGGCGACGAGCCGCGTCAGGAGGAAGAACAGCGCGAGCGAGAGCGCCGACACGACGGGCAGCAACGCGATGGGGCCGACCTCCTGCAGGCTGGGCTGGATGACCAGCAGCGAGCCGAAGAAGCCGACGCCGCAGGCCGTGTAGCGCCGCCAGCCGATGGTCTCCTTGAGGAAGATCGAGCCGAGGATGGTCAGGATGATCGGCTCGACGAAGAAGATGGCGATAGCGTCGGCCAGTTCCATGACGGCGAGCGGTGTGACGAAGGTGATCATGGTGATCGCCATCAGAAGGCCGCGGGCGGCATGCAGGCCCATCTTCCGCCAGGTGACATCAAGAAGCGTGCCGCGCAGGAGGCAGATCGGCCCCAGAACGGTCATCTGGAAGAGCAGGCGCACGAAGGTGATTTCGGTCGCCGGCACGGCGGTGACCGCCAGTTTCGCGAAAATGTCGATGATCGGCGCGATGAGAACCGAGAGCACCATGAGGGAGAGCCCGAAGCTGACCTCGTTGCGCAGCGGCGTGATGGTGGCGGATGTGGTCATGCGTGTTCCCGGGCGCGGGTCCGTGCGTCCACCACCCGCCGGCACCAGCCGGCAAAGGCGTCGACGGCGGGATCGCGGAGCGACCGGCTCTCCTTGAGCGTTTCGTGACGCATGCCGCGATAGACTGTTGTGGTGACGTCCTCAAGCCGCGATTTTTTCAGTCGCCCGGCAAAGGCGTGCACCGCGCGGCCGAAATCCGTCGCCGGGTCCTCCTCGCCGCCGACGAGATGGATCGGCAGGCGCTTCGGCAGGCGCGCAAGCCCTTCCGCCGAGGCATTGGCGAAGGTGACGGCGAAGATGTCGATCCACATCGCGACGTTGACGTCGAAGCCGCAGAGCGGGTCGGCGATATAGGCGTCCACCTCGGCGGGGTCGTGCGACAGCCAGTCGAAATCCGTGCGGCGGTTCGCGATGGCGCGGCCCCAGGCGCCGAAGGTCAGGCGCGGCAGCAGGCCGCTCGGCACATCGGATCCCTTCAGCATGCGTTCTGCCGCCAGCACGACCTGCGCCACGCGTCCGGAAAACCCCGGTTCGAGATTGGAGTTCCACACCGCGAGCGCGTCGATATCGCCAGGATGCGCCTGCGCGAAGGCGAGGGCCAGCAGACCGCCCATCGAATGGCCGAAGAGCACGACCGGCAGGCCCGGATGCCGCGCCGCCGCATGGTCGCGCACGGCGCGCAGGTCCGCGATCACCCGGGCGATGCCGTCCTTGGGCGCGAACTGGCCGCGCGGGGCGTCCGGCGCGGTGGTGAAGCCGTGGCCGCGATGGTCGTGGGCATAGACATGAAACCCTTCCGCCGCCAGGCGTCCGGCAAATTCCGCGTAGCGTGCGCTGTGCTCGGCGAGGCCGTGGCTTACGAGCAGGATGCCGCGCGCCTCGCCCCGGGCGGCCTCGTGCCGCAGTGCAAGGCTCGCTCCACTTGGGCTTTGCAGCATCGAAGCCAGCGAAAACACCGGTCTGTCCTCCCGTTTCGGCAAGGTCAACGCGATTTGCCGATGAAAGACAACGGGATACGGCGTGTATTTTTACGCTTTCTCCCGCATGTCGTGATTTTTCCGATTTATGGTTGCATTTTATGGATTTTTGGTTGCATATGATCTTGTTTTGTTCTTGTTCGGGAGCCGGTCATGATGACCAATGCCGCACTGACTTTCAAAGCCGCCCTTTCCCTCCTTGCTGCGTGCCTCCTTTTCCTCGCAAGTCCCGCGGCCGCCCAGACCGTACCGGCGAGCAGAGAGGGCCGCGAGGTGCTGTCCGTCAGCTGGCAGAAAGGCTACTGCGCCGCCCGGCCGAGGAGCCGCGGCTGTGCGGATTTCTCCGCGAATGCGCCGGCGGCCCGGCAGTTCTCGCTGCTCAGCCGGTTCCAGGTGCGCAAGAGCTATTGCGGCATCGAGGCGGCGCTCAAGCAAAGGGCCCGCAAGGGCAAGTGGACGGAGTTGCCGGATATCGTGCTCGCTTCCGTCACGAAGGAGCGCCTGATGGCGGCCATGCCCGCCGCGCGCCTCGGCCTCGACCGCCAGCAATGGCTGCGCAGCGGCAGCTGCGTCGCGGTGTCCCCGGAGATCTACTACAGCCGCTCGCTCGACCTGCTCGATACGCTCAACGCCTCGCCGGTGCGCGCGCTCTTTTCGCAGAAGGCGGGGGCGGCGGTCACCCTTGCCGAAGTGCGGGCCGCCTTCGACGCCGCCTTCGGCAAGGGGGCCGGCGAGCGCGTGCGGCTCAGCTGCCGCAAGACGGAGCGCGGCTCCGTCGTGACCGGCCTCACCATCGGCCTTGCCGGAGATGGTCCGACGCTGGCCGAGCGCATCGCCGCCGCCGTCCCGACGAAGTCGCGGTGCACAGAGGGTGTGACGGGCCCGGGGCAGGCGGGGTAGGGCAGCGCGAGCGGGCGGGGTATCCTTCAGCCCGGACTGGCGAGACACCGGTCGGATTTGGGCACCGTGTCGCTTGCCGACGGTATCAACAGGATGCGGGGCGGGGTTTTCGCCGTGGGGCGCAGTGCGGCTTTCTTACATTGCCGCGGGCGGAGAATTCGCCTACATAGCGGGCAAATTTGTCCGATCCGGAGCGCGTTTGCATGGCACGTCAATTCATCTACCACATGTCGGGGCTCAACAAGGCCTACGGCGCCAAGAAAATTCTCGAAAACGTCAACCTGTCTTTCTATCCCGATGCCAAGATCGGCATCCTCGGCCCGAACGGCGCGGGTAAGTCGACGGTGCTGCGCATCATTGCCGGCCAGGACAAGGAATATACCGGCGAAGCCTGGCTCGCCGACGGTGCGACCGTCGGTTACCTGGAGCAGGAACCGCATCTCGACCCGACCAAGACCGCCTTCGAGAACGTCATGGTCGGCGTTGCCGACAAGACCGCCATCATCGACCGCTACAACGAGCTGATGATGAACTATTCCGACGAGACGGCGGACGAGGGCGCCAAGCTCCAGGATATCATCGACAGCCAGAACCTCTGGGACCTGGAACAGCAGGTCGAGATGGCGATGGAAGCGCTGCGCTGCCCGCCGAAGGATTCTGACGTCACGCTGCTGTCGGGTGGTGAACGCCGCCGCATCGCGCTCTGCCGCCTGCTGCTGTCGCAGCCGGACCTCCTGCTGCTCGACGAACCGACCAACCATCTCGATGCCGAAACCATCGCCTGGCTGGAAAAGCACCTGCGCGACTATCCGGGCGCCGTGATGATGATCACCCACGATCGCTACTTCCTCGACAACGTGACGGGCTGGATCCTCGAGCTCGACCGCGGCCGCGGCATTCCCTACGAAGGCAACTACTCTGCCTATCTCCAGGCCAAGGCCAAGCGCATGAAGCAGGAAAGCCGCGAGGAAGCCGGCCGCCAGAAGGCGCTGTCGCGCGAACAGGAGTGGATCGCCTCCAGCCCGAAGGCGCGTCAGGCGAAGTCCAAGGCCCGTATCAAGGCCTACGAACAGCTGGTCGATGCGGCGGAAAACATCCGGCCCGGCGACGCCCAGATCATCATCCCGGTCTCCGAGCGTCTCGGCAACGTGGTCATCGAGCTGGAAGGCATCAAGAAGGGCTTTGACGGTCGCACGCTGATCAACGACCTGTCGATCAAGCTGCCGCCGGGCGGCATCGTCGGCATTATCGGCCCGAACGGCGCCGGCAAGTCGACGCTGTTCAAGATGATCACCGGCCAGGAAACGCCCGATAGCGGCTCGATCCGTATCGGCGACACCGTGCACCTCGGCTATGTCGACCAGAGCCGCGACGCGCTCGACGGCAACAAGACCGTCTGGGAGGAAATCTCGGGTGGCGCCGAAGTCGTCAAGCTCGGCAAGTTCGAGATGAATTCGCGCGCCTATTGCGGGGCCTTCAATTTCAAGGGTGGCGACCAGCAGCAGAAGGTCGGCAATCTTTCGGGCGGCCAGCGCAACCGCGTGCACCTTGCCAAGATGCTGAAGGCCGGCGGCAACGTGCTGCTGCTCGACGAACCGACCAACGACCTCGACACGGAAACGCTCGGTGCGCTTGAAAGCGCGCTTGAGAGCTTTGCCGGTTGCGCGATCATCATCAGCCACGATCGCATGTTCCTCGACCGCCTCGCGACGCACATCCTGGCGTTCGAGGGCGACGGTCATGTCGAATGGTTCGAAGGCAACTTCGAGGACTACGAAGAGGACAAGGTCCGCCGTCTCGGTCCCGATGCCCTCAACCCCGGCAGCCAGGCCTACAAGCGCCTGACGCGCTGAGGCACGGTGCGATCACACCCTTTGAGAAACCCCGGCTTGCCGGGGTTTTTCTTTTGGCGTGTTGATGGGAAGATCGGAGACACGGATTTGCCCTTGCGCGACGCGGGTTAATCACATAAACATATCTTTATGTCTTGATTGGATGGGCCATGGGCGACATGCAGAAACTCGGACTGGACGACATCGTGGAGATCCTGAAGGCGGCGGGTGAACCGACGCGCCTTCGCCTTCTCGCGCTGCTGTCGCACGGCGACCTGACCGTGACCGACCTGACCGACATCCTCGGCCAGTCCCAGCCGCGCATCTCGCGCCACCTGAAGCTGCTCGCCGAGGCCGCGCTCGTCGACCGCTACCAGGAGGGTGCCTGGGCCTTCTTCCGGCTGAGCCAGGGGGGACCTGCCGTCACGCTCGCCCGTCAGCTCCTCGAGAGCGCCGACCCGGCAGACGCGGTATTCGCCCGCGACGACGAGCGGCTGCGCGTGCTGAAGAAGATCCGCGCCGACAAGGCGCAGGCCTATTTCAGCCGAAACGCGGCCGAGTGGGACGCGGTGCGCCGGCTGCATGTCAGCGAGGCGGAGGTGGAGGCGAGGCTGGCCCAGATGATCGGCACGGAGCCGGTAGACGGTTTCCTCGATCTCGGCACGGGCACGGGGCGCATCCTTCAGCTCTTCGAGGGGCTCTACAAGCGCGGCGTCGGCGTCGATGCCAGCCGCGACATGCTCGCGGTGGCGCGCGCCAATCTCGATCGCGCCGGCATCACCAAGGCCTCGATCCGCCACGGCGACATCTTCAACCTGCCGCTGGAGCGTGACGAGTTCGACGTCGTGACGATCCACCAGGTGCTGCACTTTCTCGACGAGCCGGACGCGGCGGTGGCCGAGGCCGCCCGCATGCTCGCGCCCGGCGGGCGCCTCGCCATCATAGACCTTGCCCCGCACGCGCTCGAACATCTGCGCGACGAACATGCCCATATCCGCCTCGGCTTCTCGCACCAGACGCTCGCCGAGTGGCTGGAGAAGGCGGGGCTTGTCGTCGAGGAGGTCGTCGACCTCAAGCCTGCGCATTCGGCCGCCGATGCGCTGACCGTCACCATCTGGCTTGCCCGCGACCAGCGTGAACGAGCCGCCGACACCATTGCCATCCGCAGGAGGAGTTGACATGAACAAGGCGACCGCACGCCCAGCCCGCAAGGACATCCGCCTGTCGTTCGAGTTCTTTCCGCCGAAGTCGGCGGAAGCCGAAGGCCAGCTCTGGGAGACGGCCGCCGCGCTTTCGGCCTATGATCCGGGGTTCATGTCGGTGACCTACGGCGCCGGCGGTTCCACCAAGGCGCCGACGCTCGCCACCGTTCGCCAGCTTCTTGCGATGGGCCTGCCTGCCGCCTCGCACCTGACCTGCGTCGGAGCGACGAAGGAGGAGGTGCATGCCGTCGTCGCCGAATTCCAGGCGGTCGGCGTCAAGCACTTCGTGGCGCTGCGGGGCGACCCGCCGGGCGGCGTCGGCACGGCCTACCAGCCGTATCCGGGTGGTTATGCCAATGCGGCGGAGCTGACCGCCGGTCTGCGAGGCCTTGCCGATTTCGAGATCTCGGTGTCCGCCTATCCGGAGAAGCATCCGCAGAGCCCCGATGTCGCCGCCGACATCGACATGCTCAAGCGCAAGGTGGACGCCGGCGCGACACGTGCGCTCACGCAGTTCTTCTTCGAGAACGACGATTTCGAGCGTTACCTGGAGCGCGTGCGCAAGGCTGGCATCTCGATCCCGGTCGTGCCGGGCATCCTGCCGGTGCACAATCTGTCGCAGGTGCAGAAGTTCGCCGGCCTGTGCGGAGCCTCCGTGCCGGATTGGCTGGCCGACCGGCTGGCACCCGTCGACGACCGTCCGCAGGAGCGCGCCGCGGTGGCGATCGACCTTGCCGCCCGGCAGGTGGAGGATCTCATCGCCCGCGGCATTGGCGAGTTCCACTTCTACACGATGAACCGCGCCACACTGGTCTCGGCCGTGTGCGACCGCGCCGGCTTTGCCCGCAGCGAGCGGCAGCCGGCGGGCGCGGCGGCCTGAGCGCCGCTGCCAGACCGCAGCCCCCAAACGAAAATGCATGGCGCCGTCTCCGGGGCCATGCATTTTTCTAGAATTCGTTTCGGCAGGGTGTTTTTTGAGTTTTTGGTCCCTGGCCTCCCGGACTGCGCTTTGATCGCCTCAGATGAAGATCATCGTTGCGATGAAGAGGAACGCTGCACTGATCATCAGAACATTCAAGGAATGTGTGAGTCCCATGGCTACCTCCTTGCGTTTGCAGATCGATATTACGACTGAAAAAAGCGTGTTGGAAAGACGTTTTGTTGCTGCGCTGCAACATCCGGCTGTCGCCGGATACTTATTCACAGTGTTAACCTTCTGAATTTCCTCCTCTATTGGGGGCGCCACAAAAAATTCACAATCCCTACCAGATGACGAATGCCGGCATTGTGCATTTACCAATATGGCGCACGTCGGACGGGCAATCCGGCGGATTGCCATGAAACGGCCGGGAAGACGCTTTGTTCCCGACCCTTCAGGCGCTGCGCAAGCGGGCGAAAACGCGCCCGTCGAGCACCACGAGGCCGAAGAGGACGAGCGCCATGCCGAGCATGCCGAGCGGCGTCAGTGTTTCACCGAGGAAGAGCATGCCGGCGAGGATGGCGCTCGGCGGCACGAGCAGCGTGACGAGCGAGGTGTTGGTGGCACCGGCTGCCGCCATGATTCGGAAGAACAGGATGTAGCCGTAGGCCGTCGAGATGAGCGCCAGTGCCAGCACGGCGAGGATGGCCGAGAGCGGGGGCTGGGGGAGCTGCCAGGGCGTGTCGAGGGCAAAGGAAACGGGCAGCATCAGCAGCGTCGATGCGGTGAGCTGGCCAGCGGCGATGACCGGCGGAGAAGTGCCGCGGAAGCGTTTGCCATAGGTCGCGGCGAAACCGTAGGAGACGGCGGCGAGCACCGGCAGGATGACCGCCCAGAGCGGCGGGCCGCTGTCGCCGGTGAAGGGGGCGAGCGCCCGCGGGCCGATCAGCACGGCGGTTCCGACCAGCCCGATCAGGCAGCCGGCGATCTTTTCCGAGGAGAGCTTCTCGTCCAGCGTGAACTGGTTGGCGATGAGCACGGTGAAGATCGGCGTCGTCGCGTTGAGAATGGAGGCGAGCCCCGCGCCGATCTGCGTCTGGCCGAGGAAGATCAGCATGTGCGGCACGGCGTTGTTGATGAGGCCGAGCAGCAGGAATTCGCGCCAGCGGGCTCGAAGCGTCGCATAGACGTCGAAGCGGCCGGCAATGTAGATGTGCAGCGCGAGGGCGGCGATGCCGACGCGCAGCAGCACGAGCGTTGCCGGCGGCACATGGACGACGGCGACGCGGGCGAAGAAGAACGAGCCGCCCCAGATCATGCCGAGGAGCGCGAGCAGGCCCCAGGTCTGTGCGCTCATGCGCGTTGCTGCCTGCTGTTCCATTGCACGTTCTCCCGGGCATCCTGCCGTCCGCTGGTGTAGCGCGAAAACGGCGAGGCAAAAAGGCCGAGCGGCAGCCCGGTTCCGACCGGGGCTGCCGCTCTTGGTCTCTTCGTGCCTATAGCACCGCGTTTATGCGGTGCCACCCGATTTCCGTCAGAGGGCGGAGAGCAGGGACTGGGTCGCCCAGCCGTCGGCGGGCAGGCCGAGGCGCAGCTGCTCCTTCTGGATCGCTGCGCGCGTGCCAGAGCCGAGGATGCCGTCGATCTTGCCGACGTCGTGGCCAAGGCCCTGCAGCTTGGTCTGCAGCTGCTTCATGGTGTCTTCGGAAAGGCCTTCCTCCGGCGTGCCGCGCTCATAGGGCGGGGCGCCGGCAAGGCGGGTCGCGAAGTACGCGGCCGAGGTCGTGTAGATGAACGACTGGTTCCACTCGAGGTAAATGTTGAAGTTCGGATAGGTGATGAAGGCCGGACCCTTGCGGCCCTGCGGCAGCACCAGCGAGGCTTGCAGATTGCCGAAGGAGGTGTCGCCGTCGCGCGGCGTGACCCCGAGGGCGAACCAGTCGGCGGCCTTCATGCCCGGCTGCAGGCCGGTCTTCTCGAAGGGCAGCATATCGGGCACCGAGACTTCCTGGATCCAGGGCTGGCCCTTCACGAAGCCGAGATGCTGGATGAACTTGGCGGCGGTCAGGATGGCATCCGGCGAGGACTGCTTGACGTTGACATGGTTGTCGCCGTCGCCATCGATACCGAATTCGATGATGTCCTTCGGCAGCATCTGCACCTGACCGACTTCGCCGGCCCAGGCACCGGTCGTGCCGTTGGGGTCGAGGTCGCCGTGGCCGACCATCTCGATGGCGGCGAGAAGCTGCGGGCGGAAGAGTTCCGGCCGGCGGCAATCATGCGAAAGCGTCACAAGCGCGTTGCGGGTGTTGAAATCGCCCTGCACGGCGCCGAAATCGGTTTCCATCGCCCAGAAGGCGGCGATGATCGGGCCCGGTACGCCGAATTCCTGTTCCGCGCGCTGGAAGACCGGGGCGAGGTCCTTCAGCTTCTTGCGGCCGATATCGAGGCGCGACTGGCTGACCGTGCGCTTGGAGAATTCGAGAAAGGTCTGGCGGAAGACACCCTGGGCGCGGTCTCGCGACAGCACCTTCTGGTCGATGGCGGCGCCGGCAAGCGCCCGGTCGGCAACTTCGGCGGAAACGCCGCGCGTCAGGGCCTCGGCCTTCACGCCTTGAAGAAAGGCATTGAAATCGCCGCCGCAGGCTGCCGTCGACTGGGCGTAGGCGCTGCCGGCGAGAAGAAAGGCCGTCAGGCCCACGCCAAGTTTCGTCTTCAGGTTTAGCCGCATCTTGAATGCTCCTTGGTCCGTTGCTGGCCCGGCTGTCTCAGATGAATGTGACGGAAGCAAGAAGAAAAAGGCCACCGCGACCTGCTGCCACCCTTTTCACGCGATTGTGCCTTTCGGGCGACCTTTGCCTCTCCTCTCGGGGATGCGAGGCCGCCTGCAACCTATCCGGTGGTCAGCGGGAAACCGTCTTGACCCAGCTGTTCCAGTTCTTCGCCGAACCGGCGAAGACGTTGATGTCCGTATCGCCCGATATGCCCGGCACGACGCCCGTCGAGGTGTATTGCCAGAAGGCCCATTTGCGCGCCGGATAGATGTTTTCCGGGTGTTCCGCCACCGCGCGCAGCCAGAAGGGATAGCCCGCGAAATGGCCGACGAGATTGTCCCGGTGGAAATCGACCGTCGTGTAGATGATCGGCCGCTTGCCGTAGTGCTTTTCGAGGCGGTCCATGAAGCGCTGCAGGGCCGTGCGCACCTCGTCCGCCGGCGGGCGGGTCTTGCAGGTCGGGGAGGCGGGGTTCCATTCGGCGTCCAGCACGGGCGGCAGCAGAACGGCCTCCTTCGGCACGTTGGCGATGAACCAGTCGGCCTGTGCATCCGCCGTCGAGCAGAAATAGTAGAAATGGTAGGGCGCATGGGCGACGCCGGCAGCGCGGGCGCCGCGCCAGTATTCGGCAAAGCGGCTGTCGAGGCGGTCCGTCCCTTCGGTCGCCTTCAGGAAGGCGAAGGAGACGCCCCCTTTCTTCACGGCCTGCCAGTCGATGTCGCCGTTCCACTTGGAGACGTCGATGCCGTGGACCTCGTGGCGGTGCGGATTGCGTGCACCAAAATCCTGCGGGTCCTTGTCGTCGAAGCGCGGCGGCACGGAGGCAGTCAACGCGAAATCGTAGTCGGTGGTGGAACAGGACGAGGCGAGAAGGGCGAGGGGCAGCAAAGCCAGAATGAGCCGACGCATGGAGGTCCCGTTGTTGCGCGTTTCCCAATCCTGCCTCGAACGGGGCGGGTCGTAAAGGGCGGACGCGCGAGACGGGTCGAAGACCACTCGCATATTTCCGTAAAATTATGGTTAGCGCCGTGTTAAGCCGGCCGGGTGCGCCAAAGCCCCTCACCGCTCGACGCGGGGAGGGGTTTGATGGTCGGCTCCGTCAGAACTTCATGCTCACGCCGAGCATGATCGAATGCGAATCGAGGTCGCCGCTCCGGCCGGCGGCATCGAAGATGTCGGAGCTTCCGTAGTCGGTGTAGCGATATTCGACACGGCCGGCCACCGTATCCGTAAAGGCCTGCTCGACACCCGCGCCGATCGTCCAGCCATGGGCGGTGTCCTTCTCCTTCACGCCCGTATCGCGGTTTTCAAGCTCCGCCCGGGTGAAGGCCCAGCCGCCCGTACCGTAGATCAGCGTGCGGTCGAAGGCGTAGCCGAGACGGGCGCGCACCGAGCCGCCCCAGTTCGTCTCCGCCTCGTAGCGCGTGCCGCCCGAGGAGAAGCGCTCATTGTTGAAGTCGTGCTTGACGTCGGCTTCCACGCCGTAGACCCAGCCGTTATTGAAGAAATTGTAGCCGGCATAGGCGCCGAGGGCAAAATCGTCCAGGCCCTCGTCTATGGCGGGTGCCGGGCCGCCGGAATTGGCATTGGTCCAGGCATAACCGGCGTTCACGCCGACATAGAAGCCGCCCCAGTCGTAGACGCCGGCTGCCGTTTCGACGATGGGCGTTTCCACCGGCGGCTCGGCAATGGTCATGTCGGCTGCGAAGGCCGGGAGCGCGCCGGCGGCGAGGAAGATGCCAGCGGCACCGAAGATCGTGGATTTCATCTGATGGTCCTTCCCACTCGGATACTCGCACGAAGCCCCACGCACGAATGACAACAAGAGCCGCAACGCCTGACGGGGGCGATGGTTCCGAAAAAAGAGGACCCCTTGAATCTTGGGGGCGGATGCCAACCCTCCCTTAACACTCTGTCATTCTTTGTTCGCTAGAAACATCCGTGGGGCCGGTATCGGCTCGAAGCACCCTGTTGTCATGATAACAACGGTTTAGGGTTACATGATGTTGAAAACCTTGTTGCCGAGGATCGAGCAGCGCTATGCGTTGACGGGGTCGATTTTCGGAGCCTTCCTTCCGACCCTCTGCCTTGCCGCCGACCAGCTGCTGCGCGACAATACGCAGGCCAGTCTCTTCGGTTTTTCCGCACCGACCGCCACGGCGCTCGCGCTCATGCCCGTCTTCTTCGGCGTCGGCTTCTACCAGATAGGCCGCTCCAAGGCGCTGCTGATCGCCGAGCTCAGCCAGCGCCGGCAGACGGAGCAGCGCCTGACGCATGACGCCTATCACGACCGGCTGACGGGACTGGCCAACCGGTTCTGCCTCGAGCGTGATATTCAGGCGATCGTCGAGAAGAGCGAGGAGGCGGACCGGCCGGCGCTCCTGCTGCTCGATCTTGACCGCTTCAAGTTCGTCAACGACAGCTTTGGTCATGATGCGGGCGATGCGCTGCTTGCGGCCATTGCCGGGCGGTTGCGACGTGCGCTCTGCGCGACGACGGGCGTCTATCGGCTCGGCGGCGATGAGTTCGTGGTCACGATCGCGGGGCGACCCTCCATAGGCAAGATCGAGGATGTCTGCCGCACGATCTGCGATCTTTTCGCCGAACCCTTCGATATAAAGCGTAACCGGGTGACGAGCGGCTGCAGCATCGGGGTCACCTTCATGGATGCGGACGACACGTCCATGTCCGAACTCTTGAAGCGTGCCGACCTCGCGCTCTACGAGGCGAAGACGATGCCTGGCAGCGGTTTCCGCTTCTTCGACGCGGCGCTGGCTGCGGATGTGCAGGCGCGTTCGGCCATCGAGCACGATCTTGCGCGGGCGATCCGCGCCGACGAATTCTTCCTCGAATACCAGCCGATCGTCGGCGTGGAGAGCCGCACGGTGCGCGCCTTCGAGGCGCTGCTGCGCTGGCGGCATCCCGAAAAGGGACGGATCATGCCTGACGTCTTCATTCCGGCGGCGGAAAAGACGGGGCTCATCCTGCCGCTCGGCAACTGGGTGGTGCGCGAGGCCTGCCGCGAGGCGGCGACCTGGCCGGCGCCGGCGGGTGTCGCCATCAATGTCGTCGGCGATCAGTTCAAGGACCGCGCTTTCGTCGGCTACGTCAAGCAGTGCCTCGCGGAGACCGGGCTCGCCCCGGGGCGCCTGACGATCGAAGTGACGGAATCCGCCTTCTCCGTCGACGAGACGGTGATCCGGGAAAGCCTGTCGGAGCTGCGCAGCCACGGGGTGCGGGTGGCGCTCGACGATTTCGGTATCGGCTTTTCCTCGATCAACAACCTGCGTGCCTTCCCGATCGACCAGTTGAAGATCGACCGCTCCTTTGCGCGGGCCATGATGGAAAGCAAGCGGGACGCCGACCTGGTCGACATCATCCTGAAGCTCGGTCGCACATTCCAGGTGACGACGACGGTGGAGGGTATCGAATCCGAGGGGCAGCTGGACTTCATCCGCCAGCGCGGCGCCTCCGAGGCGCAGGGCTACCTGATCTCCGGGCCGGTGGGCGCGCCGGATGTGATGCGCTTCCTTGCGCAAACCGAAGACCGGCTTTCCGCATGAATGCGAAATGCCTTTTCATGACAGGCAAATCCTGATTGTCTCGCACCTGGAAGGAGAGGCCGGTATGAGACGATTCTACAGGCTTGCCGCCTGGACGCTTTCCCTTCTCGCCGCCGTCGTGCTGGTGGGGGCGAGCTGGCTCATCGTATCGCCGCCTGCTCTGCTCAGCGTCGGCTCCGGCTATGCCGCCAAGATCGTCTGCTCCAGCGCCTTCATCTCCGGCCGAGATCCGGATGAGGTACTCGCCGAGGACGTGCAGGCCCCCGGCCATCCGCTCCTCAAACTGATGCAGCAGGATGTCGATCTTGCCGGAAAGACGGTGACGACACGCCTGCTCGGCCTCTTTGCTCCGGGGTATGCCGTCTGGCACGAGGGGTTCGGCTGTACCGGCGTGCCGGACGGCGATTTCGAGGCGGCGCGGCAGGCGATCTCCGATGTCGCCCTGCCGAAGGTCCCGCCCATGGACCCGGCCGTCGCCTGGCCCGATGGCGAGGCGGTGACGGAGGATGCGCGCGTCGCGGCCCTGCTTGCCGACCCCAAGCTTGCCGGTCCTGGCATGCGGGCGATCGTCGTCGTGCATGACGGGCGCATCGTCGCGGAAGCCTATGCGGACGGTTTTTCGAAGACGGTGCCGCTGCTCGGCTGGTCGATGACCAAGACGGTCAATGCGGCGCTGATCGGCCGGCTGATGCAGGCCGGCGTCCTGACGCCGGACATGAACAACCTCTTCCCGGAATGGCGCGGCGATACGCGCTCGAAGATCACGCTCGCGCAGCTTCTGGCCATGGAGAGCGGGCTTGCCTTCAACGAGAGCTATGGCAGCGTGGCGGATGTCACGCGCATGCTGTTCCTCGAGCCGGATATGTCGCGCTTCGTGCTGTCGCTGCCGCTCGAGGCCAATCCGGGCGAGCGCTTCACCTATTCGAGCGGCACGGCGGTGCTTCTCTCGCGCATCTGGATGGGCGCGCTCAACGGGCGCAGCCAGGCGCTCTCCTTCCCGGTGCGGGCGCTGTTTGCGCCGCTCGGCATGGCAAGCGCGGTGATGGAGCCGGACGAGACCGGTATTTTCGTCGGCTCTTCCTATATGTATGCGACGGCGCGTGACTGGGCGCGCTTCACGCTCTTCCTGCTCGACGACGGGGTGTGGAAGGGCGACCGGTTGCTGCCTGCCGGGTTCGTCGGGGCCATGGCGATGCCGACGAAAGCGTCCGGCGGCGCCTACAGTCATATGCAGACCTGGGCGAAGGGCCCGGGCGACAAGAGCGATGCCGGTTACGGCCTGCCGGACGAGACGTTCTGGATCCTCGGCCATGACGGCCAGTCGGCCGCCATCATTCCCGCGAAGAGGCTTGCGGTAATCCGGCTGGGGCTGACGCCGTCGAAACTCGGCTATCGGCCCCAGCCGCTGGTGAAGAGCGTTCTCGATATCCTGGACGCACCCGACCTTCAGACCGATCAGGCGCCGACCTGAGCAATCCAGTCGTTGAGATTGTAGGTGTTGGAGATGCGCGCGACCTTGCCCTCGCGAATCTCGAAGAACGCGCCGGCCGGCAGCACATAGGTCTGACCGTTGGCTTTCGGCAGGCCCTCGTCGGTGGCGAGGTACTGGCCGTTGACGGTGAATTCGGCAGCGCCGCGCGTGCCGTCGTCGTTGGACATGATGACGATGTCCGTCAGCGTCTCGCGGTAGCTGCGGTTCATATGCGCCATGAAGTCGCGGAAGACCTGCTTGCCGACCTGGCGGCCGCCCTGGTTGATGTCGTGGATGACGTCCTCGTGCAGGAGGTCGAAGAAGGCCTCCATGTCCTGCCTGTTGAAAGCATCGTAATAGGCGCGGATCGTCTCTTTTGCTGGCATGTCATCCCTCATATCGTTGCTCTAGATCGGTTCCGCTTTTCTTCGAATCGCGAAAACGCTCTATCTCTTTTTCCTCTCGCATTTCCGGACGCAAAACTGCTCCGCACTTTTGCTGGAAATGCTTTCGGGCAAAGCCCGTCCGCCTTATAGCATTGTTCAAATCGTTGGGAACATTCACGGATCATGCAGATCAAGATTGTCCATGGCACCGCCGTGACGCCTTACATCGCCGACCTTGCACGCCTGCGCATCGAGGTCTTTCGCGCCTTTCCCTATCTTTACGAGGGCAGCGAGGACTATGAAGTCTCCTATCTCGCGACCTATGCGCAGTCACCGGAGAGTTTTTTCGCGCTGGCGCTCGATGGCGAGCGCATCGTCGGGGCCTCGACGGGTGTGCCGATGGCGGATGCCTCGGAGGTTTTCCGGACGCCGTTCGTCGCGGCAGGCATGGATCCCCAAAAGGTCTTCTATTTCGGCGAATCCGTGCTGCTGCCGACCTATCGGGGCAGGGGCCTTGGCGTGCGCTTCTTCGAGGAGCGCGAAGCCTATGCCCGCCACCTCGGCCGTTTCGACTGGTGCGCCTTCTGCGCCGTCGATCGCCCGAAGGAGCACCCGCTGCGGCCGGCGGACTACATGCCGCTCGATGAATTCTGGGGAAAACGCGGTTACCAGCGCCGTGCAGCGCTCACCACGATGCTTGCCTGGCAGGATATCGGCGAGGCGGTGGAAACGGAAAAGCCGATGACGTTCTGGCTGAAGCCGGCGCGCTGACGTCCTTTGCCGCGAGGCCGGCTTATCTCAGGCCGGTCTCGTCGAGCAGACCCTTGCGCTTGGCGTGATAGTAATAGCCGGCGGCATAAAGGCGCACCGCGCCGTCGTTCTTGTCGTCGGCGACCATCCAGGCCCCGCGCAGATACTTGCCGGCGTATTTGATGTTCGTCTCGGCGTCGAACAGGCCTTCGGCCGGGCCTTCATAACCCATGCTCTTCGCGGTCGCATACTTGATCTGCATCAGGCCGTAGTGGCCGCGATTGTAGGCCCTGGGATTGTAGGTGCTTTCGCGCTTGACGACGCGATGCAGCAGGGATTCCGGGATGCCGTAGATCGCGGCATACTTGGTGATGATCGCATCGATCGGCGTGCCCGACTTCTTGAAGGGCTGCTCGGACTGCTGAACGACAAGACGGGTCTGCGTCGTCAGAACGGCGTTGCTCACCAAAGCAGGTTTCGCCATCGGCACGATCTTGCGGCTGGCGACGAGCTGTTCGAGACCTTCCGGCTCGCCACTGTCAAAGCCCGGCTCCATGACGGAAACGCCGATGACCGTGTCATAACCCTGCTTCGTCGTGGTGGCTACGCCCGCAACGTCGTTGCCGGCAAGCGCGGCGGTGGCGGCTGCGGCGCCGGTCACTGGCTTGGCCTCGGCAAGAGCCGAAACCGGAACGGCAATGCCCGACGTGCCGCCCGCAACGGCGATCGGCGTCGGCAGGGCTTCGGGCGTGTTTTCCGTACCGGGTTTGGCGGCGGGCAGAGCGGCGTAGGAGACTTCCGTCGTCGTCCCGGCGGCAGCGGCGATATCCGTGGTTCCCGCGGATGCCGGCGTCACGGTCCTGGCCGAGGTCGCATCGTCGGCGACGCTGGCGCAGCCGGCGAGCGTCACGAGAAGGCCGGCGCAGGCAAGCGTGGCAATGCGTGCCGGACGGGAAACGGGTGTATCAGCCATGGTCGTCGCTCTCGGTTTGCGGGGGTGC
This sequence comes from Shinella sp. 838, assembly GCF_029623935.1. Lineage (NCBI taxonomy): Bacteria > Pseudomonadati > Pseudomonadota > Alphaproteobacteria > Hyphomicrobiales > Rhizobiaceae > Shinella > Shinella sp. 838. Next base: position 983,116 of record NZ_JARSBQ010000001.1, read on the forward strand.
GCGGGCGCCGAAACGCCCCCGTCTTTGCAAATCAATCGGCCGTGGCCGTGCCCCGTCCATAGCCGATCGGGCGGCAAGCGGCAACCCGTAGGCTTACCGAGGCCTCAGGTGCCTGCCCGCTTGAGCCCTGCCGTCAGCAACCCGGCGCCGATCAGCAAGGTGCCGCCGGTGCGGTTGACGACCTTCTGAACCGAGGGTTTGCGGATGGTTTTGCGCGCGGCGGAGGCGAGCAGGGCATAGGAAAAGGCGTTGAGCGTCGCGAGCACGAGGAAGGTGATTTCGAAGATCACCATCTGCGGCAGGACGGGCTGCGTGAGGTCGAGGAACTGCGGCAGGAAGGCGACGAAGAAGACGATGCTCTTCGGGTTCAGCGCGGTCACCACATAGGCATGCGCGAAGATGCGGAAGGGTTTTTCTTCCGCCGGTGCCTCACCCTCGACCCCGCTGGAGACGGGCGCACGCCACAGCTTGATGCCGAGCCAGATCAGATAGGCGGCACCGACCCACTTGAGGACGGTAAAGACGGCCGCCGATGTGGCGAGGAGGGCGCCGAGGCCGAGCATCGAGGCGGTCATGGCGGTGAAATCGCCGAGCGCGACGCCGGCGACCGTGGCGCCCGCCGTGCGCCGTCCATGGCCGAGCGCATAGGAAATCACGAGGAGGATCGTCGGGCCTGGAATGGCCAGCATGATGGCGGAGGCGGCGGCGAAGGCAAGCCAGTGTTCGAAAGACATGAAAACTCCCCGGATCGAGTGCAATCCGGGGAGCAAGCCATCACAAGTTTTCGCCGTCAAGCGGCGTTTTTGCGCGGGCAGGCGTCAGGCCGCCGGCTTCCACTTCTGGCCGATGACGTTCATCACGTCGCCGAACCATTTTGCCGAGGTGTCGAAGTGCTTGCCGCCCTTGATGCGTGGGAACTCGATGGTGCGCAGCTTGCCGCCCTGGCCTTCGTCATGGCCGGTAACGCCCGAAACCTTGTTGAGCGCGCTTTCGACGGCAAGGTCGGTCATGCTCTGGATGAGGCGGAGGTCGTCGCCGTTCGCCGGGGCGGAGCGGGCATAGTACCCCGACTTCTGCACCATGGCGCGTTCGGCGCCGAGCAGGGCGGCGAACTGTTTGGAGAACCAGTTGCCGACATTGATCGTGTCGATCTTCACATGGCCGAAGGCATCGCGCTTGACGGTTTCGCCGGCGGCTTCCCGCTCCGCCACGATCGCGTCGAGGCAGGCGCCTTCCGAAACGAAGAGCGTGACGAAGCCGGCGCGGTCCATGATGCCCCTGAGGCGTTCGGCCTCGGCTTCGAGGTTGAAGGCCAGCTCCGGCAGGTAGAGGCCGTCGATGTTCTTCAGCTGCTTGTTCATCATGAAGCCGTCGACATACTCGTTGCCGTTGGTCTTCTGGATATAGGCGCGGGCCGTCGCGGCGGTGAGCCAGCCGCAATGGCGGCCCATCACTTCATGCACGACGAGCGTCTTCGGCGCGGCGCTCTGCTCGTTGCTGACGTGGTCGAAGAAGCCGGCGCCGACTTCCGCGGCCGTCCAGGCGCCGAGCGACTGGCGGATCGGCACGACGTCGTTGTCGACCGTCTTCGGAAGGCCGACGACGGTGAGGTTGTAGCCGTTGGCGCCCAGATAGGCGGCAAGGTCGGCGGCCGTCGTGTTGGTGTCGTCGCCGCCGATCGTGTGCAGAATGGTGATGCCGTCCTTGGCGAGGCGTTCGGCCGCCACGCGCAGCGGGTTCTCGCCTTCCTTGACGAGGCCGCGCTTCACGCAGTCGGCAGCGTTCGTCAGCTTGACGCGGCTGTTGCCGATCGGCGAACCACCATAACGATGGAGGAGGGGCGCCTTTTCGCGCATGTCCTTGGTGATTTCGATGCGGTCGGCCAGCAGCAGGCCCTGGTAACCCGAGCGATAGGCGACGAGCTCGATGTCGGGCGCGATGTCGCTGTAGCGTTCGATGAGGCCTCCGACAGCGGACGACAGACAGGGTGCGAGCCCGCCCGCGGTCAGCATTGCGACTTTCTGCTTGGCCATGTTTCCTCCTCGGCGTCAGCCCGTCTCGATGGTGCAGTTGCTCTAGCGCAGAATCCCCGAGAGGGGAACGGCGCGGCGAACTTATCCGCACTCCATGACGGATTGACTCTCGTGCTCCACAGGCGGAAATCCTGCAACGGGGATTTTGCATGCCGCCACTTGATGAGGGCCATCAAAATTTTGTCATTCAGACATTTCGCGCCTTGCTTTCCCTGCAATTGTCTGCTCAAGATCACCTTATGTTCCAGAATTCGCCCAGTTGCTTCATCAGTGCCGTATGGGATCGCCTCGTCGGCATGGTCTCGGATGCCGCCAGCAACGTGCTGTCCGGCGTGGTCGAGGCCGTGCGCACGCTGTTCGAAGGCGATCCGGAAACCCGCAGGCAGGTCGCCTTCTCGGTGGCGATGATCGCGCTTTCGGCCAAGATGGCGAAGGCGGACGGTATCGTGACGACCGCCGAGGTCGACGCCTTCAAGGACATCTTCAAATACCCCGACAATCAGGCGGCCAACGTCGCCCGGCTCTACAACCTCGCGCGCCAGGACGTCGCCGGCTACGAGGCCTATGCGGAGAAGATGAAGGCGCTCTGCGTCTCCTGCGAAAAGAACTGCCCGATCCTCGAGGACATCGTCGACGGCCTGTTCCATATTGCCAAGGCCGACGGGCTGATTCACGAGAATGAAATGGCCTTCCTCGGCCGGGTCGCCGAAATCTTCGGCATGGCGGACGAGCGCTTCGAGCAGATCACGGCGCGGCATGTGCATGTCAGCGGCCGTGACCCCTACAAGGTGCTGGGCGTCAAGCCGAGCGACGATTTTGCGGAAATCCGCAAGCGGTACCGGGTGCTTGCCTCGGAGAATCATCCTGATAGGCTGGTGGCGCGTGGCGTGCCGGCCGAGTTCCATCAGATTGCGAACGACCGCATGGCCGCGCTCAACGCTGCCTATGAGGCGATCGAGAAGGAACGCTGCGCTGCATGAGCGCATTCATCTGTGACTATGCCGGCGCGACCGCTGCGCCGTCGCCGAATTTCGGCGAGCGGGCGGGCGGGCGCACGCCTGACATCATCCTCCTGCATTATACCGGCATGGAAACGGCCGACGGCGCGCTGAAATGGCTCTGCGCACCGGAAAGCCAGGTCTCCTGTCACTACTTCGTGCATGAGGACGGGCGCGTCGAGCAGCTCGTGCGCGAGGCGGATCGTGCCTGGCACGCGGGAAAGAGCTTCTGGAAGGGCGAGACCGACATCAATTCGGCCTCCATCGGCATCGAGATCGCCAATGCCGGACACCCCGGCGGGCTGCCGGATTTTCCGGATGCTCAGGTCGCAGCGGTCGTCGAACTGTGTCGGGATTGTGGCAAGAGATGGCAAATCGCCCCGGAACGGGTGCTCGCGCACTCCGATGTTGCCCCCGTTCGCAAGGTCGATCCGGGTGAAAAGTTCCCCTGGGAACGCCTTCACGCCGGGGGGGTCGGGCACTGGGTGGCACCGTCGCCGATCGCCGGCGGACGCTTCTTCCAGAAAGGGGATGCGGGCCAGCCCGTCGAAGCCCTGCAGACCATGCTGTCACTCTACGGCTATGGTACTGAAATCGATGGTGTTTATTCGGAAAAAATGGAGGGCGCCGTAGCTGCTTTCCAGCGCCATTTCCGGCCTGAGCGGGTTGATGGCATCGCCGATTTTTCGACCATCGACACGCTGCACCGACTGCTTTCCGCGCTGCCGCGACTGGCTGCCTGACAGCCCATCCGAATATTCGAATATTACAGGCCGTAACAGAAGTTTACCGTTTCGCCACATCCTGACCCGATTGGGGATGTTCTTTCCGCTTGCGTTCATTGCAGCGCAGCATGCGGTCAGGGCCTGATCGCGATCAATGAGGATCGAGACGTTTGCGCGGGCTGCGCGGCTTGAAATGCCGCCGGCCAAGGCAGTGCCTTTGCGCCTTTTGGAGACGATGACTAGATGAGAAGACTTCTTGCTGCCTTCAGCGCGGCCTGCTTTTGTGTGTCCGTTTTTTCCGCCGCCACGGCATATGCCGAACCCTCCCGGGGCCCGGCCAAGAAACAGTATCTGTTCCAGACTTCCGAAAAACAGGAGGCCGCCGGCAAGGAAAAGCCGCGCAAGGTTTCCAGCAAGCGCAGCAACAAGCGCAAGACCGTCATCGACAAGGACGGCGTGGTCGTCGGCAAGCTGAAGACCTACAAGAGCACGACCGGCTATCCTAAGGCGGAAAACCCGCTGAGCGCGGATCTCAAGACGGCCAGCTATTCCGGCTTGATCCAGACCTACGCCAAGGCCTACGGCGTGCCTGTCGACCTCGCCCATGCGGTGGTGCGCGTCGAGAGCAACTTCAACCCGCGGGCTCGCGGCGGTGCCGGTGAAATCGGGCTGATGCAGATCAAGCCGGCGACGGCCCGCATGATGGGCTATCGCGGCGGCGCCAAGGGTCTCTACGATCCCGAGACCAACATCAAGTTCGGCATGAAGTACCTTGCCATGGCGCACGACCTTTCCGGCGGCACGACCTGCGGCACGATCCTGCGCTACAATGCCGGCCATGGCGCCAAGCGCATGAACCCGGTCTCCAAGCGCTATTGCGGCAAGGTGCAGAGCATCATCGACTGATCGCCGCGACGTTTCGCGGGCTGGAATCGGCCCGCGGCCATGCTATGCCATCGGTGAAAAGCGAGGGTAGGGCATGGATCGGCATTTCGATTTCGTCGTCGTGGGCAGGGGCATGATGGGGGCGGCGGCCGCGCGCCACCTTGCCGCAACGGGCGCTTCCGTGGCGCTCGTCGGGCGGGGAGAGCCTGCCGACTGGCAAAAGCACGACGGCGTCTTCGCCAGTCACTACGACAGCGGCCGCATTACCCGCACGATCGACCAGGATCCGGACTGGGCCCTGCTCGCCAAGCGGTCGATCGCCCGCTACCGCGCCATTGAGGCCGAGAGCGGCATAGAGTTTTACGGCGAGACGGGTTGCCTCATCAGCGGTCCCGCCGGTGGCGGTTTCCTCAATGCCGTGGAGGCGGTGGCGAAGCGCTATGCGCTGGAAGCGCCGCTGCTCGACCGGGCGGCACTGCGGGCGCGGTTTCCCTGGTTCGACCTGCCGGAAAGTTCGGCCGGCGTCTTCGAGGTGAAGGGAGCCGGCTATGTCGATCCGCGCAAGCTTGTCGCCGCGCAGGTTGCCTGCCTTGAAAAGGCCGGCGGCGTTTCCATCCTCGACGATGCCTTGTCCGTGACGGATGCCGGCGAGCGTGCTTCGGTGGCGCTGAAGTCTGGCGGCACGGTCACCGGCGGGCGCGTGCTGGTGGCGACGGGCGGCTTTTCCCGCGCCCCGGGGCTTTTGCCGAAGGTGCCGGCGCTCGTCATCAAGGCCCGCACGGTCGTGCTGGCGCAGCTTTCGCCGGGACAGGCCGAGGCCTATCGCACCATGCCGTCCTGGATCGACGAAAGCGCCGATCCGAGCGACCATTTCTACTTCCTGCCGCCGATCGTCTATCCGGACGGCCATTCCTATCTCAAGATCGGCGGTGATCCGACCGAGGTCGAGATCGAGGACGAGCAGGCGATTCGCGACTGGTTCCGCGGGGAGGGGCGTCCGGAGGCGATCGTGCATCTGAAGCGCCTGCTTGCACGGTCGATCCCCGATCTCGATCCGGTCCGTCTTGTCTCGGTGCCCTGCGTCACGACCTATACGGTGCACGGCTATCCCTATGCCGGTTTCGTGGAGGGGGACCGCATTGCGCTCCTGACCGGTGGCAACGGTGCGGCGGCGAAGAGTTCCGACGAGATTGGCCGCATCGGTGCGGACCTGGTGATTCGCGGAAAGATGGACGAGCCGGACTACAAGACGGATTTTGCGGTTCATTTCCGCTAAGCCACTGGCCTTTCCCTTCGGTATCGGTTAGTCAGCGCCTGCCAGTTGGCCGGGCAGCCGCGCCTTGCAAGTGCCGAAAGGCCGCAGGGGGAGGAAAGTCCGGGCTCCACGGAAACACGGTGCCGGATAACGTCCGGCGGGGGCGACCCCAGGGAAAGTGCCACAGAAAGCAAACCGCCTTCCTCGGAAGGTAAGGGTGAAAGGGTGGGGTAAGAGCCCACCGCGGCCATGGCGACATGGACGGCAAGGTAAACCCCACCGGGAGCAAAACCGAATAGGGATGACGCGAAGCGCGCAAGCGCTTCAGCCTGTTTCCGGGCCGGTCATCCGGGTGGGTTGCAAGAGGCCGGGCGCAAGTCCGGTCCCAGATGAATGGCTGCCACGTTCCGGCGAAAGCCGGAGCCATACAGAACCCGGCTTACAGGCCAACTGGCAAAAATCTCTCGTCGCATGACGATTTTTCACGACGTGCTAATGCGCTGAATTCCTTGGGGTTCGCGCATGGCTTGCCGTGCGTCGAAACGCACGCGGCCAATGTTTCGATCCGTGCAAATACAAGGTGTTGGCAGGCCGTTCCTAACCATTTGTTAAACTTAACGCCTTATAAACATTTGACGGTCTCACTACGGGGAACGAGGTCACTTCCCATTGACGCCCATATGGTCCCATGGTATCCCAAACTCACACTGCACGAGGACGCATGAGCGTCCGATCATCGCAAAGCTTTGAGGCTAACCGGCTGGGGACGGTGCGGCGCGTAGGCGACGCATCAGGGCTGGCTTGCGTGCGCGGTGTTGTGTTGGGTGAGCCGGGGCGGATGCACAGCGCCATGGCTCTGGAAGCGGCTGTATCGCGTCATGAACCGGTTCCTGTCGAATGCGACAAACAGGATCGATGCCAAGGGGCGGGTTTCCGTTCCTTCGGCCTTTCGCTCCGTGCTGTCGCAGCGCGACATCCGGGAGCTGTACTGCTTCCAGGATTTCTTGTTTCCGGCGATCAGCGTCGGCGGGCTGGATCTTCTCGATCGTTTCGAGCGCCAGATCGCCAGCGAGGATGTTCTTTCGCCGCAAGCCAATCGGATGTCGCTCCTGGTTCACGGGGGCGGGGTCTTCATGAAGCTCGATTCGGAAGGGCGCCTGCCGGTCACGGATTTCATCCGGGACTATACGGGTATTGCCACGGACGTGACCTTTGTCGGTCGGGCGGATCATTTTCAGCTCTGGGCACCGCAGACATTCCTAGCCACACAGGCGGCCGCCCGGGAAGAGTTCAGGACGCGAGGTCTGGGCTTGGGGTAAGACGGAGAATCGGAATGGCGGCGGATCTTGGCGGAGGTTTTTCTGATGCCGATGGCGGATCGGTCCGTCACATTCCGGTTCTTCTCTCCGAGGTTCTTGCGGCGCTTGCGCCGAAACCCGGCCAGGTCATCCTCGATGGCACGTTCGGTGCCGGGGGGTACACCTCCGCAATCCTCGCCGAGGGGGCGGATGTTATCGCGCTTGACCGCGATCCCAACGCCATTGCCGGCGGCCAGGGGCTTGTCGCGGCCTCCGGAGGCCGGCTGAGCCTCATCCATTCGCGTTTTTCCGAGCTTGCCGAACACGCGCCCGCGGGCGGGCTTGACGGTGTCGTGCTCGATATCGGCGTGTCCTCCATGCAGATCGACGAGGCCGAGCGCGGTTTCTCGTTCCAGAAGAACGGCCCGCTCGACATGCGCATGTCCGCATCGGGCGTTTCGGCCGCCGACGTGGTGAATCGCGCAAAGGTTTCCGACCTCATCCGCATCTTCGGCTTCCTCGGCGAGGAGAAGCAGGCCGGCCGAATCGCCCGCGCCATCGAGAAGGCGCGCGAGAAGGAGCCCTTCACCACGACGCGCCAGCTCGCCAACCTCATCGAGCTGACGACGCCGCGCAAGGCCAAGGACAAGATCCATCCCGCGACGCGCGTCTTCCAGGCGCTGCGCGTCTTCGTCAACGACGAGCTCGGCGAGCTCGCCGAGGCGCTGTTCGCGGCCGAGCGGGCCCTGAAGCCGGGCGGGCGTCTTGTCATCGTCTCCTTCCATTCGCTGGAAGACCGGATCGTCAAGAAATTCTTCCAGGATCGCGCCGGAAAGGCGGCAGGGTCGCGGCATCTGCCGCAAGTTCACGACAAGGCCGCAACCTTCGCACCAGTCGGGCGCCCTATGGTGGCGGCCAGCGACGAGGAGAGCGCGGTCAATCCGCGCGCCCGATCCGCGAAGCTGAGGGCGGGCGAGCGCACGGGCGCTCCTGCCGGGACGGATGACCTGTCCATTTTCAACCTGCCGAACCTTGCCGACCTTGCGAAGATGGGAAGCTGAGTGATGTTCCGTACCCTTGATGTCGTGATGATAGCGGTCATGACCACAGCAGCCACCGTCACCTATTCGATCAAGCACCAGGCGGAGAACAAGCGGGAAGAGGTGCGCAAGCTCGATGCCGAGATCAAGCTGGAAGAGGACACGATCGACCTCCTCAAAGCGGACTGGGCGCTGCTCACCCAGCCGAACCGCCTGAACCGCCTGGTGAAGACCTTCGAGACGGACCTGAAGCTCGTTCCGACCGAATCGACCCAGCTCGCCCAGCCGAACGAGCTGCCCATGCCGATGGCCGAGCTGCCGGCGCTGGAGCCGGAGAAGGACGACAAGGTCGCCCAAAACGACAAGAAGAACAAGAAGAAGGCGAAAGAGACGGACGCAATCCAAACCGGATCGGTGGCAAACTGATGTCGTTTCTCTCCCGCATCATGGACCTCAAGAGCAAGGCGCATTTCAGTGCCGGCGGCAACAACAACCGTGCGACCGGCAGTGGAGGCCACGCCTTCGAGGGCACGCGCAAGCGCTCCGGCTCGCAGGCCCGCAGCCGCGTCGCCGTCATCATCTGCTGCTTCGGCATGGTCTATGCCGTCATCGGCGGGCGACTCGTGCAATATGGCATGGCCTCGCCCGAAACCGTGTCCTCGATCGGTCCTGCCGACCACCTGATGGCTTCGCGCCCCGACATCGTCGACCGCAACGGTGAAATCCTCGCCACCGACATCCGCACCGTCTCGCTCTATGCCGAGCCGCACAAGATCGTCGATGCGGACGAGGCGGTGGAAATGCTCGCGACCGTCATGCCCGATCTCGATCGGCGCGGCATCTACCGCAAGCTCACCTCGAAATCCCGCTTCCAGTGGCTGAAGCGCCAGCTGACGCCCAAGCAGCAGAGCCGTATCCTGGCGCTCGGCATTCCCGGTGTCGGCTTCCGGCCGGAAAAGCGCCGCTTCTATCCGGGCGGCGTTACGGCCTCGCATATCGTCGGCCACGTCAATATCGACAACCGCGGCATTGCCGGGATGGAGCGCTACATCGACAGCCAGGGTCTTGCCGACCTCGCTGCGATCGGCATGACGAGCGATGCCAAACTGGAACCGGTGCGCCTGTCCATCGACCTGCGCGTCCAGGCCATCGTGCGCGAGGTCGTCGCGACGGGCATGGAGAAATACAAGGCCATCGCCGCCGGCGCCGTCGTGATGGACGTACATACGGGCGAGATTCTCGCCATGGCCTCGGTGCCGGACTACGATCCGAACAACCCGGCCGAAGGCGCCAAGGACGGCTGGATGAACCGCATGTCGAACGGCACGTTCGAGATGGGCTCCACCTTCAAGAGCTTCACGACGGCCATGGCGCTCGATTCGGGCAAGGTGAAGATCACCGACAGCTTCGATGCCCGCGCGCCGATCCGCATCGGCGGCTTCACCATCAAGGACTTCCACGGCAAGCACCGCGTGCTGACCGTGCCGGAAATCTTCCAGTACTCTTCCAATATCGGTACGGCCAAGATGGCCGACGTCGTCGGCATTGCCGGCCACAAGGAGTTTCTGACGCGGCTCGGCCTGCTGACGAAGCTCGAGACCGAGTTGCCCGAGGTGAAGACCCCGACGCAGCCGCGCGAATGGAAGAAGATCAACTCCATCACCATTTCCTTCGGCCACGGCGTCTCGACGACGCCGCTGCAGACGGCGGTGGCCGCGGCAGCGCTGATGAACGGTGGCCTCCTGATCAACCCGACCTTCCTGCCGCGCACGGCCGAGGAGGCGAACGAGGTGGCGAAGGTCGTGGTCAAGCCGGAGACCGGCGACAAGATGCGCTACCTTTTCAAGCTCAATGCGAATGACGGTTCCGGTCGCCGGGCGCTCGTTCCGGGTTTCAACGTCGGCGGCAAGACGGGTACGGCCAACAAGGTCGTCGGCGGCCGCTATTCCAACACCCAGAACTTCAACGCCTTCCTCTCGGCCTTCCCGATCGACGACCCGAAATATGTGGTCCTCACCTTCATCGACGCGCCGCAGACGGGCGAGGGTGGGGGGCGCACCGCCGGCCTCAACGCCGCGCCGATGGTCGGCGAGATCATCCGCCGCTCGGCCGCGCTTCTCGGTGTAAAGCCGAAATTCGGTGAGGACGGGTCTGCCTTGCTCGTGTCTTATTGAATGGAGAAGACGGGAAGCCGATTCGAATGGAAACGGTTTCCACTGGAAAGCAGCAGAGCGGACAATGAAGATCAGTGACCTTGCCGGACCCGAAACCAACGACCTTTCCGTCGCAGCCGCGACAGACATCCGCGGCATAACCAGCGACAGCCGGAAGGTGAAGCCGGGCGATCTCTTCGTCGCGCTTGCGGGCACCAAGGCCGATGGCAGCGCCTTCATCGCCGATGCCGTCTCGCGCGGCGCCGCCGCGGTCGTCGTTGCCGCCGGGAGCAAGGCTGACGCCTCTGTCCCGGTCATTGCGGTTGCCGAGCCGCGCCGGTTCCTGGCGCTTGCCGCCGCCCGCTTCTACGGTCGCCAGCCGGAGACCATGGTCGCAGTGACCGGTACCGCCGGAAAGACCTCCGTCGCGTCCTTCACTCGCCAGATCTGGGCCCATGCCGGCCACGCCGCCGCGATGATCGGCACGACCGGCGTCGTCGCACCCGGCCGCAACGACTATGGGTCGCTGACGACCCCCGATCCGGTGTCGCTGCACGAACTGCTCGCCGAACTTGCCGCTGCCGGCGTCACGCATGCGGCCATGGAAGCGTCCAGCCACGGGCTCGACCAGGCGCGCCTCGACGGCGTGAAGCTTGCCGCCGCCGCCTTCACCAATCTTGGTCGCGACCACATGGATTATCATCCGACGGTCGAGCACTACATGGCCTCCAAGATGCGGCTATTCGATACGCTGCTTGCCAAGGGCCAGCCCGCCGTCATCTATGCCGACGACGAGTGGTCGGCCCAGGCAATCGACGCTGCGAAGAAAGCCGGGCTCGATGTGCGCACGGTCGGCCGCAAGGGCGACTATCTCGCGTTGAAGCGTGTCGAGCATTTCCGCCACAAGCAGACCGCCGAAATCCATGTCGGCGACGACATCTATGAGGTGCACATCCCGCTTGCCGGCGATTTCCAGGTGGCGAACGCCCTTGTGGCCGCCGGCCTTGCCATGTCGACCGGCGTTTCCGCTGCAACCGCCATGGCCGCACTCGAAAAGCTGATCGGCGCCGCTGGCCGCCTCGAACTGGTGGGGCATGCCAGGAACGGCGCGCTCGCCTATGTCGACTATGCCCACAAGCCGGATGCGCTGGAAAACGTCCTCAATTCCGTGCGCCCCTTCACGACGGGTCGCGTCATAGTGGTCTTTGGCTGCGGCGGCGACCGTGACAAGGGCAAGCGGCCGATCATGGGCGAGATCGCGACGCGCCTCGCTGACGTGACGATCGTCACCGACGACAATCCGCGCTCCGAAGTCCCCGCTGTCATCCGCTCGGAAATCATGGCTGCAGCAAGGGGGGCGACCGAGATCGGCGACCGCGCCGAGGCCATCCGCAGCGCCGTCCGCATGCTGCAGTCCGGTGATACGCTGATCGTCGCCGGCAAGGGCCACGAGGAGGGGCAGACCGTCGGTACCGTTACGCTGCCGTTCTCCGACCACGCGGAACTGCGCAAGGCCCTGGAGGAACTCGACCGTTGAAATGGCTCTGGACCACGCCTGATCTCGTCGCCGCCCTGCACGGCCGCCCCATCGGCAACCTGCCGCAGGGCGTCACCGGCATTTCCATCGACAGCCGCAACATCGGCCCTGGCGAAGCGTTCTTCGCCATCAAGGGCGACCGCGTCGATGGCCATGACTTCGCAAGCTTCGCCGTTGCCAACGGTGCGGCGCTGCTCGTTGTCAGCGAGGGCAAGCTGCCGGCGCTCGGCCGGCTCGTGACGCCGATGATCGTGGTGCCTGACGTGCTCCAGGCGCTTGTCGATCTTGGCTGCGCGGCGCGTGACCGTACGGCTGCCCGCATCATCGCCGTCACCGGCTCCGTCGGCAAGACGACGACGAAGGAGATGCTGCGCCAGGCGCTCTTGCCGTCCGGCAGCGTGCATGCCTCCGTCGCATCCTTCAACAACCACTGGGGCGTGCCGCTGACGCTCGCCCGCATGCCGGAGACCACCGACTATGGTGTCTTCGAGATTGGCATGAATCACCCCGACGAGATTCGCCCGCTGGTCGCTATGGTGCGCCCGCATGTGGCAATGATCACGACGATCGCACCGGCCCATCTCGGCAATTTCCGCGATCTCCAGGAGATCGCCGCTGCCAAGGCCGAGATCTTCGAGGGTGTCGTACCGGGTGGCCATGCCCTTCTCAATCGCGACAACGAGCAGTTCGCCTTCCTCGAAAAGGCGGCCGAAGCGGCCGGCGTTTCGCATATCCACAGTTTCGGCGCCGATCCGGCGGCCGAGTTCCGCCTGCTCGATTTCATGCCGAGCGCCGAGGGCGGGCTGCTGCGCGCCGCGGTCGGCGGGCAGACGCTGGAGGTGCCGATGGGCGCGCCCGGCCGGCACATCGCCGAGAATGCCGTCGCCGTGCTCGGCGCGGTGCATCTTGCCGGTGGCGATGTCGAGAAGGCGATGGCGGGGCTCGCCACCATGCAGGCGGAGAAGGGGCGGGGACGCCGCTACCGGCTTGCCAAGGATGGCGGCTGGTTCACGCTGATCGACGAGAGCTACAACGCCAATCCGGCCTCGATGCGTGCGGCGATCGCGCTCTTGCGCGACGCCGAGCCGCATGGCCGCGGCCGGCGTATCGCCGTGCTCGGCGACATGCTGGAAATGGGCGAACATTCGCCCCTCGTTCATGCCGGCCTTGCCGAACCGCTTCTCGAGGCGGGCATTGGCGATGTCTGGCTCGGCGGGCCTGATATGGCGGCGTTGCGCGATGCGCTGCCGGAAGGCGTTGCAACGGAGTATCGCGATACGGCGGATGCATTGGCCGCTCACGCGCTGGGCGCGGTGCAGCCGGGCGACGTTCTGGTCGTGAAATCGTCGAAAGGCACGGGATTCAGCCGTATCGTGGCGGCCCTGCTTGACAAATATCCGGCGTTCTCGGAGAGGGAACGCGAGCTTTGAGGGAGGTTCGGCCGGGCAGACGCCCGCCGGGCCTTCTTTTTTATGGAATCGACATCTCCGTCTGCGGTCGGTCACGCCGTGGATGACTTGGGGAACCTTTTGGGGAAAGGGTGACAATGCTGCTTTGGCTCGTCGAACTGGCTGACACCGTGCAGGTGTTCAACCTGTTCCGCTACATTACCTTCCGGACGGGCGCTGCGCTGTTCACCTCGGCCACCATCGTCTTCCTGTTCGGGCCGATGATCATCTCCTCCCTGCGCATCCGCCAGGGCAAGGGCCAGCCGATCCGCGCCGACGGGCCGCAGACGCATTTCAAGAAGGCCGGTACGCCCACGATGGGCGGTCTGATGATCCTCGCCGGCATCGTCGGCAGTGCGTTGCTGTGGGCCGACCTTTCCAACGTCTACGTGGTCGCGACGCTGCTCGTCACCCTCGGCTTCGGTGCGATCGGCTTCTACGACGATTATCTCAAGGTTACCAAGCAGACCGAGAAGGGGTTTTCCGGCAAGGCGCGCCTTGGCCTTGAATTCCTTATCGCCGGGGCTGCGACCTATTTCATGATGCGGGCGTCGCTGGCGACGGGTGCCGCCGGCTCGACCTTCGGTTCCTCCATCGCCTTTCCCTTCGCCAAGGACTTCCTGCTCAACCTCGGCATCTTCTTCGTGCTGTTCGGCGGTTTCGTCATCGTGGCGGCCGGCAATGCGGTGAACCTGACGGACGGCCTCGATGGCCTTGCGACGGTCCCCGTGATGATCTCTGCCGCCTCCTTCGGCGTCATCGCCTATCTTGCCGGCAACGCCGTCTTCGCGAACTACCTGCAGATCCATTTCGTGCCCGGCACGGGCGAGCTTGCCGTGGTGCTCGGTGCGGTCATCGGCGCCGGCCTCGGCTTCCTGTGGTTCAACGCCCCGCCGGCCGCCATCTTCATGGGCGACACGGGTTCGCTGGCGCTCGGCGGCCTCATCGGTACCGTCGCCGTCGCCACGAAGCACGAAATCGTCATGGCCATCATCGGCGGTCTCTTCGTCATGGAGACACTGTCGGTCATCATCCAGGTCGCTTCCTTCAAGCTGACGGGCAAGCGCGTCTTCCTGATGGCGCCGATCCACCACCATTTCGAGAAGAAGGGCTGGACGGAAAGCCAGGTCGTCATCCGCTTCTGGATCATCGCCGTCATCCTGGCGCTGGTCGGCCTTTCCACGCTCAAGCTGCGGTGAAGAGGCCATGATCCCCGTCACCACCTTCAAGGGAAAGACGGTCGCGCTCTTCGGGCTCGGCGGCTCCGGTCTTGCGACGGCGCTGGCGCTTGCCGCCGGCGGTGCCGACGTCACCGCCTGGGACGACAGCGCGGCAAGCGTCAAGAACGCGTCGTCCGCCGGTATCCGCACGGGTGACCTGCACAATCTCGACTGGACGGCCATCGACGCGCTGGTGCTCTCGCCCGGTGTGCCGCTCACTCATCCGAAGCCCCATTGGAGCGCGGAGCTTGCCCGCGCCGCCGGCGTCGAGATCGTCGGCGATGTCGAGCTCTTCGTGCGTGAGCGCCGGGCGCACGCGCCCGATTGCCCCTTCATCGCCATAACGGGCACGAACGGCAAATCGACCACGACGGCGCTGATCGCCCATATCCTCAAGGCGAGCGGGCGCGATACCCAACTCGGCGGCAATATCGGCACTGCGGTGCTGACGCTCGACCCGCCGAAGGCCGGCCGCTTCTATGTGGTCGAGTGCTCCTCCTACCAGATCGATCTGGCGCCGACGCTGAATCCGTCCGCCGGCATTTTGCTCAATCTGACGCCGGATCATCTCGATCGGCACGGTTCGATGGAGCACTATGCCGACGTCAAGGAACGCCTTGTCGCCGGCAGCCGGACCGCGATCGTCGGCGTCGACGACAGTTTTTGCGAACGCATTGCCGACCGCGTCGAGCGGGCCGGCACGAAGGTCGTGCGCATCTCCAAGCGCAATGTTCTGGCCGACGGCATCTATGCCGAGGGGCCGCGTCTCATCTTCGCGCAAGGTGGTGCGACCCGTGTGATCGCGGACCTCTCTTTGATCCAGACCCTGCGCGGCGCCCACAATGCCCAGAACGCCGCAGCCGCCGTCGCCGCATGCCTTGCCGTCGGTATCGGTGAGGACGAGATCCGCGCCGGCCTTGCGTCCTTCCCGGGCCTCAAACATCGCATGCAGCCGGTCGGGCGCAAGGGCGGCACGCTCTTCGTCAACGATTCCAAGGCGACGAATGCCGATGCGGCGGCACCCGCCCTGTCGAGCTTCGACCGCATCTACTGGATTGCCGGCGGTGTGCCGAAGGAGGGCGGGATTTCCTCGCTCGGCACCTTCTTCCCGAAGATCGCCAAGGCCTATCTTATCGGCGAGGCGGCGCCCGCCTTCGCGGCAACACTGGGCGAGGCGGTACCCTTCGACATGTCCGGTACGCTGGAGCGGGCGGTTCAGGACGCGGCGGCGGATGCCGAGCGGGAAGGAAACGGCCCGGTTGCCGTTCTGCTTTCCCCGGCTTGCGCAAGCTTCGACCAGTACAAGAACTTCGAAGTGAGAGGCGATGCCTTCGTGAAACATGTCGCGGCGCTGCCGGGCGTGTCCATGCTGGTCGAGGTTTAGACGAAGCGATTCCGGCAGGCGCATGCGGCGGCTTGCGTCTGGAATGGTGGAAACAGAGGATTGAAACATGGTTAGTCGTGCCGAACGTGGTGCATTGGCGGACTGGTTCTGGACGATAGACCGGTTCTTCCTGGCGGCCTTCATCCTGTTGATGGGCCTCGGCTTCATGCTGTCCTTCGCGGCGAGCCCGCCGGTTGCCGAGCGCCTCGGGCTCGACAGCTTCCACTTCGTCAAGCGCCACGCCATGTTCCTGATCCCGGCCATCGCCGTGATGTTCGGCATTTCCTTCATGACGCCCCGGCAGGTGCGGCGGGCGGCGATGATCCTTCTCGTCATCTCGATCGCTGCCATGGTGCTGGCGCTGTTCTTCGGCGTCGAGGTCAAGGGCTCGCGGCGCTGGATTTCCATCGGCAGCTTCTCCATCCAGCCGTCGGAATTCATGAAGCCGGCCTTCGTCGTCATCTGTGCCTGGCTTTTCGCCGAACACGCCCGCCAGCCGGAGATCCCCGGCAACCTCTTCGCCATCATCCTCTTCGGCATCGTCGCGGCGCTGCTCGTCGCCCAGCCCGACCTTGGCCAGACCATCCTGACCGCTGCCGTCTGGGGCGGCATGTTCTTCATGGCCGGCATGCCATGGCTCTGGATCATCGTGCTTGGCGGTGCTGCCGTCGGCGGCCTGTTGACGGCCTATACCTTCCTGCCGCACGTCGCCGGCCGTATCGACAAGTTCCTGACCGGCGAGGGCGACACGTTCCAGATGGACACGGCGCGCGAGGCGATCATCCGCGGTGACTGGTTCGGCCAGGGGCCGGGCGAGGGTACCGTCAAGCGCATCATCCCCGATAGCCACACCGACTTCATCTTCTCCGTCGCGGCCGAGGAATTCGGCATTCTCTTCTGCATGGTCATCGTCATGATTTTCGCCTTCGTGGTGATGCGCGGCCTCAACCATGCCTTCAAGGAGCGCAACGATTTCACGCGGTTCGCCGTTGCCGGCCTCGTGCTGCAGATCGGTACGCAGTCGATGATCAACATCGGCGTGAACCTCGAACTCCTGCCGGCCAAGGGCATGACGTTGCCGCTGATCTCCTATGGCGGCTCGTCGATGATCGCGATCTGCGTGACGGCCGGCTTCATTCTGGCGCTGACCCGCCACCGTCCGGAAAAGCGCGCCTCCGAGCGCAGCCTGTTCCGTGGTGGTATCATGGCGCCTGCCGAATAAGGGTTTTGCATGAACAAAGGCATCGTTCTTCTCGCCGCCGGGGGTACCGGCGGCCATCTCTTTCCCGCAGAGGCGCTCGCCCATGAGCTGAAGGCCGGCGGCTGGTCGGTGCATCTCGTCACCGACAGCCGCGCCGAACGTTTTGCGGGCAAGTTCCCGGCAGACGAGATCCATGTCGTGCCGTCGGCGACGATCGGCTCGAAGAACCCGGTCAGCGTGGTCAAGTCGCTGTTCACGCTGTGGAGGGGTATTCGCGTTGCGCGAAAACTGATGGCGCGGCTGAAGCCGAAGGTCGTCGTCGGCTTCGGCGGCTATCCCACCGTGCCGCCGCTCATCGCCGCGACGGGCATGGGCATCCCCTCGATGATCCACGAGCAGAACGCCGTGATGGGCCGCGCCAACAAGGCATTGGCGAACCGCGTCAAGGCGATTGCCGGCGGCTTCCTGCCGGAAACGGACGGTCTCTATGCGGCAAAGACGGTGACGACGGGCAACCCGGTCCGCCCGGCCGTGCTCGAAGCCGCGACCATTCCCTACCAGGCCTCGACGGATGGCGAATTCCGTCTCGTGGTGTTCGGCGGCAGCCAGGGCGCGCAGTTCTTCTCCAAGGCCATCCCTTCGGCGATCGCGGCGCTCGAGCCGGCGGACCGGATGCGGCTCAGGATCACCCAGCAGGCGCGGCCGGAAGACCGCGACGAGGTGGTGCGCACCTATGGCGAGCTCGGCATTCCCGCCGACGTCTCGCCCTTCTTCACCGACATGGCCGCGCGTATCGGCAACGCCCACCTTGTCATCAGCCGCTCCGGCGCCTCGACGGTCTCGGAGGTCTCGGTCATCGGTCGGCCCGCCATCCTCGTGCCCTATCCCTATGCGCTTGATCACGACCAGGCGGCGAATGCCGCGGCGCTCGCCGCGGGCGGCGGGGCGAAGGTGATCGTGCAAGGAGAGCTCTCGACGGAGCGGCTTGCCAGCATCGTTTCGAAGGCGATGCACGATCCGGCGCGCATGACGGAGATGGCCGCAAACGCCAGAAAGGCGGGCAAACCGGATGCCGCGCGCTTGCTCGCCTTGATGGTTGAGGCTATTGCGGGCGGCAAGCCCATTGCACAGTTCAAGGGCGCACAATTCAAGGGAGAACGGCCATGAAGATGCCGCAGAGCATAGGGCTCGTTCATTTCATCGGCATTGGCGGCATCGGCATGAGCGGCATTGCCGAGGTGCTGCACAATCTCGGCCACAAGGTCCAGGGCTCCGACCAGGCGGACAGCGCCAACGTGCAGCGCCTGCGCGAAAAGGGCATCGAGGTCTTTGTCGGCCACAAGGCGGAAAACCTGGGCGACGCTGAAGTGGTTGTCGTCTCCACCGCCATCAAGAAGAGCAATCCGGAACTCGTCGCGGCGCGGGAAAAGCTGCTGCCGGTCGTGCGTCGGGCGGAGATGCTTGCCGAGCTGATGCGCTTCCGCAATGCCATCGCCATCGGCGGCACACATGGCAAGACGACGACGACCTCGATGGTCGCGACGCTGCTCGAGGCCGGCGGCCTTGACCCGACCGTCATCAATGGCGGCATCATCAATGCCTATGGCACCAATGCCCGCATGGGCGAGGGCGAATGGATGGTGGTGGAAGCCGACGAATCGGACGGCACCTTCCTGAAGCTGCCGGCGGATGTCGCCATCGTCACCAATATCGACCCCGAACATCTCGACCACTACGGCAATTTCGATGCCGTGCGCGCGGCCTTCCGCCAGTTCGTGGAAAACGTGCCGTTCTACGGCTTTGGCGTCATGTGCCTCGACCATCCGGAAGTGCAGGCCATGGTCAGCCGCATCGAGGACCGCAAGGTCATCACCTATGGCGAAAACCCGCAGGCCGACGTGCGCTTCGGCAATATCCGCATGGACGGCGCGACCTCGGTCTTCGACGTCGAGATCCGCCGCCGCCGCATCGGCCAGGTCATTTCCCTGAAGGACCTGCGCTTGCCGATGCCGGGTCGCCACAACGTTTCCAACGCGACGGCGGCGATTGCCGTTGCGCAGCGTCTCGGCATCGCGCCGGAGGCGATCGCCAAGGGGCTCGCCAGCTTCGGCGGCGTCAAGCGCCGCTTCACGCTGACGGGCAGCTGGAACGGCGTGAACGTCTATGACGACTATGGTCACCACCCGGTCGAGATCAAGGCCGTGCTGAGCGCGGCGCGCGAGGCCTGCACGGGCCGCGTCATTGCCGTTCACCAGCCGCACCGCTACAGCCGCGTCGCGAGCCTGTTCGAAGAATTCGCCGGCTGCTTCAACGATGCCGATACGGCGATGATCGCGCCGATCTATGCGGCGGGCGAGGACCCCATCGAGGGCGTCACGGCGGAGGAAATGGTTTCCCGCATCAAATCCGCCGGCCACCGGGACGCGCGTTTCCTGTCGTCGCCGGAAGCTTTGGCGCCGATCGTCGCCGGCATTGCAAAGCCCGGTGACTTTGTGGTTCTCTTGGGGGCTGGCAGCATCACGTATTGGGCGCAGGCGCTGCCGAAGGACTTGGCAGGCATTTCGGGGCAGGTGGCATGAAGCAGGTGGATGGTGCAAAACTTCTGGCGTCGTTGGGTGAGGGGATCAAGGAGGTCCGTGGCCGCCTGACGCCCGATGCGCCGATGGATCGCGTCACCTGGTTCCGGGCCGGCGGCCTTGCCGAGCTGATGTTTCATCCGCATGACGGCGAAGACCTTGCAACGTTCCTGAAGCTGGTTCCGGAGGAAGTACCGGTCACGGTGACCGGTGTCGGCTCGAACCTTCTGGTGCGTGATGGCGGCATTCCCGGCGTCGTGATTCGTCTTTCGGCCAAGGGGTTCGGTGATGTCGAGCTCGTTGGCGAGAACCGGATCAAGGCCGGCGCGATCTGCCCGGACAAGAACATCGCCGCCATGGCGCTCGACCACGGCATTGCCGGCTTCGAATTCTACTACGGCATTCCCGGCTCGATCGGCGGCGCGCTGCGCATGAACGCCGGCGCGAATGGCGGCGAGACCAAGGACCTCGTGGTGGAGGTGCATGCGATCGACCGCAGGGGCAACCCGCATGTGCTGTCCCATGCGGACATGGGCTATACCTATCGCCATTCGGCTGCGCCTGCCGACCTGATCTTCACCCACGCCGTCTTCCAGGGCGAGGCGGGTGACAAGACGGATATCCGCGCCAGGATGGATGCGGTGCGTCAGCATCGCGAGACCGTGCAGCCGATCCGCGAGAAGACCGGCGGTTCGACCTTCAAGAATCCCGGGGGGCATTCGGCCTGGAAGCTGATCGACGAGGCGGGCTGCCGCGGCGTGATGATCGGCGGTGCACAGATGTCGCCGATGCACTGCAACTTCATGATCAATACGGGTCAGGCGACCGGCTACGAGCTGGAATATCTCGGCGAGACCGTGCGCAGCCGCGTGCTGGAGCATTCCGGCATCATGCTGCAATGGGAAATCAAGCGCCTCGGCAATTTCATGCCGGGCTACGAGGTCAAGGAGTTCCTGGGCCGCGCAACGGCCTGATCCGACAACACTCTTGCTGGGGCGTTTTGACAAGCGCCCTCTCCCCCACAGGCAAGTTCATCGAAACGAAACTGTGTGACGTCGCGCCTCCAGCGCGCGATGCGGCTCTGCGCGCAGGGCCCTGATGGGGATATTCATGAACAGGAAACTCGCTGCCGAGTTCATCGGCACGTTCTGGCTCGTCTTCTGCGGCTGCGGCAGCGGAATCCTGGCTGCGGCCTTTCCGGAGAGTGGCATCGGCCTTGCCGGTATTTCCCTTGCCGCCGGCATCGCGCTGATGGCGATGATCTACACGATCGGCGGCATTTCCGGCGGGCATATGAACCCTGCCGTTTCCGTGGGCCTTGCCATCGCCGGCCGGTTTCCGGTTGCCCATATCCTGCCCTACGCGGTGGTGCAGGTTGCCGGTGCAACGGCGGCGGGCACCGTTCTCTATCTCATCGCTTCCGGCAGGGCCGGTTTCCAGGCGGGCAGTTTTTCCGCGAACGGTTACGGCGATCTCTCGCCGGGCGGCTATTCGCTGACGGCGGGTCTTGCGACCGAGGTGGTGCTGATGGCGCTCTTCCTGTTCATCGTCCTCGGCTCGACCCATCGGCGTGCGCCGGTGGATTTTGCGCCCGCCGTCATCGGTCTCAGCCTGACGGCGATCAACCTCGTGTCGATACCGGTCACCAACACGTCCCTCAATCCGGCGCGCTCGACGGGTGTCGCGTTCTTTGCCGAGACGGCGGCTCTGTCGCAGCTCTGGCTGTTCTGGCTCGCCCCTCTTCTCGGCGCCATCATCGGTGCCGTGGCCTGGAGATATGTCGGAGAGGCAGACGAAGCGCAGGCGAAACCGGCTCTGGTTTCGAGCGGAAATAATGTGCTTAATTAGAAAATACGAACATTTATTTTTCCTGTTCAGCCCCTGTTCATAGGGGTTTAGCGAAAGCTATGCTGGATCGCGCGATGGTTGCGCGATGAAGCCTCGCTCCAGCGGGGCTTTGACCAGGGGGCATTCATGTTCAAGAAACTTTCCGCCGAATTCCTCGGCACGTTCTGGCTTGTCTTCGGCGGCTGCGGCAGTGCGGTGCTGGCTGCCGCATTCCCGGAGGTCGGCATCGGCCATCTCGGCGTGTCCTTCGCCTTCGGCCTCACGGTGCTGACCATGGCCTATACGGTCGGCGGCATTTCCGGCGGGCATTTCAATCCCGCCGTCTCTGTCGGCCTGACGGTCGCCGGCAAATTCCCGGCTTCCAGCCTCGTGCCCTATGTCGTGGCGCAGGTCGTCGGGGCGGTTGCGGCGGCGGCGGTGCTCTACCTCATCGCGTCCGGCAAGACAGGCTTCCAGGCGGGCGGTTTCGCCTCGAACGGCTATGGCGACCTGTCGCCGGGCGGTTACTCGCTGACGGCGGCGCTGGTTGCCGAAGTGGTGCTGACGGCGTTCTTCCTTATCATCATCCTCGGATCGACCCATGGCCGTGCGCCCGTCGGTTTTGCGCCGATCGCCATCGGCCTCGGCCTGACGCTGATCCACCTCATTTCGATCCCGGTGACGAACACCTCGGTCAACCCGGCCCGCTCGACCGGCGCGGCGCTCTTTGCCGATACGGCGGCGCTCTCGCAGCTCTGGTTGTTCTGGCTCGCCCCGGTTCTTGGCGCCGTGGTCGGCGCGGTGATCTGGAAGATCGTCGGCGAGGACGACTGATAGCGGACAAAAAAGAACCCGCCGCGTTGCCGCGGCGGGTTTTTTGAAGGAAGCCACGAAGGGCTCAGACTTCTTCCTTGCCCGAGAGCAGGATGCAGACGAGCGTGATGACGGCTGACAGGCCGAGATAGTATCCGACATAGGTCATGCCGTGGTTCGCCTGGAGCCACGTCGCGATATAGGGCGCAAGCGACGCGCCGAAGATGCCGGCGAAGTTGAAGGTGATCGACGAGCCCGTATACCGCACCTTCGTCGGGAAGGGTGCGGCGAGCGCCGTGCCGATCAGACCATAGGTCATGCCCATCAGCGCCATGGCGAGGATGACGAAGACGAAGATGCCGCTCTCGCCGCCCGTCATCAGACCCGGCAGGAGGAACGAGAAGGCGCCGATCAGCACGGTCGTGAGAATCAGCACCTCCCGGCGGCCGAACCTTTCGGCAAGCTTTCCAGCCAAAGGAATGAAGAGGCCGAACAGCACCGAGCCGAGGAGCTGGACTTCCAGCGCTTCGACGAAGGGCAGCTTCAGTATCTTGACGTTGTAGGACAGCAGATAGGCTGAGCCGATGTAGAACAGCACGAAGGTGGCGAGCGCCACGAAGGTGCCGAGCACGAGGCTGCGCTTGTGGTTGCGGAAGAGCTCCACGACCGGCACCTCCACGCGCTCCTGCTTGTCGATGGCCTTCTGGAAGGCGGGCGTCTCGGTGATCGACAGGCGAACCCACAGGCCGACGGCGATCAGGATGATCGAGGCGACGAAGGGGATGCGCCAGCCCCAGGCGAGCAGCGATTCCTGCGACATGACATGCAGCAGAAGCCAGAAGACACCGGAGGAGAGGAAAAGGCCGACGGGGGCGCCGAGCTGCGGGAACATGCCGTACCAGCTGCGCTTGCCCGGAGGGGCGTTTTCGGTGGCGAGCAGCACCGCGCCGCCCCATTCGCCGCCAAGCCCGAAGCCCTGGCCGAAGCGGCAGAGCGCCAGAAGCAGCGGCGCGAGCACGCCGATCGTCTCGTAGGAGGGCAGGAGGCCGATGATCACGGTGGAGACGCCCATGGTCAGGAGCGCCGCCACCAGCGTCGTCTTGCGGCCGACGCGGTCGCCATAGTGCCCGAAGACGACCGCACCGAGCGGACGGGCGAAGAAGGCGATCGAGAAGGTTGCGAAGGACGCGAGCAGGGCAGTCGTCGGATCGCTGTTCGGGAAGAACAGCGTCGGGAAGACCAGCACGGCGGCGGTGGCGTAGACGTAGAAATCGAAGAATTCGATGGTCGTTCCGACCAGGCTTGCAAAGAGAACGCGCGCCGGGGAGTTGAGCCCGGCGCGGTTGGAATGCGTTGCGGTCGGCGACCCGGAAGCGAGCGTATCACTCATCGTGGGTGCCTTTTCTTGGTTTTGAGGCTGTCTTGGGAGGCAGCGCCGTTCTATTACGTCAACCGAGCGGTCGGTGAAACAATAAAAGTACGCTGAACGGTAAAAAATCGTACTTTTCGTACGCTTTCGGGCGATCCCGCATTTACCAAGCCTTTGCGGGCAGGCGGCGGCCGTTCGGTGCCGCTTTAGGAAGAGCTAAATTTTTCTTTTTCTTGCGTCCGTCACAACTCTCTGATTCCAGAGAGAGAATCGAAGCGTGACTTGATTCGGGACAGGAAAATTCGCCTCCGGGCGGCCGCGGTTAACGAAAGTAAACGCTTCATTAACCTTAATGGCGCTCTAGTGATCCCAACTCGCTCGCCGAGTCGGATCGCAGAGGCAAATCAGGTCCGCGCAAGGGACGAGAGGCAGTGTGCGGAATTCAGTTGGGGGTTCTATGAGCGTAAAGCATGTCGCGATGCTGATGGGTGGTTTTTCGTCGGAACGGCCGGTGAGCCTTTCGTCGGGCAACGCCTGCGCCGACGCGCTTGAGGCCGAGGGCTACAAGGTCACGCGTGTCGATGTCGGTCACGATGTTGCAAGTGTGCTTGCCGAACTGAAGCCCGATGTCGCCTTCAATGCGCTGCATGGCCCCTTCGGCGAGGACGGCACCATCCAGGGCGTGCTCGAATATCTCGAGATCCCCTATACCCATTCCGGCGTGCTCGCCTCGGCGCTTGCCATGGACAAGGCGCAGGCGAAGATCGTCGCCAAGGCGGCGGGCATTCCGATCGCCGAGCAGCGGTTGATGAACCGCTTCGATTTTACCTCCTCGCATCCGATGAAGCCGCCCTATGTGGTGAAGCCCGTGCGCGAGGGGTCCTCCTTCGGCGTCGTCATGGTCAAGGAAGACCAGTCTCATCCCCCGCAGATCATTACCTCGTCCGAATGGCGCTATGGCGACAGCGTCATGGTCGAGCGCTACATCTACGGCCGCGAACTGACCTGCGGCGTTATGGGAGACGTGGCGCTTGGCGTCACGGAAGTGGTGCCCCAGGGCCACGCCTTCTACGACTATGATTCCAAATACGTAAAAGGCGGTTCGAAACACGTCATCCCGGCACAAATTTCACCGAATATTTACCAAAAAGTACAAACACTCTCCCTCAAGGCGCATCAAGCGATCGGGTGCCGTGGCGTCAGCCGTTCCGACTTCCGTTACGACGACCGATTCTCCGAGAATGGCGAGCTTGTCTGGCTAGAAATCAACACCCAGCCCGGCATGACCCCCACCTCCCTGGTGCCCGAAATGGCTGTTCATGCCGGCCATTCCTTTGGTGAATTCTTGCGGTGGATGGTGGAGGACGCGTCGTGTTTGCGTTGAGCGTCAAAAGGAGCAGGGTACGCCCCGTCGGGCCTCCGGAAACGGAAGCCGGTCGTGTGCTGCCGCGCCCGCTGCGCCGGATCGTCCGGTTCCTGGTCAGCCTTGCGGCCGGCCGTATCCACATTCCGCGCCATACCGGCAGCATCGCGACCGTGCTTTTCATCGGCGCGACGGGCCTCTACGGCATGTCGCTCGGCGGTCATTCGCAGGATGTCGCCCAGGCCTCGACGACGGCGATCGGCTTTGCCATCGAGGACGTCAAGGTTTCCGGCAACCGCGAGACTTCGGAAATCGACATTCTCGAGCGCCTTGGCCTCGATGGCACGACCTCGCTGGTCGCGCTCGACGTCAACGAAGCCCGCAAGCAGCTCACCGAACTGCCGTGGGTCGAGGATGTCTCGGTTCGCAAGATCTATCCGGGCACGATCGAGATCGCACTGAAAGAGCGCGAAGCGTTCGGCATCTGGCAGCACGGCAGCGATCTTTCGCTGATCGAGAAGAACGGCAGCGTGATTGCGCCGCTGCGCGACAACAAGTTTTCGACGCTGCCGCTGTTCGTCGGCCGCGACGCCGAAACCGCTGCGGCAGGCTTTGCCGACGAGTTCGACAACTGGCCGGAAATCAAGGCGCGCGTGAAGGCTTACATCCGGGTCGCCGGCCGGCGCTGGGACCTGAGGCTCGACAACGGCATCGTCGTCAAGCTGCCGGAGCACAACGTGCCGCGCGCCATGGATACGCTGGCAACGCTTGAAGCGGAGCAGGGCATTCTGGAACGGGACATCGCGGCCGTCGATCTTCGGTTGGAAGACCGCACGACGGTTCGTTTGACGGAAGGGGCGCTGGAACGCCGCAATGCGGCGGTCGAGCAGAGAACGAAGGACCTGAAGAAGGCAGCGAAGCGCACATGAGCATTTTCGGTTCGTCCCATTTTGGCCTGCCGCGCTTGAAGCCGCTTTCCTCCAAGCGGGCGCATGTCGTTTCGGTCCTCGATATCGGCTCCACCAAGGTCGTCTGCATGATCGGCCGGCTGACGCCGCGCGCCGAGAGCGAGATCCTGCCCGGCCGCACGCATAATGTCGAAGTCATCGGCATCGGCCACCAGAAATCCCGCGGCGTGAAGAACGGCGTCATCACCGATCTCGACGCGGCCGAAAGCGTCGTACGCCTTGCCGTCGATGCGGCCGAGCGCATGGCCGGCCTCACCATCGAAAGCCTGATCGTCAACGTTTCGGCCGGTCGCCTGCAAAGCGACGTCTACACCGCGACCATCGATCTTGGTGGCCAGGAAGTCGACGCGAACGACCTGCGCAAGGTGCTTGCCGTTGCCGGCCAGCAGTCGCTGCGCCAGGACCGCGCCATCCTCCACTCGCTGCCGACGGGCTTCTCGCTCGACGGCGAGCGCGGCATCCGCGATCCGCTCTCCATGTTCGGCGACGTGCTCGGCGTCGACATGCATGTGCTGACGGCGGAGCGCGCCGCGCTGAAGAACCTCGAACTGTGCATCAACCGCGCCCACCTCTCCGTCGAGGGCATGGTCGCGACGCCCTATGCCAGCGGCCTTTCCGCGCTCGTCGACGATGAGGTCGAACTCGGCTGCGCCTGCATCGACATGGGCGGCGGCACGACGACGATCTCCGTCTTCGCCGAAGGCAAGCTGGTGCATTCCGACGCCGTCTCGCTCGGCGGCCACCACGTCACGACGGACCTTGCGCGCGGTCTTTCGACCCGCATCGAGGATGCCGAACGCCTGAAGGTCGTGCACGGTTCGGCGCTGCCGAACGCTGCCGACGAGCGCGACATCGTCACCGTCCCGCCGATCGGCGAGGATGACCGCGACCAGCCGACCCATGTGCCGCGTGCGCTGCTCTCGCGCATCGTGCGTGCCCGCATCGAAGAGACCATCGAACTCATCCGCGACCGCATCCAGCGCTCCGGTTTTTCGCCGATCGTTGGAAAGCGAATCGTGCTGACGGGCGGCGGGAGCCAGCTCACCGGCCTGCCGGAAGTCGCGCGCCGCATCCTCGCCCGCAATGTCCGCATCGGCCGCCCGCTCGGCGTGTCCGGCCTGCCGACTGCGGCGAAGGGCCCGGCCTTTTCGACAGCGGTCGGCCTGATGATCTATCCGCAGGTCGCGGAACTGGAAGAACACGCTGTGCAGGGCGGCATGCTCTCGCAGCTCACGGGTGGCAACGGCCGCATTGCCCGCATGGGCCAGTGGCTGAAGGAAAGTTTCTGACGGGTTTTCCGGCGGCGTAGTGCCGGGAAAGACCGAGATTTGAGTTTTGGGAATAGACCGGCTGGGCGAAGCGGCCGGAAACGAAAGGAACACTGCAATGACTATCAAGCTCCAGAAGCCGGACATCACCGAGCTGAAGCCCCGCATCACCGTCTTCGGTGTCGGCGGGGGCGGTGGCAATGCTGTCAACAACATGATCACCGCGGGCCTGGAAGGCGTCGACTTCGTCGTCGCCAACACCGACGCCCAGGCGCTGACCATGACCAAGGCGACGCGGATCATCCAGATGGGTGTCGCCGTCACCGAAGGTCTTGGCGCCGGCTCGCAGCCGGAAGTCGGCCGCGCTGCCGCCGAAGAGTGCATCGATGAGATCATCGACCACCTCAACGGCACCCACATGTGCTTCGTCACCGCCGGCATGGGCGGCGGCACGGGCACGGGTGCGGCTCCGGTCGTCGCCCAGGCCGCCCGCAACAAGGGCATCCTGACGGTCGGCGTCGTCACCAAGCCGTTCCACTTCGAAGGCGGCCGCCGCATGCGCCTTGCCGAAGAAGGCATCCAGGAACTGCAGAAGTCGGTTGACACCCTGATCGTCATTCCGAACCAGAACCTCTTCCGCATCGCCAACGACAAGACCACCTTCGCCGACGCCTTTGCGATGGCCGACCAGGTGCTCTATTCGGGCGTCGCCTGCATCACCGACCTGATGGTCAAGGAAGGCCTCATCAACCTCGACTTCGCCGACGTCCGCTCGGTGATGCGCGAGATGGGTCGCGCCATGATGGGCACGGGCGAAGCTTCGGGCGAAGGCCGCGCAATGGCCGCTGCCGAAGCCGCGATCGCCAACCCGCTGCTCGACGAAACCTCGATGAAGGGCGCACAGGGCCTGCTCATCTCCATCACGGGTGGCCGTGACCTCACCCTCTTCGAAGTCGACGAAGCCGCAACCCGCATCCGCGAGGAAGTCGATCCGGACGCAAACATCATACTCGGCGCTACCTTCGATGAAGAGCTCGAAGGCCTGATCCGCGTTTCCGTTGTTGCAACCGGTATCGACCGCGCGGCCTCGGAGGTGGCTGCACGTAATGCTGACTTTCGCAGCCTCAGCAAGCCGGTAGTTCGTCCCTCCGCCGCCGTTCCGGTCCAGCCGCAGTTCCAGGCCGTCGCGCCCCAGCCGCAGCCGGTCATGCAGCAGCCCGTCATGCAGCAGCCGGTTGCCCAGCAGCCGCTCGTCGATCCGATCGCCGAAGCCATCCGTGCCTCGGAAGAGAGCCTCGAGCGGGAACTGGCCATTCCGGTGAACCGTCCGGCTCCGGTGCAGCAGCCGGCCGCTTCCATCCAGGAAGAGCCGCGCCTGCAGAACCGTCTCTTCGCCGCTCCGGCAGAAATGCCGGCGCAGCGTCCGGTCCAGCAGCAGCCGATGCACCAGGCTCCGGTCATGCAGCAGCGCGTCGAACCGTCCGCTCCGATCATCCGGCAGGAGCCGCAGACGATGCGCATGCCGAAGATCGAGGACTTCCCGCCGGTCGTGCAGGCCGAGATCGACCATCGCGCTGCCCAGCAGCCGGTCGCCTCGCACAGCGAAGAGCGCGGCCCGATGGGTCTCCTGAAGCGCCTGACGTCCTCGCTCGGCCGTCACGAGGAGCCGCAGGTCGCCCAGGAGCCGGCACCGCAGGCCCAGCAGCAGCGCCGCCCGCTGTCGGCTGAAGCCAGCCTCTATGCTCCGCGCCGCGGCCAGCTCGACGACCATGGCCGCGCCAATCCGCAGCCGCGTTCGCTCGGTGAGGACGACCAGCTCGAAATCCCGGCCTTCCTGCGCCGCCAGTCGAACTGAGGTCTTCCCGGAGATCGTTTTTCAGAATGCCCGGACCCTGGTCCGGGCATTTTTGATTCGCCTCTGATTTCAAGAGCTTGCCGCAGAGATAAAGCGTTACAAAGCGAAAGAAACAGTGATTTGTGTAGCCCTGAGGGACCTACTACATTCAGGCTAGGCACAGGGGCCAGTCAGGGATCGGATGCCGGCATCACGCCGGAGAGCATCAAATCACTCCAGACGTTGAGGCGGACTTGTCGGTGGGCGCAGCGCGCCCGGCCAAGGGTTTCCTTGGGCCAATGAAAGACCGGGGCTTCCGCGAGCCCATGAAAGACAGAATGTCGGCGAGGAATGAGCCGACAGTAAGACGAGGCGAATGCACATGACGATCGGTATGCTCGGTTTCCAGACGACGATTGCGAACCCGGTGACCATTTCGGGCACGGGCGTCCATTCCGGCGCGGCCGTTTCGATCACCTTCAATCCTGCGGAAGCCGACAGCGGCATCGTCTTCCAGCGCCTGCACGACGATGGCACCGTCAGCGAATACCGCGCGGTCTCCGCACAGGTCGGCAACACGGACCTCTGCACGGTCCTCGGCTTTTCGCCGGCCACCATGATCGCCACCGTGGAGCACGTCATGGCTGCGCTGTACGCGCTTGGCCTCGACAACGTGCTGATCGAAGTCACCGGCGCCGAAATGCCGATCATGGACGGCAGTTCTGCGCCGTTCATCGACGCGATCGATCAGGTCGGCCTCATCCCGCTCGCCGTCAAGCGCCGCTATATCCGCATCGTCAAGCCGGTGCGCGTCGAGGCAGGCGCGTCCTGGGCCGAGTTCTTGCCCTATGACGGCACGCGATTCGAAGTCGAGATCGATTTCGACTGCCCGCTGATCGGCCGCCAGTCCTGGAAGGGCGACCTCACGCCGACAGCGTTCCGCAACGAACTGTCGCGCGCCCGCACCTTCGGTTTCATGCGCGACGTGGAAAAGCTCTGGGCCGCCGGCTTTGCGCTCGGCTCGTCGCTGGAAAACTCCGTCGTCATTTCCGATGACAACACCGTGATCAATGTCGAGGGCCTGCGGTACGCCAAGGACGAGTTCGTGCGCCACAAGACGCTCGACGCCGTGGGTGACCTTGCGCTTGCCGGCGCACAGTTCATCGGCTGCTACCGCTCCTATCGCGGCGGCCACAAGATGAACGCCCATGCCCTGAAGGCGCTGCTCAGCGACCGTACGGCCTATGAGGTCGTCGAAGCCGCCGCGCCGCGCTCGCGGCCGGGTCAGCGCGAGCTGATCGCGGTCAACGCGCCGGAATTTGCGCCCTGGTCCCTTTGAGGGGAATTTTTCCGGCCGCTGCTTTCCAGACAGCCTTGCCACAAAAATGCGTTAATGCATCGGCATGGCGTTGCGGTCTTCACGTATTTGGAGATACAACGCGGGGCGCGCGGGGCGGGTTACCGCATCGCGTCCGTTGAACTGGGATTGTCACATGGTTGTTGCAGGGTCTGTTGGTGTGAAGAAGACGGCGCGCATTGTCTATCTTACGCTTTTTGCGGCGGCTTCGCCTGTCGTTCTTTCCGCGTGCCAGTCGGATCCCGATATCGACATCACCAAGCTGGCCGGCGAGACTGAGCCTGCCGACAAGCTCTACAACCAGGGCCTTGCCAACCTGAACGCCGGCAAGGTGGGAGAGGCGAGCCGCAAGTTCGAGGCCGTCGATCGCCAGCATCCCTTCTCCGAAGAAGCGCGCAAGGCGCTCGTCATGTCGGCCTTCACCAATTACCGCCAGGGCCGCAACGAGGAAGCGATCACCGCCGGCAAGCGCTATCTCAACCTCTATCCGGGTTCGGAAGACGCCGCCTATGCGCAGTACATCGTCGGCCTTGCCTATTGGAAGCAGATCCCGAGCGTGACGCAAGACCAGCGCGCCTCCGCGCAGACGCTGGAAGCCATGCAGGCCGTTGTCGAGAACTACCCCGATTCGGAATATGTCGAGGACGCGCAGACCAAGATGCGGTTTGCCCGCGACCAGCTCGCCGGCAAGGAAATGCAGGTCGGCCGCTACTATCTCGAGCGCAAGGAATATATCGCGGCAGCCAGCCGCTTCCGCGTCGTCGTCGAAAAGTATCCGATGACCAACCAGATCGAGGAAGCGCTCGCCCGTCTCGTCGAGACCTATTACGCCATGGGCGTGGATACGGAAGCGCAGACGGCGGCGGCGGTGCTCGGGCATAACTATCCCGACAGCCAGTGGTATTCCGACAGCTACAAGCTCCTGCAGTCGAAGGGCCTCGAACCGCGTGAAAACAGCGGGTCCTGGATTTCTCGTGCAGGCAAGAAGCTGCTCGGCGTCTAAGCAAGAGATATGGCAGGGCCATGCTGGCGCAGCTTTCGATCCGCGATATCGTCCTGATCGAAAGGCTCGACCTTGCTTTCGAGCCGGGCCTTTCCGTGCTGACGGGCGAGACGGGCGCCGGAAAATCCATTCTTCTCGACAGTCTGTCGCTCGCGCTCGGCGGGCGGGGTGACGGCTCGCTGGTGCGCCATGGCGTGGATCGCGGTCAGGTGACGGCGGTCTTCGACGTGCCGCATGGTCACGCCGCCCGGACGCTCCTGCGCGACAACGGCATCGACGACGATGGCGACCTCATCTTCCGGCGCCAGCAATCCGCCGACGGGCGCACCAAGGCCTTCGTCAACGATCAGCCGGTCTCCGTGCAGCTGATGCGGCAGGTCGGCCAGCGCCTCGTCGAAATTCATGGCCAGCATGACGATCGTGCGCTTGTCGATACCGATGCGCACCGTCTGCTGCTCGATGCCTTCGGCGGTCTCGGCGAGGCGGCAGGCGATGTCGGCACGCTCTATCACCAGTGGAAGGAAGCCGAACGCACGCTGCGCCGTCACCGTGACAAGGTGGAAGCGGCTGCCCGCGAGGCCGATTACCTGCGTTCCTCCGTTGAGGAGCTGGAAGTCCTCTCGCCACGCGATGGCGAGGAGGATGCGCTGGCGGAAGTCCGCGCCCGCATGATGAAGGCCGAGCGTATCGCCGGTGACATAAACGAGGCGAGCGAATTCCTGAATGGCAATGCCTCGCCTGTGCCCCTCATCGCCGCGCTTGTGCGCCGTCTTGAGCGCAAGAGCCACGAGGCGCCGGGCCTGCTGGAGGAGACGGTCGAGCTGCTCGACCAGGCATTGAACCAGCTTTCCGACGCACAGATGGCCGTCGAGGTGGCGCTGCGCAAGACCGAATACGATCCGAAGGAGCTGGAGCGCACGGAAGAGCGCCTCTTCGCCCTGCGCGCGGCCGCCCGCAAATACTCCGTGCCCGTCACCGGCCTTCCGGCCCTTGCCGCCAAGATGATCGCCGATCTTGCCGATCTCGATGCCGGCGAGGAGAAGCTGGTGCGGCTTCAGGCGCATCTTGCCGAGACGCGTGCCGTATTCGACCAGGCCGCCCGTTCGCTCTCCGACAAGCGCCACCATGCGGCGGACGCGCTTGCCGCCGCCGTCATGGCGGAGCTGCCGGCGCTGAAGCTGGAGCGCGCGCGCTTCACCGTCGAGATCACCACCGACCTGGAGGGTGGCGCGGAAGAGGGGATCGACACGGTCGAATTCCACGTCCAGACCAATCCCGGAACGCGTCCCGGTCCGATCATGAAGGTCGCCTCCGGCGGCGAACTCTCGCGTTTCCTGCTGGCGCTGAAGGTGGCGCTCGCCGACCGCGGCTCTGCGCCGACCCTCGTCTTCGACGAAATCGACACCGGCGTCGGCGGTGCGGTGGCCGATGCCATCGGCCAGCGGCTGAAGCGGCTGTCCTCCACCGTGCAGGTGCTCTCCGTCACCCACGCCCCGCAGGTCGCGGCCCGTGCGGCGACGCACCTTCTCATCTCCAAGGGACCAGTCGAAGGCAGCGAGACCGTCGCCACCCGCGTCGCCCGCATGGACGATGGCGCGCGCACGGAAGAAATCGCCCGCATGCTCGCCGGCGCTTCGGTGACCGACGAGGCGAGGGCGGCGGCGGCGCGGTTGCTTTCGGGTGGGGTATAGCCGGCGACGGCCCCTCATCGTGCTCCCATCTTTTCTTTCACCTCATTTCCTCTAGAACGGTGGCAGAATCCCGGAGCAGGCCATGGCGAATGTGAAAACCCCCGTCGAGAATCTCAATGAAGAAGAGGCTGCGGCAGAACTCGCCTTTCTGGCGGCCGAAATTGCGCGCAACGACGACCTGTACCACGGTCAGGACGCGCCGGAAATTTCGGATGCCGACTATGACGCCCTGAAGCGGCGCAACGAGGCGATCGAGGCGCGGTTTCCGGCGCTGGTGCGCGACGACAGCCCGTCGCGCCGCATCGGCTCGGCTCCACTGCCGACCTTCGCGCCGATCACCCATTCGCGCCCGATGCTCTCGCTCGACAATACGTTCTCCGACGAGGACGTCCGGGACTTCGTCGCCTCCGTCTATCGTTTCCTTGGCCGCCTGCCGGACGATTCGATCGCGTTTACCGCCGAGCCGAAGATCGACGGCCTTTCGATGTCGATCCGCTACGAGAACGGCCGGCTGGTCAGCGCGGCGACGCGCGGCGACGGCACGACGGGCGAGAACGTCACCGCCAATGTCATGACCATCGGCGAGATCCCGAACCGCCTGCCGGCCGGTGCGCCTGATGTCGTTGAGGTGCGCGGCGAGGTCTATATGGCCAAGAGCGACTTTCTGGCGCTCAACGAGAAGATGGCGGCGGAGGGCAAGCAGACCTATGTCAACCCGCGCAACACGGCGGCGGGCTCGCTGCGCCAGCTCGACGCGACGGTGACGGCGAGCCGAAAGCTGCGTTTCTTCGCCTATGCCTGGGGCGAGATGTCGGCCATGCCGGCCGATACGCAATATGGCATGATCGAGGTGCTGAAGGCCTGGGGCTTCCCGGTCAATCCGATGACCAAGCGGCTTTCCCGCGTCGATGACATCATCGCGCATTACCGCGAGATCGGCCTCGACCGCCCGGATCTCGACTATGACATCGACGGCGTCGTCTACAAGGTGGACGAGCTGGCATTGCAGGAACGCCTCGGTTTCCGCTCCCGCTCGCCGCGCTGGGCGACGGCGCACAAGTTCCCGGCCGAGCAAGCCTTCACCACCGTCGAGGATATCGACATCCAGGTGGGCCGGACCGGGGCGCTGACGCCCGTCGCCCGCCTTGCACCCGTTACCGTTGGCGGCGTGGTCGTCACCAATGCAACCTTGCACAATGCCGACTACATCGCGGGTATCGGCAACAGCGGCGACCGCATCCGGCCGGAGGGCCATGACATTCGCATCGGCGACACCGTTATCGTGCAGCGCGCGGGCGATGTCATTCCGCAGGTGCTTGACGTCGTGCTGGAGAAACGCAAACCGGAATCGCAACCATACGAATTTCCGACGGAATGCCCGTCCTGCCGCAGCCATGCCGTCCGCGAACGCAACGAAAAGACCGGCCGCCTCGATTCGGTGACGCGGTGCACGGGCGGGTTCGTCTGCCCCGCGCAGGCGGTGGAGCATCTCAAGCATTTCGTCTCGCGCAACGCCTTCGACATCGAAGGCCTCGGAACCAAGCAGATCGACTTCTTCTTCACCGCGCAGGACGACAGTCTCAGCATCCGCACCGCGCCTGACATCTTCACGCTCCGGAAGCGGCAGGACGAATCCGAGCTGACGAAACTCGAGAATATTGACGGTTTCGGCAAGGTGAGCGTTCGCAAGCTCTATGATGCCATCGATGCGCGGCGCTCCATCGCGCTCAACCGTTTCATCTACGCGCTCGGTATCCGCCATGTGGGGGAAGGCAATGCCAAGCTGCTGGCGCGTGCCTATGGCACCTACGCGGCCTTCGAGGAGGCGCTGATCGCGGCGTCGTCGTTTTCGGGCGACGCGTGGACCGAACTGAACAGCATCGACGGGATCGGCGAGGTTGTCGCCCGGGCTCTCGTGGAGTTCTACAAGGAACCGCGCAACCTTCAGGTCATCGCTGCCCTGCGCAAGGAGGTGGAGCCGCAGGCCGCCGAAGCGGTGGTGGCGACTGCGAGCCCGGTTGCCGGCAAGACGGTGGTGTTCACGGGATCGCTGGAGAAGATGACGCGCGACGAGGCCAAGGCGATGGCTGAGCGGCTGGGCGCCAAGGTGGCGGGTTCTGTCTCCAAGAAGACGGATCTCGTGGTCGCCGGGCCGGGCGCCGGCTCCAAGCTCGACAAGGCGCGGGAGTTCAACGTCGAGGTCATCGACGAGGACGGCTGGCTCGAGCGGGTCAAGGCGCCGTGACGATCGAGCCGCGCACGAGGAAGCGGCCGTCGAAGGTCATGGGCACGCCCTGGCCTTCGTTGTAGTCCCGCGTGCCGCCGAGATAGGCATGCATGTGCAGGTGCGGCTCGGATGAATTGCCGGAATTGCCGACCCGGCCGAGCGTTTCGCCCTTCGTGACGACCGCGCCATCGGCGACGGCGACCGAACCCTTGCGGAAATGGGCAAGCAGGATGCGCGCCGAGCCGCAGGCGAGGATGATGTGGTTGCCCGCCGGCGCCTCGGTATTGCTCTCGGAGATGCGGTTGTCATCGACACCGTCGTGGGTGGCGATGGCGACGCCGTTGCAGGGGCTCTTCACCTCCCGGTCATAGATCTCGTAGTCCGCAAGGTCCTTCGGCATCAGCCCGTTCGCGCGCATGCCGAAACCGTTGAGCGCGACGATGTCGAGCGCGAAGCGCTGGCTCTGGCTGGCATGGTGATAGTTGATCGAGGTCGTGCCGCCGCCCTGGCCGACATAGTAGGTGCCGGCGGCGAACGGGAAGGCGAGCTCCACGGCCGTCTCCTTGTAGCCGTAGCCGGAAAGGGCCCGTGCCGTCAGCGCCAGGAAGAACACGGCCATGGCTGCGGTGAAGCCATGCGCGCGCAAGAGCGAGGGTGATGCATTCCAGGGCCGGCCGCGAACGCGCAGATAGGAGAGGGCGGCGGCCACGACGAACGCCGCCGGCAGGAGCATTGCAAGGGCGGAGCCGAGGAAATCCCAGCGCCCGATGACGGCGACGAAGGCGAAGTAGGCCGCCCCGTAGGCGACGCGTGTCAGCCAGCCGAGCCGGTCGATGGGGCGGGGCAGAAAGAGCCAGGAGAAGAAGAAGGCCGGGAGGAGGACCTGGGTGGTCAGCAGGATGAGAATGGGCCATGCCATGGTGAAGCCTTGCGGGGTCTGGGATGCCCATTTCGATGCGGACACGGATACTTGTCTTTTGTTCAATCCGCAGATGCGTATTTGGTTCCGCTTTTTCAAGCCGTTGGCCGCTATGGACCGGTGTAGCCGGCGGCACGGATATCCACCCGCCGCCCGGCCGGGTCTCCTGCAAACAGGATGGCGCCTGTCGACTTCGATTCTGCGGCGACATAGTCGAAGACAACGTGGCTCTCCTCGACGATCTTTTCGCCTTCCATCAGCCGCCCGATGACGGTGACGGCTGCCGCGGTGGTGGTTCCGGAATTGGCGATGTCGAAGGTGACGCGCTGTCCGGCGCCGGTCTTCTCCGTCGTCAGCA
Organism: Shinella sp. 838; assembly: GCF_029623935.1. Taxonomy (NCBI): domain Bacteria; kingdom Pseudomonadati; phylum Pseudomonadota; class Alphaproteobacteria; order Hyphomicrobiales; family Rhizobiaceae; genus Shinella; species Shinella sp. 838. Next base: position 1,019,866 of record NZ_JARSBQ010000001.1, read on the forward strand.
CCGTGACGGAAAGGTCCGGTGGCGTCGCCTCCCGCGTGAAAGCCTCCCAGCCGATCCAGCCGAGCATGCCGGCGACGAGGAGGGCGGAGACCAGGCCGGTCAGCCATTCGATCCAGTGCGGATCGTGGCGTTCGCGATGGCGGCCCCGTTCGGATCGGGTCATGGCTGCCTCACAGGATCAATCGCGCGGCTGCGGCGCCAAGCGCTGCGGGAAAACCGAGCACGATGACGGACAATGCGACCTCGACCGGCGCACTGCCGCCAAGGCGCTCGAAGATCCACAGGGCGAAGATGCTGATCGCCAGCGCAATGACATAGCCGGGCAGGGTGAAGCGCACGAAGGCGTGCCACCAGGGCGTCTGCGGGGAAAGCTCGTGCCCGCCGGTGAAGGACACCGCATAGACGAAGCCGTGCATAAGGGCGATGGAGATGAGGGCGACGGCAAGGGCGTGCCCGGCCGTCATCTTGTAGGCGAGCACCATCATCTCGTCGGTCGGCGCGATGTTGAGCGAGAGAAAGAGGGCCCCGGCCGCCATCAGCAGCAGCTCGCCGGCATAACTCGTCTCCTTCGTTCCGGTGTCATCGTCGTCATGGCCGAGCTGGCTGCGGCCAAGCATGGCGCCGATGCTGGCGGGGACGGATTGCAGGGCGACCTTGCCGGAAAGTTCGCTCGCCGGCATGCCGCCACGCAGCAGGCCGAGCGCCGTCAGCACTACCAAGCTGGTCAGGATGCCGATGCCATAGGCGATCGCCGCGTCACGGATTGTCTCGCGCCAGCCAAATGTCTCCTCGAAACCGATGCGATGGGCGAGCAGGATCAACAGGGGAATGTCGAGGAGGAGCAGCAGGAACAGGCGCTCGCGCGCCATGGAGAAGCCGAGATGCCACATTTCCATGGTCATCAGCATGGGCAGCGCCAGGAACAGGGCGCCGGCGACACCGCGGCCGAGGCCGGTCACGAACCGGTTGAGTTCGTCTTTGTCCGCCGCCGTCTGCGCGTCGTTTCCGGCCATGAAAACCCCCTCGCAAAAGCGCGGGGGTAACGCGGCGCGGACCGGATGGTTCCGCGCCGGTCAGGTGTCATTGTTTAGAAGCGATCCGGCTTCTTGGCCTTCGGCTTACGCGGCGCGCCGTCGGGCTTGGCGAATTTTTCGTCGCGCTTGCCCTTGAAGGGCTTGGCACCGGCGAAGGGCTTGGCGGGTTTCTTGCCGCCGTCTTCACGGTCCTTCCAGTGCGGCTTGGCGGCGGCACCTTCCGGCTTGTCGAAATCGCGCTTCTTCTCGAAACGCGGCTTCTTCTCGAATTCGCCCTTCGGCTTCCAGTCGGCGCGGCGTTCCGGCTTGTCGTAGCGCTGCGTCTTCTCGCCGGGCACACGCGTATAGGGCTGCGGCGTCAGGTCGGGCTGGCCTTCCAGCACGGTAACGCGGATGCCGCGCTCCAGCATGCTGCCTGGGCCGAGATGGCCGAGGAAGCCGTCGGCGGAAGCGGCGGAGAGCTCGATATAGGTCTCTTCCGGCTGCATCTTGATCGCGCCGATCTCGTTCTTGGTGATGCTGCCGTTGCGGCAGAGCATCGGGATCAGCCAGCGCGGTTCGGCGCGCTGCTTGCGGCCGACCGACACGGAGATCCAGACGCTCGCCCCGAAACCGTCGCGCGGGCGCTTGGTTTCGGCGGGAATGAAGTCGTTGCCGCGCTCGCGCGGCTTGCGCTGTTCGAGCGAGACCTCGACCAGGTCTTCCGGCGCCGAGCGGCCAGCCTTGAAGAAACGGGCGACGGCGGCGGCCAGCTGGCGGGCGTCGAACCGTGCGGCGAGCGCGTCGATCGTCTCGACCTCGTCTTCTCCGATCGTGTCGGTCAGCATGGGGTCGGCGAGCAAACGCTCGTCGTCGCGGCGCAGGATGTCCTCGGCGGACGGCGGGGTCGCCCAGTTCGCCTTGAGGTTGGCGGCCTGCAGCAGGCGCTCGGCCTTGCGGCGGGCGCTGAGCGGCACGATGAGCGCGCTGACGCCCTTGCGGCCGGCACGGCCGGTGCGGCCCGAGCGGTGCAGCAGCGTTTCGGGGTTGGTCGGCAGGTCGGCATGCACGACGAGCTCGAGATTGGGCAGGTCGATGCCACGGGCGGCGACGTCGGTGGCGATGCAGACGCGGGCGCGGCCATCGCGCATGGCCTGCAGCGCATGGGTGCGCTCGTTCTGGCTGAGTTCGCCGGAGAGTGCCACGACCGAGAAGCCGCGATTGTTGAAGCGGGCGGTCAGGTGGTTCACCGCTGCGCGCGTCGAACAGAAGACGATGGCGTTCTGCGCATCGTAGTAGCGCAGAACGTTGATGATGGCGTTCTCGCGGTCGGCGGGCACGGCCAGCAGGGCGCGATAATCGATGTCGACATGCTGCTCCCGCTCGGACGCGGTCGAGATGCGGAGCGCGTCGCGCTGGTAGTTCTTGGCGAGCGCGGCGATCTCCTTCGGCACTGTCGCCGAGAACATCAGCGTGCGGCGGTCTTCCGGCGCGGCTTCGAGGATGAATTCGAGGTCTTCGCGGAAACCGAGGTCAAGCATCTCGTCGGCTTCGTCGAGCACGACTGCGCGGATGGCGGAGAGATCGAGGTTGCCGCGGGTGATGTGGTCGCGCAGGCGTCCCGGCGTGCCGACGATGATATGGGCGCCGCGCTCCAGCGCGCGCCGCTCGTTGCGCACGTCCATGCCGCCGACGCAGGAGGCAATGACGGCGCCGGTCATCTCGTAGAGCCATTCCAGCTCGCGCTTGACCTGCATGGCGAGCTCGCGCGTCGGCGCGATGACGAGGGCAAGCGGGCTCTCGGCGCGGGCGAAGCGTTCTTCGCCCTCAAGCAGCGTCGGGGCGAGTGCGAGGCCGAAGGCGACGGTCTTGCCGGAGCCGGTCTGGGCGGAGACCAGCGCATCGGAATCGCCGATCTTGGGGTCGGAGACGGCGATCTGCACCGGCGTCAAGGTAGTGTAGCCGCGTTTTTCCAACGCCTTTGCCATCGCCGGAGCGAGGCTTTCAAAACTCGTCATGTAGGGTCTTTCGGAATTCGGGTTCCGCGACGATCTGGCGTCGCACTCTGCGCTCGTATGCGACGGGCGTGTCAACGCGCTCTCTACTGGGCATTGAGCGAAATGTACAGTGCGCAAAATGCAATGCTGCCCAGCGGCGGGGCCTATCGCCGCCCAAGGTGTTTGCCGATTGTCTTTTTGCGCTGCACAAGATAGAAAACGGCGCCTCCTGGAACCGATCCGCAGAGATCGTGCAGGCGGCATCGCCCGCGGGAGAGGGCGAGAGCAAGGAGGAACCGTCGATGCAGACCTTTACAACCATCGCGGATTTGCGCGCGGCGCTGGCGCCGCACCGGCTGGACGGTCGCACCATCGGTCTCGTGCCCACTATGGGCTACCTTCATGTCGGCCATATGGAGCTTGCCCGGCGGGCCCGCGCCGACAACGACATCGTCGTCGCCACCATCTTCGTCAATCCGCTGCAGTTCGGAGCAAACGAGGATCTTGCGCGCTATCCGCGCGACCTTGCCCGCGACCAGGCGATGCTGGAGGCCGAAGGCGTGCACTATCTCTTCGCACCCGGCGTCTCCGACATGTATCCACGGCCGATGGAGACTGTCGTTGATGTGCCGAAGCTCGGCTCGGAGCTCGAAGGGTCCGTCCGCCCCGGGCATTTCGCGGGGGTCGCGACCGTCGTCACCAAGCTCTTTAATATCGCCCAGCCGGACCGCGCCTATTTCGGCGAGAAGGACTTCCAGCAGCTCACCATCATCCGCCGCATGGCCGAGGACCTGGCGCAGCCGGTCGAGGTGATCGGCGTGCCGACGGTGCGCGAGGCGGACGGGCTCGCCTGTTCCTCGCGCAACGTCTACCTCTCGGCCGGGGAGCGCGCCGCTGCCACCATCGTGCCGCGCGCGCTGGAGGAAGCCGAGCGGCTGATCGTGGCGGGCGAGACGGATGCAAGGCGCCTGGAGGCGGGTGTTACCGCCTTCCTTGCCAGCGAGCCGCTCGCCAAGCCCGAAGTGGTCGCGATCCGCGATCCGCAGACGCTTGCCGAGATCGACACGGTCGGCGATCGACCGGTTCTTTTGTTGCTTTTCGTGCGCTTTGGGAGCACGAAACTCCTCGATAATCGGGTTTTTGGCCCGAAAAACATGAAAAAGGTAGCGTGACATGAGCGTACATACCGCCAAGCGCCGTCTGGCGCCCGCCGATATCCGGGCCCTCAAGGGCGAGCGTCCGATCGTCAGCCTCACCGCCTACACGACCCCGGTCGCCAAGCTCATGGATCCCCATGTCGATTTCATGCTGGTCGGCGACAGCCTCGGCATGGTGCTCTACGGTCTCGATTCCACCGTCGGCGTGACGATCGAGATGATGATCGCCCATGGCCAGGCCGTCATGCGCGGCTCGTCCAGCGCCTGCGTCGTCGTCGACCTGCCCTTCGGCTCCTACCAGCAGTCCAAGGAACAGGCCTTTGCGACGGCTGCCAGGGTTCTCAAGGAAACCGGCTGTTCGGCGATCAAGCTGGAGGGCGGGGCGGAAATGGCCGAGACGGTGCATTTCCTCACCCAGCGCGGCATTCCGGTGCTCGGCCATGTCGGCCTGATGCCGCAGCTCATCAACACGACCGGCGGCTACCGCTCGCTCGGCCGCAACGACAAGGAAGTCGAGAAGATCCGCAAGGACGCCGCGGCCATCGACGACGCCGGCGCCTTCGCCATCGTCATCGAGGGCACGGTCGAGCCGCTGGCGCGCGAGATCACCGGCACGGTCAAGGCGCCGACCATCGGCATCGGAGCCTCGCCGGCCTGCGACGGACAGGTGCTGGTCGTCGACGACGTGCTCGGCATCTTCACGGATTTCAAGCCGCGCTTCGTCAAGCACTTCGCCAATCTCGCCCCCGTCATGAGCGAGGCTTTCGCGACCTACGCCGAAGAGGTGAAGGCGCGCAGCTTTCCGGCACCCGAGCACACGTTCCAGCTCAAGAAGAGCTGATAATCGATCAGCGCCGGAAGAAAAACGGCGCTGATTGATCAACGACGCTGAACGGTCCATCAGCCATATTGGTTTGCGGGTGGATCGCGCCTGCTCTATGGGTGGCGGATCGTTTCCTGCAAGTCCGGCCGGAAGACCGCCGTGCGCTCCTCCCGGATTTGCGACAGATTTTGAGCAGACCCATGACCCCCGCCACGAAAGAAGAAATCCGCGACGCCTTCCGGCGTGGCAGCGCCGTCGCGATCGCCGCGGCGCCATTTGCCGTGCTGTTCGGCGCCGTCGCCGTGGACAACGGCCTGACGATCGCGGAAGCGGCGCTGATGAGCGCGACGCTTTATGCCGGCGCCAGCCAGCTCGTCGGCGTCGAGCTCTTCGATCACAATGTCGCGCCCTGGCTGGTGGTGCTGTCGATCTTCGCCGTGAACTTCCGGCACGTGCTCTATTCGGCGGCGATCGCCGCCCATATCCGGCATCTCACCTTCTGGCAGAAGGCGACGTCGCTGTTCTTCCTCACCGACCCTCAGTTCGCCGAAACCGAGCGTCGTGCGGATGCGGGTATCCGCGTCAGCTATATCTGGTCGATGGTGCTCGGCCTCAGCGTCTATGTGCCCTGGCTCTGCCTGACGGTTGTCGGGGGATTGCTCGGCAACCTGATCGGCGACCCCAAGGAGATCGGCATCGACGTGCTGCTGCCGATCTACTTCATGGGCTTGGTGCTCGGCTTCCGCAGCCGGGCGAACTGGCTTCCGGTGGTGCTGGCCTCCTCGGCAGGCTCGATCCTCGCGCTGCATTTCGTCGGCTCGCCCTGGCATGTCAGCCTTGGCGCGCTTGCGGGGGTGCTCGTCGCGGCGGTCATGCCGCTCGATGACAAGGCACCGGCCGAGCCGGTCGGCGACGCTGCACGCGGGGAGGCATGAGCATGGACACGCTGTTCCACACGCAGACGCTGCTGATCATCGCCGCTGGCGCCATCGCGACCTACCTGACGCGCGTCGGCGGCTATGTCTTCATCACGCGCATGAAGCGCATCCCGCCGCGCGCCGAAGCGGCGCTGAACGCCGTTCCGGCCGCCGTGCTCACCACGCTGGTGGCGCCGGCAGCCGTGACGGGCGGTTTCGACGTCAGCGTGACGATGGCCATCGCTTTCCTGCTTGGCCTGCGTCTCTCGCTCCTGCCGGTGCTGGCCATCGGCTGGGTCGTCGTGATGGTGCTGCGTCAGTTCATCGGCTGACCGGCGCCGTCGCCTTTTCCAGCCAGCTCTTCGTTGCTTCGTCCGACAGCAGCGGCGTGATCTTTTCGCGCACATCCGCGTGGTAGGCGTTCAGCCAGGCAAGCTCGTCGTCCGTCATCAGGGCGGCGACGACGAGCCGGCGGTCGATCGGGCAGAAGGTCAGCGTCTCGAAGCCGAGCATGTCCATGTCGCCGCCGTCGACAGGGGCGGCCGGCAGGACGTGGATCAGGTTCTCGATGCGGATGCCGAAGGCGCCGGGCCGGTAGTAGCCGGGCTCGTTGGACAGGATCATTCCGGCCAGAAGCTCCTGCGTCGAAAGCCGGGAAATGCGCTGCGGACCCTCATGCACGGAGAGATAGGAGCCGACGCCGTGGCCTGTGCCATGGGCGAAATCGGCACCGGCCTTCCACAGCGCGATGCGGGCGAGCGGATCGAGGTCGCAGCCGCGCGAGCCTTTCGGGAAGCGTGCCGTGCTGATCGCGATCATGCCCTTCAGCACCAGGGTGAAGAAGCGCTTCTGCTCTTCCGGCACCGCGCCGATCGCCACCGTGCGGGTGATGTCCGTCGTGCCGTTGATATACTGCGCGCCGGAATCGATGAGGAAGAGCGTGCCCGGCTCGATGAGCGTGTCCGATGCGGTCGTCACGCGGTAATGCATGATGGCGGCATGCGCGCCAGCGCCCGCAATGGTGTCGAAGGACACGTCCTTCAGCGGGTTCTGATGGCGCTCGCCGACGCTGGCGCGCACGGCCTCCAGTTTCTTCGTGACGGCCATTTCGGTCTGCGTGCCGGGCGTCGTGCCGTCGAGCCAGGCGAGGAACTCCACCATGGCTGCGCCATCCTGAAGGTGGGCACGCGCGGAACCCTGCAGCTCGACCGCGTTCTTGCAGGCGCGGGGCAGGCGGGCCGGGTCGTTGGCCTCGACCAGCGTGCCGCCCTTGCGGCGCACGATCTCGGCGAGCGCGAAGGGCGCCTGGTCAGGATCGATCAGGATGCGCTTGCCCTCGGCGGCGAGCGCCGCGATGCGCTCGTCGAACTGCGACGGCGGTACGAGGTCGGCGAGCTGGGTGAGGTAGGCCTCGGGCTCGATGCCGGTCTTGCGCTTGTCGAGGAAGAGCTGCGGGCGACCCTCTGCCGGAATGATGGCGCGGGCCAAGGGATGCGGCGTGTGCGGCACGTCGCTGCCGCGGATGTTGAAGATCCAGGCGATGGAGGACGGGTCGGTAACGGCGAGGGCATCCGCGCCGGCCTTGGCGGTCGCCTCCGCCATCTTGGCGAGCTTGTCCCTGGCCAGTTCCCCGGCCTGGTCGATCGCCTGGATCGTCACGCGGCCGAGCGGTTCGCTCGGGCGGTCGGCCCAGGCCTTGTCGAGCGGATTGTGGGGCAGGAAGACGAGGGCGCCGCCGAGGCCGGCAAGCGCCTTCTCGAGGCGGCGCACTTCCGCGCCGGTGTGCAGCCACGGGTCGATGCCGAGACGGAAACCCTTCGGCGCGTGGTTCTGCAGCCAGAGATGCGGCGGCTCGCCGACAAGGTCGCCACCGGTGTAGACGCTGCCGTCGACCTGCTCGGCGAGCTGCGTGACATAGCGGCCATCGACGAAGACCACGGCCGCACCGCGCATGACGAGCGCAACGCCGGCCGAACCGGTGAAGCCCGTCAGCCAGGAAAGGCGCTCGGCCGAGGCCGGCACGTATTCGCCCTGATACTCGTCGGCGCGCGGCACGAGGAAGCCGTCGATGCCGAGTGCATCGAAGCTGGCGCGCAGCGCATCGGCGCGTTCGCGGCCGAACTGGGGCGTGGAGGTGACGTCGAAACTCTGGAACATGGGGGACTTCCGGTATGGCGATGAATCGTGCCGGCAATCTAAAGCATGTCGCGCAAAAGTGCGCGGCGGTTTTGCGCTGCCGGCATGCGAAAAACCTAAGCATTGAAGCGCAGAGAGCGAATATGGCCGATCGCGGTACGCTTTGGCCTATCGGCCGGCTGCGTCAAAGGCGGGAGAGATAGCGCTCCAGCACGGTGCGGGTCAGGCGCTGGTTGTTGCGATACCAGTCGTCCTCGGTGAAGAAGGCGGGTTCGCCGGCATCCCAGCCGCTCATCGAAAAATCCGACTGGCGGGCGAGGAAGGCGACGAAGTCTTCCTCGGTCTTCCACGCCGCGATGGGGGAGCCGAAATAGGCCCCGCCATCCTGCACGTCGGCGAGCATGACGCCGTCATCGGTGCGGATGAGGCCCTGGCCGCAGAAATCCCGGTGATAGTCGTAGATCACGCCGTTGCCCGGCACCTCGTTTGCCAGCTTTCGCCAGAGCTGTTCGGCCAGCGTTGCGCCGAGAGGCTTGCGGCTGAGGGCATCGCGCAGGGACAGGGCGATACGACGGCGTTCAGCCTCGGTGCGCGTGGTGCTTTCGACGCGGTGCGGATTCCTGCGCGCCTCGATGTTGGCGCGGATCGCGATCCACAGCACGAAGACGATAATCGCAAGGGTGATGAGCGGAATGATGGTGGCGGCCATGATCAGGAAAGCTCCCGGATCGTGCCAAGAGGTCTGTAATTGGACTTATGCATTGTGTGCATGGCACCCATGTCCCAAAGGCTCTGTCGCAAATTTTCGAATCTTGTATAAGCGGCGCCAACGAAGCGAAACAAAACGCGCTTCAAGCGAAACGAAGTGAAAGTTCCTCCAGTCCTTCGGATCGCAAAATGAACTGCCGAAAGGCAAAAGACTAGGTGTTCCGATCAGGCGTCTTGCCGGTCACTCCTCCTCCCTCCTCCGGGAAGGCGCTCGGAACACATAGGCCCGCTTGAGCACTCCTCCTCCTCAAGCTCGCGGGCAGGTCGGTTCGCCGGCCCATAGGCGGTGCCTCTGGCACCGCCTTTTATTTTGCCTGTATTTCCCTTGCGTTGAAGCGGGATGTTGCCACCCCGCTTCCGGACGGTGCCGTCACCGCCGGTTGTCGAGGTGGATCGTCACCCAGCCTTCGCGCCAGATCGTGCGCACATGACGCAGGCCTGCGCCATTGTAGGCAGCAAGCACCTTCCAGCGCTGCGAGGCGAGGATGCCGGACAGGATGACATCGCCCTGCGGCGCCAGTTGTGCGGCGAGCTGCGGCGCCATGCGCATCAGCGGCCGGGCGAGGATATTGGCGATGATGAGGTCGAAGGGGCCGTGGCGGCCGAAGGCGGTGGAGTGGAAGCCCGGCGCTGTTTCCAGTGCGACGCCGGAGGCGATGCCGTTGAGGCGGACGTTTTCCCGTGCGACGCGCGTGGCGATCGGGTCGATGTCCGTCGCCAGAACCGTGACCGGGGCGAGCTTGCGCGCGGCAATCGCCAGAACGCCGCTGCCGGTACCGAGGTCGAGAACGCGCTTGACCTTGCGCGTGCGCATCACGTCGGAGATCACCTCCAGGCAGCCCGCTGTCGTGCCGTGATGGCCGGTTCCGAAGGCCTGGCCGGCGTCGATCTCGATGGCGATCTCGCCAGCCCGCACCTTGCCGCGGTCATGCGAGCCGTGCACGACGAAACGCGCGGCGCGCACCGGCTTCAGGCCTTCCAGCGACTTGGCGATCCAGTCGATATCGGGCAGTTCCTCGCGCTCGATCGGCGCATCGGGAAACGTGTCGGCAAGCAGCGCCGCGAAACGCCCGTGGATTTCCGCCTCGTCCTCACGGAACATGTAGACGGAGGCTTCCCAGATGTCTTTCTTCTCGTCGATCTCCATCGTCGCGATGGCATAGCCTTCTTCCTCGAAGGCGTCGGTCATCAGCGAGAGGGCGATATCGGCCCGCTTCTCGGTCGTGGTGATATAGAGGCGGATTTCGCTCACGGCTCGGGGTCCCTGTTGTTTCAGGTCCGCCTAGCATGTCCGAAAGCCGAGGGCAAAGGTGTATGCCCGGCCTGACGATTATCCCTTGATCAGGTTCGTCAGCTTCTGCTCGGCGACCTCGGGGTTCTCGCCATAGGCGATGGTGCCGACGAAGCGGCCGGTCGCGTCGAGCAGGAAGACGGATGCCGTGTGGTCCATCGTGTAGTCGCCGTCGGGCTTGGCCTCGTCGAGCGGCACCTTGCGGTAGTAGACCCGGTAGCCCTTGACCATCTCCAGCACCTTGTCCGCCGGGCCGGAAATACCGGTGATGCGCTTGGAGACGTTGCCGACATACTGGCCGATCAGCTCTGGCGTGTCGCGCTCCGGATCAACGGTAATGAAATAGGCCTGCAGCTTGGAACCGTCGGGATCGACCTTGGTGAGCCAGCCGTTCATCTCGAACAGCGTCGTCGGGCAGACTTCCGGGCAGTGGGTGAAGCCGAAGAAGAGGGCGGTCGGCTTGCCGGTGAAGGCCTTTTCGGTGATCGGCTTGCCATCCTGCGCGACGAGCTCGAAGGGTACGCCGAACGGACCGCCCGCGACCTCTTCCTTCGTCTTGGTCATTTCCAGCGTCAGCCAGCCGAGCAGGGCGGCGACGAGGGCGACGGCGATCCAGAGTACGAGGCGCAGGGTCTTCATGGCAGTCCTTCGATAAGGCTATGTCCGAGGTCTGCGCGTGTCATAGTCCTTCGGTCCGGCGCGCGCAAACGGGCCAATTGCCGCAATGCGCGGAAGGATCGGGGGCTCGCGGAATTGTGATCAGAAGCACCAGGCCATGCCGGATTCGGCAAGGCTGAGGAAGATCGCCGAACCATGCTCCACCCAGCCTGCAAAGGCGGCTGTGGTGGCCATAACGCCGAGGCCGAGCACGATGAGTGCAGCGGGCAGGGCGGTGTATCGGCGGGCGGTCTTGTCCATAGGGCGAGTATAGACCGGAACCGCGGAATTTCAAACGGGCAGGATTGCCGTAACGGAAGGCGTTTCACCGCCCGGGAATTCATCAAAAGCGGCTAAAATGCAAATTCCCGGTGCCCTTCCTTAGCCATTGTTTAATCTCTCTTTGCCACTTTCGGATAACGCGCAAAGGGCCGGTCTGACCCGCTGGACATGATGTCCGCCGTGCGCCGGAGACGGCGTGCAGCGCATTCCAACAAGTCCATCGTCGATTGGAAAGAGCCTCACCCATGTCCAACGCCCTGAAACAGTCCGGCGCTTATCTCGAAATCGTCTCCTTCCATCTCGGGGAGCAGGAATTCTGCATCGACATCATGGCCATCCGAGAAATCCGCGGCTGGGCGCCGGTGACGCCGATGCCGCACACGCCGCCCTACGTGCTCGGGCTCATCAACCTGCGCGGCGCGGTGATCCCGGTCATCGACATGGCCTGCCGCCTCGGCATGAAGATGACCGAGCCGTCCGAGCGCTCCGCGATCATCGTCACCGACATTGCCGGCAAGCTCGTCGGCCTGCTCGTCGAGCAGGTTTCCGACATGATGACCATCAAGAGCGAAGCCCTCCAGCCGGCGCCGGAAATCATTCCGGAAGCCCAGCGGGCCTTCTGCCGCGGCATCGTCGCGCTCGAGAAGTCGATGGTCTGCTTCCTCAACCTCGACACCGTCATCGCCGACGAACTCGCCCAGGCCGCCTGACGCGGCAGGCGCGCGATCGACATCTTCTGCACCCGGCCGGTTCACGGCCGGGTGTCTTGCGTTTTCAGGGCTTGCCGTTCGTCCAGGTGACTATCTCGCCATAGAGCGGCACGGTGGAGATCGACATCTTCGCCGACCCTTCCGTCAGTTCGCGCGAATGGGCGAGATAGATCAGCGTGTCGTTCTTCTTGTCGTAGATGCGCGTAACGATCAGCGATTTCCAGATCAGTGACAGGCCGGACTTGAAGACCTCTTCGCCCTCCTTGTCCAGTTCGATGTCGCCGATGGTGATCGGGCCGGTCTGCTGGCAGGAGATGGCGTTGTTCGAGGGATCCTCGAACCAGTTGCCCTTCTTCAGCCGATCGATGACGCTGCGGTCGAAGTAGGTGACGTGGCAGGTGACGCCGGACACCTCCGGATCGGTCACCGCATCGATATAGATATCGTTGCCGATCCAGTCGACGCCGACCTTGCCGACCGTCTCGGCGGCAGCGGGCAGGGCGGCGAGCGCCATCAGGCCGGCAGCAAGGGCTGTGCGAAGGCGAGGTGCGGCAAGTTTCGTCAGCGACATGGCAGGTCTCCTTGTTCCGTCTTCAAGGTAAGGAGGCGTCGGCCGCTTGCAAGCCGGCGCCCGGCGCATTTTCGCTTTCGCTGAAGTTGCCCTTACGATTTTGCCGCGGCGATGGTGGCGCGCACCGCATCCCTGTCGGTCAGCGTCACCTCGTATTCCCGGTCTTTCTCCGTGCCGCCCATGCCGACATGCGGGTTGCGGAAAGCCATGCCGCTCGGCACGGTCTTCAGCGCGGCGAAGTGCAGCTCGACAAGTCCGGCGCCGTCGCGGACCGCGCGGATGGTGTCTGCATCGAGCGCGCCGCAGCCCATGATCACGATGCGGCCGGCAGCCTGCTCGTTGGCGGTCTTGAGGATGGCAAGGCCTTCCAGCGCCGTGTCGCGCTGGCCCGACGTCAGCACGCGGTCGACGCCGCAGCGGATGAGCGCCTCCAGTGCCTCGCCGGCATCGGCCGTCATGTCGAAGGCGCGGTGGCAGGTGACGGACATCGGCCGCGCGGCCTCGACCAGCCGTTTGGTGCGCGCCTCGTCGATCCTGCCGTCCGGCGTCAGGCAGCCGATGACGACGCCGGAAACGCCTTCGCCCCGGAGGGCGGCGATATCCTCCACCATCGTCTCGAATTCCGTTTCCGAGTAAAGGAAGTCGCCACCGCGCGGGCGGATGATGACGTGGACGGGGATTTTGGCGGCCTTTACCGCGGCGCGGATCGTCGCAAGGCTCGGCGTCAGGCCGCCCTCGACAAGGCTGGCGCAGAGTTCCACGCGGTCGGCGCCTGCATCCTGCGCGGCCAGGAAACCGTCGATGCCTTCGACGCAGAGTTCGATGAGGGGCTTGGCCATGGTGTCCTTCCGGGGCTTCGGGTCAGGCTTCGTGCCAGACGGTTTTGAGGAGCCGCAGCCAGTTTTCCCGGCAGAGCTTTGTCAGGTCGTCCTCGCCGTAGCCGGCCTGGCGCAGCGCCTCGACGAGGGCTTGGCTGCCGGCGGCGTCGTGGATCGCGCCGGGAATGGTCGCGCCGTCGAAATCCGAGCCGAGCGCCACGCAGTCGATGCCCATGCGCTCGACCATGTGGTCGATGTGGCGCACCATGTCGGCGAGCGGCGTTTCGGGGCTTTCGAGGCCATCGGCGCGCAGCATGGTCGTGGCGTAGTTGAGGCCGGCAATGCCCTTGCGCTCGCGGATCGCGTCGAGCTGGCGGTCGGTGAGGTTGCGCGAGATCGGCGTCAGAGCATGGGCGTTGGAATGGGTGGCGACGAGCGGCTGGGTGCTGACGCGTTCGACATCCCAGAAACCCTGCTCGGTGATATGGGCGAGGTCGATCATGATGCCAAGCCGGTCGCAGGCCTTCACAAGCTCGACCCCTGCGGCCGTCAGGCCCGGGCCTGTGTCGGGCGAGGAGGGATAGGCGAAGGGCACCCCATGGCCGAAGAGGTTGTGCCGGCTCCAGACGGGGCCGAGCGAGCGCAGGCCGTTGTCATAGAAGGTTTCGAGGTTCGACAGGTCCTCGGCGATCGGCTCGCAGCCTTCGATATGAAGCACGGCGGCAAAGCGGCCGGCCTCCATGGCGGCGCGGATCGCCGCGGTGGAGCGGCAGATCGCGAGGCCGCCGGCCGCTTCCAGCCGGTTGGCGATATCGGCCATCTCGAGCGCGATCTCAAGCGCATCGGCATGGGCGCGCGGCCCGACCATCGGGATATTGTAGTGGCCGTTCCCATCGACTTCGCGCGGCGGGTAATCCTCAACCGGCGGGATGAACATGGCGCAGAAGCCGCCGGCAAGGCCGCCCTTCTTCGCGCGCGGGGCGTCGATATGGCCCTGGTCCGTTCCACCGACGAATTCCGCGACCGGATCGGCGCCCTTCCGGGCGTGCTCCCACAGGCGCAGGAGAACGTCGTTGTGGCCGTCGAAGATCAATTGCATGGGGCGCTCCCGGATCGATAGGTCAGATTGTTCGACGGGGTAGAGCCGATTCCGCCGCGGCCCGCAAGAACCGCGGTGGAGGCATCAGGCGGCGAAGACCGGCGTGCCGGCAATCCAGGTCGAGACGACGTTGACATTGTCGTCGATGACAGCGAAATCGGCGTCGTGGCCGTGGGTGAGGCGCCCCTTGCGGCCGGTCATGCCGATCGCTTCCGCCGGGTAGAGCGAGGCCATGCGCAGCGCCTCTTCCAGATCGATGCCGACCTCGTCGCGCATGAAGCGGATGCAGGAGGCCATGTCGATATCGGCGCCGGCGAGCGTGCCGTCGGCGAGCGTCAGGCGCCCGCCCTCGCGGAAGATCTCGCGGCCGTTGAGGAAGAAGCTCCTCATGTCGGTGCCGATGGTCGACATCGCGTCGGTGACGAGGAAGATGCGGCCGGGGCCGCGCTTGGCCCTCAGCGCCACGCCGATGGAGGCCGGGTCGACATGGAAGCCGTCGGCGATGAGGCCGGCATTGAGATGGCCGAGATCGAGCGCCGCGCCGACCATGCCGGGCTCGCGGTGGCCGAGCGGGCTCATGGCGTTGAAGAGGTGGGTCATCATGCTGGCGCCCGCCTCGGCGGCGGCGGCGGCGGTCCGGTAGCCGCAGTCCGAATGGCCGAGGCTGACGGTGACGCCTGCCGCACGCAACGCCGCGATCTGGTCGTTGGTGGCGTTTTCCGGCGCCAGCGTCATGAGGAGCGCATCGAGGCTGTGTCGCGCTTCGATGGTGCGCTCGAGGTCCGCCTGCTCCATCGGACGGATGAGGTTCGGGTCATGCGCGCCCTTGCGGGCGACCGACAGGTGCGGGCCTTCGAGATGGAGACCGAGGAAGCCCGGCACCTTTGCCGCCTTTGCTGCAAGGCCCGCGGCAATGGTTTCTGTCGTCACCTGGACATTGTCGGTGATCAGCGTCGGCAGGAGGCCCGTCGTGCCGAAGCGGGCATGGGCGGCGCAGATCGTGCGGATGCCTTCGAGGTCCGGCCGCTCGTTGAGCAGCACGCCGCCACCGCCGTTGACCTGCAGGTCGATGAAGCCGGGGACGAGCGAATGCCCGTCCATCGGCACAACGCGAGCATCGGCCGGCACGTCGCGGGCCGCCGCGATGGCGGCGACCTTGCCATCCGCGAGCAGGAGCGCACTGTCCTCATGCCACAGATCGCCGTCGAAGATGCGGGCGCCGGTAAGGGCGGTGAGCGCTGTCATCGGGTTTCCGTCACTTTCTTCAGGTTGACCGGCTTGTCGGGGTCAAGGCCCTTGCCGCGCGACCAGGCTTCGACGAAGCCGTAGAACGGCACGATGAGGGCGAGCGCATCGGTGATCGGGTGCCCGGTGGCAACGAAGGGCAGTTTTCGCGCGCTCTTTGCGCCGGCGGCGGTGACGCAGGCATAGGCACCGCCATCGGCGAGGCTGTCGGCCATGCCGGTGACGGAGGCTTCGGCGGCATCGCGTGCCGCAAGCGCGATGACCGGGAAGGACGGGCCGACCAGCGCGACCGGGCCGTGCAGCACCTCCGCCGAGGAATAGGCTTCGGCGTGCATGCCCGACGTTTCCTTGAACTTCAGCGCGGCTTCACTGGCGATGGCAAGGCCCGGGCCGCGGCCGAGCACGTAGAGCGACTGGGCGTCCTTGAGGTCGCCGGCAAGGTCGGACCAGTCGAGGGCGACGGCCTTCGCGAACTGCTCCGGCAGGTTTTTGACGGCGCGGTCGAGATCGGTGTCACCCGTCCACTCGGCGAGCACGGCAAGGCCGGCGACGATGGAATTGACGTAGGACTTCGTAGCGGCGACGCTGAGTTCCGGGCCGGCCGAGAGGTCGAGCGAATGCGAGCAGGCATCGGCGAGGGGCGAGGGCAGGGTGTTGGTGAGCGCAATGGAGATCGCACCGCCCTTGGTGGCGCCGTCGGCCATGGCGACGATGTCGGGGCTCTTGCCGGACTGGGAGATGGCAATGGCGGCCGCACCACCGAGTTTCAGCTTGGCGCCGTAGATGGAGGCGAGCGACGGGCCGAGCGAGGCGACCGGTCGGCCGGCGGTCAGTTCGATCGCATATTTCAGGAAGAGCGCCGCATGGTCGGAAGACCCGCGGGCGACGGTGACGAAGAACTGCGGATCACGCTCCCGGAGCGCCCTGCCGGCGGCCGTGATGGCGCTGGCGGAATTTTCGAGCAGGCGGGCCGCCGCTTCCGGGATTTCGTTGATCTCTTTGCGCATGTTGGTCTGCATGGAATTCCCTTTGCGGTTGGTCACGTCTCGGAAAGCGTCAGTTCGGCGACGAAATCATAGGCGTCGCCGCGATAGATGGAGCGGGTGAACTCGACCACCCGGCCGGAGCGCAGATAGGAGACCCGCTCGATGGACAGCCCCGCCGAACCCGGCGGCACGCCGAGCATCGAGGCATCGGGATCCTTCATGTTGTAGGCGGAGATACGCTGCACGGCGCGCACCGGCCGGCAGCCGCGCTTTTCCAGCGCGGCATAGAGCGAGCCCTGCACCTGCATGGGATCCGGCAGGAACTCCGAGGAGATGCAGGCGCGCTCGATGGCGAGCGGCATGTCGTCGGCAACGCGCAGGCGCCCGAGCCGCGCGACGAGCGCATCGGCAGGGAGGCCGAGCATCATCATCTCGTCCGGCGAGGGGTGGAACAGGCCGCGGTCGATCCACTCGGCCCGGGTGACGAGGCCGCGGCGGGCCATGTCCTCGGTAAAGGAAGTCAGGCGGGACAGCGACTGCTGCACCTTGGCGACGGGCTTGGCGACGAAGGTGCCGGAGCCGTGGCGGCGCACCAGGAGACCGTCCTTGACGAGATCGTCGACGGCCTTGCGCACGGTGACGCGGCTGACATTGGCATGGTCGGCAAGGTCGCGCTCGGCGGGCAGCGCGTCGCCGTAGGTCAGCTTGCCGGAGGTGATCGCCTCTTCCAGCATCTGGCGCAGCTTGACATAGAGCGGGCCGGGCACGCCCGACTGCAGGCTTTCCGGCGAGAGGATCGCGGCAAGGGACGTGCTCATGCGGCCGCTCCCGTGCGCTCTCTGAAGCCCTTGGCGGCGAGCGCTACGGCGCCGGTCAGCGCATCGGCCTCGGCCTCCACCAGGATTGCGCGGTGATGTTCGGACAGCCATTGCGGATAGAGCGGGGCGAGGCCGCCGAGCAGGCAGAGGCGCGGCGCGCCGGCCAGCGCCATGATGGCGTCGAGGGATTCGTTGACGCTGGCCGCCCCGGCCTTGACGATGGCGATCGCCTGCGCGTCGCCGTCCTTCGCATGGGTGAAGACGAGGGGAGCGTAGCGGCCGAAATCGCCCGGCTTGGAGAGGCGGGCGAATTCGACGATGCCACGCGGATCGTGCTTGAACTCGTCGAGAATGGTGTCTGTCACGCCCGAGTGCGGATGCACGCCGTCGTGGGCGAGCAGGGCCTCCTGCAAAGCGGCATGGCCGATGCGCGCGCCGCCGCCGAGATCGCCGACGGTAAAGCCCCAGCCGCCGATGTAGCGGACCACGTTGTTCTTGCGCCCCATATAGATGGAGCCGGTGCCGAGGATCGCGACGGCCCCGTCCGTATCGCCGATCGCACCCTGCAGGGCGATCAGGCCGTCGGAATCGATATCCGTATGACGGAAGGGCAGGCGGTCGTGCACGTAGCGGGTGAGGTCGCCGACATTGGTGCCGGCAAGGCCGAGAAAGGCAGAGGCGCCGCTGACGCCGGCCTCGTCCAGTCCGGCATCGCGATAGGCGGCCTTGGCGGCCTCCGTAATGGAGATGATCGCGTTGTTGGGGTCGGTCAGGATATTGGCTGCGCCGCTCTTGCCGCGCCCGAGGACTGTGCCGTCCGGGCGTGCGACCGCCGCGCGGCAACTCGTTCCCCCACCGTCGATACCGAGAATAAGATCTGTCATGGGCACCTCCGAGCACAACGATACCAAAAAAATACCATTTACCAAGGGGTATGGTGGCATGGAGAATAAGCTTTCGTTTAACTTGCTGTTTTAAAACAATAAAAATATTGAGTGGTAAAAAAGTGGTCTCAAAAATTAATTTCCTATGGACAATTGGTATTTTTTTGGCATTAATTCCGGCCAGAGGAGACACGGTGATGGCTGCAGGCAGGACAGAGGGCAGGCACGATCAGGCAAGCGGGCTGGACGAACGTCAGCCCGTCGATGTGCTGAAGGTGCTTGCGGATGCCCAGAAGGCAGCCGCCGGCGTTGTCGATGCCGCGCTTGTCGATATTGCCGCTGCGGCCCGTCTTGCGGCCGATGCGCTTCTTTCCGGTGGACGTCTTGTCTATGCCGGCGCCGGCAGCTCCGGCCTGATGGCGATGGCCGACGCGCTCGAACTCCCCGGCACCTACGGTATTTCCCGCGATCGCATCGTCATCCTGCTTGCCGGCGGTGCCGCGAGCCTGGAGGACCTGGCGGGCGGGTATGAAGACGACCGTGCGCTTGCAAGCCGCGATGCCGCGTCTGCCGCTATCGGCCCGCGGGACTGCGTGATCGCCGTTTCGGCGAGCGGCAGCACGCCCTATGTGCTGGCGATCGCATCCTACGCGAAGGAGAAGGGTGCCCGGATCGTGGCGCTTGCCAACAATCCCGGTGCCGCGCTGTTCGAGGGCGCCGACGTCGCGATCCTCCTGCAGACGCCGCCGGAGGTCATTTCCGGCTCGACGCGCATGGGCGCCGGCACGGCGCAGAAGATCGCTTTCAACATGTTTTCGACGCTTGTCGGCGTGCATCTCGGCCACGTTCACGATGGCCACATGGTCAATCTCAAGGCCGACAACATCAAATTGAAGGGGCGCGCCTGTCGCATCGTGTCCGACATTTCGGGTGTCGGGCTCGATGAGGCGGAACGCCTTCTTCAGCGCTCCGAAGGCTCGGTCAAGACGGCCGTGCTGCTCGCTGCGGGGGTGGAGGACGCCAGCGCGGCCGAGGCTGCGCTGGAGCGGTCGGGGCAGAGCCTCCGGCGCGCCCTGAAAGCCCTCGGATAACTGGTCTCAAAACGCGCTGCGGCGCATAAAAGGGGAGAATGCAATGACACGCACCGCAATCAAAGGCCTGTTGCTCGCCACGAGCATCCTCGGCACGGCCGGGATCGCTCAGGCGGCCGACGTCACGCTGACGGTCGAAAGCTGGCGCAACGACGACCTCGCCATCTGGCAGGAAAAGATCATCCCGGCCTTCGAAGCCAAGAACCCCGGCATCAAGGTCGTCTTCGCGCCGACCGCGCCGACCGAGTACAACGCCGCGCTGAACGCCAAGCTCGACGCCGGCTCGGCAGGCGACCTCATCACCTGCCGTCCGTTCGACGCCTCGCTCGAGCTGTTCAACAAGGGCCACCTTGCCGGCCTGAACGATCTGCCGGGCATCGAGAACTTCTCCGACGTCGCCAAGTCCGCCTGGACGACGGACGACGGCGCGACGGCCTTCTGCGTGCCGATGGCTTCGGTCATCCACGGCTTCATCTACAACAAGGACGCCTTCGACACGCTCGGTATCTCGGTTCCGACGACGGAAGCCGAGTTCTTCGCCGCGCTCGACAAGATCAAGGCCGAAGGCAGCTACATCCCGATGGCCATGGGCACGAAGGATCTCTGGGAAGCCGCCACCATGGGCTACCAGAACATCGGCCCGACCTACTGGAAGGGCGAAGAAGGCCGCAAGGCGCTCATCAAGGGCGAGCAGAAGCTGACCGACGACGCCTGGGTCGAACCCTACCGCGTTCTCGCCAAGTGGAAGGACTATCTCGGCGACGGTTTCGAAGCCCAGACCTATCCGGACAGCCAGAACCTCTTCACGCTCGGCCGCGCTGCCATCTATCCGGCCGGCTCGTGGGAAATCGGCCTGTTCAACACGCAGGCGCAGTTCAAGATGGGCGCGTTCGCGCCGCCGGTGAAGAATGCCGGCGACACCTGCTACATCTCCGACCACAACGACATCGGCATCGGCCTCAATGCCAAGAGCCCGAATGCGGATGCCGCCAAGAAGTTCCTGAGCTTCGTCTCCTCGCCGGAATTCGCCGACATCTACGCCAACTCGCTGCCGGGCTTCTTCAGCCTGAATTCGACGGCCGTGAAGATGGCCGACCCGCTGGCGCAGGAATTCGTCTCCTGGCGTGAAAAGTGCCAGCCGACGATCCGCTCGACCTACCAGATCCTGTCGCGCGGCACGCCGAACCTCGAAAACGAGACCTGGACCGAATCGGCCAACGTCATCAACGGCACGGATACGCCGGAAGTGGCTGGCGAAAAGCTCCAGAAGGGCATCGACAGCTGGTACAAGCCGGCCAAGTAAGCCTGCGTCTCGACTGCTGAATTCTGCTTTGAGGAGCGGGCATCGTCCCGCTCCGGCCCTCTCCCCGTAAAATTCGGGGGGAGGTGCTTGGGCGGTGCGGCTCGAATGATCAGGCGCACGCCGTATCCCTCTTCGTCCCGGTGGACAGAGGGTGCCGAAGGGCAAAATCGGGGAGCGACCCCGGCACTATCGTGTATGCTGAATTTGTCATGTGCGGCACTACCGGCCGCGCACGGCGTCCGTGCATGCGGATCTAACGAACAACAACCGGACGGGGCACGCTGGGCCATGAGCGACATACCTTCTTCCCATGAGGCAACAGGACCGATCAAGCGGCCAACACGCTGGCATATCGGCGTTTTCCTGCTGCCGGCCTTCATCGTTTATTCGGCGGTCATGATCCTGCCGCTCATCGAGACGCTGCGCCTGTCGCTGTTCAACACGGTGGACGGCCAGTCGACCTTCGTCGGTCTCAGCAACTTCAAGGTGCTGTTCGGCGACGAGCGCTGGGCGGCCGACTTCTGGAACGCGCTGAAGAACAACGTGATCTTCTTCGTCATCCACATGCTGGTGCAAAACCCGATCGGGGTGGCGCTCGCGGCCATGCTGTCGATCCCGAAGCTGCGCTTTGCCGCCTTCTACCGCACGGCGATCTTCCTGCCGACGCTGCTTTCCTTCGTGATCGTCGGCTTCATCTGGAAGCTGATCCTCTCGCCGATCTGGGGCGTCTCGCCCTATCTGATGGATCTGGTCGGCCTGAAATCGCTCTTCGCCCCCTGGCTCGGCAAGCCGAACTCGGCGCTCATCGCAGTGTCGCTGATCTCTGTCTGGCAGTATGTCGGCATTCCGATGATGCTGATCTACGCGGCGCTGCTCAATATCCCCGAAGAGGTGATCGAGGCTGCCGAATGCGACGGCGTCACCGGCTGGAGCCAGTTCTGGAAGATCAAGTTGCCGCTCATCCTTCCCGCCATCGGCATCATCTCGATCCTCACTTTCGTCGGCAACTTCAATGCCTTCGACCTGGTCTACACCGTGCAGGGTGCGCTCGCCGGGCCTGACAAGTCCACCGATATCCTCGGCACGCTGCTCTACCGCACCTTCTTCGGCTTCCAGCTCCAGCTGGGCGACCGATCGATGGGCGCGACGATCGCAACGGTCATGTTCCTCATCATCCTCGCCGGCGTCTCGCTGTATCTCTTCGCCATCCAGCGGCGCATGCGTCGCTACCAGTTCTGATCGGGAGGGCAAGACATGTCCAAAGCACGCACCTCGCTGACCCGCACGTCCCTCGTTCACCTGGCGCTGATCGGCTACGCCGTGATCTCGATCTTCCCGGTGTTCCTGACGATCATCAACTCGATGAAGGACCGCAACGCCATCTTCCGCAACCCGATGCAGCTTCCGACGCCCGGGACCTTCGACCTTGTCGGCTACACGACGGTGCTGGGGCAGGGGGATTTCGCGACCTATTTCCAGAACAGCTTTATCGTCACGGTGGCCTCCATCGCGCTGGTGCTGCTGTTCGGCGCCATGGCCGCCTTCGCGCTCTCGGAATACCGCTTCCGCGGCAACATGCTGATGGGCCTCTACCTTGCCATCGGCATCATGATCCCGATCCGTCTCGGTACCGTGGCGATCCTGCAGGGCATGGTGGCGACGGGGCTCGTCAACACGCTGACGGCGCTGATCCTGGTCTATACCGCGCAGGGTATCCCGCTCGCGGTCTTCATCCTCTCCGAATTCATGCGGACCGTCTCCGATGACCTCAAGAATGCCGGGCGTATCGACGGTCTCTCGGAATACTCCATCTTCTTCCGCCTCGTCCTGCCGCTGGTGCGGCCGGCCATGGCGACCGTCGCGGTCTTCACCATGATCCCGATCTGGAACGACCTGTGGTTCCCGCTGATCCTGGCGCCGAGCGAGGCGACCAAGACGGTGACGCTGGGCTCGCAGATTTTCATCGGCCAGTTCGTCACCAACTGGAATGCAGTGCTCGCCGCACTCTCGCTCGCGATCCTGCCCGTCCTCATCCTCTATTTCATCTTCTCGCGGCAGCTGATCCGCGGCATCACTTCGGGAGCAGTCAAGTGAGTTCTGCCACGTCCCCCCTTCGCGTCCTGTCCGCCGGTCTCGGCAATATGGGCCGCAGCCATGCGCTCGCCTACCATGAGAATCCGGGTTTCGAGATCATCGGTCTCGTCAACCGGTCGAAGGTTCCGGTTCCGGCCGGGCTGGAAGGCTACGAGATTCATCCGTCCTTCCCGGAGGCGCTGCGCGCGCTGAAGCCGGAACTCTGCTCGATCAACACCTATTCGGACAGCCATGCCGAATATGCGATCGCAGCACTCGAAGCCGGTGCGCATGTCTTCCTCGAAAAGCCGCTGGCGACGACCGTCGCCGATGCCGAGCGGGTGGTCGCCTGCGCCAAGGCGAACGGCCGCAAGCTCATCGTCGGCTATATCCTGCGCCACCATCCTTCCTGGGTGCGGCTCATCGAGGAAGCGCGCAAGCTCGGCGGCCCGTATGTCTTCCGCATGAACCTGAACCAGCAGTCGAGCGGGCCGACCTGGGCGACCCACAAGGCGCTGATGCAGACGACGCCGCCGATCGTCGACTGCGGCGTGCACTATGTCGACGTGATGTGCCAGATCACCGATGCCAAGCCCGTGGAGGTGCGTGGCATGGGCCTGCGCCTTTCCAACGAGATCGCGCCCGACATGTACAACTACGGCCACCTGCAGGTGCTCTTCGACGATGGCTCACTCGGCTGGTACGAGGCGGGCTGGGGCCCGATGATCTCGGAGACGGCCTTCTTCGTGAAGGACGTCATGTCGCCGAACGGCTCCGTTTCCATTGTCATGGATCCGAACGCGAAGTCCGACGACATCGACACCCACACCAAGACGGCGGTCATCCGCGTTCACAACGCGGCCACCGGCCCCGACGGCAAGTTCCTGTCGCCGGACGAGGACCTGAAGATGGCCGGCGAGCCGGGCCACCAGGAACTCTGCGACCGCGAACAGGCCTATGTGCTGAAGGCGATCCGCGAGGACATCGACCTCACGCGGCATATGGACGATGCGGTGCAGTCGCTGAGGATCTGCCTCGCGGCCGATGAAAGTGTCAGAACCGGTCAAACGGTCAAGCTTTAAGGGGATATCAGGTGGGCTCTCTTCAACTCAAATCCGTACGCAAGTCCTTCGGCAATGTCGACGTGATCAAGGGCATCGACCTTGACGTGAAGGACGGCGAGTTCGTCATCTTCGTCGGCCCCTCGGGCTGCGGCAAGTCCACGCTGCTGCGCATCATCGCCGGCCTTGAGGATGCGACGTCGGGCTCGATCACCATCGACGGCACGGAAGTCGTGACGGTGCCGCCGGCAAAGCGCGGCATCGCCATGGTCTTCCAGTCCTACGCGCTCTATCCGCACCTCACCGTCAAGGACAATATGGGCCTCGGCCTCAAGCAGGCAGGCGCGCCGAAGGATGAAATCGAAAGGCGCGTCGCCAAGGCCTCCTCCATGCTGTCGCTGGAGAAGTACCTCGCCCGCCGCCCGGCCGAACTGTCGGGTGGCCAGCGCCAGCGCGTCGCCATCGGCCGCGCCATCGTACGTGAACCGAAACTCTTCCTGTTCGACGAACCGCTCTCCAACCTCGATGCGGCGCTGCGCGTCAACACCCGCCTCGAGATTGCCCGGCTGCACCGCGAGCTGAAGGCCACCATGATCTACGTCACGCACGACCAGGTCGAGGCGATGACGCTGGCGGACAAGATCGTGGTGCTCGACGGCGGTGTCATCCAGCAGGTCGGCTCGCCGATGGAACTCTACAACCAGCCTGCCAACCTCTTCGTTGCCGGCTTTATCGGGTCGCCGGGCATGAACTTCATCGATGCGGGCCGCCTCGGCGCGTCCGATGCCAAGACCATTGGCGTGCGCCCGGAACACGTCACTCTGTCGCGCGACAGCGGCGAATGGCAGGCGAGGGCCGTGCATGTCGAGCACCTCGGCGCGGACACGATCGTCTATCTCGAATCGGAGAAAGTCGGTGCCTTCACCGTTCGTCTGTTCGGAGAGCATCACTACGCGCCCGGTGACGTGGTCTTCGCCACGCCGGCCGCAAACCAGATGCATCGTTTCGACGCAAATGGTCACGCCATACGTTGAGGACCCTCATCACAAGTCCGTGATGGGTGAGGATTGCGGCGGGCGGGGCCGTGGTCTACGATTGTCAAAGATCAGAAACTAACATACAGCGTTGTTTGTATGTTGCGATGCGGTGGTCCTGCGATCACCGCATCTTCATGTTTTCAGGACCCTGCCGCGCTTCAGGCGGCACCGCTTATGGAAGAACCCATGCGTTTCACGAGACCGATTTCGATTGCGACCTTCGGCGCCCTTTTGATTCTCGCCGGCTGCCAGGACGAGCAGGCGCCGCAGGGCGGCTTTGCGTTCCCGCCGCCGCAGGTGGCCGTCATCACCGTGAAGGCAGAGGATGTGCCGATCACCAACGACCTGCCGGGCCGCATCGCAGCGACCCGCACGGCGGAAGTCCGGCCGCGCGCGACCGGCATCGTCATCGACCGCATCTTCGAGCAGGGCTCGCAGGTCAAGGAAGGCGACGTGCTCTACCGCATCGATCCCGCGCCGTTCCAGGTGCAGGTCGACAGCGCCGAGGCGACGCTGCGCCGTGCCAAGGCCGTCCAGGCCCAGGCGCGCAACACCGCCGAGCGCCAGGAACAGCTGCGCAAGTCGAACGTCGCGTCCGCGCAGACCTATGACGACGCCGTCGCCCAGCTTGCGCAGGCGGACGCCGATGTCGCCATCGCCGAGGCGAGCCTTGCGACCGCCAAGCTCAATCTCGAATATACCGAGGTCAAGGCGCCGATCAGCGGCCGCATCGGCCGTGCGCTCATCACCGAGGGTGCGCTGGTTTCGGCCAATGGCACGGAAAACCTTGCGACGATCCAGCAGCTCGACCCGGTCTATGCCGACTTCACCCAGTCGGCGACCGACCTGATGCGCCTGCGCAAGGCGCTGGAAGACGGCGCGCTGATGGCCGACAACAATTCGGCCGACGTCAAGCTGGTGCTCGACGACGGGTCCGCCTATCCGCATCCGGGCAAGCTCCTGTTCTCCGAAGCCGCCGTCGACGAGACGACCGGCCAGGTGACGCTGCGCGGCGAATTCCCGAACCCGGACGGCGACCTCCTGCCGGGCATGTATGTGCGCGTGCAGATCGAACAGGGCATCGAGAAGAACGCCGTGATCGTGCCGCAGCAGGCCGTACAGCGTGACGCCTCGGGCAGCGCGCTCGTCTATGTCGTTTCCGCCGACAACAAGGCCGGCACCCGCAATGTGCGCGTCGGCCGTGCCATCGGCACGAACTGGGTCATCCCGGATGGCCTGAAGGACGGCGAGAAGATCATTGTCGAAGGCTTCCAGAAGGTTCAGCCGGGCGGCGAAGTCGTGCCGGCCGAGTGGGACCCGAATGCCGTGGCGAAGGCTGCCGAAGGCGGCGCGGCCGAGACCGGGGAGGCCGGCAAGGCCGAAGCCGGTGCTGCACAGACCGGCGAAGCCGGCAAGGCGGAGGGCGGCGAAGGCGCCGCCAAGGCCGAGCAGGCGAAGTGAGGATCTGAAGGATGCCCAGTTTTTTCATCGACAGGCCGATTTTCGCCTGGGTCGTCGCGATCTTCATCATGATCGCCGGCGCCATTGCCATTCCGCTTCTGCCGATCGCGCAGTATCCCGACGTCGCCCCGCCGCAGATCACGGTGTCGACGACCTATTCCGGCGCGTCGTCGCAGGACACTTACCAGAGCGTCACCAAGCTCATCGAGGATGAGCTGAACGGCGTCGAGGGCATGCTCTATTTCGAATCGACCTCGAGTGCCTCGGGTTCGGCCGAAATCAACATCACCTTCGCGCCGGGCACCGACCCGAGCCAGGCGTCGGTCGACGTGCAGAACCGCGTCAGCCGCGTCGAGCCGCGCCTTCCCGATTCCGTGCGCCGCCAGGGCGTGCAGGTCGAAGAGGCCGGTTCCGGCTTCCTGCTCATCGTCGCGCTGACCTCCACCGACGGCTCGATGGATGCCATCAGCCTCGGCGATTACGTCAACCGCAACGTTCTCTCGGAAATCCAGCGCGTGCCCGGCGTCGGCCGTGCGCAGCTCTTCGCCACGCAGCGTTCCATGCGCATCTGGCTCGATCCCGCCAAGATGCGCGGCCTCAACCTGACGGCCGCGGACGTGACGGCCGCCGTCCAGGCGCAGAACGCCCAGATCGCCGCCGGCAGCATCGGCGCGCAGCCGAACCCGATCACCCAGCAGATCGCGGCTCCCGTCAACATCAAGGGCCAGCTGACGACGCCGGAAGAATTCGGCGCCATCGTGCTTCGCGCCAATGCGGATGGTTCGGCCGTGCGTCTGCGCGACGTCGCGCGCGTCGAGGTGGGCGGCGAGACCTATTCGTTCTCGACGCGCCTTAACGGCCAGCCTTCGGCCGCCGTCGCCGTGCAGCTCTCGCCGACCGGCAACGCCATGGCGACCTCCGAGGCAATCAAGGCCCGCATGGACGAGCTTGCGCAGTTCTTCCCGCCGGGCCTCGAATATTCGACGCCCTATGACACCTCGCCCTTCGTCAAGGTGTCGATCGAGAAGGTTCTGCATACGCTGCTCGAAGCCGTCGGTCTCGTCTTCCTCGTGATGTTCCTGTTCCTGCAGAACATCCGGTACACGATCATCCCGACGCTCGTCGTCCCGGTCGCGCTGCTCGGCACTTGCGCCGTCATGCTCGCCATGGGCTTTTCGATCAACGTCTTGACCATGTTCGCCATGGTTCTCGCCATCGGCATTCTCGTCGACGATGCGATCATCGTCGTGGAAAACGTCGAGCGTATCATGTCGGAAGAGGGCCTGCCCCCGAAGGAGGCGACCCGCAAGGCGATGAAGCAGATCACCGGCGCCGTCATCGGCATCACGCTGGTGCTCGCCTCGGTGTTTATCCCGATGGGCTTCTTCCCGGGCGCGGTCGGCGTCATCTACCAGCAGTTCTCGCTGACGATGGTCGTGTCGATCCTGTTCTCGGCGTTCCTCGCACTCTCGCTGACCCCGGCGCTTGCCGGCAGCTTCCTCAAGCAGGTGCCGAAGGGCCACCATCACGCCAAGCGCGGCTTCTTCGGCTGGTTCAACCGCGGTTTCGACCGTTCGTCGAAGAGCTATAGCGGCAGCGTCGGTTGGCTGGTGCGCCGGACGGGTCGCTTCATGGTGATCTATCTCGCGATCCTCGCCGGCCTCGGCTACCTGTTCATGAAGCTGCCGTCCTCGTTCCTGCCGGACGAAGACCAGGGCTTTGCCATCGTCATGATGCAGCTCCCCTCCGAAGCGACGGGCCACCGGACCGACGAAGTGCTGACCCAGGTCGAGCAGATCTTCGGCCAGGAGCCCGCGGTCGAGACGATCGTCGGCATCAACGGCTTCTCCTTCTTCGGTTCGGGGCAGAACGCAGGCCTTGCCTTCGTGACGCTGAAGGACTGGAGCGAGCGTGGGCCGGAGAATTCGGCGCAGGCGATCGCCGGGCGTGCCAGTATGGCCATGAGCCAGATCAAGGATGCGATCAGCTTCGCGCTGTCGCCGCCGCCGATCCAGGGTCTCGGCACGACGGGCGGCTTCTCGTTCCGTCTGCAGGATCGAGGCGGCCTCGGCCAGCAGGCGCTGTCGGCCGCGAGCGCCCAGCTTCTCGGCCTTGCGGCCCAGAGCAACGTGGTTGCGGGCGTGCGCGTCGATGGCATGCCGGATGCAGCCCAGGTCAACGTCATGATCGATCGCGAGAAGGCCAACACCTTCGGTGTGACCTTCGCCGACATCAACTCGACGATCTCGACGAACCTCGGCTCGACCTATGTCAACGACTTCCCGAATGCCGGGCGCATGCAGCGCGTGACGGTCCAGGCGGACCAGAACGAACGCATGCAGGTGGCCGACCTCCTGAATCTCAATGTCAGGAACGCGTCGGGTGGCATGGTGCCGATCTCCGCCTTCGCGACCGCGGAGTGGACGATGGCGCCGACGCAGACTGTCGGCTACAATGGCTACCCCTCCATGCGCTTCAGCGGCGACACGAAGCCGGGCTTCTCGTCCGGTGACGCGATCGCGGAGATGCAGCGGCTTGCCGCCCAGCTTCCGCCGGGCTTCGGCTATGAATGGACGGGCCAGTCGCTACAGGAAATCCAGTCCGGTTCGCAGGCGCCGATCCTCGTCGGTCTCTCGATCCTCCTGGTGTTCCTGTGCCTTGCGGCGCTCTATGAAAGCTGGTCGATCCCGTTTGCGGTCATTCTCGTCGTGCCGCTCGGCGTCATCGGCGCGGTCATCGCGGTCACCCTGCGCGACATGTCGAACGACGTGTACTTCAAGGTGGGCCTGATCGCGATCATCGGCCTTTCGGCGAAGAACGCGATCCTGATCATCGAGTTCGCCAAGGAACTGATGGAGGACGGCAAGTCGCTGATCGAGGCGACCATCGAGGCCTGCCACCTGCGCTTCCGCCCGATCCTGATGACCTCGCTCGCCTTCACGCTCGGCGTTCTGCCGCTCGCGATTGCCACGGGCGCAAGCTCGGGCAGCCAGCGCGCCATCGGTACGGGCGTGATGGGCGGCATGATCACGGCCACGGTGCTCGCCATCTTCTTCGTGCCCGTCTTCTTCGTCTTCGTGATGAAGATGTTCGGTTACGGCAAGGAGAAGAAGGAGGAGCCGGCTCCGGCGGCAAACCCGGCGGAGTAAGTCGCCATGCGCCGGACCAAGGCAGAGGCCAAGGAAACCCGCCAGCAGATCCTGCTGGCGGCGGAGAAGGTCTTCTACGAAAAGGGTGTCGCCCATGCCTCCATGGAGGATGTGGCGCGCGCCGCGGGGGTCACCCGCGGCGCCATCTACTGGCACTTCGCCAATAGAGCGGATCTCGTGCTGGAACTCTACAATTCGTTGCCCATGCCGCAGGAGGAGCTGATCGCCCGCGAGCTGGAAGCGGAGAACGCCGATGTTTTCGGCGTGCTCGAACGGATCGGCCGGGAATGGCTCGAGCTGCTGGCCACCGACGAGCACCGCCAGCGCATCCTGTCGATCCTCCTGCGTTGCGATACGTCGGGCGAATTCGCCGCCATTTCCGAACGGCAGAACGACATCAACGACGAGCACATGCAGGCGCTGGAAGCGGCATTTGCGAAGGCCGAGGGACAGGGCAAGCTGGGTGCGGCCTGGACGCCGCGCTCCGCCGCCTCGATGCTGCGTTGGCTCATCAAGGGGCTCTGCGCGGAATGGCTGCTGTTCGGCCGGCGGTTCGATATCGCCAGCGAGGGCAAGGACGCGTTGCGCCGCCTCTTCCTGACCTATGCGAGCCCCGTACCGTCACACTGAGCGGGGGGCTTCGAGCCGCGCGATCCAGTCTGCGCCGATCTGCCAGCGCCTGAGCACCGAGACGGGGTCCTCCGCGTCGAGCCGTGAACAGATGCGGTAGACCTCCAGCACCTCCGGTGCCATCTCGCCGCGCTGGCAAAAGTACATGGCCGCCGCATAGCGTGCCCGGCCGGACCATTCAGTGCCGGGGGGCATGGTGATGATCTCCCAGTTGCGGCGGGCCTCCTCGTCCATGTCAGGTGAGGCCCGGCGGGCTTGCCGTCCGCCTTGCGAGCCTGACGAAGGGACGCGGCACGATCTTGGCGCGCTTCATCAGCTTCTGGTATTTCAGCTCCCGCATCGCATAAATCTCCACCCAGAGGTCCTCCGTGAATTTCGATCCGTAGGGCCGCTCGAGGCTGGCGATGGCGATGTTGCGCTTGGCCGTCGGCGACCAGATCGCGGCGGTGACGAGGCCTGCCTCGCGCTTTTGCCGATGATAGACGATGGCATGCTCGGCGGGAATATTCCCTTCGATTTCAAGGCCGACGAGGATGTGCTTCAGAGACTGATTCCGCCGCGCGTCGAGGATGGGCCGGCGCCCGTTGAAGTTCGGCTTGTCCGGATCGACCAGCCAGTCGAGGCCGATCTCGTCGGGCATGCGCACCCGGTCGGCGCGCAGCGCGCCCTCGGCGGTGACGAAATCTGTGTTTGCGACGATGAAGCCCGCCTCGATGCGCGCCTGGTTGAGCGCGCCGTAGCCGATGGCGCGGATCGTGTGCCGCTCGCCGGCGCTCCACAGCCGATCCCACAGCGAGAGCGCGTTCGCGCGCGGCACGAAGAGTTCGTAGCCGAGATCGCCGGTGAAGCCGGTGCGCGAGATGGTCACGTCGCCATCCTTATGCGGGAAGGCGCCTATATGGAAGGGCTTCAGTTGCTCAACACCGGCAAACCCGGCATCGCGCAGCACGGCGTAGCTCGTCGGCCCCTGCAGGGCGAGGCCGGCGATCTCCTCCGTCTCCTCGTGGATATCGACCGTAAAACCGAAGGCGCTGTCGATGAGCCAGGGCAGGTGGCGTTCCTGGCAGCAGAGGCGGAACTCGCTCTCGCCGAGGCGGAAAAGCGTGCCGTCGTCGAGCACATGGCCGTGGTCGTCGCACCAGGCGGTGTAGTGTACGCGGTTCACGGCGAGCTTGCGCACGTCGCGCAGGGTCAGCCGGTTGAGGTAGCGCCCGGCATCCGGGCCGGTTATGCGGTACTTCACCATCGGCGAGATATCGAAAAGGGCAGCGGTGGAGCGGATGGCGAAATATTCGAGCTCGCCGTCGAACAGCGCATGCGGCGCCTTGTAGCCGGCCCAGTTGTACCAGTCGTTCACCTCGCTCAGCGCCATCAGGCGCTCATGGAACGGGCTCTCCAGTCGCGGCGCGAGGATGTGGTTGCGGGCGGCGCGGCGGATTTCGGCGGCGGATTTCGTCATGGCGTTCATGCGGTCGCTCCCGAAAGGATGTGACGGGCCGCGTTCCAGCCCGGCAGGCCGGATAT
This sequence comes from Shinella sp. 838, assembly GCF_029623935.1. Classification (NCBI taxonomy): domain Bacteria; kingdom Pseudomonadati; phylum Pseudomonadota; class Alphaproteobacteria; order Hyphomicrobiales; family Rhizobiaceae; genus Shinella; species Shinella sp. 838. The sequence continues at coordinate 1,051,367 of NZ_JARSBQ010000001.1, forward strand.
GCCGCCGCCCGGATGCGCCCCGGCGCTCGCGAGATAGAGGCCTTCGATCGGTGTGCGATAGCCGGAGGCGGCGCTGGTCGGTCGGTTGACGAGCAGCTGGTCGGCCTGCAGCTCGCCGTGATGCCAATGGCCGCCCGGCAGGTTGTATTCCGCCTCGATATCAACAGGCGTCATCAGGCTGGCCGAGACCACGGACTTTCCGAGGCCTGGCGCATGGCGCTCCAGCGTGTCGAGCACGATCTTGAGGAAGGCCGGCTTGCCGCTCTCCCAGCCCCTCTTGAGGCGATAGGGAGCATATTGCACGAGCGCCGAGAGCGTGCAGCCGCCGGCCGGTGCCAGCGACGGGTCGGCAAGGCTCGGCAGCGTCACTTCCATGACGGGATCGCTGGAGAATTCGCCGTATTTTGCCGGGTTGAAGGCCTCTTCGACCTGTTCCATCGAGCGCACCAGCACGATGCGGCCCCCCCGGGCTTCCTTTGGCAGGCCGGTGAAATCGGGGATGCGGTCGAGTGCGAGGTCGAGCTTGGCGACGTTGCCGTGGCTGCGCAAGTTCTTCACCGAGCGCACGAAGCCTGTGCCGCTTTCGGCGGGATCGACGAGGTGGAGGAAGGTCGTTTGCGGGTGGATCGCCGAGACGATGACGGGTGCGGTGATCTGCGTCCCGTCGGCGAGAACGACGCCGCTCGCCCGGCCGCGATCGGCAAGGATGCGGCCGACGGGCGCGCCGCAGCGCAGGGTGACGCCGGCCTTTTCGGCAGCGCGCAGGAAGGCGGGCGCGACGCGCGCCATGCCGCCCGCCGGCACGAATTGCCCGCCCGCCTTGCCGGCGACCTCACCGGTCAGGCGATAATAGAGGCCGAGCAGGGAGGTCGGCGAGCGGGGCCCGAGATGGATGCCGAGGGTCGCATCGAAGGCCAGGAGGCCCTTCAGCCGGTCGTCCGAAAGATGTTCGTCGGCGACGTCGGCGACGTTCATCAGCAGCATGCGCAGGAAATCGCGGCCCTCGCGGCGCCCCTTGCGGATGAGGCCGAAGCCGGCGGAAGCGAAGGTGGAAAGGTCGCCGAGCGAGAGCGCGCCGATCTGCGGCGGCGGGCGGCGCAGGAACCGTTTCAGGATGCCCGCCTGGAAGACCAGTTTCCTGCGCAGCGCCGTGAAGGCCTCGGCCTCCTGCGGCGACACGCCGTCGATGCGTTCGCCATAGGCGCCGTGCAGCACGGTGGCCCTTCCTGAACCGTCGAGAACCGTCGTCGGCAACACCGTGTCGGTGCCGGCAAGGTCGAGACCGATGTCGCGGGCCATGTCCGCATCGAGCCGGTTGACGAGATGGGCAAGGCCGGCGGAGCGGAAGCCCGGGAAAAACTCGCGGCCGCGCGTCGCGCCGCCTGGTTCGTTCGCCGCTTCCAGCACCAAAACCCTGCGGCCGCCCTTGGCGAGGCGGGCGGCGGCGGCAAGGCCGTTGTGGCCGGCGCCGATCACGATGGCATCAAATGACGTCATGGGCTTTGCTCATCTGCTCGGGGGAACGCTTCAGGTCGCGCAGGATTTCGGCGGCGGCGTTGCGGCCGGGCGCGCCCATCACCCCGCCGCCCGGATGGGTGGAGGAGCCGCACATATAGAGGCCGGATATCGGGCTGCGGTACTGAGCGTAGCCGGGCACGGGCCGATTGAAGAGCAGCTGGTCGAAGGTGAGCTCGCCCTGGAAGATGTTGCCCTCCGTCAGGCCCACCTCGTTCTCGATCTCACGCGGGGTGCGCACCTCCATATGCACGATGCGCTCGCGAAAGCCCGGCGAATAGTCCGCGATCTGGCCGATCACCGTCTCGGCGAAGGCGTCGCGGTCGGCGTCCGTCCAGTCGCGCCCCTCGAGCTTTGGCGGACAGTACTGCACGAAGCAGCTCATGAAGTGTTTTCCCGGCGAGGCCATGGTCGGGTCGAGCGTCGTCGGGATCACCATGTCGAGAAAGGGATCGGCCGACCAGCGCCCAGCCTTCCAGTCGTCATAGGCCCGCTCCATGCGCTCGATCGAATCGGTGAAATGCATGTCGCCGCGCAGGCAGGAGGAGCCTTCCGGCAAGGCCGGGAACTCCGGCAGGCTGTCGAGCGCGATGTTCACCTTGCCGGAGGAGCCGCGCATCTTGAAATGCCTGACCCGGTGGACGAATTCGCCGGGCAGGGTGTCCTCGTCGACGAGCGTGAGGAAGGTGCGCTTGACGTCGGCATTCGAGACGACGAGGCCCGCGTTGAGTTCGTCGCCATTGGCGAGCACCACGCCGGTCGTGCGGCCGCCGCGGGTGAGGATTTTTGCAACCTCGGCGTCGGTGCGGATCGTGCCGCCGGCGGCCTCGAAGGAGCGGGCGAGGACCTGTGTCACCGCGCCCATGCCGCCGCGCGCATAGCCCCAGGCACCGACCGAGCCGTCCACCTCGCCCATATAGTGGTGCAGCAGCACATAGGCGGTGCCGGGCGACATGGGGCCGAGCGCGGTGCCGATGATGCCCGACAGTGCGAGATAGGCCTTGATGACGTCGGTCTCGAAATATTCGTCGAGGAAGTCGGAGATCGACATGGTCCAGAAGCGGAGCGTCTCGGCCATTTCCTGTGGGCTGAATTCACCGAACTTTTTGGCGAGGTAGAGGAACTCGGACAGGTCGCGCGGGCGAAAACCGAAGGGGTCGGGGGCGGTGCGCATCAGGAGCGGCTGGATGAAACGGCACTGGCGCGTCACGTCGCGGGCGTAGCGCTCGTAGGCCTCCGCGTCGCGCTTCGAATAGCGCGCGAACTCGCGGCGGTGGCTGTCGTGGTCGCGGTAGGAGGCGAGGTAGTCCCCGTCGCGGGTGAAGACCGCGCCGCCCTCGTAGGCGATGACCTGGAGGCCGTGTTTCGGCAGTTCCAGGTCGCGCATGATCTCCGGCCGGAAGAGGGAGCAGACATAGGAACAGTTGGAGTAGAGGAAGCCCGGCGTCAGCTCGCGGCTCGTTGCCGCGCCGCCCACCCAGCCATTCTTTTCGAGCACGGCGACCTTCAGGCCGGATCGCTGGAGGTAACAGGCGGTGACGAGCCCGTTATGGCCGCCGCCGACGATCAGGGCATCGTATTTTTGCATTTTTGATGTCTCCCTTGTTTCTAAAAGCTGCATCAAAAGCAAAATGTTGTCCAGATATTCTGAATGATCATTCAGCAAGTATCTTGCAATCGCCTGATTATGCGCTAGAATTTCGGCCACGGGAAAAGCGCGCCGGCCATGCGGCCGAGGGATGGCGGAGGCCATGACGGCAACGGGCAGGGACGGTGCGGCGGCGGAGCCGGAATATGACGAGGCGGCGATCCGCTTCCTCGCGGTCCTCTGGGGCGAGGGCTATCTTTCGCCGGGCGGTCCGGCGGAGGTCGATCGCATCCTTTCTGGCGTCAATCTGAAGGGCCGGCGCATCCTCGATTTCGGTTGCGGTGCCGGCGGCATCGCGCTGCACATTGCGAGCACCTATGGCCCGGTTGAGGTCGTCGGCTACGACGTGGAGCAGCCGGTCATCGACCGGGCGCGGGTGGCCGCGGCCAAGGCGGGGCTTTCCGCGGTCGCGCGTTTCGCCTCCAGCCCGCCGGGCCGCCTGCCGTTCGACGACGGCGAATTCGACGTCGTCTTCTCCAAGGATGCGATGATCCACGTGCCGGACAAGGAAGCACTGTTTTCTGAGCTTTTCCGTGTGCTCAAGCCGGGCGGCATCCTTGCGGCGTCCGACTGGCTGATAGGCCATGACGGTGAGCCGAGTGCCGATATGAAAGACTATATTGCCGCCGAAGGGCTCTCCTTCGGCATGGCCTCGCCACGTCGTTATCTTCTGGCGATGGCCGCCGCCGGCTTTTCCGAAGGGACGGTCGAAAGCCGCAATGCCTGGTATCGCGACGTGGCGCGCGGTGAGCTGGAGCGCCTCAAGGGGCCGCTTCATGCCGAGGCGGTGGCGGCAGTGGGCGACGCCTATGTCGCGAAGAACATCCGCACCTGGACGGCGATGCAGAAGGTTCTTGACAGCGGGGAGCATTGTCCGGCTCATCTGCGCGGCATCAAGCCGGCCGCGGGAGTTCGCCCGTGACCGTGACGATGCGCAATCCCAAAGGCAAGGTGGCGGTGAAGATGCGGGCAGGCGGGGCTGAACAGGGCTCGGGCGACGGCGAGAAGCGGGGACGCAAGGCCTCGAAGGAGACGCGGCGGCAGCAGCTCGTCGAGGCGACGATCGATTCGCTTGCCAAGCGCGGTTATTCCGACACGACGCTCGCGGATGTCGCCGACGGCGCCGGCCTTTCCCGCGGCATCGTCAACTTCCATTTCGAGAGCAAGGAAAACCTGCTCATCGCCACGCTGCAGTTCATGTCCGAGGAATATGCGGACCATTGGAACGCGGCGCTCGAAAAGGCCGGCCCGAGCGCGGCGAGCCGCATCTGGGCGCTGGTTCATGCGGATTTCGACCGGAAGATCTGCACAAAGCGCAAGCTTGCAGCCTGGTGCGCCTTCTGGGGCGAGGCCAAGTCGCGGCCGACCTACCAGGCGCTGTGCGGCGCGCGTGACGTGAAGTACCAGGAGACCGTGATCTCGCTCTGCGCCGCGTTGAAGGCGGAGGGCGGCTATGCCTATGAGCCGGAGCCGACCGCGCTGTCGCTCTGCGCCATGCTGGAGGGCCTGTGGCTGCGCCTGATGATGGGCGACGGCACCACACGGGAAAAGGCGCTGGAGGCGGCGATCGCCTTCGTCGCCACGACCTTCCCGAAGCATCTCACCTTGCAAGGACCACAATCACAATAGGGAACCCGGAACGGGGAAGGAGTATGGCATGAAGACTGCACACACGGCCAAGCGCACCACAATGGCGGCACTCACCGCCTTCCTCGCCCTCGGAACCGCCCTCCCAGCCTTCGCCGCCGATACGCTCACCGTCTTCGACTGGTCCGGTTACGAGGACCCCGCCTTCCACCCCGCCTATACGGAAAAGCATGGCGGTTCGCCGGATTTTTCCTTCTTCGGCGACGAGGAAGAGGCCTTCCAGAAGCTGCGCTCCGGCTTCAAGGCCGATCTCGCGCATCCCTGCGCGCAGAGCATCGTGAAGTGGCGCGAGGCTGGGCTGCTGGAACCGCTCGACACGTCCAAGCTGGCTGCGTGGAACGATATCCTGCCGGCCTTCAAGGGCATGAAGAACCTGATGACGTCCGAGGACGGTACGGCCTGGTTCCTGCCCTTCGAATGGGGCAACACGGTGCTGACCTACCGCACCGACACGGTAAAGCCCGAGGAGATCGCCTCCCTCAAGGCCTTTGCCGATCCGAAGTTCAAGGATCGCGTGTCGATCGGCGACAATGTCGATGATGCCTATGCGCTGGCGGGCCTTGCCACGGGCCTCAAGGACCTGACCACGATGACGGATGCACAGTTCGGGGAGGCCTCCGCCTTTCTGCGCGAGGTGCACAAGAACGTACGGCTCTACTGGACCGACAACACCGATCTCAGCCAGGCGCTGGCGAGCGGGGAGGTCGATCTCGCCTGGGCCTGGAACGAGACGGCGACGACGCTGCAGGCCGACAGCCAGCCGGTCGCCATCAAGAAGGATACCAAGGAGGGGCTGTCCACCTGGGTCTGCGGCTATTCGCGGCTGAAGGGTGCGGAGGGCAGCCCTGACCTTGCCTATGACTACCTCAACGCCGTCACCGATCCCGGCGTTGCCGCCTATATGGTCGAAAGCTGGGGCTACGGCCATTCCAACGCCAAGGGCATGGCCGCGGTCGATCCGAAGATCCTCGCCGACAAGGGGTATGCGGATGTCGACGCCTTCGTCGCCAACACGCTGTTCCAGGCGCCGATCCCGACAGAGCTGCGGCAGAAGATGATCGCGGAATTCGAGAAGATCAAAGCGGGGTATTGAGAGGGCAGCGGCCCCTCATCCCGCTGCCGCGACCTTCTCCCCGCAAGCGGGGAGAAGGAGGCTGTGGCGACCTCTTCACGTTGATCGAAGGAAAGCCCTGCAGCACGGTTCCTTCTCCCCGCTTGCGGGGAGAAGGTGGCCAGCAGGCCGGATGAGGGGCTAGGTCACACGCGCGTAACCGGCGGGTCTTCCGCCAGCAACACGAACGCCTCCGGATCGTAGGCCAGCCGGATCTCCGCGCCGACCGGCAGATCGTCCGCACCGAAATTGTTCGTCTCGACCAGCGAGAGCGGCTGTTCCAGTCCGTCGACGCCGACGGTCAGGTGGGTGACCTCGCCGAAATAGGCGCGGTTCTCGATGCGGCCGGCAAGCTCGTGCGGGGCGCGGTCGTCGTCCCACAGGAGCCGCAGCCGTTCCGGGCGGATACCGACGGTGACATGGCCGTTTGTGGCGGCAAAGCCCTGCGGCTTGTCGAGGTTGACGGCGCCGAAGCGGGCGGCATCGACGGAGACGGCGTTGCCCTGTTCTCCCAGCACCTTCGCTTTCAAAAAATTCATGCCGCCGAGGAAGTCGGCGACCTTGCGGGTGCGCGGGCGCTGGTAGATTTCCTTCGGGCCGGCGATCTGCGCGATGCGGCCGCCGAACATCACGGCGATGCGGTCCGACAACGCCAGCGCCTCGTACTGGTCGTGGGTGACGAGGATGAAGGTGATGCCGACAGCCTTCTGCAGCGTGCGCAGCTCCACCTGCATCTCCTCGCGCAGCTTCTTGTCGAGGGCGGAGAGCGGTTCGTCGAGCAGCAGCACCTTCGGCCGCATGACAAGCGCACGGGCAAGCGCGACGCGCTGGCGCTGGCCGCCGGAGAGTTCATGCGCCTTGCGCTGGCCGAGGCCCGCTAGGCGCACCTGGTCGAGCGCGTCGCCCACCCGCTTCTTTTCCTCCTGCGCCGAAAGCCGCAGTCGTTTCAGACCGTAGGCGACGTTTTCCGCGACGTCGAGATGGGGAAAGATCGCGTAGTTCTGGAAGACCATGTTGGTCGGGCGCTTGTTCGGCGGCAGTGCGAGGGAGGGTATTCCGTCGATGAAGATTTCGCCCGCCGTCGGTGTCTCGAAGCCGGCGATGGAGCGCAGGAGCGTGGTCTTGCCGCAGCCGGACGGCCCGAGCAGCGAGAAGAACTCGCCTTCGCCGATGGTGAGCGAGACGTCGTCGAGCGCCTTGTAGATGCCGTAGTACTTGGACACGTTGGCGATTTCGATCATCGGGCGGTCGGCCATGGCGGACTTCTCCTCTCAGGGCAGCGTGAAGGCCATCTGCGTGCGGCGTTCGGCCCGGCGGCGCAGGATTTCGGCAAGGGTGAGCATGAGGATGGAGGCGACGAGCATGACGGTGCCGAGCGCCAGCACGCCCGGCAGCTTCGCCGCAAAGCGCAATTGCCCCCAGATATAGACCGGCAGCGTCGGTTCGGTGCCCGACAGGAAGAAGGCGAGGATGAACTCGTCGAGCGAGATGGTGAAGGTGACGAGCAGGCTGGAGACGATGGCCGGTGCGACGACCGGCAACGTGACGCGCCGGAAAGTGCCGATGGCGGTCTCGCCGAGGTCGTAGGAGGCCTCCTCCAGGCTGCGATCGAACCCCTCGAAGCCGGAGACGAGCACCGCCATGGCATAGGGCACGCAGAACACCGTCTGGCCAAGGATGACCGTGATCAGCGACAGTTGCACGCCCATTGCGAGCACGATCATCAGGAGGGAGACGGCGACGATGATCTCCGGCAGGAAGAGCGGCGCCATGATGAGGCCGGCCGCAGCCCTCTGGCCGCGAAAACGGTAGCGCGTGATGGCGCGGGCGGCGCAGATGCCGAGAACGGTGGAGAGCAGCGAGACGGAGACGCCGACGACGAGGCTGTTCCAGGCCGCTTCCAGCATGACCGAATTGCCGGCCAGCGAGGCGTACCACTTGGTGGTGAAGCCGGCGAGCGGGAAGGTGGTGGTGGCCGCGTTGTTGAAGGAGAAGACCGGCAGCAGCAGGATCGGCAGATAGAGAAAAAGGAAATAGAGCGCGACATAGGCCGGAAGGAACGGAAGAACGCGCAGGCGCTGCGTGAGGAGGTTCATCTGATCCTCCTGACGGCGAATTTCAGCGCCAGCACGACGGCCGCCGCCGTGAGCGAGACGAGCACCATGGTCGTGACGGAGAGAGCGGCGCCGAGCGGCCAGTTGGCGGCCTTGCCGAACTGCGCCTGGATGGCGGTTGCGATCATCACGCCGTCCTTGCCGCCGACGAGGCGCGGCGTGACATAGTCGCCGACGGTCGGGATCATCACGATCAGGAAGGCGGAGATGATGCCGGGCAGCGAGAGCGGCAGGGTGATGCGCAGAAAGGCCCTGAAACGGCTGTCGCCGAGATCGCGAGCCGCCTCGATCAGCGTGCGGTCGATCTTCTGCAGCGAAACGTAGATCGGCAGGATGGCGAAGGCGGCCCAGCTGTGCACCAGCGTGATGACGACGGCGTTGGAATTGTAGACGAGCGAGGTCAGCGGCTTGTCGATGAGGCCCATCGAGATGAGGCCGGTGTTCAAGACGCCGCCATAGCCGAGGATGACCTTCCACGACATGACGCGCAAAAGGTAGCTGGTCCAGCAGGGCACGGTGACGAGGAACAGCCAGAGGTTCTTGTGTACCCCGCCATGGAAGGAGATGAACCAGGCAATCGGATAGGAGAAGACGACGGTGACGATGCTGACCGTCAGCGAGATCCAGAGCGAGCGGACGAAGAGGTCGCGGTAGATCGGCTCGGTGAGGGCCTGGCGGTAGTTCTCCAGCGTGAAGGTGCGGTCGATGTCGAGATAGTTCTGGGTCCAGAAACTGTAGGCGATGACGATGAGGACCGGGAGGAAGAGCAGCGCCAGCGCATAGAGGAAGGTCGGGGAGATCAGAGCGAGGCCGCGGGCCTCTTCGCTGCGCATCCAGACCTTGCGCCTCCCGGGGGAGGGTGTGTCGGCAAGCGGGCCGAACGCCGCCGCCGTCATCGGCCACAACTCCCGCCGCGACAACTTTCATAGAGCGTGAGATTTCCCGTTCCCATGCGCTTGCGCCTTTTCGGCCTCTGCGTGCTGCTTTTCGGGCACGCTGCTGTTCCCTGATTGACAGCATGCGCTGAAATCCCCGTTGAAATCAAGCCCTGGTTCTGCAATATTGATTGAACGAACATTCAATATGATTGAGAAAGGTAATATCTTTCATATTGTTGGTCTGGTATTCTTCTTGGTAAATAATCGATGGAGAGGGACATGGCGGCAATTCCGAAGACGGTGAACGAGGACCGGTGTGCCGACGAGGCGTCTGGTGACGCGCTTACCCGGTTGGCCGAGCGCCACCTGGTGCAGCCCTGGCCGGTTTCCGGCTCCATCGGCGCGGAGGCGCGCGGGCGCATCGAGGCGGGCGAGGGCATCTATGTCACCGACGCCGCCGGCCGCCGCCTGATCGACGGGCCTGCCGGCATGTGGTGTGTCAATGCCGGGCATCGCAACAGGCTGCTGGCCGACGTCATGGCCACGCAGGCCATGGAGCTTTCCTACAATTCACCCTGGTATACGACCAACGCGCCGTCCGCCGTGCTCTCCGCGCGCCTTGCGGAACACGCGCCCGACGGGATCGACCATGTCTTCTACACGACCGGTGGCTCGTCCGCGGTCGAGACGGCGCTGCGCTTCATGCAGTTCGCCAACAATGTGAAGGGTCGGCCGGAGAAGAAGCTGATCGTCTCGCGCCAGGGCGGCTATCACGGCTCGACATACCTCTCCGCCTCGCTCAACGGCCGGCCGCGCGACCACGACTGGATGGACAGTGCTGCCGATCTCGTCGTCAAGCTCTCCTGCCCGGATCCGTTCCGCCGGCCGGAGGGCATGAGCGTCGAGGCTTTTTGCGATTTTCTTGTCGAGGAGTTCCGCGCGGTCATCGAGGAGAAGGGGGCGGAGCATATCGGCGCCTTCATCGCCGAGCCGGTCATGGCGTCCGGCGGCGTCATCGTGCCGCCCGATGGCTACCTCAAGCGCATGCACGCGCTCTGCCGCGCCAACGACATCCTCTTTATCGCCGACGAGGTGGTGACGGCTTTCGGCCGTCTCGGCCATGTCTTCGCCGCGCAGGACGTTTTCGGCATCGACCCGGACATGATCACCTTCGCCAAGGGGGTGACGTCGGGATATTTCCCGCTTGGCGGGGTGATGATCGCCGGGCGCCTCTTCGAAGAACTGCGCCGCTCGAACCATTCGGAGGCGATGTTCGCGCATGGGTTGACCTATTCCAGTCATCCGGTCGGCTGCGCGGTGGCGCTGAAGAACCTCGACATCCTGGAGGACGGGCTGCTCGACCATGCGCGCGCCGTTACCGGTCATTTCCAGGCGAGCCTGAAGGCGCTGGAGGACCTGCCGCTGGTCGGGGAGGTGCGCGGTCTCGGGTTGATGGCCTGTGTGGAATGCGTCGCCGACCGTGTCAGCAAGAACCCGTTGACGCTCGACCTGGAGGTCGGCAAACGTATCGACCGGCATTGCCAGGAACTGGGCCTGCTGGTGCGCCCGCTCATCAACATGTGTGTGATGTCGCCGCCGCTCACCATCTCCACCGCCCAGATCGACGACATGACGGCGATCCTGCGCAAGGGGATCGAGCTGACGATGGACGATCTTGTCCGCGAAGGCCTTTGGCGAGGCTGATCCGTCAGATAACAGATGTGCGCGGCGACATTCCCCGCCTCGCACGCTTGAGGCCCGCGCAAGCGGGCCTCTCTTTTTGTCGCCGGATGCCCGTGATCAGCGGCCTTCGGCGAGCCCGGCATTGGTGCCAGCCATATCCTTCTCCTCCGGTGCGTCCTTCAGCGTCATCACCGGCACCACCTTGCGCAGATGGTCGTGGTGGGTGCGCACGCCATATTCGAGGTCGGAGAGGTAGAAGCCGGCGAAGGCGTTGGAGGTCATCGCCTCGTTCGACCAGACGGTGAGCTGCACATCCTCGGCCTGGGTATCACGGTCGATGCGGAAGGCGAGGTAGCGGGCAAGGCGATGGGCACGCTCCTCCTGCCTGTAACGGTAGATGCCGCCACGCAGCAGCGTCTTGCCGACGCCGAGCGGAAACTCCTGGTAGAACTGCACGGTTTCCGGCGTGACGGCAATGACGGCGTTGGGGAACAGGCCGAAATAGATCCATGCCTTGCGCAACCGCTCCGGCAGCGCATGGTTTTCCGGCGAGATCTTCACATAGTTGCGCACGCTCCAGCGCCGGCCGGCATGCGGGTTGTAGGTGGCGAAGGAGCGGCAGATGCCATCGACGAAGGGTTCGTCATAGTAGGTCGAGCCATAGAGGTCCTGCAGGGCGGGATGCGCCATCGCAACATGGTAGCCCTCGTTGTCGACATCGCGCACGGACTTCCAGTTGACCGGCGTTTCCTGCGTCCAGATGGCGCCGGCGGGGATCATCTCCCCGGTGCGGTAATGCGCCAGCTCCGCTTCAAAAGGTTTCATCAGCGCGGCGACGGACGGCTGTGGGCCGGGCGCGAAGCGGATGAAGACGAAACCCTGCCAGATCTCACATTCCAGCGCCTTCAGCGCGAATTCGTCCTTGTCGAGCGGCGGGAAGCTGCGGGGGCGGGCGGCGCCGCGCAGCGTGCCGTCGAGATTGTAGACCCAGCCGTGGAAGGGACAGACGAGCGCGTTGCGGCAGCTGCCCTTCTCGTCGGCGACGAGGCGCGAGCCGCGATGGCGGCAGATGTTGTGGAAGGCGCGCACCGCGCCGTCCTGCCCGCGCAGGATCAGCGCCCGTTCGCCGACGACGTCCATGGCGAGATAGTTGCCGGGCTCGGGAATGTCGGAGACGTGGCAGGCGATCTGCCAGTGTTCGCGGAAGACGTGCTGCCGCTCGAGTTCGAGGAGGGCAGGGCTGTGATAACACCAACCGGGAAGTCCGCTTCTGTCCCAGTCGTTCGGAACGTTGATATCGCGGATCATCTCGTTCATGTCACTCCCCTTTATTTTGCTGAACGTTCATTCAATATAAGCATGATTTCCGTTCAAAAGGAATAGGTTGCGAAAGTTGCGTATCCTGCCAATTGCAAAACCCCGGCCGCAAAGCGGCCAGGGCAGGGCGGATTCCTCGCGAAAAATCGCGCCGGTACCGGCTCTTACCGGCAGACCTTCACGCGCTTGACGACGAGATGGCCCCACTTGTTGTAGCGCTTGATCTTCTTCCAGAAGCAATGGCGGTGATGGCCGTAGTCGTGGCTGACATAGCCGTGGTGATGGCCGCCCCAGCCATGGCTGAAACCGATATAGAAGCCGCCGGCCTGGGAGGGGGCGGCGAAGGACACCGCTGCGATGGTCGCGACAACGGCGGACATGATGAACTTGCGCATTTCAGTCTCCTCTCTACCAGTCAATGGACGAACCATTTCATCCAGTAGGGTGACTGTCGCATGCGGGAGCCTGCCGCGCTGTTTCGGGTGGAACAGGGGTTAGCGGTCGAGTTCCGGGTAGAAGCGCTCCATGTAGCTGGGCCGGAGTTTTTCGCCGATCAGGCAGTCGGCCGGCTCTCCGGCGGCGGGTATGGTGCGCGCGGGCGGCTCGGCGCCGCTGACTTCGAGGATCAGCTTGCGGCGGATGGCGATGGCGAAATCCTCGGGCTCCTGCACCGGCAGCACGAAGGCGCCGGGGCCGCCGATGACGCAGTTGGCATAATAGTCGTCGAGCGAGCCATAGGCGGCGGAGGGGCGGATCATGATGGCAAGGCCGTTGATGATGATGCCGAGCGCGGTCGCCGCATCGCGTGCAGGGGTTACCGGCGGGCCGAAATTGTTCGGGCCGTCGCAGGACACGTCGATGACGCGGCGCAGGCCGCTATAGCCGTTGGCATCGAAAAGCTGTGCGCCATAGACGATCGCGCCCGAGATCGAGGTGCCCCGGCGCGTCGCGATCGGGCGGGCTTCGAGCTGGGCGGCAAACGCGTTTGCATCCTCCGGCCCGGAGATGATCTGCCAGGGCACGAGGGAATTGTCGCGGATCGTGCCGGCCCATTCGAAATAGCTGATGGCGATGCGGCCGGTCAGCCCGTCACGCACGGCATCGATGAATTCCGGGTGGCGCAGCGCATCGACATAGCCGGCGCGCTGCACCTGCGCCTCCTCGAGGTCCATGGAGCCGGAGACGTCGACCGCCAGCACCAGTTCTACATCCACCTCCTGGTCCGCGGCGGCGAGTTCCGCGCCGGGCATCAGGCTTATCAGCAAGGCAAGCGTTGTCAGCATGACCATCACCCATCCGTGCATCCGGGTTTGGAAAATGTATCACGACCTGCACGCGGAAAGGGCATGCATTCTTCAAAAATCGGTGATGCGGCGAATAGCCGTCCGCCTGCAGCCGTTTCCCGGTGGTTCCCGTCCCTCGCGGCGGAACACATATGCCCCGGGCTGAGGAAGCGGATCGACATGGGTTTCAAGGATATTCTTGCCGGCATGCGCAACAGGGTGTTTGGCCGGGCGAGCGCCGCGCCGCAGGAGCTTCTGTCCCCGGAGGAGCAGCTGGTGCGTGACTACGACCTCTATCTCGTCGACCTGCACGACGAGATACCGGCGCTCGTGCCGCAGCGCGACGCCATGCGCGCCGCCTGGCGCAACGGCGATTTCGAAGCCTACCAGCGGGCGTTCGAGGCTGCCCGGGTGGGTGGTGTCATCACGGAAAGCGGCCGGCCGCTCTACGCGCTGGTGAAGGACTGGTTCGTCGAGCCGTTCCTGGAGCTTCCGGATGACGAGACGGTGGCGCATATCGACATGCTGGAGCCCTTCCGGGCCTTCTTCCAGCGCAGCCCGTCCGCCTTTTCGGCCGCCACCTATGCCGATGCGTTGCGCGTCACCGCCTTCGTGCGACGCGGCACCGCCTATGGGCGCCTTGTCCGGGCGGACCAGTGGCGGGACTATGAAACGCTGCTGAAGGAGGCGGACGACGTGCTCGACAGCCATGCCGATCCGGAAAATTTCAGCTGGCGGATGAGCGACTACCGTCGCTCGGCCAACGACGGCGATTTCGAGAAATTCAGAGCGCGCTTCGAGCGCGTCTGGTTGCTCGACCGGTACAATATCGACCTCTGTCGCTCGCATGCCCGCATGATCATGCCGCGCTGGCTGGGACGCAGCGCGCAGGATCTCGAGGATTTCGCCCGTCGGGCGGCGGAGCTGACGCAGGACCGCTTCGGCCTCGGCTTCTATGCGCTGATCCAGCAGGCCAATACCGATGTCGGCGACCACGAGCTTGCCGATACGCTCTGCGATCCGGATATGGCGAAACGCGGCTTCGAGGATCTCCTGACGCGGTTTCCCGCGCCCAGCGTGATGAACCTCTATGCCGACATGCTGGAATGGATGGGCGACACCGAGGCGCTCGCCGATCTCCTGGAGAGCCGCTTCCGCGTGATGGTGCCGCAGATCTGGTACGGCGATACGCGCGGCGACAAGATCTCCTACCTCTTCGCCACGCTGCTCGAGGCGGCGGAGGTGCTGGAGGCGCGGCGCGCCCGATAGGCTACAGCGCCGTCAGTTCCCGGATCGCCATGCGCTTGTAGGCCTCGACCAGCCTGTCGCCTTCGGCCCGGTCGACCGAGACGGCGAGGCGCATCGTCGCCTCGCCAAGATGCATGACGAGGAGCGCGACCGCCTCGATCCGGTCGGGGTCGGCCTTCGGGCGCAGCATTCTCAGCCGGGCGGCGAGCAGCGCGCCGTTGCGGCGGCTTTCCTCCGCTTCCATGGCCCGCAGCGCCCCGTCCGCCTGCACGGCAGACCAGATGTCGCGGATGACCGGTTCGGCGAGGAAGATTGCGTAGTAGGTGTCGATCAGGCCGCCGAAGGCCTCGGCAAGCGCGTCCATGCTGCCGACCGCGGCAAGGCCTTCGGCGATGCAGGCGCGGCTTTCCTCGTTGCAGCGTTCGGCCAGCGCATGCACCACGGCGCTCTTGTCGGGAAAATACTGGTAGAGCGAGCCGATCGAGATGCCCGTGCGCTGGGCAAGCTCGCTCATGCGCAGGGCGTCGCTGCCCGTCTGCGCGATCATGTCCGTCGCATTGGCAAGAATGGCGTCCACCCGCTCGCGGCTGCGTTTCTGGGTGGGGGCGCGGCGCATCTGTGGTTCGGTCATCGGGTTTTCCGGGCGGCTGCGACGTGGTTTCGATTGCCCTTGACAAATACGAGCAATCCTCACATTTTGCAAATATGAGGATTGCTCATGTTTTGGAGGATAGACGATGACGAACGAGTGCATTCTGCTTCTGGGCGGCGAGGGAAAGACGGGGCGGCCGATTGCCGAGCGGCTTCGCGAAAGGGGCGTTGCGGTGCGCATCGGTTCCCGCTCCGCGGCGATCCCGTTCGACTGGCGCGACCCGGCCGAGTGGTCGGCGGCTCTGGAGGGCGTCACGGCCGTCTACATCGCCTATCAGCCTGACCTTGCGGTGCCGGGATCGGATGCGGACCTGCGCCACCTGGCGTATCTTGCAGCTGCCGCCGGCGTGCGTCGCCTGGTGCTTCTGTCGGGCCGCGGCGAGGATGCCGCGGAGGCGGGCGAGGCGGCGGTGAAGGAGGCGGGTGTAACCTGGACTGTGCTGCGCGGCAGCTGGTTCTTCCAGAATTTCAGCGAGGGGCTCTTTGCCGAGGAGATCCTTGCCGGTGAGCTGGTGCTGCCGTCCGCCACCGTGCGCGAACCCTTCGTCGATACGCGCGACATCGCCGACATGGCGGTCGCCTCTTTGACGGAAGAGGGACATGCCGGCAAGACCTACGAACTGACCGGACCGCGGCTGATGACCTTTCGCGAGGCCGTTCAGGAGTTCGCCGCCGCCGGCGGGCGCACGGTGGCCTATACGCCCGTCACAATCGAAGCCTATGCCGGCATGCTGCGGCAGGCCGGCCAGCCGGAAGAGGTCGTCTGGCTCGTCAGCTATCTCTTCGGTTCGGTGCTCGACGGGCGGAACGAGCATCTGAGCGACGACATTGCGCGTGTGCTCGGCCGTCCGCCGCGTGACTTTTCCGAATTCGCCCGTGATACGGCCGAAAGCGGT
This sequence comes from Shinella sp. 838, assembly GCF_029623935.1. Lineage (NCBI taxonomy): Bacteria > Pseudomonadati > Pseudomonadota > Alphaproteobacteria > Hyphomicrobiales > Rhizobiaceae > Shinella > Shinella sp. 838. Next base: position 1,067,358 of record NZ_JARSBQ010000001.1, read on the forward strand.
TTCTGGAGGACCTGACCATGGCAAGTGCCGTTCCCATCCTGACCTTCCTCGCCATTCTCGCCGCGGCGCTGAATGCCGGGCTGTTCTTCATCTTCTCGGTCTGCATCATGGCGGCCTTCGCCCGCCTGTCGCCGGCCGAAGGGGCGGCGGCGATGAACGCCATCAATGCCGTCATCCAGAATCCCTGGTTCTTCTCGGCTTTCTTCGGCGGGGCGTTGCTGTCGCTGGTGCTGACGGTGCTCGGTTTTCTGCAGGACGGGCCGGGCGGACTGACGGCTGCGGCGGGCGGCGCCGTCTTCCTTGTTGCGGTCATCGGCGTGACGGTCGTCTTCAGCGTGCCGCTCAATGAGGCGCTTGCCGCCGCGCCGGCGGGAAGCCCCGAACAGGCGGCGCTCTGGCAGCGCTATCTCGACGTCTGGACGCTGTGGAACCATGTGCGCACGCTCGGCGCGCTTGCCGCCGTGGGTTTCTTCACGCTCGCGTTCCGCCAGGGTGCCGCGCTCGGCTAGGACCGGGCTGGCGCTCCCTCCTTCCGCCTGCTAGCTCTGTTCCAGACGAATGCCGGAGCCGACCTTGCAGGACATTACCGACCTTTCCGCCCTTGCCCTTTCCGCCGCCATCGCCGAGCGCCGGCTTGACTGCCGCAACGTCATGGTGGCCTATCTCTCCCGCATCGAGGCGATCAATCCGCGTCTCAACGCCATCGTCAGCCTGCGCCCGGCGGATGCGCTGCTGGCCGAAGCGGAAGCGGCAGACCGGGCCCTTGCGGTGGGGGACTATCGCGGCTGGCTGCACGGCGTGCCCTTCGCGGTGAAGGACCTTTCAGAGGCGAAGGGCATCCTCTGCTCCTTCGGCTCGGCCAATTATGCGGATTTCGTCCCCGACTACGACGACATCCATGTCGAGCGCATCCGGGCTGCCGGCGCCATCATCATCGGCAAGACCAATGCGCCGGAAATGGGCCTCGGCTCGCACAGCTACAACCCGGTCTTCGGCGTCACGCGCAATCCCTATGACACCGGCAGGAGCGCCGGCGGGTCCTCGGGCGGTGCGGCGGCGGGGCTGGCGGCGCGGCTCTTGCCGGTCGCCGACGGCAGCGACATGATGGGCTCGCTGCGCAATCCCGCGGGTTTCAACAATGTCGTCGGCTTCCGTCCGTCCTTCGGCCGCGTGCCCTCGCTCAACACCGAACTTTTCCTCGGCCAGCTCGCCGTCAACGGCCCGATGGGGCGCAGCGTCGCCGATGTCGCGGCCCTGCTGGCGACGCAGGCCGGCCATGACCCCCGTGATCCGCTGTCGCTTGCCGATGATGGCCTTGTGCACGATGGCGACCGTGATCTTTCCGGCGTCCGCATCGGCTGGCTGGGCGATTTCGACGGCTACCTTGCCTTCGAGCCCGGCGTGCTGGAGCTCTGCCGCGCCGCGCTCGACGTCTTCCGCCGGCTTGGATGCCGCGTCGAGGACGTACCTCCGGGCTTCGACATGGCGCGACTCTGGCAGACCTGGCGCACGTTGCGCCATTTCCTCGTCGCCAATGGGCAGGCGGGCGACTATGCAGACCCCATCCGGCGCGCGCGCATGAAGCCGGAGATGATCTGGGAAATCGAGAACGGCCAGAACCTATCCGCGGCGGAGGTCTATGCCGCCTCGCTCGGCCGCAGCGACTGGCTGCGCCACGTCATGGGCCTCTTCGAACGCTACGATTTCCTCGTCCTTCCCTCTGCCCAGGTCTTCCCCTTCGCGGCCGAGCTCGACTGGCCGAAGGCAATCGCGGGGCGGGCGATGGACACCTATCATCGCTGGATGGAGGTGGTGATCGGGCCGACGCTGGCCGGCCTTCCCGTCGCCGCCATGCCGGCTGGTTTCGGCGTGAACGGACTGCCCGCAGGCATCCAGATCATCGGTCGCCCGCGGGCCGATCGCGACGTGCTCGCGGCTGCCGCGCGCTATGAGGCAGCGACCGACTGGCTCTCCCGGCATCCCCAGTTCTAGGGATACGGGGGCTTTTGACACGCCAGCGCCGCATTCTCGTGACAGGCAGCCTTGCCGGGTGTTGAGGACCGTCCGGCAGACTCCTTCAAAAACGCGAGGCGCCGTTTAGGAATTGCTTACCATATTTCGTCATTCTTTGCTCGTTCGGCAGAAGCCCGGGACGCGTGATCCCGCCGCCTGCCGCAAGCGTAACGGCTTCCGGAGTGTGTTTTCCGCGGCCGCGTCGAGTAACGAGTATCGGGTAACGAGTATCATGGCGTCTGTATACAGTTCCGCGCGTTCCGCGTCGAAGACCCGTCGGGGTATCCTTCTCAGCGCATTCCTGGCCTGCGGTGTCGTCGCAGGATCCGCCTGGGCCGTCGTTTCGACGCTGGGCGCAATGCAGGATGCGGCCTCCTCCCTTTCCGAAGGCAAGAAGATCATGACCGCCTCGCTGCATGGCAAGCCTGCGGCGAGGCTGACCCAACACGCCGAGCGCACGGTGAAGGTCGCGAAGTTCTCGCGGCTGTCGCAACCCTCGGAAAGCGAGCTGCGCCAGAAGCAGCTGACGGCCGAGGCGATCCAGCTCGCCCACCAGCGCAAGATCTCCATCCAGCTCGCCTCCGCCGTCAAGCGCGAGAAGGCCAAGGCGGCGATGATCGAGGCGGCCATCGCCCGCGCCGAACGCTCCGTCGAGGACGAGAAGCGGATCACTGGCCAGCCGACCATGGTTACCGCGCTGGTCGAGGATGTTTCCGCCCGCAAGGACATCCAGCCCTTCGGCCTCGTCATGCAGAAGCCGGAAACCGAGGAGGAGAACCTCCTCAGCGAGATCCCGCTGCCGGAGGTCAAGCCCGCGCTGGAGACGGTCACCATCGAAAAGCCGGTGGTCGAGGAAAAACCCGTCGCCCGCGCCAAGCGCGAGGAGGCGAAGGACAAGGCCAAGGAAGACGTCGCTCTCGTCAAGCCCGAGCGTTCGCTGTTTGGCGATCTCTTCAAGAGCAAGGGTGGCGCAAGCGGCACCGGCTGGCCGGGGCGCGGAACGCGGGTCGCGATCTACGACGTCTCCAATGCGACGGTCTACATGCCCGACGGCACGAAGCTGCGCGCGCATTCTGGTATCGGCAAGATGCGCGACAACCCGCGCTACGAACATGTCAAGATGACCGGGCCGACGCCCGCCGGTATCTACCGCCTGAAGATGCGCGAGCGGCGCTTCCACGGCGTCGAGGCAATCCGCATGACGTCGATCGACGGACGTGACCCGAAGAACCGTACGGGCCTCCTGACGCACACCAACCTGCTGCGCGGCCAGAAGGGTTCGCATGGCTGCGTCGCCTTCCAGAACTACGAGCCATTCCTCAATGCCTTCAAGCGCGGTCACATCACGATGATGGTCGTGGTGCCGGAGCTGCCGTCCTCCCGCACGCAGCTTGCCGCCCTTTACCGCAAGGCCGGTGCCTGACTGCCTTCCGCTTGATGGGCTGAAATCCGAGCCGGCGCCCTGCAGCGCCGGTTTTTTATTGGAATGCGGTTTCTTGCGTTTTTCCAAGAATCTTATGCCAATGATCTATTTGGTTTATCAAACGCTAAGAATTTCGCGTCAAATTTGGCCAGTGTCATTTTAGGGGTCTTGGAGAAGCCGGGACCGCACTGAGGGTAGGAACCAGACGTGACCGCTTTCGATTTTGGATTGAACGCCCGCGCCGTACTTGCTGCGATGGATCGCTCCCAGGCGATCATCGAATTCGACCTGACCGGCAGGATACTGCATGCCAACGAGAATTTCCTGCAGGCCGTTGGCTACCAGCTTTCCGAGGTCGTCGGCCAGCACCACCGCATGTTCGTCGATCCGGTGGAGGCGCAGTCGAAGGACTATGCGGCCTTCTGGGCGCGGCTTGCCGAGGGCCATTTCGACCGGCGCCAGTACAAGCGCGTTGCCAAGGGCGGCCGCGAGATCTGGATCGAAGCCTCCTACAATCCGGTCTTCCGGGGCGGTAAGCCCGTGAAGGTGGTGAAGTTCGCCACCGACATCACGACGGTAAAGCTGAAGGCAATGGAGGACGAGGGCAAGCTTGCGGCACTCAGCCGCGCGCAGGCGATCATCGAGTTCACGCCGAAGGGAGACATCCTCGGTGCCAACGAGAATTTCCTCGCGGCGCTCGGCTACGATCTCACGGAGATCACCGGTCGCCACCACTCGATGTTCTGCATGCCCGACCATGTCGCAAGCCCGGAATACCGGGTGTTCTGGCAGCGGCTGGCGGAAGGCCATTTCGTCGCCGACCAGTTTACACGTATCACCAAGAGTGGCGCCAAGATCCATATCCAGGCGTCCTACAACCCGATCCTCGATGCCGACGGCAAGGTCTTCAAGGTCGTTAAGTTCGCAACCGACGTGACGGAGCGTGTGAGGTCAATCGAGGAGATCGGCGCCGGCCTTGGCCGCCTGGCGGAATGCAACATCCGCATGACGATCGACCGCGCCTTCGTGCCGGAGTTCGAGCCGCTGCGGCGCGACTTCAACAACTCGATCGGCGCCTTCCAGGAAACCCTCTCGCAGGTTCTCGACCAGACCTACATCCAGAACCGGAGCGGACAGGAGATGCGCAAGGCGGCCGAAGATCTCTCCGAGCGCACGCGCCAGCAGGCTGTTGCGCTGGAGGAGACGGCTGCTGCCCTCACGGAGGCGACCGTCGCTGTGCGTTCCTCGACCGACCGTACGCGGGAAACGCGCAAGCTCGTGCGGGATGCGCGCGCCTCGGCCAACATGTCGGCCAGTGTCGTGAGCAACACGGTCAGCGCCATGCAACGCATCGAAGCGGCCTCCGCCGAAATCGGCCAGATCATCGGGGTCATCGATGAAATCGCCTTCCAGACCAACCTGCTCGCGCTGAACGCCGGTGTCGAGGCGGCGCGCGCCGGCGAGGCGGGCAGGGGCTTTGCGGTGGTCGCGCAGGAGGTGCGCGAACTGGCGCAGCGTTCCGCCAAGGCGGCACGCGAGATCAAGAAGCTGATCACCAATTCCAGCACGGAAGTGCATGAGGGCGTGCGTCTCGTCGGCGAGACAGGCCGCGCGCTGCAGGAGATCGAAAGCTTCGTCGCGGAGATCGACCACAACGTGGATGCCATCGCGACATCCGCTGCCGAGCAGGCGAGCGGCCTCGAGGAGATCAGTGCCGCCGTGTCCGACGTCGACCGGATCACGCAGGAAAACGCGGCCATGGTGGAGCACACGACGGCGACGAGCCAGTCGCTGGCGGAAGGCGCAATAACCCTGAGCGAACTCGTGAACCGCTTCCAGCTGAACCGTCGTGCCCGTCGCCGTGACGGTAGCGAGGTCTGGACGCCGGAAGAGCGCGCGGCCCGTCTCGGCCATATCCGCAAAGCATCCTGAAAAACGAGGGACGGGGTCGCAATGCGGCCCCGTCAGGCCTTGTTGACGAAGCCGTCCAGGACACGCTTCTGGCCGGCGCGGTCGAAGTCGATCGTCAGCTTGTTGCCTTCGATCGCCGCCACGTTGCCATTGCCGAATTTCATGTGGAAGACCCGGTCGCCGATCGCAAATTTCGATGGCTCGCTTACCGTCGATTTCGCCACCAGCTCGCCGTCGATGGTGCGGGCGCGCGGCCCGCTCTCGCCATAGCCGATGCGCTCGACGGCATGGCCGGAGCGCGAGCCCCAGTTGTCGCGGGTCGCATCCGTGCGGTTCGCCTGGGCGCGGCGCCAGCCGGGCGTCGAATAGGCGTTCTGGAAGGGCTCCTGCTTGTCGAAGCGTGACTGGCCGTAGCCGCCGCCGCGACCGTAGCCGCCATAGGATTGCTCGACCTCGGCAACCTCGACATGGGCTTCCGGCAGCTCGTCGAGGAAGCGCGAGGGCAGGGTCGTCTGCCACAGGCCGTGGATGCGGCGGTTCGAGACGAACCAGATGTGGCAGCGGCGCTTGGCCCGCGTGATGCCGACATAGGCAAGGCGCCGTTCTTCCTCAAGGCCCGAACGGCCGCCCTCGTCGAGCGAGCGCTGGTGCGGGAAGAGGCCTTCCTCCCAGCCGGGCAGGAACACGGTCTCGAATTCGAGGCCCTTGGCCGAGTGCAGCGTCATGATCGAGACGGCGTCGAGTTCGGCGTTCTGCTCGGCATCCATGACGAGCGAAACGTGATCCAGGAAGCCGCGCATCGATTCGAAGGCCTCCATCGAGCGGATGAGTTCCTTCAGGTTTTCGAGGCGGCCCGGTCCTTCCGCCGACTTGTCGGCCTGCCACATGGCGGTGTAGCCGCTCTCCTCGAGGATCTGCTCGGCAAGCTCGGTGTGCGGCATGGTCTCCAGCAGCGACTGCCAGCGGCGGAAATCGGTGACGACGTCGAAGAGCGCCTTGCGAGCCTTCGGCTTCAGCTCGTCCGTCTCGATGATATCGGCGGCTGCGGCGAGCATCGGGATGTCGCGGGCGCGGGCATAGTCGTGCAGGTTGCGGATCGTCGTGTCGCCGAGGCCGCGCTTCGGCGTGTTGACGATGCGCTCGAAGGCGAGGTCGTCGGCCGGCTGGCTGACCAGGCGGAAATAGGCCATGGCATCGCGGATTTCGAGGCGCTCGTAGAAGCGCGGGCCGCCGATGACGCGGTAGTTGAGGCCGAGCGTGACGAAGCGGTCTTCGAATTCGCGCATCTGGAAGGACGCACGAACGAGGATCGCCATGTCGTTCAGCTTGTGCTCCTTGCGCTGGAGCTGTTCGATCTCCTCGCCGACGGCGCGGGCCTCTTCCTCCGAATCCCAGGCGGCATGCACGACGACCTTGTCGTCTTCGGGGTCGCGCCGGTCGGTGAACAGCGTCTTGCCGAGGCGGTCCTCGTTGTGGGCGATGAGGTGGCCGGCCGCACCGAGGATATGGGCGGTGGAGCGGTAATTGCGCTCCAGCTTGACGACCTTGGCGCCCGGGAAATCCTTCTCGAAGCGCAGGATGTTGTCCACTTCCGCACCGCGCCAGCCATAGATCGACTGGTCGTCGTCGCCGACGCAGCAGACATTCTGCGGCGTGCCTTTCGGCCGCTGTGCGAGCAGGCGCAGCCACATGTATTGCGCCGTGTTGGTGTCCTGGTACTCGTCGACGAGAATGTAGCGGAATTTCTGGTGGTACTCGGCGAGCACATCCGGATTGGCGCGGAACAGGCGGATCGGGTGCAGCAGCAGGTCGCCGAAGTCGCAGGCGTTCAGCGTCTTCAGGCGGTTCTGGTAGGCGATGTAGAGTTCGCGGCCCTTGCCGTTGGCGAAGGCGCGGGCATCGCCCTCCGGGATCTGCGCGGGATCGAGGCCCTTGTTCTTCCAGCCGTCGATCATGCCGGCGAACTGCTTTGCCGGCCAGCGTTTGTCGTCGATGCCCTCGGCCTGGATGATCTGCTTGACCAGCCGCACCACATCGTCGGTGTCGAGGATGGAGAAATCCGACTTGAGGCCGACGAGTTCGGCGTGGCGCCGCAGGAGCTTCACGCCGATCGAGTGGAAGGTGCCGAGCCAGGGCATGCCCTCGACGGCCCCGCCGACGAGGAGGCCGATGCGCTCCTTCATCTCGCGTGCCGCCTTGTTGGTGAAGGTCACGGCCAGCATCTGGCTGGGGAAGGCGCGGCCGGTGGCGAGGATATGGGCGATGCGGGTGGTCAGCACGCGCGTCTTGCCGGTACCGGCGCCGGCAAGCACCAGCACGGGTCCGTCGAGCGTTTCCACCGCCTCGCGCTGCTCTGGGTTGAGGCCGGAGAGATAATCCGGCGCCCGGTGCGCGTCGCGGGCCGCCATGGCACGCGCGGCGATGCCGCCCGTCGGCTTGGCCGGTGCTGCGGGCTTGCCGGCCAGCTGCGGGTCCTCGTCGAAGAAGGGAATGTCGTCGTAACCGCTGATCATGCGGCTCAATGTAGTGATTCGGTCCCGAAAGGCCAGTTTTCCGTTCTGCTTTTATTCCACGGGGGAAAAGAATGGCCGGAAGATTGTGGAAAGCGGCGCTGTTCAGGCCTGTCGGCGGTCCGCATCGAAGACGTCGTCCACGGGCACCTGCAGGGCGGTGGCGAGCTGGTTCGTCTTGCCGGCAAGCGAGACGATGGCCAGGAGTTCGGCATAGTGCGCGTCCGTCATGCCCTTGGCTTTCGCCGCCGCGGTGTGGGAGTGGACACAATAGCTGCAGCCGTTCGTTATCGAGACCGCGATATAGAGCATCTCCTTGACGAGCGGATCGAGCGTCGAGGGTGTCGCCATGACGACCTTCACCTCCGCCCAGGTGCGCTCCAGGAGCGCCGGGTCGAAGGCGAGGTAGCGCCACATGTTGTTGACGAAGTCCGACTTGCGGGTGGCGCGGATGTCATCGAACACCGCCTTGACGCGCGGATCGGTTTCCAGATTGTCGGCGGGCTTGACGGTGCTCATGAGCGTCTCCGAGGAATGGGCCGGCGGAAAACCGCCGGCCGGAAGGGATCAGGCGAGTGCGATGACACGGGACGGGCCACCCGTGCCGCCGCGCACCTTGGGTGCGCCGACGATGAGGGTTGCGCCCTTGGCCGGAAGCTTGTCCAGATTGGCGGTCGCTTCAAGGCCCCAGCGGCCCGAGGGCAGCCAGGAATAGTGCGTGGCGAAATCCGGGGAGATGCCGTGGTCGAGCGAAAGCGTATCGACGGCGATGCCGACGGCGCTCGAATTTTCCGCAAGGTACTGCACCGCTTCGACATGGAAGCCGGGGAAGTGCAATTTCCCCTCGCCATCGGCATTGCGGAACTTGTCGGTGCCGAGGTGCTTGTCCCAGCCGGAAAGAAGGGCAACGCAGGCCTTTTCCGGCAGGTCGCCATTGGCGGATATCCAGGCCTTGATGTCATCCGGCGTCAGCTGCGCATCGGCATTGGCGGCGGCCTTTTCCCGGATGTCGATGACGGCGAGGGGCACGACCAGATCGGATACCGGGATTTCCGCCACGGATGTGCCGTCCTCGGTAAAATGCAGCGGCGCATCGAGATGGGTGCCGGTGTGCTCGTTGTACCGGAGTTCGAAGATGTTGAACTTGTGTTCCTTGTAGTTGAATTTCTGCTCGCGCCAGAACTGCTGCGGCCCGAAAAAGGTCGGGAACTCCTCATAGAGTTCGTGGGTGAGGTCCGTTGCCTTCGTCGGTGCCTGGGCCAGTGCCGGGCTCAGCGCGCCGCTACCTGCGGCAGCGACCGTTGCCGCTCCGGCGGCGGCGGCGCGGAAAAAGCTTCTCCTCGAAAGCATGCGGTTCTTGACGGTATCGATGACGCAGGCGTCACACATGGAATTCCCCCTGTCGTTCAATGCGTTGATGAAAGAATACTGAAATAGGGCTCGGCCGCTGGGGCCGGGAAAAAGCTATCACAAGTGTTGGAGGCGTCCAGTCATGCACGTGCTCGCAAAAAGCGCGGCGAAGGAAGATTTCTCCACCTTTTCTTACATTTCGGTAACAGAGCGGGCCGCCAATCTTACATTTCGGTAATGAACGCATTCTTTCATTGCTCGTTCATTTTCAAAGCGGGATACTTGGCCTATGTCGCGCCGCAACAGGCGACGGTTCGCTTCCTTCGGAGACAGATTGCATGCGGGTTTGGAAACAGCTCCTCATAAGCCTTGGCGTCCTTTCGGCCGGGGTCTTGCTCTGGGGTCGCTTCGTGCCCGGGGCAAACGCCACGCTGCAGGCCACGGGTCTGCCGGGGTCGCTCGTGGCGGTCATCGCGCCGGCCGGCGACGGTGAGGCGCAGGGCGGCCGCGAAGGTGGCCGCCGCGGCGGTTTCGGTGGCGGACCGGCGCTTGTCGCCACCAAGCCTGCCGCCATGTCGGTCGTCAACGACCGGCTGAACGCCATCGGCGACGGCGAGGCGATCCGCACCGTGACCGTCACGCCCTATGCCACCGGCAACCTCACGGAAGTGCTGGTGAAGTCCGGCGAACGGGTGGAGCAGGGCCAGGTGATCGCCCGCCTCGACAGCGACGAGCAACGCATCGCAGCCGATCAGGCGCGTGTGGCGCGCGACAGCGCCCGGCAGAAGCTGACGCGGATCGAGAACCTGAAATCCACCATGAGCATTGCCGAATTGCAGGACGCCCAGACGGCGGTGCAGGCTGCGGAACTGGCGCTGCAGAATGCTGAGCTGACGCTGCGCCGCCGCGACATCACCGCGCCCTATGGCGGCGTCGTCGGCATCATCTCCGTCAACCCCGGCGACTATGTCACCACAGCCTCGGCGATTGCCCGCATCGACGACCGCTCGGAAATCCTCGTCGATTTCTGGGTTCCGGAGCGGTTTGCGACAAGCATGCGCGTCGGTGGCGCTGTGACGGCGACGGCGGTCGCGCGGCCGGGCGAGACCTTTACGGGCGAGGTGCAGGCGATCGACAACCGCATCGACCAGGAAAGCCGAACACTGCGCGTGCGCGCCCAGATCGACAATCCCGAGGATCTCCTGCGCGCGGGCATGTCCTTCCAGGTGACCATGCGCTTTGCCGGCGACCTTTATCCGAGCGTCGATCCGCTTTCCGTGCAGTGGAGCGCCGATGGCTCCTATGTCTGGCGCGTCAAGGATGAAAAGGTCGAGCGCGTGCCGGTTCACATCGTGCAGCGCAATCCGGACAAGGTTCTGGTGAAGGCCGAGATCGCCGAGGGCGACCAGATCGTCACCGAGGGCGTGCAGACGCTGCGGCCGGGCGGCGCGGTGCGCACGGCGGCGCGGGAGCGTGACCAGCAGACGACCTCCTCCGTGGCGGAGGGGTCGTGATGTCGGGGGAGGGGAACGCGCTCGACACGTCCGGCAAGGCGGGTTTCACCGCGCTCTTCATCCGCCGGCCGATCTTCGCCCTCGTGCTCAACACGCTGATCGTCGTCGCCGGCCTTGCCGCCTTCAACGGTGTGGAGATTCGCGAGCTTCCCTCCGTCGACCAGCCGGTCATCAGCGTCTCGACGGAGTTCGACGGCGCCTCACCGGAAACCGTCGACCGCGAGCTGACGGACGTGATCGAAGGCGCGGTCTCGCGGGTCCAGGGCATCAAGGACATCTCCTCGTCCTCCTCCTTCGAACGCAGCCGCGTCACCTTGCAATTCTCCGATACGACCGACGTCAACCAGGCCGCCAACGACGTGCGCGATGCGCTCGGCCGGGTGGCGAACCAGCTTCCCGACGGCGCCGACGAGCCGCGCGTCGTTAAGGCGGATGCGGACAGCCAGCCGATCATGCGCCTGGCGCTGACCTCGGACAGGCTGTCGCTCGAAGACCTGACGCTTCTCGCCGAAAACGAGATCACCGACCGGCTCGCGTCCGTCGAGGGTGTTGCCGATGTCGCCGTCTATGGCGACCAGGAGAAGATCTTTCGCGTCGATGTCGACCAGTCCAAGCTCGCTGCGCGCGGGCTGACGGTCGCGGACCTGCGCAATGCGCTTGCCACCGCCGCCTTCGACGTGCCTGCCGGCTCGCTGAAGAGCCAGAGCCAGGACATCACGGTGCGTGCAACCGCGGACCTGACGACGCCCGCCGACTTCGAAAACCTCATCCTGAAGAACCGCGTTCGCCTCGGCGACGTCTCCATGGTGACGATGGGGCCGGACGAAGGCTCGACCGCGCTGCGCTCCAACGGTCGCCAGGGTATCGGTCTCGGCATCATCCGCCAGGCGCAATCCAACACGCTCGACATCTCCAACGGTGTGAAGCAGATGGTGGCGCAGTTCGACAACATCCTGCCCGAAGGCACCGAGATCAAGATCACCAGCGATGACGCTGTCTTCATCGAGGGTGCGATCCATGAGGTGGAGATCGCACTCGTCGTCGCCGTCGTCATCGTCACGCTCGTCATCTATCTCTTTCTGCTCGACTGGCGCGCGACGCTGATCCCGACGATCAGCATGCCGATCGCGCTCATCGGCACGATTGCGGCCATCTACATGGCCGGCTTCTCCGTCAACATCCTGACATTGCTTGCCATCGTGCTGGCGACGGGCCTCGTGGTGGACGATGCGATCGTCGTCCTCGAAAATATCGTGCGCCGCCGTGCCGAGGGCTTGAAGCCGCGCGCCGCCGCCATCCTCGGCACGCTGGAAGTGTTCTTCGCGGTCATCGCGACCACCGCGACGCTCGCCGCCGTCTTCGTACCGCTCTCCTTCCTGCCCGGTCAGGCCGGGCGGCTTTTCCGCGAGTTCGGCTTCGTGCTCGCCTTCGCCATCCTCCTATCGTCCTTCGTCGCGCTGACGCTCTGCCCGATGCTCGCCTCGCGCATGCTGACCAAGGACGTGACGCACGGGCATAGCGGCCTTCTCGCCCGCATCGGCGGAGCGGCGTCGCGCTTCTACCGCTCGACGCTGAGCGCTTGCCTCGGCGCGCCCTTCATCGTCTTCGTCGTCGCGCTGCTCTTCACCGCGGCGGGCGCCACCTCCTTCTTCACCATCAAGTCCGAGCTGACGCCGAGCGAGGACCGGTCCATGGTCATGCTGCGCGTGAACGCGCCGCAGGGTGTGTCGCTGGAATATGCGCAGGACCAGATGAAGCTGATCGAGAACAAGCTGCGCCCGCTCTACGAGGATGGCGAGATCATCAACATCTTCTCGATCTCCGGCCAGGGCGGCTCGACGAACAGCGGTTTCATGGTGCTGACGCTGGCGCCCTGGGGCGAGCGCGAGCGCACGCAGCAGGCGATCGTGCAGGACATCAACGCGGCGGTCGGTTCCGTGCCCTCGGTGCGCGCCTTCGCCATGCAACCGAACAGCCTCGGCATCCGCGGCGCCGGCAACGGCCTGCAGGTCGCGCTGGTCGGCAACGACTATACCAAGCTCGGCAATGCCGCGGCGGAACTCGTGCGAAAGATCGAGGACAGCGGCCGCTTCCAGAACGTGCGGCTGAACTACGAGGCCAACCAGGCGCAGCTTTCCGTGACCGTCGACCGCGAGCGCGCCGCCGATCTCGGCATTGACATCACCGGCCTTTCGGCCGCGTTGCAGGCCATGCTCGAAGGCACGAGCGTCGTCGATATCTATGTCGAGGGGCAGGCCTATCCGGTCAAGCTCTCTTCGACGACACAGCCGATCAACGACCCGATGGATCTCGAAAACATCTTCCTGAAGACCGGTGACGGCAAGATCGTGCCCATGTCGTCCATCGCCACGCTGGAGGAAAAGGCCGTCGCGCCGCAGCTTTCGCGCGAGCAGCAGCTGCGCGCCGTCTCGCTTTCGGCCGGCCTGAAGGACGGCCTGGCGCTCGGCGAGGCGCTTTCCCTCGTTCAGGAAATGGCCGAGCCGCTTCTGCCGGAGGGCTCCCGCGTGTTGCCCATGGCGGAAGCGGCGACGCTGCAGGAGAACTCGAACGGGCTCTTCATCACCTTCGGCTTTGCGCTCGCCATCATCTTCCTCGTGCTTGCCGCGCAGTTCGAAAGCTTCGTCAGCGCGATCATTATCATGGTGACGGTGCCGCTGGGGCTCGCCTGCGCGGTCTTCGCGATGATCGTGACGGGCACGACGCTCAACATCTACAGCCAGATCGGGCTGGTGCTGCTTGTCGGCATCATGGCGAAGAACGGCATCCTGATCGTCGAATTCGCCAACCAGCTGCGTGACCGCGGGCAAGATATCCGCAGCGCCATAGAGAACGCCTCGAATATCCGCCTGCGGCCCGTCATGATGACAATGATCGCCACGGTCGTCGGTGCGGTGCCGCTGATCCTTGCCAGCGGCGCGGGCGCAGAGGCGCGCATCTCGCTCGGCTGGGTGCTCGTCGGCGGCCTCGGCCTTGCGACCGTGGTCACGCTCTACCTGACGCCCGTCGCCTATCTTGTCATCGCCCGCTTCACCAGCCCGCATGCCGACGAAGAAAAGCGTCTTGCCGCCGAGCTTGCCCATGCCGAGACGCTGGGGCGGCGCGACGACACGGCGCTGCCGCAGCCGGCGGCTGTCCTGCCACAGGCGGCGGAGTGAAGGCCGGGGTGCTGTCCCTCGCCGTGATCTGCCCTCACCCTCTCCCCACAAGCAGGGAGAGGGGACTTGCCCTGCAAACGGGCATGGGGTGTGGAAATCAGAACTGTATACCCCTTCGCCCCGCTTGCGGGGAGACGGTGGCCGACAGGCCGGGAAGAGGGCGGCCACGACTTTTATCCTTTGCGCAATTGCGGCTGGACAGCCGCTCCTCAATTTGCTGAGTAAATCCCCACGGAGTTGAGGATTTTACGATGGCTTTGGCGGATATCAGGGGCGGCGCACGCAACCACGAGGGCATCGCAGCGGCACTGCCGCGCCTGGCGGAGCGTTTCGGCACGCGATTCCAGACGGGTGAGGCGATCCGCGCCCAGCATGCACACACGACGACCTATATTCCCGCCCAGCTGCCTGACGGTGTCGTCTTCGTCGAGAGTGCCGAAGAAGTGAAGGCTGTGGTCTCGCTTTGCGCGGAACTGACGGTTCCCGTCATCCCCTTCGGCACGGGCTCTTCGCTGGAGGGGCAGGTGAATGCGCCGAATGGTGGCATTTCCATCGATTTCAGCAACATGAAGCGAGTCCTGGAAGTCAATGCCGAGGACCTCGACTGCACGGTCGAGCCCGGCATCACGCGCGAGGAGCTGAACGTCTATCTGCGCGATACCGGCCTGTTCTTCCCGATCGACCCCGGCGCGAATGCGTCGATCGGCGGCATGACCTCGACACGCGCCTCGGGCACCAATGCCGTGCGCTACGGCACGATGAAGGACAATGTGCTCGCCGTCACCGCCGTGACAGCCACCGGCGAGGAAATCCGCACCGCCCGCCGGGCGCGAAAATCCTCCGCCGGATACGACCTGACGCGGCTCTTCGTCGGGGCGGAGGGCACACTCGGCGTGCTGACCTCGGTGACGCTGCGCCTGCAGGGCATCCCGTCGGTCATCGCCGGCGGCATCTGCGGCTTCCCGACGCTGAAGGATGCCTGTGATGCCGTCATCATGACCATCCAGCTCGGCATTCCCGTCGCCCGCATCGAGCTTGTCAACACGCTGCAGATCAAGGCCTGCAACGCCTATTCGGGCCTGACGCTGCCCGAGCAGCCGACGCTCTTCGTCGAGTTTCACGGCAATGAGGACAGCGTTCGCCTGCAATCGGAGGAGTTCGGCGCGATCGCCGCCGAATGCGGCGGTGGGACCTTCCAGTGGAGTGCGGATGCGGAGGAGCGCGCGAAACTCTGGAAGGCGCGGCACAATGTCTACTGGTCGGCCAAGGCGCTGCGGCCCGGTTGGGAGGCGATCGCCACCGATGTCTGCGTACCGATCTCGCGCCTTGCCGACTGCGTGGCGGAAACCGAGCGCGACATCGAGGAACACGGGCTTCTTGCGCCGATCGTCGGCCATGCGGGCGACGGCAATTTCCATGTCAGCCTCGTCTTCGACGACAAGGATCCGGCGCATGTTGCCAAGGTCGAGGCTTTCGTCGGCCGGCTCAACGCCCGGGCGCTTGCCATGGACGGCACCTGCACCGGCGAACACGGTATAGGCCAGGGCAAACAGGCCTTTCTGCCGGGTGAGCTCGGTGGCACGGTCCAGCTGATGCGGCAGATCAAGCAGGCGCTCGACCCGGACAACATTCTGAATCCCGGCAAGATTTTTTCGACCCTCTCAGGCAATTAGTCGTTATCCTGAGGCGGTGAAACGAAATTCAAGGCAGGCGGCGTGCTTTCCAGAATCATGCTCTTCGTTGGCGGCTTGGTGGTCGTGGCGCTCTTTGCGGCGCTGCTTGCTCCGCTTTTCGTCGACTGGACCAGCTTCCGCCAGGATTTTGAACGCGAGGCGAGCCGCATCATGGGCCGCACCGTCGTGGTGCATGGCAGCGTCGACGCACGCCTGATCCCGTTCCCCTCCGTGACGCTCAACGACGTGCGCGTCGGCGCGCCGGAGGATGGCCAGCCGCTGGTCGAGATTGCGCGTTTCTCCATGGATGCGGAACTGGCCCCGTTCCTCTCCGGCGAGGCGCTGATCTTCGATATGCGCATCGAGGAGCCGAAGGCGCGCATCAAGCTTTTCGAGGACGGCACGCTGGATTGGGCGCGCGGCCGCAAGTCCGATATTCCCGCCCGCACCGTCATCCTGGAAAGCGTCGCGATATCCGGCGGCGAGATCGAATTCGTCGATGCCCAGACTGGCCGCACCCGCCGTGTCACCGGCCTCGATGCACAGGTTTCGGCGAAATCGCTCGGCGGCCCCTGGCGCATCGACGGGCGCGCGGCGCTTGATGGCGAGAGCGGGGCGTTCCAGCTTTCGAGCGGACAGGTGGAGAATGGTGCGCTCTCCCTGCGCGCCCGCATCGTGCCCGACCGGCTTGCCTTCACTGCCGATCTGGACGGTGCGCTGAAGGTCGTCGATTTCCGTCCGCAATATGGCGGCGACTTCACCATCTCGGAAAAGCCGCGACCGAAGGGTGAGGGGCCGGCCGACCCGATCCGTGTCGCGGGAAAATTCGAACTTTCCAACGAGCGCATCCGCGTGCCGGAATACCGCCTTGAAGCCGGCCCGCGCGAGGATCCCTATGTGGTGACCGGCGAGGCGACGCTCGATACCGGTCGCGCGCCGGAATTCCTCTTGATCGCCGATGGCCAGCAGATCGACGTCTCACGCATCGGCAACAGCGGGGAGGGCGGCAAGACGGGCCGCAACCCGCAGGTCTCCGCTCGCCAGCGGCTACAGGCGCTGCTCGCCATCGCTGCCGATATCCCGATCCCGCAGGTGCCCGGCCGCGCCAGCCTGTTCCTCCCCGCCGTGGTGGTCGGTGACACGACCGTGCGCGAGGTGCGTCTCGATGTGAAGCCCGATGGGGAAGGCTGGCAGATCGACCGGGCGGATGCGCTCCTGCCCGGCCGCACGACGCTCGAGGCCAGGGGCCGGCTGACGCTCAAGGCCAACCGCGGCTTTGTCGGCGATCTGCTGGTCGCCTCGAACCAGCCCTCAGGGCTGGCGACCTGGCTTGCCGGATCCGTGGATCCGGAAATCCGCAAGCTCAAGACCGCCGGTTTTTCCGCCGAGGTCAATCTGACCGACGAGTTGCAGCGCTTCGAAAATCTCGAGATCGCCATCGGCGGCGCCTCGCTGCTCGGCCGCATGGAGCGCGAGTCACGTGCGGATGTTCCCACGCTGTCGCTGCAGTTGCGCGGCAACGAGGTTGCGCTGGAATCGCTGCAGGCGCTTGTCGGCCTGGTGGCGGGAGATACCTCGCTTTCCGCCGTGCTGGACCATTCGATCGCGCTCGATATCAAGGCTGACCGTTTCCTCGCCTTCGGTGAAAGCGCCTCCGGCGTCAGCGCGGCGCTGTCCATTAAGGACGGCCTTCTGACCTTGAGCCGCCTGAACATCGCCGCGCTGGATGGTGCGACCCTTTCGGCCAGCGGCACGCTCGGCGGTTCGCTCCTTGCGCCGAGCGCCGGGCTCGACATGACGGTGAAGGCGGCTGCGATGCGTCCGGTGGCCGAGCTTCTGGCGCGGCATCTGCCCCAGCATCCGGTGCTTGCCCGTTTCCTCGCCAATGCCGGCTATTACGACAATGCGGACCTTGCCGTTCGGCTGGCCGTTTCCGGCGAGGCGGGCGATCCGGCGACCGTGACGATCAGCGGCCCCGTCAATGACGGACGGGTCGAAATGAAGCTTTCCGCCGCGACGCCCGCGGACCTTCTGGCGGGGCGCAATTTCGAGCTTGAGGGCAGCATCTTCAATCCGCAGTCGGTGGTGCTGGCCGGGCAGATCGGGCTCGACCCCTTGCCCTTCGATGCGGATCCGGATGGCAGCGTCACCTTCCGTGTCAAGCAGCGGGAAGAGGGACCGGCCGATGTCTCCCTCGTCTTCAGCGCCGGCAGTACGACGATCTCGGCCAAGGGCACGGCTGCGCTCTCCGCGGCCGATTTCCCGGCCGGTATGCTCGCCCTTTCGGCGAAGAGCGATGACATCGAGCCTTATCTGATGATGAACGGTATCGCCGTGCCGCAGGCCGGCGCAGGCCTTCCGCTCGCGTTGCAGGCATCGGTGGCGACGAGCGCTGCGGCGATCACGATCACCGATGTCGCCGGGGAGGCCGACCGCAACGCCTTTTCCGGCCGCCTCACGCTCGATCGCACGGCGCCGGTGCTCAAGGGCACGGGCGCGCTGCGCTTTGATACGGTGGATTTCGCCTTCCTCGCCGAAGCCGTCGCCGGGCCGGTGACGGATGTGCTCGACGGCGGGCTGAACGCGGCGCCGCTCGTGCAGCCGCTTCAGGATGCCGCCGATCTCTCCGTCGCGCTGGAGGTGGGGGCCTTCTGGCCGGGCCTCTATGGGGCCGTGGAGGGCTTTTCGGGCAATCTCGTCTGGAAGGGTGGCGAGTTGACGCTGACCGATATGGCGGGCGACTGGCTGGGCGGCCGGCTGGCCGGGCGCCTCAAGGTCGCCAATGCGGACGAGAATGGCCTGTTCGAGGCGCGGGTGGACCTGTCGGGTGTGGATCTGGCGAAGATCGTCTGGGCGGGCCCGCTGGGGGCCGTCGCGACGGGCAAGGCGGATGTGACGCTGGCTGTCGATGCCTCGGGCAAAAGCGTGCGTGCCATGGTCGAGGGCGCCAGCGGTTCGGGCGAGGCGCAAATCTCCGACCTCACCCTGCGTGGGATCTATACCGGCGCGTTGCCGGCGCTGCTGAAGGCGGCCGATGGCATCGAGGGCGATATCACGCCCGAGCGCGTCGCCGGGTTTGCGGCGGATGCGATTCTCGCGGGCGAAGCAGTGCTGGGCACCGTGCGCCTGCCCTTTGCGCTTGCCGGTGGCAAACTGCGCGTCCAGAGCGTGGCCGCAGGTGACGGCAAGGCGGCCTTCTCCGGCGATGCGGATATCGATCTTGCCGGCGATATGATGGCGGGTCGGCTGTCCGTCACCTATGCGGCTGGCGAGGACGCGCTGGCGGGGGCGGAACCCGAGGTGGCACTCGACTATCGCGGCCTCGTGGAGGCGCCAGGCGTGGCGCTCGACGTGCAGCCGCTTGCCAACTACCTCTCGCTGCGGCGCTTCGAGACGGAGCGGCGCCGGGTGGAAACCTTGCAGGCAAACGTGTTGGAAAAGCAGCGCCTTCGGCGTGAGGCCGCGCTCTATCGCTCGCGTGCGGAAGCGCGCGCCGCACTTGCCGAAGCGATGCGCCTGCAGATGGAGGAGGAGCAGCGCCGCCGCACCGAGGCACGCGAGCGCGTCGAGCGGGAACGGAGCGCGCGGGAGGCCGCCGAAGCCGCCGAGCGTGCCCGCCGCAAGGCTGCGGACGACGAACGCCGCCTGCGGGAGGCCGAGGAGCAGGCCCGTCGTCTTGCCGAACAGCGCGCGGCGGCGGAGGCCAGCCGGGCCGAGGACGAGGCGGAGCGCCGCCGCCTGCCCGTCCTGCCGGGCGAAGGCGTGGAGCGTGGCGGTGAACTGCCGCCGCTCGACAGTGGACAGAACCTCAATTTCGATGGGCTGCCCGGTGTGAACTGAGCCGTTCCGGGAAGGGCAAGGACCGGATGGCGGCGCACCGCGCGACCCGGAAACGGGATTTGCGGCCGCGGAAGGCGCGCATCAGGAGCGCCGCAGCGTTTTGCGGGGGGCTTGCTTTACGCCGTGCCGTTCGCCTTGCGTTTCAGCCAGCCCAGCACATGAAGGCGCAGGGCCGAGGACAGGTTGCCCTCGATGCCCCTTTCGTCGTCGATGTCGCGGATGAGGGCGGCGAGCGGTAGATCGCGCTCGACGGCGATGGCCTTCAGCTCGTCGTGAAAGGCGGGCTCGAGCGAGAAGCTCGTACGGTGGCCGTGCAGGGTGGTCGAGTATTTGCGGATCATGCCCGTCCCCCACAAAGGTGCCGTCCGTCTGGAGCCGCTCCATGTGCGAGAGCCAACGGGCGCGCCCTGCTGCTTCGACAAATGCCGCAGCCTTCTGACGGATCGATTCCGCTTCTTTCGGCAAGGGCTTGAAAGATCAGCCTTTGCCGTTCTTGGGATCGTCTTCCGGCCGTTCCAGCTGGCCCTGTTCGAACGCCTTCTGCGCCTTGTCGTTCAGCGTGCGCGTCAGTGTCTTCTCCGCCTTGGTGCGGCCAAAGCTGATGCGGTTCTGCTCGGCCTGCTTCTCTTTTTCGGAGCGGGCCTTCTGCTTGCGAACCTGGCGGAGATTGACGACGTCGCCGCTCATCGCGCGGCCTCAGTTCTTCTTGCGGAAGGAATCGAGCGAAACGACGGAACCACCCTTGTTGTTGTCGTCGCCACCGGTCGGCGGCGTCGGGTCCTCGGTGGTTTCTTCGGTTTTTTCCGCAGCGACGGGGTAGGCGGTGATCTCGGCGGAGTGTTCTTCCTCTTCCTCGACGGCCGGTACGTCGAATTCCAGTTCGAAGCTTACCGACGGGTCATAGAAGCCGCGGATGGCGTTGAACGGGATGACGAGCTTTTCCGGCGTGTCGGAGAAGGAGAGGCCGATCTCGAACAGGCTTTCCGTGACTTTGAGGTCCCAGAACTGATGCTGGATGACGATGGTCATCTGCTCGGCATATTTTGCCTTCAGGTGCTGCGAGATGCGCACGCCGGGGGCGTTGGTCAGGAACGTGATGAAGAAGTGGTGCTCGCCCGGCAGATGGCCGGTGACCGCAATTTCGGACAAAACCTTGCGGATGACGCTGCGCAGCGCGTCCTGGGCGAGAATGTCATAGCGAATGTGGTCTTGCGCCATCCGTTCCTGTCTTTCTTCCAGCCTTTGTGTTCAGGCATTGCATGAGAGCACTTCCGCTTTTCGTTGAAATGCAGAAAGGCTCCGTCTCTTGTTTCAACGCAATTCCGACCGCAAAACCGCTTCACGCTTTTGCTGGAATTGCCTTGGCCTCATACCCTAGGGCACGAGTCATCTGGCACAGCTATAGACCATTTCAAGGGATTGGAGAAGGTGAAGGCTTCTGTTGCCAGGTGCCTTCGGACCCCGCCTGCCGGTGCGACCCGTCAGGACTTTGAGTGAAGTGTCACACCGCCATTAGGCAGCGAGACGAGCTTCCGCATAGTTGTCGTTTGCAACTACAAGTTTAGCCCGATAACGGTGGTACAATGCCGAGCAAAAAGTCGATCTTTACGCCCTTGTCGATCCTATTTCGCCCCCATCAAAAGCCGGTCTGCTTGGAAAGACCGGTTTTTGGTGGAGGCGCCGGGTACCGCCCCCGGGTCCAATGGGTTTATTACACCGCCCGTTTATTGCCATAGCTGCCGAGGCAGCACCCTTCATATAGGCGCTCTCGGCCTTCAAGAAAAGGGCTTTGTGACAGGGATTTGGCAAAGTTTTTCGGTTCAGGCGGTTTCGGCGAGCGAGGGCGGAGTTTCCGCCGTCCATTGCCTCTGGAAGTCGGCAAGCGGGACCGGGCGGCCGAAATAGAAGCCCTGGAAGGCCATGCCGCCGAAGGATTGCAGGAGCAGGAACTGTTCCTTCGTCTCGATGCCTTCGGCGACGACGGACAGGTCCAGCGTGCGGGCGATGTCGAAGATGCTCTTGAGCAGCAGGCGGTTGCGTTTGCTCTCCGGGGCGTCCTTGACGAAGGAGCGGTCGATCTTGATCTCCTGGATCGGCAGGCGGCGCAGATGGCTGAGCGAGGAATAGCCGGTGCCGAAATCGTCGAGCGAGAGGGTGAGGCCGGCGGCTCGCAGCACGCCCATCTTCTCCGCGATGGCATCGACGTCGTTCGCCATCATGCTTTCGGTCAGTTCCAGCTTGAGGCGTGCCGGGTCGATGTCCTGCGCGCGGATCCGGGCGAGCACCGTGTCGGCGAAGTCGACCTTCATGAACTGGTCGGCGCTGACATTGACCGCGAGCCTCAGGTGGCGAGTTGCTTCGTCCTGTTGCCAGAAGGAGAGCGTCTTGAGAGCCTCGTTCAGCACCCAGTCGCCGATGGCGGGCATCAGGCCTGCCTGCTCGGCGATGGGGATGAATTCGGCAGGCGACACGAAGCTGCCGTCCGGCCGCCGCCAGCGCAGCAGCGCCTCCGCGCCGGTGACCGTGCCGGTCTGGTCCACCTGCGGCTGGTAGAACAGCTCGAATTCCCGGTTCTTCAGCGCGGCGGTGATGTCGCGCTCCCGTCCGAGATTGCGGGCGAATTCCTGCCGCATCATGTAGAGGCAGCCACACAGCATGGTGACGGCGATCGTCACGTTGACCCACGATCCGACGAAGCGGAAATCGTTGGAAATCGGCCGGGCGAAGGGCAGGGCGACCTGCGTGCTGGCGAAGACGACAAAGGTCGCAAGCGAGAGCGCGACGATGGCGAGCTGCCGGCGCGACGGGCGTTGCTGGTAGTTGATATAGCCGATCATCGCCAGCACGAGCAGGAAGAGATGCGAGACCCGCGGGGCGATGTCGTTCGGCACGTCGAACAGCAGGCAGAAGGCGGCGATGATGACGAGGAAGGCGACCTGGGAAAGGAAGATGGCAGCGGTCAGCTGGCGGCGCCGGGCGAGCACGAAGCTGGCGATCGCGACGGTGACCAGCGCCACGTCCATGGCGACCATCGACCATTCCTGCATCGCCGCGAAGACGAGGCCCCAGCCGGCCGTCAACACGCCTGCGGCGAGGGAGGCCGTGGCATAGACGAGCCGGAAACGATCGGAATAGTCGTCAGTCTGTCTCACATGCGGGGGTACTCGCGGTGGGGTGGTCCATCAGGTCTTGTGCAGATAGCTGTAGCGGAAATTCCTTCAGAAAGTGCAAAAATATCGCTCGGTAAAACCCAGGCGAGCGGGGCCTGCGCCATGTGGAGGCTTTCGCTGGCGCTTTATTAGCGCTTGACTTGCCGGAGCGGCTTGAAAAACATGGCCGTCGGCCGGTGCGCCATGACGGCGGCGGCCGCGCAATCGGAGAGGAGATGCCATGACCGATTATCTCGCAGACGTCCGCAAGTATGACAGTGGTGCGGACGAGGCCATCGTAAAGAAGATCGTGAGCCATCTCGGCATCGCGCTGCGCAACCGGGACTCCTCGCTTGTCTCCTGCTCCGACCCGGAAGAGCTGAACCGCGTCAAGGAAAAGTGGTGCGCCAAGAAGTTCGGCATCACGGGCGAGGCCGCCGACAAGGCGGTGGAGGCCGTCTGCAAGGCGATGGCCGACGACCGCACGAAATCGCGCGTCACCTTCTATTATCTCACCGCAAAGGAACTCGGCACGCTCGGCGCGCTCGCCTGAGGAAATCCGGGACAACCCGATTTCACGCTTTGGCCGCCGCCGTTCCCGCTCTAGTATCTCACGCTGGACAACGAATCGGCGGCGACCATGCAGCAATATCTCGACCTTCTCGCCCATGTAATGGAAAACGGTACCGACCGCGGCGACCGGACCGGCACGGGCACGCGTGGCGTCTTCGGCTACCAGATGCGCTTCGATCTCTCGGAAGGTTTTCCGGTTCTGACCACCAAGAAGCTGCATCTGCGCTCGATCATCCATGAACTCCTGTGGTTCCTGAAGGGTGACACCAACATCGGCTATCTCCATGAGAACGGTGTCACCATCTGGGACGAATGGGCGGATGCCGAGGGTGAACTCGGCCCGGTCTACGGCTACCAGTGGCGCTCCTGGCCGACCCATGACGGCCGCCATCTCGACCAGATCGTCGCCGTCGTCGACAGTATCCGGCGCAATCCGAATTCCCGCCGTCATATCGTCTCGGCCTGGAACCCGGCGCTGGTCGACGAGATGGCGCTGCCGCCCTGCCATTGCCTGTTCCAGTTCTACGTGGCGGATGGAAAGCTCTCCTGCCAGCTCTACCAGCGTTCCGCCGACATCTTCCTCGGCGTGCCCTTCAACATCGCCTCCTATGCGCTGCTGACCATGATGGTGGCGCAGGCGACCGGCCTGCAGCCGGGTGATTTCGTGCATACGCTGGGTGACGCGCATATCTACTCCAACCATTTCGAGCAGGTGCGCACCCAGATGGCCCGCCGCCCGAAGCCCTTGCCCTTCATGAAGCTCAATCCCGATGTGAAGGACCTTTTCTCCTTCAAATTCGAGGACTTCACCCTGATTGGCTATGAAGCCGATTCAACCATCAAGGCGCCCATCGCCGTCTGATTTTCGGGTACTCGCATGACTGAAGCCAAGATCGTCCTCGTCGTGGCTGCCGCCAGGAACGGCGTCATCGGCCGCGACGGCGACCTGCCGTGGCGCCTGCCGTCGGATCTCAAGCGCTTCAAGCAGTTGACGCTCGGCAAGCCGGTGGTGATGGGGCGGAAGACCTGGGAATCGATCGGCAAGCCGCTGCCGGGCAGACCGAACATCGTCATCACCCGTGATGTGTCATTTTCCGCACCCGGCGCTGCGGTCGTTTCCTCGCTCGACGCAGGGCTTTCCGCTGCCCGCCGTGAGGCGGAAGGACTTGGCGTGGACGAGATCTGCGTCATCGGCGGCGGGCAGATCTATGCGCAGGCCTTCGACCGGGCGGACATCCTGCACGTCACCCATGTCCAGGCGGATGTGGAGGGCGATGCGCGCTTTCCCGATATCGATCCGGCAGTCTTCGAAAAAGTGGTGGACGAGCCGATTCCGCAGGGAGAGAAGGACAGCCACGCCATGCGCTTCGTCACCTGGCGTCGAAAAGCGGTCCTGTAGCCTCGATCACGAACTATTTTGCCGCACAAGCCGGCAAGCTCACGCGGATTTGTTGAAAGGTGCCGGAGTGATACCTATAACGGGTTCACCTCGCGTAGCGCGGTGAAACATTCCGCGAAGCGCGGCACGTAGGGATATAAAGAAAGAGGTATTGATGCCCTGGAGCAATCAGAACGGCGGCGGCGGCCCTTGGGGCGGTGGCAGCGGCGGTGGTGGAAACAATCAGGGGCCATGGGGGCAGGGTCCGAACCGGCCCCGCGGCGGCGGCGGAAGCGGCAATGGCGGCCCGCCCGACCTCGAGGACATCATCCGGCGCGGCCAGGATCAGCTGAAGAACGTCATGCCTGGTGGCATCAATGGCGGCGTCGTGGTCATCGCGCTGCTTCTTGTCGGCGTCTTCTGGCTGATGAACGCCATCTACACCGTTCAGCCGGACGAACGCGGCGTCGAGCTGCGCTTCGGCAAGCCGAAGCAGGAAGTCGCCATGCCCGGCCTGCATTTCCACCTCTGGCCGCTCGAAACCGTCGAACTCGTCAAGATCACCGAGCAGCAACAGAATATCGGCCGCCGCTCGGCCTCGTCGAATGCCGAAAATTCCGGCCTGATGCTCACGGGTGATCAGAACATCGTCAACGTGCAGTTCTCGGTGCTCTATTCGGTCACGGATCCGCAGTCCTACCTCTTCAATCTCGAATACCCGGCGGAGACGCTGCAGCAGGTTTCCGAAAGCGCCATGCGCGAAGTCGTCGGCCGCCGCCCCGCCCAGGACATTTTCCGCGACAACCGTCAGGCCATCGCGGAGGGCGTGAAGACGACGATCCAGGCGACCATGGACGCTTACGGCGCCGGCATCTCGATCAACACCGTCGCCATCGAGGACGCTGCCCCGCCGCGCGAGGTCGCCGACGCCTTCGACGAAGTGCAGCGCGCCGAGCAGGACGAAGACCGCTTCGTCGAGGAAGCCAACCAGTACGCCAACCAGAAGCTGGGTCTTGCCCGCGGTCAGTCGGCGCAGATCCGCGAAGAGGCGGCCGCCTACAAGGACCGTGTCGTCAAGGAAGCGGAAGGTGAGGCGGCGCGCTTCCTCTCCATCTACGAACAGTACAAGGTAGCGCCCGATGTCACCCGCAAGCGTCTTTTCCTTGAAACCATGGAAGACGTGATGAAGAACTCCAAGAAGGTCATCATCGACGAGAAGCAGGGCGGCCAGGGTGTGGTTCCCTTCCTTCCCCTCAATGAACTCGGCCGCACCACCGGCCAGCAGGCGGGAGGCACGCAGTAATGGGCAACCGTATACCGGCAATCCTGATCGCCGTCGGCGTTCTCCTCTTCATCGTCTATTCCTCGGTGTTCGTCGTCAACGAGCGCCAGCAGGCGATCGTCATCCGCTTCGGCCAGATCCAGGACGTCAAGTCCGAACCCGGCCTCTACTTCAAGCTGCCCTTCGGCTTCATGGATGCCGACAGCGTGCAGTACATCCAGGATCAGGCGCTGCGCTTCGATCTCGACAACATCCGCGTCCAGGTCTCGGGCGGCAAGTTCTACGAGGTCGATGCCTTCGTGGTCTACAAGATCACCGATGCCCGCCGCTTCCGCGAAACGGTTTCGGGCGATCGGGAATCGGCTGAAGCGCGCCTGCGTACCCGTCTCGACGCGGCCCTGCGCCGGGTCTACGGTCTGCGCGGCTTCGAGTCCGCTCTTTCCGAAGAGCGCGCCTCGATGATGCGTGAAGTGCGCGGCGAACTGACGAACGATGCCTCGAGCCTCGGCCTCACGATCTCCGACGTTCGTATCCGTCGTACGGACCTGACGCAGGAAGTCTCGCAGCAGACCTATGACCGTATGAAGGCCGAGCGTCTGGCGGAAGCCGAACTCATCCGTGCCCGTGGTAACGAAGAAGGCCAGCGCCGCCGCGCCATCGCCGACCGTCAGGTCGTCGAGTTCGTCGCCGCCGCGCAGCGCGATTCGGAAATCCTGCGAGGCGAGGGCGACGGCGAACGCAGCCGTGTCTACGGCGAAGCCTTCTCCCAGGATGCGGCTTTCTACGACTTCTACCGGTCCATGATCGCCTATCGCGATGCGATGAGCACTTCCGACACCACGCTTGTGCTGTCGCCGCAGTCGGAGTTCTTCCGCTACTTCGAGGATGCCGCCGGTGCGAAGCCGGTGACCTCGGGCACGGCGACGACGCCGTCGACCGCAAACTGAGAACGGCATGACCGATTTCCTGACGGGGATCGCGTTCTTCCTGATCATCGAGGGGCTGGTGTACGCACTGGCCCCTTCGATTTTGAAGCGCATGGCGGAAATGCTGCCGCAGATTCCGGAAAGCCAGCTGCGTGCCTCCGGGCTCGTCGCCGTGGCGCTCGGCGTCGCCATGGTGTGGTTCATCCGCGGCGCGTGAACGCGGCCCTTGCGGCTGCCTGCGAAGACGGGCAAGACTTCACATGAATTCAGCGCGGCGGACTGATTTTTGCCGTATCCGGGGCAAACACTCGCCGCGACAATCAGACGAAAGAGGATGCCGACCATGGCTTTGAAGATGAGGTCCAGCGTTGCCCATGCGGCACTCGCACTCGCGGTGAGTTTTTCGCTGGTCGCGGGGGGACCGTTTGCCGTGCCGGCAGCTGCGGAGGTCAAGCCGAACGGCCCGGAATCGGTCGCCGATCTTGCCGAAAACCTGCTCGACGCCGTGGTGAACATCTCCACCTCGCAGAACGTCAAGAGCGACGACAAGGCGCCCATCCCGCAGGTGCCGGAAGGTTCGCCCTTCCAGGATTTCTTCGACGAGTTCTTCAAGGGTGAGGGGGGCGAGGGCTCCAACCAGGGCCAGACCGTCAACTCGCTCGGTTCCGGCTTCGTCATCGACCCTTCGGGCTTCATCGCCACGAACAACCATGTCATCGAGGGAGCCGACGACATCGAGGTGAATTTCGCCAACGGTTCCAAGCTGAAGGCAAAACTCGTCGGCACCGACCCGAAGACCGATCTGGCGCTCTTGAAGGTCGAGCCGAAATCGCCGCTGAAGGCGGTGCCGTTCGGCGATTCCCGCACCATGCGCATCGGTGACTGGGTGATGGCGATCGGCAACCCGTTCGGCCTTGGCGGCTCGGTGACCGTCGGCATTATTTCCGCGCGGGGGCGCAACATCAATGCTGGCCCCTACGATAATTTCATCCAGACGGACGCCGCCATCAACCGCGGCAATTCCGGCGGTCCGCTGTTCAACATGAAGGGCGAGGTCATCGGCATCAACACGGCGATCATCTCGCCTTCCGGCGGGTCGATCGGCATCGGCTTCTCCGTGCCGACGGAGCTTGCGCAGAACATCTTCATGCAGCTGCGCGATTTCGGCGAGACGCGGCGCGGCTGGCTCGGCGTACGCATCCAGCCGGTCACTGACGACATTGCCGAGAGCATCGGCATGAGCGAGGCCAAGGGCGCGCTCGTTGCCGGCATCATCAAGGGCGGGCCGGTCGACAACGGCTCGATCATGACCGGCGATGTCATCACCCGCTTCGACGGCAAGGATGTCGACGAGATGCGCGACCTGCCGCGCGTCGTTGCCGAAAGCCCGGTCGGCAAGGCGGTCGACGTCGTGTTGCTGCGCGACGGCAAGGAGATGACCGTCAAGGTCACGCTCGGCCGCCTCGAGGACGGCGAGAAGCAGGCCGAGGGTGACGAGGTGACCCAGGACGAGGGCACGACGGAGGAAGGCACGACGCCCGAGACCGGCGAAGCCCAGCCCAGCAAGGCCGACATGGTGCTTGGCATGGGCATCAGCGACCTCGGCGAGGAGGCGCGCAAGACCTTCGAGATCGTCGAAAGCGTCAAGGGCGTCGTGATCACCGAGGTGGCGCCCGATTCGGCTGCCGCCGAACGCGGCATCGTGCCCGGCGACGTCATCGTCGAGATCGGCCAGGAGGCGGTAGCGACGGCGGAAGAGGTCAAGGCCCGAATCGCCAAGCTGAAGTCCGAAGACCGCCGCAACGCGCTGATGATGATCGCCAACCGCACCGGAGCGCTGCGTTACATCACCGTGCGCATCGATTAAGGCGAGTCCCGCCAAGGGTTTGCAGGCGAAAGCCGAAAAACGGATTCAGGCCGTTGGAGCATTGCTTCAACGGCCGTTTTCATGGCCGTGGCTAGCGATTGTACCAGGTTGCACGATCCAGCGTGTAGAGCACGTGCGGGCGCAGCGTATCGTCGAGGCCTGGCATGTCGAAATTCCGCTCGGGAGCCGCGCGCATGCCGATGCGCTGCATGACGGCGATCGAGCGCGTGTTTCCGGCGACTGCGAAGGAGACGATCTCGCCGAGGTTCTTTTCTGTGAAGCCGAAGGCGAGCAGCCGTTCGGCGGCCTCGGTGATGTAGCCCTTGCCCCAGTGACGCCGGGCCAGCCGCCAGCCGATTTCCACAGTGCCGGCCGGCAGGTGCGGTTCAAGCCGTTCCGTCGTGCGCGCGAGACCGCAGAAGCCGAGCGCCGCGTCGCTTTCCCGCTCGGCGAGCGCGTAGAAGCCGAGGCCGGTCTCGGCGATGGTGTCGCGGAGGCGCTCGAAGAGTTCGTCGGACTGGGCGCGGGTGCGCAGGAACGGGAAGAACTCCATCACCACGGGATCGGAATTGATCTCGTGGAAGAGGTCCCGGTCCTTCTCCTCCCAGTTCCGGAGCGTGAGGCGGCTGGTCGTGGCGATAGGCATCAGCCGGCAACGAAATCGGATTTGCGGTAGCCCTGCAGGTAGAGCAGCGCAGTGAGGTCGCCGTGGTCGATGCGGATCTTCGCCTCTGCGGCGACGGCCGGCTTGGCGTGCAGTGCGACCCCGGCGCCCGACAGATGCAGCATGCCGAGATCATTGGCGCCGTCGCCGACGGCCATGGCGTCGTCAGGCGAAATGCCGAGCCGTTCGGAAATCTCGATCAGGGCGTCCACCTTGGCCTGCTTGCCGAGGATCGGCTCGGCCACTTCGCCGGTCAGCTTGCCGTCGGCGTCGATGAGCAGGTTGGCGCGGTTCTCGTCGAAGCCGAGTGTCGCGGCGATACGGCTCGTGAAGACGGTGAAGCCGCCGGAGACGAGCGCCGTGTAATAGCCCTTCGCCTTCATGGTCGCGATCAGTTCGCGCCCGCCCGGCGTCAGCGTGATGCGCTTTTCGATGACCTCGTCGATAACGGAGACCGGCAGCCCCTTGAGCAGGGCGACACGCTCGCGAAGCGCAGGTTCGAAGGCGATCTCGCCGTTCATGGCGCGGGCTGTGATGGTCGCGACCTTGTCCTTGAGGCCGACTTCGGCGGCGAGCTCGTCGATGCATTCCTGGCCGATCATCGTCGAATCCATGTCGGCGATCAGCAGCTTCTTGCGCCGCGTTTCCGCTTCCTGGATGGCAAGGTCGACCGGTTCGCTGCCGATGACAGCGCGGATGGCCGCCTCGGATGCCTCGAGATCGCTGCCGTCGCGCAGCGCGATATCGCAGGCAATGCCGTCGGCAAGCCAGTAGAGGCCGGACGCCTTGACCGCATCGGCAGCCTTTTCGGCGAGGGCGGGCGTCAGGACAGGATTTGACGGATTGGCGACAAGCGTGGCAACGAAAGCCATGATGAGAAACCTTGATCGAAAGCGGGACGCGATCCTGATAACGGGCCCGACGGCCAGCGGCAAGTCCGCGCTCGCCGTGCGGCTGGCGGCCGAGCACGGCGGCGTGGTGGTAAACGCCGACAGCATGCAGGTCTATGACACGCTCGATATCCTCACCGCCCGACCGCAGCCGGACGATATGGGGGGCATCGAGCACCGGCTCTACGGCCATGTGCCGGCCGGCGCGACCTATTCGACCGGCGACTGGCTGCGTGAGGCGACGGCGGTCGTCACGGAGTTGCGGCAGCGGGAAAAGCTGCCGGTCTTCGTCGGCGGAACGGGACTTTATTTTCGCGCGCTGACGGGCGGGCTCTCCGACATGCCGGCGATCCCCGAGGCCGTCCGCACGCGCCTGCGTGCCCGGCTTGTGCAAGAGGGGGCCGAAGCCCTTCACCACGCGCTCGAGATTGGCGATCCGCAAACGGCGGCGCGGCTGAAGCCGGCCGACGGCCAGCGCATCGTGCGGGCGCTGGAGGTGCTGGAGGCGACGGGGCAGTCGATCTCGGCCTTCCAGGCAGCGAGGGGACCGGCCGTCATCGATGCGGACAGGGCACAGAAGATTGTCGTCCTGCCGGACCGTGCGGTGCTCGCTGCCCGTATCGACCGGCGCTTCGCCGCGATGCTTGCCTCCGGCGCGGTGGCGGAGGTGCAGGCGCTGCTGGCGCTCGATCTTTCTCCCGCCATGCCTGTCATGAAGGCGATCGGCGTACCGCAGATCGCGGCGATGCTGGCCGACGAGATGAGCGCGGCTGAGGTCGCCGAGCGCGGGGCGGCGGCGACGCGGCAATATGCCAAGCGCCAGATGACCTGGTTCCGCAACCAGCTCGACGAGAGCTGGCAGCGCATCGATCCGCTGGCCCCTACGGGCACGCCCGGCGAGGTTTTTTAGAGGTTTTTGCGATCGGCCCCTCCCAATGTCCTGACGCGCAGGACATTGGGAGGGGCCGTCGTGCTTAACGCCGGATCAGGCTGCTCAACGGCTTCTTGAGAAGCTGTTCGCGAATGGAACCCTCTCGCCGCGGCTCCTGCTGCTCGCCGAAGGCCGGTGCAGGACGCGTTACCGGCTGGCGGTAGGGGTCGGCAGCGGCGCGCTGCGGTTCGGAGGTCAGCTCCCGGCGGATCGCCTCGAAACGTTCCTGGGGCGATGGGTCGTAGACACTCTGGGCGCCCGGCAGCATATCGGGTCGGTACGGCTCTGGTTGGGTCGCGGCGGCTGCTTGTAGCGTCTCGACGTAGCCTTCCTCGTCCTCGTAGGGTGCATCCTCGTAGCCGGTCGGGAGCGGCATGGTCTGGCCCTGGGCGGCAAGGAAGGAATTCTGGAAGCCGGAAATATCAGGCCCGGTGATGGCGCGCATGCGGGCGACGATGGAGCGCAGGTCCACACTTTGCGGCGTCTCCTCGTTGATCTTGACGCCGGTGCCGTTCGCCTTCGGCAGACGGCTGGTTTCGACACGCGAGAAGCGCATGCGCATCGGCACGGCCACGGCCTCGCCGAAGGCGATCGCTTCGCCGTTGCCGATCGAGGAGATGAAGCTGGTTGTCGAGGACGAGGAGTTGGGGATCGCCGAGCGGATGATCTCCTGGTCGTGCTCGTTGGCAAGACGCATGGCGAAGATCGTCGAGCACTGCGAGAGGATCGTCGGGTCGAGTTCGCCGGGGCGCTGGGTGATGATGCCGAGCGAGACGCCGTATTTGCGACCCTCCTTGGCGATGCGGGCGATGGCCTGGCGCGTCGGCATGAAGCCGAGCTTCATGTCGGCCGGCACGTAGCGGTGTGCCTCTTCGCAGACCACGAGCATGTGTACGCCGCCATTGCTCCACAGGCCGATTTCGAAGGCCATGCGGCAAAGCACGGACGCGACCGAATTGACGACCTCCGAGGGGATTCCGGCAAGCTGGAAGGTCGTGACCGGCTTGCCGTCGCCGGGAATGCGGAAAATGCGGGCGATCGTGTCGAGGATCGTGTCGGTGATCGTGTTCGAGGAGAACATGAAATGGTAGCGCGGGTCATTGATCGCCGACATGATCTTGACCTTGAGCGAGCGCAGATGCGGCTTTTCCGCCCGGCCTTCGAGGCGCCCGATGCGTTCGTCGATGAGCGCCAGCAGATCGGCGATGCGGAAGGGCACCGGCGTATCCGAGGTCACCGAACTCTTTTCGCTGGTACGGCGCATCAGGCCATTGTCGCTTGTTCCACGGAAGGCGCGCTTGGCCTCCGGGATCAGGTCGCGCAGGATATCCATCTCCTCGTGCACCGGCGGGCGGCCGCGGAAGACCACTTCGGCGAATTCCTCGAGCTTGAACAGCCAGAACGGCAGGTCCAGCGTTTCGGTGTCGATGACGACGGCAAGGTCGCCGAAGGCCGAGGCGAACTCGTTGTGTGGGTCGAGGATGAGCACGCGCAGGCGCGGATCGGCCTGGATCGCCTTGTGCAGCAGCAATGTGACCGCGGTGGATTTGCCGACGCCCGTCGTGCCGACGACGGCAAAGTGCTTTTCCAGCATGGAGGGTACGTGGATCGTTGCGTCGAGCGTCTCGTCCTGCGTCAGCTTGCCGATGGCGCAGACGTCGTTCTTGCCGGTATCGTAGACCTTGGCGAGATCCGAGGCGCGGATGCGGTGAGCGACGGCGCCGAGATGCGGGTAGTCGGTGATGCCGGCGGAAAACGCTTCGCGGCCATCGGCCCCGACATGGACCTCGCCCAGCAGTTCCACCTCGATGCGGAAGACGGTGTCGTGATTCTCCACCCAGCTCTTCTGGTCGGTGGACATGGAATAGACCAGGGCGACGACGCGGTTGCGGCCGACGGAAATGGAAATGAGGCGGCCGACCGCCCACAGTTCCGTGAGCGCTGTCTCTCCACTTTCCGCAACGGCGCTGATGGTGGCATGCGATCCGTTGCAGGCGACGACGCGGCCCAGCAGGCGGTTGCCCGTCGATACGCCATCCCGGCGATCCTGCTCTCCAGCCACGATGGAGCTTTGGAAATCATTGTTCAGCAATCACGGCACTCCTTGCCATCAATGGAGAAGTCTAGCGCCTGCCGCTTAATAAGACGTTTCGTCCCGGGGCGTCCTCGGCGGGCCATTTCCCAAAGAGAGCGCAATTCGTGCCGTTTCGAAACAGACGGAAAGGCGTTGACGCGCGTGGACTTTGCCGTTAACACTTCGCCCCATGAAAAATCTGACGGCTATCATTCTTGTGGTGGGAAGGCGCATGGGCAGGATGGTGTAACCATCCGGCGAAAGCACCCATGCGCGGTAAGCAGGCTCCTCCAAGGGGCCTTTTTTTATGCCCAGAAGTTCGATATTCACACCTGAAATACCAAAGAGACGGACGGAAATCCGATGAGCGGAACAGAAAATCAGATGACGGGCGCCGAAATTGTCTTGCAGGCCCTGAAAGACAACGGCGTAGAACATATCTTCGGCTATCCGGGCGGTGCCGTCCTGCCGATCTATGACGAGATCTTCCAGCAGGAGGACATCGAGCA
Source organism: Shinella sp. 838 (assembly GCF_029623935.1). Taxonomy (NCBI): domain Bacteria; kingdom Pseudomonadati; phylum Pseudomonadota; class Alphaproteobacteria; order Hyphomicrobiales; family Rhizobiaceae; genus Shinella; species Shinella sp. 838. Next base: position 1,101,011 of record NZ_JARSBQ010000001.1, read on the forward strand.
TATCCTCGTGCGCCACGAACAGGGCGCAGGCCATATGGCCGAAGGCTATGCCCGCTCCACCGGCAAGGTCGGCGTCATGCTCGTCACCTCGGGGCCGGGTGCGACCAATGCGGTCACGCCGTTGCAGGACGCCCTGATGGATTCCATCCCGCTCGTCTGCCTCACCGGTCAGGTTCCGACCACGCTCATCGGGTCGGACGCCTTCCAGGAATGCGATACGGTCGGCATCACGCGCCCCTGCACCAAGCACAACTGGCTGGTCAAGGACGTCAACGAGCTCGCCGGCGTCATCCACGAGGCCTTTCGCATCGCGCAGTCCGGCCGCCCGGGTCCCGTCGTCGTCGACATCCCGAAGGACGTCCAGTTCGCGACCGGCACCTATACGCCGCCGTCCGCTGCGCCGATCCAGAAGAGCTACCAGCCGAAGCTGCAGGGTGATGCGAACCAGATCGCGGCCGCCGTCAGCCTGATGCGCTCGGCCCGCCGGCCGGTCATCTATTCCGGCGGCGGCGTCGTGAATTCGGGGCCGGAAGCCTCGCGCCTCCTGCGCGAACTGGTCGAGATCACCGGCTTCCCGATCACCTCCACGCTGATGGGCCTCGGCGCCTATCCCGCTTCCGGCAAGAACTGGCTGGGCATGCTTGGCATGCACGGTTCCTATGAGGCGAACATGGCGATGCATGATTGCGACGTCATGGTCTGCATCGGCGCGCGCTTCGACGACCGCATCACCGGCCGCCTGAATGCTTTCTCGCCGAATTCGAAGAAGATCCACATCGACATCGATCCGTCCTCGATCAACAAGAACGTCCGCGCCGATGTTCCGATCCTCGGCGATGTCGGCGCTATCCTGGAGGACATGGTCCGCCAGTGGCGTGCTGCCGCCAAGGACTACGACAAGACGGTCCAGAACGACTGGTGGACGTCGATCGCCAAGTGGCGGGCGCGCAACTCGTTCGCCTACAAGGCAAGCGACGACGTGATCATGCCGCAATATGCCATCCAGCGTCTCTACGAGCTGACCAAGGACCGCGACACCTACATCACGACGGAAGTCGGCCAGCACCAGATGTGGGCGGCGCAGTTCTATGGCTTCGAGCATCCGAACCGCTGGATGACTTCGGGCGGCCTCGGCACGATGGGCTACGGCTTCCCGGCGGCGATCGGCGTGCAGGTCGCGCATCGCGACAGCCTGGTCATCGACATCGCGGGCGACGCCTCGATCCAGATGTGCATCCAGGAAATGAGCTGCGCGGTCCAGTATAAGCTGCCGGTCAAGATCTTCATCCTGAACAACCAGTATATGGGCATGGTCCGCCAGTGGCAGCAGCTCCTGCACGGCAACCGCCTGTCGAACTCCTACACGGAGGCGATGCCTGATTTCGTCAAGCTCGCGGAAGCCTATGGCGGCGTCGGCATCGCCTGCGACAAGCCCGGCGATCTCGACGGCGCGATCCAGGAAATGATCGACGTCAAGCGTCCGGTCATCTTCGACTGCCGCGTGGCGAACCTTGCCAACTGCTTCCCGATGATCCCGTCGGGCAAGGCGCACAACGAAATGCTGCTGCCGGACGAGGCCACGGACGAAGCGGTCGCCAATGCGATCGACGCCAAGGGTCGCCAGCTCGTTTGATGTAGAGGTAGAGACAATTATGAACGCACACCTTCAGCCCACCGGCTCTGCCTATTTCATCGCCAAGGAAACGCAGGTCGCCGAGAGCCACACGCTCTCCGTGCTCGTTGACAACGAGCCGGGCGTTCTTGCCCGCGTCATCGGCCTGTTCTCCGGCCGCGGCTACAATATCGAGAGCCTCACCGTCTCGGAGACCGAACACGAGGCGCATCTGTCGCGCATTACCATCGTGACGCGTGGCACGCCCGGTGTTCTCGAACAGATCAAGTCGCAGCTCGAGCGCATCGTGCCGGTGCACCGGGTTGTCGATCTCACCGTTCGTGCCAAGGTGATGGGCCAGGAGCGGCCGATCGAGCGCGAGGTCGCGCTGGTCAAGGTCACGGGGTCCGGCGAAATGCGCGCGGAAACCCTGCGCCTTGCCGATGCTTTCCATGCCAAGGTCGTCGACGCCACCACCGACCACTTCATCTTCGAGATCACGGGCAAGTCGTCCAAGGTCGACCAGTTCGTGGCCGTCATGAAGCCGCTCGGCCTCAGCGAAGTGTGCCGCACGGGCATTGCCGCGATGAACCGCGGCCCGCAGGGCATGTGAGCCGATAACGGGCTGCCCGCCTTCGCTTTGGAGGCGGGAAAAAACATCACAGGGGCCTTCCGCCACAGCGCGAAGGCCCCTTTTTCGTTCCTAGATCATTTCCAGTGGCCGCTTGCGTGTGGGCGGCGGGAAGGCTTCGTCAAGGAGGCGCAGATCCTCCGAGGTCAGGCGGATTTCGGCGGCGCGGACGTTTTCACGCACCCGGTCCGGCGAACCGGATTTCGGGATGGCGATGACGCCGGGGCGGGTCAAAAGGAAAGCAAGGGCGATCTGCGCGGAGCTCGCCTTGTGGATGCGGCCGATCTCGTTCAGCACCGGGTGGCCGACGAGGCGGCCCTCGTCGAGCGGCGAATAGGCCATGATCGGCACGCCCTGCACCTGGCTCCAGCGTAACAGGTCATATTCGATGCCGCGGCGGGCGAGGTTGTAGAGCACCTGATTGGCCAGCGGGCGCGCCGGCTCCGCCACGTCGAGCAGTTCGACCATGTCGTCCTGGTTGAAGTTGGAGACGCCCCAGGCGCCGATCTTGCCTTGCGCCTTCAGTGTCTCGAAGGCATCGACCGTCTCGGCGAGCGGATGGCTGCCGCGCCAGTGCAGGAGGTAGAGGTCGATATGGTCGGTGCCGAGGCGTTTCAGGCTCGCTTCGCAAGCGGCGATCGTGCCGCTGCGGCTCGCGTTGTAGGGCAGCACCTTGCTGACGAGGTACACCGCGTCGCGCTGTCCTCTGATCGCCTCGCCGACCACGGTTTCGGCACCGCCATCGGCATACATTTCCGCCGTATCGATGAGCGTCATGCCGAGATCGATGCCGGTGCGCAGACTGTTCGCCTCTTCGGCCATCGAGGCATCGCCTTCGCCCATGTGCCAGGTTCCGAGCCCGAGGGCCGGCACCTGCCGACCGCCAGGGAAAGTGACTGCCGGTAGTTCCGCTTTCATGTTGCGCTCCGCTTGCAAGGGCCATGCATCAGCCATTCAAATTGCATGCATGACAAGAATTGGCTGGTCGTTGCAAGGAGATGGACTATCAATCGGAAAAAACAACCGGGATATTCAGGACCTCCCATGCAGATCGAGATTTTTCTGGCGCTTCTGGTCTTTGCCTTTACCACCTCCATCACCCCCGGCCCGAACAACATGATGCTGTTTGCCTCGGGCGTGAATTTCGGCTTCGTGCGCACGATCCCGCATATGTGCGGCATCGGCGTCGGTTTCCTCGTGCTGCTGCTCGCCGTCGGCTTCGGGCTCGGCGCGCTCCTGGAGGCGGTGCCGATGGTCTACACGGTGCTGAAAGTCGCCGGCGGCGCCTATCTCATCTGGATCGCCTGGAAGATCGGCACGTCGCGCTCGCTGGGCGAGGGCAAGACGGGCGCGCGGCCGATGAGCTTCCTCGAAGCCGCGGTGTTTCAGTGGGTCAACCCGAAGGCCTGGGTCATGGCCGTTTCCGCCATGGCGACCTACACGAATTCGGCCAACTACACGATGAGCGTGCTGATTGTGGGCGTCGCCTTCGCCATCGTCAATTTCCCCAGCGTCTCCACATGGGCGGGCTTCGGCTCGGCGCTGCGCCAATGGCTGTCAGACCCGGTACGACTGAAGTGGTTCAACATATCGATGGCGCTGCTGCTTGTCGCAAGCCTCTGGCCGATGCTGCGCTAGCGGCGTACAACGGAAGCCGGACGGGAGGGATTGCCATGCACGACCACGATCATGACGACCATCATCACGACAACCACTTCTCGCCGATGGAGGCGCGCGTGCGTGCGCTCGAAACCATCCTGACGGAAAAGGGCCTGATCGATCCGAAGGCCATCGACGTCATCGTGGAGACCTACGAGACGAAGATCGGTCCGCGCAACGGCGCGCGCGTCGTTGCCAAGGCCTGGGCAGAGCCGGACTTCGCCGCCTGGCTGAAGCGGGATGCGACGGCGGCGATCGCCAGCCTCGGTTATACCGGCCGGCAGGGCGAGCATATGCGGGCGGTGTTCAACGATGGCGAGACGCACAATCTCGTCGTCTGCACGCTCTGCTCCTGTTATCCTTGGTCCGTGCTCGGCCTGCCGCCGGTCTGGTACAAGGCGCCGGCCTACCGGGCGCGTGCCGTCATGGACCCGCGCGGTGTGCTGGAGGAGTTCGGCGTCACGCTGCCTGAGGACCGGAAGGTCCGCGTGTGGGATTCGACGGCGGAGTTGCGTTATCTCGTCGTGCCTGCGCGGCCGGCGGGCAGCGAGGGGCTCGACCAGGAAGCGCTTGCCGACCTCGTGACGCGCGATGCGATGATCGGCACGGGGCTGGCACTGTCCCCGGAGGGGCGGGCATGAACGGGCCACACGATCTCGGCGGCCTGCACGGTTTCGGTCCCGTTGCGCCGGAGGTGAATGAGCCATACTTCCACGCCGAATGGGAAAAGCGGGCACTCGGCGTAACGTTGTCCTGCGGCGCCTTCGGTGCCTGGACCATCGACGAGAGCCGCCATGCGCGGGAAAACATCCCGCCGGCCACCTATCTTGCCGCGAGCTACTACGAGATCTGGATCCGGGCGCTGGAAGCGTTGCTGCAGCGCCACGGCTTCGTCAGCGGGGCGGAGCTTGCCCAAGGGCGGATGCTGGAAAAGGGCACGCCGCCCAAGCGCGTGCTGACGGCGGAGATGGTTCCGGCCGTTCTTGCCCGGGGCGGGCCGTGCGATCGTCCACTCGACACGGCGCCGCGGTTTGCCGCCGGCGCGCATGTACGCACTCGAAATTTCAATCCGGCGACGCATACGCGCCTGCCGCGCTATGCCCGCGGCAAGATCGGCGTGGTCGAGACCGTGCAGGGCGCTTTCGTCTTTCCGGATGACAGCGCGCATGGCAAGGGCGAGAACCCGCAATGGATCTATACCGTCGTCTTCGACGGCGCCGAGATCTGGGGCGAGGGGGCCGCACCCGGTCTCACCGTATCGATCGACGCCTGGGAGAGCTATCTTGAGCCGGTGTGAAACGCCCGCCGATTCGCCCGGCCTGCCGAAATCCCTCGAGGGCGATCCGGTCTTTGCCGAGCCCTGGCAGGCACAGGCCTTCGCCATGACGGTGCGTCTCCACGAACGAGGCGTCTTCACGTGGGGCGAATGGGCCGAAGCCCTGTCGCGTGAGGTTCACCGGTCCGGACGGGCGGTCGATGGCGCGGACTATTTCGATTGCTGGGTCGCCGCGCTTTCCACGCTGCTGGCCGCCCGGGGCGTTGCCAGCGAGGTGGAGCAGGCCGCGTTGTCCGACCGCTGGGCCCGCGCCGCCGAAGCGACGCCGCACGGCAGCCCCATCCTCCTCGAAAATGCGCCTGGCGATTAGCCGGGCCCGCAGGACGTTTTTCCGAGGCGCAAACCCCTATTGACCTCAACCATGGTTGAGCTTCCATAAGGCGCTCCATTCACTCAATGGAGACCCTGATGACGGACCAGCTGCTCTTTCGAAATGTGATGAGGATCAAGACTGGGCGCTTGCAACCCTTCTGCGCGGCCGTGCGTGCCGCGGTCGATTTCGTGGAGAAGAACGCGCCACAGCTGATGGTGCGTGCGTTCATCGACGAGGCGGAGATGCGTGCGGTCAGCTATCAGCTCTATCGCAATTCGGCGGATGTCCTGCATCACTGGGAAATGTCGGATGCGCATATCCAGTGCGTCTCCGAGCACTGCACCGTGGAGCGGCTGGAAGTCTACGGCAATCCGAGCGATGAGGTGGTGCGCGGCCTTTCGCTGTTCCTGGAGGACGGGCGCGGTGTGATCATGCCGTCTCTCACCGGATTTTCGCGCTTTTGAAAGCCCTCACGCCCGATCGGCGACGAAGCGGGCGAGCCAGGGGCCGAACAGGGTCACCAGGATGAGCCGGGCTGTCTGCAGCGCCATGACGAAGGCGACGTCGACATTGCTGGAGGCGGCGATGACGGCGATGGAATCAAGTCCGCCGGGGCTGGTCGAGAGATAGGCTGTCAGCGGGTCGATGCCGAGCACGAGGACCAGCAGGCCGGCAAGCAGGCCGGAAAAACTGATCAGCGCGACGATGGAGAGCACGGTGGGCAGAAGCGCCCGTCGCGCATGCAGGAGAATGGCGCGGGTGAAGCCGAGGCCGATGTTCCAGCCGAGCAGTGTGAAGGCGATGACGAGCAGCCATTGCGGCAGTTCGATCTTGACGGTGCCCGATGCATTGAACACGGCGGCAAGCGCGAAGGGCACCAGGAAGGCGCCGGCCGGGATGCGCAGCTTCTGGCCGGCGAGGCCGCAGACGATGCCGACTGCCAGCATGGAGACGAGTGGCGGCAGCGGAACCGGCTCGAACCAGGCATGCGGCGGTATTACCACCCCGTCGTGCCCGCCGAAATGGGCGACGAGCGTAGCAAGGCTGGCGACGAAGACGACGCGCAGATATTGCATGAAGGCGACAAGCCGGGCATCGGCGCCGTAGGCTTCCGCCATCATCATCATGGTCGAGGCGGCGCCGGCCGAAGATCCCCAGATCGCCGTCGTGCCGGGCAGGATGCCGGTGCGGGTGATCAGCCAGCCGCACAACGTGCTGACGCTGATGACGGAGGCCACGACGAACAGCATGAGCGGCCAGTTCCGCTGGAAGGTGCCGAGGAAATCCTCGGAGACGGTGGTGGCGATCATCAGCGCCAGAACGACCTGAACGACGAAGAAGAAGATGCGCGGCAGGCGGATCGTTCCCCCGCCCAGCGCCACGGCGATGCCGGCCAGCATCGGCCCGATCAGGAGGGCGGCCGGAAAGCCGCCGAGTTCCAGCGGCACCGTTGTCACAACCGAGAGGGCGCCGACCGCGAGCCATTGCAGGGCGGCGGGCAGTTTGCCGAACCCCATGGGCGGGACGGTGCTCTTTGCGGGAGGAGAGGCGCGGGACAAGCATTGCTCCGGAAAATTGGGCTCTCAATAGCGCGGCAGGGCGCCTGCGAACAGGGGGAAATCGCTGAAGGGGCGTTTCCTGCCGCCGTATCGTGAAACAGCCATGTCCCCCTTGCTTCGCAGCGCCGAATCCTGCCAAGTCCGGACATGGAATTTGCACCCCAACAGGATGAAGCGCTGAAGGCCGTCGCGCGATGGCTGAAGGACGGGCGCGAACCGTTGTTCCGCCTGTTCGGCTATGCCGGCACAGGCAAGACGACGCTGGCGCGCCACTTTGCGGAAAATGTCGACGGCGAGGTGCTGTTCGCCGCCTTCACCGGCAAGGCGGCCCAGGTGCTGCGCTCCAAGGGCGCGAGCAATGCCAAGACGATCCATTCGCTGATCTACCGTCCGCGCGGCGAGGAAGAGGTATCGGACGAAGAGACGGGCAAGACCTCGATCGCGCCGATGTTCTCCATCAACCGCCAGAGCCCGGTGGCCAAGGCCGCCCTTGTCGTTGTCGATGAATGCTCGATGGTGGATGAGGCGCTCGGCAAGGACCTGATGAGTTTCGGCACGCCGATCCTCGTGCTCGGTGATCCCGGCCAGCTGCCGCCTGTGTCCGGCGGCGGCTACTTCACCAACCAGGAGCCGGACTACCTTCTGACGGATATCCACCGGCAAGCGCGCGACAATCCGATCATCCAGCTCGCCATGCAGGTGCGCGAGGGCCGGGAGATCGACTTTGGCGACTATGGTGCTGCGCGCGTCATCGGCCGCAACGAGGTGGACCAGTCGCTCGTGCTCGATGCCGATCAGGTGCTCGTCGGCACGAACCGCACGCGGCGGCGCTACAATCAGCGCCTGCGTGAACTGAAGGGGTTCACCACCGACTATCCGCAATCGGGCGACAAGCTGGTCTGCCTGCGCAATGACCCGGCTAAGGGCCTGCTCAACGGCTCGCTCTGGCAGGTGATGAGTTCGTCCAAGGAGACGGTGAAGCCCGGCATCAACCTGATGATCCGGCCGGAAGACGACGACATGGATCGCGGCGCGGCCAAGATCAAGCTTTTGAAGGCTGCCTTCGAGAATCTCGACGAGGAGATTCCGTGGTCGACCCGCAAGCGCTATGACGAATTCGATTTCGGCTATGCGCTGACCGTGCACAAGGCGCAGGGCTCGCAGTGGAACAATGTCGTGCTGTTCGATGAAAGTTACGCTTTCCGCGACACGCGCGAACGCTGGCTCTACACTGCCATTACGCGCGCCGCGGAAACGCTTACCATCGTGCGATAGATAGGACCCGCACGGCGGACCGCTCTTCAGGAAGCGGATGGAAGGGGCCGGTCGTCATGTCCGGCCCGTCTCATCGGTCTCAGTGACCGACGATGCCGAGCATGACCGCCTTGGCGACGGCCTGGAAACGGTTGTTGCTGTCGAACTTCGTGATGATGTTCTTTTCCATCACCTGCACTTCGCCGGGCTCGATTTCGAGAGCGCGGGCGATGCGGCTCGTCGGATAGCCTTCCGCCATCAGGGCGAGGCAGCGATGCTCGGCGGGTGTCAGATGAGCGCTGGGTGTGTTGTCGTTCGTCTCCGGCTCGTGGGAGGAGCTGAAGTCGAGCAGTTCGTTGATCTGCTGCATCTGCCGGCGGATCGTCGATTGCTGCGCCACCAGCTCGCGCTTGCGCGCGGTCATGGCGTTGCGGAAGATGCCATCGGCTTCTTCCTGGCTTTCGGCAGCGGAAAGGCGCTCCAGCAGCTCCTGGATCACTGCGACGGGCATGCCCGTCTCGCGGCAGGTGTTGACCACCGCCATCTGCTGGATTTCATCCGGGCCGTAGACCCGCATGGGGCCGACGCGGGCCGCGGTCAAAAGGCCCTTCTCCTCGTAGAAATGCAGCGTGCGGTGGGTCACGCCGAAGGCGTTGGCCATGTCCGCTATCGCAAGGCGCCCGTCGGGCAGGTTCTCCGGCAAGGGCGCGACCGGCAGAAAACGGATGGATCTGCGCGCGCCCTGCCGGCTGTCGGCTTTCTTAGACTCGTTGGTCATCATGAAAGCAGCTCGCAAACAAGTAGATTGGTCATGTGCTTAACCCCCGGTCGCCGGCCCGTGACCAGCTTCACTGTGAAGGCTGGGTGACAAGCCGGCGGACTATGCCCTTCATCGTTTCGCCGACTGTGCATGCCGATGAAACTGTATACGATCGTGCAAGGATTCTGAATCCCATATGCGACTCAATTGTGCAGGATTCTGAATCCGAGCGGCACACATTACCAATCCGCCCTGCATCGTAAAATAAACCCCCGGGGGGCATGTGCCTATCGTTATATCTAGGGATGTATTTTCTGGTGACGCCTCTCGGTTGGGTGCGGCAGATTCAACGCGTCAAGGTGGTGAAGGGGCGTTGCGTCGGCGACACGCCGGCAAGCGCCGCAGGCAGCAGATTGCAGGCGGCGGGCTCATCGGCAACGGGTGTTCCGCGCGGCGGGTCCTGTTCCACCTTCGCAAGACATTCCATGAGGTTACTGGCCACGCCGATGCGCATGGCGTGGCGATAGAGCGGTCCGGCGGCCGTAAGGGTGCGGGCGGTGAAGGTGACCGCTTCATAGGCGATGCCGCCCTCGCTGCGCAGCTGTTCGCGCGAGAAGTGGCGTGTGAAGACCGTGGTGCCAGACGGCTCGTGGATCAACCGGGCATAGATGCCTTGGCCGTTCGGCCGGTTCTCGATGCGGATGGCATAGGACAGCGCGTGCGGTTCTTCCTCCTTGTGCGAACCGACGAGATGCACGGTTCTGTGGTAGCCGGCCGCTCCGGCAATGGCGCGGGCCAGCGCATTGCACTCGCCGCCCGATGGCCAGCATTGCAGGATGTCGAGGCTCGGCAGCGCCTGGACGCGTCCTGCAAGCTTGTTCTGCACCGACAGCATAAGCTGCGCCTTGGCGATCGCCACACTGGACGTGTCCGGATAGATCGAGGGCGCCAGGAAAAAGAGCGGCAGCAACGAGAGCAGGGCGAGCGGCGAGGAGATCGGCGCGGGAAGCCAGGAACGACGGGTGTCCGGCGTGTGCCGGGGTGTCCGCGTGACGGAGGGCAGCAGGTTCCGGGCTTCGTCCGCGGCCTCCGGCTTGTCGACGGCGGCGCTGTATTCCGGGACGTAGCTGCCGAGGGGAACGCGGATGCGCAGGCGGTCTCCAGCGCCCTCCGTTTCGTAATACTGCTCCAGCAGTTTTCGCAGCTTGCCGGCCTGGACGCGTACGAGCGGATCGTTGCCGGCATCGAAACCCGGCGGCCGTCCAAAAACGTCGATGCCGATGCTGTAGCCCTTCAGCTGGGCTGCTTTGCCGGAGAGTTCGTTCTCGACGATATAGGAAAGAAACGAGCGCAGCCGCTCGGACCGGGAGAATGCTTCGCTCGCGATGATGGCATCCAGCGCGCGCCGCACACGCTCGCACGCCGGCCTGTCGGTCCTGCTCATGGTGTCGCCACAGAGGAGACCATCGCTGCTGCCCGATTTCCTTTCCGTTCCCCAAGACGGGACGCCGCACACGGCATCCCCCAAAAATCACGGGGATTCTACCGGTGATTCTTGCGCAACGGCAAGGGGGCATGCACAGGCCCCCGCCACAAAGCCGCAAGACTGCGGTGCGCCTGGCCTTCGAGGCGATTGCCCTTGTGGAAACAACAGGCTAGACCTTGTGCCCAGCAAGAGGAGTTTGTGTCGCCATGCCTGCGAAACTGTCGGTCAATCTCAACGCCATTGCCATGCTGCGCAACCGTCGGGACCTACCCTGGCCGAGCGTCACCGGCCTTGGCCGGATCGCCCTTCAGGCAGGCGCAAGCGGCCTCACCGTGCACCCCCGGCCAGACCAGCGCCATATCCGCTTTTCCGATCTGGCGCCGATCCGAAGCCTCATCGACACCGAGTTTTCCGGTGCCGAGTTCAACATCGAGGGGTTTCCGGAAGAGAGCTTCATGCAGCTCGTCGAGGAGCACCGCCCCGAGCAGGTGACGCTCGTGCCGGATGATCCCTCCCAGGCGACCTCCGATCATGGCTGGGATTTCCGCAAGAATCATAATCTTCTGGGCAACATCGTCGGCCGGCTGAAGAAGCTCGGCCTGCGTGTCTCCGTCTTTGCCGACGGCGATCCGGACCGCGAGGCGCTGACCATCGCGAAGGAGGTCGGTGCGGATCGGATCGAGCTCTATACCGGCCCCTATGGCGGCTGCTACGACAACCCGGCCGAGGCAGTGCGGATTGCCGAACTGCTCGGGGAGACGGCGGATATCGCCTTCGAGCTCGGCCTCGACGTCAATGCCGGCCATGACCTGACCGTTGCCAATCTGCCGGCGCTCGTCGCGCGCATCCCGCGCCTTGCCGAAGTGTCGATCGGCCACGGCCTGACAGCGGATGCGCTGGAATACGGCATGGCGGAAACCGTCCGGCGCTTCTGCCGCGCCTGCGGCCAGGACGTCTGACAATCCGTGCGGCGCCCGTTCGAGCGCCGCACCCAAGGTTGGATCAACCGAGAAACGCAGCCTTGCTCGCGGCGACGAAGTCCTCGAAGGACGTCAGTGTGCGGCCGGAAAGCGCTTGTGCGTCTTCCGTCACCATGGCGATCTTGCCTTCACGCGTGTTGGCGTCGAAGGAGACGATGGTCGGCACGAAGCCTTCCGGCAGGCCGGCCGCCTTCAGACCCTCGGCGAGCTGGGCATCCGTGACGTGCACGACGGCAAGCGGCTTGCCGGTCGCCGCGGAAACGAGAGCGGCGATCTCCTCGGCCGTGTGCGTCTTCGTGCCGGTCAGGGTATAGGTGCGGCTCTCGCTGCCGGCCTTCAGCACGGCGCCGGCAAGGGCGGCGGCAGTATCGGCGCGGGTGATGTGGGCGATCCTGCCTGCGCCGGTCGAGGTGTACCAGGCGCCTGTCTGCAGCGCATGCGGCAGCGACATGAAGAGGTTTTCCGCATACCAGCCGTCGCGCAGGATCGTGTAGGGGATGCCGGTCGCCTTGATGGCCTCCTCGCTGCCGAGATGGTCGGGGGCGAAGGTGACGAGCGAATCGTCCGGCTGCGGCATCGACGTGTAGAGGATATGCTTCGCGCCGGCTTTCGCTGCGGCGGCGACGGCCGCCTTGTGCTGGGCGAGGCGCTTGCCGGGCGTGTCGAGCGCGTCGGTGGAGATGATGAGCACCTTGCCGGCGCCGGCGAAGGCCGCGTCGAGCGAGGCGGGATCGTCGAAATCGGCGGCGCGCACGGTGACGCCCTTGTCGGCATAGGAGGCGAGCTTCGCAACGTCGCGGGTCGTGGCGATGATGTTGGCGGGCGCAAGCTTGCCGGAGGCGAGAAGCGTGTCGATGACGAGGCGGCCGAGCTGGCCGGAAGCGCCGGTAACGAGAACTGTGTCGGTCATGTCTTTGCCTTTCTGGGGCCTTGCGGCCGGTCCTGCAGGCGTGGCGGGGAGACGCCCGGGACCTGCTGTGTGTTGCTCTCTTATTGAGACTTGCTCTTATCTGGTAATCTGTTAGGAGCTGTAAAGAAGGCAGTTTTTTATGCGGTGGTTACCTGGAGGGAACCGGCTATGAACAAGATCGTCGATCGCGCAGAGGGCGAGCGCGTGTTTCTGATCGATGGTGTTGCAATGTCGATGGACGATTGTCCGGTGCGCGACGTGCTGGACAGTGTCGGCGGCAAGTGGACGTCGCTGATGGTTCTCGGCCTTGCCGACGGGCCGCGCCGCTTTTCGCAGCTGCGCCGCCTCATTCCCGATATTTCGCAGCGCATGCTGACCCAGACGCTGCGCGATCTGCAGCGCGACGGTTATCTCACCCGCACCGTCTATCCCACCCAGCCGCCGAGCGTCGAATATTGCCTGACGCCGCTCGGCCATTCCTTCCTTGCGCTTCTGCGCTCCCTCGTGCAGTGGTCTACCGAGAACCACGCCGCGATCCGGACCGCCCGACAGGCCTACGACGCGGCTCAGGACTGACGCTTCGGCCGCTGCGCCGGACGTTGCATGCGGGAAAAGGGCCATGAAGCCACTCGATATCGGTATCGCCGGCGCCGGGCCCGCGGGGCTTGCGGCGGCGCTGTTTCTGGCGCGGGCGGGCCACCGGGTGGAACTGATCGAGCGCTTCGAGCAGCCGTCGCCCGTCGGTTCCGGCCTTCTGATGCAGCCGACCGGGCTCACCGTGCTCGATGCGCTCGGCCTTTCCCCGACCATTCATGCGCTGGGCAACCGCATCGACCGGCTGCACGGTGCCGATGCGCGGAGCGGCCGCACGGTGCTCGATGTGCGCTATGATGCGCTGGCCGGCGGCCGCTATGGCCTTGCGGTGCACCGGGCGGCACTCTTTACGACGCTGCATGATGCGGTGACAGCAGCAGGCCTGCCGGTCCGCACCGGCATCACGCTTGCCAAGGCCGAGACGCGGCAGGCCCGTACCGCCCTGCACGACCCCGAGGGCGAGATCGTCGGCGACTATGATCTGGTGATCGACGCGACGGGCGCCCGTTCGCAGCTTGCCGCTGCGTCCGTCGTGGCGCCCGATGTGCGCGAACTGCCCTGGGGTGCCTTCTGGGCGACGCTCGATTGTGACGGCATCCCGCATGATGCTCAGGCCCTCGCGCAGCGCTATGACGCGGCCAGGGTGATGATCGGCGTGCTGCCGGTCGGGCGGGGGCACGCGGGCGAGGGGCGCAAGGTCGCCTTCTTCTGGAGCCTGAAGGTGGCCGATGCGGACGCGGTGCAGCAGGCCGGTCTTGCCCGCTGGAAGGCGCGCATCCTCGATTACTGGCCGCAGACCGCGCCCTTCCTCGACCAGATCACGGACTGGGACCAGCTGACGCTCGCCCGCTATGCCCACCGCACCACGCTGCCGCCCGTGGCCGACGGCATCGCCTTCATCGGCGACAGCGCTCATTCGACCAGCCCGCAGCTCGGGCAGGGGGCGAACATGGCGCTGCTCGATGCGGCGGCGCTGGCGCATGCCCTGTCTACGGCCGCCTCCGTGGAGGAGGGGCTGGCGGCCTACGCGGCTGCCCGGCGCAACCATGTGCGGCTGTTCCAGCTGCTCTCCTACGTGTTCACGCCCTTCTATCAGTCGGATTCCCGGGCGATCGCCTGGCTGCGCGACCGGCTGGTGGCGACGGTCGCGAAAATACCGCCGGCACCGCAGCTCCTTGCGGCCATCGTTTCCGGCACGCTCGCCGACCCCTTCACACGGGCCGGGCTTCAGGAATGCCGCTGGCTGGAGCGCGCGTTGCAGGAGGCGTGACCAGCTCCTGCCAGCCGGCAAGGTCGAGCGCCCAGGTCTGCCCCATGAGATCCTGGCCAAAGCTGTGGTGTGGCTCCTCGTTCTCCAGCGTGAAACCGGCCGTCTGATAGATGCGGCGGGCGGCGGTCAGAATGTCGTTCGTCCAGAGCTCCAGCCGCCTGTAGCCGGCGCCCTGCGCAAAACGGATGCAATCCGTCACCAGTCGTGTGCCAAGTCCGTGGCCGCGCGCCGCCCCGTCGACATGCAGCAGGCGCAGCTTGGCCGTCGTTTCGCTCGCCTTCACCAGGAAGACGCTGCCGACGAGGGCGCCATCCCGCTCGGCGATCCAGCAATGTTCAAAGGCCGGGTCGAAATCGCGCAGGAACTTCGCGCAGATCTCGGCGACCAGCGCCTCGTACTCCTCGTTCCAGCCATAGGTCTCGGTATAGCTCTGCGCCTGGCTGGCAATCACCCTGCCCATATCGCCGGCCCGGTGGGGGCGGATTTCGATCGGGGCTGGAGGGTTTTTCCCGGCGAGCAGGGTCGTGACGTCACGGAGCGCCGTCGTCAACCGGCGCCGTGCGGTGGCGTCAAGCGGCGAGATCAGGGTTGCGATGCTCGCCCGCGACCGCGTGGCGAGGTCGGCTGCCACTGTCCGGCCGCTCTCTGTCAGGCTCAGCAACCGTCCGCGGCCATCGGTAGGGTCCTTGCGGATGTCGATGACACCGGTGCCGGCGAAGCTCTTCAACATGCGGCTGACATAGGCGGGGTCGAGCGACAGCTCCGTCGTCAGCTGCGAGGCGGAGGTAGCGCCGCCATTGGCGAGCTCGTAGATGACGCGCGCTTCGGTCAGCGTATAGGGCGTGTCGAGATAGGCGCGGTCGAGCACGCCGATACGGTTCGTATAGAAGCGGTTGAAAGCGCGGACCGCTTCGATCGTGTCCGCACCGGCTTCCTCATGGATAACAGCCGTCATGATGATCTCCTTCGATCACCATCGTTGCTATTTATTTGACTCAGTCAAGTAATTTGTGTGGTCGCCTGGGAGAGCTGGAGAGCAGATGCAAAAAAGGCCGGATTGCTCCGGCCTTTCCAATTCCAATGCTGTAGCGGCCTATCAGGCTGCGACGAGCTGGTCAGCCGACATCTTGCCGGACTTGCGGTCGCGGATCAGCTCGAAGCTGACCTTCTGACCTTCGTTGAGCGCTGCGAGGCCAGCGCGCTGAACGGCGGAGATGTGGACGAAAACGTCCGGCTCACCGCTATCCTGCTGAATGAAGCCGTAACCCTTGGTCGTGTTGAACCATTTTACGGTACCAGTTGCCATGACGAAACCTTTCCTAAGCCGTCAAATCAATCTTCGGCCGCCGGGATGGCGACCATGGGAGGTCGAATTTGAAGGGTAGGTTCGTAACTGCAGGCGCGAGCGCCTGCAAATGCAGAAGTCAACGTTCAAATCTCGATGCGAGAGAAATAGGTGGTTCGGCGTTCCGGGTCAAGATGTGTGCGGGCCGGATCGCCTATGGTTTTCATTCGGCCGCCGGCAGCGCCGTATCGTTCGAGCATTGTGAAATCGGTAGCTGCCGGAAGCTGTGAATGGCGACGATCCGGCCTTCGGAGGCGTCGGTCTCCACTTTCATGCAGGCGCAGGCATAACCGTAGTTGCCGTTGGTTCGCACATAGTCGCCGGTGGAAATGTCGGGAATCCGGTCGAAACCGGCAGGCTCGTCGCCGGCACCCTGCGTCATGAGCGTCCAGGTTCCCTCACTGTCGTCCAGCCACCAGTTGGCGGGGGTCGGGTTCTGCAGCCAGCCGCAGCGGGTCTCGGCTGCCTGGGCAAGAGGGGCGGTGGCCAGCAGGGCGAGCAGGGTGCAAAGGATCGGCTTCTTCATCGTCGCGTCCTCAATTCTTGATTTTCTTGCAATGGAACGTGTCGCCGCTGGCCTCGGATGCCCAGTCCATCTCGCTGGCGGTGATGTTGGCTAGGCCGATGCGGTAGTCGTCGGCGAAGGTCAGCGTGTAGGCGCCGCCGTCCTGTTCGCTTTTCAGGATCGGCATCGGTCCTTCGCCGGAATCATAGGTTTCGGCGGTGAAGGTGAAGGTCGAGACCTCGCAATCCCAGGTGCCGACATAGGGCGGCTCCTCGGCGGCGTGAGCCGACAGGGTGGAGAGAAGCAGAGCTGAGGCAAGGAGACGAAGCATGGGGCGGATCCGTCGCAGGAGAGCAGGTGCAGCTATAACGCGCAGCGCCTGCCTCTTATTCGCGTGTTGATCGGCCCATGCAAGAAAAAGTCCCGCCCTTGGCGGGACCGGTGGGAATCACGCCGGACGGCGCTTGTCGACCCGGTGATGATCGAGGAAGGCGGCGATCGCGGCCTCGCCGCACAGGCGGCGTTGCTCGACAAGGGCGCCGGCCAGCTGGGCGGCGTCGCCGAACGTGCTGATCTCCGCTTCGGCTGTTGCCGGATTGCGGGCGAGCGTGTCGGAAACGATGTCCACCAGGGTGCGCGGCAGGATATCGGTGCACGCGCGCATGCTTTCGAAGACGGTGCCGATGGGCACGATCTGGTCCTCGTAGATCACCATCGGTTCGGCGCGCTCGTCCTCCCAGGCGTCGAGCGCTTCAAGGGCGGCGCCAAACAGCTGTTGCAGAGTGATGGGAGCATGTCCTTCGTGAAGGTCTGGCAGGAAATTCATCATTTTCTGTCTCCTTGGCGTAAGGGCGGTTGGCGTCGTACTCCTGACTGAAAGCCTGGATGCCGGCTTGCCGATGCGCGACGCGATCAGCCTGCTGCACCGCAGGTCTCACAAATCTTAACGAGCGGAAACGGATTGGGAAGCGAAAAATTTTGTCCTGGGCGGGCCGTTTGCTCGTTTGATGGGGAGTTATGTTTCAAATCAGCGACATAGCGGAAAGAAAATTTCGATCTCATTGTGCGTTGCAGCGATTGTTGCATGTCGCATGGCCCGGTTGAAAAGAGATTCGGCAGGGCAAATCACCCTTCTTTTCTTCTTTGTCAGAAGGCTGTTGACCTTCGGCGCGCAGATCGCTAGAAAGCACAGAACCGTACGGTACGGTACGCAATCGATCGGGTGGATATCTTGCAGGTGTTCGAGCAGGCAAAGGCGGGGGCTGCGGCCGCGGGACTGACGGAACGTCAGGGCGCGGTGCTGGAGCGTGCGCTCGGCCTGCTGGTGGAGGGTGGCGAGCGGGCGTTGACGACGGCCGGTGTCGCCCGCGCGGCGAACTGTTCGAAAGAAAGCCTCTACAAGTGGTTCGGCGATCGCGACGGGCTGATCTCGGCGATGATCACCTATCAGGCCGGCAAGGTGCGTACGGTCGAGGTGGGGGCGGGCGCCCTGACGGCCGAGACGCTGCGCACGCATCTCGTCGCCTTTGCCCGTGACCTGATCGATGTGCTCTCGGGCGATGTGTCGCTGGCGTTGAACCGTCTTGCCATCGGCCAGGCGAGCCGCGAGGGCGCCGGTCTCGGCCGCCTCCTGCAGGAGCGCGGCCGCCGGCAGATCAGCAAGCGCGCTGCGGCCCTTCTGGAGGCGGGCCGCAAGGCGAAGCTGCTTGCCTTCGACAGTGCGGACGAGGCATACGGCACGCTCTACGGCCTGATCGTCTCGGACATGCATCTGCGCATGCTGCTCGGCGAGAATGCCGCAGCGCTCAAAAAGGAATTCTCGCCGCGCGCGGAGAAGGCGGTCGATGCCTTCCTGACGCTTCATGGCGTGAAAGGATAAGCCGGCAGGCGAACCCGCCGGTTCAATGGAAACAGACTAGCTAAGGGAAGGAACCATCCATGCGCGTCTATTACGATCGTGATGCCGATCTCAACCTCATCAAGGCGAAGAACGTCGCCGTCGTCGGCTACGGCTCGCAGGGCCGTGCGCACGCCCTGAATCTCAAGGATTCCGGCGCGAAGAACCTCGTGATCGCCCTCAAGGCCGGCTCGCCGACCATCAAGAAGGCCGAAGCCGACGGCTTCAAGGTCATGACCGTCGCCGAAGCCGCAAAGTGGGCCGATCTCCTGATGATGGCGACCCCGGACGAACTCCAGGCCGACATCTACAAGGGCGAAATCGCCGGCAACATCCGTGACGGCGCCGCCATCGCCTTCGCACACGGCCTGAACGTGCATTTCGGCCTCATCGAGCCGAAGGCTTCGGTCGACGTCGTCATGATCGCGCCGAAGGGCCCGGGCCACACGGTTCGCGGCGAATACCAGAAGGGCGGCGGCGTTCCCTGCCTCGTCGCCGTTCACCAGAACGCTTCCGGTAACGCCCTCGACCTCGCGCTCTCCTACGCCTGCGGCGTTGGCGGCGGCCGTTCGGGCATCATCGAGACCAACTTCAAGGAAGAGTGCGAAACCGACCTCTTCGGCGAACAGGTCGTTCTGTGCGGTGGTCTCGTCGAGCTCATCCGCGCCGGCTTCGAAACGCTGGTCGAAGCCGGTTACGCACCGGAAATGGCCTATTTCGAGTGCCTGCACGAAGTGAAGCTGATCGTCGACCTGATCTATGAAGGCGGCATCGCCAACATGAACTACTCGATCTCCAACACGGCCGAGTGGGGCGAATACGTCACGGGCCCGCGCATCATCACCGCCGAGACCAAGGCCGAGATGAAGCGCGTCCTCGCCGACATCCAGACCGGCAAGTTCACCTCCGAGTGGATGCAGGAATGGAAGGCCGGCGGCGCCCGCTTCAAGGGTATCCGCCGCAACAACGACTCGCACCAGATCGAGGAAGTCGGCGCCAAGCTGCGCGGCATGATGCCATGGATCGGCAAGAACAAGCTGGTCGACAAGACCGTCAACTAATCGCTTCTGCTTCAGGCAGGACGA
Organism: Shinella sp. 838; assembly: GCF_029623935.1. NCBI lineage: Bacteria > Pseudomonadati > Pseudomonadota > Alphaproteobacteria > Hyphomicrobiales > Rhizobiaceae > Shinella > Shinella sp. 838. The sequence continues at coordinate 1,120,207 of NZ_JARSBQ010000001.1, forward strand.
TACCGGCCGGGCGGTTTTCCGCCCGGCTTTCTATTTCAGGCAACCTGAAATAATGCAGTGCATCCTTTTCCTTCTTTGCGGCGCAGTAAGTAATAAACTTGCCACGAGGCGCGAACAGGAACAAAATACGCGCGTGTTTCGTTCCGCTGTCGGGAGGAAAATGCGATGTCCACCATCATGCAATACTTCGCCTGGTTCGATCTCTTTATCCTGAGCAGTATAGCCATGCTTATCCTGCTCGGCCTTTACAGCGACCGCGCCACCTGAGCGTTGTGTTCCGCTGAAACGGGTGCCGGGGCAGGGATGCTCCGGCCAGATTAGACCCGCGCGAAACCTCGGGTCGCGGGCATGTTCTATTGGTGCGAATATTTAGGTCAGCATTATTGACATAAATACTGCGCCGTGATGAGGTGGGTTCAAACAACAAGCCCGAGGAAACCCCTATGTTCAAATGGGAACAAGCCTTCGCGACGCGTGCGTCGCGCATGAAGGCATCCGAAATCCGTGAACTGCTGAAACTCCTGGAACGACCTGACATCATTTCGTTTGCAGGTGGCATTCCGGATCCGGCCCTGTTTCCGAAGGAAGCCTTCTCCGCCGCCTACACCGATGTGCTGGCCGGCGAGGGCGCGGCGGCGGGCCTGCAATATTCCGTCAGCGAGGGCTACAAGCCGCTGCGCGACTGGCTCGCCGGCGAGATGGGCAAGATCGGCATCACCTGTTCGGCGGAAAACGTCTTCATCGTTTCCGGTTCGCAGCAGGGCCTCGATTATCTCGGAAAGCTCTTCCTGTCGCCGAAGGACACGGCGCTTGTCACCTGGCCGACCTATCTCGGCGCGCTGCAGGCCTTCAATGCCTATGAGCCGACCTACGACCGGCTGAACCTTTCCGGCAACCGCACGCCGGAGGCCTATCGTGCGACGGCGACGGAAGCCGGTGGCCGGGTGAAGTTCGCCTATCTCTCCGCCGATTTCGCCAACCCGACCGGCGAGACGGTCGACCGGGCGGGCCGCGAAAAGCTGCTCGAGCTCGCCGAAGAGCTGGAAATCCCTGTCATCGAGGACGCCGCCTACCAGTCGCTGCGGTATGACGGTGAGGCCATCCCGCCGATCCTGGCGCTGGAAATCGCCCGCAAGGGCAGCATCGATGCGGCACGCACCATCTATTGCGGCAGCTTCTCCAAGACGCTCGCGCCTGGCCTGCGCGTCGGCTACATCGTCGCCGCAGCGCCCGTCATCCGCAAGCTCGTTCTGATGAAGCAGGCGGCCGACCTGCATTCCTCGACCATCAACCAGATGGCCATCGCCCACGTCGCCGAGCGCGGTTTCGATGCACAGGTTGCGAAGATCAAGGCGGCCTATAGCGCGCGCCGCAACGCCATGCTCGCCGCCCTGCAGAAATACATGCCCGAGGGCGTCACCTGGACGAAGCCGGAAGGCGGCATGTTCGTCTGGGTCACGCTGCCGGCCGGCATGGACGGCGCTAAGCTGCTCGCCCGTTCCATCGAGACGGAGAAGGTCGCCTTCGTGCCCGGTCAGGCCTTCCATGCAGATGGCAGCGGCGCGAACACGCTGCGTCTCAGCTTCTCCTGTGCCGACGCTGCGACCATCGAGGAAGGTATTTCCCGCCTCGGCCGGTTGCTCGCCAGCGAGCGGCTTGCGGCCTGATCCGCTTCGGATGCGGTAGGGTTTGCCCCTCACCCTAACCCTCTCCCGGTAAACGGGGAGAGGGGACGTGGTCCATGAACCGGTCATTGGTTTGGGAAGCCGGCACTCCATATCCCTTCGCCCCGCTTGCGGGGAGAAGGTGGCCGGAAGGCCGGATGAGGGGCCTATTCCTCCAGGCAGGCCAGCACCGATTCGAACACCAGATCCGGCAAGACCCCGAACGTATAGGGTGCATGCACGCGCTCCCATTTCTGGTGATAGTCCCGTCCCCACGGGCCGATATTGACCGTCGGGAAGGTGATCAGGCCGTCCGGCGCATCGTCGGTAAAGGCCGCCGATGGCGTGTTGGCGGCGAGCAGGCCGGTTTCGCCGGCCTCCGGCCGATGGCCGAAGAAGCTCATGTCGGAAATGCCGGCAAAGATCTGCTTGAACTTGATCGAGGTGCCGTGCCGCGCTGCGGCCTCCTCCATCACCGGCTGAAGCCGGGCCTGCATCCGGCGGCCGGCCTCGGACTGGTCGAGATGCACCAGCGGATAATGCAGGCTGCCGAAGCCGATGATCACCGCCGGGCCCTCGATGCCCGCCTCGGTCACTGCTGCCGACACGATCTCGCGGCTGACCTTCAGGGGATCGGTGCTGCCGGCAAGCGAGGCATCGAGAGCTTTCAGCCGGGCGAGCGCCGCACTGCCGCCGCGCGCCGTCACCCGCTCCTGCAGTTCGGCATAGTCGAGCACGAGGCCGTCGGTCCTGCCCGCGTCGCGCCCGCGATAGCGCGCCGCGTGGGAGTCCTGCGTGCGAAGCGCGATCTCCAGCGCGCCGGAAACGAGTGTCCGGAAGTCGCCGATGATGTCGCGCGCGCTGCGCCGGTGGGTCAGCCAATTGAAGGAGAGCCAGACGCGGTCCGGCGTCGTGACGTCGTAGCCGTCGCGGATGTCGCGCGCCTCGAGGCAGACGGGTGGCGGCGAGCGCTCGCCGAAGGCCTCGTCGCTGAGTTCCGGCACGGTGTCCACGGCGCGCACGATCTCGGCGCTGATGCGGTGGGCGCTCGTGCCGTTGAACGGATAGCCGGCATGGGTCGGCCGGCCGATGACGAAGGCGAAGGGCGCGAACTTGCCGATCGAACCGAGATAGACCGCGCGGCCCTCCTCGCCGTCGCGCTCGCAGCTCGAGGCATCGAGATTGATGCCGCCGACGATATCGAGGTCGAAGCGCCGGCTGATCTCCGGCAGCGCGTTGCGCAGGCTGCGCATGCCGCGCGAACGGTTCTCCTCGTCGGGCGTCGCGACGAAGAGAATGTTGCCTTCCTTGATCTCCAATCCCGCAAAGCGCTCCAGCGCTGCGATGCCGGCGGCAAGGCCACTCTTCATGTCGAGCAGGCCGCGCCCGGCGATGAAATCGCCGCTTTCGAAATCCTTCAGCGCCTTGGTTTCCGCGGCATTCAGCGGCCGGCTTTCGAGTTCCTTCACCAGCGCCTCGGTCAGCGGCTCGGGATCGCAGGCGAGCGGCGCGAGCGTGCCGTAATTGGCGATCGAGACCGTATCGAAATGGCCGGCGAGCACCACCGTGCGCCGCCCGCTGCCGCGCACCAGCGCGCCGACGCTTCGCGTCAGCGGTTCGCCATGGCTGTCCACGGTAAAGAGCTGCTCCGGGTGGCGGCTGAAATAGGGTGTTTCGGCAAGATGCGCCCGCAACTTCTGCGAAAAATCCGCCTCGTCCGGCGAACCCGTCACGCTCGGCCAGCGGGTCATCAGAAGCGAGAGCGCGCGGGTTCGCTCGGTTGCGATGGCATGTGCGGTGTCGTTTGTCATGGGACCTGCCGAAAGCGGTTGCATTGAAATAAGCACAAGGCTAGCCAAGGACAACGGCAGGCGAAACGGCAATTTTTTGGAAAAATTGCGGGTCGTATTGTCGTTTCGGCAGAAGAAACTGACAATTCGGCAGGTGTGATGGATACGATCGACCGCAAGCTCCTTGCCCTGCTGCGCAAGGATGGGCGCGCCTCGCTTTCCGCTCTCGCGGAAGAGCTGAAGGTCTCGCGCGGCACGGTGCAGAACCGGATGGAGCGGCTGACGCGCGACGGGGTCATTGCCGGCTTTTCCGTGCGCGTGACCGAGGCGGACGACCCGCATGCCGTGCGCGCCATCATGATGATCGAGATCACCGGCCAGAAGACGCTGGCCGCGATCCAGGCGCTGCGCGGTCTCCCGGAAGTCCGGGCGCTGCACACGACCAACGGCGCCTGGGATCTCGTGGCGGAAATCCACGCGGACAATCTCGTGGAGTTCGAGCGCGTGCTGCGTGGCGTCCGCGCGATGGATGGCGTTTCGAAATCGGAGACCAGCCTGCTGCTGACGACCTTGTGAGGGCGTGCAGGCCTACGGCATCACGATGTCGATTTCCTCGCCGGTCGAGGAATAGGTGATGCGTCCACCCTTCCAGCCATCGGCCGCCTCCAGCCGGATTTCCAGCGTTACCTTGCCGTCCGGCGAAGGCACCATGAAGCTGCCGTCCGGCGACATCAGCTGGCCGATCGAGAAGGTGTAGCGCGCCACGGCCATTTCCGAGCCCACCTGCAGGCGGGTGAAGGTGCGGGCTGTCAGTGCGCGGAGCTTTTCGGTGGAGAAGAAGGCGAGGTCCTGCATGCGGAAGAGCCGCTCCGGCCGGAACTCCGCATCCCACGGCATCATCATGCTCGAGGCGGTGATGCCGCGATCGTTGGCGTTGTAGTCGCGCATGGTGCCGGGCGTATCGGGCACTTCGGCGAGCAGGCTCATCGAATCCTTGCTGATGATGATTTCGGCAAAGCGCGCGTTCTTGCCGAACTGCTCGCCGATCGTGTCGAGCGTCTGCCATGCCGTGGCCGGATCCAGCCAGTTGCGCTTCGGCTTGCGGGCATCGGGCAGGTTGGCGGCGCGCACGGTGCCGTCCGTGGTCACCTCCACGGTGCCGCTGGCGCTGAACAGCGTCATTTCTCCCGGCTGGCCGAGATCGGTGAAATGCACCACCCAGCGCAGCTCCGGCTTGCCGGGGCCGTCTGTCGAGAGCTTCAGCATCATGTAACTCATCGTCGACTTGTCGTTCTGCCAGGCAGCCTTCGCCTTGTCGCGGATCATCGAGAGTTTCGAGAGGTCGACATCCCCGATCGAAAAGCCGGGCAGAGCCGATGTGCCGGGGAACATCGGCGACGTGATGGGCGAGCGCGTGACGCCGGAAATGTCCCAGGAATAGCCGACCGTGGTTTCCGGCAGGCTGGGATGGTCGGCCTTCACCTGCACGGATTTCGGATAGACCGTCAGATCGCGGACAATGGGCTTGCTGCCAATGACGGAGGCGAGGCTTTCCAGCGCGGCCTCCTTCGGCCAGTCCTCGTCCCTGAAGAAATCCATCTGGCGGGCGCGGTTGGTGTTGGAGAGGTCGCCGCCGATGATCGTGCCCTCGGCATCCGCATAGACGGTGGCGCTTTCACGCGGCGAAGCGACGTAGATCGCCCAGCGGATATCGCCATAGGAGGGCGTCGGCAGAAGGTTCACGCGCCGCGATATCTCGATCGACTGCACCGCGCCGCCGCCTTCGAGCTTGGCATAGCCGATGGCGCGGGTGGCGACCTGGTCGGCCTTGGCAAGGGGAACCGCATCGAGCGGAAAGAGGCCGCTTGCAAGATCGGACACCATGGCCGGCGCCGATCGCGCGGACGGGCCGCCGACGATCTCGGCCTGGAAGAAGAGGAGGCGGGTCGCCTGACGCACCCGCCACTCATCCACGTCGCCGGTTCCGGCACCCTCGACGACGAGGTTCACTTCCTTTTCGGTGATTCGGATCGTGTGCACCCGCGGCGTCTTGCCGAGCGCTTCGGCGACCCGCCCTGCCGCGCGGGCGGCTTCGCCGGGGCCGGTAATGTAGCTTTCCGCGGCGCCGGCGGGCGAAAAGGCAAGGAGGAACAGCGCGAACCAGGCGGCCAGGAATGCCCGTACTGTGCAGGAAACAACACCCATGAGCGATCCTCCGCCCGCGACCGGAATGCGCATCATCCGCACTGGGTAACGGTGTGGCAAGCCGGTTTATTCCGCGAGCGACGAAAAGCGGCTTTCCATTGCCGGTCAGCCGGTTACACTTGCCCGGCATTGCCGGAAAACCTTGAAAGCCCCCATGTCGCTGCGCCTCGCCACGTTCAACATCGAAAACCTCATGACCCGTTTCGATTTCACGGGTTTTCGCAACCAGCTTCGCCAGGACCGCGTGCTGCGCCTCTTCGACATCCGCAACGAGGCGGAGTACCAGCGGCTGGAGGAGGCGCGCACCATCGCGCATACCGACGATGCCCGTCAGCATTCGGCGCTCGCCATCGCAGACGCGGATGCCGACATTCTCTGCCTGCAGGAAACCGACAACATGGCGGCTCTGCAGGCGTTCGAATACGGCTATCTCTTCCGCATGGTCGGCAATGGCTACCGGCAGAAATACCTGATCGAGGGCAATGACAGCCGCGGCATCGACGTGTCCGTGCTGATGCGTGAGGAGACGCGTGACGGCCAGCGCATCGAATGCGTCGATATCCGCAGCCATGCGGCGGTCACCTATCGCGATTTCGACCTCTACACGCCGGATCTCGGACAGGGCCACAATCCGGATGACAGGATCTTCAAGCGGGATTGCCTGGAGATGGACCTGCGCATTGGCGGCCGGCCGCTGACGCTCTATGTGGTGCATTTCAAGTCGATGGGGTCGAGCAGGGACGGTGTCGACGGGCGCCAATCGACCATGCCGGTGCGCATGGCCGAGGTGCGGGCGGTGCGCCGGATCATCGAGAAACGCTTCGGTGCCGGCCACACGGCGGACAAGGCCTTCGCGATCTGCGGCGACATGAACGACTATCAGGAGAAGCTGGCGGTCGAGGGCGACAAGCGCAACGGCTATCGTTTTATCCCCCGCAGGGAGCCGGTGAGCGCGCTTGACGCCTTCACGGTGGATGGTTTTGCCGTCAACCCGATGCTGCGCCGGCCGGTGGACGATCGCTGGACGCTCTATCACAGCCGGGGGCCGGAGGAGCGCCACCTCTGCCAGCTCGACTATATCTGGCTTTCGCCCTCGCTTGCCGAGCGCAATGCACAGCGCATGCCCGAAATCATCCGCGCCGGCCAACCCTTCCGAACACCCTTCCCGCCGGGGCAAGAGGTGGAACGGTATCCGCGCGTCGGCTGGGACCGGCCGAAGGCCTCGGACCATTGCCCCGTCATGATGACGCTCGATCTGTAGGCGCCCGGGCGTGCGGGAAGCAGAAAGTCCCGGCAGCGCGCATGGCATGATTTTCCCTTGCCCGCTGCCTGTGCCTCGGGCAATTCTAGCACAATGCCTTCGGGCAAAAACTGAACAGGGAGAATACCTTGCCCCGTCGCTACGCCATCTATGACGTCTTCACCGACACGCGGCTTGCGGGCAATCCGCTGGCCGTCGTCTTCGATGCCGATGATCTCGACGACGGCACGATGCAGCGCATTGCCGGCGAGTTCAATCTTTCCGAGACCGTCTTCGTGAAGACGCCGGAAAACCCGGCGCACAGCGCGCGCCTGCGCATTTTCACGCCGGGCCGGGAGCTGCCGTTTGCCGGCCATCCGACGGTCGGCGCGGCAATCGCCATTGCCGAGGCGGGCGAGGGCGGCGAGGCCGGCCCGCGTGATCTCGTCAGCGTGCTGGAGGAGAATGTCGGCCCGGTGCGCTGCGCGGTGAAGCTCGGCATCCAGAAGGCGGCCTTCGCCGAATTCGACCTGCCGCGCAAGGCGGCACGTCTGGAGGCGACGTTCGACCGGCAGGCGCTCGCCGATGCGTTCAGCCTGAAACCCGGCCAGATCGGCTTCGAGAATCACGTTCCCTCGCTGTGGAGTGCCGGCGTCGCCTTCGTGATGATCCCGGTGCACGATCTTGCGGCCGCCGCTGCGGTCGAGTTCGATCCGACGCTCTGGGAGCGCTGCGCGCCCTTCGCGGAAGGGCGACTTGCCTCGGCCTATCTTTATTGCCGCGGCGGCGTCAATCATCTCGCGCGCTTCCATACCCGCATGTTCGCGCCCGATATGGGCATCGCCGAGGACCCGGCGACGGGCGCCGCGGTCGCCGCCATGTCCGGGGCCATCCACTTCTTCGACAAGCTGGTGGACGGCCACCATCCGCTGTTGATCGAACAGGGTGTCGAAATGGGCCGTCCCTCGTTCATTCACCTGCACCTCGATATTGCGGGCGGGGCGATCGCCGGCGCGCGCATCGGCGGCGAGGCGGTTCGCATCGCGTGGGGAACGCTGGATTTGTGACGGTTATTTTGCGGTGCGGAAGAAATTTATCCGCAGACGCATCTTTTTTCGGGATGGCTATAGACAAGCTCCGCGAACGCCTTTATACGCCCGGTCAGACCGCTGGAGCGGTCAAGTGGGTGATTAGCTCAGTTGGTAGAGCAGCTGACTCTTAATCAGCGGGTCCACGGTTCGAGCCCGTGATCACCCACCATTTTTCTCTTAAGAGAGAAATGGTTACGCTGATTTCTTCCTGTAAAACATAAACTAGGCCCTAGGGGCCTCTCCGCTGGTCCGGGACGTTTTCTGCCGTGCAGGTGCTTGCTGCTGAAGGTGTTGGCTGGGCCTGTTCTGCTGCGTCCTTTTCAGGCGTATTGCTGGCCGGCGCGGGTCTGGGCGGGGACCGGTTTTGGGTCGAACCTCTCCGGGAGGTCGGTGCCAAACTGCATCTGCCAATAGAGGGTCAGGATGTAGTTGCGCGTCAGCGGGGCGAGCGGCAGGGCGGGGGTTTCCTGGACCGGGGTCCATATCGCCTCGTCGATCTCCGTCGTCGGTGCGACCGTTTCATCCTGCAACCTGACCAGAAACACATAGGCGATGACGAGGTGATCCGGCGCATCGGCCGCCTCGGCTTCGAAGCAGCCGAAGGGTGCCATCCGCGAGGGCGGGATGACAAGGCCGAGCTCCCCATGCAGCCGGCGGGCAAGGGCCGCCTTAGGCGCTTCCCCATCCCGTATGGTGCCGCCCGCCTGCATGAACAGGGGCATGCCGCGCTTGCGCAGCAGGAGCGTCTCGCCGTTTTCGCGAACGACGAGGGCGACAGCGATGCGAATTTCTTCCTGCATGGTATCCGTCGGCCCCTTTCATCAGGGGACCCTTCGGCCGGTGTTTCGCCGCTTAAAGGCGCCGCCCTGTGGATTATCCCTATCGTTATATTTCATGAAATATAACGATAGGGAAGAGGGTGCGTTGCGCGTCTCTGCCCGATCGCCTCGCGAACCGGGAGCGCCTGGCCTCAGGTGAGGACGTAGTCGACCGGGGCGGGCATGGGCGGCAGGTCGGTTTCGCCGAGTGCGGAGCGCAGATGGATCTCGATCGTCGTGGCATAGGCCGAGATCGGCAGGTCGTTCGGCATCAGGCCAAAAGGCTCTTCCAGTTCCTCGCCGAGCGCATCGAGGCCGAAGAACGTATAGGCGACGAGCATGACGGCGAGCGGCGTCGCCCAGCCCAGCATGTCGGCGAAACCGAAGGGCAGGATGAAGCAGAAGAGATAGGCGGTGCGGTGCAGGAGCAGGGTATAGGCGAAGGGCAGAGGCGTGTTGGCGAGGCGTTCGCAACCGACCAGCGCCTGCGTCAGTCGCCCGAGGCTTTCGTTGAGGGCAAGGGCCTCGACGGGCGCGAGGCGGTTCTGGCGCAGCATGCGGCCGATCAATGCCGCCACGCTGTGCAGGATAGCGTCCGCCGGATGGGCGGGCAGCGCGGCCTCGCCTGTCGCCTGGCTGGTCGTTTCCCGGCGCAGCTGCCGGACGGCAGCGTGGCCGAAGGCGATGATCGCGGCGAGGATCTCCCGCCGCTCCTGCGACGGTGTGCCGGAGCCGTCGTCGAGCACGACCGTCTGCCGCGCGATATCGCGGGCGGTGTGAAGGATCTGCCCCCAGAGCTTGCGCGCTTCCCACCAGCGATCGTAGCAGGCGCTGTTGCGAAAGCTGAGGAAAATGGAGAGGGCGATGCCGATCAGTGTCAGGGGCGCAGGATTGACGCCGGGAACGAGGTTTGGCGCATAGCGGTGTGCGGTGACGACGGCGGCGGAGAGCACGCCGACTGCGGCGAGCTGCGGCCATGTGCGCAGGATCACCGACCCCTTCAGAACGAAGAACAGCATGAGCAGGCTGGGGCGAGGGCGAATGATCATCGGCGGCGATCGTCCGTTCGGCTATGGAGGGAGGATTCGGTTTGTAGAAGCATGGTCGTCGCTATATCATTGCAAATACATCGCGCCGCCGGAGGACTGGATGCGGCCGTCATGTCGACGGAAGGACGCTTCCGGCGCCTGTAACGCCCTGCCGTGCAAAGGACCCTTGAATGACCGAACCCGCCGATATCCTCTTGTTTTCCTACGGCACGCTCCGGTTGGCAAGCGTTCAGCTCGCGTCCTTCGGCCGCCTGCTCGATGGCGAGGACGATGCGATGACGGGTTATCGCACGGACAAGCTCGAGATCACCGATCCGGAGGTGTTGCGCAAGAGCGGCGAGTGCGTTCATCTGATCGTCATTCCCTCGGAGAAGGCGGAGGACGAGGTGCCGGGCAAGGTCTTCTGCATCACCGCGAAGGAGCTCGCCGCGGCGGACGCCTATGAAGTCTCGGATTACGATCGGGTCGAGGTCTTCCTGAAATCGGGCCGGCGCGCCTTCGTCTACGTCAGGGCATAGGGGACGGGCGCGGCGATGAACGAGGAGGCACCGAAATCGCTCCGGGATGCGCTGGCCTTCATAGCCGGCTACATCGAAGCACCGCTTCCACCGGTGCGCATGGCGCTCTCCGCAGCCTTCGGCCATGTCCTTGCCGAGGATATCGTCGCATCCACCTGCCTGCCGCGCTTCGATAATGCCGCGATGGACGGTTTTGCCATCCGCTCGTCTGATATTGGCCCGGACGGGACTGCGGTTCTGAGGATCGTGCAGACGATCACCGCGGGCCAGATTGTCGTGCCGGCGCTGTGCCCCGGCGAGGCGGTGCGCATCACGACGGGCGCGCCGGTTCCGCCCGGTGCCGACCGCATCGTCGTGCAGGAGGCTGCGGAGATTAAGGGCGGGGAGGTGCGCCTTCGTGTCCGGGACGGGGCCAAGCCGCATATCCGCCGCGTCGGCGAGGACGTTTCGCGGGGTGATACTCTGCTTGAGGCAGGTGCACGCATCGGCCCCGGCCAGATGGCGCTGCTTGCTGCCCTCGGTCTTCGCTCCGTGCTGGTGGCGCCGCGGCCGAAGGTGGCGCTGCTGTCCACCGGTGACGAACTGGTGGACAGTCCCGGTTCGCTGGCGGCTGGCCAGGTTTTTGACAGCAACCGTCCGATGCTGTCGCATATGCTGCTTGCGGCCGGCGCCGCGGTGACGGATCTCGGCATGGCGCATGACGATCCGGAGGTGATCCTTGAACGTCTCGTCGAGGCGGCGGCGGATCACGACTTTCTGATCTCGTCAGGCGGCGCATCCGTCGGCTTTGCCGATCATCTGGCGAGGGTCGTTTCCCGTCGCGGCTTCCTCGAGTTCTGGAAGCTGGACATGCGGCCGGGCAAGCCGGTCGGCTTCGGCGATATCGATGACTGCCCGATCCTGCTCCTGCCGGGAAACACGCTGGCTGCGGCGGTCGGTTTCGCACTTCTCGGCCGGGCGGTTCTCGCGCGGCTGGAGGGGCGGCCGTTAAATGCCAGCGTCCTGCGCCTGCCGGTCGATCGCCCGCTCGCAAGATCCGCCGGGCGGATCGAGGTGCATTTGGGGCGGCTCCGGCTCGATTCCAGGAGCCGCGCAACGGCCGTGGAGCCGCTACCCTATGGCGGATCCGCAAGCCTGCGCCATCTCGCGCTTGTGGATGTCATGATTGTTCTCGAACCCGGGGAGGGGATGATCGACGCGGGGGAGAATGTCGACACGCTGCCGGTCTGGCAGAGATTTCCCGGCTGACCGGTGCTCCTGCCTGTTGCCATGTCGATGCAAAGCACGGATATATTTCCAAAAACATATCGTTGGAGAGATTCATGCCGGCCTTGCGCTGCCTTGTCGTTCTTTTTGCCCTGTTCCTTTCGGCCTTGCCCGCTGTGGCGCGTTCGATCACCGATGCGGCCGGGCGCGTCGTGGACATTCCCGATAAGGTGGAGCGGGTGCTCGCCGCCGGCCCACCCGCCTCCGTGCTGGTCTATGTGCTGGCGCCGGAAAAGCTCGCCGGCTGGGTGCGCGAGCCGAAGGCGGAGGAAAAGGCCTTCCTGCTGCCGGCGACCCGGGACCTTCCCACGTTCGGCCAGCTCACCGGCAAGGGCGGCACGGCCAATATCGAGGCGGTGCTGGCGGCAAAACCTGACATCATCATCGATGTCGGCACGGTGAACCCGACCTATGCCTCGCTTGCCGACAAGGTGCAGGCGCAGACCGGCATACCCTATGTGCTTGTCGACGGTGCCTTTGCCCGAACCGGCGCGATGCTGCGCGAGACCGGGGCGATACTCGGCGTCGCGGCGCGGGCGGAGACGCTTGCCGCCTATGCCGATGAAAGGCTGGCCGCGCTGGAAAAGGGTCTTGCCGACATTCCTGAGGACAAGCGCCCCGCCGTCTACTACGGCCGCGGCGCGGAAGGGCTGGAGACGGGCCTTGCCGGCTCGATCAACATGGAGATCCTCGAAGCGGTCGGCGCCCGCAATGTCGCGGCGGCTGCGGGCAAGGGCGGCCTCACCCAGGTCTCGCTGGAACAGATCCTCTCCTGGAAGCCGGACGTCATTCTCGCCGCCTCGCCGAAATTTGCGAAAACCGTGAAGGACGACCCGCTCTGGGCGGGGCTGGAGGCGGTGAAGGCCGACCGCATCCACGCGACGCCGACGCTACCCTTCGGCTGGATCGATTCGCCGCCCGGCATCAATCGCCTGATCGGCATCGCCTGGCTGGAACACACGCTCTATCCGGACGCGTTTCCCGCGGCGCTCGATGAGGAGGTGCGTACCTTCTTCAAGCTGTTCTACCAGGTGGAGCTCAGCGACGAGCAGATTGCAACGCTGCTGAAAGGTGCGGCGAAGTAGATGCGGCCACGCGCTGCCCCACCGGGCCGGCTTGCCGTGATGCTCGGTCTTGCCGGCCTCGTTGGGTTGGTGGCCCTCTCGATGATGGTCGGCAAATACGGCGACGGGCCGCAGCCGCTTTTTACCGCCCTCAGGCAGCTCGTGACGGGCGAGACGACGGATCCGCTGCTCGCCACCGTCCTCTGGAACGTGCGCCTGCCGCGCGTCATGGCGGCCGTCGTCGTCGGCGCGGGGCTGGCGGCGGCGGGCGCGACCTATCAGGGCCTGTTCCGCAATCCGCTCGTCTCGCCGGACCTGCTCGGCGTCTCGGTCGGCGCCAGCCTCGGGGCGGTGCTCGGCATCTTCCTCTCCCTGCCGGTGCTCGCCATCCAGCTCGCCGCTTTTGCCGGCGGTCTCATGGCGGTGATTGTCGTCACCGGCATTGGCGCGCTGGTGCGCGAGCGCGATCCGGTGCTGACGCTGGTGCTTGCCGGCATCGCCATCCAGGCGCTGATCGGCGCCGGCATTTCGCTGATCAAGGTCCTGGCCGACCCCTACGACCAGCTCCCGGCCATCACCTATTGGCTGCTCGGCAGCATGACGGCGATCACCCGCTTCGACGTGCTCTCCATCCTGCCCGCCGTCGTCCTCGGCCTCGTGCCGCTGCTGCTGCTGCGCTGGCGGATGAACATCCTGACGCTCGGCGAGGAGGAGGCGCGCACGCTGGGCATCGATACGGTGAAGACGCGCATCGCCCTTATCGCCGGTGCGACGCTGGTGACGGCTGCGACGGTCTCCGTGACCGGCATCATCGGTTGGATCGGCCTCGTCATCCCGCATATCGCCCGCATGCTCGTCGGGCCGGATTTCCGGCGCCTGCTGCCGGCCGCCATGCTCTTCGGCGCCGCCTATCTCCTCGTCGTCGACATGCTGGCGCGCTCCATCGCGGACATCGAGGTGCCGCTCGGTATCCTGACGGCAACCGTCGGCGCGCCCTTTTTCCTGTGGCTGCTGATCGCCGGAAAGCGGGGCTGGTAACGAGGCGCTTGCCGCGCGCGTCGTCGCGGCAAGCGGTGTTCAATCGGGATGTTAGTCGACCGCGACCATCACGTCGGACGCCTTGACGACCGCATAGGCTTCGCCACCGACGGCAAGGCCCAGTTCGTCGACGGATTCGTTGGTGATCGACGCGGTGACGACGGCGCCGCCGGCGACCTCGATACGGACATGGGCGGTGGTCGCACCCTTCGTCACTTCGATGATCTTGCCCTTGAGGCGGTTGCGGGCGCTGATTTTCATCGGGCTCTCCTGTGCTCCTGTCTTTGACGGCGCGCCATAATACGCCGCGTTACCCGGTGACTACCACGCAAACCGGGAGAACACCTCCAGATTTGCCGGCGCTTCTCAAAAAACCACCGTACGTAATATTTCTAAAAATATAACGTTGTTGCCGACCGGGGATAGCTGCTATCCCTTCGCTTCCGATCGGAGGATTCCTTCATGCTCGCACGTCTTGCCACTGCCCCGAAGATCGCGCTCGCGATCGCCGGCCTTCTCTTCGCCGCGCCTGCCTGGGCGGATCGCGTCGTCACTGACCAGATCGGCCGGCAGGTGCACGTTCCCGACGTGGTGAACCGTGTCGTCATCCTGCAGCACCAGACCCTCAACATCGCCGTGCAGCTCGATGCGATGGACAAGGTCGTTGGCGTGCTCGACGAGTGGAAGAAGCAGCTCGGCGCCAAGTACGTGCGGCTGGTGCCTAACCTTCCCGACCTTGCCATGCCGGGCGGCCTGACCAAGGTAAACATCGAGGAGCTGCTGACGCTGAAGCCCGACGTGGTGTTCGTCACGAACTACGCGCCGGCCGACATGGTCAAGCAGATCGAGGAGGCCGGGCTTGCCGTCGTCGCCATATCGCTGCTCGACGTACCGCCGGAAGAAGCCGTCAAGATGAACCCTGATGTCGCGGACGAACCGGCGGCGATCGATGCAGGGTTTGCGGCCGGCGTGCGGCTGATTGCCGATATCCTCGACCGCGAGGGGAAGGGCGAGGCGATGATCGCGGCCACAAAGAAGGCCCGTGCCCTTGTCGCCGAGCGCCTTGCCGACATTCCCGAGGACAAGCGTGTCCCCGTCTACATGGCCAACCCCGAACTTTCGACCTATGGCCGCGGCAAATACACCGGCCTGATGATGGAGCGCGCCGGCGCCCGCAACGTCGCCAACGAGATCGCCGGCTTCAAGCAGGTGACGATGGAGGATGTGCTCAAATGGAACCCCTCCGTCATCTTCGTGCAGGAGCGCTACCCGGCCGTGGTCGACGAGATCAAGACGGCGGCCTCCTGGCAGACGATCGACGCCGTCAGGAGCGGCCGCATCTATCTGATGCCGCAATATGCCAAGGCGTGGGGGTATCCGATGCCGGAAGCCATGGCGCTCGGCGAACTCTGGATGGCGAAGGAACTCTATCCCGAACGTTTCGCGGATATCGACATGCAGAAGGAAGCGGACGCCTACTACAAGGAATTCTACCGCACGGACTATCGCGCCGGCCAATGAGCGGTGGGGTGACTGCGCGACGGCCGGCCGGGGCAACGGTGGCAGTGCTGCTGATCGTGCTGGCGGTCGCCGCCATCGCCGCGCTCGGCATCGGTCGTTACGACATTCCCTTTGCGCGTGTGATCGCCATTCTGCTGGCGCCGATCAGCCCCCCGGAGGTTCCCGTCACGCCGATGGAGGCGAATGTCGTCTTCACGGTGCGTTTGCCGCGTATTCTCCTCGCCGTGCTGGCGGGGGCGGGGCTCGCCCTGTCCGGGGCGGCACTGCAGGGCGTGTTCCGCAATCCGCTGGTCGGGCCGCAAGTGGTCGGCGTCTCCTCGGGGGCTGCCTTCGGCGGGACGCTCGCGATCCTCTTCAGCCTCCCGCGTTATGGGCTCCTCGCCTCGGCCTTCGCCTTCGGGCTGTCGGCCCTCGTTCTCGTCTACGCCCTCAACGGCATCGTCGCCCGCCGCAACATTCTCGCGCTGGTTCTCGCCGGGGTGGTCGTCACCGGCTTCTTCAGCGCTCTCGTCAGCCTGCTGCAATACCTTGCCGATACCGAGGACAAGCTGCCGGCCATGGTGTTCTGGCTGCTCGGCAGTTTTGCCACCGCGAACCGGGACAAGCTTCTCCTGGTTGCCGCGCCGGTCGTGTTGGGCGGTGTGCTGCTCATCGGCCTTCGCTGGCGCATCAATCTCCTGTCGATGGGCGATGAGGACGCCCGCACCCTCGGTGTTTCCGTCCAGCCGCTGCGCTGGCTGGTGCTCGTTCTGGTCTCGTGCATCGTCGCCGCGCAGGTCGCCGTCAGCGGGGTCATCGGCTGGGTCGGGCTCGTCGTGCCGCATATGGCGCGTTTGCTGGTCGGGCCGGATCATCGTGTCATGATGCCGGCCTCGCTCCTTCTCGGTGCCCTCTATCTCCTCGCGATCGACACGGTCACGCGTACGGCCACGTCGACGGAAATCCCGCTCGGCATCCTGACGGCGCTGATCGGCACGCCAGTCTTTGCTCTGGTGCTGCGGCAGACCCAGAAAGGCGGTCATGGCCTCTGATCTCGTCATGTTGCATCTCGACACGGCTGGTCACTCCTATGACGGCGACCGCTGGCAGTTCCGCGCACTCGATCTCGATCTCCGCGCCGGGGAGATCACCGCGATCCTCGGCCCGAACGGTCGCGGCAAATCCACCCTGCTGCGTGTGCTCGCGGGGCTGCTGACGCCGACCTCCGGCACCGTCGAAACCAATCCGCGAACCGGTGTCGTGCCGCAGGAGTTTTCCGGTGCATTTCCTGATTCCGTACTGGATATCGTGCTGATGGGGCGCGCCCGGCACGTTGCCCTGTTCGGCACGCCGGGTGCGGCGGACGTCGAGAAGGCGATGACGGCGCTGGAGGCGACCGGCATGGCCGGCTATGCGGCGCGCAGCATCGGCTCCCTGTCGGGCGGGGAGCGCCAGCTCGTCCTGATCGCCCGGGCGCTGGCCGGGGAGAACGATGTGCTGCTGCTCGACGAACCCGCCTCCGCGCTCGATTTGAAGAACCAGGACATCGTGCTCTCGCTGCTCGGACGGCTGGCCGACAGCCAGAAACTGGCGATCGCCTTCACGACCCATCAGCCGAACCATGCGACCGCGATCGCCGACAAGGTCCTCCTCATGCTGCCGGAGACACAGACCCTGTTCGGCCCGACCGCGACGGTCATGACGGAAGCGAGCCTCGAGGCGCTCTACGGCGTTCCCGTCCGCGGTGTTCGGCTCGGCGGTGGGGATCGGGAGGAGACCGCTTTCGTACCGCTTTTCCGGCAGAGGGTGCGCAGGAGAAAGCAGGATGACTGAGGGGATCCGCATCCTCGCCGCCGGCAGCCTGCGGCACGCCCTGCCGGACATTGCCGATGCCTTCCGGGAGGCCGCCGGCGTTCCAGTTTCCGTATCGCTGGGGCCGGCCGGGCTGTTGCGCGAACGGATCGAGGCGGGCGAGCCCTTCGACCTCTTTGCCTCCGCCAACATGGCCCATCCGCAGCATCTTGCGTCGACCGGGCTGACGGAGGAAGCGGTCTGTTTTACGCGCAACCGGCTCGTCGTTCTCGCCCGCACCGGCCTCGGGCTGACCGCGGAAAATCTCGTGACGGTGCTTTCGGCCCCTTCGACCCGGATCGGCATATCGACGCCGGGCGACGATCCGTCGGGCGACTATGCGTTCGACATGTTCGATCGTCTGGAGGCCCATCATCGCGGTCTCGGCGAAACGCTCAAGGCCCGGGCCCTGCAACTGGTCGGCGGGCGTCATTCGCCGCCGGGGCGTAGTGCCGCGGGTTTGATCGCCGAGGGCATAGTCGATCTTTTCCTCGGCTATGCATCGAATGCCCGTCTCCACGCAAAGGACCCCGCTTTCGGCATCGTGGCGATCCCGCCCGCCTATGCGCCGGATATCGCCTATGGCCTGGCGCTACGCAAAGGCGCGGCAGAGGACGCCGTCGCCTTTCGGGACTTCCTGTTGTCTGAACCGGCAGAGCGGCTTCTGCTGCGGAACGGGTTCGAAAGCCGTGCCGCCACAGGGCAGCGCCGTCAGCGATGACTTGAGAGCAGGTGGGACAGCCTGCCGGCGGCCGACTTCACGAACGTCGCCATCTCGGTTTCCTCGAAGCGGCTATGCATCCTCGCGCTCATGCCCACGATGCCGACGGTGAGGAACACGTCTCCGTGTTCGAAGGTGACGGGGGCCGCGAGCGCGAAGACGCCCGGGTCGAACTCCATGTCGTTCACGGCATATCTCCGCTGGCGCGCCGCATCCAGTTGCTGCCGGATCTCGGCCCGGTCGACGGTCGTGCCGGCCTGAAACCTAGGGATATCCGCGCTGAGCACGTCCGCGATGAAATCCTCGTTCTGGAATGCCAGCATGGCCTTGCCGCTCGCGGTTGCGTGAAAGGGGAATTCATATCCGGGGTGGATCAGCGAGGATGGCGCTTCCTGCGGGAAGGCAAAGGCCTCCAGTTTGATCTTGCCGGCCACCAGCCGGCAAATGAAAGCCACTTCCTGCAGCTTGTTGGCCAGTTCGGTCAGGAGCGGCGAGGCTATCTTCTCGATCGGGGCATCCCCGAAGCTCAGGTTGAGGAGGCGCCGCAGGCGTGGGCCGGTGAGATAGACCTTCTTGTTCGGCGCCGCCTCGAGATACCCGACATCCAGCAGGGTATTGGTAATGCGGTGGGCCGACGAGACCGGGATTTGCGCCGCGTTGGCGATATCCTGAAGGGTCAGGCCGGACGACGAAAACGCAACGGCGTCCAGGACAGTCGCGATCCGCCGCAGCGGGTTCGATCCCTTTTCAGACCCATTTTCCTTCGTTTTGCTCATTCACTTGATCCATGCTCGCATGTGAGAATTCTGTTGCTCCCTCAGGGTGGTCCGGAAGGAAGATCTTTCCCGGGTTCATCAGCCCCTGTGGGTCCAGTGCCTGTTTGATCGACTTCATGACTGCAAGGCCTGCGCCATGTTCGGCTTCCAGATACGGACGCTTTCCAAGGCCGATGCCGTGTTCGCCGCTGACGGTTCCGCCAAAGCCGAGCGCGCGTGCAACCAGCCTTGCGTGAAGGCGCTCGGCTTCGTCAATCTCTGATTTCGCTGCTGGATCGATCAGGATCGCCAGATGGAAGTTTCCGTCGCCGACATGGCCGACGATCGGGGCGCAGAGCCCGGTGGATGTCAAATCGGCCCGCGTCTCGGCGATACAGGCCGCCAGGTTCGATAGCGGCACGCACACATCCGTCACCATCGCCTTCGCGCCCGGCCGCAGCAGTGGCTCCGCATGGGCCGCACTGTGCCGGGCCTTCCAGATTTCCGCCCGCTCACGGGTCGTCGAAGCCCAGTGAACGGATTTCGCACCGCACTGCCTCACAAGATCCTCGACAGCCTCGGCCGTTCCGTCGAGCGGGCCGACACTCGAATGAAATTCGAGGAACAGAGTGGGGCGGCGCTCATAGTCGAGCCTCTCGTATCTGCACACCGCTTCCAGCGCCAGCTCGTCCATGAATTCGGCTCTCGCCACGGGGTAGCCGAGCTGCATCAGGAGAACGACGAACTCCACCGCCAGCCCTACTTCTTCGAAAACCGCGCGCAGGGCGACGACATGTTCCGGGATGGGATGAAGCCGCAGGGTCAATTTCGTGATGATCCCCAATGTCCCCTCCGAGCCGACGAAGAGTTTTGTCAGATCGTAGCCGGATGACGATTTCCTTGCACGCCCTCCCGTCTGCACGACCGTTCCATCCGCCAGAACGACTTCCAGGCCGATGACGTTGTCGCGCATGGAGCCGTATTTCACGGTCATCGTTCCGGATGCGCGGGTGGCGGCCATGCCGCCGAGGGTCGCATCGGCGCCGGGATCGACGGGAAAGGCAAGGCCGGTGTCCCGGAGAAACGAATTCAGCACCGAGCGGGTGCACCCCGCCTCGACGGTGCAATCCATGTCGGATGCATTCACCGACAGCACGGCGGTCATGCCGGAGAGGTTGATGGAGAGCCCGCCAAAAATGGCGTTGACGCTGCCTTCCATGGCGCTGCCGCTCCCGTAGGGAATGACCGGAACCCCGTATGCTGCACAGATGCGCACGGCATCGACGACATCCTCGGTCGTCGTTGCAAACAGCACGCCATCGGGTGCCGATGCCGGATGCCACCCTTCGTCGTGGCCGTGATGGTCCCTGGTGGCGAGAGCGACAGTGAACCTGGACGCAAACCGCGCGTCCAGTTCGCCGGCGGCAGCCTCGAAATCGACCTTTCTGGCGCGCGCTTCGGGCTTCATCGAAGATACTCGGCATCCTGCCTGACGAGGATGACCGTCGGGCGGTCGGCAGAAAGGGCGCCGCGAATCGCATCTTCGATCTCTTCCAGCGATCGGGGCGTCGCCGTGCGGCAGCCGAAGGCGTCGGCAAGGGCCACGAAATCGGGGTTCAGCGGGCGGACGCTCACTTCCGGGATATTTCTTGCCCGCATGAAATCGGCGATCTCGCCGAGGCCGTCATTGTCCCAGAGAACGATCGGCAGGGGGAGTTTTTGTTCGACCGCGGTCGCGAGCTCCTGAACGGTGAAGAGAAGGCCGCCATCGCCGACAAGCGCGAGACAGGCGCGTCCGGGCGATCCGGCGGCGCCGCCGATCGACGCGGGCAGGGCGTATCCCAGCGTTCCATACCCGACTGGAAAGTGCCATGTGCCGGGAACGTCGACGGGGAAATAGACGCATCCCGTGTAGGCGATCTGCGTCATGTCGGCGTAGACCAGTGCATCCGGGGGAAGTGCATTCCTGATGGCGTCGAGCACGGCGACGTGCTGGCGCTCCAGCGGCGATATCTCCTGCCGGACCTGTTGCCGGATGGTCTCGAAATCCAAATCCCAGGTCGAGGAGAGGGGCTGCCGGCTCATCTCATCGGCAAGCGCCGCAGCGGCAAGCCCCGCATCCGAAACGATTGCCGCGTCGGGCGTGTAGTCCCTGACCGTTGCCGCGGGATCGATGTCGATCCGGACGAACCTTCCGGAAATGGCGAGGCGGGTCGTGTCCGTGCGCGCCGGCCCATCGGAAGCCGCCTCGCTGTCTGCGGTGACATAGAGGTCCGGCTCCGAGATCTCGGTGCCGATCGCGATCACAAGATCGGCCTCGAGCTCGACAAGCCTGCGGATTCTTGCCCTCTGGAGCGTGGATCCCAGCGAAAGGGGATGCGATTCCGCAACCACGCCCTTGCCGGCGACCGTGGTGACGATGGGTGCCTGCAGGCTTTCCACGAGGCGCGTCAGGGCGGCCCCCGCGTTGCGGCAGCCGCCGCCGGCCAGGACAATCGGCCGTTTCGCCGCGCGCAACAGGTCTGCCGCTGCCTTTACGTCCTCGGGGTTCGGGCCGGGCTGGCGGGGAAGGAATGTTCGGACTGGGCGCGGCGCAACGTCCTCGTCGAGAATGTCGAGGGGGATCGAGATGTGAACCGGGCGCGGCCGTTCCGTCCGGAACGATGTCATCGCCCTCGCCAGATGCTCGCTGATCTGCCGGCCCGTCAACGCCGTGGCGCTGAAGCCGGTGATCGGCGCGGTCACGGCCTGCTGGTTGGTGATCTCGTGCAGCATGCCGCGCCCGAGGCCCATGTCGTCGCGGGCGATCGCACTCGTTACCGCCAGAACGGGAATGGAATCGGAATAGGCTTGCCCGATCGGCGTGGCGGCATTGGTGACCCCCGGGCCGCTGATGATGAGGCAGACACCGGGCTTTCCGGTGGCACGGGCATAGCCGTCGGCCATGAAGCCGGCGCCCTGTTCGTGTCGTGCGCCGATATGGCGGATCGTGCTTTTTGCCAGGGGGTCGAAGAAGGCCAGGGTGTGCACGCCGGGCATGCCGAAGACCGTATCGATGCCGTATCCCTCGAGCTGTGCGACGAGTTCTCTTCCGCCGGTATTTTTCATGGATCCTCCAATTCCGTTTTTCGGAAGCAATTTCTGTTATACTGAATATGCTGTTGACAAGGTTCCGGCAACCCCCTACTCATTCTGAAAAATGAAAATAACTTCCGTAATTCGGAATTTTATCAACAAAGAGTGGGAACTCGGAACATGAAACGATTTTTGACGTCCGTCGCCGCCATCGCCATTGCCGCCGGTGGCCTTTCCGTGCCGGTGTTTGCCGCGGAGGCGATCACCGTCGTCTCCTGGGGTGGCGCCTATACCGAAGCCCAGAAGAAGGCGTTCTACGAGCCCTTCACCAAGGCAACCGGGATCGCCGTCAACTCCGTCGATTACAATGGCGGCCTCGGCCAGATCAAAGCGCAGGTCGAAGCCAGGAACGTCACCTGGGACGTGGTTGTCGGGGAGAAGGCGCTTGCGGAAACGGGCTGCTTCGACAACATCCTCGAAAAGCAGGATGCCGGGGGGCTTCCGGCCGCCACGGACGGCACGGCGGCCAGCGAGGATTTCGTCGAGGGGACGCTCAGCGACTGCGGTATCGGTTCGGTGATCTGGTCGACATCCATGGCCTACAACACGTCGAAGCTGGCCGATGGCCCGAAAACCATCGCGGACTTCTTTGATCTGGAGAAGTTTCCCGGCAAACGGGGTCTGCGCAAATCGGCGGATGTGAATCTCGAATGGGCCTTGCTGGCGGATGGCGTGCCGGCTTCCGATGTCTACAAGGTTCTGGAGACCAAGGAGGGGGTCGACCGCGCCTTCGCGAAACTCGATACGATCAAGTCCGCCGTTGTCTGGTGGGAGGCGGGCTCGCAACCGCCGCAGCTTCTGGCGGATGGCGAGGTCGTCATGACCTCCGCCTACAGCAGCCGTATCTTCAACGCCATCAACGATGAAAAGCAACCGTTCACCATCGTCTGGGACGGGCAGGTCTGGGACAGGGATGTCTGGATGATCCCGAAGGGAACACCGAACCTCGAGGCTGCAACGAAATTCGTCCATTTCGTCAGCGAGACCACGCAGCAGGCCGCAATCACGAATTCCAGCTCCTACGGGCCTGTCCGCAAATCCGCCATCGCCCTGATCGGCAAGAACGACAAGACCGGCGTCGAGATGAAGGACTTCGTCCCGACCGCGCATCTCGAAAACGCCATCGAGTCCGATAGCGAGTTCTGGTCGACCTACCGCGACGAGCTGTTTGCCCGGTTCAATTCGTGGCTGGCTAAGTAGCCGTCCCTTCAACCTGCGAGATTTTACCTGCTGGCAGCCGTGGCTGCCGGCAGCCGGTGAACGATTGGGTGGAGACAGGACGTTGGCGTCAGTCAATTTTGCGAACGTTAGCAAGACCTACGATGGCACTGTATCGGTGGTCGACAATCTGAATCTCGATGTGCGGGAAGGGGAGTTCCTGAGCATGCTCGGGCCTTCCGGCTCCGGCAAGACGACATGCCTGATGATGCTTGCCGGTTTCGAGACCGCGACGTCCGGCGAAATCTTCCTCGACGGCCGGCCCATCAACCGGGTGGCTCCCCAGCGCCGAAACATCGGCATGGTGTTCCAGAATTACGCTCTGTTCCCACATATGACGGTTGCGGAAAACCTCGCCTTTCCCCTGCAGGTCCGGAACATTTCCAAGGCCGATACGGCCGAGAAGGTGAAGCGGGCGCTGGACATGGTCGAACTGCCGTATCTCGGCAACCGCCGGCCGGCACAGCTTTCGGGCGGCCAGCAGCAGCGTGTCGCGGTCGCGCGCGCCCTCGTCTTCGATCCGAAACTCGTGCTGATGGACGAGCCGCTCGGCGCGCTCGACAAGCAGCTGCGCGAGCAGATGCAATACGAGATCAAGCGCATCCACGAGCGGCTCGGCGTCACCATCGTCTATGTCACCCACGACCAGGCCGAAGCCCTGACGATGTCGGATACGATCGCGGTGTTCAATTTCGGCAAGATCCAGCAGCTGGCGAAGCCGGACGCGGTGTACGAGACGCCAAGCAACAGCTTCGTGGCCCAGTTCATCGGCGAGAACAATGTCCTGCCTGGAACCGTGACGGAGCGGGACGGGGACGTGTGCCGGGTCAGGATCGACAACGGCGACGTCCTCAGTGCGCTTGCCGTTACAAAGGCTGCGGTCGGTGGGGCGACCCTGCTTTCCCTTCGGCCCGAACGCATCGTCGTCGAACCGGCGACAGTGGGGCCTGGGCAAACTGTGGTGGGCGGGGAGGTGGTCGATCAGGTCTATGTCGGCGACCACTCGCGCATCCAGGTGCGTGTGTTCGGCAAACACGAATTCGTGGTGAAGGTTCAGAACGCCTCGCTCCGGCGGACCTTCAGGAAGGGCGAACCCATCCGGCTTGGCTGGCAGGTCGGCGACTGCCGGGCTCTCGACGAGGCATCCGGCCGCGGTCGGGAGGCGGCGCGATGAGGGGAAGCACCGCCACCGCGGGATGGCCGGCTCCGGAGCCTGCTGTTCTGCCCGCCACCTCGGTCATGAAGCAGCACCGACGCTCGAAGAGACAAGCCCAGTTGCGGGCGCTGGCCCTCGTTGCGCCACTCTGCATTTTTCTCCTGGTCATGTTCGCGTGGCCGCTGGCAACCATGTTGCAGCGGGCCGTCAGCAATGATGAATTCGGGGCGGTTCTGCACCGTACCTCCCTTTCGCTTGCGGAATGGGACGGCAACGGCACGCCTCCGGAAAATGTCTACGCGGATCTCGCCGCCGATCTCAGGCAGGCGAACGACGAGCAAAAGCTGGGGCAGGTCACGTCGGCGCTCAATTTCGACTGGGCAGGGGCCCGGCCGCTGGTGATGCGGACGGTCAGGGAACTGTCGTCCGAGCCCGCGAACGGCTGGAAGCAAACGCTTGTCGCGGCGGCCCCGGACTGGGGAAATCCCGGGCTTTGGGCACTCATCAAGCGCTTGAGCCAGCCGTACACGTCGCGGCATTTCCTTGCGGCACTCGACCTGCAGCATGCTGCCGACGGCTCGGTCGAGCGCGTCGATGCGAACATGGCGATCTACCAGACGCTCTTCCTGCGCACGCTCTGGGTCAGCGCCGCCGTGGCGGGTCTCTGCCTCGTGCTGGGCTATCCCGTCGCCGCGCTGCTGGCAAGGCTGCCGCTGAAGACATCCAACCTGCTGATGATGCTCGTCCTCCTGCCGTTCTGGACGTCTCTGCTCGTCCGCACGACGTCCTGGATCGTCCTTCTTCAGGGGCAGGGTGTGATCAACGACATCCTCGTCTTCGTCGGCGTGGTGAACGACGCGAACCGGCTGCCGCTCATCTTCAACGTCACGGGCACGCTCATCGCCATGACGCATGTGCTGCTGCCGTTCATGATCCTCCCGCTCTACAGCGTGATGAAATCGATACCGCCGTCCTATGTCCGGGCTGCGCTCTCGCTCGGTGCATCGCCTGTCACCGCCTTCCGCAGGGTCTATCTCCCGCAAACCGTTCCCGGTGTTCTTGCCGGTTCCCTTCTCGTCTTCGTGCTCGCCGTTGGCTACTACATCACGCCGGCACTCGTCGGCGGGCAGAGCGGCCAGCTCATTTCCAATGTCATCGCCTATCATATGCAGCAGTCGCTGAACTGGGGTCTTGCTGCTGCCCTTGGTTCGATCCTGCTGGTGGGTGTTCTCCTCGTTTACTGGCTGTTCAACCGCCTCACCGGCGGCAACGGCCTCAGGATGGGTTAGGAGCTGACCATGGCGCTTCCCGCACATACTTCCGTCGCCGGCCGCATCGCCCATTACAGCTATCTGGCGTTCTGCGGCCTCGTTCTTCTCTTTCTCATCGCCCCGATCCTGGTGATCATTCCGCTGTCGTTCAACGCCGCGCCCTACTTCACCTTCTCGCGCGACATGCTTCAGCTCGATCCGTCGGCGTTTTCGCTGCGGTGGTATCGGGACATCATCCAGAACGGAATGAACGATCCGAATGCGCCATTCGGCTGGGGCTATCTGGTCGACAGCTGGAACAATGCACAGTGGATCCATTCGCTGAAGAACAGCTTCGTCATCGCCGTCGCGACGACGCTTCTGTCGATGCTGCTCGGCACGCTGGCGGCATTGGGGCTGACGAGCCCGAACATGCCGGCGCGTGGCCTCGTCATGAGTGCGCTCATCTCGCCGATGGTCGTTCCGCTCGTGATCACCTCCGCCGGCATGTATTTCGTCTTCTCCCAGCTGGGGCTGACGGGCACGTTCGCAGGCCTCATCATCGCTCACACCGTTCTGGGCACGCCCTTCGTCCTGATCACCGTCGCCGCGACCCTCGAAGGTTTCGACCGCAACCTGATCAGGGCCGGGCTCAGCCTCGGCGCCTCTCCGGTCCGCGTGTTTTTCAAGGTCATCGTGCCGCTGATCCTGCCCGGCGTGATCTCGGGCGGCGTCTTTGCCTTCGCGACGTCCTTCGACGAGGTCGTGACGGTCATCTTCCTCGCCGATTACGACCAGCGCACTGTTCCGAGACAGATGTGGGCCGGCATCCGGGAGCAGATCAGCCCCACGATCCTGGCGATGGCGACCATCCTCGTTTTCCTCTCTCTCGGTCTTCTTACGGCGGTCGAACTGCTCAGACGGCGATCGGACCGGATGCGCGGCGTCGCCGCCTGATCCAGCACAATCTCAAACAACAAAATTCAGGAGACAGCCATGCTTGACAAGAGCGACTTCCAACCCGTCGATGCGGCCGTAACGCCGCGCTTTTCCGACGTCGCGACGTTCCTGCGGACGCGGCGCCACGACATCGTGCGCGGCATCGATATCGGACTGTGCGGCGTTCCCTTCGATCTCGGCCTGAACTATCGCTCCGGTCCCCGTCAGGGACCCGCCGGTGTGCGCGAGGCTTCGCGCATCATCCGCCGTATCCACCCCGTGACGGGCGTTCGCCCGTATGACCTGTGCACCGTCGCCGATATCGGCGACGCGCCGATCAATCCCTTGAACAAGGACGCGTCGATCGATCAGATCCAGGCGTATTTCCAGGAGGTCAAGGACGCCGGCATCCGGCCCATTGCCATCGGCGGCGACCACACCATCCCGACGCCGATCCTGCGTGCGCTTGCCTCCGACCGGCCGGTCGGCATCCTGCATATCGACGCCCATGCCGACGTCATGGACACGATGTGCGGCACGAAGGTGAACCACGCCACGTTCATGCGCCGCGCCTATGAGGAGAACCTCATCGATCCCCGGCGCGTCGTGCAGCTCGGCCTGCGCGGCAGCCGGTTCGGCGATGACGATGTCCAGTTCGGCTATGACAAGGGGTACAACATCATCACCCTCGACGAGTACGAGGAGATGGGGCGCGCCGCGGTGATCGAGAAGATCAACAGCGTTCTCGGCGATGGCCCCTTCTACATCTCCCTCGATATCGACAGCATCGACCCTGCCTATGCGCCGGGCACCGCCGTGCCGGAAATCGGTGGCCTTCTGCCCCGCGACCTCCAGGTGATCATCCGCTCGCTACAGGGCAAGGACCTCGTCGGCGCCGACATCAGCGAAGTCGCTCCGGTTTACGATCCGACCGGCATCACCTGCGTCACGGCCGCGAACATGATGTTCGAGATGCTGTGCGTGATGGCGAAGGCGGTCGAGAAGGCCAGGTAACCGGATGGACACCGCCAGGACCAACCCGGACATCGCCGGGAAGACCAACGGCCGCCGGACCGAAAGGGGTGTGACGAGAATGACGAACGACATGATCCTTGCAGCAATAGACGGGTGCCTTGACGCCGACAAAATGGTCGCGGCGTGCCAGGAGGTCGTCCGGACGCCCAGCCTCTCCTTCGAGGAAGGTGCCGTGGCGGCAATCTATGCCAGGCATCTGCGGGAGCTCGGCTTCGATACCGTCGAAACCGATGCGAACGGCAATGTGATCGCGCTGCTGCGCGGTGCAGGCAATGGACCGTCCCTGATGGTCAACGGCCATATCGATCATGTCCCGACAGGGGAGATGAAGGACCCTTTCAGCGGCGCGCTGGTCGATGCGTGCCGTTGGGGCGAGGAGGGGACCGCGATTTACGGCCGCGGTACCTGCGACATGAAATGCAACGTCATGGCAAGCGCCTATGCGATCGCGGCGATCAAAAAGGCCGGGGTGAGACTTTGCGGCGATGTGGTTTTCGTCGCCGATGTGGGGGAGGAAGTGGATTCGCCGCTGGGTGTGCCATCGGTCATCGCCCGGGGTGTGCGCACGGATTTCGGACTGAACACCGAATCCAGCCGTGGCCGCGTTCACATCGGTCATCGCGGCAAGATCGATGTGGAGATCACGGTCCACGGCCGCACCTCCCATGCGTCGGAACCCGGCAATGGCGTCAATGCGGTGTTCGAAGCCGCTCCGTTCCTTGACGAACTGCAACGCTATGCGGCGGCCATGAAGGGCGACGCCGTTCTCGGACCGGCCACGGTGACGTTGATTTCCATGAAATCCTCGCCGGACAACGGGACGGCGGTGGTGCCCGACCGCTGTATCATCCGGGTCGACAGGCGATATGTACGCGGCGAGACGGCCGAAAGCTGCGAGCGGGAGCTTCGCGACATTCTCGAGCGGATCGCTTCCGGCAATGCGGGCTTCACCTACGACCTTGCCGTCATCGTGCACTACCCCTTGATGTGGGTCGATCCGGAAAGCCCGGTCGTCTCGGCTGCGCTTCGTGCACGGGAAGCCATGACCGGACGGCCCGACACGGTCGCCTCCTGGCGGTTTGGCGTCAACGGCACGTTCATGTGCGCGGCGGGCATCCCGACGGTCGGCCTCGGGCCCGGCAATGAAAAATGGGCACACACGCCCGACGAACACATCCTGGTTGCGGATCTCGTCGAAGCCTGCGGCATCTGGAGCCGCATGATCGTCGATCTGTGCGGGGTCGCTTCGGCGGACTGACGCGACCAAATCACTCATTCATTTCTACATGGAGGCTCTCATGAGCAGACTTCTTCAAACCGGTCTCAACGCGGGCAAGGACCCGGTCATCAAGGTCGTCGATGGCGAGGGCGTATATTTCATCCTGGCGGACGGTCGGCGCCTGATCGACGGGAGCAACACCGGCGGGCCACTCGGCCACAAGCATCCGGCGATGGTCGAGGCGATGGTCAAGGCGGCATCCAACCCCGTCATCAACGAAGGCTGGTTCTGGGCCGAGCGTGAGGCGGCTGCCGAGGATCTGATCGACATCGCCTTCGGCGAGGAGAAGAGCTGGGTGGGCGCCGTCCGCTTCTTCCTGTCGGGAAGCGAAGCGAACGATCTCGCGCTGACCTTTTCCCAGGCGCTTACCGGCCGAACGGAGCTGGCGACCCGCGAGCGCGCGTATCACGGCATGGCAGGGCTTGCCCGGCAGATGACCGTGCAGCCGCACTGGCACGGTGGCCTTGCCATCCAGGGCGGCGGCAGCAAGCCGGTTCCCGCGCAGGTCCCCGTGCGGATCATCCCCGGCCCGGTCAATGCCAGATATGGCGGTGTTTCCGACAACCGGCCGCTCGCCGATCGCATGGCGGGCACCGAGGAGGCACTCTCTTCTGTCGCCGCCACGATCATCGACTACACGCAGGGCGGCACCTACTACGACGCGGACTATCAGGACTATGTGGCGAGGGCCGCACGCAAGGCCGGATCCCTCTGGATCGCCGACGAGGTCGTTACCGGTCTTGGCCGCAGTGGTCGCTGGTTCGCTTTCCAGGGCGGCGAGACCCGCCCGGATATCGTCACATTGGGCAAGTGCCTTGCCGGCGGTTCTGCTCCTGCCGGTGCGGTCGTCATGTCGAAGGACATCGTCGATGAGATGAAGGACAAGAGCTGGCAGACCTACAGCACCTTCCGGGCACATCCCAGTGCGGTTGCCGCGATCCGTGCCTACCTTTCTGTCATGAAGGACGGTGACATCATCCGCCGCGTCAAGGCGCTGGAAGGGCGAATGCAGCAGGGGCTAGTGGATATCGCACGGCGGCATCCGAGCGTTGCGCGGGTCGACGGATTTGGCCTGCATTGGACCGTCGAACTCCACGGCCCCGACTGGCGCGACTGGTATGCCGACACGGCTGTGTCCCCCGTCGCGTCACGTGTGGCGGCCCGGGCAATCGAGGCGGGGGCGATCATCGGTACCAGCGGCGAACAGACGTCCCTTTTCCTTGCGCCGTCGTTCATCATCTCGGATGCTGAACTCGATACGCTGCTGGCGGCTCTCGACCATGGTCTGAACCTGGCGGATGCCGAATTCGAACGCGGCGCAGCTTGAAAAGAGGAAGATATCGACATGACTGACAATTCTGCGGCTGAAGGCATCCATGCAGCGGTCCAGGCATATCTGGACGCACTGTATTTCGGTGATGTGGAGGGGTTCCGCTCGGTCTTTCATCCCCGCGCGCAGCTCTATTCCGCGACGGAGGGGAAGCTCGTGAACCTGGATGTCGATGCCTATCTCGATCTGGTGGCCAATCGGCCGTCTCCTGAAGGGAAGGGCGATGTGCGCCAGGACGAGATCCTCTCGATCACGGTTTCCAGCCCAACGACCGCGCATGCCCGCGTGAAGGACGTCTACCTGCCGAAGAGGTTCGTTGACGAGCTGACTTTCGTCCTCATCGACGGCAAGTGGCAGATCGTCGCGAAAGTCTGGCATTTCGAGATCTGACCGGTCTGTCGTTTCCTCTGTACGGGGGAGCGCCTTGTTTCGGGGCGGAGGTTTCTCGGGGAGTGGAAGGCGGGAATGTCGTGAGATCGGATGGTGCGGCGTTGATCGGGGTCTATGGGGCTGCCTTGCTGGCGGTGTTGTTGTGGGGCGCCTCGCCGGTCGGCACCAAACTCGCGCTCGGCGAAGTTTCACCACTCGGCGTGATGGCGATCCGCACGGTTGCGGGTGGTCTCGTTGGGCTGGTGCTTGCCCTCTTGCTTGGCATCAGACTTCCGCCGACGAACCGGGAGGTCGCCCAGGTCGCGCTTGCGGGATTTTGCGGCATGGTCGCCTTTCCAACGCTTTTTTCCTGGGGAATGCAGTCAACGTCCGCCACGCACGGCGCGATGATCCTTGCATGCATGCCGGTGACGACATCGGCGATCGCCTATGCGTCGGAAGGGCGATTGCCGTCCGGTCTCTGGTGGATCGGATGTGCCGTGGCCCTCGGCGGAGAAAGCCTGCTGGTGTTTGGGCGCGGGGGCGCCACGGATGGCGACGCGACGCTGGGTGGCGATCTGCTTGTCCTCTCGTCGACGCTGTTCGCCTGCGCGGGATATGTCATCGGCGGGAACCTGCAGAAGCGTGGGTATCCGGCGCGCGCGATCACCTTCTGGGGGGCGGGCCTGTCGGCCTGCCTCCTTCTGCCGCTGACACCCTGGCTGCTCGGACCGGTCGATCCCACCCTGTGGAAGACGGCAACCTGGATGGCGTTGGCCTATCTCGCCTTCGGCGTCACCATCCTCGGCTATGTTCTCTGGTATTGGGCACTTGGCCAGGGCGGCGTCGGCCGCATGAGCCTCATGCAGTTTCTTCAGCCCGTATCCGGATTGACGCTGTCTGCCGCCCTGCTGGGCGATCGGATCGGCTTTTCCGTGATCATTGCCTCCGCCCTCATCGTCGCCGGAACCTTTGTCGCGACCATCGGGTCGCGGTCGGGTTGAGGGCGCCGAGATCGATGAAGAAAGGGCTGGGTCCCATGCGAAAACGATCCTCTGCCATCCGCACGGTTCGTGTCGCGGCGGAGGTCTTCGGGAGTGTGACGACGGAAAATGCCCGGGTGAACTCAGCGGGTGATGCGTTTGCCAGAGGCGCCGCGAGGGGAGAAGGTATTGATGGAACTGTCTCAAAACACAGATACGCTTGACGGGAGCTTGCGGTTTTCGGCGCATACGAGGGCAATCGCCAGCGAAGGGGCGGCCGGCTGGGTCATCGCCGATGCCGCGGCGGATGCGTTGGACCGCGGAGAGGATGTGGTCAGTCTTTGTCTCGGCGACACCTCCTTCGACACGCCCGTCAGGATTACCGATGCCGCGATCCGAAGCCTTCGGGCGGGGCGGACGCACTATGCACCGGTTCCGGGGACGCCGGAGCTTCGCAGGAACGTCGCCCGTGCCCAAAACCGTTTCGACCGTCAGGATTGGTCGGCCGATCAGGTGACGGTTTTCGCCGGCGCCCAGAACGCGCTTTTCGCCGCCGTGATGACCGTCGCGGGGGCGGGGGACGAGGTGCTCTACCTGGAGCCCTGGTATGCGACCTACGAGGCAACCATCCGTGCCGGTGGCGCCGTGGCACGCCCGGTCAAACTATCCATGGGCGCCGGCGGCGCACGGCTTTCGAAGGAATCGATCCTGGCCCAGGTGACGGAGCGGACCCGGGCGATCCTCCTCAATTCTCCCAACAATCCCGGCGGTTACGTGCTCGATCGCACCGAATTCGAAACCGTCGCCTCCGTTGCGGAACGGCACAACCTGTGGATCATCAGCGACGAGGTCTACCGGAATGCCGTCTTCGACGGTGCGTTCCTTTCCGCCGCGTCGCTGCCGGGGATCCGGGAGCGCACGATCATCGTGAACAGCCTGTCGAAATCCCATGCGATGACAGGCTGGCGCGTGGGGTGGACGCTGGCCCCATCCTCGGCCGCCGCCCATCTCCACAACATGGCCCAATGCATGCTGTTCGGCTCGCCGACCTTCGTCCAGGATGCGGCGGCGGTCGCGCTGGAAGAGGCGGGCGATGAGGAAATGTTGTTTTTCTCCAACGAACTGCGCCGCCGTCGCGACCTCATGAGTGCCGAACTTTCGCGGCTGCCGCAGCTGCGTTTCGTCCGGCCTACGGGCGGAATGTTCTGTTTCGTCGATGTCTCTGCGACCGGGCTTTCGGGCACGCAATTTGCCGAACGCCTGTTCGCTGCGGAAGGCCTCGCTGTCGTGCCCGGCGTCGCATTCGGGCCCAACATGCACAGCTTCATTCGCCTCTCCTTTTCCGGAGCAGAGGACCTGATTGCGAAGGGGCTGGGGCGTCTTCGTCGTTTTTGTGAGGCGCTTTGAGAATGCGGGATTCCGTCCGGATTTGCGTGGAATCCAGGCCCGAGGACTGCTTGACCTCGGCCTCTCGCGGAGAACGTCAATCCGACGTGCCGAATCTGCGCAGCAGACCTGCGGTCGCGGAGAACAGAACGATCAGCGCGCCGTAGCCCAGCGTCGTCGCCGT
Organism: Shinella sp. 838; assembly: GCF_029623935.1. Lineage (NCBI taxonomy): Bacteria > Pseudomonadati > Pseudomonadota > Alphaproteobacteria > Hyphomicrobiales > Rhizobiaceae > Shinella > Shinella sp. 838. Next base: position 1,153,041 of record NZ_JARSBQ010000001.1, read on the forward strand.
CAGCCCGAACATGCCGACGGCGATGCCGGCGAGCAGGGTGGGGAGGCCGAAGGCGAGATAGCTCAGCGTGAACAGTGCGGCGAAGAGCTCACCGCGCTCGTCCGGCCGCACGACCGGGACGATCGACCGCAGCACGCCGTAGAAGCAGGTCCCGAAACCCGTTCCGGCGATCACCAGAGCCACAAGATAGGCGGGCAGCGACTGCCAGCCGATCGCCGCAAGCGTCAGCGCCGTTCCGATCGAAAGCGCCGAGGTTCCGTAAAGCGTGACCCGCCGTGAGGAATGTCCGCGTGCGATGTAGCAGGCAACCGCGCCGGCGGCGCAGAGCAGCACGATCACGCTCGCCTGCGTCACATGATCCTTCGCGCCGAAGACGTGCCGGACGATCGGTGCGCCGAGCGAGAGATAGAGCCCGCCCGTTGCCCAGCCCGCGATAACGGCGGGGGCGCTCCGCCAGAACGCCCTGGCGGCGGCGGCGGGTATGCCGACCCGCGGGCGAAGCGAGGCCCAGACACCTTCATGCCGTGGCGCGGTCTCCGGGATGAGCCAGATCGCAGCGGCAAACAGCGCATAGGCGACGACCAGCGTGCCAAACACATCCGCCTCCGCCATGTCCGTCGCATCCATCAGAATGCCGGCCGCAAGAGCCCCCACGGCGAGCCCGCCCAGCGGAATAACCGAGTTCCAGACCGCGGCGCTGCCCGGCCTGTCCCTCGGTTCGAGATCGACCACGGTTGCTGATAGCGCGGAGAGCAACAGTCCCGCCGCGATGCCCTGCAAGGCGCGCGCCAGGATCAATCCGCCCACGTCGCCCGCCTGCCAGAACAGCAGCAGGCTCAGCGCCATCAGCGCAAAGCCGCCGGAGATCACCGGCCGCCGGCCGACATGGTCGGACAGCGATCCCGTGACGAGCAGCGAGGCCAGCAGCGCGACGGTATAAACGGCGAAGATGCCGGTCAGCGTGGCCGCCGAAAAGCCGATCTCCTGCTGCAGCAGCGGATAAAACGGCGAGGGCGCGCTGGCGCCGGCCATCATCACCGCCATGCCGGCAAGCGTGATGCGGAAGCCGGTTCGGCTGCGTAGCGGCGTGAAGAGCGTCGCATCTGTCACGGGGCACCTGATTGTTCGAATAATTTCGAACCAATATCTACTATCATTTCCATCATGGTTCAACTAAATTCGAACCATGGCGCCCGAGATACCAGAACTCCCGCATCCCGCCCGCAAGGATATGCGGTTGACCGACGTGCTCTTCGCGTTGAGTGATCCCGAGCGGCTGGCCATCGTGCGCCAGCTCGCCGACGGCCCGCTCGAGATGGCCCAATGTCATCTTTCCGACCCCTCGATGCCGAAGTCGACCAAGTCGCATCTGATGAAAGTGCTGCGCGAGGCCGGTATCATCCGCAATGAGCCATTGGGCCGCGGCCGCCGCCTCAGCCTCCGGCACGACGACCTGGAGGCGCGGTTTCCGGGATTGATCGGTTCGGTGCTGTCCGCCTCCGCCGAGACGTAGCTGACTGTCCGGGACGGCCGCGCGAGACCCTCACGGTGTCCTGGTTCAGCGCAAACGCTCAGGGATTGCGGAGAATGCCCCTCAGGATCGTTTCGGTGATGGTGGTGGCTGCCTTTTCGTAGTCCTCGGCTTTCAGGCGCGACTTCTTCAGGGCGTCGGCGGCGACGGGTTCGAAGTCCGCGTAGAACTGCGTCGATGCCCACAGCATGACGAAGAGGTGGCGGGGATCGACCGGCAGCATCTTGCCGGCGGCAATCCAGCCCTCGACGACGGCCACATGCGCATCCGTGATCTGGCGCATGTGGTCGCGATCCTTCTTCTTCAGGAACCGCGCGCCCTGGATGATCTCGCTGGCGAAGAGGCGGGATTCCGCGATGTTCTTGCGCGTGTATTCGAGCTTTGCCTTGATGTAGAGCCGGAAGGCCTCCGCGGGCTCGCGTTCGGGCGAGATGTATTTCAGCGCATCGTCCCAGCTGGCGATGAGATGCGCGATGATCGCGGTGTAGATCTCCTCCTTGGAGGAGAAGTAGTAGTAGACATTGGCCTTTGGCAGGCCTGAAGCCTCCGCGATCTCGGCGATGCGCGTGCCGTCGAAGCCCTTGCGCGCGAAGATTTCGATCCCCGCCTTGATGATGAGGCGCATGTTGCGCTCGCGGATGCGCTCCTCGGGATCTTTAGCTGACCTTGCCATGTCGTTCCGCCTCCATCTCGCCGTCGCTTCGTACCAGGCAATCGTGCGTGGTGGCGGGATCGTCCGCGCAATTGCCGCGTTTTCCGGCGAAATGCAAGCGTTTCGATCTTTGCCAAAAGCTGACGTGTTTGTCAGGAAAAATTGACCGAGTCGTCATTTTTTGTCTTTTGGAAAGTTGACACTTTGGTCAAGTTTTGTCTAGTCTTCCCTTCAGTGGACGGAAGGGGAGGCCGGGATGTCGATGCGGTTGAGGGAGGCGATGGCGCAGACGCTTGCCGGCTGGGAAGGCGACCTGCCGCAGCTCTGGCGTGCCGCACTCGGCTCCGTCGGCGCGGATTTCGATCGTGTCGGCGGCGATCTCGAGCTGGAGGCGTGGGAGCCGATCTTTCCGGCCCGCCGTGGCAAGGTTTTTCCCGGCCAGCCGCCGGGGGCGCATATGCTCGCGGCCTTTGACGGCATTGCGCCGCGGGATGTGCGCTGCCTGATCCTCGGGCAGGATCCCTATCCTGAACCCGGTTTTGCAACGGGCCGCGCTTTCGAGGCCGGCAATCTTGCTGGCTGGGGTGAGCTGGACAAGATGTTCTCGAAGAGCATCCGCGCCTATATGCAGCTCATCGCGGCCGCGCGCCTCGGCGATGAAAGCCTCGCACGGGATTTCGGCCGATGGCCGGATGTGCGCCATCTGCTGTGTGATCCGGCGGGGGTGTTCGAGGCACCCAGCCTGATTGCCGACCGCTGGGTGAGGGAGGGTGTCCTCCTGCTCAACGCATCGCTGACGCTCTCCCGTTTTCGCGTCGATATCGATCCGCACCAGTCGCGCGGGCATCTGCCCTTCTGGCGGCCGTTGATGCTGCGCGTGGTCGAAACGCTTCTGGCGCGGGACGCGCCCGTCGTCTTCCTGGGTTTCGGCGCGGCTGCCGCCGATATCTTTGCCGCGGCCGGTGTCGGTGAGGGGCGTGAGGGCCATGTCTCCTATGTCCAGCGCGCGCATCCCGCTTTTGCCGATGATGTGCTGGGCCGGGAAAATCCGTTCCTTCTGTGCAATTCCTACCTGGAGGCGATGGGCGGCCAGCCTGTCGCATGGTGATCCATGGCGTCTGCCCCGGAATATGATTTCATCATCGTCGGCGCGGGGTCGGCGGGCTGCGTTCTTGCGAACCGCCTGTCGAAGAACCCGGCGAACCGTGTGCTGCTGATCGAGGCGGGCGGCAAGGATCGCAATCCGCTGTTCCGGCTGCCGATGCTGATGGGCAAGCTGTTCCATTCGGGCATCTATAACTGGCATTATCACACGGAGCCCGAGCCCTACCTTAACGGCCGCTCGCTCTACTGGCCGCGCGGCAAGGTGCTGGGCGGGACCTCGACCATCAACGGCATGATCTACGTGCGCGGCAATCGCCACGATTATGACCGCTGGTCGCAGCTTGGCTTGCCCGGCTGGTCCTATGACGAGGTGCTGCCGGCATTCCGGCGCTCCGAGACCCATATCCAGCGCAAGGATGCGTTCCACAGCGCAGACGGCGAACTGACCGTCTGCCGGGCCCGTGGCCACAATCCGCTGATGGACGTGTTCTGCGAGGCGGGCCTGCAGGCCGGCTACCCGGACAACGACGATTTCAACGGCGCCACCCAGGAAGGGTTCGGCCGCTACGACTTCACCATCCGCAAGGGAAAGCGCTGGTCGACGTCCTGGGCCTTCCTGCGCCCCGCGCTCGATCGCAAGAACCTGACCGTGCTGACGGGGGCGGAAACGACGCGCCTCGTCATCGAAGACGGCCGGGCATGCGGCGTCGACTATGTCAGGGACGGTCGGTCGGGGCGCGCCCATGCTGGGCGTGAGGTCATCCTGTCCGCGGGCGTCGTCAATTCCCCCAAGGCCTTGCTCCTCTCGGGCATCGGGCCGGCCGACGAGCTGCGCGCACTCGGCATCAAGCCCGTGCTCGATCTTCCGGGTGTCGGCAAGAACCTTCAGGATCATGTCGACTGCGTCATGAGCTGGGAATGCCGGGAGCCGATCACCCTGTTCGGCGACCTGCGTGCCGACAAGCTCATACCGGCCGTTGCCCAGGGCATGCTGTTCGGGGAAGGCATCACGACGACCTTTCCCTACGAGGCCGGCGCCTTCATCCGCTCGAACGATGGTCTCGTCGCGCCGGACATCCAGCTGCATTTCATGCCGGCGCTGGAAAAGACGGCCAACCTGCACTTCCCCAATCCGTTCCGCAAGAAACAGGCGGTGGAAGCCAACCACGGGTTCACGATCCGTGTCGGCCCCGTCAATCCGGTGAGCCGCGGCGAGATCACGCTGCGGTCGGCCAATCCCGCCGACAAGCCGAAGATCCTGGCCAACTACCTGCGCGACGAGTTCGACATTCGCACGATGATCGACGCCATCCGGCTGACCCGGGACATCGTCGGCCAAAAGGCTTTCGACCGATACCGCGGCAAGGAGCTCGCGCCCGGGCCGGAGGCGCTTGACGATGCGGCGCTGACACGCTGGCTTCGTGCAACGGCCATGACGACCTTCCATCCGGTGGGAACGGCGAAGATGGGCAACGATCCCATGGCCGTGGTGGACGCGCGGCTCAAGGTCCGCGGCATCGAGGGGCTGCGCGTCGCCGACGCCTCGATCATGCCGATCATCTCGAGCGGCAACACCAATGCACCGGCCATCATGATCGGCGAGAAATGCGCCGAGTTCATCCTGAACGCAGAAGGAGCGATCCGATGATCCTCGAACACCGCACCTATACCTTCAAGCCCGGTACGGTCGATAAGTGGATGAAGAAATACGAGGCTGACGGCCTGCCCGTGCAGAAGCGCCACCTCAACACCTTTGTCGGCCTCTATTCCTCGGAACTCGGCACCCTTCACACCACGGTTCTGATGTGGGCCTACGACAGTCTCGCCGACCGTGAGGCGCGCCGGACGGCGATGTATGCCGACCCCGACTGGCAGACGTTCATCTCCGAGGTCTGGGCGCTGGACGCGATCCAGAAGCAGGAGGTGATGATCATGAACCCGGCCTCCTATTCGCCTCCTCTTTGAGGCGGCAACCGACGCGCAGCAGGGCCTGCGTGTCGGCGAATGCGCATGCGAAACGACAATCGATAAAAGAGGGAACCATCATGACAGACAAGACTGGGACCAATGCACAGCACAGGATGCATCGCCGCACATTCCTGCAGGCGAGCGCAGGCGCCGCGGCGCTTGGCTTTGCAGCCAGCATCGTGCCCGAATTCGCCCGCGCCTCCGGCGGGCTGGTCGCGCTCGTTCACACGCAGGCGGCCGGCGACAACGGTCCGGTGGACCAGATGATCGCCAAGCTCAAGCAGCTTTCGGAGGAAAAGGGCTTCGAGTACCGCGCCATCTACGCGCAGGATCCGGCGACCTACGAGACCATCTACCGCACGCTTGGCGATGCGGGCGCTGCGATCATCGTCTCGACCTTCAACGAAGTGGCCGAGCCCTTCAAGGCGCTGGCGCCGTCCTATCCCAACACCAAGTGGATCCAGCTTTTCGGCGACCCCTTCGAACCGGCGATCCCGAACGTGGTGACCGTTTCCTACGACTACTATCTCGGTTGCTATCTTTCGGGCGTCTTTGCCGCCAGGATGACCTCGACCGGAAAGACCGGCTTCATCGGCGGCGTCTCGATTCCCCCGCTCAATGCCGATTTCAACGCGTTCAAGGCCGGCGTGCACTCCATCCGGCCGGATGCCAGCGTCGTCGCCGCCTTTGCGGGCTCGTTCCAGGATCCCGCCAAGGGGCAGGAAATCGCCACCCAGATGTACAATGACGGCATCGACTACATCCAGACCGATGCGGCGGCCACCGACGGCGGCATCATCGCTGCGGCCAATGAAAAGGAAGGTCGCATGGTGAGCTGCCTTGCGCCCGGGCAGTACGAGCTCGGTCCGAAGTCGCTCATCTCCATCGTCAGCCTCGATTTCGGCGTCTCGCTCTACAACGAGGTCACCAAGGCCGTCGGCTCCGACTGGAAGGGCGGTACGCATGAGCATACGGGCCTCGGCACCGGCGTCATCGATTTCATTCCTTCGCCTGTTTTCGCCGAGCAGGGACCGGCAGATCTCAATGCGAAGGCGAAGGAAGCGCTCGTCGAGGTCGACAAGGTTCGGGCGGGCATTCTGGACGGATCCATCAAGGTCCCGTTCAACACAACGCTTTGAGCCTCCACGCCGGCCCATCGGGCCGGCGTGGAGGCTTGACGGACAATCGGCATCGGCCGTCCCCGAGGGATGGTCGCGGGAGGTTCGCGGCTCGTCTCCAGCCCTGTTGACGGACGTGAACCTCTGCTCTCGTTGGGAACCGTATCATGCCCAATCTTCCGAAGTCGGCCCTGGAGTGCCGCGATGTCACCGTGAAGTTCGGTGACGTGACGGCTCTGTCGGAGGTTTCAGCCTCCTTCGCTCCGGGCCAGATCCATGCCGTCGTGGGCCAGAACGGCGCCGGCAAGACGACCTTCGCCCGTGTCGCCGCCGGCCTCGTGCGGCCGACTTTCGGTGCCGTCGACGTGATGGGGCATGAAATCCGCACGGGGCAGGTCAGGGAAAGCCGCGCCGCGGGCGTGGAACTCGTCCACCAGAGTTTTGCCCTGCCGCCGTCCTTCACCGTTGCCGAGACCATGGAGTTCGGGGCGACGGACAAGGGCGGCATCTACAGCCGCAAGGCGCTTGCGGAGAAATGGCGGCCGCATCTTGCCGGGCTCGACGTTCAGGTCGATCTCAACCGGCGGATCCGCGACCTGCCGATCGAGACGCAGCAGGGCATCGAGATCGCGCGTGCGCTGGTGACGGATGCGCGCGTCCTCATTCTCGACGAGCCGACGGCGGTGCTGTCGCCGGCGGGCATCGACATGCTGTTTTCCCGCGTTCGACGCCTCAAGGCGCGTGGCGTCACCGTCATCCTCATTCTGCACAAGATCCGTGAGGTGCTCGGTATCGCGGATACGGTCACGGTGCTGCGCGGCGGCCGGAAGGTGGAGGGGCCGCTTCCGATCGCCGAGGTCCCGGCCGAGCGGCTGGCCAATCTGATCGTCGGCGATGCGGTGGCCAGGACGCTCGATGGGCACGACCGCGACGCCCTGGTTGGAACGAAATCCCCGGCCGGCGGGGATGCCGACCAGCCGTCCCAGGCAAAAGGCCCTGCCGTCTTGTCGATGAAGGCCGTTTCCACCCGGCCGGACAGCGAGGGCATCGCACTCGACACGATCGACCTTGATATCCGTCCGGGCGAAATCGTCGGCATCGCCGGTGTTGAAGGCAACGGGCAGAAGACACTGGTCCGGGCGATTTCCGCCCTCGCGGACCTCGACGGCGGCTCGATCGCTCTCGCCGGGCAGGACGTGACCCGCCAGCCGCTTGCCGCCCGCCGTGCGATCGGTCTCAGGATCATTCCCTTCGAGCGCAACGTGGAAGGCCTCAGCCTTACCAGTTCGCTCTGGCAGAACTGGAGCGCGCGGGACCTGCTGCAGGGCAGTCTGCTCAAGGTCATCCGGCCCGCGGTCATCCGCGAGGCGTGCGACCGCTCGCTCAAGGCATGGAGCGTGCACTACCACAATTGCGGGCAGAGGGCCGGCTCGCTCTCCGGCGGCAACGCACAGAAGGTGATCCTCGCGCGCGAGGTCGATCCGGCCGCGCGGCTGATCATCGCCGCCCAGCCGACACGCGGCCTCGACATCGGCGCGACCGCCTTCGTGTGGCAGGCGCTGAGGCAGGCCCGCGACCGCGGTGCCGCCATCCTGCTCATCTCGTCGGATCTCGATGAGCTGTTCGATATTTCCGACCGCGTCGTGGTGATGTTGTCGGGACGGCTGAATGGGGAGTTCCGCGCGCCCTTCGACATCGGGTCGGTGGGGGCTGCCATGACCGGCGCTGCTGTGAGGGCAAACGCATGAAAGACAGCCTTATCACCGTCCTCCGCAGTCTGGTCTTCGTCATCTTCGCGCTCGTGCTCTGCGCACTCGTCTTCCAGCTTGCCGGCTACAATGCACCCGTCATGCTCTGGGCGGTGCTCGACGGGGCGTTCCTGCGCAGTGGCGCGATCGAACAAAGCCTCCGGTGGGCGCTGCCGCTGTTCATCACGGCGGTCGGCGTCGGCATTTCCTTCCGGGCGGGGTTCTTCAACATCGGCGCGCAGGGCCAGTTCTATGTCGGCGCGATCTGCGCCGCCTTTGCGGCCGAGGCGCTGAAGGGCGGGCCTGCCGTCCTGGTCATTCCCGCACTGCTGCTTGCCGGCATGCTGGGCGGCGCCCTCTGGGCTCTCTGGCCGGGCCTGCTGCGCCTTCGCTCCGGCACCGACGAGGTCATCACCACGCTGATGGGCAACTTCATGGCCGGCCTGCTTCTGGTCTATGTCACCGCGGGACCGCTCAAGGATCCCTCGGGCTCCGGCCAACAGGCATCGAGCCGGCCGCTCGATGCGGCCTACCGCATTTCCGATTCCCTCGGCCTCTCCCCGACCATCATTGCCATCGCGGCCATCGTCGGCATCCTGATGTGGCTGCTGGTGAACCGGACCGCCTTCGGGGTGCTGGCGAGCCTTGCCGGCCGCAACGGCACGATGGTCGAGTGGCAGGGGGCACGGCTCTGGAAGCTCGGCCTGTCCAGCTTCCTCATTTCCGGGGCGCTGGCGGGCCTTGCCGGCACGATCGAATTCATGGGGCCGAACGGCCGTATCGCTTCGGGCTTCCTGCCGGCGCATGGCTTCACGGCGATCCTCATCGCGCTCGTTGCCAATCTCTCCGTTGTCGGAACGGCGGTGGCAGCCGTGTTCTTCGGCGGCCTTGCTTCCGCGGCGCTCTACCTGCCGATCATGGCGGGGCTGCCGGCGGCGGCCATCGACATCATCAATGCAGCGATCGCGCTGTTCATCACGGCACGGTCGAAGCTTGTCGACAGGGTGCTGCGTTTTGGAGGGCGTTCGTCATGAATGAGATCATCATCGCCATCCTGCGTTCCGGAACGCCGCTGATCTACGTCACGCTCGCCGGCGTCATCGCCCAGCGGGCAGGGGTCTGGAACCTCGGCCTTGAAGGTCTGATGATCATCGGCGCCTGTGCCACGATCCTCGGCATCATGCTTACCAAATCCGTGGCGGCGGCCATCCTCATCGCCATCCTTGCCTGTGTGCTGGCGTCGGTGCTTCTCTGGTTCGTCATCGACAGGCTGAAGGCCAACCCCATCATCGCCGGCCTCGGGTTGACGGGGCTCGGTGTCGGCGGCACGGCACTCGCCGTCCAGTCGATCTTCGGCAGCCAGGCGACCGTTACGGCCCCGTTCGGCATTCCCAAGCTCGGGCCGGCCTTCGGCACCTACGGAGTGCTGTCGATCTCTGTGGCCGCCATGCCCTTCGTCGTCTTCGCCATGTGGGTCCTGCTGCGGCGAACACGTTTCGGCCTTCGGCTCGCAGCCTGCGGCGAGCACCCCTTTGCCGCCCGCGGGGTCGGCGCCAACCCGTCGCGCATGCGGCTCGTGGCGCTTTCGATCGGCGGGGTTCTGTGCGCCATCGGCGGTGCGGAACTTGCCGCCGGCAGCCTGCAGTTCTTCGCCCAGGGCATGACCGCCGGGCGTGGATTCATGGCCTTCGCCGCGGTCATCTTCGGAGCCGCTCATCCGGTGGGCGCGACCTTCGCCGCGCTCTTCTTCGCGGTGGTCGGGGCGATCGGTATCCGCGCCCAGCTCATGTTCGGCGACAGGATCCCGCACGATCTTCTGCAGGCGCTGCCTTATCTCGCCACCGTCTTCGGCGTCTGGCTTTCCGGCAAGCTGCGCGGCGGGGCGAAAGCGGCAAGTTCCTTCGCCGAACTGCGGGACCAATAGGAGGCATCATGATGTTCGCACAACGCCATCCGATCCGGGACGTCTGTATCCTGGTCACCGATCTCGAGGCATCCATCCGCTTCTACACGCAGAAACTCGGCTTCAAGCTCCAGCATCGCGCGCCGGGCTTCGCCGACTTCATCGGCGCGGGCCTGACGCTTGCGGTGTGGGACCGGGCGCATATCGAGACGCACGCCAATGTGTGCGTGCCGAAAGGGTCGGCCTCGGCCGTGCTCGTCGCCGTAAGGCTCGACAGCCCGGCCGATATCGATGCGCTCCATGCGGACCTTGCGACGGAGGGCGTGGTCTTCGTCGGGCCGCCGGCCGACTATCCCTGGAATGCCCGCTGCCTCTATTTCCATGGGCCGGACGGCGAGACCTGGGAGCTTTACGCGTGGCTGGAAGGCGGCGCGCCGGGCAAGGTGGCGGCATGATGCGCAAGCTCATCATCCTCACCGATCCCGGGCAAGACCAGGCCGCTGCAATCCTGATGATTCTCGGCCAGCGGCAAGCCTTCGACGTGCTCGGCCTCGTCGCGACGGCCGGCAACATCAATCTGGAGCATACGGTCACCAATTGCCTGAAGCTGATGGAGCTGGCCGGTCGGCCGGATGTTCCTGTCTTCGCCGGTTGCCCGCACCCGATCATCCGCCCGCTGGTCATGGCCGAGCATGTGCATGGTCCGACGGGTCTTGATGGCCCGGACCTGCCGCCGCCATCCATCAAAGCCCGGGAGAAACACGGTGTCGATTTCATCATCGATACCGTCCGTGCGCATCCCGGCGAGATCACCATCTGCGCGCTCTCGCCCGTGACGAACCTCGCGATGGCCCTGCGCAAGGCGCCTGACATGGCCGGAAAGGTCCGCGAGGTCGTCGCGATGCTCGGCGCTTATTTCGAGGTCGGCAACATAACCCCGACCGCGGAGTTCAACTGCTATGTCGACCCCGAAGCCGCCGACATCGTGCTGAGGGCCGGCATCAGGACGACGCTGCTGCCGCTCGACGTGACGCACCGGATGCGCTCGACGCGTGCGCGGCTCGATGCGATGCGGGCGCTTGCCAACCGCTGCGGGGTGGCGACGGCGGAGATGCTGGAATTCTCCGAGACCTTCGATCTGAAAAAATATGGCTGGGAGGGCGCGCCGCTGCATGGGCCCTGCGTGCCCGCCTTCATGCTGGCGCCGGAGATGTTTTCGGGGCGCCGGATCAATGTCTCCGTCGAACTCAACGGCACTTTGACCGCCGGCATGACGGTCGCCGACTGGTGGCAGATCACCGACCGGCCGAAAAACGTGTTCTATGTCCGCGACGGCGATCCCGCCGCCTACTACGATCTCCTGCTGCAATCCCTCGGAAACCTGCCATGAGCGAGACGCTGATCCGCAACGCGACGATCGTCGCCATGGACGAAGAGCATGGTTCGGCTCCCTTTTCCGGCGATATCCTCATCGACGGCGCGACCATCAAGGCGGTCGGCGGCACGATCGCCGCTGGGCCGGGCGCACGCATCATCGAGGGGCGCGGCAAGCTGGTCATGCCCGGGCTCGTCAACGCGCACACCCATTCCAGCGAGACTTTCCTTCGCGGTCGCTACGAGCGCATGCCGCTCGAGATCTGGCTGCTCTATGCCTATCCGTTGCTGATGAACGACCCGATCGGCGAGCGGCTGCTCTATCTGCGCAGCCTGCTGCTGGCGATGGAATCGCTGCGCAACGGCGTCACCACCTTCTGCGACGACTTCTTCGACCCGCCAAGGCACGACCTTGACCGGCTTGCCACGGTGTTCCGGGCCTATGAAGATGCCGGCATTCGCGCCAATGTCTCGAGCGCCGTGATGAATGTGCACACGCTCGACGCCTTGCCCTTCGCGCGCGAGGTGATGCCCCCTGAACTGCAGGCGCGTCTCGATTTCGGGCCCCCGATGACTGCGGGCGCCTATATGGATTACTGCCGTTCCGCCTTCTCCAGCCTGCACGGCAAGGCGGGCCGATTGAACTTCATGATCGCCCCCTCGGCGCCGCAGCGCTGCACGCCCGATCTCATGGCCGCCTGCATGGACCTTGCGGTCGCACGGCATGTGCCCTTCCATACCCATATTCTCGAGACGAAGACGCAGGCCGTGACGGGCCCGGTGCTGCATGGCAAGTCTCTCATCGCCTACATGCACGATCTCGGTCTCCTGAAGCGCAACACGACCATTGCACACTCCGTCTGGGTCAGCGACGGGGACATGCGGCTGATGGGGGACGCGGGCGTCTCCGTCGCGCACAATGCCGTCTCGAACCTGAAGCTCGGCGCAGGCATCGCCCCGATCCGCCGTCTGCTCGATGCCGGTGTGACGGTCGGGCTTGGCACCGATGGTGTTTCCTCGAACGACACGTCGCGCATCTTCGACGTCATGCGCGTTGCCGGCCTCGTGCACAGTGCCGCCGGACCCGACCACGAGAAATGGGTGGCGGCGCATGAAATCCTGACCATGGCGACGATCGGTGGCGCGAAGACGGCCATGCTGGAGGAGGTGACGGGCTCGCTGGAGGTCGGCAAGGCGGCCGATCTCCTGATTCTCGATCTGAAGACCTACCCCTTCATGCCGCTCAACGATGTCGCCAAACATCTGGTCTATTCGGAAAACGGATCCTCGATCGAAACGGTGATGGTCGCCGGACGGATCGTCATGCAAGGCGGACGCCTGACCACGGTGGATGAAACGGCCGTCTTTGACGAGGTTGCCGCGCTGGTGCCGGCCTATCTTGCCGAGCATGCCGAGCTCGAGCGTCGCAACGCGGTCTTCGAGCCTGTCATGGCCGAAATCCATCGCAGGGCGACGGGGATGGACATTGCCATCAACCGCTATCAGGGCGATGGCGGTTGATCAGCGCTTCGAGCCGACAAGGCTGAGCTTTTGCAAGATCTCCCGTAGTGCCGGCATGAGCCAGACCGGCTCGAAGCATTCGCCGACATTGGCGGTGACGGGCAGGGCGACACGGCAGCCGGTGCTGACGATGGTCAGCGAGATGGTGTGCTTTCACGCCGTAGGAAACGTCTCTTCCTTTTCGGAGAAAAGCCGGGAAGCCCGCCCGCGTGGCGGAGCCGCACGGGCGGGATCTGAGAGGAGGCGGAGCCTGCCTCGCTAGAGCGTTTCCGCTTTTCTTCGAATTGCGAAAACGCACTATCTGTTTGTTTTTACGCAATCCCTGACGCAAAAACGCTAAGCACTTTTGCTGGAACTGCTCTAGATCCCCGATCCGTCGAGCTGTTGGGCGTCTTCGCCCTCCCAGGGCGCGGGTGCGGAGGCCCGGCTGAGGCTGGCCGAGGGCATCGGCATCCAACACTTCAGCTCCGGTTCGGCATATTCGATGACGCGGCCGGGGGAAGAGTCGGAGGCGCGCCAGCCTTCTGCGCCGAAGCGGTCGCCATTCGCCCAGTAGGCGACGTCGACTTCCGCCGGTCCCTGTTCGGACGAGCGCACGGTGACGAGAATCCGGCTACCGTCTCGCGGCGCGCTTGCCATGTGGCGCCACCGGTCTGGTTCGTCCATTGGTTTTCCTCCTGCCTTATCAAGGACTGAAGTTTCGCTGCGCCGTCGAAAGCGGTCAACCCAAACTTTGCACAACCCTGCCTCTTTCCATCGGCAGGTGGGGTTGCCGCGCGCAGCGACAAACTGGTTGCGATATGAAACCGGTTAGCCTAGTCTGTCGTTGATTGCCAGTGCGATCGGAAACAGGCGAACGTGCCGATCGGCAGAGGAGGCGGCAGTGGCGAAGCTGGTGTTTGGAATGAACCAGTCCCTGGATGGTTATGTCGATCATACGGCCTTCGCGCCAAGCCCAACGCTCTTCCGGCACTTCATCGAAGAGGCCCGCGGGCAGACCGGCAGCATCTACGGCCGCCGCATATACGAGATCATGCGCTACTGGGATGACGAACACCCCGAATGGGGCGCGGACGAGCATGCCTTCGCCGTGGCATGGCGGAGGCAGCCGAAATGGGTCGCGTCGCAGGCGCTGCAGTCTGTCGGGCCCAATGCTGCACTTCTCGGCGATGACCTTGAGGCGGCGATCCGTGCCTTGAAGGCCGAACATGAAGGGGAGATCGAGGTGGCCGGTCCGCATCTTGCAAAGAGCCTCGGCGACCTTGGTCTGATCGACGAATACCGTATCTACCTGCATCCCGTCGTGCTCGGTCGCGGCACGCCCTATTTCGCCGGTCCCCGGCCAGCGCTCCATTTCGTGGCGAGCGAGAGGATTTGCGAGGATGTGATCCGGCTGACCTACGTTCCTGCCTGATCGGGGATATGCCGGAGGGGAAACGCGTCCGGCGACCGACACCAACGCGTGCCCCGTCAGGGGCACGCGCGCGTCCGGTCCCGGTGGTTCGGGCCTACTTGCTTGCGCCGAGAACCGCGTCGACATTCTCCGCGGTGACGGCGAGCCACGGCACATAATAGTGCTGCTCCTTGCCGCCGTTCCAGGCGAGCTTTCCGCCATTCACATCCCAGACGGCGGCGCGGGGCTTGTAGCTTTCCCCGGCCAGCTTGCTGAGGGCGAGGTCGATGGCACCCTGGGCCTGGCCGCTGGCATCCTGAAGGATGGACATCTGCTGTTCGCCGCGCTTCACGGCCTCCAGCGCGTCCTTGATGCCGTCGACGCCGGCAACGGGGACGCTCTTGGGATCGAGGCCATGGTTGCGGATGCCTTCGATGGCGCCGACGGCCATCTCGTCATTTTCCGCCAGAACGCCCTGTACATCCTTGCCGTGCGCGGTGAGCACGTTTTCCATGAGCGTGATGGCCTCCGCGCGCGACCAGTTGGCCGTGTTCTGCTCCAGGACGGTGACGCCCGGATTGTCCTTCAGCACCTTCTGGATGCCTTCGAGGCGCTGGACCTGTGCAGACTGGCCAAGCATACCTTCCAGGATGACGATCTTGGCGTCCGGTCCGGCCTTGTCGATCACGGCTTTTGCCAGAAGCTCGCCCGCCTCGACGTCGTTCGAGTTGATATAGGTGTCGTAGAGCGCGGTGTTGGAGACGACGGTGTTCGAGCCGAACACCGGAATTCCGGCGGCCTTCGCGCGCTCGATCGGTTCGTTGCCGGCATCGATGTCGACGGGGATGAAGACGATGGCGTCGTACTTTTCCGTAATCGCCGTGTCGAACAGGTTGGACTGCGTCAGCACGTCCTGGCGGCCGTCGAGGATCGTCAGCGTCGCCGTGCCGTCGGAAAGGGCGGGATGCGCTTTGGCGGCGTCGGCCCAGAGCACGTTGTATTCGGTGTTGAGGCTCTGAACGATGGCGGCGATCTTCAAGGCTTCGGCGTGAGCGGCCGAACTGGAAAAGCCGGTGGCAAGGCAAAGGCCTGTTGCGGCGCCAAGAAGCGAACGTCGGGTCATTTTCATAGTGCAATTCCTCCAGTTGCAGGCGGCGATGGCCGCGTTCCAGGTGTCATTCGCTCCGCGCGCGGGAGCGGTCGATCAGCACCGCGAGGACGATGATCGAACCCTTGATGATCTGCTGGTAGTATGAGGACACCCCCATCAGATCGAGACCGTTGCTGATCATGCCGATGATCAGCACCCCGACGAGCGTGTAGCCGATACGGCCGATGCCCCCGGTGAGACTTGTTCCGCCGATGACGACGGCGGCGATGGCGTCGAGTTCGTAGCCGATGCCGGCTTGCGGCAGGGCCGAGGTGGTGCGTGCGGTCAGCATGACGCCGGCAAGACCTGCGAGTGCACCCATGATCACGTAGACCGAGAAGACGATGCCGTTCGTGTTGATGCCGCTGGTCTTGGCGCTGCGCGGATTGCCGCCGACCGCATAGATCCGGCGCCCGTAGACCGTGTAGCGAAGCACGATCGCGGCAATGGCGAAGACGATGGCGAAGATGATGACCGGCACGGGAATGCCGAAGACCAGGCCCTGGCCGAGCCAGCGGAATTCTGGGCTGAGATTGGGGATGGGGCGGCCGCCGCTGTAGAGCAGCGTCGCGCCGCGCGCCACGCTCAGCATGCCGAGCGTGGTGACGAATGCCGGCACCTTGAAATAGGCGATGATGCCGCCGTTGACGACGCCGCAGGCGGCGCCGGTGGCGATGCCGGCAAGCACCGCGATTGCCGGGTTGAACGCATCCGCGCCGGTAACCAAGCTTGCGGCCACCGCGCCGGCCAAGGCCAGCAGCGAACCGATCGACAGGTCGATCCCCGCGGTGAGGATGACATAGGTCATTCCGACCGCCAGCACGCCGTTGATCGACACCTGCCGAAGGACATTGAGCAGATTGTTCGTCGACAGGAAGTTCGACGAGGCTAGGGACAGGATGATGAAGAGCAACACGAACGAGATCACGATGCCGTAGCGGGCGATCAGCGTTCCGATCTGGATATCGCGCTTGAAAGCGTCGGTGGAATTCATGGTGGTCTCCTCCACGAGCGATGCGTCCGGTCAGGATGCCAGGTGGACTAGGGTTTCTTGGGTGGCGTCGGGGCCGGAGACTTCGCCTGCGATCCGGCCGCGGTGGAAGACGATGATGCGGTCGGCATTGCCCAGGATCTCGGGCACTTCCGACGAGATCATCAGCACCGCGTTGCCCGCTTTGACGAAGCTTTCGAGGAAGGCGTAGATTTCGCGCTTGGCGCCCTCGTCGACGCCGCGGGTCGGCTCGTCGCAGATCAGGATGCGCGGATCGGTATCGATGCAACGCGCCAATACGACCTTCTGCTGGTTGCCCCCGCTCAGCGATTGCACCGGCAGGTCGGCGGAAGCGGTCTTGATCGAGAAGCACTTGATGTGCGCGCGGACGCTGCTAGCCTCCGCCGCACCTTTCAGGAAGCCGCCGCGCGTATAGTGCGGAAGGTTCGCCACGGTGATGTTGTGCGCGACGGAGGCGGTCAGCGACAAGCCCGTCTGCTTGCGGTCCTCCGTCACCAACGAGATACCGGCACGGATGGAATCGGCCGGCGTTCGCAGGTCGGTCGGTTTGCCGTCGATCAGGACCTCGCCCGCATCGCGCGGTTCGTTGCCGTAGAGGGCGTTCACGAACTCGCTGCGACCGGAGCCGAGCAGGCCGTAGAGGCCGACGATCTCGCCGGCATGCAGGGTCACGTTGATATCGCTGAACCGGTTCTTTGCCGAAAAACCGCGGGCCTCCAGCAAGGGTTTTTCGGTGTTGAAGGATTTTGGCTCACGGCGGTGATCCAGCAGGTCCCGGCCGACGATCGACCGGATGAGACCCTTGCGGTCGATATTCGAGATGGCTCCGCCCTCGATGAAGCGGCCGTCGCGGAAGACGGTGTAGTCATCAGAGATTTCGAAGATTTCCGTCAGGCGATGGGAAACGTAGATGATGCCGACGCCCTCGGCCGTCAGGGTACGGATCGCGTCGAAGAGCATCTGCGTTTCGCGTTCGCCGATGGCCGATGTCGGCTCGTCCATGATCAGGATGTCGCTGCGCTGGCTGATCGCCTTGGTGATCTCGACGAGTTGCGACTGGGCAACGGAGAGATCGCGCAGCCGGGCGCTGGCCGGGATGTCAAACTTGAGGCGCGCCAGGATATCCTCGGCCTCCGCGCGCATGCGCCGGTCGTCGACGAAGAAACGGCCGCGCCGCTGCTCCCTGCCGAGATAGAGGTTCTCGGCCACGGTCATGTCGAGAAACGGGCTGAGCTCCTGTGTGATGATGGCGACGCCTGCATCGAGCGCGTCGGCCGGCGATCCGAACTCGAGCTCCCTGCCGCGGATGGAGACCCTTCCCGAATCGCGTCGCAGCAGCCCCATCAGAATGCCGAGGAAGGTCGATTTGCCGGCGCCGTTGCCCCCGCAGAGCGCGTTCACGGTGCCGGCCCGCAGCGTAATCCGCCCATCGATGAGGGCGGGAACCTTGTTGAAGGTTTTTGAGAGGTTCAGGGCCTGCAGCAAGGGCGGCGGTGTGTCGCCCCCGTCCTGCAAAGTCGGTTCATTCGCAACCATTGCGCTCCTCCTGCATGGTCGCCCGCCTCAAGGGCGGGAATTTGTCGATGTGTGGGGAGAGGCCGGCCTTAGGGCGGCAGAAGCGGGGGCGCTTTAACGCGCCCGCTGATGATGTCAGCCCTCCCGGCAGCCGGCGAAATCGCGCTCGCCATGCACACCACCTAACGCAAAAAAATTGGCGACGCAAGGTTTGTTGCTTAAGCATGCAAATTATATCGGATGAATGACCTTTTGGGTTGTTGCGTCTGGTGGTCTTTCTCGATCATGAAGGTGGATTTTATGATTTTTACGAACTTTCCACGATATTGAACCGCTTTTAGGGATTTTCATCCCAAAAATATTTGTTGCGTAAAAATACTAATAGAGATAGCCATGTCGCCAGCGAAGCGACTTTGTGGAGGAAATTGTGATGCGTCGACTGGGTATTCATTCATTTGTTTGGACGGGCGGCCAAACCCAGGAGGGGCTTGAGATGGCCCTGCGCAAGACCGCCGAGCACGGCTATCGCGCGATCGAATTCGCCTATCTGCGACCGGAGAAGTTCGATCTCGATCACCTGGCGAAGCTAGCCCAGTCCCTTGATGTCGAGATCGGCGTGACGATGGGGCTTCCGATCGATCGCGACGTTTCGAGTGAGGATCAGGCCGTCGTTGCCGGCGGCAAGGCGATGCTGGCGGACGCCGTGCGCGCCGTGCGCGACATCGGCGGCACCAAGCTTGGCGGTATTCTCTATTCCGCGCACACCAAATACGGTCGGCAGCCGACGAAGCGCGGCTGGGACAACAGCGTCGCGGCGATTGCCGGAACGGCCGAGACAGGCAAGGCCGCAGGCGTCGATATCGTTCTCGAGATCGTCAACCGCTTCGAGACCAACCTTCTCAACACGACCGCCCAGGGCCTGAAGTTCATCGCGGACACCGGCTCGGATCATGTGCGCCTGCATCTCGACACGTTCCACATGAACATCGAGGAGGCCAATCCCGCCGCAGCCATCCGGCTTGCAGGCGACAAGATCGGGTACTTCCACATCGGCGAAAGCAATCGCGGCTATCTTGGGGACGGGGTCATCGATTTCGATGCGATCTTCGACGCGCTCCTCGACATCGATTACAAGCGCGACATCGTGTTCGAGAGTTTTTCCACAGCGGTGGTCGATGAGGGGCTGTCGCTCGTCTGCGCCATCTGGCGTGATACCTGGACGCAGAACGACCCGCTGGCGGCTCATGCCAAGGGTTTTATCGAGATGAAGCTCGAAGAGGCCAAGCGCCGCCGGGCAACGAACGCCCGGCCCTAAAGGCTCTTCTAGCAACGTGCTTTGTCCGTGTAGGGTCGAGGCGGGTTCATTCGGGGGGATCGGGAGATGAGCGATATCGTTTCCATCGGCAGCACGCCGCGCCGTATTCGGCAGAACAACATCGTGGCCGCGCTGCAGGCGATCTACAGCAACCGCTGCATGAGCCGGGCGGAGCTGGCGCGGCAACTTGCCATGAACCGCTCGTCCTCGGGGCAGATCGTGGCGGAGCTGACGGGAAGCGGTTTCGTCGAGGAGATCGATGGCGACGGCCCCGACCGCGCCGGCCAGGCCCGTGCCGGGCGGCCGGGGATCATGCTCCAGCTCGTGCCCGATGCCGCCTTCTTCATCGGCGTCGAAATCGGTGTCGAGCACATTTCGACGACCGTCATCGACCTTGCCGCCCAGGTTCGGCTCTATCGGAGCGAGGCGTTTGACACGGTCTCCTCGACCGTCGAGGCTGCGATGCAGCAGGCGATCGAGATGGCCGTCGGTGCCATGGACCCGGGCATGCTTGCCCGGTGCAGGGGGCTCGGGATATCGACCCCCGCGCATATCGGACCGGACGGGGTCGTTGCGCTGGCGCCGATCATCGGATGGCGAAACGTGCCGCTCGGGCAGATCGCCCGCGATGCCGTTCCGGTTCCCATGCCCGTTGCGGTCGAGAACGATGCCAATGCCTTTGCGATCGGCGACAGCTACCGGAACGGCCGGGCGGGCGTCACGCTCTTCCTTTCGATGGAGACCGGTATCGGCGGCGGGATCATGATCGATGGCAAGCTCTTTCGCGGCGGCCATGGCCTTGCGGGCGAGATCGGTCACATCCTGGTGCCCGGCAGCGGCGGGCAGAAGTTCGAGCAGCTGATCGGGCGTGAGGCACTGGTGGCACGGTATCGCGCGGCGACCGGTTCGGCGGCGCCCGGACTGCACGCTTTCATCGCGGATGTGCGCGACCGTGTTCCCGCCGCCGTGAACATTGCCGAAGACTGGTCGCGGCATCTCGCCTGCGCCCTGCTGCAGGCATGCCGCCTCATCGATCCCGAGCGGATTGTGCTCGGGGGATCGGTGGCCGGGCTCTATCCGCTGGTCGCGGCCCGCGTAGCTGCGCATATGGCGGAGGGGCAGAGCACGCTGTTCCCTGCGCCGGAGATTTCCGTCGACGACACGGAAATCGGCCCCGCCTTCGGGGCGGCCTGCATGCTGCATCAGCGCTTCCTGTCGCTCGAAAATGAAGACCTCGGTGCCGATGATCCGGCGCTGCAACGCTCAACCGCCACCTAGGCGTGGCCCCCAGCATCAAAGCGAGGTATCCCTCATGACGTCTGCACTGGCACCGGATGCGCTCGGCCCCACGATCTGCGTGGGCGAGATCCTTGTCGAGATCGTCGCGACGACGGTCGGCACGGGATTTGTCGAGGCCCAGCCGCTGATCGGCCCCTTTGCCAGCGGTGCTCCGGCGATCTTCATTTCCCAATGCGGGCGCTTCGGCGGCCAGGCCGCCATGATCGGTGCCGTGGGCGATGACGATTTCGGGCGTGTGAACGTCGAGCGCCTAAAGCGCGATGGCGTCGATGTCTCGGCCATTTCCATCGATCCCGAATTCCCGACGGGCAGCGCCTTCGTCCGCTATCGGGACAACGGCTCGCGCGACTTCGTGTTCAACATCGCGCGGTCTGCCGCGGCGCGTTTCGGATGGAGCGTACCTGTGAGCGACCTTGTCGGGCGCGGCGGGCACCTGCACGTCATGGGCTCGGCGCTGTCGATGCCCAGTGCCATTGCCGTCATCGACAAGGCGGTCGATATCATCAAGGCCCGTGGCGGTACGTTGTCCGTCGATCCGAACATCCGCAAGGAGCTGAAACTCGACGCGGAAACCGAGCGCCGTTTCGATCGCCTCGTCTCCGCCGCCGATTTGCTCCTGCCGTCGGGGGAAGAGCTGGAGCGGGCGGCCGGCGTGGATGGCGAAACGGCTGCGGTTCGCCGCCTGTTCGAGCGCGGCGTGAAGGAGGTCGTCCTGAAGCGTGGCGCTGATGGAGCCAGCTATTTCAACCGTGACGGAACGCGGGTCGACGTGCCGGCCTTCGTGGTCGAGGAGGTCGATCCCACGGGTGCCGGCGATTGTTTCGGCGGCGCCTATGTCGCCGGCCGTCGCCTTGGCCTGACGCCGCAACACGCCCTGACCTATGCCGCCGCCGCAGGTGCCCGCAACGTGACCCGCCTCGGCCCGATGGAGGGCGCGGGAACGCGGGACGAACTCGACGCTTTCATCGCTTCGACGGGGAGATATTCGTGATGGGGGTTGCGCTGGAGGAACTTGCGGTGCTGCGGCGCCAGGGCACGCCGAAGGGAATAACGTCGGTCTGCTCGGCCCATCCGCTGGTCCTGCGGGCGGCGTTGCGGCATGGCGCAAAGACCGGACGTTCCGTGCTGATCGAGGCGACGTGCAATCAGGTCAACCACCAGGGGGGCTATACCGGCATGCGGCCGGCGGATTTTGCCCGCCTTGTGCACGAACTGGCCGTGGAGGAGGCCTGCCCACGGGAGCTTGTCGTCCTCGGGGGAGATCATCTCGGCCCCAATCCATGGCGCGAGCAGCCGGCCGAAGAGGCGATGGCCGAGGCGGAGGCGATGGTCGCGGCCTATGTCGATGCCGGCTTCCGCAAGATCCACCTCGATGCCTCCATGGGGTGCCGTGGCGAGCCGGCGGCGCTGGATGACGAAACGACGGCGCGTCGTGCCTGCCAGCTTGCCGCCGTTGCGGAAGCGCGTGCGGCCGCTGCCGGCGGCGCCATGCCTGTCTATGTCATCGGAACGGAGGTGCCGCCGCCGGGCGGCGCCGATCACGCCCTGACGTCGATCGAGCCGACGGACGGTGTCTCCGCCCGCAAGACCATCGAAATCCATCGGCGGGTCTTCGCCGAAGCCGGGCTGTCGGCGGCCTTCGAGCGCGCAATCGGCCTCGTCGTGCAGCCGGGCGTCGAATTCGGCAACCACAATGTGATCTTCTACGACCGGACAAAGATCGCTGGGCTTGCGCAGGTTCTCGATGCGGAACCGCAATTCGTCTTCGAGGCGCATTCGACCGACTACCAGGGAACCGGTTCGCTCGCCGCGCTTGTCGAGGATGGCTTCCCCATTCTGAAGGTCGGCCCGGAACTGACATTCGTGCTTCGCGAAGCGCTCTATGCACTGGATGCTATCGCGTCGGACCTGGTCCCCGACTACGGGGAGCGCCCCCTCATGGCGGCCATGGAGGCCGTCATGCTGCATCACCCCGAGCACTGGTGCCGGCACTATCATGGCGCGAAGGAGGAGGAGCGGCTGCTGCGGCACTATTCGCTTTCCGACCGCATTCGCTACTACTGGGCGACCCCGGAAGCGGAGGCCGCCGTCGGGCGGCTGTTTACTGCCTTGAAGGACCGCACCGTGCCGCTCCCGCTGTTCTGGCAGCACATGTCTCCGGCGAGCCGGTTCGCCGACAGGCCGCTGGACCCGGAGGCCGTCGTCATCTGGCGGATTACGCAAACGCTCGCCGCCTACGCCGCCGCCGGCAACCGATAGATCGGTTTTCCGGCGCAAGGAAATCCGTCGTGCTCTTCAGCATGGAAAACGCCACCCCCGCTTCTGGGCCGGGGTGGTGTTCGCGTTGCTACTCGATGACGGTGATCTTCGAGCCGTTGAGGAATTTTGCAGGCTCGAAGCCGCGCGCGACGGCCATCGGGACCATCAGGAGCTGGATGGGGAGGATTTCCAGCACAGGCAGAAGCCCTTCCGCAACCTCGGGCAGGGACAGGACCGGTTCGTTCCCCGCAACGGCCGCTGCCGTGGCTTCCGGCGCGATGACGAGGCACCGGCCGCCGAAGCGGGTGATGTCGGCGACGGTCTTCAGGTTGAGGTCGAGCGTCGCACCGGCGCCGCCGAGGAACAGCAGGCTGCGGAACCCGTCGCGCACCAGTTCCAGCGGACCGTGTCGGAACTGGCCGCCGGACAGCGCCTGTGTCGGGGCCTTTGCGGCCTCAGCCGTCACCAGCGCGGCCATCTGGGCGCTGGCATAGCTTGCGCCGCGGCCGATGAAGGTCAGCGGTCTGTCGTGGCCGAGCGCGGCCAGCGTTTCGTCCATCTGGGCGGGCAGGGTGGAGAGCAGGGTTTCGGCGGCATCGGCGAGCGTGGCGATGTCTGCTGCCAGGGTGTCGCCGTCGCCGGTCAGCAGGCGCTCCAGGATGTAGAGTGTGGCAAGGCCGGCGGAATAGGTCTTGGTAGATACGGTCTGTTCGGGGCCGACCTCCGTCGCCAGCGCCAGCGTGGCCCAGCGGGCGAGGGTGTTGTCGCTGGGATTGGTGATCGCAACCTTGACGGTGACGCCGGCGTCCAGTTCCGTCATGCGGCGCAGTTCGACGCTTTCGCCCGACTGCGAGATGGCGATGACCATGGTGCCGGCCCGCAGCAGCGCCGGCGCCTGCTGGATCAGTTCGGACGTATCCCAGAGCGAGACCGGGACCGGCAGTGCCTGGCTCAGCCGCAGCCAGGTGCCGTAGGCGCTGAACAGGGAGCCGCCCATGCCGGTGAGAAGGACATGCCGCACATCGCCGTTGTCGATCGCGGTGCGGATCGCCTTGGCCTTGGCAATCAGGTCGGGCGTGACGAGCCGGCCGAGCTTGCGGATTGCCGCCGGCTGTTCGGCGATTTCGTCGAGATAGGACTGGGACACGGAAACTCCATCATGGCTTGGGGGTGGGAAAGATCTGCGCTGCCGCACCGATGATGCCGGCGTCGTTGCCGAGAGAGGCAAGCGCGAAACGGACCGGTGCGAGATAGAGGTCGAGGCCCGAGAGCCGCGCTTCCCGCTCCAGCGGGGCGAGCAGCAGGTTGCCGGCCGCGCTCAACCCGCCGCCGAGCAGAATGACGTCGGGCGCGAAGATCTGCGCCCAGGTCGCCGCGCCGCGGCCGAGCCATCGCCCGACATCCGAGAGCATCGCCTTTGCGGCCGAATCGCCGGCAAGCGCTGTTGCGATGACATCGGACGCATCGGCCTCCCGTCCGTGGTCACTTGCTCTTCTGGCGAGTGGACTGTCCGGCACCTCGACGCAATAGCGCCGCGCGATGCCGTTCAGGGCGTCGCCGGACGCCAGCGATTCCAGGCAACCGACGCATCCCTGGCGGCAGGGGCGGCCGTCGCTGCCGTGGATGATGAGCTGCCCGGCATTGCCGAGGCCTCCGCCCGACGTGATGAACGGCTTTCCGTCGATGGTGAGCGCAACGCCGATGCCGGTCCCTGCCGCGATCAGGAGAAGGCGGCGGGCAGTGCGATCCTTGCCGAACATCGCTTCCGCAAGACCGGCTGCGGTTCCGTCGTTCTCCATCCGTGCCGGAAGGGAAAACAGCCCGCCGATCCGCTCGGCCAGCGGGAAGTTGTCGAGGGCAGGGATGTTGCCGAGATCGCCGGACAGGTTGTCCGGATGGATGCGGCCCGGGAAGCCGATGCCGATCCCCAGCACCCTCGCCGCCGGATGTGCGCCCAGGATGTCGCGGACCGTTTCGGCATACTGCGCGACGATCGTGTCCGCATCGTCGGTATCGCCGACGACCACGCGCCGTCGCTCGATGATCTCGCCCCCAGTCGAGACGAGGCCGATCTTCGTGCTGCCGCCGCCGATGTCGATGCCGATTGCGAAATCCTGTTGCGACACGGGTGCTCCTAGAGGCGATATCGATTGACGTTCAGCATGAAGCCGTCGCCCTTGTAGACGGACTTCACATATTCGACGGCCTGGTCCGTATCGGTGACCGTGACACGCCAGACGGTGAGAACCGGTGCGCCGGGCGCGATCTTCAGGTGGGCGGCCTCTTCGTCCGTGGCCGCTGCCGGCTCGAACAGTGCGTCCGTCCAGGTGGGCACGATGCCCCAGGTCGATGCCATCTCGGCATAAAGCGAAGCACCCTCGAACATTGCCCGCGTTGCCGAAGGATAGAGCGCGGCAGGCAGGTATGCGTCCTCCAGCGCCACCGGATCGCCGTCGATGCTGCGCACCCGGCGCAGAAAGAGGAAATCCGGGCCGCTTTCGCTCTCGGTCTGGAGATGCTTGCGGAAGGCGGGCGACAGAGGCTGTCCTTCCTCGAAGGCGACGACCACAGAGCCGGGCTCGGCGCCAAGCTTGCGCACTTCCGTCGTGAAACTGTGGAAGCCCGAGACGCCCTTCATGCGCGAGGCGGTGCTGAAGTAGCCGCGGCCGTGCTCGCTATAGATGACGCCGCGGGTTTCGAGCTGCTTGAGCGCCTGGCGGATGGTGACGCGGGAGACGCCGAATTCCCGCGACAGTTCACCTTCCGAGGGCAGGGCGAAATGCGCGCCGTTGCGCGCCTTCACCGCGCCGTCGAGGATTTCGGCCACCTGCGCATACATCGGGACAGCGCCGCTCTTGCGGATCGGTTTCTTCTTCAGCCATGTCTCGGTCATCGGTTTTCCTTTCTCGTGAGGCGGTCAAACCAACAGTCTCTAACATGTCGAGACAAGTCGGCAAGCGCACCTTGAGAATGTTCCCTTCGCCATCAGCGCCGCGTCATGGTTGCGGCGATCTTTTCCGCGGCCATGATGATCGGGGCGTTGATGTTGGCGGAGGGCACGCGTGGCAGGATGGAGCCGTCGACGATGCGCAGCTTTTCCAGCCCGTGCACCCGGCCGGCGGCGTCGGTGACGGCATGGTCGTCCGCGCCCATGCGGCAGGTGCTGGTCGGGTGGTGTTCGGTGTTGGCGACGGTGCGCAGCCACCCTTCGATCTCGGCGTCCGAAGCCTTGAGGCCGGGCGTATCGACCGGCTGGCCGCGATAATGATCCCAGGACGGCTGGTGCGCCATGTCCAGCGTCTTGCGGATGCCGTCGATCATTTCGAGCGTGTCGCGCCGGTCGGTGAGATAGTTGAAGCGGATGGAGGGTTTTGCGGCGGGGTCGGCGGATTTCAGCGCGATCCGGCCGCGGCTGTAGGGCCGCATCTGGCTGACGAAATACTGGAAACCATCGGAGATCGTCACCTTGCCGGATTGGAAATCGGCGAGGAACGGCAGGAATTCGTGCTGCATGTTGAAATAGGGCACGGTCTCGCTGCTCTTGAAGAAAGCGCCGACCTCGAAGAAATTGGTCGCGCCGAGGCCGCGCTTGAACAAAAGCCATTCGATGCCGAGCTTCAGCCGGCCGACCATGTTGAGCTGCCGGCGGATCGAGACGCCGCCCGGCGAGGTGAAACGCAACGGGGCAACGACATGGTCCTGTAGATCGGCCCCGACGCCGGGCAGGTGGGCGGCGCTGGCGATGCCGTGCTCCTTCAGGGCCTCACGGTCGCCGATGCCGGAGAGCATCAGCAGATGCGGCGAGCCGACCGTGCCGGCCGACAGGATGGTTTCGCGGGCGGCGCGCAGCGTCTTGCGCTCGCCGCGCTGCAAGAGCGTGACGCCCGTTGCTGTGCGGCCGTCGAGAAGGATCTTTTCGACGAGGCAGCCTGTCATCACGGTGAGGTTGGGGCGATTTTTTGCCGGGGTGAGATAGGCGAGGCTGGTGCTGCAGCGCACGCCGTCGCGGATGGTCGCCTGTGTGATGTGGACGCCGTCTTGCGCGCCGCTGTTATAGTCGCCGGCTTCACGCAGGCCGAACTCCTGCCCAGCCTTCAGGAAGGTGCGGTAGAGCGGGTGGTCGGCCTTGCTGCGCACGACATCGATGGGGCCTGCACCACCGCGCATCGGGTCGCGGCCGCCCTCGAAGTTTTCCAGCCTCTTGAAGAAGGGCAGGCAATCCTCGAAATCCCAGCCATCGACGCC
Source organism: Shinella sp. 838 (assembly GCF_029623935.1). Lineage (NCBI taxonomy): Bacteria > Pseudomonadati > Pseudomonadota > Alphaproteobacteria > Hyphomicrobiales > Rhizobiaceae > Shinella > Shinella sp. 838. The sequence goes on from NZ_JARSBQ010000001.1 coordinate 1,180,148, forward strand.
GAGTTCGCGCCAGCCGTCGTAGTCCTCTTTCGCGCCGCGCACGAAAACCATGCCGTTGATCGAGGAGCTGCCGCCGAGGCCGCGTCCGCGCGCCTGACCGATACTGCGGCCATGCAGTTCCGGCTCCGGCTCGCTTTCGAATTTCCAGTTGTAGCGGTCGCTTTCGATGGGGAAGGTCAGCGCCGCGGGCATCCGGATGAAGAGGCTGCGGTCGCTCGGCCCAGCCTCGACGAGGCAGACGGAAACGGCCGGGTCGGCGCTCAGCCGGTTGGCCAGCACGCAGCCCGCCGAACCGGCGCCGACGATGACATAGTCGAATTCCTGGGGGCTCTTGCGCATCGCATCCTCTTCGTCTCGGCCTGTCGCCGGATAGTCTGACCGTTCTCGTCCGCTGGCAAATGCATCGATGGTGGGCTTTCCGCCGTTCGATGCGTCTGCTCGGGCACTAGACAGGGCTTCAAGCCTGTGTTAGCTGGTCTTTAACATGTAGTAACAAGTTGTCAAGTGAACAACTAACTGCGTGGGGATCAAAACCAACCGGGAGCATGATCATGAAACGAAGGGCATTTCTCGCGCTGACGGCCGCCTCCGTCGCCTTCACGCTGTCCACCAGCGCGCACGCCATCGACTGGAAGCAGCAGTCCGGCAAGGAAATCACGGTGCTGCTCAGCGAGCACCCGTGGACGGCCGAGCTGCGCAAGCATGTCGGGGAATTCGAGGTGGAGACCGGCATCAAGGTGAAGATCGATGCCTTTGCGGAGGACCTTTATTCGGACCGCATGAACCTTGCCGTCCGCTCGGCCAATTCCGTTGCCGACGTCTACATGATCCAGATGGACTCGGCGCTCTATACGCAATGGGAAGCCGGTGTCGTCGAACCGCTGACGCCCTATCTGAACGATGCCGCCAAGACGGATGCCGACTACAATCTCGCCGACTACCCGGAAGGTTTTCGCGCCGGTGCGTCTTTCCCGGTCGGCAAGCCCGATCCGCAGCTCTATGCGATCCCGATCTCGTTCGAGGCCTATACGCTTTTCTACAACAAGGCGCTGATCGATACATATCTCGGCGGCAAGGTGCCGGCGACGATGGACGAATTGATCGCTGCCGCGAACGAGATCAGCGCCAAGGGTGAGGGCAAGATTTTCGGCGCCTCGATGCGCGGCAAGCGCTCGGCCGAACTGGTCGATACGATGACGGGCATCGTGCTCGACGCATGGGGCAACGAGCCGGCCGACCTTCCCTACAACATCTGGTTCGACGGAGACTGGTCGAAGCCGCGCTTCGACGATCCGCGCATCGCCAAGGGCCTTTCCTACTATGCAGGCCTCCTGAAGGCTGGTCCGCCGAGTGCTTTGTCCTATGGCTGGGAGGATGCCAGCCGCTTCTTCTCGCAGGGCAATGCCGCCTTCTTCGTCGATGCCTCGGTCTTCGGTCCGAGCTTCGAGGATGCGAAGACCTCGGCCATCGCGGGCAAGGTCGGCTATGCGCCGCTGCCGGCCTCGACGGGTGATATCGGCTACAGCGGCCACTGGTCCTGGGGCATTTCCATCGCCAGGAACTCGCCGAAGAAGGATGCCGCCTGGCTCTTCGTGCAATGGGCGACGAACAAGAAGATGACGGCGGCGCTGGGTGTGGCGACAGGCGGTGCGCCGCGCGATTCCGCATGGGCCGATGCCGACTACGTCAAGGCACTTGATGCCGGCTATGTCGCGGCCGTGAAGACTCAGATGCAGCACACCCGCCCCACCTCGGTGTTCCGCCAGGGCTGGAACGACGTCGTGCTCATGATCGTCGACGCCATCCACCAGATCTACCAGGGTACGTCGCCGGAGGATGCGGTGGCCGAACTCCAGACCAACGTTCAGGACACGCTCGAATAGACCGTTTCTCCCGCGGGGCCGGCCTGTCCGGCCCCATTTTTCCCGAAAGCAGGATCGTATCGACCATGCGCCGAGACAAACATATCCGCTGGCTGATCGCGCCGGCCCTCGTGCTTCTGGCCGCCGGAACGCTCTACCCGGTCGTCTATGCCGGCTATCTCTCGCTGCTCCAATGGAACTGGGGTTCGGAGGCGAAATTCGTCGGGCTGCGGAATTTCGTGCGTATCCTGTCGGGCAGCGGCTTCTCGAAGGCGCTGTTCAACACCTTCTATTTCGCTGTCTTCGCCGTGGTCATCGAGACCCTGCTCGGCCTCGGCCTGGCGCTCGCCATCAACCGTATCCGCATCGGCGCGGGCCTGATCCGCACGCTGATGATCCTGCCGCTGATGGTTTCTGGCATCGCCGTGTCGCTGATCTGGAAGGTCATGCTCGATCCGACGCTCGGCATCGTCAACTACCTTCTGTCGCTCGTCGGCATTCCCGGTCCCGCCTGGCTCGGCACGGTGCCGACCGCCATGCCCTCGATCATCATGATCGACACCTGGTGGCAGACGGCCTTCACCTTCATCATTCTGTCCTCTGCGCTGAAAAGCCTGCCGGCCGAGCCCTTCGAGGCAGCGCGGCTGGAGGGGGCGACACCCTTCCAGACCTTCCGCCACGTCACGTTGCCGATGCTCAAACCGGTGCTGATCACCATTGTCATCTTCCGCACCATCGACACGCTGAAAGTCTTCGACATCATTTTCGGCACGACCGGCGGCGGGCCGCTCAGGGCCACCGAAAGCGTGCAGACACTCGCCTACCAGACGGCCTTCAAGTCCTACAAGTTCGGCGAGTCCGCGGCCATCGCCGTCGTCTTCTCGCTGATCATCCTGACGCTTTGCATCATCTACCTGATGATCGACACCGATGAAGGAGAAAAGGCATGAGCGCTTCCACCCGCCGCGCCCTCTGGCCCTATGCGGTCGCCGTCCTCGCCGTCGCCGTCTCGCTGTTTCCGATCTTCTGGATCCTGACCATCGCGCTGAAGACGCAGGTCGACGCCTTCGCCATGCCGCCGGTCTGGTTCTTCACGCCGGTCTGGGAGAATTTCGTCAAGGCGTGGTTCTCGACGGGTTTTTCCGGCGCGTTCCTCAATAGCTTGATCGTCTGCGCCATCGGCAACGTGCTGGCTCTCGCCGCCGGCATTCCGGCCGCCTATTATCTCAACAAGAAGCATGTGCCGGGACGCCGTACGATCCTGATTTGGCTGCTCGTTTCCTACATGCTGCCGGAATTCCTGTTCATCGTGCCGATCTATGTGCTGTTCCAGTCCATCGGGCTCTACGACACGGTGATCGGCCTGGCGCTGATCTACCAGGTCTTCACGCTGCCCTTCACGATCTGGCTGCTGCGCGCCTTCTTCGCCGATATTCCCGAAGCGCTTGCCGAAGCGGCGCGACTGGAGGGCGCGAGCACGTTGCGCATCGTCTGGACGATCTACGTGCCGATCGCGGCACCGGGCATCGCCGCCACCGTCATCCTCAATTCCATCAAGATGTGGAACGAGCTGACCATCGCGCTCGCGCTGACCTTCGAGAAGGCGCAGACCGTGACGCTCGCCGTCGCCGGCTTCCGTGGCTACGCCTCCATCGACTGGGGCGCGATGTCGGCTGCCTCCATCATCATCATCCTGCCCATGGCGCTGTTCGCCATTCTGGCGCAACGGCGCATCGTCCAGGGCCTCAGCCTCGGCGCGGTCAAGTAAGCCCCCGATCAATCAAGGAAAAAAGCCATGTCCGCCGTTTCCCTGGAAGGCATCGATATCTCCTACGGCTCCGTCGATGTCGTGCGCAATCTCGATCTCGACATCAAATCGGGCGAGTTCGTCGTCTTCGTCGGCCCCTCCGGCTGCGGCAAGTCGACGACGCTGCGCCTGATCGCCGGGCTGGAGGAGGGCCGCTCCGGCAACATCTCCATCGGCGGCCGCGTCGTCAACGAGGTCGATCCGGCCCGGCGCGACGTCGCCATGGTGTTCCAGAACTATGCGCTCTTCCCGCATATGTCGGTCGCCGACAACATCTCCTTCGGCATGCGGCTGCGCGGCGAGGCGAAGGACAAGATCGCGGCGAGCGTGGCGGAGGTGGCGCGCATGGTCGGTCTTCAGGATCACCTGCACAAGCGGCCGGGCGCGCTTTCCGGCGGCCAGCGCCAGCGCGTGGCGCTCGCCCGCGCCATCGTGCGCAAGCCCGCGGTCTTCCTGTTCGACGAGCCGCTCTCCAATCTCGACGCCGAATTCCGTGCTGCCATGCGCCACGAGCTGAGCAAGCTGCACCGCGAGCTCGGCTCGACCATGATCTACGTGACCCACGACCAGGTCGAGGCGATGACGATGGGCGACCGCATCGCCGTTCTCGCCCCGCTGAAGCAGGCGGGTCGTTCGAACCTCATGCAGTTCGGCACGCCGGAAGAGGTCTATCATCGCCCCGCCAACCTTTTCGTCGCCAAGTTCATCGGCTCGCCGCCGATGAATTTCTTCGAGGGCCGGGCGGACGGCGGCGACATCCGTATCGGCGGTCTGACCCTTCCCGGCGCGCGCCATCTTCCCGCCGTACTGACCGTCGGTATCCGCCCGGAACACGTTCGCCTTGGCGCGGGCGAGGGGGCGTCCATCATCGGCACGGTCGAGGGCGTCGAAAACCTCGGGCACGAAAAACTCTGGTTCCTGTCCACCCCGGAAGGCCGCATCATCGCCCGTACGCCCGATGGGGTCAGCCATGCGGTTGGCGAGCGTGTCGATGCGCATTTTGCAACGGACAAGCTGCACCTCTTCGACCGCGCGACGGGCGGGCGGGTCGAGATAGAGGGGTAGCGACGCGCCATCAACCGCCCGGTCACCGCGAGTGGTTGTCATCGGGGTGCCGGCAGTGCTCGCCTGTGGGGTTACGAATTCACCACCGTGCGAAACGCCTGGGCGAGTTTCCGGACTGCGACGTCCATCTCCGCCGGCGTATAGGCGGCAAAGCCCATCAGGAAGCCCGCCTTGCCATGGCCGCCTGCGTGAAGCGACGACAGGCCCAGTAACTCGATACCGGTCCGGCGGGCTGCCTCGACAGCGGCATGTTCGGAGAGGTTGCCGGTCAGCACGCACGGCATCTGCAGGCCGCCGATGGGAACGCGCGGTTCCACGAACCCGGACAGATGTGCCCGAACGAGACCGACCAGCACCTCCAGGCGTGCGGCATAGACGCTGCGCATCGTGCGGACATGCGCGCCAAAATGCCCACCCTCCATGAAGCGGGCGAGCGTCAGTTGCGCAAGCGGCGCCGAATGCCCGTCGAGCAAGGTGCGCGCGACGGTCATCGGCTGCACGAGCGCGGGCGGCAGCAGTGCATAGCCGATCCTCAGGCCCGGAAAGAGCGATTTGGTGAAGGTGCCGATATAGATGGTCCGCTCGTGCGGATCGAGGCCCTGCACGCAGGCGGTCGGTTTGCCGGCATAGTGAAACTCGCTGTCATAGTCGTCCTCGATGATCCAGCCCTCGTGGCGGGCCGCCCATTCGATGAGGGCGAGGCGGCGGTCGAGCGCCAGCGTGGCGCCCGTCGGGAACTGGTGGGAGGGCGTCAGGAAGACAGCCCTGGCACCCCGGGGCTCGGCCATGATCTGTTCGGCCATCAGCCCCTGGCGATCGAGGCGGACGGGCACGCAGTCGAGTGCCGCTGCTTCGAAGGCCCTGCGCGCGCCATAATAAGCCGGGTCTTCGATGAAAATGCGGTCCCCGGGATCGAAGAGCATCGTCGCGCACAGCGTCAGGGCCTGTTGCGAACTGGTGAGAACCAGCATCCGGTCGGCTGTGGCGCGGGCACCGCGCTCGAGGTTGATGTAGTCGGCAATGGCGCGTCGCAACGGTTCGGTTCCCTGCGGATCGCCGTGAAGCAGCGCGCCGGTGCCGACCTCCTTCAACACCTGCCGCTCGAGGCGTTCCCACAGGTGCAGCGGGAATGTGCGCGTCTCCGGCACGCCGGGTGCGAAAGGTCTCGGTGCGAGCGGTTCGCGAACGCCGCCGCTGCGGAACATGGCTTCGCCGCGCTTGCTGAGGGCGGGCGCCTGTTTGCGCACCCGCCGGTCGCGCGGTGCGGGCCGGCGCGGTGGCGAGAACTCGGTCATCTCGGATACGAAGCTGCCGCTGCCGACCCGGCGCTCGATGAAGCCCTCGGCGTGAAGCTGGGCGTAGGCCGCCTCGACAGTGTCGCGCGAGACACCGAGCGACCCGGCAAGCGCCCGCGAGGCGGGCAGGGGCTTTCCCGCGCCAAGTGCGCCGTCGAGAATCAACTGCCGGATCGCCCGCTGGATCCGCGCGTGAAGCGGCAGGGCCGCATGGGCGGGCTGGGCAAGCCAGGCCTTTACGGTTTCCAGTTGGGAATGCCTGAACAATTGGTCTGAGCCTTCTTGACGAAATGGATGGGATAATCCGGCCATTTGCCGGCTAGATGTCAAGCCCTTCGTCGGCCATGCGCCGTCGCGTCCAGGAGCTTCGTCACAACATGTCCCCCGTACCATCGCCCATCCGCCTCCATGATCTGACGCATCCCGTCGTTGCCGGGTTGATCTCCGTCATCGTCAATTATGGCGGCACCTTCATTCTCGTCTTTCAGGCTGCCAAGGTTGCGGGCCTCGGCCCGGACCTGACGGCGTCCTGGGTCTGGTCTGTTTCCATCGGCGTCGGCGTGACCGGGCTTGTTTTGAGCTGGCACTATCGCGAACCGATCATCACCGCCTGGTCGACACCGGCGGCGGCGTTCCTCGTCACCGCGCTCGCCACCACGTCCCATGCGGAAGCGGTCGGTGCCTACATGGTTTCGGCGGCTGCCTTCGTCGCGCTCGGCCTTTCGGGTTGCTTCGAGAAGGTCATCCGGCTGATCCCGCCGGGCATCGCATCCGGCCTGCTCGCCGGTATCCTGCTGCAGTTCGGCATCGGCGCGTTCAGCGGCGCGAGCGTCGATCCGTTGCTGGTCGGTCTGCTCATTCTCGCCTATGTCGTGTTGAAGCGGTTCTGCGCCCGTTATGCCGTGGTCGGCATCCTCGTGCTCGGGCTGGTCTTCCTGCTTGCGCAGGGCAGGGTCGAGCTGTCAGGCCTTGCGCTGAAATTTGCCGCACCGGTCTTTACCATGCCAGAATTCTCGCTGAATGCGCTGCTGTCGGTCGCGTTGCCGATGTTCCTCATCACATTGACCGGCCAGTACATGCCCGGAATGCTGGTGCTCCGCAACGATGGCTTCAGGACGAGCGCCAATCCGATCCTTGCCGTGACGGGGCTCGGTTCCCTCGTCATGGCGCCCTTCGGATCCCACGCCTTCAACATCGCGGCGATCACGGCTGCCATCGCCACCGGCCGGGAAGCCCATGAGGATGGTCGCAAACGCTGGATCGCCGGGATTGCCGCAGGCTGCTTCTACGTGCTCGTCGGGGTGTTCGGCGTGACGCTTGCGGCCGTCTTCATGGCCTTTCCCGCAACCTTCATCACCACGCTCGCCGGTCTCGCCCTGCTCGGCACGATCGGCGGCAGCCTTGCGGGGGCGATGGCCGATCCGTCCTCCCGCGAGGCTTCGCTCATCACCTTTCTCGCCTCCGCCGCGAACATCAACCTGCTTGGCATCGGCGGGGCCTTCTGGGGGCTGGTCATCGGACTTCTTGCCTATGGCGTGCTGAATGGCCGGGTGCGTCTGCCCCGGCCTACGGGGCCTGTCAGCCCCGGAAAGGTGGCGGACAGGCAATGGCGGCCATAAGTTTGTGCTCCTAGAACGTGGTTTCAAGCTCGGCCACGAGACGCGCCAGTGCCGTATCGCAACGCTCGAGCTGGGCGTGGCTGACAAATTCGTCCGGCTTGTGGCCCTGCTCCATCGAGCCGGGGCCGCAGATCGCGGTGGAAAGGCCAAGCCCCTCCTCGAAGAGGCCGCCCTCGGTGCCGAAGGCGACCTTGTGCGTGCTCTCGTCGCCGAGGATCCTCGTCAGGAGACGTACGGCGGGTGCGTCGGTTCGGGTGTTGAGGCCGGGATAGTCCGAGACGGGCTCGATCTCGATACAGGCCATGGGAAACAGATTGCGATAGGGGCTCGCGATGGCCTCGGCATCGGCCGCGATGGCGGCGAGGATGGCGTGCGGGTCGTCCTCGGCGATGGTGCGGATCTCGAAGTCGATCTCGCAGCGGTTCGGCACGATGTTGAGCGCGGTGCCGCCATGCATCATGCCCGCGTGGATGGTCGAATAGGGGATATCATAGTCGGGGTCGCGCGCACCGTTTTCCGCAAGCGCCTCTTGCCGCGTCTGCAGCGCCTTTATGAAGGCAGCGCCGAGATGCAGCGCGTTGAGGGCGTTCGGGGCGAGGGCGGAATGGCCTTCCTGTCCGTGGCAGCAGGCGCGGAGCGCCTGCTTGCCCTTGTGGCCGGTGGCGATGCGCATCTCCGTCGGCTCCCCGACGATGCAGAGCGCCGGCCGCTCGGCGCGCCCCGCCAACGCCTCGATCATGCCGCGCACGCCCATGCAACCGATCTCCTCGTCATAGGAAAGCGCGAGATGCAGGGGGCGTTTCAGCGGCCGGCCGGCAGCAAGGAGCGCGGCGCGAAGGCTCGCCGCGACGAAACCCTTCATGTCCGCCGTACCGCGACCGTGGAGACGTCCGTTGCGCTCGGTCAGCGTAAAGGGATCGCTGCTCCAGGCCTGTCCCTCCACCGGCACGACGTCCGTATGGCCCGACAGGACAACGCCGCCCGGCCCCTCGGGACCGATGCTGGCCCAGAGGTTGGCGCGGCTGCCGTCCGGATGGGCGAAACGCTCGATGCGTGCGCCTGCCGGGCGCAGAAGCCCTTCCACATGGTCGAGCAGCGCAAGGTTCGAGCGGCGCGAGATCGTCGGCTCTGCGACGAGGCGGGCGAGAATGTCGGGCGTCGAGGGGATCATGGTTCAAAGATCGCCCGGCACGCCGTAACTCGGCGCCCCCGAAGGATTGAGCGCACGCGTCACATAGGCGTCCATCTCGCCGCGCCAGCGCTCCCACAGCACGGCGCAATCTTCGATCGGGTCGCCGTCGGTCCAGTCGACGCGCAGGTCCGCAACGTTCCAGGAAACCTTGTCGACCATGACGAGGCCCATGGAATGGACCGGTCCTTCCTCGCCGCCGGCGGCGACGGCCGCACGCATCGCTGCAATCAGCCGGTCGCCGAGATGCTTTCCGGTGGCGGCTTCGAAGGCCTCGACCATCGTCTGCGGGATAGCCGTCGTCGTCAGCATGTTGCCGGCGGCGACCACGTTGTTGCCGCGCGCCGTCGCATGGGTGCCGAGGGTTCTCGCGCCCGAATAGGCGGCCGTGCGGCCCGCCGCATCGACGAGGGCGAGCTGGCGGTATTCGATATGCGGGGCTTCCGCAACGAGGCGTTCGAGTGCGGCCTCAGCCGACAGTCCGCCCGCCATCAGCTCAAGCCCCTTCGGGCCGAGCCGGGGATCGGTGACGTTCTGCGTCGAGACGGCGCCGACGCCGGCGCGCACATGGGCGCAGCGCGCCGCAACGCTCGGCGAGGACGAGGACACGGCGATGCCGAACATGCCGGTATCGGCGCAGCGGCCCGAGACGGAAAAGGTCATGCGGTCCTCCTTCACGCTTCGTCGGGAATGACGGCGGTCGCCTCGATCTCGACCAGCCATTCCGGACGGGCGAGCGCCGAGACCACGAGGCCGGTGGAGACGGGGAACACGCCCTGGAGATACTTGCCCATCTCCGTATAGACGGCCTCGCGATAGCGGATGTCGATGAGATAGACGACGACGCGGCAGATATGGCTGAGGTCGGAGCCCGCCTCCTCGAGCAGCATCTTGATGTTTTCCATGGCCTTGCGGGCCTGCGCGCCGGCATCGCCGATATGCAGGCTCTCGCGCGTGTCGAGATCCTGTGCGATCTGCCCGCGCACGAACACCGTCGCCCCGCGCGCCACCACCGCCTGGCAGAGGTCGTTGTTCAGCTTTTGCTCGGGGTAGGTTTCCCTGGTGTTGAAGGGGCGGATGCGGGTGTGCACGGGCATGGATGTCTCCTTGACGATGGCGGGGAGCGCCGCGGTTACCCGCGGCGCCATGGCGAACTATTGCAGAAGCTGTGTCCAGACGCGGGTCACGAGGTCCTGCGCGGCGGCCGAGCAGGTGCGCGAGAAGGTGATCGGCACGTCGGGATAGAGCTCGGGTGCCTTGTCCTTGGTGTAGGTGACCTTCTCCTGCACGACCTTCATCGGCGAGGAATGGGCGTAGAAGTTCATCTGCTCGGTGGCGTTTTCCTGTGTGGAGAGGAACTCGATGAACTTTACCGCATTGTCGCGGTTCGGCGCGCCCTTGGGGATGACGAGGCTGTCCATCCAGCCGACAAGCCCTTCCTTGGTCATGGCGAGGCTGACGGGCGAACCGGCCTTGCGCGCCTTCAGCGAATCCCCGTCCCACCAGAAATGGGCCGAGACCTCGCCGGAGGCGAGACGGCTTGCGATATTGTCGGAGGAGTAGGCGGCGACAGCCGGCTTCTGGGCCATCAGCAGATCCAGAACCTTCTTCATCTCCGCCTGGTCCTCCGAGCAGAAGGGCACGCCGAGATAGAGCTGGGCCGCGCCGATCACCTCGTCAGGATAGGAGAGCAGGGCGATCTTGCCCTTCAGCTCACCGTCCGGCTCAAAGAAGTATTTGAAGCTGTCGGTCGGTCCCTTGTACTGATCGGTGTTCACCACGAAGCCGGCAGTGCCGTAGGCGAGGGGGATCGAATAGGCCTGTTGCTCGTCCCACCACTGGTTGCGCCATTTCTCCTCGATGTTCTCGTAGGCCTTCAGCTTGCTGGCCTCGAAATTCTCGATAAGGCCCTCGTCGATCATGACGCGCAGGAAATGCTGCGACGGCGTGGCGATGTCGTAGCCGGAGGAGCCGGCCTGCAGCTTGGTGAGAAGGTCCTCGTTGGAGGTGAAGCTGTCGACATTCACCTTGACGTCGTTCTCCTTGGAGAACTTTTCGATGAGGGCCGGCGAGATGGATTCGGCCCAGGCATAGATGTTCAGTTCTCCCGCGGCCTGTGCGCCGGTGGCGAAGCAGAGGGCAAGGGCCGTGGCTGCAAGATAGGTCTTCATTGTCTGTTCCTCTCTTTGATTATGGTTCGGCGTTCTCACGGGCGCCGCGCGCCGCGACCAGGAGCGCAACGGTGGCAAGGATGAGTGAGGCAAGGATCAGCAGGGTCGCGATGGCGTTCAGCTCCGGCGATGTGCCGGCGCGGATCAGCGAGAAGATGTAGACGGGCAACGTCGTCGAGCCGCCCGTGGCAAGCAGGTTCGAGGTGATGAAGTCGTCCATCGAAATGAGGAAGGCGAGCATCGCGCCGGAGAAGACACCGGGGAAGATCAGCGGCAGCGTCACCCGGCGGAAGGTCGTCCAGCGATCCGCATAGAGGTCGGCGCTCGCCTCCTCGAGATCGAGCGACATGCCCTGCAGGCGGGCGCGAATCGGCAGGAAGGCGAAGGGCGTGCAGAAGGCGGAATGAGCGACGACGAGCCGCAGCATGCCGTTCTGGATGTCGAGCAGCGAGAACAGGATGAGCGTGGCGACGGCGAGCACGATTTCCGGCAGGAGCAGCGGCAGGTTGACGATCGTCTCGGAAAGCTTGCGGAAGCGCAGGTCCTTGCCGCGGATGATTGCGAGCGCGGCGGAAAGCGCGATGAGGGTGGAGACGGCGGTCGCGATGGCGGCCACCATCAGCGAGGTCGTCAGCGCGTTCATCAGCGCGGCATTGTTGAGTGCCGAGCCGTACCAGTCGAGGGAAAAGCCCGTCCAGACACCCGCAACGCGGTTGGCGTTGAAGGAGTAGACGACGATGATGGCGAGCGGGGCGTAGAGGTAGAGGAAGAAGGCAGCGGTGAGGGCCCCGAGGCCCGGGTAGTGCTTGACGTCGTGGCGAATGTTCATGGCGTCACCTCCCGGCGGGCGGCGCGCAGCGCGGTGACGATCAGGAAGACCATGACGAGCGCCATCAGCGCCATGGCGATCGCCGCGCCGAAGGGCCAGTTGCGGCCGCCGCCGAACTGCAGCTGGATCAGCGAGCCCATCATCATCTGCTTGCCGCCCCCCATCAGCGTCGGCTCCAGCACCGCGCCGAGCGAGGGCACGAAGACGAGGATGGCGCCGGCCGTAAGGCCCGGGGCGGTCAGCGGCAGGATCACCCGGCGCAGCGTCACCCAGCGGTCGCCGTAGAGATCGTGCGACGCCTCGATCAGTGTGCCGTCGAGCTTTTCGATGGAGGCGAAGACCGGCAGGACCATCAGCGGCATGGCGGTATAGACCATCGCCGTCAGCGTCGCGCCGTCGTTGAACATGAAGCTCATGCCGGAAGAGAACCCGAAGGCTTCGAAGAGGCGCGGCAGGATGCCGTCCTTGCCGAGAATGATCATCCAGGCATAGACGCGCAGGATCATCGAGACCCAGAACGGCAGCGTCACGAGATAGACGAGGATTGCCTTGCGGCCGGGCGGCTGGCGCGAGATGAAATAGGCGACCGGCACGGCGAAGAGAAGGCAGATCAGCGTCGTCGCGCCGGCCAGCAGGAAGGTGCGGCCGATGATCAGAAGGTATTGCGGGGTGAACTCCAGCTCGCCCGTCCAGCCCTCGTTGAAGAGGATCTGGCGATAGCCCGCGAGGTTGAGGTCCCAGGCAAAGCCGCCATGGGCGCCGCGCGTGGCGAGCGAGACGGCGGCGATGATGAAGATCGGCAGGATCAGCGCAAAGCCCATCAGCAGCCGTGACGGCAGCAGGCCCCAGAAGGAGAGGTCGTGCCAGAAGCGGGTGCGCGGGGCGCGCTCCGTTCCGGCGGGGGCGTGGAGGGCGGTGTCGCTCATGCCGTCAGCACTCGCGCCGAAGCCACGACGAAGCCGACCGGAACCTTTGCGCCGAGCGGGATCGTGTCCCCCTCGCGCGAGGCGTTGCGGCGCGAGGCGCGCAGTTCGGTGCCCGCGACGTCGAGCGTGTAGTGGGTGTAGCCGCCCATATAGTTCTTGTTGGTGATGCGCCCCTCGAAGGTGACGCCGTCCGTCGCTCCCTGGGCCTGATTGCCGAGGTTGATCTTTTCCGGACGCACGGAAAGCGTCGCACGCCCCCGGGCCGTGGGGCCGGTGGCCGGTACGGTGATCGACAGGCCGAAGGGCGTGCGGACGGTCGCTTCCCCGGCCGCGGTTTCCAGCACTTCGACCTCCAGAAAGTTCGTCTCGCCGACAAAATCAGCAACGAAGCGGTTGACGGGCTCCTCGTAGATTTCCGTCGGCGTGCCGATCTGCTGCACCTCGCCGCCACCGAGAACGGCGATACGATCGGACATGTCGAGCGCTTCTTCCTGGTCGTGGGTGACGAAGACGAAGGTGATGCCGGTGTCGCGTTGCAGGGTGCGCAGTTCGTCGCGCATCGCCTGGCGCAGTTTAAGGTCGAGGGCGGAGAGCGGTTCGTCGAGCAGCAGCACTTCGGGCTCGGGCGCAAGCGCGCGGGCGAGTGCGATGCGCTGGCGCTGGCCGCCGGAAAGCTGGGCGGGCTTGCGTTTCGCCATCGCCGACATGTGCACGCGTTCCAGCATCTCGCCGACGCGGCTCTTGATACGCGCCTTGTCCCAGCCGAGGTTTTCCAGGCCGTAGGCGACGTTCTGCTCCAGCGTCATGTGCGGGAAGAGGGCGTAGCTCTGGAAGACGGTGTTGACGCGGCGCTTGTGCGGCGGGATGGCGACGACCTCCTTGCCGTTGAGCAGTATCGAGCCGGTGTCCGGGCTTTCGAAGCCGGCCAGCATGCGCAGCAACGTGGTCTTGCCGCAGCCGGAGGGGCCGAGCATGGTGAAAAATTCGTTGCTGCCGATGTCGAAGCTGACGGATTTCAGCGCCTGATAGGCCCCGAAGGTCTTCGAGACCGATTTCACTTCGATGGCCTTGGGCTGGGTCATGCCGTGCTCCTCACGCCGGTTCGAGCTGGGTGACTTCGCGGCGGAAGGGCAGGTCGTCGCCGATATCGGCCGTGTCCAGTTCCCGCGCGTAGCGATGGCCGGCATAGGTCGCCCAGGCGATGGGGGCCGGGGCGCTGGCGTCGCCGATGATCTTTATGCTCCTGATGCCGGCGTCGGCCCAGTCGTCCTTGCGGGCGATCAGGTCGTTGTAGAGCGCATCTTCGGCAAGGCGCGAGGCGACCATGACCACGGCGTCGCAGCCGATGGTTTTCCGGCGGCCGGTATAGGTGCAGTTGGTCTCGACCTCGCCGGCGCGGATGGCGGTGACGCCGCGGTTGAGGCGGATGTCGACGCCGAGATCGTCGAGGCGCACATGGATCGCGCCCTGTTCCAGCGTGTTGCGCGTCCAGTCGGAGACATAGGCCGAGGGCGTGACGAGGATGACGCTCGCGCCGGCCTTGGCCATCACCTCGGCCATCACGCCGCCCATGTAATAGTGGTCGTCGTCGTAGACCACGACGGTCTTGCCGGCGAGGTTTTCCGGGTGGACCTTGCCCATGATGTCGTCGGGCGTCCAGACGGTCATGGCGGGATCGATCGGCATGGGCACGACATGCTGGCGGGCGACGCCATCGCGCCGCCAGCGCGAGCCGGTGGCGATGGCGACATGTTCGAAGCCGAAGCCGAGCACGTCCTCGGCGGTGAGGCGGCTGTCGAAATAGGTCTCGACATTGGTGCGCTGGGAAATCTGGTACTGGCGGTAATCGACCACGCGGCCCCAGGCGGAAAGGCCGGGCAGCAGCCGTTCGCGCGAGACACGGCCGCCGAGCGTCGTGGTGGCTTCGGCCAGCGTCACGTCATAGCCGCGCAGCGAGAGGGCGCGGGTGGCCTCCAGCCCGGCGGGGCCTGCGCCGACGACGAGCACGGTCTGGCTCTCGCCCTTCTCGTTCATGCGCTCCGGGTGCCAGCCCTTGCGCCATTCCTCCATGAAGGTCGGGTTCTGCGTGCAGCGGCTGATCGACATGGTCATGTCGCCGGTGATGCACATGTTGCAGCCGATGCACTCGCGGATATCCTCGATGCGGCCTTCCTCGATTTTCTTCGGCAGGAAGGGATCGGCGATGGAGGGGCGGGCGCAGCCGATGAAATCCAGCACGCCCTGGCGGATCATGCGCGCCATCACATCCGGCGAGGTGAAGCGGCCGACGCCGACGACGGGTTTTGACGAAAGCTCACGGATACCCTTGACCAGAATTTCCTGCGCGCCCTCCTCCTTGAAGCGGGAGGGCCCGGAACAGTCTTCCCATGCGCCGTGCGCGAGGTCCCAGAGATCCGGCAGATCGGCGTTCATCTCGACGAATTCGCGCACCTCGGCATTGGAGAAGCCGAGTTCGCCGATGGTCTCATCCAGGCTGACGCGCATAGTGATCGCGGTCGTATCGCCGACCGCATCGCGGATATCGGCCACCACCTCACGGGCGAAGCGCGAGCGGTTTTCCAGGCTGCCGCCATAGTCGTCGGTGCGCTGGTTGGTGGCGCGCGACAGGAAGTGCTGGAAGATGCCGAACCCGTGCGCGCCGTAAAGACAGATCAGGTCGAAGCCGGCGAGCTTCGAGCGCTTGGCGGCGTTGACGAACCAGCGGCGGAGATTCTTGATGTCGGTGAGGTCGAGCGCGCGGGCCTGCACCGGATCGTTGGTGAAGGTGCGGATCGGCAGCGCGGAGGGCGCGAGCGGCACTTCCTTGGTATAAAAGTTCGGGCCGTTGATGCCGGAATAGGCGAGCTGGATGCCGGCGAGCGCGCCGTGCACCTTCATCGCGTCGGACATGCGGCGAAGGCCGGGAATGTCCTTGTCCTCCCACAGGCGCAGCTCGATGAAGGGCGTGATTTCCGAGGTGTGGTGCATCTCGGTCTGCTCGGTGAAGATGACGCCCCAGCCGCCCTCGGACTTGATGCCGCGCATCGCCGCCGCCGCCGAGGGGTCCCGGTAGCCGCCGCCGTTGCAATGCGGCACCTGGTAGAACCGGTTTTTGGCGACGTGCGGGCCGATCGCGCGGGGTTCGAACAGGATGTCGTATTTGGCGTCACGCATGGCAATCCTCGGGGTTTGTGAGGCTATAGGATTGGGGGAAGGGCTTCGGGTAAATGATGCGTTCCGGAAGCATGGATTAGGTTCAGGCTAATCGAGACTGTTTGCCGGACTGCCCGATATCCTCGATCGATGCGAGGATATTCAGTCTCTTGCAAAATATCTTTTGATTTCAGTCAATTATGAAAAATTTTGGCGCCGCCCCCCCGCAATGCATGTGATCGCGGCGGGAGCCGGCGCCCTGATGGTCGATGGCCGGGCGGCCGATGCCTAGTATTTCACCCACACGGTTTTGAGCGCGCAGTACTTGTCGAAGCTGTGAAGGGAGAGATCGCGACCGAAACCGGACTGCTTCATGCCGCCGAACGGTGTCATCGCTGAGAGCGCGTCGACCGTGTTGACCGAAACCGTCCCAGCGTGGAGACGGTCGGAGACGGAGAGCGCACGCGAAAGGTCCTTCGTCCAGACGGATGCGGCAAGCCCGTATTCGCTGTCGTTCGCCATGCGCAGCGCCTCTTCGTCGCTGTCGAAAGGCGTGATGGCGAGGACGGGGCCAAAAATCTCCTCGCGGGCGATGCGGGCATCCGGCGCGACGTCGTTGAAGATCGTCGGCTGGATGTAGCAATCCGAGCCATTGCGTGTCTCGCGTTCGCCGCCATGGGCGAGGCGGGCTTCCTTGCGGCCGATGTCGATATAGGAGGCGACGCGGTCGGCATGGGCCCTTTCAACGAGCGGGCCCATGCGGGTTGCGGGATCGAGCGGATCGCCGAGTGGCCAGGCGGCGGTGGCGGCGATGACCTTCTGCGTGAACTCCTCCTGCACGGAGCGGTGCACCAGCAGGCGCGAGTTGGCCGAGCACACCTCGCCGGAGTTGAACAGGATGCCGAAGGCCGCCATCTCGGCCGCCTTGTCGAGATCGGCATCGGCGAAGACCAGACTGGGCGACTTGCCACCGGTCTCCAGCCAGACCTGCTTCATGTTGCTTTGCCCGGCATAGGTCATGAAGAGCTTGCCGACCTTGGTCGAGCCGGTAAAGACGAGCGCGTCGACATCGCCATGCAGGCCGAGCGCCCGGCCGGCATCCTCGCCATAACCGGGCACGACATTCAGCACCCCGTCCGGCAGGCCCGCCTCGGAGGCGAGTTCGGCCAGCATCAGGGCGGAGAGCGGCGATTGTTCGGCTGGTTTCAGCACCACGGAATTGCCCGTGGCGAGCGCCGGCGCGAGCTTCCACGTCGCCATGTCGAGCGGAAAGTTCCACGGCACGACGGCGCCGATGACGCCGAGCGGCACGCGGCGGATCAGGGCGAGATCGCCGCGGCCGGTGGGCGCGATCTCGTCGTAGAGCTTGTCGATGGCCTCCGCGTGCCACTGGAAGAAGTGGGCGGAGCCGGGCGCATCGATGGTCGAACTGTCGGTAATCGGCTTGCCGACGTCGAGTGTTTCGAGAAGGGCGAGTTCCGGGATGTTGTCGCGGATGAGGACGGCGAGGCGCAGCAACACCTCCTTGCGCTCGGCTGGCGACTTGCCCGACCAGCGGCCGTCGTCGAAGGCGCGGCGCGCCGAGGCCACGGCGGCGTCGATATCGTCAGCGGTGCCGCGGGAAACCGCCGTCAGCACTTCGGCATTGGCCGGGTTCACGGTCTCGAACCGGCCGCCCTTTGCCGCCTCGCGAAAGCTTCCGTCGATGTAGAGGCCGTTGCGGAACTTCAGGCGTGCGGCGCGCTCGCGCCATTCGGTCGTCGTCGTCATGCATTGCCTTTCTCTTGCTGGGCGGCATCGGCGCAAACCGGCAGGTCCATACCCATGCCGCGGATCGTCTCGCCGCAGAAATCGATGAAGCGCCGGACGGTGAGTGCCGGGGTCGAACCGGCCATCGACAGGATGCCCATGCGCATCGGACGCAGGTTTCCCGTCAGCGGCACAAAAGTCAGCCGGCCGCCATCCAGCGCATAGGTGGAGACTGGCCGGATATTGGCGATGGAATAGCCGAAGCGGTTGGCGACCATGGCGCGCATCACGGACATGTCGCGTGTGCGCTCGGCGATATGCGGTGTGAGGCCGGCCTCGCGGAAGAGCGACAGGAAGTAGGCCGAGCTGTGCGGCAGGTCGAGCAGGATCATCGGATGGGGTGCAAGATCCTCCACCGTGACACCGCTGCGGCCGGCCAGCGGATGATCCTCGTGCAGCACCGCATAGGGCGGCAGGACCGCCAGCTCGTGGAAGGTCACGTCGGCGGGAATGTCGAGGTCGTAGCTGAGTGCGATGTCGAAGCGCGCCATGCGCAAGCCTTCGAGAATGCGCGCCTGGTCGCGCTCGTACTGGAAGAAATCGACGTCGGGATAGGCGTCGGAAAAGGCGCGGCGCAGCGAGGGGATGACGGCCTGCGCAAAGGTGACGAGGCAGGCGACATGCAGCGGCCCGCGCACCTGGCCCGTCAGTTCGTTGGAAAGGGCGTTGAGCTTTGCGGCCTCTGAGAGGATCTGCCGTGCCTGCGCGACGAAGCTGTGGCCGGCCTGGGTCAACGACAAGCCATGTGCGTGACGGCGCACGAAGAGGTTGATGCCGAATTCCTTCTCGAGCTGCGAGATCGCGGCCGAGACGGATGGGGCGGAGACGTTGACCCGTTCGGCCGCCTCGGTGACCGAGCCGAATTCCCCGACCGCGACGAGATATTCCAGTTGCCGGAGCGTGAAGCGCAACACCATGTCTGTTCCCCTGTTGAGGCGCCAATTAAGGAACAGATTCGCACGCGCGGAAAGGGCACGCTCCTCGGGATTGTGAATGACGGGCTCGTCTTCGGGGGCGGAATGTCGGTTCATGGCATGCTCGCTTCCTCCTTGCGGGCTTTGGGCGCCGTCGGATTTCAGGAGGCCGCGGCGATCCGCTCCGTACCGCGGTGCTCGGCGATGTAGCCGGCAAGGTAATCCGCATCGTGCCAGCAGCCCCAGATGAAGGAGGAGGCGCGGCGAGAGAGCCACGGCAGGCCGACGAAGAAGAGGCCCGGTACCCTGGAGACGCCGCGGTCGTGGACGGGGCGGCCCTTTTCGTCGAGGGCGTCGAGCTTCAGCCAGCCGTAATCGACCGCATAACCCGTCGCCCAGATGATGGTGCTGATCCCGGCTTCCTTGAGGTCGAGCGCGAGGATCGGATCGGTCAGGCAGGCCGGATCCGCCTCACGACGGCGTGCTTCGGGATCCTCCGGCAGGTCGAGATGGTTTTCGGCGGCATAGGCGTCGGCGCGATCGAGCAGGGAGAGGTGGTTGGCATCACCCCGTGCAATGTTGTCGGCAAGGTCGGGGGCGACATGCAGCACGCCGCCGGAAAAGCTTTCGGCCCGGCCGAGCAGGGTCATGCCTCGATTGCCGAGGCGACGGAAATCGACGGTGTTGCCGCCATAGGCACCGCTGACGGCGATGGTGACGTGCTCGGTGTTCGGCGCGGGCACCTTGAGGTCCCAGATGCCGAGCACGCCGAGCCACCAGCAGAAATCCTTGCCGCGGTAGCGCCGCGGCGGCCGGTCGTGCGGGCCGATGGAAAGATAGACGCGTCGGCCGGCCCGCAGCAGCTCATCGGCGATCTGCGTGCCGGAGGAGCCGGCTCCGATCACCAGCACTGCGCCCTCGGGCAGCTGGCCCGGATTGCGGTAGGTGTTGGAATGGATCTGCGTGAGGCCCTGTTGCGCCGGCACCAGGGCGGGCATGACCGGGCGCTGGAAGGCACCCGTTGCGGAGACGACGTTTTTCGCCTCGATCACGCCGTCGGAGGTCTCGATGCGGAAGATGTCTCCCTCCTTGCGCACGGACCTGACCTCGACGCCGCAGCGGATCGGCGCCTTGATCTTCTCCGCATAGGTGACGAAGTAGTCGGCCACCTGTTCCTTGGGGGCAAAGGCGTCGTCGTGGAGGCCGGCAAAGGTCAGGCCGGGGAAACGGTCGTGCCAGGCCGGGCCGTTGGCAACGAGGCTGTCCCAGCGGGCGGTGCGCCAGCTTTCGGCGATACGGGCTTTTTCGAGAACGAGATGGGCAAGGCCGCGTCTGCCGAGGTGCTCGCTCATCGCAACGCCCGCCTGACCGGCACCGATGACGAGCGTATCCACTTTTTCCACTGCCATGCCGCTTTCCTTCCCGTTTCCGGAGCACCGGCCCCTGCTGCTGTATCGGGGTCGATGTGTAGTGGAAGGCGGAAAGCGCCGACATGAGCGTTTGATTCAGCGCTGATTAGGCGGCCGCTAAGCTGGCCGAATTCTGCGGGCGCGCGCAGGGCATGCCGGTGGATCGGGAAGGGATGAGCGGCCCCGGCGGGTTCGCCGGGGCTTGCCGTCAGATGCCGCCCATGCAGAGATATTTCATCTCCAGATAGTCCTCCAGGCCATGGCGGGAGCCCTCCCGTCCCATGCCGGACTGCTTGACACCACCGAAGGGGGCGGCTTCCGAGGACATGCGGCCTGTGTTGATGCCGACCATGCCGTATTCCAGGGCCTCCGCCACCCGCCAAACGCGGCTGAGATTGGAGGCGTAGAAATAGGCGGCGAGGCCGTAGATCGT
This sequence comes from Shinella sp. 838, assembly GCF_029623935.1. Lineage (NCBI taxonomy): Bacteria > Pseudomonadati > Pseudomonadota > Alphaproteobacteria > Hyphomicrobiales > Rhizobiaceae > Shinella > Shinella sp. 838. The sequence continues at coordinate 1,200,629 of NZ_JARSBQ010000001.1, forward strand.
GTCGTTCGCCTCGCGCACCACCGCATCGGCATCCGTGAAGCGGATGATCGGGGCGAGCGGGCCGAAGGTCTCCTCCTGCGCGATGCGCATGTCGCGCGAGATGCCGGTGAGCACGGTCGGTGCAAAAAAGGTGCCGGCGCCCTCGATGCGTTTCCCGCCGCAATGGATGCTGCCGCCACGGTCGACCGCATCGGCGACATGGGCCTCGATCTTGGAGAGCGCCCGGGTGTCGATCAGCGGGCCGATCGCGACATCGGGGTCGAAACCGTCGCCGACGGAGAGCGTGCGCACCCGCTCGGTGAATTTCCGTGCGAATTCGTCGTGCACGCCGGCCTGCACATAGAGCCGGTTCGCGGAAACGCAGGTCTGGCCGGCATTGCGGAACTTCGCCTGGATGGCTCCGTCGACGGCAGCATCGACATCCGCGTCGTCGAAGACGATGAAGGGGGCGTTGCCACCGAGCTCCAGGCTGAGCTTCTTCACCTGGTCGGCGCATTGCCGCATCAGCAGCCGTCCCACTTCCGTGGAGCCGGTGAAGCTGATCTTGCGCACCGTCGCATTGGAACAGAGTTCGCGGCCGATGGCGTCGCCCTCGGCGGCATAGATCAGGTTGACGACGCCCGGCGGAAAGCCGGCCTTTTCCGCCAGCGCGAACATCGCGCCAGCCACGAGGGGTGTCTGTTCTGCCGGCTTGAGAACGACCGTGCAGCCGGCGGCAAGCGCCGGCGAGATCTTTCGCGCGACCATCGAGGCAGGAAAGTTCCAGGGCGTGATGGCGCCGACGACGCCGATCGGCTGCTTGATGACGATCATGCGCCGGTCGCGGGAGGGGGCGGGGATCGTTTCGCCATAGACCCGGTTCGCTTCCTCCGCATACCATTGCAGATAGGCCGCGGCATGCGAGACCTCGGACTTCGCCTCGGCAAACGGCTTGCCCATCTCTGCGGTCAGAATCGTCGCAAGGTCGTCCGTGTGCTGCACGATCAGCTGGTGCCAGCGCCACAGCGTGTCGGACCGCTCGCGCGCGGTGCGCGCGGCCCATTCGGTCTGGGCTTCGCCGGCCCGCTCGATCGCCGTGCGTGCTTCGACGACGCCCATGTCGGGGATGTCGGCCAGATGTGCGCCGGTGGCGGGATTGAAGACCGCGAAGATGGGGTTGTCGGCGGCAAGGCCGAGCCAGGCGGGATCGCCGATCGCTTCGAACAATGCCGGGTTCTTCAGGCGGCTGATGAGATTGCGAGACAGGGCCAAACGGTGTCCTCCCGATGAGACGTCCTCGAAGATGCAATAGGCGAGCAACCGCTCGCCTGCAATCGGGATGATGCCGCATGCTCCGGCCACCCTTTTCGGCCGGCTCCTTCCTGTGATCGTCGACCCTGCGTCTTGGCGATTGCGGCGGCCTTGGAACTGGCGGTTTGCGCATGAGGGAGCCGCAGGGCCGGCGCCCGACGGCGGCAAAAAGCGGCGGGGGATTGTTGGTGTGGCACTTTGACCTCACGCCGGCTTTCGGCGATGAATGGGCATGCGGGACGCGGCGGGCACCCGATCCGGTCGCGCAGGGCAACACATCAATCGCCGGTGCCTTCGAGACGTTCGTCAGCCGGCGCATACCAATAGGTGACGGAGCATGGAAATTCTGACAGCGGCCGGACTGACGGCGCTCTTGCAGGTCATTGCAATCGATCTCGTCCTCGCGGGCGACAATGCGGTGGTCATCGGTCTTGCGGCGGCGGGTCTTCCGGCCGAGCAGCGCAAGAAGGCGATCCTCGTCGGCATCCTGGCGGCGACCGTGCTGCGCATCGCCTTTGCGACGGTCGCGGTGCATCTGCTTGCGATCATCGGCCTCCTGCTCGCCGGTGGCCTGCTGCTGCTCTGGGTGTGCTGGAAGATGTGGCGCGAGCTGCATGCCGGCCATGGCGGGGAAGAGGAGGCGAGCCTGCAGGACACGCCGAAAAAGACCTTCCTTCAGGCCGCCACGCAGATCGTCGTTGCCGACGTTTCCATGTCGCTCGACAATGTGCTTGCCGTCGCCGGCGCCGCGCGCGAGCATCCGAGCGTGCTGGTCATCGGCCTTGCGCTCTCGATTGCGCTGATGGGCATCGCGGCCAATTTCATCGCCAATCTGCTCAACAGGCACCGCTGGATCGCCTATGTCGGCCTTGCGATCATCCTCTATGTCGCGCTCGACATGATCTATCGCGGCGCGCTGGAGGTGATGCCCTATCTGGCCGCTGGCTAGGCGTGACGTCTTCGCGGCAGCCGCCGTTGCTGCCTGCCTGAAAAGGGATTGCCCGGTTGCGATAGACGGCCGCGCCGGGCTAGCCTGCAGGCAAAGTGCAGGAGATTTTCATGACGCGACGGTTGATTCTCACGGCTTCCCTCATTGGCTGCCTTGCCGGCCTTGCCCCATCCGCCGGCGCGGTGGAGCTGGAAAAGATCGCGGGCCGCACGATCGAGATCAAGGAGCGGGATTTCGAGAAGGTGCTCACCGTCGACGGTCGGGAACTGCACACCAATGCGCTCATCTTTCTGGACGACGTCTACGCCTTCGGCGGCACGGTCGTGGTCGTGGGCACGAGTTCGGTCGGGGGCAATGCCTGTGAAGGTTCCCCCTTCGTGCTGTCCTTTCCCGAAAAGGGGGCGCCGCGCATAGACGGTCCCCTCGACAGCTGCACGCCCGTGTCGCATTCGGTGGATGGCCCGGCACTGCTGTTCTCGACGGCGAGCGTTCCCGGGCGGGATACCGAGCGCTGGCAATGGACCGCCGACCGGGGCATGACGCCGCTTGCGCCGGTGGCCTTCCAGCCGGACGAAACGCGCGGCTGGGGCAATCTGCGGGAGCGCACCTTCGCACATCCCTCTGACGCCTTTGCCAATGCCGAGATCGCCGCCAGCCTGAAGATGGTGCTCGGCTCGGATTTCTCGCAGTTCCAGCAATTGATGAGCGGCGTGGGAAGCGGTGAGTTCAAGGGAGACGACTTCGTCGGCACTGCGTGCCGCCCGCATGCATGCCTTGACGAGGCGGGGCTGGTCTTCCTCTCCTCGAGCGACCGTCGCGCCTATGTGGCCTGGAAGCCGGACGGCGAAAAGATCGCTGTCTTTCCCGCCCCGGTGACGGGCTGGCCGGAGAAGGCAAGAGCGGAGCTGAAGGAATGGGCAAAACAATGGCCGTAGGCACTGCGAAGCACGGCCTGCGAAACGCGACAGGGAGGCAGCGATGCCGCATGTGATACTCAAGATGGTCGAAGGGCGCACGGAAGAGCAGAAGAAGGCACTTTCCGACGCCCTTACCCTGGCCGTCACGACGACGCTTGGTTGCGGCGAGGACCTCGTGTCGGTCGCGATCGAGGACGTCAAGGACGAGGAATGGATGGCCAAGGTCTATGTGCCGGATATCCAGAGGCAACCCGGCAGGATCTACCGGATGCCGGGCTACGGTCCCGAAGACTGAGGCCGCAGGTGCCGGTTCTGCGGGCCCCCGTATTTTTACCTTCGGTCGGTGCCAGGCGGGGGAGGTAGGCCGGCCGGCACGGATTGCAGCCGAACCGCGAGGAGGCCGGGCATGACATCGATGGGCAAGGCGGGCTTCGTGTCGGGGATGGTTTTCACCTGGTCCGCCGCAACGGCGATGGCAACGCCGCCGGACGCGCTCTCGGTGCGCGACGAGGTGTTTGGGGTCGGTGCCCGCGAAATTCTCGTCCTGCGCACCGTCAGCGACAATCTCGGATCCTACAACGCGACCGTCAGCACGGTTTTCGTCGTGCTCATCGATGCGGCTACGGCGCAGGAGGCACTTTGGCCGGTCTACAGGACACGGCTGGTGCCGGACTATGAGAGCGATCCATCCGGCCTGACGCCGAGCATCCGGAACGAGGCGCTGGCCCAGCGCCGGGATGCCTTCGACCTTCTGTCCGAGCGAAAGGCCCTGCCGGCGGGCAGTGCATCGGCCCGGGGCGAAACGCCGGATGTCATGACCTATTCCATGCAGGCCGGCATCGATGTCCGCTACCTGGACGGAACCCGCTACGGGCTGACGGCCGGGGAACTGCGCCGGCGGTGGGAGATTGCAGCCGACCAGCTGGCCGCGGCGATGGAGCCCTATGACCGGCTTGGCCCGCTTGCGGCGGTGGACCTGATCGATGACGGAGCGCTCGATCTTTCCGCATGCACGCTCGCGGATCCCGCAACATGGAGCCTTCCCGTCGGGGCCGGCTCCATGCAAGTTCTGCGCATCACCTGTGAAGGGGAAGGTCTCTCCTGGTCGCGACTGCTCGTCGTGCCGTCTCGGCAGAAATGAACAGGCTCGGGGATTTTTGGCTCGAAGCCTTCGGCGATGAGCGGGGCCGGCTCTGGCGGTATCGGCGGTGACATCCCGAAGTGTTCCCGCGACGGCGCACGCTGCTCCTACATGAAGATCAGAGCCATGCCGGCGACCACCAGGAGGGCGCCGGCCCAGGCGCCGCCGGCGGGCCTTTCGCCGGTCTTCAGCCAAAGCATGGGCAGGATCATCACCGGCGAGGTGGCCGACAGGGTAGAGACGATGCCGACCTTTCCGCCGGAAAGGGCAAACAGCAGCAGCGTCATGCCGATGGCGAGCGCGAGGATGCCGGTCAGGGCGGTGAGCGCAGCGACCTTCAGCGTCAGCGGTCCCTTCGGCTTGATGGAGGGAATCGGTAGCTGGATCAGGATGCTGAGGCAGAAGGCGGCGACGCCGACGCGCAGCAGCGAGGCCAGGAAGGGATCGATCCCGGTCGCCATGACCGGTCGGGCGAGGATGGAGCCGATAGCCTGACCTGTCGCAGCGCCGATACCGAGCAGCACGCCGATGGAAAGCGGTCCCTTGATCGTTTCCCATTGATGCATCTGCGCCCGGCGCTTGCCGAAGACGATGGCGAGCAGCACGCCCGACGCGGTCATCAGGATGCCGGCCACTGCGAAGGGCGACAGGGTCTCGCCGAGAACCAGCCACCCGAGCAGCGCGGCAATCGGCGCATTCAGCGCGAAGAGGATGCCGGATCGGCGCGGGCCGAGGCGGTTGAGCGTTTCGAAGAGCAGCGTATCGCCGATGAAAATGCCGATCAGGCCGGACAGGAGCAGCGGGCCGGCGCTTGCCATGTCCAGGTCGCGCCAGACTCCGGTGGCGAGGACGTAACATGCCAGGAGCGCGGTGACGAAGATCTGGCGCGCCCGGTTGAAGGCTGGCGCGCCGAGATGCCCGGCGGGGCCTGCCGAGATCAATCCCGTCAGGGCCCAGCAGGTTGCCGCGCCGAGTGCTGCAAGTTCGTGGATTGGCATCGTCTTCCGATCGCTACATGTCGTGCCGGGACGTTAAAGCGGGATCGGACGGCCTTCGTCCAGCGCTGCTTGCATCCGTCAACAGGGACTTTCGGTTCCGGTGCGATCGGTATGACCTCCAGCGGCAAGCCCGGTACGCTGCGCCATCGATGGAAGGTCTTCCGGTGGTCGAAGGGCGCAGGTTCAAGGTGTTTTACAATGATGGAAAATCCTTAGCTGGCTATTTTTCTCCTGGATGTGCTGCTGAACATAGGCAGGTCGTCCGCCAGTCAGGGCAGGGCAACGCTCCATCATCATGCGGCGTGTTCGCAGGGTGCCGGCCGTAGCCACGGCGCAGGCGGCGGTGTCACATAGGTGTCAAGCGACCGGGGTAGGGAGCGATGACGTTCCCGGAAGGATGCTCCCATGAAAACCCTTGTTTCCGCCGCCGCCCTCCTCGCCGCCAGTTTCGCCGCCCTGCCGGCCTCCGCCGCAAATCTCGTGCTCTACACCAGCCAGCCGAACGAGGACGCGCAGGCGACCGTCGATGGCTTCATGGCTGCCAATCCCGATATCAAGGTCGACTGGGTGCGCGATGGCACGCCGAAGATCATGGCCAAGCTCCAGGCCGAGATCGCAGCCGGCAATCCGGTCGCCGACGTGCTGCTGATCGCTGATACCGTCACGCTCGAACGGCTGAAGCAGGACGGCAAGCTGCTCGCCTATGCCTCGCCGGAAGCCGGAAACTACGATGCCAGCCTCTATGACAAGGACGGCTATTATTACTCTACCAAGCTGATTACCACCGGCATCGTCTACAACACCGCGGCCGCCATGAAGCCGGCAAGCTGGCAGGATCTCACGAAGCCGGAGGCCAAGGGGCTTGCCACCATGCCGAGCCCGCTGACGTCGGGCGCCGCCCTCATCCACACCCAGACGCTGGCGGCCGTCGATGGCCTCGGCTGGGATTACTACAAGGCGCTCGCCGAAAACGGCGTCACGGCGGCGGGTGGCAACGGTGCGGTGCTGAAGGCGGTCGCTTCGGGCGAAAAGGCCTATGGCATGGTCGTCGACTACATGCCGATCCGCGAGAAGGCGAAGGGGGCACCCGTCGCGTTCGTCTTCCCGGCCGAGGGCGTTTCCGCCGTGACCGAGCCTGTCGGCATCCTCGCATCCTCGAAGAATGCCGAGGCGGCCAGGAAGTTCGTCGACTACGTTCTTTCGGTCGAGGGGCAGGAAGGCTTCGTCAAGCTCGGCTACATCCCGGCACGCAACGGCATCGCCATGCCCGAAGGGTTTCCCGCACGCGAGACCATCCGCGTTCTGCCGCTCGACGCGGCGACCGCGCTGAAGAACGCGGATGCGGACCTGAAGACGTTCTCCGGTTCCTTCGGCTCGAACTGAGGCGCGCCGCGACGTTCATGTACGGTTATGTTCGTCCGGGAAGCAGCCAGCCGATCTGGCTGCTTCCGCTTATAGCAGGCGTGGTTGTCGTCCTCAGCGTGCTGCCCCTGGCGCGGCTGGCGGTGACCGGCATCATCGCCTTCGCCGATGGCGGCGCGTTTGACGTGCTCACCGATCGCGCGCTCTGGTCGGCGACTTACTTCACGCTCGTCACCGCCGTTCTGGGCACGGTCATCTCGCTGGCGATCGGCTCGCTCTTCGCTTTCCTGCTGACCTTGACCGACATGCCGGCCCGGGGAACGCTCAGCTTTCTCTTCGTGCTGCCGATGATGATCCCGCCGCAGGTGACGGCGCTGGCCTGGGTGCAGATGTCCGGCCCCGCAAGCCCGCTCCTGAAGGCCTTGCACATCGCGCCGTCGCTCGGCTCGCCGCAGCCGCTTTATTCGGTCGGCGGGATTGCGCTGCTCTACGGGGTGCAGCATGCGCCGCTCGTCTATCTGGCCCTGCGGGCCGGGCTGATGAACATGCCCCGCGACGGGATGGAGGCGGCGCGCCTTTCCGGCGCCTCGGCCCTGCGCACGTTCCGGGATATCGTCCTGCCGCTTGCGTTGCCTGGCATGATCGCCGGCGCCGCCATCGCCTTCGTCTCCTGTATCGGCAATTTCGGCATTCCTGCGATTCTCGGCATCCCGGCATCGATCTACACTCTCTCGACCCTTGTCTTCACCAAGTTCGCCGCCTTCACGGATCGCACCTTCGGCGAGGTCGCACTGCTTTCGGGCGTCATCGTGCTGATTTCGGTGGCCGGGCTTGCCGTGCAGGAGCGTGCACTCGGCGGCCGGGACTATCGCATTCTCGGCCAGGCCGGTACGGCGGCATGCCTTCCCGTTGGCCGATGGCGCTTCGTCTTCCTGCCCCTGCTGGTGGTCCTCCTCTTCGTCATGCTGGTCGCGCCCTTTCTCGCACTCGTGGCCGGTGCGCTCGTGCCGGCCTATGGCGTGCCGCTGACAATCGACACCCTGTCCTTCCATGCTTTCGAGGAGGTCCTGCTGCGGCAGGCGATCACCCGGACCGCCTTTGCCAACTCCCTGTTCCTTGCCGCCGCCACCGCCATCGGCCTGCTCGCCCTGTCGGTGCTTGCAGGCTACCTGCTGACGCGCCGGCGGGATGCGACGGTGCGCGTCCTGGCGAACCTGATCGAGATTCCCTACGCGCTGCCCGGCATCGTCATCGCCGTCGCCTTCATCCTCGTTTTCGCAGCGCCCCTGCCGGTCTTCAACGTGAAGCTCTACGGCACGATCTGGATCATCCTCATTGCCTATTTCGCGAGCTTCTTCGCGGTCAGTCTGAAACCCGTCGTCAGCGCCTACCGCCAGCTCGATCCGGCGCTCGAGGAGGCGGCGCGCCTGGCCGGCGCCAGCTTTTTCGTGCGTCTGAGAGATATTCTGATCCCGCTGGTGGCGCCTGCCGCCGGCGCCTCCGTCATCCTCGTCTTCCTCATCGCCTGCAACGAGCTGACGGTTTCGGCGTTGCTCTGGTCCGCGGGTACGCAGACGCTCGGCGTCGTGATCTACAATCTCGACGACAGCGGTGGCTCGGATCTCGCTTCCGCCCTCTCGGTGCTCGTGGTGTTCATGGTCGTCGCCATGATGCTGCTGCTCGAAACGATTGCGAAGCACCTGCCGAAAGGAGTGGTGCCGTGGCGAAGCTGATCCTCAACAATGTCAGCAAGGATTTCGGCACCGGCCGGCCGGCGGTGAAGGGCGTCTCGCTCGATGTGCGCGACGGGGGCTTCCTTGCGCTGCTCGGCCCGTCCGGCTGCGGCAAGACGACGGTGCTGCGGATGATCGCCGGTTTCGAAGCGCCGAGCGACGGCGCGATCTTCCTTGGCGAGCGGCTTCTGGCCGATCCCGCGCAGTCCCTGCCACCCGAGCGGCGCAACATGGCGATGGTGTTCCAGTCCTATGCGCTGTGGCCGCATATGAGCGTCGCCGACAATGTCGGCTATCCGCTGAAGGTGCGCGGCGTTTCGAAGGATGCCTATCGCCGCGGGATCGTCGAGGCGCTCGAGACCGTGCGCCTTGCCGATCTCGCCGAGCGCCGTCCGGCGGACCTCTCCGGCGGCCAGCGCCAGCGTGTCGCGCTTGCACGCTGCCTCGTTACCCAGCCGGATGTCGTGCTGCTCGACGAGCCGCTGGCCAATCTCGACAGGCACCTGCGACAGGAGATGGAGGAGACCTTTCGCGAGTTCCACCAGCGCTCCGGCGCGACGATGGTCTATGTCACGCACGACCAGAGCGAGGCCATGGCGCTCGCCACCGACATTGCGGTCATGTCCCGGGGCGAGCTGCTGCAGGTTGCGCCGCCCCAGGAGATCTATGCCCGCCCCGAGGGGCGGCTTGTCGGCAGCCTGATCGGCCGCGGCGCCGTTCTTTCACTTGCGGTGACTGCGGGGATGCCCCGAAAACTCGGCTGGGAGGTGCTGCGGACCCTGCTGGCGTCGGCCGTGTCCGACGGCGGCATGGTGGCCGATGTTCTCGTTCGGCCGGAGGATGTGGTGCTGGGCGGCGAGGGGATCGCGGCACAGGTCCGCTCATCGCTCTACGAGGGAGAGCGCTACAGCCTGACGCTGGCGCTGGCGGACGGCCAGATCCTGCGCGCCTTCAGCCGTGAGAAACCGGCACCGGGCGACACCGTATCCGTGACAATTGTTTCCGCATGGCGGCTCTAGCCCTGAAACGGGAGAGGCGACATTTGGGTTTTCCGGGGAACCAGGGACCGGCGGCTTCGTTAGGCCTCTGATCGTTCAACGGAGAACAGCAAGCCATGGACAAGATCTCTGACGTTGCCAGGTCGAAGGAAGACAAGCGCCGGGAAGAAAAGAAACCGGGCGTGATCGTTGCCGGACCGGAGGCCCATGCCCGCGAGCGCGCCGGAAAAGCGCCGTCTGGCCGCAAGCCCAAATCCGCGGATGGGGCTTACAAGGGAACAGCAGATCCCTCGTAGTTCGACGGTGCCAAGGCCGATTGGGCCTTTCGGCAGGCCTTCCCCCGCCGAAGCGGGGGAAGGGATATGCGTCGCTCCCGGATACCGGGCTGGTCTTTTGGTCAGGCGGCCAGATCGAAGCGGTCGGCGTTCATGACCTTGACCCAGGCGGCAACGAAGTCCTTCACGAACTTCTCCTTGTTGTCGTCCTGAGCATAGACCTCCGCATAGGCGCGCAGGATCGAGTTCGAGCCGAAGACGAGGTCGACGCGCGTCGCGGTATACTTGGCGGCACCCGTCTTGCGGTCGCGGATCTCGTACAGGTTGTTGCCCGTCGGAACCCACGAATAACCCATGTCGGTAAGCGTGACGAAGAAGTCCGTCGTCAGTGCGCCGACCTTGTCGGTGAACACGCCATGAGCGGTGCCGGCATGGTTGGTGCCGACGACGCGGAGGCCGCCGACGAGTGCCGTCATTTCCGGCGCCGTCAGGCCCATGAGCTGGGCGCGGTCGAGCAGCAGCTCTTCCGGGCTCACCACATAGTCCTTCTTCTGCCAGTTGCGGAAACCGTCGGCGAGCGGTTCGAGCGGGGCAAAGCCGTCCGCATCGGTCTGCTCGGCCGTCGCATCGCCGCGACCCGGTGCGAAGGGCACCGTGACGTCGACGCCTGCGGCCTTCGCCGCCTGCTCGACACCCCAGTTGCCGGCGAGAACGATGACGTCCGCAAGGCTTGCGCCCGACGCGGCCGCAATCGGCTCCAGGACGGCGAGGACCCGGGCGAGACGCGCCGGCTCGTTGCCTTCCCAGTCCTTCTGCGGAGCAAGGCGGATGCGGGCGCCGTTCGCGCCGCCACGGAAGTCGGAACCGCGGAAGGTGCGGGCGCTGTCCCAGGCGGTGGCGACGAGATCTGCGGCCGGAAGGCCGGAGGCGGCAATCTTCGCCTTGACGGCAGCGACGTCATAGTCCGTGCGGCCGGCCGGGATCGGATCCTGCCAGACGAGCTCTTCCGCCGGCACGTCCGGGCCGAAGTAACGCGACTTCGGGCCCATGTCGCGGTGGGTCAGCTTGAACCAGGCGCGGGCGAAGGCGTCGGAGAAGGCGGCGAAGTCGTTCTTGAAGCGCAGCGAGATCTCGCGGTAGATCGGGTCCACCTTGAGCGCCATGTCCGCGTCCGTCATCATCGGGATGGTGCGGATGGAGGAATCCTCCACGTCGACCGGCTTGTCTTCCTCGGCGATGGTGATCGGCGCCCACTGGGACGCACCGGCGGGGCTGTGGGTCAGCGTCCACTCGTGCTTGAACAGCATTTCGAAGAAGCCGTTGTCCCACTTCGTCGGTTCGGAGGTCCAGGCACCTTCGATGCCGGAGACGACCGTGTTGCGGCCGATGCCGCGGCCCTTCGTGTTCATCCAGCCAAGGCCCTGGAATTCCGGGCCGGCGGCCTCCGGATCCGCGCTGAGATCACCCGCGCTGCCATTGCCGTGCGACTTGCCGATCGTGTGGCCGCCGGCGGTCAGCGCGACGGTTTCCTCGTCGTCCATGCCCATGCGGGCGAAGGTCTCGCGCATCTGCGCGGCCGTCGCCAGCGGATCGGACTTGCCGTTGACGCCTTCCGGATTGACGTAGATGAGACCCATCTGCACGGCGGCGAGCGGGTTTTCCAGCGTCTCTGGCTTGGAGACGTCGCCATAGCGGCCGTCGCTCGGGGCGAGCCACTGCTTTTCGTCACCCCAGTAGACGTCCTTTTCCGGCCCCCAGATGTCTTCGCGGCCGAAGGCGAAACCGAAGGTCTCCAGGCCTGCGACGTCATAGGCGATGGTGCCGGCGAGCGCGATCAGGTCGGCCCAGGAGATCTTGTTGCCGTACTTCTTCTTGACCGGCCAGAGCAGGCGGCGGCCCTTGTCGGTGTTGACGTTGTCCGGCCAGGAGTTAAGCGGGGCGAAACGCTGGTTGCCGGTGTTGGCGCCGCCGCGGCCGTCCGCGGCGCGATAGGAGCCGGCGGCATGCCAGGTGACGCGCGCCATCATGCCGACATAGCTGCCCCAGTCGGCCGGCCACCATTCCTGGCTGTCGGTCATCAGGGCGCGCAGGTCCGCCTTCAGCGCTTCCACGTCCAGCTTCTTGAGTTCTTCGCGGTAGTTGAAGCCCTTGCCCAGCGGATTGGTCTTCGCGTCGTGCTGGTGCAGGATGTCGAGGTTGAGCGCGTTGGGCCACCATTCCATGACGGAATTGTTGAGGGCGGTGGCGCCGCCGTGCATGACCGGACACTTGCCGGTCGTCGTCGTCTTCGTATCCATTTGGTCCTCCAACGGATTTTCTTGATTCGACAGGACACCGGAAGGGTACTTGCAGGCGCGCCTCTTGGGTCGGCGCCGCAGCGAAGCGTCTTCCGGGTTGCCAAGGCGTAGCAAAGGCCAATCATAAACTCCAATTGTAAAAACTAAATGCTCCGATATGCTCAGGTTATGAATGGCCTGACCATGAAACATCTGCGCTATTTCGAGGCGCTTGCCCGCATCGGTCATTTCGGCCGGGCTGCGGAGAGCTGCGCGATATCGCAGCCGGCGCTCTCCGTGCAGATCCGCGAGTTGGAGGACCTGGTGGGCGTGCCGCTCGTCGAGCGCGGCGGGCGGCGCATCCGGCTGACGGGGCTGGGCGAGGAATTTGCCGAGCGGACGCGGGCGATCCTGCGTTCGGTTGACGAATTGGAGGATCTCGGCCGGGCAGCGCATGGGCCGATTGCCGGCCGCCTCCGTCTCGGCGTCATCCCGACCGTCGCGCCCTATCTTCTGCCCGACATCATCAAGGCGCTGGCGACGCTTTATCCCGGCATCGATCCCCGGCCGCGCGAGGCGATCACGCAGCGGCTGATCGAGGACCTGACGGAAGCCAAGCTCGACGCGGCCATCGTCGCCCTGCCGATTTCGGAGCCGGCCCTCAAGGAAATCGCGCTCTTCGACGAGGAGTTCGTGCTGGTGCGTCCTCTGGAGGACGCCGGAAAGCCGGTGCCGAGTTCCGACCGGCTCCATGAAATGCGGCTGCTGCTGCTGGAGGAGGGGCATTGCTTCCGCGACCAGGCCCTTTCGGTCTGCAATATCGGGGCGTCGTCGGTGCGTGACCTGATGGAGGGAAGCTCGCTGTCGACGCTGGTGCAGATGGTCGGGGCGGGCATCGGTGTGACGCTTATTCCGCAGATGGCCGTCGACACGGAAACCCGGTCCGCCTCGGTCTGCATATCGTCGCTGGCCGAGCCCCGACCGACACGAACGATCGGCATGGTCTGGCGCAAGAGCAATCCGCTTTCGGCCCAGTTCGCCACGATCGCGGAAATCGTGCGCGATGCCGGCCTGAAGAAGCAGGGGTGAATGGGCGCGGAACGGGCTCCCGTCCCCTCACGGCATGATCAGCACCACGCTGATGATCAGCCAGATGAGCTTGCACAGCAGGTGCAGCGCCTGGTCCTGCGCAAAGCTGATCTTCCCGCGGATCTTCGCCTCGTCGATCACGACATGCACGGCCCATTCGGCAAGGCCGAGCAGGGCGCTTCCCGTCACCAGCAGCACCACGGCGCCGTGGATGCCGGCATGGGCGATGAGATGATAGGCCCGCAGGGGGCCCTCGACTTTGGCCCTCACCAGGAAGTCGGATTGCAGGGGATAGTCGGCGAGCCAATGCCCGGCGCACAACAGCAGACCCATGGTCAAAATTTCGTTCGTCATCGAATGAACTGTGCAGGTTGGGCGTTATGGTCGTGCCGCCGGCAGCCGGGGTTCCATGCGATCGGCGGGGTGAACCGTTGTTTTATTGCACCATCTGCGCCGCGCTGTTCCCTGGGGAACAGGTTGCCCGCCTCGGCTCGTGTTTGCGTCCCGTAGATTCGCTGCAGCGCGCCTTCCGGTGCACCCGCGTTTGAGCGCCGGCATTCCAGCGTTTCAATGAAGAAGCGGCGCCAGCGTGACGCTGTGGCAAAGCTGCAAGGCGGTTTTGCGTCCGCTGCGGTGGCGAGCGATTGTCAGAGCAGGAAGTCGCCCTTGCTCAGTGCCAGCTTGCCGTCGAGGTCGAGGCGGAAATCGGCGGTCTTGTCGCCGTCGATATCCCCTTCGACGATGGTGACGGCCTTGCCCTTCGCTGTCGTCGTATGCCAGCGCAACTCGCCGGCCTCGCCCGTGAAGGCCTTGCCCCGCGCAAGAAGGGTGAAGCTGTGGCCCGCCTCAGAGCCGTTGGCGTCGATGGCCGAAAGGTCGATGCGGTCGCGGCCGGGCTCGAAATCCGCGATGCGGTCGCGTGTCGCAAGGCCGATATCGGCGGCGCTGCGGAAGACGAAGGTGTCGGCGCCAGCGCCGCCCGTCAGCCTGTCCGCGCCGGTGCCGCCGCTCAGCCAGTCGTTTCCCGCACCGCCATCGAGCCTGTCATTTCCGGCAAGGCCGACCAGCGCGTCGTTGCCGCGGCCGCCGGAAAGCGTGTTGGCGTGCGAGGATCCAACAAGGAGATCGGCATCGTTGGAGGCCGTGTCGTGCGCCGTCCCGTCGCCCGAGAGATTGCGGAGAGTGGCGGAGGCGACCTGCAGTTCCTCCAGCGCCATGCCCTTGGCTATGCCATAGGCGGCCTTCAGCCTGACGATGGCGGGGGCATATTCCTCGAAGATCGCACCGATGCCCGAAAACCCTTTGATGCGGCCGGCGGTATCGGCATCAAAGCGGCCTTCATAGGAGAGAATCTTTTCCCGGTGCGCGGCATACATGCGGCCCGCATCGAGCGCTTCCGCGGTCGTCGCCGTGCCCTCGCTGGCGAAGAGCTTGAATTGTTCGGCCTCGACATAACGCCGGTTGGCGATGCCGGCATGGCCGCTGCCATTGGAATTGTAGCGGATCTCGTACCAGGCCTCCGCCCGGTCGCCGGCCAGGATGGCGGCCTTCAGCTTCGGCCCGAGCAGGGACGGTGCGTTGTAGGCCATGCTGAAGAGTACGGCGCGCTCGGTGGAGTTGGGAATGCCGGCGAGCCACGTGTCGATCGCCCTCTCGTAGCGAGGCGAAAGCGCGGTCAGCGCCGCCTGGATTTCGGCATCGGACGAGAAGGCGAAGGTTTTCGGCACGGCTGGATCGCGCGTCGCATTCCAGTCGGCCATGACCTTATCGAGCCGGCCGTTGAGCAGCGCGGTCTCTCCCCTGGAATAGCTCTGGTCGATGACGGCCTTCAGCTTGGCCTGCAGCGCCGTGCTCCAGCTGCTGCCGGCGATTGCCTTCAGCACGGGTTCGAGATTGTAGCGCAGGTTGAAGCCGATGCCGATCGTCGGCGCCGGATCGGCTGCCGTGTCGAGATAGGCGCGCCGCGTCGAGCCCTCCAGGGCGAGCAGCAGGTCGAAACCCGTCTTCCGGTAGGCGGAGGTGGAAAGACCGGTGAATTTCAGCATTGTTGGCCCTGCTTTCGTCGCGTGCGCGCAGGCTAGCGCGGGCGAGGTAAAGGCGGCGCTCACGAAAAGGGCAAACGCTTTGCTAACGCCGCCCCCTTGCAACCCGGTCGCACCCCGCCATATTGCGGCGAAGACGAACGGAGACAGACGGCATGAGCGAGAACAGGATCAGGACACCGCAGGAGGTCGTCGACTTCTGGTGCGAGACGCTGACGGCAAAGGACTGGTGGCAATCGACGCCGGGGCTCGACGCGCATGTGCGCGAAACCTTCGTCGAGACGCATTTTGCCCTCTCGCAGGCGGTGACGGCGTCATGGCGGGCGAGCCCGGAGGCGCGGCTTGCCGCCATCATCGTTCTCGATCAGTTTCCCCGCAATATGTACCGCGCCTCGCCGTTGGCCTTCGCCACCGACTGGATCGCCCGGCGCGAAGCGCGCCTTGCGCTGGAGGTGGGCGCCGACAAGGCGGTTCCCTATGACCGGCGCCATTTCTTCTATATGCCGCTCGAGCATTCCGAAGCGCTGGCCGACCAGGACCTCTCCGTCGAACTGTTCGAGGCGCATGGCGACGAGATGTATCTCGACTATGCCGTCCGCCACCGGGACGTCATTGCTGAATATGGCCGCTTTCCGCATCGCAACGCTTTCCTCGGCCGCGTCTCCACGCGGGAGGAGGAGGCCTATCTCGCCGAGCCGGGTGCCGGATTCTAGCATCGCGGGCCGGCCGGTTTAAAATGGCCGCATTCGTGGGTAGAAGGGGCGCAATCGCATGCCTGCGCTGCGTCGTCTGTTTCCGTTCAATTGAGGATGGCCTGTTGCCGACCTTCCGCCTTCTTTCCGTCCTTTTCACCGTTCTCCTGCTCGCGGCGGTGCCCGCCCGCGCGCAGACGCCCGCCGCGCCCGCCATTGTCGATGCGACCCAGCTCGAGCAGGCGAGCAACGACCTCGATCGCGCCGCCGGTCAGCTCAATGCGATTCGCGAGCGGGTGGACCGTTTCAAGGACGACGATGCGCGGCTCGTCGAACTGAAGGTCGAGGCCGAGGCGCTGAACCGGACGATCCTTGCCATCTCCGTCGCGACGCGGCCGCGGCTGGAGGCGATCAAGGCGCGCCAGACCGAGCTGGGCGATCCGCCGGCCGAGGGGGCACCGGCCGAAGCTGCCGTCGTGGTGGAGGAGCGCAAGAAGCTTGCCGGGGAGCGCAACGAGATCAATGCGTTGACCGGGGAGGCGGAGAACCTTTCCATCGAGGCGACGAAGCTTTCCAACCGTATCACGGAAATCCGCCGGCAGCTTTTCACCGACGCGATCCTGAAGCGTACGGATGTCAACACCGCGCTCTTCACAGAGGCCACCGGTGCGCTCAGCAACGAGACGGCGACGCTCGGGCGTACGGTAACGGCCTGGCTGCAGTTCGTCTGGAAGTTCAAGCGCATGCAGCTTCTGGGCGCCGTCGGGCTCTCCCTGATGGCAGCGCTGGTGTTGCTGTCCGGCGGCTACCGGCTGTTCTCACCCTTCATCACGCGCGCCGTACAGCAGCAGAAGCCGCACTATATCACCCGGCTTTCCGTCGCCTTCTGGTCGACGATCCTGCCGAGCATCGCCGTCGGCGCCTTTGCCGGTACCAGCTACTTCTTCCTCGACACGTTCAACGTGCTGCGCTCCGACATCGCGCCGATCGCGTCGGTGGCGCTTGGGGTCATGGTGGCGATCTTCTTCGTGGCGCAGCTTGCCAATGCGGTCCTGTCGCCCGGCGACGGCCACTGGCGACTGGTGCGGGTCTCCGATCGTGGCGCGCAGCTTCTGTGGCTGCTGATCTTCAGCATGGCCCTCGTCAACGGCGCCGACTATTTCCTCGGCACGATCAGTGAAACACTGGGCTCTCCGGTCGTGCTAACGGTGGTGAAGAGCTTCTTCGCCTCGATCGTCATCGGTGCGTTGCTCGTCGTCACTGCCTTCATCAAGCCGGTGCTGCATCAGGGGGAAACGCCCGATTCGCAGGGGCGCCCCTGGCCGCGATCGATCTTCATCCTCCTGATGCTGACCGGTCTCGGGCTCATCTTCGCCTCGTTGTTCGGCTATGTCGGCATGGCGCGCTTCATCGCCACGCAGATCGTCGTCACCGGCGCGATCATCGTAACCATGTATATCGGCTTCCTTTCCGGCCGCGCCGTTTCCGCGCCCAACGCCTTTGCCGAAACGGCGGTGGGCAAGCGGCTGGAAGCGCGCTTCGGCCTCGGGCAGGTGTCGCTCGACCAGGTGGGGCTTGCCGCGGGCCTGAGCATCTATCTGCTGATTTTCGTCTTCTTCGTGCCGCTGGTTCTCCTGCAATGGGGCTTCCAGATCGCCGACATCGAATCCTGGGCCTACCGCATCTTCACGGAGATTCGTATCGGCAGCATCACGATCTCGCTGATCGGCATCCTTGCGGGCATCCTGCTCTTCGTCGCCGGCCTCGTCATCACGCGCTGGTTCCAGAAATGGGTGGACGGCAACGTCCTGGCGCGCAGTCAGGTCGATGCGGGCGTGCGCAACTCCGTACGCACCGCCGTCGGCTATGCCGGCGTGGCGCTGGCCGGCCTTGTCGGCATATCGGCGGCAGGTATCAACCTGTCCAGCCTCGCGCTCGTCGCCGGTGCCCTCTCGCTCGGTATCGGTTTCGGCCTGCAGAACATCGTCTCGAACTTCGTTTCGGGCCTCATTTTGCTGGCGGAACGCCCGTTCAAGGTGGGCGACTGGGTGGTGGCAGGCACGACCGAGGGCTTCGTGCGCCGCATTTCCGTACGTGCCACCGAGATCGAGACCTTCCAGCGCCAGACGGTGATCGTGCCAAATTCGGTGCTGATCAACGGGCAGGTCGGCAACTGGACGCATCGCAACAAGCTCGGCCGTGTCGATCTGATGATCAGCGTGCATGGCAGCAACGACCCGCGCAGGGTGCAGGAAATCCTCGTCGAGGTCGTGCGTGCACAGCAGGGGCTTTTGCGCAATCCGGAGCCGATGGTGGTCTTCCAGGCCTTTTCGTCTTCGACGCTGGATTTCGAGGTCCGTGCCTTCCTTGCGGATATCCTCAATGGCACGGGCGTGAAATCCGATCTGCGCGCCGCCGTGCTCGAACGGTTCCGGACCGAGGGCGTCGCCATCGGCGCGCCGGCGTCGGCGGAGGTGCCGATCAAGATCTCGCCGGAAGGGGCCGATCTCATCACCACGCTGCTCGATCAGGCCACGCAGAAGATGCGCCCGCAGGTGGCGGGCCGGCGCGGCAAGACCGCGGACGAGGTGCCCGAAACCTGATCGGAGCGCCTGATTTGCGGCACATGAACGCCGCATTCACGCTGCATTCAGCCGTTTCCCCATAAAACACATGCAAATCCCGACGAGGAGCGATAGTGTTCCTCCAGGGCTTGTGAAACAGGGGCGGCGCTGCGGCGCCGGGCAATGATGAAGCGAATGATCATGATGCTGCTGGTATCGGCTGCGATGTCCGCTCCGGCCATGGCTGCCTCGGTGACCAACAAGGACGGTGACACCCAGGTGCTCGTCATCGTTGAGGGCGGCAGCCGTATGGAGGTCGCGCTCGAGCCCGGAGCGACGGAAACGATCTGCCCGACCGGCTGTTTCGTCACCCTGCCGAACGGCGACCGTATCGCGCTGAACGGCGGCGAGAATGTCGAGATCCAGGGCGGCTCGGCCTCGGTCAAGTAAGCTTCCGGATGGGTCTTTGCTGCGGCGCGGAAGATGAACCGCGCCGCTTTGCTTTAGGGCGACGGGTTTTGCGCGGTGAGGCGGAGAATCGCTTCCCGCTTTTTGATGCCCTCTAAATTTAACGCTTTCGCAAAGGGTTGCCGCTAGGTCTTAACCTGGGGAACATTCATACCACGAAGGCATATCATGGCATTTATCGGCATTTCCGGGATGCAGTATTCCGGCGCGTCTCTCTCGCATCACCGTATTCTTGTTGCCGAGGACTCGAATGTCTTCACATCCATGATCTCAAAGCGCCTGAAGGAACTTTTCGACATCGATGTCGAGATATGCCGCAGCTTCGAGGAGCTGGAGCTTGCCTATGACAAGTCCAGTGACAAGATCACGCTCGCGATCTCGAACATCAACCTGCCGGGCGCCGAGAACGGCGAGGCGTTGAACTATCTCGTCGATCTCAGCATTCCGACGATTGTCTTCACCGGCACGTTTCAGCAGAAGACGCGCGACCAGCTGCTCTCCAAGGAAATCGTCGATTATATCCTGAAGGACAACATCTTCGCCGTCGATATGCTGGCCGAATCGGTCTGCCGCTTCCTGACCAATCACAATCACCACGTCCTGATCGTCGATGACAGCGCGACGGCCCGGGCGCTGCTGACGACGCGCCTCAAGCGCTACAATTTCCGCGTCAGCACGGCGGAGAACGGCTCGGCTGCGCTTGCGCTGCTGAAAGCCAATCCCGATATCGGCCTGATGATCACCGACTACAACATGCCCGACATCGACGGTTTCGAGCTGACGCGGCGCATTCGCGGTACGATCGGATCGCACAAGCTGCGCATCATCGGCGTGTCGTCCTCGACCGATCGCCTGCTTTCCGCGCGCTTCCTGAAGGCCGGCGGGAACGACTTCATCATGCGTCCGTTCATCGATGAGGAATTCTACTGCCGCGTTAATCAGAATCTGGACACACTGACCCAGATCAAGACGGCTCAGCAGCGCCTTACGGCCTGATTTTCCTGACATTTCCGTGATCCACCCGGATATGTCCCTTACGTAGCGTAAGATATTTCTTTCCGGATTAACCAGTTGGTAAAACCGGTGGTTTGTAATGCGTTTCAGACCGGAACATCATCAGGGTACTGGACGACGTGGGAGTGGATCCAAATCCGCAGCGAGGGCCTGCATTTCTGCGCCATTCTGGCCAGCAGGTGCTGCTTGTGGAAGACTCGCGCATGTTCTCCACCGCGCTCAGGTACAGGCTTGAGCGGGAGCTTGGGCTTGCCGTCACCCATTGCTCCAGCATGGCTGCCGTCCGGGCGATCTTCCAAGGCGATGCGCCGGAATTCGTGCTGGCCGTGCTCGACCTCAATCTTCCCGATGCGCCGAACTGCGAAGCGCTCGACTATGTGATCTCGAAGGGGATCGCGCCGCTGGTCTTCACGGGTTCCTTCAGCGATGCGACCCGCGATCATATCCTCGCCAAGAACGTGCTCGACTATGTCGTCAAGGACAATCCGGCGGCGATCCAGCAGCTGGTGCTGGCCGTCGACCGCATCCTGACGAGCGGCAAGACGCAGGTGCTCGTCGTCGATTCCGATCCGGAAAGCCTGCAGCGGCAGGTGAGCCTGATCGCCAAGCAGCGCTTCCAGATCATTGCGGTCGAAAGCGGTGCGGCGGCGCTCGATGCGCTCGATTCGCACGGCGGCATCGACATGGTGGTCTGTGATCTCGCGCTCTCCGACATGAACGGTTTCGATCTCCTGGGCGAGATCCGCCAACGCCACGGCGACGATGCCGTGCGGGTCGTCGGCCTTTCGACCTCCGAGGACCGCATGGTCGCCGCCCGCTTCCTGCGTGCCGGCGGCGATGAATACATCCAGAAACCCTTTCTTGTCGAAGAGTTCAACAGCCGGATCTTCCACGTCGCCGCGATCCAGAAGCGCGTGCAGTCGCTGCACCGTATCGCGGCGCGGGACTATCTCACCGACATCTACAACCGGCGTTACTTCTTCGAGGCGGGGCCACGGCTCGTCGACCAGGCGTTGCGCCGGGGCGAGCCCATGTCGATCGCCATCCTCGACATCGACCATTTCAAGCGCCTCAACGACACCTATGGCCACGAGGTCGGCGATATCGTGCTGAAGGCCATCTCGCGCCGGCTCAAGCACAGGGTCGGCGATCGCCATCTTCTGGCGCGACTCGGGGGCGAGGAGTTCGGCATCATCTTCAACGGCTTGCCGCTGGAGGAAGCGCTGGATTACTGCGAGCGGCTTCGCCAGGAACTGGCGGCCCAGCCGATCAACGCGGACGGCGAACCCCTGACGATCACCGTTTCCGCCGGCCTTGCGGCGATTTCCGGCCGGGAGACCTTCGACAACTACCTGAACGCTGCCGACCAGTTCCTCTACATGGCCAAGCATGCCGGCCGGAACCGGGTCTTCTCAGAGCTGTCGCTGATGAGCGCCTTGGCAAGCTGAGCCCCGCCGAGGCGGGGCCTGAGCCAGCATTTTTCGGTTCAGCGGGCGATGGCCGAAAGCGTCAGCTTGCGCTCGGCACGTTCCTGCTGGGGCGAGCGGTTGTAGAGTTCGCGATAACACTTGGAGAAGTGTGAGGCGGAAACGAAGCCGCAGGCGACCGCGACCTCCACCACCGGCATCGAGGACTGCACCAGCAGGTGGCGCGCGCGGTCGAGTCGGATTTCGAGATAGTAACGGGCGGGCGAACGGCCCATCTCCTGGCGGAACAGGCGCTCGATCTGGCGGCGCGAGAGATCGGCGCTGTCGGCGATCTCCAGCAGGGACAGCGGCTCGGAGAGATTGCTTTCCATCAGTTCGATGATCGACAGAACCTTGGCGTTCTGTACGCCGAGGCGGGCGCGCAGCGGCAGGCGCTGGCGGTCGTGCGGCCCGCGCACGCGGTCGGTCAGCGCCTGTTCGCAGACGCGGTTGACGAGGTTCTCGCCAAAATCCTGGTCGATGAGGTTCAGCATCATGTCGAGCGAAGCAGTGCCGCCCGCGCAGGTATAGATGTTGCCGTCGATCTCGTAGAGGTCGGCGTAGACATCGACCTGCGGAAAGGCCTCGGCAAAGCCCGGCAGGTTTTCCCAGTGGATGGCGCAGCGCTTGCCCGAGAGGAGGCCGGCCTGGGCGAGAACATGGGCGCCGGTGCACAGCGAACCGACGGCGATGCCGCGGTTGTAGACCTCACGCAGCCACGCATTGACCGATTTGTTGGAGAAATCCTCCACATAGATGCCGGAACAGACCAGCACCATGGAGGGGCGGCTCTCGCCGCCGAGGTGCTTGCGCTCGTCGGTGAGCGAGGAATTCACCTCGATGCCGATGCCGCTGGAGGACAGAACCTGTTGGCCGTCCGTCGAGGCGAGGCGCCAGGTATAGGCCTCGTAGCCGAGCATGCGGTTGGCGATGCGCAGGGTCTCGATCGCCGCTGAGAAGGGCAGCATGGAGAAGTTGGGCACCAGGAAGAAAACGAGAGAGCGCTTCTTGACGTTTTGCTTGTTCATCGGAGTGTCCATGCTGGGGGCGCGATGTCGCAATCGTCGCAGGCAGGCCGGCAGGTGCGCTAGTATTTTTGCGACACCGAAAGGGATGGTTACGACTGAGGCACGCTGCGTATCGCTGAAATGCCAGCGTCTTCCGGCGGAATTGTGTCTTTGCCTCCGCACTTGCACATTTGCGACCCTGTCGCCGGCATCGTCCGATTGCGACAGCATGCGCCGACGCAAGAAGGCCGCGCCGTTCCGTTTGACAAGTGTCCCCGCCACGCGACATAGGGGAGTGAACTCTTGCAAGGTGAAATCGATGCTGCCAGATGGATATTCGGACGTGCCGGCTGGAAAGCTCGCTGCCGTGGTGACCTGTCTTGAAATGCGGGCACCGCCACCCGGACGCGCCGATCCCGAACAGGCTGGAATCGTGCTCCAGCACATCGCCCGGCCGGAGATCGCCTGGTATCGCGACCTCTATGGCCGCATCGGTGCCGAATGGCTCTGGGCCTCGCGCCTCGCCATGGCGGAGGCCGATCTCAAGGCAATTCTCCATCATTCCGACGTCGAGGTTTATGCCGTGATGAAGGACGGGCAGGGCGAGGGGCTGCTGGAACTGGATTTTCGCGAGGAGGGTGTCTGCGAACTTGCCTTCTTCGGCCTGACGCCGGCGACGATCGGCAACGGAACGGGGCGCTGGCTGATGAACCGGGCGATCGCACGTGCCTGGTCGCGGGACGGGCATCCGCCGATCCGCCGCTTCTGGGTGCATACCTGCACGCTCGACGCGCCGCAGGCTCTGTCCTTCTACATTCGCTCGGGATTCACGCCGGTCAAGCGCCAGGTGGAGGTCTTCGACGATCCGCGAGTGACGGGCGTCCTGCCGGAAACGGCGGCGCCGGCGGTGCCGATCCTGCGGCCCTGAGGCGCGGCATGCTATAAAAGAAAACCGCCGGAGGGACGTTTGACGGTCAGCTCCGGCGGTCTTCGGCGTCGTCTTTCTTCGGCGGATTGCCGCTACAGTCATCCGTCATCGTGTCGTCTTGTCCCACGAACGGAAGCCGATATCCTTGCGCTGGTCGAAGGACAGGCCTTCCAGCTCCCGCTCGGTGCGATACCGCCGCCAGGCGGATACGATCCGTTCGAAGGCATCCCGGAGGGGATGAGACAGGTTGCCGGTGTGACGGGTGCCAGACGCACGCCGTACCGGACGATGTTCCAATGCTATTGCCATTTCAGGGTCCTTTCGAGCTTGGGAGGTTTCGAAAGGTCGCGACCTTGATCGTGACTATGTCGCAACCTTATGCATCAATCAAACGAATATATTTGATTGGATTTATCAGTGTTCTTCATGATTGATGGCGGCCGGCCAGTTGATGTCGTCCTTGAGGTAGGATGGCAGCTGTGCCAGTTCTTCGGCTGTGTGGCGGGCGGCATTGCGCCGGCGGCGGGCTTCTATCGCGTCGCCCACGAAGCGCCGTATTGCGTAGTAAAATCCGTTTCCACGAACCGCAACGGCGAGATCGGCGCCGCTTGCGTACGATTTCTGCGTATCCATGGCGTTTTTCCTTCCACTCGGTGGCTTGTGAGGTTGACTATCCGCCCATCTCGGTTTTCAATCAAACGAAATGAAGTGACAGTTTGCTTCAGATTTTCTGATCCATGGAGGTAGGCATGAACCTGCTGATGCGCCAGACGCTCCCCTTGCTGGAACTCGACATCCTCAGAACCTTCGTGGCGATCGCCGAGACCGGCAATTTCACCACGGCCGCCGAAACGGTGCACCGCACGCCCTCTGCCGTTTCCATGCAGATCAAGAAGCTGGAGGAACTGCTCGGCTGCACGCTGTTCCGCCGCGATGCGCGTTCCGTGGTGCTGACGCATCATGGTGAAGTGCTGCTGTCCTATGCGCGCCGGCTGATCGCCCTCAGCAACGAGGCGGTGTCACGCTTCATGATGCCGGAAATGAACGGCGTGGTGCGGCTCGGTGCGCCTGACGATGTCGGCGAGCTCATCCTGCCGGAAGTGCTCCGCCGCTTTGCCGAGACCTATCCGTCGATCGCCGTCAATGTATCGATCGAGACGAGCGGCAATCTGCGCCGCGCCGTCGCCGAACGCCGGCTCGACCTTGCCATCTTCAATGCCACGGACGGCACCATTCCCGTTCCCGGTGAAATCCTGCTCAAGGAGCAGCTCGTCTGGGCCGGCAAGAATTGCGGCAATGCGCATCTGAAGAACCCTCTGCCGGTATCGGTCTGGGAAGAAGGCTGCATCTGGCGGGCGCGGGCGCTCGAGGAGCTGAGCCGGTCGGGTCGTGATTTCCGCGTCGCCTATTTCTGCGCCCATCACATGGGCCAGCGCGCCGCCATCCGGGCGGACCTTGCAGTTGCGCCACTCGCGCGCTTCCTGGTGGGGGACGACATGGTGGCGCTCGGCGAGAAGGACGGCCTGCCGGATCTCGGTCATTACCTGATCGGCCTCGTCGTCAACGAGGAGGCGGAAACGCCGGCGCTCGCCGTCGCGGAATATATCCGCGCCGCCTTCGCCCGCATGGAGCGCCGGCCGATGGATATGCTGCAGGTCGCCTGCTGAACCACGGCGGGCCGGCGGTGCCCGGCCTCCCGGCCGCCTACTCGTAGGTATAGGACGCGCACATCTGCGCGTCGCTTTCCGGCATGTCCTGTGTTGCGAAGACGGCGACGGTCGTCGTGTCGGCATCGCCCCAGGACGCGACATAGGTGACGGGCTCGCCGCACAGCCGGTTGCCGTTGTTGAGGACCGGATCCGATGCCTCCTTGAGGCTGTAGACCGACGCTGCCACCGTCTCGCCGCCCACCACGAACGTATCGTCGACAAGTTCGTCGAAGGTGATCTGCTTGCCGTTCTCGAAGGTGATTCCGAAATCGTCGAACTCGATATCCCCGGTAATGGCCATCGCCGTGTTGCTGATCGCCGCATAGGTATCGGCAAGGGCAGGCGAGGCGATGCCGAGGCAAAGGGCAAGGGCGAGAAGGCGGGCGCGGTTCATCGGAACACTTTCTGTCAGTAGCGGCGGCAGCTCAGCGTATGGCTGCTTTCGGAAGAGGAGAAATCGAGCGTGTCCGCGGTGATCGCGGACAGGTAGATGTAGACCTCGTCGGAGAGGAACAGCGTGTAGGAGCCGTCCGACCCCTCCTGCACCTCCTGGACGTCGTAGGTGTCGTCGCCGATGCTGTAGGCCGTGGCGGTGAAGACGAAGGGCGCGCCGTCGCATTCCCATTCGCCGGTGAAAGGGTAGTCCTCCTGGGCGCGCGCCGGCAGGCTGCTGGCGACAAGAAGAAGGCTGGCGGCGATGAGGCGGGCAAGCGTCATGGACGAGGCTTTCACACGCTGGGGATTGCGGGAGGTTACGCGGTCGATATGGCAATCAACGGGCGAGACTGTCGCCCTATTCTCGGATCATGCCGATGAACCGCCGAAAACAAAACGGATTCTTTGCGGGGTGGTTTATGGGGGGCTGCAGGCGGACTATTTTGCCCCGAGGGCGCGCCGTGCCTCCTACTCCCGGCTGCGCCGCCGCCGTCGTCCGCCACCTTCGCCGCCGCCATCGTCGGCCAGCACCTTGCGCTCCGGCAGGGTGACGACCTTGGCGAGTTCCGGGAAGGGATCCACCTTGTTCGGCAGCGCCATGGCGTTGACGAAAAGCTGCTGGAAGTTGGGCTCCAGCGCCGTCTCGATCTTCTCGATATGGGCGACCGTCCTTTCGATCTCGCGGCGGTGGTCGCGGTTGAGAAGCGCCATGAGCGCGCCCGTGCCGGCGGCGTTGCCGACGGCCTTCACCTCGGCAAGGTCGCAATCCGGGATGAGGCCGAGCACCATGGCGTATTTCGGATCGATGAAGGAACCGAAGGCGCCGGCAAAGCGGATCGTGTCGACATGCTCGATGCCAAGCTTTTCCATCAGGAGCTTGATGCCGGCATAGAGCGCCGACTTGGCGAGCTGGATGGCGCGGATGTCGTTCTGCGTCACCGTGATGCGCGGCTCGCCGTCATGCAGCAGGTAGGAGAAGGTGCGCCCGTTCTGCAGGATGCGCGGGCTTTTTTCCGCCATGGAGCCATCGACCACGCCGTCCTCGGAGATGACGCCGGCGAGGTACATCTCCGCGACGACCTCGATGATCGCCGAGCCGCAGATGCCGGTGACGCCGACGCTCTTGGCGGCTTCGGCAAACCCCTCTTCGTCCGACCACTTGTCGACGCCGATGACGCGGAAGCGCGGCTCCAGGGTCGCGGGATCGATGCGCACGCGCTCGATCGCGCCTGGTGCAGCGCGCTGGCCGGAGGAGATTTCCGCGCCTTCGAAGGCAGGCCCGGTGGGCGAGGATGCGGCGACGACACGGTCCTTGTTGCCGAGCACGATTTCCGCATTGGTGCCGACATCGACGAGCAGCATCATGCGATCCTGCCGGTAGGGGCCTTCGGAAAGTGTCGCGCCCGCCGCATCCGCGCCGACATGGCCGGCGATGCAGGGCAGCGTGTAGAGCCGCGCACCGCGGTTCACGTCGATGTCGAGTTCGTGCGCCCAGTATTGCAATGCGCCCGACACGGCGAGCGCGAAGGGCGCCTGGCCGAGCTCTGTCGGATCGATGCCGAGGAAGAGGTGGTGCATGATCGGGTTTGCCACGAACACCATGTCGAGGATGTCGTGCCGGTCGACCTCGCCTTCGCCGCAGACCTTGCCGATCAGGCTGTTGACGGCCTCGCGCACGGCCTTGGTCATGGCTTCCCGGCCGTCCGGGTTCATCATGACGTAGGAGACGCGGCTCATCAGGTCTTCGCCGAAGCGGATCTGCGGGTTGGACGTGCCGGAAGAGGCGACGATGCGGCCCGACAGCAGCGACACGAGATGCATGGCGATGGTCGTCGAGCCGATGTCGCAGGCGATGCCATAGGCCTCGTTCTTCAGGCCGGGATAAAGGGCGACGATGAAGGGGCGCGAGGAATCCATGTCGCGGTGGATGGCGGCGGTGACGCCCCAGTTGCCCTTGCGCAGGATCGACTGCACCTGCGGGATGAGATGGGGGGCGATCAGGAGATCCTTCCAGCCCCAGTCCTTTTCCAGCATTACCTTCAGGCGGTCGAGATCGCCGAGCGGCTTGTGCATGTCTGGCTCGTCCACCTCGACATAGCAGAGCTGGACCGCGGCGTTGCGCTCGATCACACGGTCGGTCGCGGCCTTGCGCACGACCTGTGCGTTGATCACGGTGTCCTGCGGCACATCGACGACGAGATCGCCGAGGATGAGGGCGGAACAGGAGAGGCGACGGCCATCCGGCAGGCCACGGATCTTTTCGTAGCGCTCTTCCTTCGGGCCCTTTTCCGAGATGTGGTCGAGGGAGGAGACGATCTTGTGTTTTGCGAAATTGCCTTCCTGCACCTCGATCTGACAGCGCCCGCAGGTGGCACGGCCGCCACAGACGCTTTCGACATAGACGCCGAGTTTGCGCGCGGCTTCCAGAACGGGCGTGCCCACCGGGAAGCGGCCACGCTTGCCCGAGGGCATGAAGAGGACGAGCGGCTCCTTCACCGAGGCTTCGGTCATGTTGATCTCGTTCTCACCTTCGATGCGCATCGGTCGTACTCTCTTTTCGGCGTGAAACGACGCATCTCAGCCCTTTCTGGCCGAGAGACGCCGCACATTGCGGCGCACGCGCTTGCCGTAGGGCTTCAGCGCGGCTTCCGAGACGGCGCGGGCCGCAGCTTCGGGCGATGCCGCCGTCATCATGGCCTTTGCAACAGCAAAATTGGCCGCCACGACGCTTTCCGCCGTGGCAGCCATCTTTTCGGTGACCATCCGGGTCATCTCGGCCGTGTTCTGGGTCGAGCCCGTCATCG
This sequence comes from Shinella sp. 838, assembly GCF_029623935.1. Lineage (NCBI taxonomy): Bacteria > Pseudomonadati > Pseudomonadota > Alphaproteobacteria > Hyphomicrobiales > Rhizobiaceae > Shinella > Shinella sp. 838. The sequence goes on from NZ_JARSBQ010000001.1 coordinate 1,228,786, forward strand.
CCGCCATCCCCATCTCGTGGCAGCGCATGGCGATTACGAGAGGCGCCTCCAGCCAGAGGCTGAAGGCGTCGCGACGGAGCTGTCGCCCGCCGGCCACGTTATTCCCGGGCCGCGCCGGCGCCGGCGCGGGCTGCACGGCCGCCACGGCGGCCGCCACCGGCTGCCGGAGCTGCGGACGCGGCGGCAACGGCGCCGCCTTCGGCAGGCTTGTGGTCGCGGTAGGTCATGATCCAGTTGGTGCAGTTGGCGTCGGTGCCGTTCAGCACGTTGGCGGCGCGCACGGCTTCCATTTCCTGCGGGCGGCAGGGGTTCATGATGGCGGACGTCATGCCGGCGCCGATGACCATGGGGATGAAGCCGGCATTGATGCCGTGGCGGTGCGGCAGGCCGAAGGAGATGTTGGAAAGGCCGCAGGTCGTGTTGACCTTCAGTTCGTTGCGCAGGCGATAGAGCAGCTGGAAGACCTGGCGGCCGGCATCGCCGAGCGCGCCGATCGGCATGACGAGCGGGTCGACGACGATGTCATGCGGCTTGATGCCATGGTCCATGGCGCGCTCGACGATCTTCTTGGCAACGGCGAAGCGCACGTCCGGGTCCATCGAGATGCCGGTCTCGTCGTTCGAGATGGCGACGACCGGAACGTCGTACTTCTTGACGAGCGGCAGGATGGCTTCGAGCTTCTCTTCCTCGCCGGTGACGGAATTGACCAGCGGGCGGCCCTTGGCGACCTTCAGGCCGGCCTCGATGGCGGCGGTCACAGAGCTGTCGATGGCGAGCGGAATGTCGACGAGGCCCTGGACGATTTCCAGCGTCTGCACCAAAAGGCCCGGCTCCGTCTCGTTCGGGTTGACCGAGGTTACACCTGCATTGATGTCGAGCATGGTGGCGCCGGCGGCGACCTGTTCCAGCGCGTCCTTGATCACGGTCTCGAAGTTGCCGGCCTGCATTTCCGCGGCCAGCTTCTTGCGGCCGGTCGGATTGATGCGTTCGCCGATGACGCAGAAGGGCTGGTCGAAACCGATGATGATTTCGCGGGTGGCCGAGGCGACGATGGTGCGTGTCATATAGGGTCCTCTGGGGCGGGGCGCCAAGTTTGATCTAGCGCGCGATTTCCGGTGTTACAAGCGGCATGCCGGCGGTGGCCGGCATGGGGATCAATGGGGGTGATGGGCAGCGATCTCCGCCATCTGCTGCTGGTTCTGCTCGACGCCCTCGCGGGTTCTTTCGATGCGTTCGGCAACGAGCTGGTCGACCGGGTTCGGTTCCCGCTTCCAGGGGCGCCGGCCTTTCAGCACGCCGGAATCATGCACGATCTCTGCGACATATTCTTCCTGTCGGTACGCCATGACGTGAATGCCGGAAACGCCCTCGATCTCCTTCACCTCGTTGATGATGTCGATGCAGAGCTGCTTGCCTTCCTTCTTTTGGTCCTGGGCGCCCTCGAGCCGCGCGATGACGGAATCGGGAATGTGAATGCCGGGCACGTTGGAGCGGATCCACTTCGCCGTCTTGGCCGAGGCCATCGGGCCGACGCCGACGAGGATGTAGCACTTCTCGTGCAGGCCGAGGTCGCGCACCTTCTTCATGTATTCGCGGAACATCGGTACGTCGAAGCAGTACTGGCTCTGTACGAACTGTGCGCCAGCCTCGATTTTCTTCCCGAGGCGATAGGGGCGGAAGTCGTAGGGCGGGGCGAAAGGGTTGATCGCCGCGCCCAGAAAAACCTTCGGCGGCGAGGTCAGCTTGCGGCCGGAGAGGAACTTCGAATTGTCGCGCATGATGCGCACGGTTTCGAGCAGCGACATGCAGTCGAGGTCGAAGACCGGCTTTGCGCCCGGCTGGTCGCCGGCCTGTACGCCGTCGCCGGTGAGGCACATGATGTTGGTGACGCCCATGGCCGCGCCGCCGAGCACGTCGCCCTGGATGGCGATGCGGTTCTTGTCGCGGCAGGCGATCTGCATGATCGGCGCATAACCCATGCGGGTCAGGAGCGCGCAGATGCCCACGGAGGACATGTGGCAGTTGGCGCCGGACGCATCGACCGCGTTGATGCCGTCCACCCAGCCGTCGAAGATCGCGGCGCGCTCGTAGACGTCTTCCGGGTTGGCGCTGTCGGGCGGGTTGAGTTCCGTCGTGACGGCGAATTCGCCGCGGCGCAGCACGCGCTCCAGCCGGCCGAGCGAGGAATGACCGGGCAGGGGATCGAGCGGCAGGTGGGGGCCGAGCGGGTTTTCGTCGATATGCGCCATGGATCAGGCGTCCTTTCCGGCAGCGGCGGCAGCTTCCTTGGCCGCGGCGGCTTCGGCCGTCACGCGCAGCCAGGAGGAGGTTTCGCGCAGCGACTGGTTCACCGGCTTCTGCACGTTCATGATGGCATCTCCCTTGGCCATGTTCTGGGAGCCCTTCCAGGCCTGGACCCAGACGCAGGGCATGTCCGGTTCCACTTCGCAATTGCCGTTGGCGCGCACGCCGCCGCAGGGGCCGTTGCGAAGCTGCTTGGGACAGTTCATCGGGCAGGACATGCCCGTGGACGACAGTGCGCACTGGCCGCACATGCGACAGTCGAAGAGAAAGCCCTTCACATGCTTTTCGACAAAGGTGATCGGCCGTTCGACGCGCTGGTAGCCGAACAGCTTCCAGACGGGATGGAGGAGCAGGAAAACCTCGGCGAAGCGGTGGTAGAACCACTCGAAGAAGCGGGAGTTGCGCACGGCCCACAGGCGGATCGTGTATTTGCGGCGGGCCCGGCGGCTCGGCGAGACGCCGGCCGGCGTGAAGGCGCCGGTGGCGGCCTTCTTGGCGGGTGCGGCATTGCCCGGTTTCTGGATGGCGTCAGCCATTGTCGCGGCCTCCGGCCTTGACGAGGGCGACGAGCCGTTCACGGTCATAGGCGGCTTCCAGCTCGGCCGCGGCCTTGTCGGCTTCCGTCTCCAGATCGTCGGAGACGGGGATGGGGTCGGCCTTGCGCCATTCGGCGAGATAGTCGTCCGTCTCGGCGGCGCCCGTGCGCATGGCGCACATGTCGATCGCCTCGGTGAAGCGCAGCGACAGTTCCCGCTTGGCGCTCGTGCGGCCCTTCTTGATGATGACCTGGGCGGGGATGTCGCGCCAGTAGACGATGATGCGGTCTGCCATGTCGAAAATTCTCCCAGAGCGTTTGCGTGTTTCTTCGGATCGCGAAAACGCTCTTCCTCCTATTGCGCAAATCCGGACGGAAAACCGTGGCACACTTTTCCTGGAATTGCTCTAGCGCTGACAATGCGGTTTGGCCGCGTCGCGGGCTTCACTCGCCACGACTGCCCCATGTTCAAAAACGACGTGGGATTCGACTATACAGAAGGAATTACCAGATGCCGCGGGTCACGCCGTTCAAGAGCCATGTCCAGATCGGCGGATGATACCATTGCCGCGAGGGCGCCGCTATTTTCAAGGGCTTGAGATTGCCGGTCACCGCATCGCGCATCGCCTTGACGATGATGCCCGTCGAGGCCGCCGTCTGGAGCAGCGGATAGGTGTGCATCGTGTCGCGTTTGGAGGGGGTGACGCGCTGCTGGTAGAGCACGTCGCCTGTATCGACGCCGGGATCGACGAGGTGCACGGTGCCGCCGAAATTTGCCTCGTCGCGCTCGATGCGTGACCAGTAGCCACCTTGCAGGCCGCGATATCGCGGATTGATGCCGGCGTGGAAATTGAGGACGGGGCAGGCGATCGCCGCGAGCGTCCCGGCCTTCATCATGCGGCAGCTGACGAGAAGCAGTGCGGCCGGCCGCACCTCTTCCAGCGCTGTCAGCAGTTCGGGGCCGTTGGCCGAGGGGATGGCGATGCGGCGGATTGTCGAGTCCGTCGAGGGGTTTGCGCCGTATTCTTCGAGGATTTCCTCAGCGCGTTTTGCGGTGAAGCGCTTGCCGTATTTGGAAACGACCATGGTGGCGAGCTGGCCGAGGGCCTGCATCCAGCCAAGCTTTTTCGCGCGCCGCCGGATGAACAGCTTTTTCGATTCGGGTTGCTCCTCGATGACGACAAGGTTCGGGAAGGTGGTCTTGACGGCGTTGACGACGATTTCCGGGTTGGGGCCGGGCTGGATCAGCATGGCCACCGTTTCCATCCGTATGTCGCGTTCCGTCATGTCCCAGGCCTCGCCAGTCTTTTGCGGCATCTTCGTCGCGATGGCTTAGGAAGCGGTAACTGCGTTGGGGATTTGCCGGGCAGGGCTAAGGATTGGTTAGCGGGCGCGTAAAAGCTCGCCCGTCAGGTCGCCGTAACCGGTGAAGCGATACTCGTAGGCAAGGCCGAGATAGTCCGCCGCCTCTTTCGCCTTCTGCTTCAAACCCTCGTCCTCGACCTGCGAGAGATAGACGAGCTTCCTGTAATTGCCGAAGTACATGTCCTTAAGCTGGGGATGGCGATCGAGACCGAGCGGTTCGATGACGAAGGCGCGGAACTGGCGGGCGAGGAAATCGGTGAGGAAGAAGGAGGTGACGTCGTCGTCCTTGGCCGCGAAGGCGGCGTTGCCGGCGAAGAAGGAATAACAGTGCGGCCCGGCGATGCGCTCGACGCCCTCGCGCTCGCAGAGCCGGTCGAGCAATCCGCCCGTGCCGCAATCCGCATAGCCGACGAAAATGCGGGAAAACCCCTCGGCCCGCGCCTCGGCGATCGCCTGCTCCACGCCGGGCGTGATCTTTTCCGGGTGGGCGTGCCAGATCGCGGGAAGACAGAGCAGGTCGATATGGGAAAGACCGTTCGCCTCGCGGATGGCAAGGACTTCACGGGCGATGGCGCCGCAGGCGATGACGCGAACTTTTTCCGCGTTGCCACGTTCCGCTTCGTCGCCGGCTGGTCTAATTTCCGAGTCGAGTGCATTCATGAGAGGATCCCGCCATGACCGCGAAAAATCTTGCCCGTCTCGGCATTGTCTTTACCGCGCTGCTGGTGCTCAGCGCCTGTGGCAACACCATCCGCGGCCTCGGCCGTGACACCGCCAACGCGGTGGATGCGACCCAGGATGCCGGTCGCCGGGTCGTGCATTCCGTCAATTGATAGATCATGGTGAAAGGGCGCCGGTGCAAGACCGGCGCCCTTCAAAAATCAGCCGGCAAGCATGTTGTGCTTGCGCTTCATGAATTCCTTGGCCGTTTCGACGGCGACGGCCGCGTCGCGGCAGTAGGCGTCGGCGCCGACGGCCTTGCCGAATTCCTCGTTCAGCGGTGCGCCGCCGACGAGAACGACGTAATCGTCGCGCAGGCCCTTTTCTTTCATCGTGTCGATGACGACTTTCATGTAGGGCATGGTGGTCGTCAGCAGCGCCGACATGCCGAGGATGTCCGGCTGCTCGCGTTCGATGGCCTCGAGGTAGTTTTCGACCGGGTTGTTGATGCCGAGGTCGATGACGTCGAAGCCGGCACCTTCCATCATCATGCCGACGAGATTCTTGCCGATGTCGTGGATGTCGCCCTTGACGGTGCCGATGACCATCTTGCCCTGCTTGGGCGCGCCGGTAGCGGCGAGCAGCGGACGCAGGATCGACATGCCGGCCTTCATCGCATTGGCCGAAAGCAGCACTTCCGGAACGAAGAGGATGCCGTCACGGAAATCGACGCCGACGATGCGCATGCCTTCGACGAGCGCCTGGGTCAGGACGTCGTAGGGGGCCCAGCCGCGCTCGAGAAGGATGTTGGTGCCTTCCTCGATTTCCTCCTTCAGGCCGTCGTAGAGGTCGTCGTGCATCTGCTGCACGAGCTCTTCGTCGGAGAGATCGGCGAGAATGATTTCGTCGTCAGACATTGTGTTTCCTCGTCTCCAGTGGCGCTGCGGCGGCAGGCTCTCACCATAAGGAATAGCGTTCCTCTTGCGCGAACCTGATTTTGAAAGCGACGTCGCATATGGCGAAAAGCGACCCGTTTCCCGCTTCTTGCATGAATAGCCGGTAAAGCCGTGAATTGACAGTGCAAACACGTCAATGCCGCTACGCTGCCCGTCGCAATCCCGCTATAGTCTCGCCCATGCCGGTATCCCGCGTGCGCCACCGCTTGGCGCATTGAGAACCGCCCCGCCCCGGCGGCTTGCTAGCATAGAACGAGAGGCGCGTTCGGGCGCCGGAAAGAACAAGGCCCGCGGTGCTTTTCTGCACCGCGACAACAAGGAAAGACGGATCATGAGCGAGGACATTCAGCAGGTGGCAGGCGAGGGCGCCGGTGAAGGCGGCGGTCGCCGTTCGCGTGAGGGTCGGGGTGCGGCCGCGCGGCGCGCCTCGCGCACCGGGGGCGGCCCGGGCCCGTCGCTGCCCTACATCACCCGCAAGATCAAGGAATACGAAGTCCTCGACGAAGAAGGCCTGCAGCTCATCGAGGCGAACGCCGACCGGGTGCTGGAAGAGATCGGCATCGAGTTCCGCGAGGACCCCGAAGCCCTCCAGCTCTGGCGGGACGCCGGCGCCGACGTGCGCGGCGAGCGCGTGCATTTCCCCAAGGGCCTCTGCCGCGAACTCCTGAAGACCGCGCCGTCGAACTTCACCTGGCATGCCCGCAATCCCGAGCGCAGCGTGCATATTGGCGGCAAGGCCACCGTCTTCGTGCCGGTCTACGGCCCGCCCTTCGTGCGCGACCTGGAAGGCAACCGCCGCTATGCAACGATCGAGGATTTCCGTAATTTCGTGAAGCTCGCCTATATGGCGCCGTCCATGCATTCTTCCGGTGGCACGGTCTGCGAGCCGGTGGACGTTCCGGTGAACAAGCGTCACCTGGACATGGTCTACAGCCACATCAAATATTCCGACAAGCCGTTCATGGGCTCGGTCACCGCGCCGGAACGTGCGGAAGATTCGATCGCCATGGCCAAGCTCGTCTTCGGCGACGAGTTCGTCGAAAACAACACGGTCATGATGAACCTCATCAACGCCAACTCGCCGATGGTCTTCGACGAGACCATGGTGGGCGCGCTGAAGGTCTATGCGCGGCATAACCAGGCCTGCGTCGTTTCGCCGTTCATCCTGTCGGGCGCGATGAGCCCGGTGACGGTCGCCGGCACGCTGACGCAGATCCTTGCCGAAGTCCTCGCCGGCGCCGCCTTCACACAGCTCATCCGCAAGGGTGCGCCGGTGCTGTTCGGCACCTTCGCGGCCTCGATCTCCATGCAGTCGGGCGCGCCCACCTTCGGCTCGCCGGAGCCGTCGCTGGTGTCCTACGGCGCGGCGCAGCTCGCCCGCCGTCTCGGCATTCCGTTCCGGACCGGCGGCTCGCTCTGCGGCTCGAAGATCCCGGATGCGCAGGCCGCCCACGAATCGGCCAATACGTTGAACATGACGCTGCTCGCCGGCACGAACTTCGTGCTGCACGCCGCCGGTTGGCTGGAAGGCGGCCTCGTTGCCTCCTACGAAAAGTTCATGATCGATCAGGACCAGCTCGGCATGCAGCAGAAATTCGCCGAGGGCATCGACCTCTCGGAGAACGCCCAGGCGCTCGATGCGATCCGCGAAGTCGGCCCGGGCAGCCACTATCTCGGCTGCGCCCATACCCAGGCCAACTTCCAGACCGCCTTCTACCGCTCGCCGCTTGCCGACAACAATTCGTTCGAGCAGTGGGAAATCGAGGGACAGAAGCGTATCGAAGACCGCGCCAACGCGCTCTGCCGCACCTGGCTCGAGCACTACGAGGCGCCCTATCTCGATCCGGCGATCGACGACGCGCTGCTGGCCTATATGGCGGCCCGCAAGGATTCGATGCCGGACGCCTTCACCTGAAAGGGTCCCGATCGCGCCAGGGAGCAAGGCGGAGCAACGCGGGTGGCGGACATGATCCAGAAGGACGTCTGGCGTCCCCACTATGAAATCAAGGGAGACGTGACCCGGTGAGGGCGCGTCGTCCTGATCTTGAAACCGTCCGTGCGGCTCTCCAGCCGCACGGACTTTTTTTGCGCGGTGCCGTGAATTTTCGTGAGGGCGAAACACCGCCTGAGCTGGCGGATGGCCGCCCGGCAGCAAGCGTCGTGCTCATCGGCAATATTGGCAGCTCTCTCTGGCCGGCCTTTTCCCGTTGGCGGAAAGGGCGATCCGGCCCCGATCCGCTCGACACCTGGTCGAAGGCGGTGATAGAGCCCGTTGCCGCGGCGGCAGGGGCGACCGCCTGGTTTCCCTCCGATCCGCCCTGGCAGCCGTTTCAGCATTGGGCGATGCGGGCCGAGGGCCTGAAAGCCTCGCCGCTCGGGATCCTCATCCACCCCGTCTACGGCCTTTGGCACGGCTATCGCGGCGCACTCGGCTTTGCCGATCCGATCGGGGACGCGCCGTCGCGGGCATCGCCGCATCCCTGCGACCACTGTCCGGACAAGCCCTGCCTCACCACCTGTCCCGCTGCAGCCGTTCGCCCGGATCTGTTCGACGTCTCCGCCTGCCGCGCCTATCTGCGCACGCCCGTGGGGCAGGGCGGCTGCATGTCGGCCGGCTGCCTTGCCCGCGCCGCCTGTCCCGTCGGCGCAAGCTATCGCTATAACGATGCGCAACTGCGCTTCCACATGGCGGCGCTCTCGCTATGACGGCAACCCGCCGCTAAATTCGCCGCAATGCCAGCCGAGCCAAACGCCATGCGCGTCCTTCTCATTCTTCTCCTGTTCCTCGCTCTCGGGAGCCCCGTCATGGCCGAACCGCCAAAATGCACCGAGATCGACCACCTGTCGGGCCGCTACACCGTCTGCACCTTCGATCCGAAGGTGGATACGATCCGCCTCTACGGCACGGCGACGCTCGGAAAGCGCGGTGCGACCTACGACCAGCTCAACACCCATCTCCTCGGCAACAGTCAGCACATGAGCTTTGCGATGAACGGCGGCATGTATCATCCGGATTATGGTCCGGTGGGGCTGCTGATGGAAAACGGCAGGGAGACGGGCGCGCTCAACCGCGGCGACGCCTTCGGCAATTTCTTCATGAAGCCGAACGGCGTTTTCTGGGTGGGGGATGGCGAAGCGGGCGTGATGGAGACGGACGCCTATGCGAAGGCCGGGCTGTCGCCGGTCGCGGCGACGCAATCGGGACCGATGCTGGTCATCGACGGATCCATCCATCCGCGTTTCCTGCCCGATGCCAGCAGCCTGCAGATCCGCAACGGCGTCGGCATCCTGCCGGACGGGCGGGTCGCCTTCGCAATCTCGAAAACTCCGGTGCGCTTCCACGATTTCGCGACGCTTTTCCGTGACCGGCTGCACAGTAAAAATGCGCTCTTTCTCGACGGCAGCATTTCCAGCCTCTACGCCCCGGAAATCCGGCGCCACGACCGGGACGCCGTGATGGGGACCATCATCGCCGTCGTAAAAAATCTGCCCTGGTGAGATTTTTTTGAACGCAGGCCCAAGGATCGCCGCCCGAGACACGTCTGAAAGGATAGTGCACAGCAATCGGGATGGACCCGTGGAAACAGAACTCGTCGAAAAGGCGGCCTCAGGCGACAGGCAGGCGTTCGCCGCGCTTGTCGAAGGCCGCTATGATTTTATCCATGCCGTCGCCTGGCGATGGTGCGGCGACCGGCAGGATGCCGAGGACGTGGCACAGGAGGTGTGCATACGCCTTGCCAGCGCCATCCGCGGTTTCAAGGGCGCCAGCCGCTTCGGGACCTGGCTCTATTCGGTGACGCTGAATGCGGCGCGCGACCAGCTGCGCAAGCGGCGCCGGGCCGAATGGCGCGACGCCGCCTATCTGCGCGAACAGGCCGTGCTGGACGACGCCCCCGCTGACGACGGCAATGAGGAGCTCTGGCAGGCGGTGCGGCAGTTGCCCGACAAGCAGCGCGACGCCGTGCTGCTGATCTACGGCGAGGGGCTCAGCCATGCGGCGGCGGCCGATGTGCTCGGCCGCGCCGAAACGACGATTTCCTGGCATGTGCACGAAGCCCGCAAGCGCCTGAAGGTGCTTTTGCGCGATGCGGCCGCGTGACGGAAGGACAGACGATGAGCGATCTCGACCTCGAAAAACTTGCCCGCAACAGGGCTCCCGCCGCCGACCCCGCGGCCCGTGCCCGCGCGCTTGCCGCCGCCATGGAGGCGTTCGACGGCGCGGAAAAAAATGCGACCAGCCCCCAAGGATCGTGCTCGGGCGGGCGTCAAAGCTCCATCTTCAACCGGATATGGAGCCCCATCATGAACCGCAAATTTCTCGCCGGCTCGGCCCTTGCCACGCTGCTCGTCGTGCCAGTCGCTGGTCTTGTCAGCTATGAACTGGTGCGCAATGGCACCGTGCCGCTGACCACGGAGACGGAGGTCGTAGAAAAGCCGGTCGATGCCGATCTGCGTGCGCGCAAGCTGGAAGCGAAGGCGGGTGAATTCAATGCGGAAGACGTTTCAGCCGCGTTGAAGGAGAGCGGCCAGGGCGGCAGTGCGAAGCGGTCGTCCGATGCGAAAGCGAAGGCGGACGCCACTCAGACGACCACGGTGTTCTCTACCGAACCTGCCCCGCTCGCTGAAAGCCGTCAGGAGGAGGTGGTCGCCATCGTCCCGGATTCATCCTTGCTCGGCGGGGTTGTTCCGACGCCGGAACTGAGCCAGACCACTGCCGAAACGTCCGTTGGTCATATCGATCTCAGCGGACACGAATCTGCTATCGTCGAGGGTGCCGCCAACATGCAGGCCCTGAGCCGCGCCATAACACAGCCCTCCGCGGCAGCTGATGCCATCGCGATGCCCGTGCCCGAGGAGGACCGCGAGCGTTTCGCTTCGGCCGATCCCAATCCGGTCAAGAGCGTCACCACCGATCCGGTCTCGACCTTTTCGGCTGATGTCGACACGGCCTCCTATTCCTATGTGCGCCGTGCGTTGCTCGGCGGCAGCCTGCCGGACCTCGAGGCGGTGCGGGTGGAGGAACTGGTCAACTACTTCCCCTATGACTGGAAGGGGCCGGAGACCGCGGAAAAGCCGTTCAACGCCACCGTCACGGTCATGCCGACGCCCTGGAACAAGAACACCGAGCTGCTGCATATCGGCATCAAGGGGTTCGAGACGGTGCCGACGGCGCAGCCCGCCGCCAACCTCGTCTTCCTCATCGATGTCTCCGGCTCGATGGACGAGGCGGACAAGCTGCCGCTGCTGAAGGGCGCCTTCCGCCTGCTGGTCGGCAAGCTGAAGGACACGGACACCGTTTCCATCGTCACCTATGCCGGCAACGCCGGCGTGGTGCTGGAGCCGACGGCGGCGAAGGACCGCCAGAAAATCCTCGACGCCATCGACACGCTCCAGCCGGGCGGCTCGACGGCGGGCGCCGAGGGCATCGAGGCGGCCTATCGGCTGGCGGAGAAGGCCTTCAAGAAGGATGGCGTCAACCGCGTCATGCTGGCGACGGACGGCGATTTCAACGTCGGCCCGGCCAGCGACGAGGACCTGAAGCGCATCATCGAGGAGCGCCGCAAGAGCGGCATCTTCCTTTCGGTGCTTGGTTTTGGCCGCGGAAACTACAATGACGGCATGATGCAGACGCTGGCGCAGAACGGCAACGGCACGGCCGCCTATATCGATACGCTGGCCGAGGCACAGAAGACGCTGGTGGAGGAGGCGGGTTCCTCGCTCTTCCCCATCGCCAAGGACGTCAAGTTCCAGATCGAGTTCAATCCCGACCGCATCGCCGAATACCGCCTGATCGGCTACGAGACCCGCGTGCTCAACCGCGAGGATTTCAACAATGACAAGGTGGATGCCGGCGACATCGGCTCCGGCCATCGGGTGACGGCGATCTACGAGGTGACGCCGAAGGGCAGCCCCGCCGTGCTGAACGACCCGCTGCGTTATGGCAAGGCACAGCCGGCGGCCGAGAGCGGCAGCGGCGAACTCGCCTTCCTGAAGATGCGCTGGAAGAAGCCGGACGGCGAGACGAGCGAACTGGCAACCCTGCCGGTGACGGATGCGAATGCCGTCGCCGATGTGAGCGCCGCCTCGACGGATGTACGCTTCTCGGTCGCCGTCGCCGCCTTCGGGCAGAAGCTGAAGGGCGTGACGGCCCTGCAGGACTACGCCTATGGCTCGATCCTCGGGCTTGCAGAGGCAGCGAAGGGCAACGACCCCTTCGGCTATCGCGCCGAGTTCCTCAAACTCGTCCAGCTCGCCGGCGGCCTTTCCGGCGAAAAGGCGGAGTAGGGCAGGTCGCCCTTCATTCGGTCTGCCGAAACGTCTCCCCACATGGGGGAGACGGGCTAAGCGGCGGGTTTTTCCGCCGCCTTGCAACTGTTGTTTGCGGCCGCCGGCGCCGCATCGCCTTCGCTCCACGTGCTGGGTGGCAGCAGTCGCAGCCGGATGAGGGGCGCCGTCCAGCGGCGCTCCTTTGCTTGTGGCAGCTGCTCGTAGCCGCGCGGGCTGCCTTCGGCCAATGTCAGCCCGACATCGCGCAGCAATCGTGTATCGCGCCGCGCAACGAGCAGCCGCAAGGCTTCCCGTTCCGCCTGCCTCCGGCGAAACCGCATCCATTCTTCTCGTAGTTTTCCGATGATTCCCATGGCCTTGCCTTCTCTTTCACGACAAAGCCAAGCAAAACCGTAGACATTTCACAAACGAATAGCGATTATGGCAGGCATCAGAAAAAGCGATGGCGCCATGTATCCCCCTCTCGAAAGCGATCTGCTCCGTATTTTCGTCGCCGTCGCCCAGGCCGGCAATGTCACCCATGCCGCCGACAGGCTCGGGCGCACGCAATCGGCAATCAGCATGCAAGTGCGCAAGCTGGAGGATTCGGTGGGGGCGATGCTCTTCGAGCGCGGCCCGCGCGGTGTTGCCCTGACGCGGGAGGGCCAGCGGCTGCTGCCCTATGCGCGGCGCATCGTCGGGCTCGTCGACGAGACGACGGCGGCGATGCGCACCGTGCCGCTCGACGGCCCGGTGCGCGTGGGCATTCCCGAGGAATACAACCAGACGGTCTTGCCCAATGCGCTGGCGGCGTTTGCGGAAATTCATCCGGATACCGAGGTGACGGTGCTCTGTGGCTACACCGCCCAGCAGCTTGCGGCACTGGAGGCCGACGAGCTCGACCTCGCCATCATCTTCGACTGGTGCGACGGGGTCTCCGGCGAGCTTCTGGCGATCGATCCGACGGTCTGGGTCACCTCCGTGGCGCACAACCGGCATCTGGAACGCCCGATGCCGGTGGCCGTCTACTGGCGCTCGAGCTGGTGCCGGGATTTCGCCCTGCGCTCGCTGGAGCGGCATACGATCCCCTATCGCATCGCCTATACCTGCGACACCAGCGGGGGCCTGCGATCGGCGGTCATGAGCGGGCTGACCGTCGCGCCGCTGTCGCGCAGCAACATCCCGCCCGGCACGCGCGAACTGACCGCGGCGGACGGCTTTCCGCCGATCGATTCGTCCCGCGTCGTGTTGAAGCGCAATCCGCGGCGCAGCGGGCCGACGATCGACGGCATGGCCGACATGATCCGCAAATCCTTCGGGCCGCTGGCGGTGCCGGCCGATCAGGCCTTCGGATAGGCGCGTTCGAGGCCGCCCGAGCGGGTGAGGCCGGCGCGGAAGGCGGCATAGGCGGCGTGCTGGCTGGAGCGGGCGGCTTCGGTCAGCCGCATCTGCAGGCGCGCCGGCGCCGCCTCGCCCAGCCATTCGCCGAGCTTTTCCAGCTTCAGGGAGTTGAGGAAGCGGGCAGCGGCGGCGCGGTTGAGATACAGGTCGAGGCCTCCAAGCAGGTTCTCGTCCTGCTTGGGGTTTTCCATCAGCAGGCGCAGATAGGCCTGCTCGGTTTCGCCGAGGGCACCCAGCTTGTCGGCCACGGTCTCCCGGTCGGGAAAGGCTGCAAGATCGGCACTCATGATGGTCTCCCAAGAATCACGTCGTCTTAAATAGGACAGGGAAAAAGCGGGTCGCAAGCCGGTCAGTGAATGTTTAGACTAAAAATCCAATATTGACAAATTATCTATCTTTGGGTTGTTTGTCCGCATGTACGACTCATCGAATGCCGACCTGCTGCTTCGCCAGCACACCGCGACGGCCGCGGCCATCTCGACCCTGTTCTATCCCCATGCCGAAGTCGTGCTGCACGATCTCGAGACGGGTCTGATCGCCGGCATCTGGAATGCCTTTTCCGGCCGCAAGGCGGGCATGGAATCGCTCGTCGAGGAGGAGTTGGAGGAAGCCGGCGAGGGCGGCATCTACGGCCCCTACGAGAAGACCGGCGAGGACGGGCGGCGCCTGAAGTCGGTGACGGCGGTGCTGAAGGACGATTTCGGCCAGGCGCTCGGCCTCTTCTGCATCAACATGGATGTCTCGCATTTCGATGCCGCGGCAAGGCTGCTTTCGGCCTTTACCGGTGCAGCAGCCGCCCGCCCGGCCTCGCTTTTCGCCGGCGACTGGCGCGAGGAGATCAACACGGCGCTGCACGACTGGCTGCGCACCCGCGGGCTGGCGCTGACGGCGCTGAAGAAGGGCGACCGGGTGGCGCTCGTCGCCGCGCTCGACGAACGCGGCCTGTTCCAGACCCGCAATGCCGTCGATCATCTCGCCGGCCTCATCGGCGCCTCGCGCGCTTCGATCTACAACTATCTCGCCGATGCCCGGCGCCAGAACCAGAAGGACAGGACCCTGTGACGACGCTGCCGGATTTCCGCCTCGAAACCCATTTCTCGCGCTGGGAATTCAAGGCGCGCCACCACATGACGGCAAGCGATGCCGAGACGATGACCATGTCGGACCTCCTGGCGCTGGCGGGACCCGCGGATCGCGAGGCCTGGGAGCGCGTGGCGCTCGGCTATACCGAAACCTGGGGCGCGCCGGAGCTGCGCGAGACCATCGCAACGACCTATGACACGCTGTCGGGCGCCGACATCCTGACCTTCGCCGGCGCGGAGGAGGGGCTGTACTGCGCCATGCTGGCGCTGCTTTCACCCGGTGACCATGCCATCGTCACCGTGCCGAACTACCAGTCGATGGAGACCATGCCGGTCACCATATCAGGCAACGTCACGGGCATTGCGCTCCGGCCGGAAAACCGCTGGCAGCTCGATCTCGACGACGTGCGCGCCGCGTTGCGCCCCGAAACAAAACTCATCGCCGTCAATTTCCCGAACAATCCGACGGGCACCATCGCCGATCAGGCGATTTTCCGTGGACTGGTCGATCTTTGTGCCGAGCGCGGCATCCATCTCTTTTCCGACGAGGTCTATCGCGGACTGGAGATCGACGCGGCAAAGCGCCTGCCGCAGGCGGCCGACCTGTTCGACAGGGGTATTTCACTCAATGTGATGTCCAAGGCCTATGGCCTGCCAGGCCTGCGTGTTGGCTGGATCGCCAGCCGTGACCATGCATTGCTGTCGCGCATGGAGAAGATGAAACACTATCTTTCCATCTGCAATGCGCGCCCCTCCGAGGTGCTGGCCGGTATCGCGATCAAGGCACGCGAAACGATCTTCGCCCGCAACCGCACGCTCTGCGCGGAGAATATGGCCAAGCTCGGTGCCTTTTTCGCCGACTATCCGGATCTTTACGACTGGGCCGAGCCGGACGGCGGCTGCGTCGCCTTCCCGCGCTATCGCGGTGCGGATGGCGTCGAGGAGCATTGCCGCCGGCTGGTCGAGGAGAAGGGCGTGCTGCTGCTGCCTTCCAGCCTCTATGTCTCGGACCTTCTGCCCGTACCGTCGGATCGTTTCCGTGTCGGCGTCGGTCGGCGCAACATGGAGGCGGGACTTGCAGCATGGCGGGCGTTTTTGGAAGCGTCGTAAGCTCCTCCCGACGGTCCGGCAATCGGGGTCCGGTGCTGCCGCCGCCTCTCTCGAAGCGTGCGGTGGCTTCCTTCATGCGTGATCGTCCTCCTCTCGACAGAGCAGACGCGCTGCGGCAGTGTACAGCGGCACGCCCAGCGAAAGGAGACACGATGACTGCTCCGCCGATACCGGCACTGGTCGCCGTGGTGTTCGACCGCTATCCGGCGGCGGTGCGGGCACGATTGATGGAAATCCGTGAGGCGATCTTCGCGGTCGCCGCGGAAACACCGGGCGTCGGCGCCCTTGTTGAAACGCTCAAATGGGGCGAGCCGGCCTATCTCACGCAGGAGAGCCGGTCGGGCAGTTCCATCCGGCTGGGCGTTTCCCGGCAGGCGGCGGATTGCGGCGCGGTGTTCTTCAATTGCCAGACCACGCTCGTGCCGACGTTCCGGATGCAGTTTGAAGGGGTTTTTGGCTTTGAGGGCAATCGTGCGATCCTCATTCCCGCGGGCGAACCACTGCCACGGGCGCCGCTGGCCTTCTGTCTCCACGCCGCCCTGACCTATCACCGGCGAAAATCGGGTGCCTGAACGACAAAGGGCGCCCACCACCGGGCGCCCTTCTGGCCTCAGCCGCGACGGCGGCCGCGTTCGCGGGCAGGTGCGGCGGCGCTTTCGTCGGCGGTCTTGTTGCGCAGCGGGCCGATCTTTTCGATGATGGTTTCCAGCGTCGGACGTTCGCGCGGCTCATGCGCGTCGAGCGCAACGCGCATGGCTGCGAGGTGCTCGCAGGACGTGCCGCAGCAGCCGCCGATGATGCGCGCGCCGGCATCGCGGGCAAGGCGGGCATAATCAGCCATCAGCGGCGGCGTGCCGGAATAGTAGATTTCCGCGCCACGATATTCCGGGATGCCGCAATTGCCCTTGACGACGACGGTCGCGGACGGGTCGGCCCCGGTCATGTCGAGCAGCGAGGACAGGATGTCGGATGCGCCGACGCCGCAATTGGCACCGACGGCGAGCGGGCCTGCGCCGATATCGCCAGCAACGCCGTGGATGTCCCGCGGATGCAGGCCCATCATGGTCTTGCCGGCCGTGTCGAACGAGCCGGTATAGACGAAGGGCATGCCGGTCTTGGTGGCCGCTTCGGCCGCGGCGCGGATTTCCTCCGGCGAGGACATGGTCTCGATCCAGGCGACATCCGCACCACCGGCCTTCAGACCTTCGATCTGTTCGGCGAAGGCGGAAACGGCATCGTCATAGGTCATCGCCCCGAGCGGCACGAGCAGTTCGCCCGTCGGGCCGACGGAACCGGCGACGATCACCTTGCGCGGTGCCTTGTCGGCGACGGCACGGGCGATCTCGGCGGCCTTCCTGTTGAGGTCGAAGACGCGGTCCTGCGCATGGTGCAGCTTCAGGCGATGGCGCGTGCCGCCGAAGGTGTTGGTGAGGATGATGTCCGCGCCCGCATCGACGAAGTCCTGGTGCAGCTTCGTGATGTTCTCGGGTTTGGCCTCGTTCCACAGCTCCGGTGCTTCCCCGGCTTCGAGGCCCATGGCGAAGAGCGAAGTCCCGGTCGCGCCATCGGCAAGCAGGAAGGGCTTTTCGGCAAGAAGCTGGGCAAGCGGGTTCGTCGCGGTCATCGGTGGATCCTTCTGTTTGTCACATCATATAAAGATTTCTTTATGTGATTGCAACGGCGGATTGGCGGCTCGTTCGAGGAAGGTCGCAACCCTTGCCTCGATCATCCACAGCTCCGGATGCCGCGTGGATCCTCGGGTCAAGCGCGAGAGTGAGGAAGGAGAGCGGGGGAGTCCGAGGAAAGGCAAGAAAGGAAGGAGACGGCGGTGTGTAGGGTGGGGAGGAACGGGGCGAAACGAAGCCGGCCACTCCTAAACGGGAGGAGGGCGCCCGGGAGCGCCCTCTCTGTCTGTCTGCGGTGCGGTTCAGGCCGCCTTCGCCTCGTGGCTGGTCGGCGTCACCATCGAGGAGATGATGGCGCTGAGGCTGATAGCGCCGATCGGTCGGCCCGCCTCGTCGACCACATGGGCGAGCGTCTGGTTGGCGGCCGTCATGGCGCGGGCGGCCATTTCGAGCACCGTGCCCGTGGTGATCGGCATGCCCTCGGGATTGCCCGAGAGCGGCGCCATGATCGTCTCGACATTCACCACCCGTCCGCGGTTCACCTCCTTGACGAAGGCGGTGATGTATTCGTCCGCGGGGTTCAGCACGATCTCCTGCCCGGTGCCCTGCTGCACGACCATGCCGTCGCGCAGGATGGCGATCTTGTCGCCGAGGCGCAGTGCCTCGTCGAGATCGTGGGTGATGAAGACGACGGTCTTCTTCAGTTCCTTCTGCAGGTCGAGCAGCACGGTCTGCATGTCGACGCGGATCAACGGGTCGAGCGCCGAATAGGCTTCGTCCATCAAGAGGATGTCCGCGTCGTTGGTCAGTGCCCGGGCAAGGCCCACGCGCTGCTGCATGCCGCCCGAAAGCTGGTTCGGATAGTGGTTCTCGAAGCCGGCAAGGCCGACGCGGGCGATCCACTGCTTGGCGCGCTTTTCGCGCTCCGCCTGTGCTACGCCCTGGATCTCGAGGCCGTAGACGGTGTTTTCGAGGACCGTGCGGTGCGGCAGCAGCGCGAATTTCTGGAACACCATCGCCGTCTTGTGGCGGCGGAATTCGCGCAGGTCGTTCTCGTTCATCCGGCACACGTCGACGCCGTCATAGAGCACTTCGCCGGCAGTCGGGTCGATCAGCCGGTTGATGTGGCGGATCAGCGTCGACTTTCCCGAGCCGGACAGACCCATCACCACCATGATGCCGCCGGCCGGCATGGAGATGTTGATGTCGCGCAGACCCAGCACATGGCCGTATTTCTGGTTCAGCTCGGCCTTGCCGAGGCCGTTCTTGACCGCATCGACATAGTCGCCGCCGCGGGGTCCGAAGATCTTGTAGAGATTGCGGACCTCGATTGCATGACTAACCATGAATTACCTCCGAATGCTTCTGCAGCCGCTTGCCATAGGCCTGGCTTGTGCGGTCAAAGATGATGGCGATGGCCACGAGCGCGAACCCGTTGAGGAACCCGACCGTGAAGAACTGGTTGTTGATGGCCTGGAGCACGTTCTTGCCGAGCCCCCCGACGCCGACCATGGAGGCGACGACGACCATGGCGAGCGACATCATGATGGTCTGGTTGATGCCGGCCATGATGGTGGGCAGGGCAAGGGGCATCTGCACGTTCTTCAGCTTCTGCCAGCCGGAGGAGCCGAAGGCGTCGGCCGCTTCCAGCACCTCCTTGTCGACGAGGCGGATGCCGAGATTGGTGAGGCGGATCATCGGCGGCACGGCATAGATGACGACCGCGATGAGGCCCGGCACCTTGCCGATGCCGAAGATCATGACGACAGGGATGAGATAGACGAAGCTCGGCATCGTCTGCATCACGTCGAGGATCGGGTTGACGAAGGCCTGCACCCGATCCGACCTTGCCATGAGAATGCCGATCGGGATGCCGACGATGACGGCGATCAGCGTACAGACCGTCACCATGGCGAGCGTCACCATCGTGTCGTTCCACAGGCCCAGAAGGCCGATGGCGCACATGGAGATGGCCGTGCCGATGGTGATCTTGATGTTGCGGCTGCCGAAATAGACGATGGCCAGCATCGCGATCAGGATGATCGGCCAGGGCGAACTGACGAACAGCCGCTCCAGATAGTTCAGGAACCATTGCAACGGCTGAACCATTGCATCGATGATGTTGACGTAACTTCTGACGAGGCTCTTGAAGCCGTCGTCGATGACTTTTCTTGCTCCGCGGATACTGGCATCACTGAAAGCCGGAAACTTGCAAAGAAAGCCTGGCAATAGTTCGCATAGGCCTGCCATCCTCTTCCCCTCTTCTACCGGAAGTTATTGTCCCGTTCCGCAAGGGCATGTTCTTGCCTTGCGAACGAAACGGCGCGCACAGGGATATTCTTGTTCTGGTTACCGGCTTGCAGCTCGTCTTCGCACGAACTGCCGCTTGATACTGTGCTGTTTGCGACCTCTGCAGTTTCTTGGGCGGGCGTCGGGCGGTTTGCCTGCACCCTCGTTCAGGTCGCTGGAAGGCCGGCAGCCGGAAAGGGCTGCCGGCGGACCGTCGTCAGAGCGCGGCCTTGACCTTTTCCGCGATCTCCGGTGCGACCCACTTGGTCCACATGTCCGGATAGGTTTCGAGGAAGTGCTTTGCGGCGTCCTCGTTGGTGCCCTGGTTGGCATCCATCCAGGCAAGCACCTTGCCGACCGTGCCGTTGTCCCACTGGCGCGTCTTCATATAGTCCATGGCAACGCCGGCCTTTTCGGAGAAGGCCTTGGTCACGACGGTGAAGACGTCGGAGGTCGGATAGGAATTGACCTTCGGGTTGGGGCAGTCCGGCACGGCGGTGCAGGCATCCCAGTCGGCCTTGTTGTGCTCGACGCCGAAGGAGAGCTTGGTCATCTCGTACTTGCCGAGAATGGCGGTCGGCGCCCAGTAGTAGCCGAGCCAGCCGCTCTTCTTCTCGAAGGCGTTGGCGATCGAGCCGTCGAGGCCCGCTGCCGAGCCCGTATCGACGAGCGTGAAGCCGTCCTTGTCGGCGTCGAGTGCGCGATAGAGGTTGTCCGTCGAGACCTGGCAGTTCCAGCCCGAGGGGCAATTGTGCACGGCGCCCTTGGAAGCGTCTTCCGGCGCGGGGAAGAGGTCCGGGTGTTTCAACGCATCCTGAACGGTCTTGATGTCCGGATGGGCATCGGCGAGGAATTTCGGAATCCACCAGCCTTCGACGCCGCCTTCCGAAAGCAGCGGTGCAAGCTGGATCAGGCGGCCTTCGGCGATCGCCGTGTCAAGCGGCGTGCGCACGGCATTGACCCACATTTCAGGCGCGACGTCCGGCTCGCCCTTTTCGTTCATGGAGGTAAAGGTCGGCATCGTGTCGCCGGTCACCAGCGTGACCGTGCAGCCATAGCCGTTTTCGAGGATGAGCTTGTCGACATGCGCGGCGACGCCCGCCGAGGCCCAATTCATTTCGGCGATCGAGACCTCGCCGCATTCTGCCGCCTGGGCAGAACCGGCAAAGCCGTAAAGGCCGGCAGCAAGGATGGTGGAAGCAAGGAGCTTCTTCATGGATAAGACCTCCCAGTCTTGGATGCAGCGATCAACCCGGAGGGCAGCGCAGGTTACTGCGTTATCCCGACTGCCCGAAAGTTTTGCGACAGCCACGGGGATTCGATGCCAGGTGAGGCGAGCCAATCCCCCTGCTGCAGCGACGCCGAGCTTTTTTTGACTTGCCGGCGGAACCCTGTCACCGGCAACCTGTCTTCGTGCGTCACGAGGGGCAGCCTACGGGTTCCCATAGAGAAATCAACCTCCTGCGCGCCCGGTGGCCGCCGTCGAGCCCTTTGCCGGAGGGCAAAAGGCTGAAATACCGGCAACCCTGCGGTGGAAATTTTGGGCGTTTGCTCGCGTCAGGGCAAATGATCGAGCGCCCTTTTGCGTGGCGTGCCGCGATGGTCGCTGAAAGCGGACAAATCCTGTTCCGAACGCGCCGCTTCGGGCCTTTTGAAAATAATCGCAAAAATATTCAAAAAAGAGCGCGATTCATCTTTGCTTAAGGTCCCGATAACGGTCCGGTAAGGATGTGCCGCTATTTGTTCTCTCACGGCGGGGGACATCGCCGCCTGCTCCGGAAAGGTATTGCGTACCGGGGTGCCTGGCTCTGACGCGTATTTGTCAGATGCCGCCATGCGTATTTTGGCAAGCCGTGTATCACCGGAAGGGATGCACGGCTTTCGCCGTTCAAGGACCCTGAAAGGCAATAAAAAACGCCGCCTCCCGGAGAGAGACGGCGCCGTAGACGAGCGGACCTGACGTCACGCTCGAAAGATCAGCCGACGTTGCGCGTGCGGATGAAGCCGAGGGGACCGAGCGGCGCATCCATCACGACGTTGCGCACGCGGGACTGGCTCTGGGGGGCTTCGCCGTTCCAGGCGATCTGTACGAAATTCGGCTTGCTGAAGATGAACAGCATTGTCTTTGTCCTTGAAACCCGAAGCCACGCGCCCCGGCTGTGTGATGACGCTGATATAGGCACTCCCGGGAGCGAAAACCATGGTCGTTCACGGCGGAATATGTCGCAAAGGGAACAGCATGACAGCCATGCTCGCGGTGCATGGCGAAGCCGTGGAAAAATGCGTCGCCGGCCGGGCAGAGATTGCGGCAAGATTGCGGTAAATCAGGGCTTTTCGGGAATGTATGGGAATGCTACGAGAGCCGCATGACCAGAACGATCATGTTGCAGGGCACCGGCTCGGATGTCGGAAAAACGGTATTGGTGGCGGGGCTTTGCCGCATTGCCGCCAACCGCGGGCTGGCGGTGCGTCCGTTCAAGCCGCAGAACATGTCGAACAATGCCGCCGTCTCGGCGGATGGCGGCGAGATCGGCCGGGCGCAATGGCTGCAGTCGCTGGCTGCCCGCGTGCCGTCCTCCGTGCACATGAACCCGGTTCTCCTGAAGCCGCAATCGGATGTCGGCAGCCAGATCATCGTGCAGGGCAGGGTGTTCGGGCAGGCGAAGGCGCGCGACTACCAGGCGCTGAAGCCGCAGCTGATGGGCGCCGTCATGGAAAGTTTCGAGACGGTTGCCGCCGGCGCCGATCTCGTCGTTGTCGAGGGCGCGGGGTCGCCGGCGGAAATCAACCTCAGGGCCGGGGACATCGCCAATATGGGCTTTGCCACGCGCGCCGGCGTGCCGGTCGTGCTGGTCGGCGATATCGATCGCGGCGGCGTCATCGCCTCGCTGGTCGGCACCCATGCCATCCTGCCGGAGGAAGACCGGCGCATGGTCACCGGTTATCTCATCAACAAGTTCCGGGGCGACGGGACGCTGTTCGACAGCGGCATTGCCGAGATCGCCCGCTTCACCGGCTGGCCCTGTTTCGGCGTCGTGCCGTGGCTGAGAGAGGCCGCGCGCCTGCCGGCCGAAGATTCGGTCGTGCTGGAGCGCCTCGCCAGGGGCGGTGGCGGCGCGTTGAAGGTCGCCGTGCCCGTCCTCTCGCGCATCGCCAATTTCGACGACCTCGATCCGCTCAAGGCCGAGCCGGAGGTGGACCTCGTCTTCGTGCGGCCGGGCGAGCGGCTTCCGGCCGATGCAGGCCTCGTCGTCCTGCCGGGCTCGAAATCCACTATCGCGGATCTTGCGGATTTTCGCGCTGCCGGCTGGGACCGAGACCTTGCCCTGCATATGCGGCGCGGCGGCCGGGTCATCGGCATCTGCGGCGGCTACCAGATGCTCGGCAGCCGCGTCGCCGATCCGCTTGGCATCGAGGGCAGCGCGCGCGCGGTCGAGGGCCTCGGCCTGCTGGCGGTCGAGACCGAGATGGCGCCGGAAAAGACCGTGCGCAACAGCGCGGCCCGCTCCCTGCAATATGATGTGCCGCTCGAGGGCTATGAGATCCATCTCGGCCGCACCACCGGGCCGGATACGCTTCGCCCCTCTGTCCGTATCGACGGGCGGCCGGACGGTGCGGTCTCGGCCGACGGGCGGGTGATGGGCACCTATCTGCACGGCCTCCTGTCGAGCGACGCCTACCGTGCGCGGCTGCTGGCCGATTTCGGCATTGAGGGCGGCGGCTTCGATTACCGCGAGAGTGTCGATGCGGCGCTCGATGGGGTTGCGGCGGAGCTGGAGGCCGTTCTCGACCCGCGCTGGCTCGACGGTCTTTTAAGCCGGGACTGATTAAACCGCCCATCTGAAACGTACAGCCATCGGGTTCCTCCGCTGCCGGCCTGCCGCACCAAAGTTGCGCCAGAATTCGGTGCGAGGAGTGACGGAAATCCGCCCGGGATCGCCGGGTGCTGGCGCCTTCGCGCGATCCGAAAGGGTGAGATACATGGGTTCTGGACCTCTCGCACGCTCCGTTCTGGTGCGGCTCGGCATTGCCGGCATCGTCGGGCTGTCGCTCGCCGGCCAGCCGGCGGCCGTCTTTGCGCAGAGCGCCACCGGCAAGGAGGCCGGCAGCGCCGGCAAGCGCTGGGAAGAGGAGTTTTCCCTCTGGCAGAAGGTCTCTGCCGGCAGCGATGTCACGCAGTATGAAGGCTATCTGAAACAGTATCCGAACGGCACCTTCGCCTCGATGGCGCGTCTGCGCATTGCCGAGTTGCAGGCCGCCGCCAAGGCGAAGCCGGCGACGGGCACGGCACAGCAGGCCGAGGCGGACGCCAAGGCGAAGGTCGACGAGGCTGCTGCGGCCGAGAAGGCGAAGGCGGAAGAACAGGCAGTAGCGGAAAAGGCCAAGGCTGAAGAAGCGGCCCGCAAGACCGCCGAGGCTGAAAAAGCAAAGGCCGACGCCGAGGCGGCCCGCTTGAAGGCTGAGGAGGATGCGCGCAAAACGGCGGAGGCGGAAAAGGCGAAGGCGGACGCGGAAGCCGCGCGCCTGAAGGCGGAAGCGGACGTGAAGAAGGCCGAAGAGGCTGCGGCGGCGCGCAAGCTTGCCGAAGAGAAGGCTGCGGCCGACGAGAAGGCGCGCGTGGAAGCCGCAGCGGCGGAGAAGGCCCGGGCCGAAGAGGCTGCGCGCCTGAAGGCGGAAGCGGATGCGAAGAGGGCCGAAGAGGCCGCAGCAGTGCGCAAGCTTGCCGAGGAAAAGGCTGCGGCCGACGAGAAGGCGCGCGTGGAAGCCGCAGCGGCGGAGAAGGCCCGGGCCGAAGAGGCCGCACGCCTGAAGGCGGAGACGGAAGAGAAGGAAGCGGCTGCCCGCAAACGCGCCGAAGAGCAGGCTGCCGAGGCCAACCGGCTGAAAGCGGAGGCCGCGGCTGCCGCCGACAAGGCCAAGGCGGAGGAAGCGGCCCGGCTGAAGGCGGAAGCCGAACGACGAAAGGCCGAAGAGACGGCCGCTGCGGAAAAGGCGCGTGCGGAAGAGGAAGCCGCGGCCCGGCGCGAAGCCGAAGCCAAGCGCGTCGAAGCGGAGAAGGCGGCTGCGGCCGAGAAGGCGCGGATCGAGGAAGAGGCCGCCGCTGCACGCAAGCTTGCCGAAGAAAAGGCGGCCGAGGTGGAGCGGCTGAAGGCGGAAGCCGCGAAGGCGGCTGCCGATGCCGAGGCGAAGGCTGCCGAGGCGGCCCGCCTTGCAGAAGAGGCTGAAAAGCGCGCCGAGGAGGCGGCCGCCGCCGAGCGTGCCGCGCAGGAGAACGACACGGCGACTGCCGCCCGTGAAAACGAAGCGCAGGGCGCCGACAGGAAGGACCGCGGCCTTGCCGTCGAGCAGGCCGACGATGCGGCCAAGCGCGAGGAAGAGACTTTCCAGAAGGCCGTGCTCGACGGCTCGGAAAAGGCTTTCCGCGCCTATCTCGACGAATATCCGGACGGCCGCTTCGTCGCCGATGCGCGCGAGCGCCTGTCGGCGCTGTCAAACACCGCCCGGCAGGAAGCAAAGCCCAGGACGGACAGCGAAACGGCGATTGTCGAGACTGAGCGCAAGGCCGAGCAGCCGATCGTCGACCGGCGCGAGGCCTATATGGAGCGCTCGACCCGCGCCCAGGCGCAGCGCTGGCTCAGCATGCTCGGCTTCAACACCTACGGCGTCGATGGCGTCTTCGGTTCGCGCACCCGTTCGGCGATCGCCGCCTGGCAGGGCTCGTCGGGCTACCGCGCCGATGGTTATCTTTCCCGCCAGCAGTACCGTGCCCTTCGGCAGGCTGCGCAATATGCCGAGGCCCGGCAGAATCGCCAGCGCCGCTACCAGCAGGACTATGACGTGCTGGAAGGCCCCGTCGACGGCTACTACGAGCGCTACTACCGCGACGACGGCTACTACAACGATGGCGGCGGTCTGGTGATCATCCCCGGCTATTGAGAATACGACGGCCGGGCGGCGGTTTCAGCACAGGTGATGACGCTGCCGGTCGATTGACTTCCCGGGGGTGGAAGCATAATCATCCAGACTATTGGATGGTTCCCGGATCCGGAAACGGATCGGGGAGTAAATGGGAATGTGACGCGGCGGACCCAACCAGGGCGCTGCAATCACGGCCGACCCCGCGACTGTAGAGTGGCGAGGGACGCCCATCCGGATGGGAGGATCTGCGGGGAGCGGGGCAATGGTGCCTTGGTTTCGCGCTGTGAGAACCAGACGGAAAAGCCACTGGGTGGCATCGCGATCAGCAGGGGTTGGACGCCTCTTCTTCTACGAATCGTCCGCCTTTTCGCGATGCCTTAGCCTGGGAAGGCGAGGGGGCCCCGCAGGCGTTTTCAACGCCCGACGCTGCGAGCCAGGAGACCTGCCAGCCAATGTGAAGGACATTTCGTCCGACCTGGGGAGGTTTCCCCGCTGCCTGCACGGAGGTTGTCATGGCTGTTTCGACTACGTCTTCTGTTACCCTTTCCGCAAACGACCGTCTCGTCGCCGGTGTTTGCGCTCTTTTGCTCGGCGCCTTCCTGGTGTTCGGTGCAGGCCTTGCGAATTCCGCCGTGCTGCACGACACGGCACACGATACGCGTCACTCCTACGGCTTTCCCTGCCACTAAGGAGTTTTCGACATGATCGTTCGTTATCTCCTGGCCGCCCTGGTGGCCGGGCTGTTCTCCGGCGTGCTGATGACAGCCGCCCAGGAGGCTCGAGTCGTGCCGCTCATCCTGCATGCCGAGGAGTTCGAGGGCGGCGACGAAGCCGCACCCGCAACCGAGGGCACGACGCCGGCCACGGGCACGGAAGGCGCTGCACAGACGCAGGAGCATTCCTCGCTCGGCGCGGTCATCCTCGACATGGCCTCCGCGCTCTCGCCGGTCTCCGTCGCCTATGCCCATGAGGGCGAGGATCACGAGGAAGGCGGCATCATGTTCGGCATGAGCCGGTTCTCCGGCACGCTTTTGGCAAACCTCGTCACGGGCGCCGGTTTCGGCCTGTTGCTTGCCGGTTTCAGCCTCGTGTCCGGCCATCCGATCACGGTGGCGAACGGCGCGCTCTGGGGCGCGGCCGGCTGGCTTGCCGTGCACATGCTGCCGGCCATCGGCGTGCCGCCGGAGCTTCCGGGCTTCCCTGCCGCCGATCTCGGCGACCGCCAGGTGTGGTGGATCGCAACCGTCATCCTGTCGGCGGCCGGCCTCTACCTGCTGTTCCTCAAGCCGAACATCGTCGCCAAGGTCATCGGCATTGCGCTGATCGCGGCGCCGCAGGTCTATGGCGCCCCGCAGCCCAGCGACATTTCCAGCAACGTTCCGGCCGTGCTCGGTGCGGAGTTCGCCGTCGCTGCCCTTGCCACGACCCTTTTCTTCTGGATCGTGCTCGGCCTCTCGCTCGGCTTTGCCAACGAGAAGATCGCCAAGGCAGCCTGATATGACAGTGACATCGCCCGGAGCCGTCCTGGTTCTGGGCGGCGCGCGTTCCGGAAAATCCGCTTTTGCCGAGAGGCTGGTCGCCGAGACCGGCCTCTCGCGTCATTACATCGCCACGGGCCGCGCCTTCGACGACGAGATGCGCGAGCGCATCGCAAGGCACCGGGAGGACCGCGGCGACGGCTGGCACACCCATGAGGAGCCGTTGGCGCTCGCCGCGCGCATCGCTGACGTCGCCCGGGCCGACAGGGCCGTGCTCGTCGACTGCCTGACGCTGTGGGTGACGAACCTGATGCTGGAGGAGCGCGACATCGCCGCCGAATGTTCGGGTCTCCTGGAGGCTCTTCGAAAGGCGCCGGGGCGGATCGTGCTCGTCTCCAACGAGGTCGGCCTCGGCATCGTGCCTGAAAACCGCATGGCGCGCGAATTCCGCGACCATGCCGGGCGGCTGCACCAGAAGGTCGCCGCCCTCGTGCCCGAAGTCTATTTTATCGCGGCCGGACTGCCGCTGAAAATGAAGGGTTGAGCCATGCTGCAACAGAAGATCCCCGCCACCGTCATCACCGGCTTCCTCGGCGCGGGCAAGACGACGCTGATCCGCAACCTCCTGCAGAATGCCGGAGGAAAACGCATCGCGCTCATCATCAACGAGTTCGGCGATCTCGGGGTCGACGGCGACGTGCTGAAGGGCTGCGGCGCGGAAGCCTGCACCGAGGACGATATCATCGAGCTGACCAACGGCTGTATCTGCTGCACCGTCGCCGACGATTTCATCCCCACCATGACGAAGCTGCTGGAGCGGGAAAACCGTCCGGACCACATCGTCATCGAGACCTCGGGCCTCGCCCTGCCGCAGCCGCTGGTCGCCGCCTTCAACTGGCCGGAAATCAAGACGCAGGTGACGGTGGACGGCGTGGTGACGGTCGTCGACAGCGCCGCCGTTGCCGCAGGCCGCTTTGCCGACGACCACGACAAGGTGGATGCACTGCGCGTTACGGACGAGAACCTCGACCACGAAAGCCCGCTCGAGGAACTGTTCGAGGACCAGCTTACGGCAGCGGACCTCATCGTGCTCAACAAGACCGACCTCATCGATGCCGAAGGCCTCAAGGCGGTGCGCGATGAGGTCGCCTCTCGCACGGAACGCAAACCCTCGATGATCGAGGCGAAGAATGGCGAGGTCGCCGCCGCCGTACTGCTGGGCCTCGGCGTCGGCACGGAGGACGACATCGCCAACCGCAAGTCGCACCACGAGATGGAGCACGAGAACGGCGAGGAGCACGACCACGACGAGTTCGACAGTTTTGTCGTCGAGCTGCCCGCCATCGTGGATCCGGCCGCCTTCATCGAGCGTCTCAAGGGCGCCATCGCCACGCATGACGTCTTGCGCGTCAAGGGTTTTGCCGATGTGCCCGGCAAGCCGCTGCGCCTGCTCATCCAGGCCGTCGGCAGCCGTATCGACCATTATTTCGAGCGTGCCTGGGCCCCGGGCGAGGCTCGCGGTACCCGCCTCGTCGTCATCGGCCTGCATGACATGGATGAAGCCGCCGTGCGTGCGGCCATCGCTGCGGCGGTGTGAATTCCGGCATGAGCATGCAGCAGTCCCTCCCTTCGGCGTTTCAGGTGCGGCTCGGCCTTTTTGGGCGTGCCGCGTCGATGGATCCTCGGGCCAAGCCCGGGGATGACGGAGGGGAGGAGAGGCTGCAAAGCCCATCGATCGGCGCGGCGGGGGCGATCGTTGCCCACCGTCCCTGCCGTCCATCGTCATCTTCGGGCTTGACCCAAGGGACCACCGGCTCGATGCGCCGGCAGAAGGGAGGCGCGGCATGCATCTCCTTCTAGCCCAGAAAGGCACCATCGCAGATGGCCGGGAGGCGATCGACCTCGGCCAGACGCCGGGCGATATCCTCTTCCTTTCGGCCGCCGACACGGAGCTTGCCTCCATCGCCGCCGCCCACCGGGCGCGCGCGACGCAAACGCGGCTGCGGCTCGCCAGTCTCGCCACGCTCTCCCATCCGATGTCGGTGGATACCTATGTCGAGCGCACGGCGCGCCACGCCAAACTCATCGTCATCCGTGCCCTCGGCGGCGCCAGCTACTTCCGCTATGTGCTGGAAGCGCTGCTTGCAACCGCTGTCGCCAATGGCATCCGGCTCGTGGCGCTGCCCGGCGATGACCGGCCGGACGAGGGTCTCGTGCCCTTCAATCGCATAGACGATGCCGACCGCCAGAGCCTCTGGGCCTATCTCAACGAGGGCGGCGCGGACAACGCGGACCGTTTCCTCGCCTATGCCGACGCGCTGGTGTTGGGCGGCAGCAAGCCGGAACCCGCAACGCCGCTGGAAAAGGCCGGCATCTGGTGGCCGGGGCGGGGTGTGGTCGATATCGAGACCTGGCTGGGGCTGGCGGGTGCCGCTTGCCCCGCTTTAGAGGAAAACGCTCCCCCGACCGCTGCCATCTGCTTCTACCGCGCCTATGTCCAGAGTGGCGAGACGCGCCCGGTCGAAATGCTGATCGAAGCCTTGGCGGCCGAAGGTGTTCGGGCCCTGCCGCTCTTCGTCTCCAGTCTCAAGGAGCCCGTCTCCATCGAGACGGTCCGCGCCGCCTTCGCGGATGTCCAGCCCGGGGTGGCGCTGAACGCCACCAGCTTCGCCGTGTCCGCGCCCGGTGCCGGCCGCAAGCCGACGGTGCTCGACGAGACCGGCGCGCCGGTCCTGCAGGTCGTCTTCTCCGGCTCTTCGCGCGAGGCCTGGGAGGCATCGGGGCAGGGGCTGACGGCGCGCGATCTCGGCATGAACGTCTCGCTGCCGGAGGTCGATGGCCGCGTACTCGCCCGTGCCGTCTCCTTCAAGGCGGCCGCACGCTATGACGAGCGCGTCGAGACGAACATTGTCAGCCTCGATCCGGTCGAGGACCGCATCCGCTTTTCCGCCCGGCTGGCCGCCGGCTGGGCGCGGTTGCGGCGGGCAGCGCCGGCGGAACGCCGCATTGCCCTCGTCATGGCGAACTATCCGAACCGCGACGGGCGCCTCGGCAACGGCGTCGGCCTCGACACGCCCGCCGGCACGCTGGAGGTCCTGCGTGCCATGGCGGCGGCGGGCTACGCGGTCGACAGTCTGCCGGCAGACGGTGACGCGCTGATCGCCCACCTGATGGCCGGCCCGACCAATGCGGCGAGCGACGGGCGCGAAGTCCGCGAAACGCTTTCCCTGAATCATTACAAGGCTTTCTTTGCCTCTCTTCCGGCGCAGATTCAGGCGGAGATGACGGCCCGCTGGGGCGCGCCGGAGGACGATCCCTTCGTCACCGGCGATGTCTTCGCCCTGCCGCTCGCCCGTTTCGGCGAGACGCTGGTCGGCATCCAGCCGGCGCGCGGCTACAACATCGATCCGAAGGACACCTATCACTCGCCGGACCTCGTGCCGCCGCACGGTTATCTCGCCTTCTACGCCTTCCTGCGCCGGCATTTTGGCGCCCATGCCATCGTGCATATGGGCAAGCACGGCAATCTCGAATGGCTGCCCGGCAAGGCGCTGGCACTGTCGGAGGCCTGCTATCCGGAGGCCGTGCTCGGCCCGGTGCCGCATCTCTATCCCTTCATCGTCAACGATCCGGGTGAGGGAACGCAGGCCAAGCGCCGCTCCGCCGCCGTCATCATCGACCACCTGACGCCGCCCTTGACCCGTGCCGAGACCTACGGCCCGCTAAAGGATCTCGAAGCGCTCGTCGACGAGTATTACGAGGCTTCCGGCGGAGATCCGCGGCGCATCAAGCTGCTGACGAAGCAGATCCTCGATCTTGTGCGCGACATCGGCCTCGACCGCGACGCCGGCATCGCCCGCAGCGATGGCGAGGAGACGGCCCTGCAGAAGCTTGACGCCTATCTCTGCGACCTCAAGGAAATGCAGATCCGCGACGGCCTGCACGTCTTTGGCGTCTCGCCCGAGGGCCGGCTCCTGACCGACCTGACGGTGGCGCTCGCCCGCGTGCCGCGCGGTCTCGGCGAGGGCGGCGAGGCGAGCCTGCAGCGGGCGATCGCGGCGGATGCGTTTGCGATACCCCCCTCTGCCCTGCCGGGCGTCTCCCCCTCAAGAGGGGATATCCCGCGGCAAGACTTCGACCCGCTCGACTGTATCCCCTCCGACCCGTGGCCCGGCCCGCGCCCGCAAATCCTCGAAGCCCAGTCCGACGCCCCATGGCGCAGCAATGGCGACACCGTGGAGCGCGTCGAGCTGCTCGCTGCAAAGCTGGTGGACGGCACGTTCCCTTGCCCGGGAAGTTGGCACGCCACCCGCGCCGTGCTCGACACGATCGAAAGCACCATCGGTCCGGCCATTGCCGCCTGCGGAGCGGCGGAGATCACGGCGCTCATGCGCGGCCTCGACGGCCGCTTCATCGAACCCGGCCCCTCGGGCGCGCCGACGCGCGGGCGGCCGGACGTGCTGCCGACCGGGCGCAATTTCTACTCCGTCGACAGCCGGGCCGTGCCGACGCCGGCGGCCTGGGAGCTTGGCAAAAAATCTGCCGAGCTGCTCGTAACCCGCTATGCGCAGGACCATGGCGAATGGCCGACCTCCTTTGGCATCACCGCCTGGGGCACCTCCAACATGCGCACCGGCGGCGACGACATTGCCCAGGCCATGGCGTTGATCGGCGTCAAGCCGACCTGGGACATGGCCTCGCGCCGCGTCACCGGCTTCGAGATCATTCCGCCCGCCATGCTGCGCCATCCACGCGTGGACGTGACGCTGCGCATCTCCGGTTTCTTCCGCGATGCCTTCCCCGAGCAGATCGCGCTGTTCGACAGGGCCGTGCGTGCGGTCGGCGCGCTGGACGAGGACGATGCCGACAATCCGATCGCTGCGCGCATGCGGGCGGAGGCGGCAGCGCTGGCGGCGAAGGGTACGTCCGAGGATGAGGCGCTGAAGCAGGCCGGTTTCCGCATCTTCGGCGCGAAATCCGGCGGCTACGGCGCCGGCCTCCAGACGATGATGGACGAGGGGCTGTGGACGGAGCGCGGCGACCTTGCCGAAGCCTGGCTCGCCTGGGGCGCGCATGCCTATGACGGGACGAGCGACGGCGTGCCGATGCGCGAGCGGCTGGAGGCACGCATGAAGAGCCTTGAGGCCGTCGTGCAGAACCAGGACAGCCGCGAGCACGACCTGCTCGACAGCGATGAATACTACCAGTTCGAGGGCGGCATGGCGGCTGCAGCGGAGCATCTCTCCGGCAGGCAGCCCGTCATCTACCACAACGACCTGTCGCGGCCGGAAAAGCCTGTCGTGCGCACGCTGGAGGATGAGATCGGCCGCGTCGTGCGCGCCCGTGTCGTCAATCCCAAATGGATCGACGGCGTCATGCGCCATGGCTACAAGGGGGCCTTCGAGATTGCCGCGACGGTCGATTTCATGTTCGCCTTCGCCGCGACGACCGGTGCGGTGAAGGACCACCATTTCGAGGCGGCCTACCAGGCCTATGTGCTGGACGAGCGGGTGCGCGATTTCCTCATGGAGAAGAACCCGGCGGCGCTTGCCGAACTGGCGGCGCGGTTTGCCGAGGCGATCGACCGGGGCTTGTGGACGCCGCGCTCCAATTCCGCGCGCTTCGACCTGGACATGCTCGGTGCGCGCAAGGCCTCCTGATTGCGAATGAGACGAAGGGAAGAACGATGAGCGACAACCACGACGAAACCGCCGGCATGAGCGAAGCCGAGCTTGCCCGCCACTCGGAGAAGATGGCGAAGAAAAAACAGGCGCGCGAAAAGATCATGGCGACCAAGACGGACGAGAAGGGTCTCGTCATCGTCCACACCGGCAAGGGCAAGGGCAAGTCCACTGCCGGCTTCGGCATGATCTTCCGCCATATCGCGCACAAGAAGCCCTGTGCCGTCGTGCAGTTCATCAAGGGCGCCATGGTGACGGGCGAACGCGATCTCATCGAGGCGCATTTCTCCGATCTCTGCCAGTTCTTCACGCTGGGCGAGGGCTTTACCTGGGAAACGCAGGACCGCGCGCGCGATGTCGCAATGGCCGAGAAGGCCTGGGAGAAGGCGAAGGAGCTGATCCGCGACGAGCGCAACTCGATGGTGCTGCTCGACGAGATCAATATCGCGCTGCGCTATGATTACATCGACGTCAACGAGGTGATTGCGTTCCTGAAGACGGAGAAGCCCTACATGACGCATGTCGTTTTGACGGGCCGCAACGCCAAGGAAGAGCTGATCGAGATCGCCGACCTTGCTACCGAGATGGAGCTGCTGAAGCACCCCTTCCGCGCCGGCATCAAGGCGCAGCAGGGCGTGGAGTACTAAACCCCGGGGGCGTTGCCCCCATCCTCCTGTGCCGAGACCTTCTCCCCGCAGGCGGGGAGACGCAGGAAAACGACGCGCAGATCGTTCCTCGCCTTGCTTGCGGGGAGAGGATGCCGGCGGGTAGGTGACGGACTTTGGTTGGTCGCTCGCCTTTTGGAATCACCACCCCAGCCAGACGCGGAGCGGATGGCTGGGATCGGCCATCAGGCGGATGGCAAGCGCAATCGAGGTGACGACGAGCAGCGGCTTGATGATTTTCGCGCCGACCCTCATCGCGACGCGCGAGCCCGCCTGTGCGCCGAGGAACTGTCCGACGCCCATCACGAGGCCGACCTTCCACAGGACAACGCCATAGGCGAGGAACACGGCGAAGGCGCCGACATTCGAGCCGAAATTCAGGAGCTTGGTGTGTGCCGTCGCCTTCAGCACGCCAAAACCCGCCAGCGTCACGAAGGCCAGCATGAAGAACGAGCCGGTGCCAGGGCCGAACACGCCGTCGTAGAAGCCGATCGCCGGCACGATGGTGGCGGTGAACAGGAAAACGCTCATGCGGCGGTGCTTGTCGACATCGCCGATATTCGGCTTCAGCCCGAAATAGACGGCGATGGCCACCAGCAGGAAGGGCAGGATCGCCTTCAGCACGTCGCCAGGCACCACGGTGGCGAGCAGGGCGCCGAAGGCCGATCCCACCGCCGAGACCACGGCCATCGGCATCTGTTCGCGAAGCCGGACATGGCCGGCGCGGGCATAGGCGAGCGTCGCCGAGCCGGAGCCGAAGAGGGATTGCAGCTTGTTCGTGCCGAGCGTTTCGAGCGGCGGTATGCCGGCGATCAGCATGGCCGGAATGGTGATCATGCCGCCGCCACCGGCGATGGAATCGATGAAACCGGCAAGGAAGGCAGCGAAGAACAGGAAGACGAGGATATGAAGGGCGATGTCGGCCAAGGCGGGACTCGGACTATGCTAGGAGAGGATTTTCCGCACTTCTGTCAGACTGCGCCGCAAAAGCAAAGCCCAGGGTGCCCGCAAGCCGGGAAGGCGCTTGCGCCGGCCATGCAAGACGGGTCAAACAGGCTTAATGGCACCACGAGGAGAGGTGAGGATGAGCAAGGGTCTGGACACGGGCAGCGAATGGGAGCGGGCGTCCGCCGCGGAGCAGGGCTTCGATCCGCGCCTCGAACGCAAGCTGCTCGCCGGTATCGAAGCCGGCCTCATCCGCGACGTGCATGCGGTGCTGGTCAGCCGGCGCGGCAAGCTGGTGCTGGAGCACTATCGCACCGCGGTCGACGAAAGCTGGGGCATGCCACTCGGCGCGGTCGCCTTCGATGCCACGACGCTGCACGATCTGCGGTCGGTGACGAAGAGCGTGGTGGGGCTGCTCTACGGCATCGCGCTCGACCGGGGTCTCGTCCCGCCGCCGCAGGCGCCGCTTCTGGCGCAGTTTCCGGACTATCCGGATCTTGCCGCGGACCCGGCCCGCGCGGACCTGACGATCGGTCATGCGCTGACCATGACGCTGGGGCTGGACTGGGACGAGTACCGCTCCTACGCCGATCCGCTGAACAGCGAGATCGCCATGGAGAACGCCCCGGATCGCTATCGCTTCGTGCTGGAGCGGGCGGTGCTGCAGGCGCCCGGCACGCACTGGGTCTATTCCGGCGGGGCAACCGCGCTGGTTGGGGCGATCATCGAGCGGGGCAGCGGCCAGCGGATCGAGGATTTCGCCCGAGAGGCCTTGTTTGCGCCGCTCGGCATTTCACGGTTCGAGTGGCTGAGCGGGGCGGACGGCGTCGCTTCGCCGGCCTCCGGCCTTCGCCTTTCCGCGCCGGATCTTCTGCGCATCGGCCGCCTCGTATTGGAGGGCGGGCGTATCGACGGGCGGCAGGTCGTGTCGAAAGGCTGGCTCGACGTGTCGCTGGCGCGGGCCGTTTCGACCGACGACGGGCTCGACTACGGCCACTTCTGGTTTCTCGGCGCGGCACCGGTGCCGGCCTTCGGCGCGGAGCGGCCGTGGATGGCCGGTTTCGGCAATGGCGGCCAGCGGCTCTGGCTGATGCCGGAGGCGGATCTTGCCTGCGTCATCTTCTCCGGCAACTACAATGCGCCGGACGCCTGGGTGTCGCCGACACGCCTGTGGCGGGAGATCGTGCTCGCCAATCTCGTCTCTGCGTGAGGCGTGGCGCAACCGGTGCGGATCATGCCGCAATCCGGTTTGACCGGCTTCCCGCCCTCCGGTACTAAGAAACCAGCGACGGTGCCCGCGGGGCGGGCCGAGCGGTGTCCGGTGCGGCTGACCCAGAGGGGCTTCATCCGGAACTGTCGGTGGACGGCAAGGCCGGGTCCTTTCGCGTGGAATTTTGCGAGAGACCGTCATGCGCGCTGAGGCCCCATCCCCTGATACCGGACGACGTATGCTCGTCCTCGGCCTCGGCTGCGAACGCGGTACGCCGCCGGCGGAACTCCTCGATCTTGCCCTGTCCGTCATCCCTATCCCCGATGATGTCGCCTTCGTCGCGACGCTGGATGCCCGCGCGGAGGAACCGGCCATGCATGCCGTCGCCGGGCATTTTGCCGTTCCGCTCGTCACTTTTCCGGCGGCCCGGCTGGAAGCGGAGACAGCCCGTCTTGCCAATCCCTCGGAGCGTGTCTTCGCCATCACCGGCTGCCACGGCGTTGCGGAGGCGGCGGCGCTGGCGCTGGCCGGCGACAGCGGCAGGCTCGTCGTGGAGAAGACGAAATCGGCCCATGCCACCGTGGCGATCGCCGAATCTTTCCAGTCGCTTGCGGCGCTTTCCTTCGGGATTGAGTCCGCGCCTTCGCATTCTGATTCAAGTCGGGAACCCGCCTGATGCAAACCCTCTTCGCCGCCCTCCCGCCCATGGAAAAGGGCAGTGTCTGGCTCGTCGGTGCCGGCCCGGGCGATCCTGGCCTTCTGACCCTGCATGCCGCCAACGCGCTCCAGCAGGCGGATGTCATCGTGCATGACGCGCTGGTCAATGCCGAGTGCCTGTCGCTCGCCCGGCCGGGCGCCGTACTGGAATTTGCCGGCAAGCGCGGCGGCAAGCCCTCGCACAAGCAGCGGGACATTTCGCTGCGGCTCGTGGAGCTGGCGCGCGCCGGCAACCGCGTGCTGCGGCTGAAGGGGGGCGATCCCTTCGTCTTCGGCCGCGGCGGCGAGGAGGCGCTGACCCTCATCGAACATGGCGTTCCGTTCCGCATCGTGCCGGGCATCACGGCCGGCATCGGCGGCCTTGCCTATGCGGGCATTCCGGTAACGCACCGCGAGGTCAACCACGCCGTCACCTTCCTCACCGGCCATGATTCTTCCGGCCTCGTGCCGGACCGCATCAACTGGGAGGGCATCGCCAAGGGCTCGCCGGTCATCGTCATGTACATGGCGATGAAGCATATCGGCCAGATCGCCGCCAATCTCATCGCCGCAGGCCGCGCGCCGGACGAACCCGTCGCCTTCGTCTGCAATGCTGCGACCGCCCAGCAGCAGGTGCTGGAGACGACGCTTGCGCGCGCGGAGGTCGATGTCACAGCGGCCGGTCTTGAGCCGCCGGCCATCGTCGTCGTCGGCGAGGTGGTGCGCCTGCGCGCCTCGCTCGACTGGCTCGGTGCGCTGACGGAGGGGCGCGTTCTGGCGCCCGATCCGTTCGGCTCCCGTGGACTGAAGGATCCGGCATGAGCGGATTGCTCATTGCTGCGCCCGCGTCCGGCTCCGGCAAGACGACGGTGACGCTGGGGCTCGCGCGTGCCCTTGCCGATGCGGGCCTTGGCCTCGTTTCCGGCAAGGCGGGGCCGGATTACATCGATCCGGCTTTTCACGCAGCCGCCAGTCGCAAGGCCTGTCTCAACTACGATCCCTGGGCGATGCGGCCGGGCCTCATCCGCGCCAATGCCGCCGAGCAGGCCGGTGCGGGGGATTTCCTGCTCGTCGAGGCGATGATGGGTCTCTTCGACGCCGCCGCCGACGGCACCGGCGCACCGGCAGACCTTGCGGCGACACTTGGCCTGCCTGTCGTGCTCGTCGTCGATTGCAGCCGCATGTCCCAGTCCGTCGCCGCGCTGGTGAGGGGCTATCGCGATTATCGCAGCGATATCCACCTTGTCGGTGTCATCCTCAACAAGGTTGGCAGTTTGCGGCACGAGGCCATGCTGCGCGGCGCGCTGGAGGCCAGTGGCATCGAGATCTTCGGCGTGCTGGAGCGTGATCCGCTTCTTGCCTTGCCGGAGCGGCATCTTGGCCTCGTGCAGGCCGGCGAGCATGGCATGCTGGAGAATTTCATCGCCCACGCGGCCACGGTGGTGACGCGGTGCTGCAATCTGGAGCGCCTGATTGCGGTCGCCGCACGGCAGGAAAGGGGGCGGCCGGAGAGGGCCGTGCCACGCTTGCCGCCGCTCGGCCAGCGCATTGCGATCGCCCGCGACGTCGCCTTCGCCTTCACCTACGAGCACCTCCTGATGGGCTGGCGCATGGCGGGAGCGAGCCTTTCCTTCTTTTCCCCGCTGGCTGACGAAGCGCCGGCGGTTGACGCGGATGCCGTCTATCTGCCCGGCGGTTACCCGGAACTGCACGGGGCTGCTCTTGCCAATGCGGATGTCTTCCGTCTAGGCATGCAGGCGGCAGCGCGCCGGGGGGCGCGCATCTATGGCGAATGCGGGGGCTACATGGCGTTGGGGGAGGCTTTGGTTGCGGCGGACGGATCCCGCCATGGCATGCTCGGCCTCCTGCCGCTCGTCACCAGTTTTGCCGAACGTCGGCGTCATCTCGGCTACCGCCGCGTGGTGCCGCTTGCCGGCTCGGGATTTTCAGCACCGATGACCGCCCACGAATTCCATTACTCGACCGTCGCCAGCGAAGGTGCGGCGGAGCGCCTCTTTTCCGTCACGGACGCGATCGGCGAGGATCTCGGCGAGGCGGGCCTGCGTCGCGGAAGCGTCAGTGGCTCCTATATGCACCTCATCGATCTCGCACCGGAGGCGGCATGACCGCGCCGCGTATCGTTCATGGCGGCGGCATCGCCGCTGCCGCCGGCCGTTTCGGCGGCCGGCCAGAGGACTGGCTGGATCTTTCGACCGGTATCAACCCCAATCCCGCAACCCTGCCCGAAGTGGATGTTGCCGCCTGGCACCGGTTGCCGGATCGCCACCGCCAGGACGCGACCCGTGCCGCCGCCGCCCGCTATTATGGCGCATCGGGCGCGCTGCCCTTTCCTGTGCCGGGAACGCAGTCCGTCATCCAGCTGCTGCCGCGGTTCGTCGCTGCCGGCCGGCGTGCCGCCGTCATCTCGCCGACCTATGGCGAATATGCCCGCGTGCTGGAAAATGCCGGCGTGGCGGTGGACCGCGTCGCCGGCCTTGATGCGGTGAGCGATGCCCATGGCCTGGTCGTCGTCGTCAATCCGAACAATCCGGACGGCCGGCTGTTTTCGCGCGACGCGTTGCTCGACCTTTACCGGCGCATCGCCGGCCGCGGCGGCCTTCTTGTCGTCGATGAGGCTTTCGCCGACATGCGTCCCCAAGCCGCCGTCGCGCCGCTCGCCGGCGATGGCATGCCGGGCCTTCTCGTCTTCCGGTCCTTCGGCAAGTTCTTCGGCCTTGCTGGCCTGCGCCTTGGTTTCGTGATCGGTGAAACGTCGATCGTCGAGCGGATCGAGGACGGTCTAGGTCCCTGGGCCGTGTCGGGCCCTGCGCTGACCATCGCCACCGGCCTGATGACCGCCGATACGGCCGCCATTCGCCGGTCAATCGAGGCGCGCAAGGCCGCGCTTGATGCGGTCCTTGCCGATGCGGGCCTTTCTGTTGTCGGCGGCACCGGCCTGTTCTCGCTGGTCGACCATATGGATGCGGCGGGCCTCCAGGAAGGGCTCTGCGGCCAGCACGTCCTCGTGCGCCCCTTCGACTACAATCCGCGCTGGCTGCGCTTCGGTCTTGCGCCTGATGCGGCCTCGGATGCCCGGCTGGCGGCGGCGCTGGCGGCGGTGATGGCCGGACGATGAGCGAAACGCTTCTCCTGCTTCTGCTGGCGCTGTTGCTCGACCGCTTCGTCGGCGATCCGGACTGGCTGTGGCGGCGCGTGCCGCACCCGGTCGTGCTGTTCGGCCGGGCGATCGGGCTGATGGACAAGCTCTTCAACGGCAAGCGCCTCTCGGCGGACACCAAGCGCTTCAACGGTGCCGTCTGTATCGCCGTGCTGCTTGCCGCCAGTGCGCTTTCCGGTTTCGTGGTGCACCGGCTGCTCGCATCGCTCGGTATCCTCGGCGCCCTCGTGGAAATCGTGATCGTCGCGGTCTTCCTGGCGCAGAAGAGCCTTTACGATCATGTGCGTGCCGTCTCCAGCGGCCTGAAGCGCGACGGTCTTGCCGGCGGGCGGCAGGCCGTGTCGATGATCGTCGGCCGCGACCCGGCGACGCTCGACGAGCCGGCCATCTGCCGTGCCGGCATCGAAAGCCTGGCGGAGAATTTTTCCGATGGCGTCGTCGCTCCGGCGCTCTGGTATGCGCTTCTCGGCCTGCCGGGCCTGTTCGCCTACAAGATGCTGAACACCGCCGATTCGATGATCGGCCACAAGAACGCGAAATACCTCGATTTCGGCAGGGCTTCCGCCCGGCTGGACGATTTCGCCAACTGGCCCGCCGCACGGTTCTCCATCTTCCTTATCGCTGTGGGTGCCTGGGCGGTGAAGGGCAGGGCGGCGGCGCGCCATGCGGTCGGCACGGCGCTGCGCGACGCCGGCCTCCATCGCTCGCCGAATTCCGGCTGGCCGGAAGCGGCCATGGCCGGGGCGCTCGGCATCGGCCTTGCCGGCCCGCGCATCTATGGAGGCACACGCGTCGACGAACCGATGATGAATGCCAGCGGGCGCACCGTGGCGACAGTCGCCGATATCGATCTGTCCCTGCGGATATTCTCCGGCGCCTGCGCCGCACTCGCTGCTGCTGTATTGCTGGCGATGCTTCTTGTCGCTTTGCTGTGAGCGCGCTGCACAGCGTTTGATAAAATTTTACGCCTTAACTTCGTTTTCTTTTCGTCACCCCCGTCAATATTGTGGAAGTCTGAAACGTCTATATTCTGTCTCGCTGTGAGACATGGCGTGGAAGCCGTGCGCAATCGAATAGAGGGGAAGTCATGCGTATCTTGTTTGCGACCGCAGTCGCATTCCTTCTTGTATTGTTCCAGACCCAGACCGCTCTGTCTGCCAACCTTATCGCCCAGATCAGTCTTTCTTCGCAGACCATGGTCGTTACTCAGAACGGCGCGGTGAAGTATCGCTGGCGCGTCTCGACCGGCCGCAAGGGGTACGGCACGCCGACGGGAGCCTGGTCGGCGAAGTGGGCCTCGCGCAACCATCGCTCGCGCAAGTACAACAACGCGCCGATGCCCTATGCGATCTTCTTCAAGGGCGGATATGCGGTTCATGCGACCTACGAGACGAAGCGCCTCGGTCG
Organism: Shinella sp. 838; assembly: GCF_029623935.1. Taxonomy (NCBI): domain Bacteria; kingdom Pseudomonadati; phylum Pseudomonadota; class Alphaproteobacteria; order Hyphomicrobiales; family Rhizobiaceae; genus Shinella; species Shinella sp. 838. The sequence goes on from NZ_JARSBQ010000001.1 coordinate 1,269,559, forward strand.
TCCCGCGTCGCATGGTTGTGTACGCCTCCACCCGAACAATGCGGCGACCTTCTTCCAGATGGCCAATCGCCACGGGCTGTCCAACACGCGCATCGTCATCACGCGCTGAGCATTTTGCTCAATCGTTGCCGGCGTAGCGCATCAGCCGGTCCATGTCGGGAACGGTGACATGGCGGTTGTTCTCGATGCGGATGACGTTTTCCTTGCGCAGCTTGGTGAACTGCCGGCTGACGGTCTCGATCGTCAGCCCGAGGAAATCGGCGATGTCGGCGCGTGAGAGCGGCAGGTCGAAGGTCGACATGTCGACGCATTCCGGGTCGATATGGGTGGCGATGAGGTAGAGGAAGCTTGCCACCTTCTCCTGCGCCGTCTTGCGGCCGAGGGTCAGCATCCAGTCGCGGGCTTCGTCCAGTTCCTTCAGCGCCTGCCGGTGCAGCTTGTGTTCCAGTTCCGGCGTCTTCTTGACGAGACGGTCGAGCACATGGCGGGGGAAGTTGCACACTTCGCTTTCCGTCGCCGCTTCCGCGGTGATGGCGCTTTCCTCAAGGAAGGGCCGGCCGAGGAAATCGGGGGCGAATTGCAGGCCGACGATCTGCTGGCGGCCGTCCGCCATGACCTTGGTCAGCTTCACGACGCCGCGCATGATGTTGGAATAGTTCACCACCGTCTCGCCCTGGCCGATGACTTCGGCGCCGGTGTCCAGGCGGTTGCGGAACGAGTGCTTGTTGAGTTCGGAAAGCTGCTCGGAGGTCAGCGCGCCGCACACGCCGCCATGGCGGGCCTCGCAGGCGCGACATACGACCGGAATATCGGAGTTATGGATATCTTGGCGGCGAATTTCCATATCGGCTTTCCTTTCGCCCGGCGGGTGCTGCGGCGCAATAATGCCGTGCTACCGCACGTGGTTCTGAACATAAAGCGTGCCGCCTAGCGGCAAAATAGCGCTTCCTGACTATTGTCAAATCCTAGCGCACTCATTCCGGCTTTCACTTGATCAAAATCAAATGTCGACGGCCATTTCGTGTTTATTTGCTATGTGAGCAAGGAGATGACCATGCAGCACACCCTCGTAGAACGCCTTTCGTCGCCGGTTCCCCGCTATACGAGCTATCCGACCGCGCCGCATTTCGACGAAAGCATCGGACCGGACGTCTATGCCGGGTGGCTGGGGCGCCTTACGGCAGAGAATCGCCTCTCGCTCTACGCCCACATTCCCTATTGCGACCGGCTGTGCTGGTTCTGCGCCTGTCACACCAAGCAGACGCTGCGCTATGAACCCGTCGAAGCCTACCTCAAGGGGCTGCATGCGGAGATCGCCGCCATCGGAGGACGCGTGTCACGGGAGGTCCCCGTCACGGCGCTGCATTTCGGCGGCGGTTCGCCGACCCTCCTGCGGCCGGATGACATGCGGACGCTGAAGACCTGTCTGGAGGCGAGTTTTTCCTTCGCGACGGATGCGGAAATCTCCGTAGAGATGGATCCGAACGATCTCGATGACGCCAGGCACGATGCGCTGGCCGATATCGGTATGACCCGCGCCAGCCTCGGCATCCAGGATTTCGACCCCACGGTGCAGAAGGCGATCAACCGCATCCAGACCTTCGAGCAGACCCGCGGCGTGGTGGAGGCCGCACGGGCGCGGAACGTGCGCTCGGTCAATTGCGACATCCTCTACGGCCTGCCGCACCAGACGCTGGAGACGCTGGCCGAGACGGTTCGCGCGGTCCTGTCGCTTGCGCCCGACCGTATCGCGCTCTTCGGCTATGCCCATGTGCCATGGATGAAGAAGCACCAGACGATGATCGACGAGGCGGCGCTGCCGGGCGTGGTCGCGCGGTTCGAGCAGATGGCGCTTGCGGCCGACATGCTGGTCTCGGCCGGCTATGAGGCGATCGGCATCGATCATTTCGCGCTTCCCGCCGACGGGCTCGCCGTGGCGGCGCGCCAGGGCACGCTCCGGCGCAATTTCCAGGGCTATACCGACGACCAGGCGGACGCGCTGGTCGGGCTCGGTGCATCGTCGATCGGCCAGCTTCCCGAAGGTTACGTGCAGAACATGCCGGCGACGGGCGAATATCTGCGCCGGGTGGAGGAGGGTGGCCTTGCCGCCGTCCGCGGCTACGCGCTGACCGGGGAGGACCGCGCCCGCGCCTTCGTGATCGAGAAGATCATGTGCGATTTCGGCTTTTCCTTCACGGCGCTTGCCGCAAGCCATCCCGCCTTCTCCGGCATCATCCGGGCCGAGGCGATCGGTTTTGCCCTTGCCGACCGGGACGGGCTTGCCCGCATCGACGGCGACCGTTTCGTGCTCACCGCGGCAGGGCGACCCTTCGCCCGCACCGTCGCTGCGGTCTTCGATGCGCATCTGGCGAGCGGACGCGGGCGGCATTCCATCGCGGTCTGACCGGCGGCGCGTGGCCATGCTGTTTGCGCAACACAGCATCGCCGACTGCGCAGGGCCCTCATCAAACCCATTGGCAATTGCGTCTTATTTCCATATAGGATCGCCCGACTATAGATTCATGAGGTATGGGCGTGACTGCTACATTCGACAAGGTTGCCGACATCATTGCTGAGACGAGCGAGATCGATCGCGAGACGATCACGCCGGACAGCCACACGATCGACGATCTCGGCATCGACAGCCTCGACTTCCTCGACATCGTCTTTGCGATCGACAAGGAATTCGGCATCAAGATCCCGCTGGAACAGTGGACCCAGGACGTCAACGAGGGCAAGGTCGCGACGGAAGAGTACTTCGTCCTGAAGAACCTCTGCGCCAAGATCGACGAACTGCGGGCTGCCAAGGCCTGAGGCAACGGCGCCGGCCGGTTTGCGGCCGTGTTCCTGACGATCCCGGTGCTTGTGGTGCACGGCCTGCCGTTTCCGGCAGGCCTTTCGATTTCCGGAACCTGCCGGAGGTATCCCGATGCTGCTCGAATATTTCCAGATGATCGATCGCGTGGAGGCCGTTGACGGCGCGCGCCGCGTGTTGAAGGCCCGCTCGGTCGTGCCGGCGAAGAGCCCCGTTTTTGAAGGCCATTTTCCCGGCATGCCGCTCGTTCCGGGCGTGCTGCTCATCGAGACGATGGCGCAGGCCTCCGGCTTCCTCGTGCTGGCTGCGACGGATTTTGCCGCCATGCCCTTCCTGATGACCGTCGACGGCGCCAAGATGCGCACCTTCGTCGAGCCGGATGCCGTGCTCGACATCGAGGCGGCACTGGAGCATGACGGGTCGGGTTATGCCGTGACCAAGGCGAAGATCACGTCCTCGGGCAAGAAAGTCTGCGATGCGCAATTGAAGCTGCGCACCATGCCGTTTGCCGAGGTGCCGCTCGCCGATATCGTGCGCAAGCGCGCCGTCGAGGTGGGTTTGTTCGAGGCGCTCGAAGCGTCTGCGGAAGGGAAATGAGCATGGCGAACAACGATGTGGTCATCACGGGCGTCGGCATCGTCACCTGCCAGGGTGTCGGCGCCGCGGCGCATGTGGAAATCCTTGGTGGCGCGAGCGCGCCGGCGCTGAAGATCGAGACGGAGCGTTTTGCGCCCTATCCGGTGCATCCGATGCCCGAGATCGACTGGAACCAGCAGATCCCCAAGCGCGGCGACCAGCGCCAGATGGAGAACTGGCAGCGCCTCGGCGTCTTCACCGCCGGCCTCGCGCTCGACGATGCCGGTTTCAAGGACGATGCGGATGCCTGCGGCACGATGGATATGATCGTTGCGGCCGGCGGCGGCGAGCGCGACATCGCGGTCGATTCGCTGATCGTCGACGAAGGCCTCAAGCGCAATGACCGCGAGCATCTGCTCAACGAGAAGCTGACGACCGAACTGCGCCCGACACTCTTCCTTGCCCAGCTGTCCAACCTGCTCGCCGGCAATATCTCCATCGTGCACAAGGTCACCGGTTCCTCCCGCACCTTCATGGGCGAGGAGGCGGCTGGCATTTCCGCCATCGAGACCGCTTTCCACCGCATCCGCTCCGGCCAGTCGACGCATACGCTCGTCGGCAGTGCGCTGGTGGCCGAGCGGCAGGATGTCATCATGCTCTACGAGGCCATGCAGGCGCATGCGACGGGCGGCTGGACGCCGCTCTGGTCGCGCGATGAAGCGGCTGGCGGTGGCATCATCACTGGCACGGCCGCGGCCTTCCTCGTTCTGGAATCGCGTGCCCACGCCGAGGCGCGCGGTGCGCGCATCTATGCGACCATCGACGCCATCGGCGGCGATCGCGGCTCGCGGGACGAGGGCCGGCTGGAAGCCCGCCTCGAGCGCTTGGCCGACGGGGCTTCGGCCGGTGCCGAGACCTTGGTCTTCTCCGGCGCCTCCGGCCAGCACGGCCCGACGGCGCGTGAAAAGGCCTGGCTCGACACGCGTTTTGCCGGCAGCCCGGTGCGCGGCTTCAGCGCGGTCACCGGCCAGGCGCTGGAAGCGCAGTTTCCGCTTGGCCTTGCCATTGCGGCCCTGACGCTCGGCGCGGGTGTCAAGGTCGCGCCGTTCGATACGAAGGCCGAGACCGTGATGACCGAAGCGGCGAAAAGCGCCGTCGTCACCACGGTCGGCCATGCCCGCGGCGAAGGCGTCGCAATCCTTGTCGCAGAGAAGTAGGAGCCGGCCATGACGAATGCCGCTTACAGGGATCATCTCGGCCGCCCGATCGTCGCCGTCACCGGCATGGGCGTCATCACCTCGCTGGGGCAGGGCCTCAAGGACAACTGGACGGCGCTCGTCGGTGGGGTGTCCGGCATCCATGGCATCACGCGCTTCCCGGTGGACGGGCTCAACACCCGCATTTCCGGCACGGTGGATTTCATCGACCTGCCCGTCGAAAATCCGGTCGAGCGCTCCTACGCCTATGCCCGCGAGACGACGGACGAGGCACTGGCACAGGCCGGCCTTTCCGGCGAATTCGGCGGTCCGCTCTTCCTCGCCGCTCCCCCGATCGAACCGGACTGGCGCGACCGTTTTGCGCTCGCCGACCGCGCTCCGCCGTCCGAGCGTCCGGGCGATGCCTATGACCGCTTCCTTTCGGCCTTGCGCGAGAAGGCCGAACCTGCCCTGCATGAGGCCTGGGCCTTTGGCTCGATCTCCGAGCGGCTCGCGGATCGTTTCGGTACGCGCGGGCTGCCCGTCACGTTGTCTACCGCCTGTGCCTCCGGCGCCACTGCCATCCAGCTCGGCGTCGAGGCGATCCGCCAGGGCCGCACCGACCGGGCACTGACCGTTGGCACCGACGGCTCGGTGACCGCCGAGGCGCTGATCCGCTTTGCGCTTCTCTCCGCGCTTTCCACACAGAACGACCCGCCGACCAGGGCCTCAAAGCCCTTCAGCAAGGACCGCGATGGTTTCGTCATCGCCGAGGGCGCGGCGACGCTCGTGCTGGAATCGCTGGAATCGGCCATTGCCCGCGGCGCGAAGGTGCTCGGCATCCTCAAGGGGTGCGGCGAGAAGGCGGACCATTTCCACCGCACCCGTTCCTCGCCGGATGGCGGCCCCGCCATCGCGACGATCCGTGCTGCGCTGGAAGACGCCGGCATCGACGAGAGCGGCATCGGCTATATCAATGCCCACGGCACCTCGACGCCGGAAAACGACAAGATGGAGTATCTCTCCATGTCGACGGTCTTTGGCGACAAGCTGGCGAACATCCCGGTCTCCTCCAACAAGTCGATGATCGGCCATACGCTGACGGCGGCCGGCGCGGTCGAGGCGGTGTTCTCGATCCAGACCATGCTGACCGGGACCCTGCCGCCGACCATCAACTACACGAACCCCGACCCGGCGATCGTGCTCGACGTCGTGCCGAACGTGAAGCGCGATGCGCGCGTTTCCGCGGTCCTCTCCAACTCCTTCGGCTTCGGCGGCCAGAACGCCAGCCTCGTCATGACGGCCGAACCCGCCTGATAGGAATCTTGATATGCGCGCTCTCCAGCTTCTCGACGACCGCAAGCTTGAACTCACCGATATCCCGGAACCGGACGCTCCCGGCCCCGGCGAGGTGACGCTGCGCGTCAAGGCCGTTGCCCTCAACCATATCGACGTCTGGGGCTGGCGCGGCATGGCCTTTGCCAAGCGCAAGATGCCGCTGGTCATCGGCGCGGAAGCGGCCGGCGTCGTCGAAACGCTCGGCCCGGGCGTCTCCAACGTGCTGCCCGGCCAGCTCGTCTCGATCTATGGCGCGCGCACCTGCGGCCTCTGCAAGCCCTGCCGCGAAGGCCGCGACAATCTCTGCGAACATGTCGGCGGCGTACACGGCTTCCATCTGGACGGCTTCGCACAGGAGAAGGTGAACCTTCCCGCCCGCCTGCTCGTGCCGGCCCCGCCCGGTGTCGATGCGGTTGCGGCGGCACTCGCCCCCGTCACCTTCGGCACCGTCGAGCACATGCTGTTCGACAATGCCAAGCTTGAGCCCGGCGAGACGATCCTCGTGCATGCCGGCGGCTCCGGCATCGGCACGGCGGCGATCCAGCTTGCCAAGAAGATCGGCTGCACCGTCATCACGACCGTCGGTTCGAACGACAAGATCGAGAAGGCGAAGGCGCTCGGCGCGGATCATGTCATCAATTACCGCGAGGACCGTTTCGAGGGCGTCGTGCGCAAGCTGACGAAGAAGAAGGGCGTCGATGTCGTCTTCGAACATGTCGGCAAGGATACCTGGGCCGGCTCCATGCTCTGCATGAAGCGCGGCGGGCGGCTCGTCACCTGCGGCTCCACTTCAGGCGTCTCGACCGACCTGAACCTGATGATGCTCTTCCAGCAGCAATTGAAGCTGCTCGGCTCCTTCGGCTGCCGCATGGAGAACATGGCGAACGCCATGCAGAAGATGGCGCGCGGCCTCGTCCATCCGGTCATCGATACGGAAGTCACCTTCGACGGTATCGCGACGGCCCTGGAGCGCATGGAATCGCGCCAGATCTTCGGCAAGATCGTCCTGAAGCTGGATTGATACCGTGCGGATGATCGTCACACGCCTCGTCCTGGCGCTCAGGAAGTTCAAGCAATGGTCGGTGGCGCAGCTCGTCTTCGGCCTGCTCAGCCTCCTGAAGCTGCTGCCGGCAGACGGTGCGATCAATTTCGCCGATCGCGTGGCGCGCTGGATCGGGCCGAAGACGAAGCGCCACACGCTGACGCTCACCAATTTGCGCAATGCCTTTCCGGAGAAGCCCGAGGCCGAGATCGCTGAGATCGCGCTCGACGCCTGGGGAAACATGGGTCGGCTTGCGGCCGAATATGTTTTCCTCGACCGTCTCTTCGATTTCGATCCCGCGCGTCAAACGGCCGGCCGCATCGAGGTCTCGGGCATTCCGCTTTTCGTGGACCTGCGCGACAATCCGCGGCCCTTCATCGTCTTCACCGCCCATACCGGCAATTTCGAGCTGCTGCCGGTCGCCGGTGCCTCCTTCGGCCTCGACGTGACGGTGCTCTTCCGCCCGCCCAACAATCCTTACGTTGCCGACAAGGTTTTCGAGTTCCGCCGCGCCCGTATGGGCGATCTCGTGCCGTCCCATGCCGGCTCGTCCTTCACGCTTGCCCGCAAGCTGGAAGCGGGCGGTCCGGTTGGCGTGCTGGTCGACCAGAAGTTCAACAAGGGTCTGCACACGGAATTCTTCGGTCAGAAGGTGCAGACCAACCCGCTGCTGGCCAAGCTCGTGCGCCAGTTCAACTGCGAGGTCTATCCCGCGCGCTGCATCCGCCTGCCGGGCAACCGCTACCGGCTGGAACTGGAACCGGCGATGCACATTCCCCGCAGGGAAAACGGCTCCGTCGATGTGGATGCGACCGCACAGATGCTGAACGACAAGGTCGAGCAGTGGGTGCGGGAATATCCCGGCCAGTGGCTCTGGTATCATGACCGCTGGAATATCAAGCGCGGCCTTATTACTTGACTGCTTACTATTGTTTCTTTCAATCGCGATTTTGAACACGTTCAGTTTCGCGAAATATTCGACTTTCGTCGAATTTGGGGTTTGACATCCTCTCGTTCGCTGTTACCATTTTGCTAATGTAAGCGCTTTGGGCAGCATATTTGGAGGGGAACGATCAAAGCTGTATCTCATTTCTGAACATTTCAAATAGTGTAGTGATGCAATTGCTGTAATTTTCAGCAATTCGGGGAGCATGCATTGAAAGCTCTTGTAGAGTTGTTCTGGTTTAAGTATTCACAACTCCAGCATGCGGTGAAGACCGGAAACGAACGGCTCGTTTCCATGCTGGACAGGGAAATCGAACCGGCCCTGGCGGCCGTGTTGCAGAAGGAGGCGAGCGACGCCTCCGAGTTTCGCTCCCAATTCCAGTTCGTGGTGGATCTCCTTCGGGAAGAGGCGGATGACAAGGCCTGCGTGCTCCGGCAGGCGCATCATTTCAAGCTGCTGCTGGACCGGTATTTCGGAACGGAAGAGGGTGTCGCGCCGTTCCGGGTGGAGATGCTCGAAGCCGGGCGTCCCGTTTCCACGCCGCGCGTGGTGGAGGATGGACTGCTCAACGAGGCGATTCTCGACAGCCTTCCGGACCGCGTCGCCGTCATCACGACGGACTATCGTTATCTCTACTCCAATCCGCTCAATGCCGAGTGCTTCAGCGAAAAGCCCATCGATCTCGTCGGCCGGCATATCGTGGAGTTCATCGGCGTGCAGCGTTTCGAGAGCCGTGTGAAACGCAATCTCGATCACTGCTTTGCCGGGGACGTGGTGGAATACGACTATGTTTCCCCGCGCCGGGGGCAGGCGATCACGCGTTGCCGCATGACGCCGTGCCTGTCGGCGGCGGGTAATGTGCTCGGCGCCATCCTGGTTCTGCAGGAAACGGCGCAGCAGGGGCCGCTCGCCGCCTGAGCGGTCAGGAAGTAAGGCCGGTGCCCCGCAGCATGAACTGCTGCTCGAAGGCGATGTGGCGCCGGATCGATTCGAAGAAGCCGCGGAGCATGTAGCCCGCGGCTTCCGCGTTCACGGTGTCATCGCCGCTGCCGAGCCGGTTCAGCGTATCGGTCAGCTCTTCCGCAAAGCACTCGTCCTCGACATGCTCGAACTTCAGCCGGGCAATGGAATCGATCAGCTCCCGGTCGCCGGAGGCCTTACGCTCCAGGAGCGGAAACACCGCCTCTTCCTCGTAGCGGTGGATGCCGTTCACCAGCGGCATCAGCGATTTGGCCGCATACATGCACTTCTGCCGGTTGACGTTTGCCGGCAGGCTGTCGGCGATATCCTCCAGCGCTTCGCAGAGTGTCAGTTGCGCGCTATGGGCCTTTTTCAGCCAGTCCAGTGAAACGGCGTCCGTCGGGGTATCCGAAAGCAGCCGGGCGATCCCTGTATAGTCTGTCATGTCGTGTTCCCTCGGTTCGAGAGTGCCGCGAGCGTTTCGACGCGCGGCTGCGTCAACCTGTCCCTTGATGCCGCTGGCAACCGCGCTTCGCCTTGATCCATATCAAGGATGCTTCCGGCCGCATCTGCGAAGGCTCAGTCGAGCGCAAGGGCCGATTCCGCGAGGGAACCGGTGTTTGCGGGAAATTGACGAGTTGGGGGATGCCAACGATGAAATATGTAACGGAAACGATCGTCCTGGCCGTGGGGGCGTTCATCGCGCTGCTCGGCGCAGCCTTTGCTCAGGACAGGTTCTTCGAGGCCCACATGTGGGTTCTCTTCTTCGTGCTGCTCGCCAGCACGCTCTTCATGATCCGGCGCATCTCTTTCGCGCCGGCTGTCGCGGTCAAGTCCTCGCAGGACGACGAGGGCTACTTCGACGAGGTCGTCAAGTACGGCGTCATTGCGACGGTGTTCTGGGGCGTCGTCGGCTTCCTGGTCGGCGTCGTCGTGGCGCTGCAGCTGGCCTTCCCCGACCTCAACATCGAGCCCTGGCTGAATTTCGGCCGCACGCGCCCGCTGCACACATCCGCGGTGGTCTTTGCCTTTGGTGGCAATGCGCTGATTGCGACCTCCTTCTACGTGGTGCAGCGCACGTCGCGTGCCCGCCTCTTCGGCGGCAATCTCGGCTGGTTCGTGTTCTGGGGGTACCAGCTCTTCATCGTCATGGCCGCCACCGGCTACCTGCTCGGCATCACGCAGAGCCGGGAATATGCCGAGCCGGAATGGTATGTCGATATCTGGCTCACTATCGTCTGGGTCGCCTATCTGATCGCCTTCCTCGGCACGATCATGACGCGCAAGGAACCACATATCTATGTGGCGAACTGGTTCTTCCTGTCGTTCATCGTGACGATCGCCATGCTGCACATCGTCAACAACCTGGCCGTCCCGGTCTCGTTCCTCGGCGTGAAGAGCTACTCGGCCTTCTCCGGCGTGCAGGATGCGCTGACGCAGTGGTGGTACGGACACAACGCCGTGGGCTTCTTCCTGACGGCCGGCTTCCTCGGCATGATGTACTACTTCATCCCGAAGCAGGTGAACCGTCCGGTCTATTCCTACCGCCTGTCGATCATCCACTTCTGGGCCCTGATCTTCATGTATATCTGGGCCGGCCCGCACCACCTGCACTATACGGCGCTGCCGGACTGGGCGCAGACGCTCGGCATGGTCTTCTCGATCATGCTCTGGATGCCTTCCTGGGGCGGCATGATCAACGGCCTGATGACGCTGTCGGGCGCCTGGGACAAGATCCGCACCGATCCGATCGTGCGCATGATGGTCATGGCCGTCGCCTTCTACGGCATGGCGACCTTCGAAGGCCCGATGATGTCGATCAAGTCGGTCAACTCGCTCAGCCACTACACGGACTGGACCATCGGCCACGTGCATTCGGGCGCGCTCGGCTGGAACGGCCTCATCACCTTCGGCGCAATCTACTTCCTCGTGCCGAAGCTGTGGAAGCGCGAGCGGCTCTACTCGATCCGCATGGTCAACTGGCACTTCTGGCTGGCAACCCTCGGCATCGTCGTCTACGCCGCTGTCATGTGGGTCGCCGGCATCCAGCAGGGCCTGATGTGGCGCGAATACGACGAGCAGGGCTTCCTGGTCTACTCGTTCGCCGAAACGATCGCCGCCATGTTCCCCTACTACGTGCTGCGTGCTGCCGGCGGCGGGCTGTTCCTGCTGGGCGCACTCATCATGGCCTACAACGTGACCATGACAATCCTCGGTTACCAGCGCGACGAGGCCCCGATCCCGGGTGCCGCGCCGAAGCTGCAGCCGGCCGAATAGGAGGGACCCGATGTCCATTCTTGACAAACACGCGATCCTCGAGCGCAACGCGACGCTTCTCCTCGTCGGCTCGCTCTTCGTGGTCACCATCGGCGGCATCGTCGAGATCGCCCCGCTGTTCTACCTGGAAAACACCATCGAGAAGGTGGAGGGCATGCGGCCTTATTCGCCGCTGGAGCTCGCCGGCCGGGACATCTATGTTCGCGAGGGCTGTTACACCTGCCACAGCCAGATGATCCGTCCGTTCCGCGACGAGGTGGAGCGCTACGGGCATTATTCGCTGGCGGCGGAATCGATGTACGACCATCCGTTCCAGTGGGGTTCCAAGCGTACCGGTCCGGACCTTGCCCGCGTCGGCGACCGCTATTCGAACGAATGGCACGTCCAGCACCTGATCGAGCCGCGCTCGGTCGTGCCGGAATCGGTCATGCCGAGCTATTCCTTCCTCAAGGAAACGCCGCTGGAGGTGAAGAACGTCTCGATGCATCTCGAGGCCAACCGCGCCGTGGGCGTGCCGTACAGCGACGAGATGATCGCCAACGCTGCCGCCGACATCAAGGCGCAGGCCGACCCGAATGCCGACACGTCGGGCATCGAGGCCCGTTATCCGAAGGCCAAGCTCGGCGATTTCGATGGCGACCCGGCCAAGCTTACCGAAATGGATGCGCTCGTCGCCTATCTGCAGATGCTCGGCACGCTGGTGGACTTCTCCACCTATGACGATGCCAGCGGCTACCGCTGAGGAGGAAGCTCATGGAAACCTACACCGCCATGCGGCACTTCGCCGACAGCTGGGGACTGCTCGCCATGACGCTGTTCTTCCTCGCCGTCGTCGCCTTCACCCTTCGCCCCGGCGCCCGCAAGGCCGCCGAACGGGCCGCTGAAATCCCTCTCAAGGAGGACTGATCATGGCCGAGAAGCATATTGACGAAATCTCGGGCGTCGAAACCACCGGCCACGAATGGGACGGCATCCGTGAATTGAACAACCCGATGCCACGCTGGTGGGTCTGGTCGTTCTACGCGACGATCGTCTGGGCGATCGGCTATACGATCGCCTTTCCGGCCTGGCCGCTGATCTCCGATGCCACGACCGGCATGCTCGGCTGGTCGAGCCGCGCCAATGTTGCCATCGAACTTTCCGAGGCAAAACAGGCGCAGGCCGGCATGGTCGACCGCATCGCGAAATCGTCGCTGCAGGAGATCATGGCCGATCCGCAGCTCTCGCAGTTTGCGATTGCCGGCGGCGCCTCGGCCTTCAAGGTCAATTGCGCCCAGTGCCATGGTTCGGGCGCGGCCGGTGCCGCGGGTTTCCCCAACCTCAACGACGACGACTGGGTCTGGGGCGGCACGGTGGACGACATCTACCAGACGATCGCCCATGGCATCCGCCATCCGGGCGACGACGAGACCCGCATCTCGGACATGCCGGCCTATGGCGAAATCCTCCAGCCGGAGGAGATCAAGCAGGTCGCGGCCTATGTGGTCAGCCTGACGGGCACGCCGTCGGATGCCGGCCTCGTGGAACCCGGCAAGCAGATCTTCGCCGACAACTGCGCGGCCTGCCACGGCGAAGACGCCAAGGGCAACCGTGAAATGGGCGCCCCCGACCTTGCCGACGCCATCTGGCTGAAGGGCGAGGGCGAGGCCGCCATCGCCCAGCAGGTGCGTGCGCCGAAACATGGTGTCATGCCCGCCTGGCTTCCTCGTCTCGGCGATCCGTCCGTCAAGCAGCTTGCCGTCTTCGTACACTCGCTGGGCGGCGGCGAGTAGGCGGCCGGGATCACCAAACGACGAAGGCCGCGGTTTCCGCGGCCTTTTTTTGGTCAGGAGCTTGCCCGGCGGAACAGCCTTCAGGCGACGACCGTGTTCCGGCCCATCGATTTTGCCCGGTAGAGGTTGCGATCGGAGGCGGCGAGCGCCTCGACCGGATCAAAACGCGGCGCGCAGTGGAAGACGCCGATGCTGATGCCGAGCGCGATGCGCATACCTGCCGGCGCGCGGAGGTCGATTGCCTCCACCGCCTCGCGGATCGTCTGCGAATGGCCCAGCATGTGGTCGGGCGAGGCGGCGTCGAGGAAGACGGCGAACTCCTCGCCGCCCAGCCGGCCGATGAGGTCGTCCTCCCCCGAAAGCTTGCCCAAAAGCGCCCCGACGAGGCGCAGCGCCTCGTCACCCGCGGCGTGGCCGAAGCGGTCGTTGACGGACTTGAAGTGGTCGAGGTCGAGGAAGAGCAGGCCGCCGGAGCGGCCATTGCGGCTGCGGGCTTCAAGTTCGGCCAGAAAGGTCGCGCGGTTGAGCACGCCCGTCAGCGCGTCGCGCTGCGCCTGGTGTTTCAGACGGGCATAGGCCTCGGCAAGCTGGTCCTTTGCACTGGCGAGGGCGGCATTGGCGGCGCGCAGCCGGTCCGCCTGGTAAAAATGCAGGATCGAGACGGGAATGGAGATGGCGATCGGACAGACGATGGTCATGACGAGGCCGGCGCCCGCCACCTGGCCACCCATGAGCGGCACGAAGGCGAAGCTGATGGCGAGGGATGCCAGCGTCGAGAGAATGCCGACCGTCAATGCCTTGCCGAGGATTTTGTACATGGAAAAAGCCCGCGTCCGTATTGATCGCGGGCCCTGACTAGGAGCGTCTTATTGAGAAAGCCTGAATTCCTTCGGTAAAAGGCATCCGGCCGTTCACATTGACGTTACGGCAGGCAAATCACTGGTCGGACCAGACCGCGAGCTCGTAGCCGTCGGGGTCGGTGAACTGGAAGCGCCGGCCGCCGGGAAAGTCGAAGATCGGCTTGACGATCGCTCCGCCCGCCGCCGTCACCCGTGCCAACACCTCTTCCAGCGCATCGGCAAAGAGGATGACGAGCGGGCCGCCTTTGGCGCTGACCGGGGCAAGCGTCGTGAAGCCGCCGGTGAGGCGGCCGTCCTGGAACTCGCAGTACTGCGGGCCGTAGTCGGTGAAGGTCCAGCCGAAGGCCGCGCCGTAGAAGGCCTTGCTTGCCGCGATATCCGCGACGTTGAACTCGATGTAGTCGATCTTGCGATCTGCGCCTCTGGTGCTCATTCCTGTCCGTCCTTTTCTTCCATCAGTCTCGCCAGCGTTTCGAGATCACGCGCCACATGGGCCGCGTCCCGCTTGAAGGCTGCGTCGTCCATATCCGGTTGCCGCAGCAACAGGAACATCACCTCCGTACCATCGCCGTTCGGCGCGACGCGCAGCGCATTGTCCACCACCCGCCCGTCCGGCAGCGTCACCCGATGGTCGACGATGCCGAAATCGTTCGGCGGGGCGAAGCGCACCCGCACATCGCCGATCGGCCCGCCGACGGCGATCCAGTCTTCGCCGTCGCGCGTCAGCCCGGCGGCAAGGCCCGAGGCCCAGAGCGGCATGTTTTCCGGCCGGGCGGCAAAGGCGTGCACCGCACGCCAGTCACACCGGATGGTGCGGTGGATGATACGAGCGGGCAGGGTGGTCATCGGTTTCTCCATTCGGCGCCACGATACGCGGTCCCTTGCCGAAGTCTTGAACAAAACGGACATGTCAGACGCGCATCTGCCTCTGGATCTCGCCGGGCGTCAGGCTGGTCAATGCCAGCACGTCCCGGTTCATGTGCGCCTGGTCGGCAAAGCCCGTGTCGGCGGCAAGGCCGGCGAGGGAGGTGCCCGGCCCGGCGACCCGGTCGAGCAGGCTCTGCAATCTGAGGATACGGGCCAACGCCTTCGGCCCGTAGCCGAACTCGGCGACGCTGATTCGCCGGAGCGTGCGCGTCGTCACGCCGATTTCGGCGGCGATGACCTCCGGAGGCCGACGAGCGCTCAGTGCATACAGGGCCGCTGCATCGGGCCGCAGGTCGGGAATTTCTCCCATGCCGGTGGCGAAAATCGCCTGGAGCAGCCGCAGTCTCTGCCGGGGGCCAGAAGTTGCAAGCAGGCGCTCGTGCTGGGTGACCAGCCCGTGCAGGCCGATGTCGGCAAGGGGCACGACCTTGCCGATCAGCGCGTCGAGATCGCAGCGCAAGAGGTGGCGGGCGATGCCGGGGCGCAGGCGCAACCCGAGAATCGTCTCGCCCGGCCGGAGTTTTGGAAAGGCGGCGGTACGATCAGGCCCGGCAACGCGAAAACCCTGTTCCGTCCACAACAGGTCGACGCAGCCATCCGGCACGACAGCAATGCGTGCGGCCGGCGGGTTTTCGGGCGCACGATGCATCCAGGCGCAGCGAATGACGGCCGAGAGCGCGTCCGCAGGTGCGTATTCGCGGTAGTCGCCGTAGCGCTTGGCCAGGATGGTGCCCGTCATTGTCCGTCCTCTGTGCGGCAACCCGCCACGCCCTGCTATGTCCAAAACTTGACGTAGATCAACGATGGAGACCGTCGTTGGCGTCATTGTGCCGGCACAACGACAGGTGCGGCCGACAGACATGCAACAGAATACCACGACGATCTACAATTCCATCGAGCGCCATGAGGCGGAACCCGTCAATTCGGCGAAGGTTCGAAAGCCGCTTTACGAAAAGCGCAAGAAGATCTTCCCGAAGCGTGCGGAAGGCCGCTTCCGGCAGTTCAAGTGGCTGGTGATGCTGATCACGCTCGGCATCTATTACCTGACACCCTGGATTCGCTGGGATCGTGGGCCGCACGCGCCGGACCAGGCGGTGCTCATCGACCTTGCCGGCCGTCGTTTCTATTTCTTCTTCATCGAGATCTGGCCGCAGGAATTCTTCTTCGTCGCCGGCCTGCTCGTCATGGCGGGCTTCGGGCTCTTCCTCGTCACCTCGGCGGTAGGGCGCGCCTGGTGCGGTTATGCCTGTCCGCAGACTGTCTGGGTCGATCTTTTCCTTGTCGTGGAGCGGGCGATCGAAGGCGACCGCAATGCGCGGATAAAGCTCGACACCGGGCCGTGGACGCTCGACAAGATCTGGAAGCGTGTCAGCAAGCACGCCGTCTGGCTGGTGATCGCGGTTGCGACCGGTGGCGCCTGGATTTTCTATTTCGCCGATGCGCCGACGCTGCTCGTCGATTTCGCGATGCTGAAAGCGCCGCCCGTCGCCTACATCACCGTCGCCATCCTGACCGCGACCACCTACATTTTCGGTGGGTTGATGCGCGAGCAGGTCTGCACCTATATGTGCCCCTGGCCGCGCATCCAGGCGGCGATGCTCGATGAGAGTTCGCTGGTCGTCACCTACAACGACTGGCGCGGCGAGCCGCGCACCCGCCATGCCAAGAAGGCGATCGCCGCCGGCGAGAGCGTCGGCGATTGCGTCGATTGCAACGCCTGCGTCGTCGTCTGTCCCATGGGCATCGACATCCGCGACGGCCAGCAGCTCGAATGCATCACCTGCGCGCTGTGCATCGATGCCTGCGACAATGTGATGGACAAGATCGGCAAGGAGCGCGGCCTCATCGCCTATGCGACGCTGTCGGACTATTCGGCCAACATGGCGCTCGCCACGGCCGGCGGCACGGAGCCGGTCGATCCGAAGCGCGTGCGCGGTGCCGACGGCGCCTTCGGCGGCAAGATCCGGCATTTCGACTGGCGCATCATTTTCCGCCCGCGCACGCTGCTTTATTTCGGCGTCTGGTCGCTGGCCGGCTTTGCGCTGCTCTTCGCGCTCCTTTCGCGCGACCGGCTGGACCTCAACGTCATCCACGACCGCAATCCGCAGTTCGTTGTCGAATCGGACGGTTCGATCCGCAACGGCTATGCGGTGAAGCTGCTCAACATGATCCCCGAGCCGCGCGTCATCACCGTGTCGATCGAGGGCATGCCGGGCGCAACGATGAAGATCGCCGGCCATGAGAGCGCCGACGGCCGCAGTGTCGATGTACCGGCCGATCCGGACAAGGTGACGGCGCTGCGTGTTTTCGTCACCCTGCCGAAGGATCGGCTTGCAGAAGCCGCCGAAGGCTTCCAGATTATCGCGGAAGACCGGCAGGGCCACGAGCGCGACGTCTATTCCGCCAATTTCAACACGCCGGGAGCAAAGTGATGGCCATGGAACGCAAGGAACAGGGGTTTGTCTTCACCGGCTGGCATATGGCGGGTGTCATGGTGCTGTTCTTCGGCACGATCATCACCGTCAACCTGATCATGGCGTGGAATGCCTCGAACAGCTGGAGCGGCCTCGTCGTGCCCAACACCTATGTCGCCAGCCAGCAATTCAACGGCAAGGTGGCGGAAGCGCGCGCGCTTGCGGCCAGCGGCATCGAGGGCGACCTCACCGTGAAGGATGATCGCATCGTCTACCGTGTCACCGATGCGAACGGCGCTCCCGTTGTCGCCGACGACGTCTCGGCGGTGTTCAAGCGGCCCGTCGACGAGCGCAAGGATTTCACGGTCGCTCTTCAGCCGGCGGGCGAGGGGCTGTTCGCGGCGGACCGCGCGGTGCCGGCCGGCCAGTGGGTCGTCGATATCAGCACGAGGCGCGATGGCGAGAAGGTCTTCCACCAGACCGTGCGCACCGTTGTTGCGGGAGGGGCGAAATGAGCTGCTGCGCACCCGGTACGGAGGGCGCCATCGATGCACAGCGTGCGGCGCTGCCTTCCTCGGAAGAACTGATGCTGGCGAGCCGCCCCGTCGGCGAAGGCCTGCGCCAGAACGACCTCAGCGTGCCGGGCGTCTATTGCGGCGCCTGCATCGCCACGGTCGAGGGCGCGCTGAACGCGCTGCCCGTCGTGGAACGGGCACGCGTCAACCTCTCCACCCGCCGCGTTTCGGTGGTCTGGAAGGAGGAGGTCGCAGGCCGGCGCACCGATCCGCAGGAGATCGCCAGCGCCATTCGCGCCACGGGTTATGAGACGCATCTCTTCTCGCTGGCGGCGGAAGGCGACGACCGCCTGCGCAACCAGCTGATCCGCGCCGTTGCCGTGTCCGGCTTCGCCGCGATGAACATCATGCTGCTCTCGGTCTCCGTCTGGTCGGGCGCGGAGGCCGCCACGCGCGACCTCTTCCACTGGATCTCCGCGCTGATCGCCGGCCCGACGCTGATCTATGCCGGCCGCTTCTTCTACCAGTCGGCCTGGAATGCGGTGCGTCACGGCCGCACCAACATGGATGTGCCGATCGCGCTCGCCATCACGCTCTCCTACGCCGTTTCGCTCTGGGAGACGCTGCACAGCGCCGAGCATGCCTGGTTCGACGCGACGGTGAGCCTGCTTTTCTTCCTTCTGATCGGCCGTACGCTGGACCACGTCATGCGCGACCGCGCCCGCTCGGCCATAACCGGCCTTGCCCGCCTTTCGCCGCGCGGGGCGATGGTCATCCGGCCGGATGGCAGCCGCGACTACCGGCCCGTCGAGGAGATCGCCGTCGGCGAGCACCTTTCCATCGCCGCCGGCGAGCGTATCCCGGTCGATTGCCGCGTGCTTTCGGGCGCAAGCGACATCGACCGCTCAATCGTCAACGGCGAGAGCGATCCCCTGGCCGCCTCGCCGGGCACGCGGCTGGAAGCGGGTGCGATGAACCTCACCGGCTCGCTGACCGTCGAGGCTGTCGCCACGGCGCGCAATTCGTTCCTGTCGGAGGTCATCGGTCTGATGGAGGCCGCGGAAGGGGGGCGGGCCCGCTATCGCCGCATCGCCGACCGCGCCGCGCAGATCTATTCGCCGGCCGTGCACCTGCTGGCGCTCGTCTCCTTCCTCGGCTGGGGTTTTTACGATGGCGACTGGAAGCATGCGATGCTCGTCGCCATCGCCGTGCTGATCATTACCTGCCCCTGCGCGCTCGGCCTCGCGGTGCCGGTGGTGCAGGTCGTTGCGGCAGGACGCCTGTTTGCCGGCGGCGTGATGGTCAAGGATGGGTCGGCCATGGAACGCCTTGCCGAGATCGACACCGCCGTCTTCGACAAGACCGGTACGCTGACACTCGGCAAGCCGCGCCTCGTCGATCGCGAAAAGGCCGATCGCACCCATCTCGCGCTGGCGTCGGCGCTCGCCGCCCATTCGCGCCATCCGCTGTCGATGGCGCTGGCGAGCGCCTGGGCAGGGCCGATGCCGCTCTTTGAAAGCGTGACGGAAGTTGCTGGCGGCGGCCTGGAGGCGGAGACGCCCCAGGGCCTCTATCGCCTCGGCAACCGCGCCTTCGCCAGCGGCAGTGCCGCGGCCGGCGACGAGGAACACGGGCTTTCGGAAGTCGTGCTCTCGCGCAATGGCAAGGTGCTGGAAACCTTCCGTTTCGAGGACACCCTGAGGGCTGGGGCGGAGGATGCCATCGCCACGCTGAAGCGGGCGCAGATCGATATGGCGATCCTCTCGGGTGACCGGGCGCCGGCCGTTGCCCGCATCGCCGGCCTTCTCGGCATCGCGCGCTGGCGTGCTGCGCTGTCGCCCCGGGAAAAGACGGAAGCGGTCACCGAGCGGGCGGCGGCCGGCCACCGCGTGCTGATGGTCGGTGACGGCATCAACGATGCGCCGGCGCTCGCCGCCGCCCACGTCTCCATCGCCCCGGCCACGGCGGCCGATGTCGGCCGGCAGGCGGCGGATTTCGTCTTCCTGCACGAGAGCCTCGAGGCCGTGCCCTTCGCCCATGCGACCACCAGCCGTGCCGGCCGTCTTATCCGGCAGAATTTCGCGCTCGCCATCGGCTACAATGTCGTCGCCGTGCCGATCGCAATTCTCGGCCACGCCACGCCGCTGATCGCCGCCATCGCCATGTCCACCTCGTCGATCATCGTCGTGGTGAATTCGCTGCGCCTGCGCGGCCAGATGCCGGCCTTCGCCATGCGGGCGGCGGACGAGGCCCGCCCGGTCAATCCGCTGGTGCGCGCGGCATGAACACGCTGGTCTTTCTCATTCCCATCGCGCTCTTTCTCGGCGGGCTCGGGCTTGCCGCCTTCCTCTGGTCGTTGAAGAGCGGGCAGTATGACGATGTCGAGGGCGCCGCCTGGCGCGTTCTCGACGATGGCGACGACAAGCCGAAGCGCTGACGGCGCCGCTGCAGGCGGGTGAATTATGGGATCTGAATCGCCATGCAGATGGCGGTGAAAATCCCGCCAAAGACAAACAATCCCTTGTCGTAAATCGATTTGAATGCCAAAACACCACCGCTGGAGCAGAGCTCCTCACTCTCTTTCTGCGCGGCGTTTCCGGCATGGGTCTGGAAGTATCCCACGCCGCGCCATCCTACGGAGGTATGAACGTGGCACAGGCGGAAATCGGTCTCATCGGTCTCGGCGTGATGGGGTCCAACCTTGCGCTCAATATTGCTGAAAAAGGCAACAAGATCGCAGTCTTCAATCGCACGGTGGCGCGCACGAAGGAGTTCTACGAGGAAGCTGGCGACCTCAAGGGGCAGATCGTCCCTTGCGAGACGATCGAGGAATTCGTTGCCGCCATCCGCCCGCCACGGCCGATCATCATCATGATCCAGGCCGGTGCCGCGGTTGACCAGCAGATGGATCTGCTGCGTCCCTATCTCGAACAGAACGACATCATGATCGATGCCGGCAACGCGAACTTCCGCGACACGATGCGCCGCTTCGATGCGCTGAAGGACAGCGGCCTTACCTTCATCGGCATGGGCGTTTCCGGTGGCGAAGAAGGCGCGCGTCACGGCCCCTCCATCATGGTCGGCGGCACGGAAGAGTCGTGGAAGCGCGTCGAGAAGGTGCTGACCTCGATCGCCGCCACGTACAAGGACGAGCCCTGCGTCGCCTGGCTCGGCGAGAACGGCGCCGGTCACTTCGTCAAGACCATCCACAACGGCATCGAGTATGCCGACATGCAGATGATCGCCGAGATCTACGGCATCCTGCGCGACGGCCTGAAGATGAGCGCGTCGGAAATCAGCGCCGTCTTCGGCGAATGGAACAAGGGCCGCCTCGAATCCTATCTGATCGAGATCACCGAGACGGTTCTTGCCGCCAAGGACCCGATCGGCGGTGGACCGATGGTCGACATGATCCTCGACAAGGCCGGCCAGAAGGGTACGGGAAAATGGTCCGCCATCGAGGCGCAGAACATGGGCGTGCCGGCGACCGGCATCGAGGCCGCCGTCGCCGCCCGCTCGATCTCCTCGTTCAAGAACGAGCGCGAAGCCGCTGAAAGGATCCTCGGCCTGCCGGACGTGCCGGCACTCGCCATGGCCGACAAGGCCGCCTTCATCAAGGACCTCGAAAGCGCGTTGCTGGCTGGCAAGATCGGTGCCTATGCGCAGGGCTTTGCCGTGATGTCCGCCGCCTCGAAGGAATATGGCTGGAACCTGCCGATGCCGACCATCGCCAAGATCTGGCGTGCCGGCTGCATCATCCGCTCGCAGTTCCTCGACGAGATCACCAGCGCCTTCACCAAGGCGCCGGATGCGGCGAACCTCATCGTCACACCGGCCTTTGCGGCCATGGTCAAGGAAACCGACGGGGCGCTGCGCCGCGTCGTCTCCACTGCCGCGCTGCACGGCCTGCCGGTCCCTGCGCTCGCCTCTGCGCTCGGTTATTTCGACAGCTACCGGCGCGCGCGCGGCACGGCCAACGTCATCCAGGCCCAGCGCGACTTCTTCGGGGCCCATGGCTTCGACCGCGTCGACGGTGCCGACAGCCATCACGGTCCGTGGGGTTCCGGCCTCAACGCCTGAGATCCGGCGACACGATGAGAAAAGGCCCGGTCGCAAGACCGGGCCTTTTCGTTTGCGGGTGTCTTGCGGCTGTGTCAGGCATAGACGCCGCGAAGATGCGGGCCGATGGCGCCGTCCGACAGGGCTGCGAGTGCAGGTTTCGCCGAGGCCTTGGGCGGGGGCATTCTCGCGCCGATCGCAAACAGGATGGCACTGGCCACCGAGAAGCCCGCGAACAGAAGGAACATGCCGGGGCCGCCGAAGGCGCCGAGCATGAGGCCGCCGAAGGTCGGGCCGACGAAATTGCCGAGGCTCGAGAACGAGTGGGCGCCGAAATAGCTGCCCCTGTTGCGGTCGTTCGCGATGCCGTCGACCAGCATGTATTCCGACGGGACGACCAGGATTTCGCCGATGGTGAAAACGACCATCGAGATGGCAAGGCCCCAGAGGCCGGAGGAGAAGAGGAAGCCGAGCTCGCCGGCTAGGAACAGCAGGCAGCCGACGATGAGGGCATTGAGTGCGCCGGCGCGTTCTATGAAGCGGCGGGCGAACGGGTTTCCGATCAGGACGACCGCGCCGTTGATGGAGACGATGTAGGCAAAGATCTCCACGCCACCGGGTATGCTGCCGGAAAGATAGGGGGCGAGCGTGGCCGACCATTGGCCGTATACGGCGATCAGCAGGGTGCCACCGCCGACGAAGAAGGCAAGGCGCGCATCGCGGGCCGCGGTCTTGATGCTCTGAAGCACCGACAGTCTCGGTGTGGAAGCCTGCTCCACCGCGCTGCGGTGCAGCGGCACGGCCAGCAGGTAGAGCGCAAGCGCGAACATCGCATAGACGGCGCCGGCGATGATGAAGAGCGTCATGGACGCGGCGCCCGCCGCAATGCCGATCAGCGGGCCGACGGCAAAGCCGAAATTGATCGCCATGTAGCGCCAGGAGAAATATTTGAGACGCAGCGGTTCGGGGCACACGTCGCTCATCAGCGCGCGGGAAACCGGTTCGTTGATCGCAACCGCGACGGCCGCGACGACCTGGGCGATGCAGAAGGCGAGCACCGTCTCGGCGACCCCCATGCCGACCATGGCCAGGGCCATGGACAGCAGCGTAAGCGTCAGCACGGCCTTGCGGCCCACCTTGTCCGACAGCGAACCCGCAAAGGGTGCGGCGACCGCGCCGACGAGCGGACCGATGCCCAGCAACATGCCGATCATCGCCGGTCCGAGACCAAAGGTCTGCTGCAGCTTGATGGCGAGGAACGAGAGCGTCATCGCCCTTGCGATGTTGACAAGGCCGGCGCCCGCGATGAGGAACAGCACATAGTTCAGTCGTTGTTTCTCGTCGGCCATCACCGCTCCTTGCCCGCCTGCCGTGCTGATTCACGCGACCGCTCTGCGGTGCCGTAAAAACGAGCGATCCGCAACGGCCAGAAATGACCACAGCGGGGCTCCGGCCAGCCGGGGCAGGGGGCGTGTGTCAGGTGTCGTCCGTCGGGATCGGATAGCTGAGGGTCTGCAGGTCTTCCGGCGCCGCTCCCTCGATGCGGCCGATGACGGCCTTGGCGAGCTCGCGGCCGGCAAGGCGGATGTCCTCGCGCATGGTCACGACCTCGGGCCGCAGCCATTGCAGGAACATGTGCGGCTCCTTCGACACCATGTCGATGTCCTCGCCGAGTTTGCGGCCGTTGGCCTCCAGCGCGGCGATCAGTGCCACTGCGCCGCCGCCGCTGCCCGAGACGATGCCGTCGGGCCCGTCCGGTGCGCTGAACAGCGCTTCCGCGGCCCTGCGGATATCGACGAGATTGTTGTCGAGGTTCACCTGATTGAAGGGCAGCGCCATCGCGCCGAAATCGCGAATGCCCTTTTCGAACCCTGCCCGCATATGCAGGTAGAAGGTGAGGTAGGGTGGCGGCTGCAGCAGGATGAGCCGCTTGCGGCCGCGCTCGACGAGCTTGCGGACCGCCTCGTAGGCAAAACGCTCGTTGTCGAAATCGTGGTAGGGATGGGCGAGATCCATTTCCGTGCGCCCGTGCGTGGCGAAGGGAAAGTTACGCTCCATCATCAGTGCGACGCGCGGGTCCTTCGGTTCGGTGCGCGAGATGATCACGCCGTCGGCCGCGCCCGTTTCCAGCACGTAGTGCACCGGATCCAGCGCATTGCCCTGCGCCCTGTAGGGTGTCACCACGAGATGGTACTGGGTCGTCGCGAGGACTTCCGAAATGCCGATGACCATGGGGCTTGTCAGGCCCATGATCTCTTCCTCCAGGCTGAGGATCAGGCTGATGACATTCGTCTTGCCGGTTCTCAGGCGCACGCCGGCGCGGTTTGGCTGGTAGCCGATCTGGCGCGCGACGAGGCGCACGCGCTCCTTCGTCTCCGCACCGATATCGGGGGCGTCCTTCAGCGCCCGCGAAACCGTGGTGATGCCGAGGCCCGTCATGAAGGCGATCGTCTTCAGCGTCGGCCGCTCGCCCGGTTGTGGAAGCGCTCCGGTCGGGCCCTCGCTCTTCGTCTTGTCCATCCCCCGCCTGCCACCTCTGCGCCCTTGGACCGGTTATACATTTTTTACCTTGGCCCGCCACTCCCTCGCGACGAGTTGCTTCAAGCTGTAACGATACAGATTCTTTGTCTAGCAAAAAATACGCCGTTGGTGGCCCAGGTAAGCCGGAGGGCTCGTTTTGCACCGCAAAGCCATAATTTATGCACTTGCGAAATTTTCCGTATGTACCAGTTTTCAAATATTCATTTTTTTATAAAATAAACAATTATTTAACATGATTTTACGTGGCTCCCGTTGCGACCCTTCTCGCCAGAAATACGGTATTCTCTGGTCGGTAAAATTTGCGCGGGGCGGAAAAGCCGCTTTTGTCTTTCACTCCTGTTGCGTGATGAAAACGATTAGGCTACGTTTTTACTGCAACGTTTCAGTGAGGGAGGAGACTCATGAAAATGCGCTTTATGGCTGCTGCGCTGGCAGCGACCGCGGTCCTGCCGTTTGCCGTCGCCAACGCGACCGATCTGGAGGTGACCCATTGGTGGACGTCGGGCGGGGAGGCTGCGGCGGTCGCGGAATTTGCAAAGGCCTTCGATGCGACGGGCAACAAATGGGTCGATGGCGCGATTGCAGGTGCCGGCGGCACGGCGCGCCCGATCATGGTCAGCCGCATCACCGGCGGCGACCCGATGGGGGCGACCCAGTTCAATCACGGGCGCCAGGCGGAGGAGCTGATCGAGGCCGGCCTCCTGCGCGACCTCACGGATGTGGCGACGCGCGAGAACTGGAAGGAGATCGTCAAGCCCGCCAGCCTGCTCGACAGCTGCACGGTCGACGGCAAGGTCTATTGCGCGCCGGTCAACATCCATTCCTGGCAATGGCTGTGGCTGTCGAACGCCGCCTTCGAGACGGCGGGCGTGCCTGTTCCGAAGAACTGGGACGAGTTCGTTGCCGCCGCGCCCGCGCTGGAAAAGGCCGGCATCGTTCCGCTCGCCCTCGGCGGCCAGCCCTGGCAGGCGGCCGGTGCCTTCGACGTGCTGATGGTGGCGATCGCCGGCAAGGACACGTTCAACGCGGTGTTCAAGGACAAGGACGCCGAGGTGGCGGCCGGTCCTGACATGGCAAAGGTCTTCAAGGCGGCCGAGGATGCGCGGCGCATGTCCAAGGGCACGAATGTGCAGGACTGGAACCAGGCGACCAATATGGTGATAACGGGCAAGGCCGGCGGCCAGATCATGGGCGACTGGGCGCAGGGCGAGTTCGCGCTCGCCGGCAAGGTGGCCGGCAAGGATTATACCTGCCTTCCGGGCCTCGGCGTGAACGAGGTCATCTCGACCGGCGGCGATGCTTTCTATTTCCCGGTTCTGGCGGATGCGGAGAAGTCCAAGGCGCAGGAAGTGCTGGCCTCCACGTTGCTCTCCCCGGTCACCCAGGTGGCGTTCAACCTCAAGAAAGGCTCGCTTCCCGTTCGGGGCGACGTCGATCTTGCGGCGGCGAACGACTGCATGAAGAAGGGCCTCGACATCCTCGCCAAGGGCAATGTGATCGAGGGCACAGACCAGCTTCTGACGGCCGACAGCCAGAAGCAGAAGGAGGACCTCTTCTCCGAATTCTTCGCCAATCCCGCGATGACGCCGGAAGATGCGCAGAAGCGGTTCACCGACATCATCGCTTCGGCGGACTGATCGGGTGGGCAATTCCGGCGGGTCTGCCTCCGGAATTGCGGGTGAATGCATCGGCCGGTGGCTTGCCGCTGGCCGGTGGCGCCCCTCGCGGGGCACATCCCTGATCGAGACCAAGGAGGAAGTGACCCATGACGGGCCAGGCACACACCGGTCGTCCCCGTAAACTGCTGCGCAATCTCAGTTCCAAGATTGCCTCCATTCCCATGATGCTCACCGCCGTCGTCATCTTTCTCGGCGGCACGATCTGTACGGTCGTCTATTCGTTCACCAATTCGAAGCTACTGCCACGGGCGAAGTTCGTCGGCCTCGACCAGTATGAGCGCCTGTGGGATGCGCCGCGCTGGATCGTCTCGATCCAGAATCTCGCGATCTACGGCGCGCTGACACTGGTCTTCAGCCTCGTCATGGGGTTCGTGCTGGCGGCGCTGATGGACCAGAAGATCCGCTTCGAAAACACGTTTCGCACGATCTTCCTCTTTCCCTTCGCGCTGTCCTTCATTGTCACTGGCCTCGTGTGGCAGTGGATCCTCAATCCGGAGTTTGGCGTGCAATCCGTCGTGCGTTCGCTCGGCTGGGAAAGCTTTGCCTTCGATCCGCTCTACGATGCGCAGATCGTCATCTACGGCGTGCTGATTGCCGGCCTCTGGCAGGGCACGGGGCTTGTCATGTGCCTGCTGCTTGCGGGGCTTCGCGGCATTGACGAGGACATCTGGAAGGCGGCGCGCGTCGACGGTATCCCGATGTGGAAGACCTATCTCTTCATCGTCATCCCGATGATGCGCCCCGTCTTCATCACCACCCTCGTCATCATCGCCAGCGGCATCGTCAAGGTCTATGACCTCGTGGTGGCGCAGACGAGCGGCGGGCCGGGTATCGCCTCGGAGGTGCCGGCGAAATACGTCTACGACTACATGTTCCAGGCCCAAAATCTCGGGCAGGGCTTTGCCGCCTCCACCATGATGCTCGTCACGGTCGCCATCATCATCATCCCCTGGGCCTACCTCGAATTCGGAGGGCGCAAGCGTGTCTGACAGCGTCATTCTTTCCGCTCCCGCAGCCGCTGCCAAAGCCGGTGCGGAGCCCTGGGGCGCCAAGCCTCGCCGTGCCCTTTCCGGCCGCAACATCATGCTCTACGGCACGCTCTTCGTCGCCGCGCTCTACTATCTGCTGCCGCTCTACGTCATGATCGTCACCTCGCTGAAGGGCATGCCGGAAATCCGCCTCGGCAACATCTTTTCGCCGCCGCTGGAAATCACTTTCGAACCCTGGGCGAAGGCCTGGGCCAGCGCCTGCACCGGCCTCAACTGTGATGGCCTGTCTCGCGGCTTCTGGAATTCCGTGCGCATCACCGTGCCCTCGACGCTGATCTCCATCCTCGTCGCCTCGGTCAACGGCTACGCGCTCGCCAACTGGAAGTTCAGAGGCGCGGATGTCTTCTTCACCATCCTCATCGTCGGGGCCTTCATTCCGTATCAGGTGATGATCTATCCGATCGTCATCGTGCTGCGCGAAATGGGGATCTACGGCACGCTGACCGGCCTCGTCCTGGTACACACCATCTTCGGCATGCCGATCCTGACGCTGCTCTTCCGAAACTATTTTTCCGCGCTCCCGGAGGAACTGTTCAAGGCGGCGCGCATCGACGGGGCAGGGTTCTGGCAGATTTACCTGCGCATCATGCTGCCCATGTCGCTGCCGATCTTCGTCGTCGCGATGATCCTGCAGATTACCGGGATCTGGAACGACTTCCTCTTCGGTGTCGTCTTCACCCGGCCGGAGGTCTACCCGATGACCGTGCAGCTCAACAACATCGTCAACTCCGTGCAGGGGGTGAAGGAATACAACGTCAACATGGCCGCGACGCTGCTGACAGGCGCGGTTCCGCTCATCGTCTATTTCGTGTCGGGGCGTCTCTTCGTCCGCGGCATCGCCGCCGGCGCCGTGAAGGGATAAGCCATGCAGAACTCCGTATCGATCAAGGACCTTTCGCTCAGCTTCGGCGCGGTCAACGTGCTGGAAAACCTCAATCTCGACATCGGCGACGGCGAGTTCCTGGTGCTTCTCGGTTCGTCCGGCTGCGGGAAATCGACCCTGCTCAACTGCATCGCCGGCCTTCTGGAGCCGACCGGCGGGCAGGTCTTCATCAAGAACAAGAACGTCACCTGGGAGGAGCCGAAGGACCGCGGCATCGGCATGGTGTTCCAGTCCTACGCGCTCTACCCGCAGATGACGGTGGAGAAAAACCTCTCCTTCGGTCTGCAGGTCGCCAAGGTGCCCAAGCCGGAGATCGACAAGCGAATCGCCCGCGCCGCCGAAATCCTGCAGATCGGTCCGCTCCTCAAGCGCAAGCCCTCGGAACTCTCCGGTGGCCAGCGTCAACGCGTGGCGATCGGCCGGGCGCTGGTGCGCGATGTCGACGTCTTCCTGTTCGACGAGCCGCTCTCCAATCTCGATGCGAAACTGCGCTCGGAACTGCGTGTGGAAATCAAGCGGCTGCACCAGTCGCTGAAGAACACGATGGTCTACGTCACCCACGACCAGATCGAGGCGCTGACGCTCGCCGACCGCATCGCCATTATGAAGAGCGGTGTCATCCAGCAGCTCGCCGATCCCAACACGATCTACAATGCGCCGAAAAACATGTTCGTCGCCGGCTTCATCGGCTCCCCGTCGATGAATTTTTTGCGCGGCGAGATTGCAGCGCGGGACGGCAGGCCGGTCTTCGCGACCAATGGCGTCGATTTCGCGCTCGACGGCTATCGCGCGTTGGACCTGCTCCAGCCCGGCCGGAGCGTCGTGCTCGGCGTGCGGCCGGAACATGTCGCGGTCAATGCCGAGGGCATCGAGACCCACAAGGCGACCGTCGACATCGAGGAGCCGATGGGGGCCGACAACCTGCTCTGGCTCAGACATGCCGGTCATACCCTTTCCGTCCGCGTCGGTGGGGCGCGGCGCTTTGCGCCGGGAACCGCCGTCACGCTCGCCTTCGACATGGGGCTCGCCTCGCTGTTCGATGCGCAGACGGAGGAGCGGATCTAGGGCCGGCACGGCTTGCCTACCTTCAAGCCGGTTTTCCACTTTCAGCAAGACGAGGATTTCTTGATGCAGACAGTCAGTTTCCAGCTTTACAGCGCCCGTGACTTCCAGCCTTTTTCGGCGGTTTTCCGCATTCTTGCCGAGGCAGGCTACAAGCAGGTGGAGGGGTATGGCGCCCTCTATGCCGCGCTCGACGATGCGGCGATCCTTGCGGTGAAGGCCGATCTCGATGCGAACGGTCTCACCATGCCGACCGCCCATTTCAGCCTCGATATGCTTGAGAGCGAGCCGGAACGCGTGCTTGCCATCTGCCGCACGCTCGGCATCGTCGCTGTCTACTGCCCTTATCTCCTGCCGGAGGACCGTCCGACGGACGCTGCCGGCTGGCGCGCCTTCGGCGAGCGCCTGCAGAAGGCCGGCGAGCCAATCCGCAAGGACGGTCTTACCTTCGGCTGGCACAATCATGACTTCGAGTTCTTCACGCTGCCCGACGGTACGGTGCCGCTGGATCACCTCTTTGCCGGTGGTCCGGACCTTGCCTGGGAGGCGGATATCGCCTGGATCATCCGTGGCGGTGCGGATCCCTTCGCCTGGATCAGAAAATACGGCGATCGCATCACCGCCGTGCACGTCAAGGACATCGCGCCGAAAGGCGAGAATGCCGACGAGGACGGCTGGGCGGATGTCGGCCACGGTATCGTGCCCTGGGCGGATCTGGCCAAGGCGCTCGCCGGCTCGCCCGTGCGGCATTTCATCGTCGAACATGACAACCCCAAGGATATCGCACGGCTCGCCACGCGTTCGATCGCGACCATCAAGGCATTTTAAGGACTGACCGCCATGAGCAAGGAATACGGAGTCGGCATCATCGGCTGCGGCAACATTTCGAGTGCCTATTTCAGGCTGATCCCGACGTTCAGGAACCTGAGGCTCGTCGCCTGCGCCGACATCAACCCTGCCGCATCCAGAGCGCGGTCGGAGGCGTTCGGCGTGGAAGCGCAGGAGATCGAGGCGCTGCTCGCCAACCCTTCCGTCGATGTCGTCGTCAACCTGACGGTGCCGGAGGCACACTACCCGGTCTCGAAAAGGGCGCTGGAGGCCGGAAAGCATGTCTATTCCGAAAAACCGTTCGTGCTGACGCTGGAGCAGGGCGAGGATCTCCGTCGCATCGCCGATGCCAGGGGGCTGAAGGTCGGTTCGGCGCCGGATACCTATCTTGGCGGCGCGCACCAGTTCGTGCGCCATCTCATCGACAGCGGCAGGGTCGGCAAGATCATGTCCGGCACCGCGCATGTGCTGGGGCCGGGCATGGAGAGCTGGCATCCGAACCCGGACTTCTTCTTCGCGCCGGGTGGCGGGCCGGTCCTCGATATGGGGCCTTACTACGTCAACAACCTCGTCAATCTCGTCGGGCCGGTGCGGCGCGTCGTGGCGCTCGCAAACCGGGCGTATGAGGCGCGCACCATCGGTAACGGTCCCCGTCTCGGCGAGAAGGTGCCGGTGGCCGTCGCGACGAACATCCATGCCATCCTCGACTTCGTCAGCGGCGCGCAGGTCTCGCTGATGGCGAGCTGGGACGTCTGGGCGCATCGCCACCAGAACATGGAACTCTACGGCACCGAAGGCGCCGTCTTCGTGCCTGATCCGAATTTCTTCGGCGGCACGGTGGAGGTCGCCGGCACGGACCGCGAGCCTGTCGCGGTGGAGGTTTGGGACCACCCGCTGACGGCGCAGAACTACCAGTTCGACTGGGGCCGACAGGCGAACTACCGCGGCATCGGCCTTGCCGACATGATGGAGGCGGTGACGACCGGCCGCGACTATCGCTGCTCGCTCGACCGCTCGCTGCACACGATCGACGTCCTGACCGCGATCCTGCGCTCGGCCGGGGAGGGCAGGGCGGTGGATATCGTGACGACCTGCACGCAGCCTGCGGCGTTGGGCATCGAGGAGGCGCGGGCGCTTTTGCGGTAATATTGTCCGCGGCCGCCCCTCATCCGGCCTGCCGGCCACCTTCTCCCCGCAAGCGGGGCGAAGGGGACATGCCGCACCGTTCTCCCCAGCCAATACCCGTTCGTGGGGCAAGTCCCCTCTCTCCGCTTGCGGGGAGAGGGGGAAAAGCCTCTTGTCGCGATGCGCAGGAGAGCGGTATTGAGACTCGCCACGAACGAACGAAGGAATTTATCATGGCCTGGCAGCCTGCGGAAAACCGTTACGACACGATGACCTACAACCGGCTGGGACGGACCGGCCTGAAGCTGCCGGCGATCTCGCTCGGGCTCTGGCACAATTTCGGCGACGACACGCCGCATGACCGTAAAGTCGATATGTGCCGCACTGCCTTCGACCTCGGCATTACCCATTTCGACCTCGCCAACAATTACGGCCCGCCACCCGGCACGGCCGAAATCGCCTTCGGCGAGATCCTGCGCACGGATTTCGCCCATCTGCGCGACGAGCTGATCATTTCCTCGAAGGCCGGTTACGACATGTGGCCGGGTCCCTATGGCGAGTGGGGCAGCCGCAAGTACCTGATCGCCTCCTGCGACCAGAGCCTGAAGCGCATGGGTCTCGACTATGTCGACATCTTCTATTCCCACCGCTTCGATCCGGAGACGCCGCTCGAAGAAACCTGCGGCGCACTCGACCATATCGTGCGCTCCGGCCGCGCGCTCTATGTCGGCATCTCCTCCTACAATTCGCAGCGCACCCGCGAGGCGGCGGCGATCCTGAAGGACCTTGGCACGCCCTGCATCATCCACCAGCCGAGCTATTCCATGCTCAACCGCTGGATCGAGACGGATGGCCTCGTCGATACGCTGGATGAACTCGGCATCGGTTCCATCGTCTTTTCGCCGCTGGCGCAGGGCATGCTGACCGCGAAATATCTCGGGGGCATTCCGGGTGACAGCCGCGCGGCGCTGAACCACTTCCTCAAGACGGACTTCATCCGCCCCGAGATCATCGACAATGTCCGCAAGCTGAACGAGATCGCCGAGCGGCGCGGCCAGACGTTGGCCCAGATGGCGATCGCCTGGGTGCTGCGCGGCGGACGCATCACCTCCGCGCTGATCGGTGCCAGCCGCTCCGCGCAGATCGTCGACTGCGTCAAGGCACTGGAAAAGCCGGACTTTACCGCGGAAGAACTGGCTGCGATCGACACCTACAGCCAGGGTGCGGACATCAACCTCTGGAAGAAGTCCGCCGAACTCGACTGACGGGATGGCTCGCCCGGCCGCAAGGCCGGGCGAGCACCTCATCCGCTTATCCCGCCTTGCGGGCCCAGAGCGGGAAGGGGTCCGGCAGGTTTGCCCAGCGGGCAGGCTCGAATGTTTCCGCCTCGACAAGACAGGCGTCCAGCCGGCGGCGGAGCGCGGCTTCATCCATCGGGTCCGCGCCGATGAAGACGAGCTCCTGCCGCCGGTCGCCCCAGACGGGATCCGAGGCGCTGGCAATGGCCTCCACTGCCGCCCGATCCTGCGGCCAGTGCTGGCGCGGCACGGCGGCCCACCAGAGACCGAGCCGGCCGCTCCGGACCAGCGCGCCCGCCTGGCTCAGCTCGCCGACATGGTGCGGCCGGGTGGCAAGCCAGAAGAAGCCCTTGGCGCGGACGACGCCGGGCCAGGTCTCGCCGAGGAAGGCCTTGAAGCGGGCCGGATGGAAGGGTTTCTTCGCACGGTAGACGAAGGAGCGGATGCCGTATTCTTCGGTCTCCGGCACATGGTCCCTGAAGCCGTGCAGTTCCTTGAACCAGAGCGGGTGTTCGCTCGCCTTCTCGAAATCGAAGCGGCTGGTGCCGAGGATGTCGGCGAGCTCGACGCGGCCGAAATCCGTTTCGACGATGCGGGCGGAGCTGTTGAGGCTGCCGACGATCTGGCGTGCCGCGCGAAGGTCGTCGGGGCTCGCCGCGCCGGTCTTGTTGAGCACGATGACATCGGAAAATTCGATCTGTTCGACGAGCAGTTCCACCAGCGTGCGCGTGTCGCCTTCGCCCGCCGTTTCGCCGCGATCGGCGAGAAAGTCCTCGGACGCATAGTCCTTCAGCAGGTTGGCGGCATCGACGACCGTCACCATCGTGTCCAGCCGGGCGACATCCGACAGGCTCAGGCCGTTCTCGTCGCGGAAATCGAAGGTGGTGGCGACGGGCAGCGGCTCGGAAATGCCGCTCGATTCGATCAGCAGGTAGTCGAAGCGGTTCATCTCCGCCAGCCGGCGGACCTCGGCGAGGAGGTCGTCGCGCAGCGTGCAGCAGATGCAGCCGTTCGTCATCTCGACGAGCTGTTCGTCGGTGCGTGAAAGGTCGGCCCCGCCGTCGCGGATGAGGGCGGCGTCGATGTTGACCTCGCTCATGTCGTTGACGATGACCGCGACACGCAGGCCGCTGCGGTTGTTCAGAACATGGTTGAGCAGCGTCGTCTTGCCGGCGCCGAGGAAGCCGGAGAGGACGGTGACGGGAAGGCGGTTGTCCATGGGCGATTGCCTCTTAATGTTATACTATTACATTTTTGGGGCCGAAAAAGGCGGGATGCTCCCGCCTCGTTCGTGTGTTCATCCTATCGACCGGTTCGCACCGCATTTCCGGGCTTGCCCCGGCTACCCGGCCGGCATGCCCGATCTTGGATGCCCGGATCAGGCCCGCGCATGACGGAGGAAGGTGAGCGTGCCGTGCTCACCGGTCGGGGAGCGGATCACGGGTCCATTCCGGGTCGCACTCAGCCTTTCTGACCGAGGCAATCGCGCAGCGAGGTCGCAATGCTCCGCATCAGGGTGAAGTAGAGGTCCGCGCCGGGCTCCAGCGTGGCGGCTTCCGGGTCGAGCGTTCCGGATTTCGCGTCGGTGCCTTCGATGACGACGTTCACCAGCTTGGGTTCGAACTGCGGCTCGGCGAAGACGCAGGTTGCGCCAAGCGTCTTCACCTTCTCGCGGATTTCCGTGAGGCGGGCGGCGCCGGGCATGGTTTCCGGGCTGACGGTGATGGAGCCGGCGGTGGCCACGCCGTAATGGTGCTCGAAATACTGGTAGGCGTCGTGGAAGACGATGAAGGGCTTGTCCTTCACGGGGGCGACGGTTTCCGCGATCTCCTTGTCGAGTGCGCCGAGCTTCTCGGTGAGCGCCGCAAGGTTCGCCTGATAGGCGGCGGCATGGTCGGGATCCTTTTCCGACAGGACACGGGCGGCTTCGGCGGCGATGGCGCGGGCATTGTCCGGGCTCAGCCAGAGATGCATGTCGAAGGTGCCGTGTTCATGCCCTTCGTGCCCGGCTTCCCCGGCATGGCCGCCGTCTGCCTCCTTGCCGTGGTCGTGGCCTTCCTCGCCATGGGCGTGATCGTGTCCGTCCTCGCCCTCATGGTCATGTGCCTCGAACGGGCCACCTTCACGGAAGGGCAGTTTTTTGAGGCCGGGCGCATCCTCCAGTTCCACGACGGTCGCCTTGCCGCCGAGCGCTTCAAGCGGCTTTTCGAGGAAGGCTTCGAGGCCGTGCCCCACCCAGAAGACCACGTCCGCATCCTGCAGGGCAGCCGCATTGGACGGCTTCAAGGCATAGGTATGCGGCGAGGCGCCGCCCTCGACGATCAAGGCCGGCTCGCCGACGCCCTGCATGATCGCGGTGACGAGCGAATGGATCGGCTTGATCGACACGACCACGTCAGGCGTCTCGGCCCGCGCGGCGATGGTGCCGGCGGAAAAAAGCGCTGTGGTGAGGAGGAGGGTGCGAACGGCCTTTTGCATGGGGATCTCCGTCTTGAACTGCAATGTAATGTTATTACATCAATTGCGTTATGCTATAACGTGTGCCATACCCTGACGCAACAGGCTTTTGGAAAAATGATGCTGCAGACCCCCACCAAGACCGTCCAGCCGCTCGTCTCGCTTGCGGGCGTCGGCGTTCGTCGCCAGGGCCGCTGGCTCGTGCGCGGCGTGGAGTTCTCCATTGCACCGGGCGAGATCGTCACATTGATCGGCCCCAACGGGTCCGGCAAGTCGACGACGGCCAAGACGGCGATCGGCGTGCTGAAGGCCGACGAGGGCCGGGTGGAGCGCAAGGCCGGCCTCAAGGTCGGATACGTGCCGCAGAAGCTGTCGATCGACTGGACCATGCCGCTCACCGTTGACCGGCTGATGACGCTGACCTCGCCGCTGAAGGGCGCGGAGATCGATGCCGCGCTGGAGGCGACCGGCATCCGGCATCTCGCGCGCGCAGAGGTGCAGCACCTGTCGGGCGGCGAGTTCCAGCGTGCGCTGCTGGCCCGGGCGATCGCCCGCAAGCCGGACCTCCTGGTGCTCGACGAGCCGGTGCAGGGCGTCGATTTTTCCGGTGAGATCGCGCTCTACGACCTCATCAAGACGATCCGCAACACCACGGGCTGCGGCATCCTGCTGATCTCGCACGACCTGCATGTGGTGATGGCGGAGACCGACACCGTCATCTGCCTCAACGGCCATGTCTGTTGCCGCGGGACGCCGGAGACCGTGAGCCAGAGCCCGGAATATCTGAAGCTGTTCGGCGCCCGTGCCGGCCAGACGCTCGCTTTCTACAACCACAACCACGACCATACGCACCTGCCGGACGGCCGGGTGCTGCATGCCGACGGCTCGATCACCGACGATTGCCGGCCTGAAGACGGGCGCTCCGTCGATATCCTGCCGACCGGCGGGCGGGCAGGGCCGATGCGCATCGGCCATGTGCATGGCCCGAACTGCGGCTGCGACCACGGACCGGCGCCGGCCCGCAGCGGCGAGGAGCGGCGCGATGCTTGACGATTTCTTCATCCGTGCCCTCGTTGCCGGCGTGGGACTGGCGATCACCGCCGGGCCGCTCGGCTGTTTCGTCGTCTGGCGGCGCATGGCCTATTTCGGCGACACGATGGCGCATTCGGCGCTGCTCGGCGTCGCGCTGTCGCTGTTGATGGAGTTCAACCTTCTGCTCTCCGTTTTCATCGTCGCCGCGTCCGTCTCGCTTCTCCTCCTGCTGTTGCAAAGGCGTGGCACGCTTTCCACCGACGCGCTGCTCGGCATCCTCTCGCATGCGACGCTGGCGATCGGCCTCGTCATCGTCTCCTTCATGACCTGGGTGCGCATCGACCTCGTCGGCTTCCTGTTCGGTGACATTCTCGCCGTCACGCGCGCCGACGTGGACCTCGTCTGGGGCGGCGGCGTGCTCGTCACCTTCGCCATTATCTGGTTGTGGCGCCCGCTGATCGCCTCGACGGTGAACCCGGAACTGGCGGAGGCGGAAGGCCTGCAGCCGGAACGCACGCGGCTTGCCTTCATGCTCCTGATGGCACTCGTCATCGCCATCGCCATGAAGATCGTCGGCATCCTGCTGATCACCTCGCTGCTGATCATTCCCGCGGCCACGGCCCGGCGCTTTTCCACGAGCCCGGAGATCATGGCGGTGCTCGCCTCGGTCGTCGGGGCACTCGCCGTTGTCGGCGGGCTCTTCGGTTCCTTGAAATTCGACACGCCCTCAGGTCCCTCGATCGTGGTTGCAGCCCTGGCTCTGTTCATTCTAAGCCTGCTCACCAGGCCGAGGACGAGCGGAGCGGATCATTCGCCAGCAAGCCAGGGAGGTCGGGCATGACCACGCAACCATTGACGCGCAACCAGGGCCTCGTCTTCGACGTGCTGTCGCATTCCGAAGGCCCGCTGAGCGCCTATTCGATCCTCGACAAGCTGCGCGACAACGGGTTTCGTGCACCGCTGCAGGTCTACCGGGCCCTCGACAAGCTGCTGGAATTCGGCCTCGTGCACCGGCTCGAAAGCATCAATGCCTTCGTCGCCTGCGCCCATCCGGAGGACGGCTGTCACGCCCACGGCATCACCGCCTTCACGATCTGCGAGACCTGCGGCAAGGTCACCGAGTTCCATGACCACGTCATCGAGGACCGGCTGAAGGGCTTTGCGATGGACCGCAATTTCAAGACCGGCAAAACGACGATCGAGATTCGCGGCACCTGTGCGGGCTGTGCCTAGAGCGCTTCCGCCGAAGCGTGAGCGCTTCGGCTGGCTCGGCTGGAGGTCTCAACCCGCCTTCTTGTCGAAGATCGCCTCGACGGCGCGGATGGTCGAGGGGCCGAACTGGCCGTCGATCGCGCCGGAATAGACGCCTGCCTCGACCAGCCGCTGCTGGAGGGCCTTGCGGAACTTGAGCGACCAGGCCGTGGTGTTGTCCTTCATCTGGTAGCGCGCACCCTGGTGGCCGAGGCGAAGGGCTTTCTCCATCCAGGCCGCTGCCGTGACGGGATCGTTTTCCGTGTCGATGCCGTCGAGAATGGCGGCAGCGTTCTGGGCGCCCTGGCCATTGCCGTTTTCCGCGGCCTTCGCATACCATTTCAATGCTTCCTGCTTGTCCTTGCGCACCGCGCGGCCACGTTCGTACATGGTGCCGATGTTGTTGTAGGCCTGCGCGTTTCCGGCATCGGCGGCTTTCCGGTACCATTCCAGGGCCAGTGCATGGTTCTGCTTGACCCCGTCGCCGTTGGTCAGTGCGAAGCCGAGGCTGGTCATGGCTTCGGCGTTGCCGGCCTCGGCGGCCTTGCTGAACCAGCGGTAGGCCTCCTTCTTGTCCTTGGCGACACCCAGCCCTTCATCATAGAGGAGGCCGACCTTGTTCATCGCGAAGGCATTGCCGAGGTCCGCGGATTTGCGGAACCAGCGCATGGCCTCGGCGCGATCCTGCGCCGTGCCTTCGCCATTCTCGTAGAGAATCGCAAGATTGCGCATCGCCTGGTGGTTGCCGAGATCGGCGGCCTTGCGATACTGCACCAGCGCTTCGGCAAAGCGGCCGCCATTGTCCAGCGCCCGGCCGAGCTGGTAGGCGAAGCGCTTTTCGTCGGGATTCTCGCGTATCGCCGCCTCGCAGGCCGGTATCGCGCGGGCGAAATCGATCTTGTAGAAATCGACGCCCTTGGCGGCGGCCAGCTTGAACGGGTCGTTCTCGGCGGCCGCCAGGCGGTCGCATTCGGTTTCGCCGGATGTTTCCTGCCGGCTGACGGCGGGGGCGAGCGCGGCCATGCGCTGGCGGGCGATGTTGGTAAAGGCGCAGGCCGGGAAAAGGCGCAGATGATCCTCGAACATCGCCTTGTCCTTGCTCTCGCGGATTTCCGCCCAGTGCGCGCTCGCATCCCGGCAGGGATCGCCCTGGCCGATGGCGCTGCCGGCGGCGTCGGATGCACGGCCTTCGCCGAGCACAACCGTCTCGAACAGCGAACCCGTCTTGAACGGGCGTTGCCTGCCGTCCGTCGCCTCGAACACGTCCTTGGCGACCGCGCGCAGCGCCGCCTCGATCTCCAGCCCCGGCGTGACGAGGTGGCGGGAAAGCGCCGCGGCATAGGGGCTCATCGCGCCGTCGCCGTCGAGCGCCACGTCGCCGGGCGCAGTGGCATAGCCGATCAGCATGTTGCTTTCGGCGCTGTCGACGCGGGCGAGGCCCCGGGTGGGGATGCCACGGGTGGAGGGCCGCTTCATCGAGGTGAGGAACGGGTTGTCGCGACAGGCATCCAGCAGCACGAGCTTCAGCTTCGTGGCGCCGGCCAGCGCATGCAGGAGGTCGTCGAGCAGGATCGTCTCGTATTTGACGTCGCGGTCCGAGGCGAGCTTCGCATCGACGGGGATGAGGAAATTGTCGCCGCTCACCTCGATGCCATGGCCGGAATAGTAGATGAGGCCGATATCGGCACCGGCGACCTTTTCCTCGAAGCCGGCAAGGGCCTGCGACATCGCCGCGCGGCCGGCGTTCTCGAGCACCGTCACCTCGAAGCCGGCCGTCTCCAGCGTCGCCTTCATCGCCGTGATGTCGTTGGGCGGGTTCTTCAGCTCCGTCGCCGGCGCGGCATAGGTGGCATTGCCGATCAAAAGGGCGGCCTTGCGCGCGGCAAGGGCCGGCTGGCCGATGACGACGGCAAGAAGCAGGATGGCGAGACGAAGCAGCATGGTCCCCTCACGCGGCCTTCATGGCGAGGAGAAGTATGCCGCAACCCTGTCGGGCGGGGAAGTTTTTCCGGTGGATTTTTCCGGTCGAATACCGGGATCAGAGCGCCTTGAGGCCGATCTTGAAGCGCTGCCAGTTGCGCACATAGCTTTCGGCGGAGCGCCTGAGCCCGGCAACCGCCTCGTCGTCCAGCGTGCGGATCGCCTTGGCGGGCGCGCCGACGATCAGCGAGTTGTCGGGAAACACCTTGCCTTCCGTCACCAGCGCATTGGCACCGACGAGGCAGTTCTTGCCGATGACCGCACCGTTCAGCACCGTCGCACCCATGCCGATCAAGGAGTTGTCGCCGATGGTGCAGCCGTGGATGATGGCGCTGTGACCGATCGTGCAGCCTTCGCCGATCGTCACTGGTCTGCCGGGATCGACATGCACGATCACGCCCTCCTGGATGTTCGAGCGTGCGCCGACGGTGATCGGCTCGTTGTCGCCGCGCAGCGTGGCGCCGAACCAGATGCCGACATCCTCGCCGAGGACGACCCGGCCGATGACGTTCGCATCCGGCGCCACCCAGTAGCGGTCGCCTTGGGGAAGGCTCGGGGCGTGGTCGTCGAGGGCATAGAGCGGCATGGTTTCCTCCGGCAGGTCTGATTCCTGCCGTCACTCTAGCACCGGTGAAGGAGGGCGGGGAAAGGCCAGGGTGGTTTTTCCGGGCCATATGGAGTATGAGCCGCGCCATGACGAACGCAGCCACATTCTACCAGCAGGCCGTGACAACGGGGACGAAGATTTTCGCCACCGCGCCGATGATCGACTGGAGTGATCGCCACTACCGCGTCTTCGCGCGCCAGCTCACGACGAACGCGCTGCTCTTCACTGAGATGATCGTCGCGGATGCGATCCTGCGCGGCGACCGCGAACGACTGCTCGGTTTCGACGCCGTGGAGCAGCCCGTCGCGCTCCAGCTCGGCGGCAACGATCCGGCAAAACTGGCCGAAGCGGCGCGGATCGGCGAGGGGTTTGGTTATGCCGAGATCAACCTCAATGTCGGCTGCCCGTCGGACCGGGTGCAGTCCGGCACGTTCGGCGCCTGCCTGATGCGCGAGCCCCAGCTTGTCGCCGATTGCGTGGCGGCGATGAAGGCGGCGGTTGCCATTCCTGTCACGGTCAAATGCCGCATCGGCGTCGACGACCAGGATCCGGAGGTGGCGTTGCGCGAGCTTGTTTCGCGCGTGAGGGCCGCCGGGACGGATGCCGTCTGGGTCCATGCCCGCAAGGCCTGGCTGCAGGGGCTCTCGCCGAAGGAGAACCGGGACATTCCGCCGCTCGACTACGGCCTGGTGCGCCGGCTGAAGGCGGAGAACCCGGACCTTTTCGTCGGGCTCAACGGCGGGCTTCACACCCTGGGGCAGGCGCTCGAAGAGATGACGGGGCTGGACGGCGTCATGCTCGGGCGGGCTGCGTATCAGGATAGCGGCATCCTTGCGGGCGTGGATACTCTTTTTCTGCATCCGCTCCAGACGGCTGGTCGCCTATCCGATCCGAAGGTTCTTTCCACGGAGCACTGGGAAGCGGTGCGGGATGCGATGATGGCCTATGCGGGCGGGGTGATCGCCCGCGGCGGACGGGTGGCGCATGTCACGCGGCACATGATCGGGCTCTTCCAGGGCTTTCCGGGCGCGCGAAAATACCGGCAGATCCTGTCGACCGACGCGACGAAGCCGGGGGCGGGGCCGGAGGTGATCGCGGCGGCCTTCGCGGCGGTGCTGTCCGCCAGGGCCGAGACGGCCGCGGCGGCGGAATAGCGCTTTCTGTGCATCGCCTTGCGCCGACCACAATTTCGTCCCCTAGGGGTCGGAGAGTTTGTTACAGAGACGACGCAGTGCAAAAAGACGGACAGGTGGCCGCGTGATCGATCCCTACGCCATGCTCGGAATAGAGCGCGATGCCGACGACAACCAGGTGAAGGCGGCCTATCGCAAGGCCGCCAAGGGCATGCACCCGGATTCCGGCGGCGACGCGGACCAGTTCGCCCGCCTGCAGACCTGCTACGACCTTTTGCGCGATCCCGTGCGCCGAAAGGTCTTCGACGACACCGGCTTCGACCCGCAGCTCGCCGATCCGCGCGACCTCAAGGGCCTGATGCTGCTCGAACCGCTGGTCAACGACGTGATCCTCGACGAGCGCGAGCCCGGCAGCTTCGATCCGCTGGCGGCGATGCGCCGAAAACTCTCCGACGACATCGTCAAGAGCCGCTTCCACATCCTCGAGCTGGAGCGCCACCGCAACCGCGTGCGCCAGCATATCGACCGGCTCGGCCGCAAGCCCGGCACGGATTTTCTCGGCTCCATGCTGCGCGCCCGTTCGCAGTCGATCGCCGAGGCGATCCGCAATGCGGAGGGGCAGATTGCGGTCATCGAGCAGGCCTATTCCATGCTGGAGGGCTATTCCTACGAGCTGGCGGCGGCGCTCGAACCGCTGCCGGTCGAGGTCAAGGGCGAGGCGGCGGAATAGGCCGCCCGCGCCGTCTCAACGGGGCAGCGGCGGCTCGTCGCCCTCGTATCGCACCGGCAGCCTGTTTTTCGCCCGCGCGGTGGCGAAGGCGCGGTACTCCGCAAGCGCGGCGCCGCGCAGGAGCGGACGGGCGGCCTCCACCGCGGCGTCCTGAAGGGCGCGGGTCTCGCGCCAGGGCGAGGCGAAGGCGAGCTTTCCGCGGGAATTGCCGAAATCCCTGACAGCACGCACGATCTGGACGAAATCGTCGAACAGGCGGCGCTGCTCCGCATCGAGATGGTCGAGGCAGCAGGGTTCCTGCGTGTCGTGGAAGAACCGGGCGCAGTACCCGCGGCGGCGGCAGTTCCGGATGCGGCAGACGCGCTGCGGCAAGGCCAGCATCTCGGCCGCGCGCACGAGGAGGGCAAGGTCGGACGGGGGAGGCTGGGGGCGATCGGCCATCGGGGCTCCTGTCGGGGTTGGGGCGGATGCCGCGCCGGCCCGCGCCGGTTGCGCGCTGCACGGGACTGCGGCCCTGCCGAGGGGGGTGTGCCGGGGTATCCGGTTCACCGGAAAGGCTTTCCGATCCCGTTTCTATCGCATCGTCCGGCGGCGAAGCGGTCTCGTTTCAGCCGGACGGGCTCTTGCGCCCGCCTCCCGGCTTCGCCGCCGTCTGCGGCGCGGGAAGGGGCGCTCCGGCCGGGCGGGCGCGGGCGGTGCGCCGGTTCCGGGGAGCGTGCGGACAGGCGTTCGCCTTCCCGCGCGCAAAAAATGCGCCGGGGTGCGGGCATCGGGCTTCGGACGGGGCGCTGGAAGCCGCCTTGTCAGAAGAGTGTATATGACGCCTTTCAGCGCCCCGTTCGGCGGTTTTTGCCCGCGACTTGGGTCTCTCTGCAAAGGCTGGGCGCAAGAACGTTCGTCGCCGGTTTCCGGGGCGGTTTTGTCCGGTTTTGCGCGCCGGGCGGGCTCACCTTGAGCCTCACCCGGACGGAAAGGTTTTGACGCCTTTCCCGGGAAAACGCCGCTCCGGCGGACGATGCCGACGCATCCATCACGCCCGGCCCCCTTGTGTGCCGCACAGGCACGCCCGGCGCGCCGTTCGAGGCATGAAGCGGAGGGCCCGGTCCGACGCCCCGCCGCTTCCCCCGTGTCGCCGGAGGGAGACCATTTTCCGCGAGCCCCCTTGGCGACGGCTTACGTCCGTCCCTCGCCAAAAGCGCCGACCCCGCCTCGCCGCAACGCCTTGCGGTGTATCCGCGGCGGGATGAGGGGAGTATGGCATGGGGTGGTTGGGGCGGGGAAAATGAAGGGAAATTTGCCATATCTCACTGGTCGTAAAATGGCGATTTCAAATATATCGAATCAATTTATGCTTGTGGAATACCCAAGGGAGACTGTCCTTGAAAATTGCAGCTGTCAGAATAAAAAATTATAGAACTGTGAAAAACGAGATCAATTTTGAGACTCCCAGTCTCGTTAGTATCGTTGGTCCAAATAATTCTGGAAAATCAAATATTGCAAGGGCGCTGGAGATATTTTTCTCGGGTAGGGTTCAGAATAAATATGATCCAAGGATTGATCTTCCACATGGGGTGCAACGTGAGAAGACTAGTATAACTGTCTCATTCAAGCCGGAAATCGAGCATGAATGGGATAAGCATTTTATGGAGCTTCATGATCAGCTGCGAAATTTGCACGAAATTACACCTGAAGGCGATGGAATTGTTTCTCTAAATTTGTATTTTAATGAAAGGAAGCCTGTTTATCAATTCTTTGGAAATGTTAAGCGTCCAAAAGACAATGCAAAGAATGCGCAGTATTCTAGAATACTTGGTGAATTGCTTGATTTAATTTTTGACCATTTTCATGTTTATTATGTCCCATCCGCAAAGAGTTTTTCTGACATATTCACAGATTTCATTTTTCCGGAATTGAAGACTGAGATAAATCCAACGATCGTTTCTGTTGTTCCGAGCGTAAATTCTATTTTGCAGAAAACATCGGAATCCATTAATGACTATCTGTCTAGCGCTGGGCTTTCTGAAATTACTGCCGATATATCCATTTCTGAATCATCCATAGATTCTTTAGTAAGCAAAATTGATTTTATGATCTCCGATAATATTAGTACAGAATTATCGAGGAAAGGCACGGGGATACAGGCTGCTGCGATATTTGCAGGCCTTCGATGGATAGATGGAAGGAAACGAAGCAATGGAAAGGAGGTGCTGTGGATAGTTGAGGAGCCGGAATCATATCTTCACCCTGAGCTTACCAGAACGGTAAACAACCTAATTCGCCATTTGGCGGTGAATTCGCACGTCATAATTACTACTCATTCGTTGGCATTCGTACCGAAGAATGTGGAAAATATTCTAGGCTGCGAAAAGACCTCTGGAAACACAGTTGTTTCTAGATTTTCTAATTTTAATGATGCGACCTATAAAATCCGCAAATCGATAGGGGTCAAATTTTCGGATTATTACAGCCTTGCAAAATACAATATTGCGGTTGAGGGTAAAACTGACCGATCCATATTTGAGTCTGTATTTAATTATATGAAATCATCGGGAATTATAGCTGATGGAGATTTTCCTAATTTTGAGAAGGCAAAATTTATAACTTTCTCTGGAGTCCGTGACTTGGCGGAATTCGTTCGAGTGACTTATGAATTTGTATCAAAGGAATGCGTTTTCGTCACAGTCCTTGATGGAGATGATGCTGGTGTAAAATATCGTAAAGATCTCCAAGGTTACTTGAGTGGTCGGAAGCCACCCGTACCATTCGAAAGTAATCGACACTTCGTTTCTGTTCGAAGTGGTTTTCCTATAGAAGGCCTTTTCCCTGATCGTCTTATTAAGGCAATGTATAGTGAAAATAAGAGCTATTTTAGTTCTTACTCAGAGGATGCGGCAGGTTTGGTGGAGCCTTTCCAGTTTTCTGACAACGGAAAAACGAAGGCTCAAGATAAGCTGCTTGCTGAACTTTCTTTGTCGACTTCAGTAGAAGATTTCGAGCGATTTCTCGCTGTTTTTCAATCTATAGATGGCGCAATTGGTGAACTTTCGAAAGTTGCTACGGAAACAATTTTCGATTGACAAGTGCCTTACTGAGTGCATTTA
Organism: Shinella sp. 838; assembly: GCF_029623935.1. NCBI lineage: Bacteria > Pseudomonadati > Pseudomonadota > Alphaproteobacteria > Hyphomicrobiales > Rhizobiaceae > Shinella > Shinella sp. 838. The sequence continues at coordinate 1,314,012 of NZ_JARSBQ010000001.1, forward strand.
AAGTTTTTACTATCGCCCCGGCCGCCCCGTTTTCCCCTTCGTCCGCCCCTTGCGCTTCGCCTCGGCGGGGTCCTCATAGCTCCCCACGCCAACCTTCCCCCGCCGCACCGGCTTGGCATCCTCGGCGCCGTTCGCGCGCTCGGGTTGGCCTTCGAGGAGGGGGGAGGTGCGCTTCTTGGTGCTGAGGGTTTCCGGGGGGCGGTCCGGCAGGTCGCCGGTGACGGGTTTTTCGGTGCGGCCGACGGTCATTTCGTCGAGCGTGTTCTTTCGGAAGAGGGATTTGCCCGCCGGCTCCGCGACGTCGCGGCCCATCTCGTCCAGATGCGGTTTGCGGAAGAGCGGGCGCTCGGTGTCGGTGCCCGGGCCCATGTCGTCGAGCGAGGGTTTCTGGAAGAGGGATTTTGCCGAGGGTTTGCCGGAAGGGGTATCCCCCTCTGCCCTGCCGGGCATCTCGCCCTCAAGGGGGGAGATCGACTCGTGCTCGGTGCCGGTTTTCCTCTTTCCGCTCCCGGCCTGGGCCTTCGCCGAGCCCTTTCCACTCCCCCTTGCGCCTTCGGCGCCTGACGCTTCCTGCCTTGCCATCGGGTCGTCCATGACGGCGAGTTCGGCGGCCTTGAGGCGCTTGATCTCGTCGCGGATGCGGGCGGCGGCTTCGAAGTCGAGGTCGGCGGCGGCGTCGCGCATCTGCTTTTCGAGCGCTTCGAGATGGGCCTTCAGGTTGTTGCCGACGAGGTGGCCGGCATCGGCAAAACCCTTGCCGGAGACGCCGGAAATGTCGGCGCGGACGTGGTCGCGCTCGTAGACGCTGTCGAGGATGTCGGAGATCTTTGCCTTCACCGATTCCGGGGTGATGCCGTTGGCCTCGTTGTAGGCCACCTGCTTTTCGCGGCGGCGGGTCGTCTCGTCCATGGCGCGCTGCATGGAGCCGGTGATCTGGTCGGCGTAGAGGATGACCTTGCCGTCGACGTTTCGCGCCGCGCGCCCGATGGTCTGGACGAGGGACGTTTCCGAGCGCAAGAAACCTTCCTTGTCGGCGTCGAGGATGGCGACGAAGCCGCATTCGGGGATGTCGAGGCCTTCGCGCAGCAGGTTGATACCAACCAGCACGTCGAAGGCGCCGAGGCGGAGGTCGCGGATGATCTCGATACGTTCAAGCGTGTCGATGTCCGAGTGCATGTAGCGCACGCGAACGCCCTGTTCGTGCAGGTATTCGGTAAGGTCCTCGGCCATGCGCTTGGTGAGCACGGTGACGAGCGTGCGGTAGCCGGCCTCAGCGGTCTCGCGGATTTCGCCCAGCACATCGTCGACCTGGCTCTTGGCCGGGCGCACCTCGACGGGCGGGTCGATGAGGCCGGTCGGGCGGATGACCTGTTCGGCGAAGACGCCGCCGGACTGTTCCAGCTCCCAGCCGCCGGGCGTCGCCGAGACGGCGACGGTGTCCGGGCGCATGGCGTCCCATTCCTCGAAGCGCAGCGGGCGGTTGTCCATGCAGGAGGGCAGGCGAAAACCGTATTCGGCCAGCGTCGCCTTGCGGCGGAAGTCGCCGCGGTACATGGCGCCGATCTGCGGGATGGTGACGTGGCTTTCGTCGATGAAGATCAGCGCGTTGTCGGGCACGTATTCGAAGAGGGTCGGCGGCGGCTCGCCGGGGCGGCGGCCGGTCAGGTAGCGCGAATAGTTTTCGATGCCGGCGCAGGAGCCGGTGGCTTCGAGCATTTCGAGGTCGTAGCGCGTGCGCTGTTCGAGGCGCTGGGCTTCCAAGAGGCGGCCGGCCTTTTCCAGCTCGGTCAGGCGGTGTTTCAGCTCCTCGCGGATGCCCTTGATGGCGCCGTTCAGCGTCGGGCGGGGGGTGACGTAGTGGCTGTTGGCGTAGATTTTTACCGATTTCAGGTCGCCGGTCTTCTGGCCGGTCAGCGGGTCGAACTCGGTGATCGCGTCGATCTCGTCGCCGAACATCGAGATGCGCCAGGCGGCATCTTCCAGGTGGGCGGGGAAGATTTCGATCGTGTCGCCGCGCACGCGGAAGGAGCCGCGCTGGAAATCCATCTCGCGGCGCTTGTATTGCTGGGCGACGAGGTCGGCCAGGAGCTGGCGCTGGTCGAGCCGTTCGCCGACCTCCATCTGGAAGGTCATGGCGGTGTAGGTCTCGACCGAGCCGATACCGTAGATGCAGGAGACCGAGGCGACGATGATGCAGTCGTCGCGCTCCAGCAGCGAGCGCGTCGCGGAGTGGCGCATGCGGTCGATCTGCTCGTTGATCGAACTCTCCTTCTCGATGAACGTGTCGGAACGCGGCACATAGGCTTCCGGCTGGTAGTAGTCGTAGTAGGAGACGAAATACTCGACCGCGTTTTCCGGGAAGAAGTTCTTGAACTCGGAATAGAGCTGGGCGGCCAGCGTCTTGTTCGGCGCGAGGATGACGGCGGGGCGCTGCGTCTCCTCGATCACCTTGGCCATGGTGAAGGTTTTGCCCGAGCCGGTGACGCCGAGCAGGACCTGGCTGCGCTCGCCGTCCGACAGTCCCTCGACGAGGTCCCTGATGGCGGTCGGCTGGTCGCCGGCGGGCTTGTATTCGGTGACCATGCGGATCGGGATGCCGCCCTCCGACTTGGCCGGGCGGGCGGGGCGGTGCGGCGTCCAGAGCTTGCCGTCCTTGAACAGCGGGTTGCCGCTCTCGATCAGCTTCGACAGCGCGTCCACCGTCGCGGTGACGGCGGTGCCGGCGCCGAGGGACGCGGCGTCCTCCAGCGAAACGTCGAGGCCGGAGACGGGCATGAGGCCGGCGGCGGCGCGGGTCTTCGGGTCGGAGGAAGCGCCGATCGAGACGCCGCGGGAGGTTTTCGTCGCCGTGACCTGCTCGGTGTGGCGGCGGGCGGCGTTCTCCACGGTCTTGCGGTGCTTGCCGGCCTTCGAGGCGACCTCGCGGCGGCTTTCGACGCTGGCGGCCTCCGCCTCGGCTTCGAGCTGCTTCACCCAGTCGGAGACGCTGCCCGAAAGCGGCGCGCCTTCGAAGTCGGACTGCGGGGCTTCCTCGAAACCGGGGTTCGAGGGCGAGGATTTTTTCGGGGTTCTGGCCATGCGGGGAATATGGCGAGAGTCATGCGGAAAGGGAAGGGGTGAAGAGTACAAAAGGGAAACGAATTTGCGGCGCGCTCCGGCCGTTATCCTCGAAACGGGGTTGGGGGGGCGCATGAGCACGGTGGACGAGGCGGCGCTGATGCCGAAGGAGGGGGCGCTCGAGGAGGTGCGGGCGGCGGTGGCGGCCTACAATGCGGCGCGGCCGAAGGTGGCGCGCGACATGTATCTCAACCTGACGCTGGTGCTCGGCGTCTACCTGCTGTTTTCGGCGCTGCTGCTCTATCTCGTCGCCACGCAGATCGAGGAGGACTGGACCTTCGTCACGCTGGGCGTGCTGGTCTTCGGGGCGACCCTCGCCTGGAAGTTCGCGGTGGGGCCGGCGACGCGCTTCCAGCAGGGCCTGCGCGACCGCATGCTGCCGCTGGTCTTCGGCTTCGTCGACGAGGTGCAATATGTGCACGGCGCGACGCCGCGGTTCCTCTCGGGCATGCCGGACAAGGAGTTCGCGCCGCGCGACCGCTCCGAACACGGCGACATGATCGCGGGCGTGCACGAAGGGCTGGCCTTCACGCTCTCCGAGACGGAGCTCAGCACCGGCAGCGGCAAGAGCCGGCAGACGACCTTCAAGGGCGTGATCTTCCATTTCGAGCGGGAGGAGGCGTTTCCCGGCCTTCTGGTCGCGGTGCGGAAACCGAACGCCGTGCATCGCTTCATGCGCGACCTCTTCGGCGGCGGGGTGCTGGCGCTCGTCACCAGCGGCAACCCTGACGTCGACGCCTATCACGAGTTCCGCACCGACCGGGCGGAGGCGGCAACGCCCATCGTGCAGGGCACGCTCGCGAAGGCGCTGGATTACCTCGCGAGCGTGTGGCGGGACGACGTGGTGCGTCTCGCCCTCAAGGGCCGGGACTGCTACCTGCTGGTGCCGACGAAGAAGGACTTCTTCGAGCTGCCGCCGGTCGACACGCCGATCGACTTCGACCGCTATATCCGGCCGATGATCCGCGATCTCGTGACGCTGCTGGCGACGGCGCAACTGGTGCGCAAGATCGGGTAGAGGGTGTCGCCTCCGGGCTCGGCGGACCTGTTATCCGGCGATTTGCCGCGCGAGTTTCTTGCGCTGTTCGACAAGGAAGTCCACGAGCGCGCGGGTCTTGGCGGGCATCTGGGCGCGCGATGGCACGTAGAGGAAAAAGCTCGGGCGAGGGTGGGCCCAGGGCAGCAGGACCCGCACCAGCGAGCCATCCTGTAGATAGGGACGGACGCACAGATCGAGGTGCTGCACCAGGCCGACGCCCTGCAGCGCGGCACGCAGCATGCTGTCATCGTCGTTGAAGATGGCGTTGCCGTCGGGCTCGTAGACCACGGTGCGTGCCTCGGCGTCGGGCGTGATGAACGACCAGCGGTCGATGGTGCCGCTTGAGGTGAAGCGGTAGGACAGGCAGTTGTGATGCTTCAAGTCCTGCGGCGTCTCGGGAATGCCGCGGCGATCGAGATAGCTGGGCGAGCCGACGATCGCCATCTGCATCGGCGGCGTGATGGGCACCGCGATCATGTGCGCGTCCAGACTTTCCCCCAGCCGGATGCCGGCATCGAGCCCGTCGGCGACGATGTTGGAGAAACCGTCGTCCGTCACCAGTTCCAGCCGCAGCTTCGGGTAAAGCGCCAGGAACGCCGCCATATGCGGCTCGATCAGCGACCGGGCGGCGACGCGGGAAACGGACAGCCGGATCATGCCCGACGGCTCGGCGCCGGCCTCCCCGAGGTCGGTGACCGCGCCCTCGATCGCGGCAAAGGCGGGCTGCAGCACGTCGAACAGACGCCGGCCCTCTTCCGTGAGCGACATGTCGCGTGTGGTGCGGTGCAGCAGCCGCACGTTCAGGTGCCGCTCCAGCGATTTCAGATGCTGGGACACGGTCGCGCGCGTCACCTCCATTTCCGTGGCCGCCTTTGTGAAGCTGCGGCGGCGGGCCACGTGGACGAACCACGCCATGGCGGGGAGCAGGGAGGGATCAAGTGGCATATTGTCAGTTATGACTAAACACTGATGTCGTGTCCAGGCGGTTTATCCGATCCATTCCCCCGTTTAGCATGCGCCCTATATCCACGGACATCATGCTTCGGCACGCCAGCATGGTCTCGATCGGATACCCCATCTTCGGACAGATAAAGGAGTCATGTTGTGACCGGAATTTCAAAGGAAAGAATGCGGACGGCCCTGGAGCAGGAAAAAACCGTCTCCCCGGAGGATCACGCCAAGGTCAAGGCGCTGGCCGGCATGGTGAAGATGCCGCGCAGCTTCATCTTCAAGAACCCCGACGAATACGGCATGGAAGGCTGGCACGACCTGTCCATCCCCTCGGACGACGGCACGCCGCTCGAAGCCTGGTACATTCCGGCCAAGGGCGGCGAGAGCAACAAACTCGTCATCTTCAACCACGCCCTTCCGATGTGCCGTGCCGGCTATCCCGGCCATATGGGCAAGCCCTGGGCCGACTTCATCGAGCCGGTCGAGATCGACTTTGTGATCCAGTACAAGCATTTGACCGATGCCGGCTACAACGTTCTGACCTATGATTTCCGCAACCACGGGCAGAGCGGTGCGGCCAATGGCGGGGTCTGCGGCGTCGGCCAGTGGGAATGGCGCGACTGCGTCGGTGTGAAGACGTTCGTCGATGCCCATCCGCGCCTGGGCAAGATGGATGTCGCCTTGTTCAGCCAGTGCCTGGGCGGCGTCTCGCAATATGCGGCGATCAGCAAGCGTCCCGAGCTTTTCGAGAACGTCAGATGCCTGCTCAGCCCGCTGGTGCCGAACATGACGTCGGTCTTCACCAAGCTCAGCGGCTACCAGGGTATCGCGCAGTATCAGGAACTGATCGATCTGGAACTTCTCAAGCTGGGTGGTTTTGCCGCTGCGGACATGTCGGGCAGGCTTTGGGCGCCGAACATCAAGCTCCCCGTCCTGATGTGGCAAGTGAAGGACGATGCGATCATCAACAATCCGAGCGACGCGCAGAGCACATTCGACGCGCTGGCAAGCACTGACAAGGAGCTTCACTGGATCGAAGGCACGACGAAGCGCTTCGAAGACGGCTACAACTGGTTCGGCCGCCATCCCGAGAAGGTGCTGTCGTATCTGGCCCGGTACATGAACTGACGCCTTGAGGCGGATAGAAAACAAAACGCCGGCGAAGCCGGCGTTTCGCGCCGCTTGGGAGGAGCGATCAGAGGATGAAGTCACCCTTGTAAAGGTCGCTGAAGGAATCGACTTCCAGGATGAAGTCGGCCTTCTTGTCGCCGTTGACGTCGCCGAGGACGAGCTTGGTGTAGTGGCCGTTGTTGAGCTGGGTCTCGGTCCAGGTCAGTTCGCCCTTCTTGCCGCTGAAGGCAGCGCCTTCCTTGGCGACCCAGGTGAAGGCGTCGTTCTTCTTGGTGCCGGCGATGGCGTCGATGGCGGACAGGTCGATCTTGTCGCGGCCGTCGAAGGTGTTGGACTTGAACTGCTCGATCACGTCGCGGCGGCCTTCGGCCTTGCCGATCTCCGAGATGCTCTTGAAGACGAAGCGGTCCCCGCCGTCGCCGCCCCACAGCTTGTCGACACCGGCGCCGCCGATGATGACGTCGCGGCCGTCGCCGCCATGGATCTGGTCGTTGCCCTTGCCGCCCTCGATCGTGTTCTTGTAGTCGCCGCCGTAGATGATGTCGTTGCCATCACCGCCGTAGATCTTGTTGTGGGCACTGGAATGGCCAAAAATCCGGTCGTTGCCGCCGTAGCCATAGATCTTGTAGACGGAATCACCGTTCATCGGGTCCGCCATCAGGAAGTTGTTCTTGTTGTCACCTTTGAGGGTAGCCATAGAATATCTCCGGAATCATGAAACATCGGCGGCCTTTCAGCCAACCGGTGCGCATGAATGGTCGGGAGCGGGCCGGCTTGTGAAGCGCGGGGGCGGCGAAGGGGCGCAAAGCGACAGCCGAACGGTCGCACTTTCGACGAACGGTTGATTTTCGTCGGTGAACGGCACTCGACAGTTTTCCGGGAAAAAACGATTATTCGCGAAATGAGCACGGTATCGAGTCTGCCATTTGTTTTTCACGCCGACCAGAGCGAATCGCAGCTGCAACGGGCAACGTTGCGCTTCGGCGGGCTGTATCTCGTTGCCGTTTTTCTGAGCTCCAGCCTGTTGTGGGGGCTGGCGGGCACGGACCCGATCGAATCGGCGATCGGCAAGCTCTTCCTCCTGTCGGGCGCCGCTCTGCTGGCTGTGGTCCTGACGATGGTGCTGATCCGGCTGAAGGCGCTGGCGCTGCCGGTCAAGGCCGTGCTGTGCTTCGTGCTGTCGCTCGTCGGCGGTGTGCTCTATTGCGGCATCGACTATGCGATCTACACGATCTGCGTCTATCCCGAGGCGCCGGTGTGGGACATGACGAGCATCGCCTACAACGTGATCTACGGGACGTCGCTCTATTTCGGCTGGAGCTGCCTGTTCCTCGCCCTGTCCTACAGCTTCGACCTGCGCGACCGCGAGCGGCGGCTGGCGCAGATGCGCGAGGAGGCCATGGCGGCGCAGATGCGGGCGCTGCGCTACCAGCTCAACCCGCATTTCCTGTTCAACACGCTCAATTCCATGGCCGGGCTGATCGAGGAAGGCGAGCGCGACGACGCACGCGACATGGTCTTCTCCCTCTCGGCCTATCTGCGCACGACGCTGGCGCTCGATCCGCTGCAGGACCTGTTGCTGGAGGAGGAGGTCGCCTTGCAAGCCGGTTACCTCACCATCGAGCAGCGCCGCTTTTCCGACCGTATGGCGGTGGAGATCGACCTGCCGGAGGAGCTGCGCAAGGTTCCTGTGCCGAGCCTCATCCTCCAGCCGCTCGTGGAAAATGCCGTCAAGCACGGCGCCTGCCGCAAGACAGGGGGTGTGACCATCGCCATCCGTGCCAGGCAGGAGGCGGGCCGCCTGTGGCTCTTCGTCGAGAACGACATGGCGCTTGCCGACCAGCAGCCCGGCGGGGCGAGTTTCGGCATCGGCCTCAGAAATGTCGGCGAGCGCCTGTCACGGCGCTTTCCCGACGCAAGTGGGTTTCACTACGGCCGGACCAGCGATGGCCGATTCCGGGTGACCCTGACCATGCCTATCAGGACCGCATGAACGCATGACCGAAATTTCCGTCCTTATCATCGATGACGAACCGATCGCCCGGCGTCGCATGGTTCGCATGCTCGCCACCATCGAGGGGGTGAGCGTTGCCGGCGAGGCCGGCGACGTGCCGCAGGCGCTTGAACAGATCGCCGCCCTGACGCCCTCCGTGTTGCTGCTCGATATCCAGATGCCTGGCGGCAGCGGGTTCGATGTGCTCGAACAGGCCGGTACGCATGCCCCCCTGCCGATCTTCGTCACCGCATTCGACCACCACGCCATCCGTGCCTTCGAATGCAACGCGGTGGACTATCTGACGAAACCGGTGACGCCGGAGCGGCTGCGGCAGGCGCTCGACCGGGCGCGCGAGATGATCCTTGCCCGTGAGAACCGGGACACGGTGGTGGAGCTGCGCGAGACTGTCGCGGCTTTGCGCAAGGCGCTGCGCGATCAGGCGACGCGGCCGACGCAGTTCTGGGTGAAATCGCGCCGGGAGACGATCCGCATTCCGGCCGAAAGGGTGACGCGTTTCCAGGCGGACGGCGACTATGTGCAGCTGCACGCCGACCAGGGCAGTTTCCTCTACAACGAGAGCCTTTCGGCGCTGGAGCGGCGCTTGCCGACGGAGGATTTCCTGCGCATCAGCCGCAGCGCGATCGTGCGGCGCGACCAGGTGGCGCGGGTGAAGCGCGGGCCGCTGAATGTGCTGCACGTCGTGCTGCGCGACGAGACCGAGATCAAGGTCGGCCGGACCTATCTGCGGGCGGTGCGGGACGGGCTCATGCAGGGGTGAAGGCGGGCGCTTCGGCGCCGGCCAGCAGCGCGCGCAGCACGCCCGCGACATGCCGGACGGCGCGATCCTTGTCGCGGCGGCGATGCCAGGCGATGTGCAGCGGAAAGCCGGGAACGGGGATCGGCGGCCGGGCGATGTGGAAGCGCGCCGCCGCGTCCGCCGGCAGGCAGTGGCTCGGCATCATGGCGATGAGATCGCCTTCCTCCAGCAGCGGCGGCACCATCAGGAAGCTCGGCACGACGATGCCGACGCGCCGGCTCCGGCCGAGGGCGGACAGCTGGTCGTCGAAACCGCTGCGCGTGTCGCCGCGACCGGACACCAGGATGTGCGGATAGGCAAGCCAGCGGTCGAGCGAAAAGCCGGCCGCGGCGGGATGGTCCCGGCGCATCGCCACGACATAATGTTCCTCCAGCACCGTCTCGCAATGGAAGGCGGCCGCATCGACGCTCGGGAAGACCGAGACTGCGATGTCGCTCGCCCCGCGCGCCAGGGATTCGAGGGCCGCCGGCGCGCCGTGCCAGGGCTGGATGACGATGTCGATGCCGGGGGCGGGGCCGGCGAGCGCCTGGTGCAGCGGACCGGCGATCAGGATGCCCGGATGGTCTGCCGTGACGATGCGCACCGTCTGGCGGATGTCTGCGAGCGGTTCCTCCGGCGCATCGACGACGGCGGCGATGCCGGCGAGAAGGGTCTTCAGCGGGTCGCGCAGCGCCTCCGCCCGCGGCGTCAGGCGCATGCCGCCCTTGCCGCGCTCCAGAAGCGGATCGCCGAAGAGGTGGCGGCAGCGGTCGAGCGCGCTCGACGTCGCCGGCTGGGACAGGTTCAGCTTGACGGCGGCGCGCGAGACATGCGCCTCGTCGAGCAGGGCGTCGAGCACGACGAGCAGGTTGAGGTCGACCGAGCGTAAATTCATGAAACAGATAATACCATATACAAATCATCCATTGGAGTGATTTTACTGTTCGCGGCATCCTGATGGCGTCAACACAGGAGACGACGCCATGAGCAAGACACTGATCCTTCTCTTTCACCCAGATCTCGCCCGCTCGCGCGCCAATGCCGTGCTTGCTGCCGCTGCCCTGCGGCTGCCGGCGGTCGAACTCATCGATGTGCATTCGCTCTATCCGGACGGCGGGGTCGATGCCGGCGCGGAGGCGGCCCGGCTGCTTTCGGCCGACCGCATCGTGCTGCAATTCCCGATCCAGTGGTATTCCACGCCGCCGCTTCTCAAGGCCTGGCAGGACGCCGTGTTCACCCGCATGGTCTATGTCCACTACGAGGCGGAGGGCCGTCTGCTGGCGGGCAAACCGCTGCTCGTTGCGGCGACGGCGGGCAATGTGCCGGGGGCCTATGTGCCCGGCGGCGCCAACCGGTTCACCATGGCGGAACTGCTGCGCCCGCTGGAGGCGAGCGCCCATCGCTGCGGCCTGTCCTGGCAGCCGCCCTTTCTCGTCTACCGGGCGGACAAGCGCGACGAGCTCTCGCTGTTTTCAGCGGGCCGGGACTATGCGGCGAGGCTCGACGCCTGGGGCAGGGCAGGCGAGGCGGAGGAAGACCCGCGCCGCTATCTCGTCGAGGCCTGGGGGTGAGGCGGAGGCGTGTCCCGCGATCGGCCGGCGGTGCGCGGCGGCGAGGGTCGCGATTTCAGGGAGCGGTCTTGACGGAGCAGGCAAGTGGGCTATTCCCTTGTCGCAGCTCCTCAGGAATCAGGATTCGTGATGCCCTTCAGCCTCTCTCCCGCGGCCGTCTGGCCGATCGTGCTGCTCTGCCTCTCCAACGTCTTCATGACCTTCGCCTGGTACGGGCACCTCAAGTTCAAGTCGGCGCCGCTCTTCATCGCGATTCTTGCCAGCTGGGGCATCGCCTTCTTCGAATATTGCCTGGCGGTGCCGGCCAACCGCATCGGTCACGAGGTTTACTCGGCGGCCCAGCTGAAGACGATCCAGGAGGTGATCACTCTGCTCGTCTTCGCCGGTTTTTCGGTTTTCTGGCTCAAGGAGAGCCTCACCTGGAACCATGCCATCGGCTTCATGCTGATCGCCGCCGGTGCGGCCTTCGTCTTCAAGGGATAGGCCTTTTCCCGTAAAATAGTCGCAATCGGGGGTAAGCCTTCGGGCGATGGATGAGGTTCGCGTGACGACAAGCTTCGCTACCATGGCGTCCCTGCGCTTCGGCTATGGCCGGAGGCCGGGGGAGGCTGCGCCTGACAGCGTCGCCGCGCTGCTGCGCCAGGTGGAGCGCGGCGGCCGGGACCCCTGTCTTTTTCCGGCGGAGGGCATTGCCGGCCGCCGGGCGCGGTTTGCCGCCTATCGCGACCTCGACGCGGCCTACAAGGCGGCGCGCGACAAGAAGACGCTGATGACCGTCGGCACGCGCACCATCAACCCCTATGCCATAGCGCTTGCCAATACCTTGCAGCGCGACCGGCACCTGAAGGTGCGGCAGGCGGTCTTTTCGCCGAACGGCTTCTACGAGCGGCTGGTCGCCTTCTGGTGCGATCATTTCGCCATCGACGCGCGCAAGGGCGGCGCGATGCGGCTTCTGGCGCCGCTGCACGAGGCGGAGGCCATCCGCCCGCATCTTGCAGGCTCCTTTGCCGATCTCCTGAAGGCGGCGGCCCTGCATCCCGCGATGCTCGCCTATCTCGACCAGACCCGCTCCGTCGGGCCGAACTCGCCGGTGGGGCTGAAGTCCGGCCGGGGGCTCAACGAGAACCTCGCGCGCGAGCTCATCGAGCTGCACACGATGGGGGCCGGCAGCGGCTACAGCCAGAAGGACGTGCGTTCGGCGGCCTATGTGCTGACCGGGCTTTGGTATCGCGCACCGGTCTACGAGACCGCCTTTCGCCCGCGCTCGGCCGAGCCCGGCACCTACCGGGTTCTCGGGCGGGAGTATGGCGGCAAGCGGCGGGACATGATGCATATCCATGCGCTGCTCGACGACCTCGCCGCGCGCAAGGAGACCCGTCGCCACATCTGTCGTAAGCTCGTCGTGCATTTCATCGCCGACGACCCGCCGCAGCCGGTGGTGGACGCCATGGTGACGGCGTGGAAGCGCAGCGGTGGTGCACTGCCTGCGGTCTACCGGGCGATGCTCGACCATCCTCGAAGCTGGGAGGACGGCGGCCGCAAGGCGCGCCAGCCGTTCGATTTCGTCGTTGCCGCGCTGCGTGCGCTGGATGTACCGGCCGAGGCGCTTGTGCCGGGCGACGGGGCGAAGAAGGGTGGCGGCCGTCCGGCGGCCGATGTCGCGGCGCTTGCGGACGTGATGATGATGACCGCCGAGGGCAAGCCGGCGCTGACGGCCAATCCGCTCTCCGTCGGCATCATCGACCGGCTCGGCCAGCCGATCTGGTCGGCGCCGAGCCCGGCGGGCTGGGAAGAGGGGCTTTCGGCCTGGATCACCGCCAGCCAGCTTACCGAGCGCATCGCCTGGGCGCGGCGCCTGGTGGCGCGCTTCGGCGACAAGGCCGATCCGCGCGCCTTCCTGGAGGCGACGATGGCGGATGCGGCGCGGGCGGACACGATCGAGACCGTGGCACGCGCGCCGAGCCGTGCGGTGGGGCTGGCAATGGTGCTGGCATCCCCCGAATTCAACCGGCGTTAGGAGAAGGTATGGCCAGCGACTTCAACCGTCGAGCCTTCCTGTCCGGGGCCTGCTGCCTGGCAGCCGCGCCGCTCGTCACGCCCGTCAGCTTTGCGGCCATGCCCGGCGACAACCGGCTGGTGACGATCGTGCTGCGCGGGGCGATGGACGGGCTTGCGCTGGTGCAGCCCTACGGCGACCCGGCGCTGAAGGTGCTGCGGCCGAAGCTGGCGCTTGGTGCCGACAAGGGGCTCCTCGATCTCGACGGCTTCTTCGGCCTGCATCCCGCGGCGGCGGACCTGATGCCGCTTTGGAAGGCGGGCGAACTGGGTTTCGTACACGCCATCTCCACGCCCTATCGCGACGGCCGCAGCCATTTCGACGGGCAGGACATGCTGGAAAGCGGCGGCGCTGCGGTGCGCGACGAGCGCACCGGCTGGCTCAACCGGGCGATCGCCAGCATTCCGCGCCCGGCCGATCGCCGGGCGATCGATGTCACCACCACGGCCGAGCTGATCCTTACGGGCGGCAATCCGGTCGATGTCTGGTCGACGCGGGCCGATCTCGCGCTTGCCGAGGACGAGCAGGCCTTCTTTGTCCGGCTCTACCGCAACGATCCGCTCTTTGCCGCCGCGCTGCGCGAGGCGACGGCGACCGACATGCTCTCGGACACGATCCATGGCACGGAAGGCAAGCGCGCAGCCGGCATCGCTTCGGTCGCGAAGCTGACGGCGGGCATGCTGGCGGCCGACCACCGGATCGCCAGTTTCTCCATCAACGGCTGGGACACACATCTCAACCAGGCGCGCAGCTTCCGGAGGCCGGTCAAGGACCTCGCGACGGCGATCACCACCCTGAAGGCGAGCCTTCCGGCGGATGTCTGGCGCAAGACGGCGATTCTCGCCATCACCGAATTCGGGCGGACGGCGCGGGAGAACGGTTCTGACGGCACCGACCACGGCACAGGCGGTCTTGCGATCCTGTCGGGCGGCGCAGTGGCGGGCGGCAAGGTTTATCGCGACTGGCCTTCGCTTTCCGAAGGCGACCTGCTCGACGGGCGCGACCTCAGACCCACCACGGACCTGCGCCAGCTGGCAGCCGCCATGCTGCGCCAGCAGTTCGGCATTTCGGCGCGCGACCTCGAGACCGCGGTGTTTCCGGGATTGAGTTTCGACAGCCGGGCGGCCTATCTGCGCGGCTGACCTTTGGCCCGGCAGGTCGAGGCGGTGGCTGGCTGTTGCATCGCGGACGGCTTCCCGGCGGCTACTCGACCGGAACGGGGGTCGGGTGGCCGTCCTTGTCGAGCGCGACCATGACGAAGGTGGCGCCCGTGACCTTTTCCAGCGTGGTGGTGAGGTAGCGCTGTGCCCAGGCCTCGACGGAGAGCGTGATCGAGGTGCGGCCGACGCGGACGATGTCCGTATAGATGCTGAGCGTGTCGCCGATCTTCACCGGCAGGTCGAATGCCATCTCCTTGACGGCGGCGGTGACGACGCGGCCGCGCGCGCGCTCGGCGGCGCGGATGCCGGAGGCAAGGTCCATCTGCGCCATGACCCAGCCGCCGAAAATATCGCCCGCGGCATTGGCGTCGCCCGGCATGGCGAGCGTGCGAAGGGTGAGTTGTCCGTTCGGCGTGCTGTTGCTGGTCATGCGCATCCTCTCCTTGGCTGATACCGGTCTAGCGGAATGCGTGCAGCGGCGGAAGAGGGCTTGTCTGCGGCGCGCCGAACCGGTTTTTGGTATTTCCGAGTATTTTCAAACTCTAAAAATTGATGATTGCAATTTTAGGCGATTTTAAAGGGTTTCCCGGACCTTCGGAAAGGTTGGAGTACCGCGTCCGTTCGTGTTGAGGAGACCCGATGAAGAATTTCAGAATATCCACACGCCTGTCATTGCTCGTCGGTCTGGCCCTGACCATCATCGCCGCAGCACTTGTCTACAGTCTCTACCATTCTCAGGACGCGATGGTTGCCGAGCGCAAGTCGAAGCTGGCGGCGATGGATCAGAGCATGCTGACGCTCTTTGAGTATTATCATGCACTTGAAACCACCGGCACGCTGACGCGCGAAGAGGCGCAGACACGGGCGAAGGACGCGGTGCGGGCGCTGCGCTACGAGGACAGCGGCTACTTCTGGATCAACGACATGAACGCCGTGATCGTCATGCATCCGATCAAGCCGGCGCTCGACGGCACGGACCAGTCCGGCATGGCCGACCCGACCGGCAAGAAGATCTTCGTCGAATTCGTGAAGGCGGTGAAGGCAAGCCCGACCGGCCAGGATTTTGTCGACTATCTGTGGCCGAAGCCCGGCTTCGAGGAGCCGGTGCTGAAATATTCGCACGTCGCCGGCTTTGCGCCCTGGGGCTGGATCGTCGGCACGGGCGTCTATGCGGACGATCTTGCCACCATGTTCCGCCGCAACGCCGTCGAAACGGCGATCATCCTCGCCGTCGGGGGCCTTGCCATCATCCTTGCCGCCTACGGCATCGTGAAGAGCGTGACCGGCCCGGTCTTACGTCTGAAGACTTCGATGCAGGCGATTGCCGACGAGGATGTGTCCAGTGACGTGCCGGAAACCGACCGCAAGGACGAGATCGGCGAGATGGCCAAGGTCGTTTCCATCCTGCGCCAGTCGGTCGCCGAGCGTGCGCAGCTTCGTCTTCGCGAGGGCGAGCAGCAGGGGCGCCTTGACGAGGAGCGCAGCGAGGGCGAGCGCCGCCAGCGGGCGGTCAGCCAGGGGCAGATGGATGCCATGAACACCGTCGGCCAGGCGCTGGAGCGTCTTGCCAACGGCGACCTGACGGTCTCGATCCAGGCGATCGCGCCGGAATACGCCAAGTTGCGCGACGACTTCAACCGCGCCGTCGATGCGTTGTCCAGCGTCATCAACGCCATCGCCCGCTCCACCGATATCGTGCACGGCAGTGCCGGCGGCATCGCGGAAGCGGCCAACAACCTGTCGCACCGCACGGAACAGCAGGCAGCCTCGCTCGAGGAAACCGCCGCCGCGCTCGACGAGATCACCGCGACGGTGCGCAACGCCTCCGACCGCGCCGCCGACGCGAGCCGCATGGTGGCCGAGACCAGGCAGTCGACCGGCCGCTCCGGCATGATCGTGCGCGATGCGGTCGCCGCGATGAGCCGCATCGAGGACGCCTCCAGTCGCATCAGCCAGATCATCGGCGTCATCGACGAGATCGCCTTCCAGACCAACCTTCTTGCCCTCAATGCCGGCGTCGAGGCGGCGCGGGCAGGGGAGGCCGGCCGCGGCTTTGCCGTCGTGGCGCAGGAGGTGCGCGAGCTTGCTCAGCGTTCGGCCAATGCGGCCAAGGAGATCAAGGGACTGATCAGCAATTCGGCGACGGAGGTCGGCACCGGCGTGGCGCTGGTGCGCTCGACGGGCGATGCGTTGAACGAGATCGAGGCGCTGGTCAACAAGGTGAACGACCAGGTGACCTCCATCGCCACCGCGGCACGCGAGCAGGCGACCGGCCTTGCCGAGGTGAACACCGCGGTCAACCAGATGGACCAGATGACCCAGCAGAACGCCGCCATGGTGGAGGAAACCAATGCGGCCGGCCAGACGCTGACCCAGGAAAGCGAGCAGCTGAAGACCCTGCTCGGCAATTTCCGGCTGAACGCAGCCGGAGCGGCGGACAACCGGCGCCGCGCGGCATAACGCAAAAGACGATCTCCGGACGAACTTGCCCCGGCGCCCCAGGCGCCGGGGTTTTTCGTTGGGGTCGGTTCGGCAAGGTGTCTGCAATGCAGAGGGGGAGATCGGCCATGAAGACCGGCCTGCGTGTGTCTCCCGACAAGAGCAGCGTTGTTCTGTGCGGCTGGCTCCCCCCACTAATCTCGCGGGGTGTCTGAAAACGGTTCCTTTACCCTGTTGCGCGAAAATCCTCTGGAAATGCAGGACGATCGCTTTCGCGTCCGGTTTCGGGCTTTTCCCGTCCGAATGCGGACAAAAGCGACCTGCACCATGACCGGACAACAATGTGCGCAACCGGGACCCGCAGGGCGCGGGGCAGGGCTGGCGGAAGTGACAATGGGTATAGCGTTTGTTTCTCGTCTGCGCCGGCCGCTCGGGCTGTTCCTGATCCCGGCGATGCTTGCCGCCTGTTCCGGGGGCATGACACCGCCCGACGACATCGTCGGCGCCATCCGACCCTCGGAGGAAGTCTCGCAGCGCCCTGCCGCCGATATCGGCGACACGGGCGGCGATCTCACCGACTATCCGGTCGAGACGACGGCCGCGGCCGATACGGCGATGGTCACGCCGCTTGCGGAGAAGAAACGCCTGCCGATGATCGACAGCGACGAGGCGATGGGCATCACCCAGCCCGTCCAGGCCTCCTCCGGCGTGCTGACGGTGCCGGAAGGCGGCGTCAACATGGACGAGGGGCTCGGCGTCGCGCGCGTCGAGGGGCTGGCGGAGGCGCAGGCGAACGAGATCGCGGAAGGCAACGCCACCCAGGTCGTCGTCGACGGCATCGGCTCGGACACGCCGCAGCAGATCGGCCAGCCGGCGACGATCCCGATGTCGGACGCCGGCGTCGAGCTCGGCGAGGCGCCTGACGGCGGCGATTACCTCCAGGTGCCGGACAAGGCGACGACCCGCCGCCGGCAGACGAATGAGGGCGAACAGGTCGCCTTCCTGCCGCGCCTCAACAATCCGATGCAGATGCCGGAAACCATGGGCGGCATGCCGGCTTCGGAAAAGGCCTGCCGCCAGCGGCTGCAGAAGCTCGGCGTCAAGTTCCGCGACGTGCCGCGCATTTCCCGCGGGCGCTCCTGCGGCATCGCCTGGCCGATCGAGCTGTCGGGCCTTTCCGGGGGCATCCAGATCAAGCCGGCGGCCCAGGTCAACTGCCAGATCACCGAGGCCTTCGCGCGCTGGGTGAAGAACGAGCTCGTTCCGTCCAGCCGCACCCGCTATCTCTCGGGCGTCTCGGCCATCCACCAGATGTCCTCCTATTCCTGCCGCACCATGAACTCGCAGCGCGGTGCTTCCATGTCGGAACACGCCAAGGGCAACGCCATCGATGTCGGCAAGATCGTGCTGAAGAACGGCAAGGCGATCGCCATCGAGAAGAAGGGTTTCTTCGCTTTCCGCGAAAAGGGCCTCCTGAAATCGGTGCGCGGCGACAGCTGCAAGTATTTTTCCACCGTGCTCGGGCCGGGCAGCGACCGCTTCCACAAGGACCACTTCCACTTCGATCTCAGGGCGCGCAAATCCGGCTACAGGCATTGCAGCCTGTAACGGCCTGATCTGAGGGCAAAAAAAGACCGGCGGGGCGCCGGTCGAAAGAAGGGGTGGCAACCCGTAGGGTGGGGCCGCCTGGAACGTCACATTCCATCACCGTCGCCGGCGCGGACCGGCGAGGATGTCAGGCGTGCTTCCGCGGGGGAAGCAGGCGGATGGGGCCGCCGAAAACTCCCTCAGGGTCCGGGAGCAAGGCCGCTGCGCGAGGGCAGGGGGAACGCCTGGTGAGCGGGGTGCGTGTCGTTCCTGCCGGCCTCGCGTCAGACAATGGTTGAAATGGGTCACGGTTTGATGACAGTGCGCACTTCGCAAATGCGAAATTCCCGCGAGTCGCCGCCGTCCTGGCGGATCCCCAGGAGCCTGCCATGCCCCCCGTCGCCGATCTTGTTCTCTTCGCGCTCGCGCTCGTCGCGGCGGGCGTCGTGTCCGGCCTGCTTGCCGGCATTTTCGGCATTGGCGGCGGGGCGATCCTCGTGCCGGTCTTCTACCAGGTATTCGGCTATCTTGACGTGCCGGAGGCGGTGCGCATGCACCTGTCCATCGGCACCTCCATCGCCATCATCGTGCCGACCTCGATCCGCTCCTTCACCTCGCACCGGCTGCGTGGCGCGGTGGATGTGGACCTTCTGAAGAGCTGGATCGTCGCGCTGCCCTTCGGCGCGATCCTCGCCTCGGTCATCGCTGCGCTGATCTCCAGCGTCGGCCTTCGCCTCATCTTCGTCGGCATCGCGCTGCTGGTGGCGCTGCGCATGCTGTTCAACCGCGATACCTGGCGCGTGGGCAACGATTTGCCGACGGGCATCGCCAACCAGGTGGCAGGCGTCGTCATCGGCACGCTTTCCGGCCTGATGGGGATCGGCGGCGGCGTGCTGAACAACACCTACATGACCTCCTTCGGCCGGCCGATCCACCAGGCGGTGGCGACGTCCTCCGGCGTCGGCGTGCTGATCTCCATTCCCGGCATCGTCGGCTACATCTGGGCCGGCTGGGGCGAGCCGGGCCTGCCGCCGTTCTCCACCGGTTTCATCAACTGGGTGGCCGTCGCGCTCATCGTGCCGATCGCCCTCGTCGTCACGCCCTGGGGTGTCCGGCTGGCGCATTCGATGAGCAAGCGGCAGCTCGAGGTCGGCTTCGGCATCTTCCTCATCCTCGTTTCGCTGCGCTTCCTCGCGAGCATCTACGGCTGAGCGACTTTTTTGCGCCCTCAGGGTGAAAATCGACGAGGGACACGCCATATAGGGTGTCCTTCCGCATGAAATCCCTCTCTCCGGACCCTCCCATGGCGCCCATCGTTTCCATCCGCAATCTCACCAAGAGCTACGCATCGGGGTTCCAGGCGCTGAAGGGCGTCGACCTCGACATCGAGGAGGGCGAGATCCTGGCGCTGCTCGGGCCGAACGGCGCGGGCAAGACGACGATGATCTCGATCATCTGCGGCATCGTCACGCCGTCGGGCGGCTCGGTGACGGTCGCCGGCAGCGACATCCTCACGGACTATCGCAAGACCCGCGCGATCATCGGCCTCGTGCCGCAGGAGCTGACGCTCGATGCCTTCGAGACGGTGTGGAACACGGTCGCCTTCTCGCGCGGTCTGCACGGCTGTTCGCCGAACCCGGCGCTCATCGAGCGCATCCTGCGCGACCTCTCGCTCTACGACAAGAAGGACACGGTGCTGCGCCACCTCTCGGGCGGCATGCGGCGGCGCGTCCTGATCGCCAAGGCGCTCTCCTACGAGCCGAAGGTGCTGTTCCTCGACGAACCGACGGCGGGGGTCGACGTTTCGCTGCGCAAGGACATGTGGCAGCTCGTCGAGCGCCTGCGCGCCTCCGGCGTCACCATCATCCTGACGACGCACTATATCGAGGAGGCCGAGGAGATCGCGGACCGCATCGGCGTCATCAACCACGGCCAGATCCTGCTGGTCGAGGACAAGAAGGCGCTGATGGCGAAACTCGGACGCAAGCAGATGACGGTGGAACTCGCCGAGCCGCTTGCGGCCGTGCCCGATACGCTGTCGTCCTACGGACTGACGCTTGCCGAGGGCGGCGAGCGGCTGGTCTACGAGTTCGACAGTTCCGGTGAGCGCACCGGCATATCCTCGCTCCTCTCCGCGCTGTCGCAGGCGGGGCTTCGGGTCAGGGACATCTCCACCGAGCAGAGTTCGCTGGAAGACATTTTCGTGGAACTGGTGGGAGAGGGCCGATGAACATCGAGGCGATCAAGTCGATCTACGCATTCGAGATGGCGCGCACGCGCCGCACGCTGCTGCAGAGCATCGTGTCGCCGGTCATCACCACCTCGCTCTATTTCATCGTCTTCGGCGCGGCGATCGGCTCGCGCATGCAGGAGGTGCAGGGCGTGTCCTACGGCGCCTTCATCGCGCCCGGCCTCATCATGCTGACGCTGCTCAACCAGTGCATCGGCAACGGCTCCTTCGGCATCTATTTCCCGAAATTTACCGGCACGATCTACGAGATCCTGTCCTCGCCCATCTCGATGATCGAGATCGTCATCGGCTATGTCGGCGCGGCGGCCACCAAGGGACTGATCGTCGGCACGATCATTCTCGTCACGGCTTCGCTCTTCGTCGACATCTCGATCAAGCACCCGTTCATGATGGTGCTGTTCTTCGTGCTGACGGCCGTCAGCTTCAGCCTGTTCGGTTTCATGATCGGCATCTGGGCGAAGGACTTCGAGCAGCTCAACCTCTTCCCCATGCTGATCATCCCACCGCTCGTCTTCCTCGGCGGCAGCTTCTATTCGATCGACATGCTGCCGCCCTTCTGGCAGGCGGTGAGCCATTTCAACCCGGTGCTCTACCTCGTCTCCGGCTTCCGCTGGAGCTTCTACGAGATCGCCGACGTTAACCCCATCGTCAGCCTCGTGACAGTGCTGGGCTTCCTGGCGGTATGCCTTTCGATCACCGCCTGGATCTTCAAGACGGGGTACAAGCTGAAGAACTGATTTGGTTCGGGAGCACCCGGGCGGTCACGCGCCGTCGAGATAGTAGGCCTTCTGCGACGGGTAGTAATCCGCGAAGGACGGCAGCGCCTTGCCTTCGCGCGATGCGACCAGCATGTCGAGGTAATACTCCCAGCCCGGCCCGACATCGCCGGCAAGCTTCCGGTCGCTGAGCGGCTGCACGAAACGCAGCTCGGTCGTGTCGTCGTCCGTCTGCGTCAATGTCAGCGCGATGCGCCAGTCGTCGTAGTCATCCTTCATGGCGACGACCAGCCGGTGCGGCGCTTCGCATTCTTCGATCACGACATCCGACCACGGCTGGTCCTTTTCGTGGGTGAGTTGCAGCCGCACGGTCTTGCCGGGGCCGGCATCGCCTTCCCAGCGGCCGAACCAGAGGGCGGTGCGCTCCGATTTCGTCACGCTCGCCCAGACATCGTCGATGGGCGCGCGGAACGTCCGCGTGAGAACGAGGTCATTGCCAAGAACGTGGCCGGTGGGTTTCGGGCTCATGCCGTCTCCTTTTCCGTGTCGTTCGCGTGCCGCCGCGACCCGTATATGCGATAGCGGTTTTCTCTGCGAGCGCCTGCAACGGGCGGGCGCGCTGCCTCAATCCTTCAGCCGCAATTCGTCGCGCGTGATCTCGATCGAGCCGAGCGTTTCGAGGAAGCTCATGCCGAGCAGGCTCTGTTCCAGTCGGCCCTGTTCGGTGACCATGCCGCGGATGGTGCCGCGCAGGATGGGGCCGATGGCGACCTGGCGCAGCGTGACGGGAGCGGCGAGCGCCCGGCCGTTGGCGGTGGACACGTCGATGGAGAAGACGAGGTCGTCCGGGTTGATGCCGAGGCGCATGGCGTCCTCGTAGGACAGCACGACGGAGCTGGCGCCGGTATCGACCAGCATGCGCAGCGGTGTGCCGTCGATCGTTACCTCGGCCTCGTAGTGGCCGGACACGCCCTTGTGGATGACGAGGATCTGTTCGCCGCTGGCGCTGGTCGTCACCACGGCGCGGCCGGGAATGAGGCCGGCGGTCAGGCGGTTGCCGACCTCCTGCAGGTCGAAGCGATAGAGATAGCCGGTGGCGAGAACGAGGATGATCACCAGCCAGATTCCGGCCTGGCGTATGCTTTCGCCCCATTGCCGTCGCCCGGCGAGTACGCCGGCCGCCATCATGGTGGCGATCGCCGACAGCGTGACGAGACGGCCGAAATCGTTGTTGTCCATGCCCATGGTGCGGCCGCTGTCATGGTTGAGGATCAGGGCGCCGAGGCCGATGGCGAGGATGCCGAGAAGGATGTACAGCCTCATGCTTCGCCGCGCTCCCGGGCCATGCGGGTGCGGCGGGTCTCGCGTCGCGGTTTGCGTTCGACGGTGGCAAGACGAGCGGGAAGCTCGGCCATGATGGCGCGGCGCTGGTCTGACGAATAGAGCGTCCAGGCGCCGATTTCATCGCGCGTGCGACCGCAACCGAAGCAGTAGCCGGTCACCATGTCGATCGAACAGACGAGGATACAGGGCGATTCCATCGCGGCTCCCGAAAATTGTTTTTCCTATATCGGCAGCTCAGAGCGCCAAGGCAAGGGCGAAGAGCACTGACATTTCCGCGAGCTGCTGCGTGGCGCCGATCGTATCGCCCGTATGGCCGCCGATTTTGCCGAGCGCGGTACGGTTGAAGGCGAGGACGGCGACCACGGCGAGGAGGAGTGCGAGCACGAAGGACAGCACGCTGCCATGCGGCAGCAGGAGCGCGGCGGCAAGGAGGATGCCGCTTGCGAGTGCGATGATCGTCGCGCCGCTGTCCGGCTCGCCGACCGAGGCTGCGACACCGTCGCGCCGGGCGGGCGGCAGCAGCGACCAGTGCCAGACCATCGCGGTGCGGCTGGCGGCGGCGGCGGCGAGCAGCACCATGCCGAGCCCGGACGGTGTGAGGACGGCGGCAAGGGCCGCGATGGCTGCGGCCCGCAGCCCGAAGGAGAGGATGAGCGCGACCGCGCCGTAGGAGCCGATGCGGCTGTCCTTCATAATGGCGAGCGCGCTCTCCCGGTCCCGCCCGCCGCCGATGCCGTCTGCGCTGTCGGAAAGCCCGTCCTCGTGCAGGGCGCCGGTGAGGAGGGCCTGTACGGCGAGTGTGGCGAAGGCGATGAGCAGCGGCGGTGCGGAGAGCGCAGACAGCAGAGCGGCGAGGGCGGCAGCGGGCAGCACGATCAGCACGCCGGCCAGCGGGAAGGCGCGTACGGCGCGCGACAACCGTCCGTCATGGCCGATGAAATGACGCTGCGGCACCGGCACGCGCGAGAGGAAGGCGACCGAGCGGGCGGTGTCGTCGATATAGTCCTGAATGGCCAAGTCTGGTCCTTTCCGAAGGCGGTTCGGCTTGTGACGCGCCCCTCATCCCCCTGCCGGACCTTCTTCCCGCAAACGGGGAGGTTTTCCTTCCTCGCCCCGCTTGCGGGGAGAGGATACCGGCAGGCAGGTGAGGGGCTTTTTGCAAACCGCGCCATCCTACCCGATTGCCCTGTGACGAAAGGGCGACGAAGGCCGCCGCAAATGCGGTTGTCGGATTCGCGCCCTGCCTCTATTAGGAGACACCAAACACACGCCTTTGAAAGCCGAAACTTAAGGAATTCCCCAAGATGAGTGCCAGCGGCCTGCCGTTCGATGATTTTCGTGAATTGCTGCGCAACCTGCCCGGCCCCGATTCGGCTGCGCTGGTGGCGGCGCGCGAACGCGACAAGCAGCTCACCAAGCCGCCGGGCGCGCTTGGCCGGCTGGAGGAGATCGCCTTCTGGCTCGCCGCCTGGACCGGCCGGCCGCCGGCCGTGACGCGGCCGCTGGTCGCCATCTTCGCCGGCAACCACGGCGTCACCCAGCAGGGCATCACGCCCTATCCGTCCTCCGTCACCGCGCAGATGGTGGAGAACTTTGCGGCCGGCGGCGCGGCGATCAACCAGATCTGCGTGACGCACGATCTCGGCCTGAAGGTCTTCGACCTGGCGCTCGACTATCCGACCGCCGATATCACGCAGGAGGCGGCACTGTCCGAGCGCGATTGCGCGGCCACCATGGCCTTCGGCATGGAGGCGGTTGCCGGCGGCACGGATCTCCTGTGCATCGGCGAGATGGGCATCGGCAACACGACGATCGCCGCGGCGATCAACCTGGCGCTCTATGGCGGCACGGCGGAGGAATGGGTCGGGCCCGGCACCGGCTCGGAAGGCGAGGTCCTTCAGCGCAAGGTGGCGGCGGTGAAGAGGGCCGTCGAGCTGCACCGGGCGCATCTTTCCGATCCGCTGGAGGTGCTGCGCCGCCTCGGCGGCCGCGAGATCGCCGCCATGGCCGGCGCGATCCTCGCTGCCCGCATGCAGAAGATTCCCGTCATCCTCGACGGCTATGTGGCGACGGCGGCGGGCGCTATCCTGCGCGCGGCCAATCCGGCCGCACTCGACCACTGCCTGATCGGCCATGTCTCGGCCGAACCGGGGCACCTCAAATCGATCGAGAAGCTCGGCAAGACGCCACTGCTCGCGCTCGGCATGCGGCTCGGCGAGGGCACGGGGGCGGCGCTTGCCGCCGGCATCGTCAAGGCGGCGGCGGCCTGCCATTCCGGCATGGCGACCTTCGTTCAGGCGGGCGTCAGCAACCGCACCTAACGAGCGGCCGGCAAAAAGCCTCAATGGCATGGATTGAGAGCGCGAAACACGCCCGTCATGCGGGCGTGTTTCATGAGAGCGGCGAAAACGGGATTGCGGGAATGGGTCAGGGACCAATCGAGAAGAAGACGGGCATCAGCCACCTGTTTGCGGCAGCGACCTATTCAGCCGCCGGCGCGCGCCGCCTGCTCGGCGAATCCGCCTTCCGCCACGAGCTGATCGCCTTCGGCGTCGCCATGGTGCTCTTCACCCTCGTCGGCGCATCCTTCTTCCAGTATGTCGCCATGGCGATCCTCTTCCTCCTGATGATCGCCTTCGAGGCGCTCAACACGGCGATCGAGGAGATCGTCGACCGTGTCTCGCCGGAGATTTCCGAGATGGGCAAGCACTCGAAGGACCTCGGTTCCTTCGCCGTCTTCTGCCTGATCATCGCCAACGCCGTCTATGCCGGCTATGTGGTGGCGTCGAAGTTCATCTGAACGGTTTCGGGCCCGACCCGAGGACCCGGACGGCAAACGTTTCAGGCAAAACTTTTCCTGCGCGGCGCGACGGCCTGGGTCTCGGTGACGGCGGGCAGGCTTTGCAGCACACGCTTGGCCGGCAGGATGGCGATGGCCTCGGTGCCTTCGCGCAGCTTGGATTTCAGGATGAACTCGCCATTGTGCTTGGCGAGGATCGCCTGGACGATCGGCAGGCCGAGGCCGGTGCCTTGCTCGGCGCTCTTGATGGCGATGGAGCCCTGGCCGAAGGCGGAGAGCACGACGGGGATTTCCTCCTCCGGGATGCCGGGGCCGTTGTCGCGGATCGAGATGTACTGTCCGCCGCCGGCGGTCCAGCCGGCCTTGACGAAGATCTCGCCGCCCTGGGGCGTGAATTTCACGGCATTCGACAGGAGGTTCAGGACGACCTGGCGCAGTGCCTTCTCGTCTGCCCAGACGGCCGGCATGTCGCCTTCGACCTGCTCGGAAATGGTGATGTTCTTCGCCCGCGCCCGCAGCTGCACCATGCCGATGCAATCTTCGGCGATATCGACGAGATGCACGCTGTCCTCCGACAGGTCGTACTTGCCCGCCTCGATGCGCGAAAGATCGAGAATCTCGTTGATGAGGTTGAGCAGGTGCTGGCCGGAGCGGTGAATATCGGAGGTGTATTCCTTGTAGACGGGGTTGTTGAGCGGCCCGAGCACCTCCGTCGACATCACCTCGGAAAAGCCGAGGATGGCGTTGAGCGGCGTGCGCAGCTCGTGGGACATGGAGGCGAGGAAGCGGGATTTGGCGAGATTTGCCTCTTCGGCGCGCCGGCGGGCCTCGTCCGACATGGACTTGGCCACTTCCAGTTCGGCGATCAGGTCGTCCTTTTCCGATTGGGAGGAGAGCAGCTGCGCGCTGGTGTGGCGCAGGCGGTTCGTCATGAAGATGAGGAAGATCAGCGCGGCGGAGATGATCGTCACCATGCCGAACGTCGCCGGATTGGGGCGCAGCAGGGCGGAGATGGAGAGCGCGACGACCGTGGGCAGGAAGGCATAGAGCACGGCATGGCGCAGCATCAGCGTGCTGATGGCCGTGACGGCGAGCGCGACGAGCAGGGCGGAGCCCTTGTAGAAATCGAAGGTGGCGTTGCCGCAGGGGCCGCAGGTCTGCAGGGAGAAGGCAGCCCAGGCGAGGCCCATCGCGACCTGCGCGGCGAGGAAGATGCGCTGCCAGCGGCGGGTGTTGTCGGCGGTGATTTCCTGCTTGTGCGCCCGGCGGGCGACGATCATGCCGAGTGCATGCACGCTGAGCGCAAGGATCGCCCAGGCGAGAAGGCCGATCTCCTGCGTGAGATAGACGCCGACGGCGGCAATCAGCACGACCACGACGGGTACGGCGAGCGCATTCTGGGCGGCCGAGGCGATATGCAGCTGCAGCATCTCGCGCTCGAAGCCCGGCGCGATGCCGGTGGCGGTCTGCAGGCGTTCCCGGGTCGCGCGAACGGTCCGCGAGACAGCCTTGTTTCGATGGCTGCGCGACTTGTCGACGATGATCTTGTCGGTCGAGGTACTGACGCCGGTACTCATCACGATTGCAACTGTTGCGGACAGGATTGAAGTCTAGGGGGGAATCCTTAAGAAGATGCTGCCGCGCATAAACCATTTGCGAACCATTCCGGCATTTTCCGGAACAACCTGCCGGCAGCGCGCCACCATCGTGACGTAGCGGCATGACGCTGGGGTATTTCCGCCTTTCTCCGAATCGCGAAAACACCCTATCTCTTTCATTTTACGCAGTTCCGCCTGCAGGCGCCCGCGCGGCTCTGCTGGAACTGCCGGGGCAAGGACGGGACTCCATGGGGCTTTCCAGGCGGGCGCGCGATGTCGGTGTGGCGATGGCGATCCTCGCGCTGACGGCGTTGATCGTGGCGCGCGTCGGCGGCGGGGGCGGCGAGACCTTCACCGGTGCGGCGCGGGCGGCGGACGGTGATACGCTGACGCTCGACGGCCACCGCATCCGGCTCGTCGGCATGGACACGCCGGAGCTGACGCAGATCTGCCGGCGCGACGGCGCGGACTGGCGCTGCGGCGTCGCCGCGCGCTCGCGGCTTGCGGAGTTCCTGCGGGCTGGGCCCATCACCTGCCGCACGCAGGGCACGGACAAGTACGATCGCTGGCTGGCGCGCTGCGAGAACCCGGCGGGCGATCTCGGAGCGCGCATGGTGCGCGAGGGGCTGGCGGTCGCCTATGGCGGCTATGAGGACGAGGAGCAGTTCGCGCGAGCCGAGCGCAAGGGCCTGTGGGGTGCCGATTTCGACATGCCGCAGCTATGGCGCAAGACGAACGGCCGGCCGCAGGAGGATGCGCATGATGCGGAGCCGGGTATGCTCGGCGGCATTCTGGGGGCGTTCGGGCTTTAGGTCGCGCACTCATTGACTGCTGGCGGTCGCTGTTCTGGTCAGGCTTCCTGAAGGGAGCTGCGGATCGACGGATTTCGAGTGGCAGGTGATCGAAGCGCCGCTACCGAGCAAGCCGCGCCGTGTGCCTCGGGTTGATGGCCGGCCCGTATGCGACCTGCTGCAACCGCTTCAAAACGCACGGCGAAAACTGCTTTGCTCCCGTCAAACCGCTCCAGCCAAAATCTGGATGCGCTTTGCGAGGCGGTGCGCTAGAAAGGCCCCTCCGACGCTCGGAAAGGCGTTCAGGCAGGAGCCCACCATGATCAAGATGAGTGTCTACTATCCCGCCGATGGCGGTTCGAAGTTCGATCACGACTACTACCGCACCCGCCATATGCCGCTGCTCCGGGAACGGCTCGGCGATGCCTGCCTGCGCTACGAGATCGACAGGGGCCTTGCGGGTCGCGAACCTGGAAGCGCGCCGGGGTTCGTCGCGGCGTGCCATGTCTACTCTCCGGATCTGGCGACATTCCAGGAGGCATTGGGTCCCCACCGTACGGAGATCGCCGCGGACGTCGCCAACTATACGGACATCGCCCCCGTCGTGCAGATCAGCGAAGTCGTTGAAGGGTAGGGTTTCAGCGTAGGCGTCGCGTTGAATTTTCCGGGACCGGCGTCGTGCTGGTCGATCTGATCCATTGCGGGAAGGCTCAAGGAGGGGCGGTCGATGGACGAGACAGGGACCGAAGAGATCGCCGCCCTTCGCGCGGCGATCGCGGCCTGTCGGGTCTGTCGCGACACGCCAGCAAAGGGACCGGCAGACCGGCTGCCGCACGAGCCGCGGCCCGTCGCCGTCCTCTCCGACAGCGCGCGCATCCTGATCGCCGGCCAGGCACCGGGGCTTCGGGTGCATGAGAGCGGCCTGCCGTTCAACGACGCTTCCGGCGACCGGCTGCGCGACTGGCTCGGCGTCACGCGCGACGGGTTCTACGATCCGCGGAACTTCGCCATCGTGCCGATGGGCTTCTGTTTTCCCGGCTATGACGCCCATGGCAGCGATCTGCCGCCGCGCCGCGAATGCGCGCCGCTGTGGCGCGCCCGGGTGATTGCCGCCATGCCGCAGATCGAGCTGGTGCTGGGGATCGGGCAATATGCGCAAGCCTGGCATCTGGGTGCGGCGAAGGCCGCCAGCATGACCGAGACGGTGCGCGACTGGCGCCGGCACCTTCACCGCAACGAGGGGCCTTCCGTGCTGCCGTTGCCGCATCCGAGCTGGCGCAACACCGGCTGGCTGAAGCGCAACCCATGGTTTGAGGCGGAAATTCTACCCGAGTTGCGAAAGCGGGTGAAAACCCTTACGGAGTGAAATGCAATTCTTTCAATTTGTCGCCATCGCGGTATATGAGGGAATTAAATTTCGTAGGGGAAATCAATGGACCGTCTGGACCGCAAAATCCTGCGCCTCTTGCAGGAAGATTCCACGCTCGCCGTGGCTGATCTCGCCAAGAAGGTGGGGCTCTCGACCACGCCCTGCTGGCGGCGCATCCAGAAGATGGAAGAGGATGGCGTGATCCGCAAGCGCGTCGCGCTGCTCGATCCGGTCAAGATCAACACCAAGGTCACGGTCTTCGTGTCGATCCGCACCAACGCCCATTCGACGGAATGGCTGAAGCGCTTTTCCGAGGTGATCGTCGAATTCCCCGAAGTGGTGGAATTCTACCGCATGAGCGGCGAGGTCGACTACCTGCTGCGCGTCGTCGTGCCCGACATTGCCGCCTACGACGCCTTCTACAAGCGCATGATCGCGCGCATCGAGATCCGCGACGTCTCCTCGGCCTTCGCGATGGAGCAGATCAAGTACACGACCGAGCTGCCGCTCGACTACATGATGGTGGACAACCAGAAGAGCGGCGAGGAATAGGCGGCCTTGCGCTGCTGCGGCCGGGTTTTCACAGATCCGGCCGCCTGAAGGTCACGACGACCGTTTTCCAGGCATCGTAGGGCGCAAGCTCCGCCAGCCTCGCAAAGGGTGCGCAGCGCACGACCGCCCGCACCGCGCTGGCGGCAAAACCCTTTGTCGCCGCATCGCCGCCGACCGGGCCGTCGATTGCCGGCGAGCCGATGAGTTCGCCTGCCTCCGTCAACGAGAATGTCACGCGGACCGTCTGCACATGGTCCGGCAGGTCCGCCGGCACCGACCAGCATCGGGCGATCTTGCCGTTGAGGGCGGTGGCGAGCGCCAGCCGGCCGGCATCGTCCGCCTGTGCCGGAGCGGCAAGCACGGCTCCGGCGGTCAGGGCGAAGAGGGCGTGGCGGAGCGCCACCTTACTTCCTCTCAAGGCGCGCGAGCAGCGAGGACGTGTCCCAGCGGTTGCCACCCATATCCTGCACGTCGCCGTAGAACTGGTCGATCAGCGCGGTGACGGGCAGTTTCGCGCCGTTGAGGCGGGCTTCCGACAACACGATGCCGAGGTCCTTGCGCATCCAGTCGATGGCGAAGCCGAGGTCGTATTTACCGGCGATCATCGTCTTGTGGCGGTTGTCCATCTGCCAGGAGCCGGCCGCGCCCTTGGATATCACGTCGATGACCGCCTCCATGTCGAGTCCGGCCTTCTTGCCGAAATGGATGCCCTCGGCGAGCCCCTGCACGACGCCGGCAACGCAGATCTGGTTGACCATCTTGGCAAGCTGGCCGGCGCCGGCCGGGCCCATCAGGCCGACCATGCGCGCATAGGCGTCGATGATCGGTCGTGCCTTGTCGAAGATATCCTTCTCGCCGCCGCACATGACGGTCAGGACGCCGTTTTCCGCGCCGGCCTGGCCGCCGGAGACTGGGGCGTCGACGAAGGCAAAACCCTTTTGGCGCGCGGCGGCGTCGAGTTCGCGCGCGACTTCCGCGGAGGCGGTGGTGTTGTCGATGAGGATGGCGCCGGGCTTCATGCCGTCGAAAACCCCGTCTTCGGCGATGGTGACGGAACGCAGGTCGTCGTCATTGCCGACGCAGGTGAAGACGAAGTCGGCATCGGCAGCCGCTTCCGCCGGCGTGCGAAACGCCTTGCCGCCGAATTCGGCCGCCCATTTTTCCGCCTTGGCGAAGGTGCGGTTGTAGACCGCGACCTCATGGCCGCCCTTGACCTTGAGGTGCCCAGCCATGGGATAGCCCATGACGCCGAGACCGATGAATGCAACCTTTGCCATGCTGTAACCTCCTGCAATCGTTGGCAGGAGGTGTAGCGGATCATCGGTTTTTGCGAAAGTGTTTCTCGTCAGCCGCGGTATTTCGCCAGCACGAGATGGCCGAGGATCGGCTCGCCTTCTTCAAGGCGTACCGTGATGTCGGTGATCTCGACGATGTCGAAGCCCGTCTCTTCGAGGCGCTGGCGCACATAGGCGGCGGCGTGGGCGAAACGCTGGTGCGGACCGACCATGAAGGGGCGGCCGGCAAAGGTCTCCTCGGACAGCGTTTCGGAGGAGAAGATGAAATGGCCGCCGGGCACGAGGTTTTCGGCCACACCGAAGAACAGCGGTTCGAGCGCGCCGAGATAGGGCAGCACGTCCGTCGCGGTGATGAGGTCGAAAGGCTCGTCGTCATTGTCGTCGAGGAAGTCGACGGCCTCGGCGACATAGAGCGTCTCGTAGAGATCCTTGTCGTGGGCGATCTCGACCATGTTTTCCGACAGGTCGATGCCGGTGATGTCTTCCGCCATGTCGCGCAGCGCGCCGCCGGTCAGACCCGTGCCGCAGCCGAGGTCGAGCACGCGCTTGAACGGGCCCATGCCAAGGGCCTGGAAACGCTGGCGCACGGTGAGCGGCACGCAATAGCCGAGCTGGTCGACGAGCACGTTGTCGAAGACCTCGGCATGCTGGTCGAAGAGCGTGGTGACATAGGCGTCGGGCGCCTTTTCCGGCGTGTCGCCGCGGCCCATCGAGGCAAGGCGCACCGCGGCGCCGCCGTGATCTTCCGGGTCGAGCGCCAGCACTTCGGCATAGGCCTTGGCGGCAGCATCGAAATCGCCGGATTTTTCCAGCGAAAGGGCGCGGTTGTAGGCTTCCGCGAGCGCATCTTCGTCGATCTTGGTCATGGAGGCGTCTCTTACGGCCCGGGCCAGGCTTTGGCAATGGCGCCATTCACCTGCAAATAGGCATTTATCAATCGCCGAAAGAGGCGCATGATCCTTCTCCCAAAACCAAAAAGACCATTGGGAGGAATGACATGCCCGCCGATACGCCCCCCTTTTCGCCCGCTGCCGAGACCAGGCGGACCGGCAGCCCGGCGCTGCCGGCAACGCCGATGGAGACGATCAACACGATGGTGCACTACTATCGTGGCGAACTCGGGCGCATGGCCGGCTGGCGCGACCGCATCGACCGCACCTCGAACTGGGCGATCACGGTGGTGGCGGCACTGTTGTCCGTTTCGCTGTCGACGCCCACCTCGCATCACGGCGTTCTGCTCTTTGCGATGCTGCTCGTCTCGCTGCTGTTGATGATCGAGGCGCGGCGTTACCGGTTCTTCGACGTCTACCGCGCACGGGTGCGCCAGCTCGAGCGGTTCTACTTTGCCGAAATCCTCAATCCGCGCGCCACGCTCGATCTCGACTGGGCGGCGCCCATCGCCAAGAGCCTGCGCAAGCCGGAGTTCCTGATCAGCTACCGCGATGCGGCCTGCCGGCGGCTGCGGCGCAACTATTGCTGGCTCTACCTGATCCTCCTGCTCGCCTGGGCGCTCAAGATCTCGTCATCGATGATGCAGCGGCCGGCGACGGCGGGCAAGGACATGACGCTTGCCTTCGAGCATGTGGTCGCCAATGCGGCGCTCGGGCCGGTACCCGGCAGCGTGGTGATCGCCTCCGTGCTGCTGCTCTATGCCGTGATCCTGTATTTCTCGCTCAAGGTGGACATGTCCGACACCGAGCTGGCACATGGATCCGTGCACGTCTGATCACGGCCGGGCCTCAGTTGATGACGAATTCGCCCTTCAGCGCCCGCCATTCCGTTGCCGAGATCAGCCGGCGATGAACGTAGCGGACGGAATGGAGGGGGCCGTCCAGCTTTTCCTGCCAGAATTTCAGGAAGCCCTTCATCTCCGGGAAGTCCGGGGCGAGATCGTAGTGCTGCCAGATATAGGTCTGCAGAAGCTGGGGGTGATCCGGCATGCGGTAGAGGATCTGGGCCGTGGTCATGCCGTAGCCCTTGAGCTGCATTGCCATGTCGTTCGTCATAGGGACCTCATTGCGTGTGAATGATGGTCCTTATGATTGAGCGCCCGCGAGGTTAATGAACTCTTTAAGTTTGGCCCGTATCGGGATTTTTTCTTTGCAATCAGGTATTTGGCAGCACTCATCCGTGAGTGCTGCCAAAAGGCGTCATCGCTTCAGGTGGCGCGTCAGACGCGTTTCCAGCCAGGCCCAGAGGTTGCGCAGCAGCTCCACCATCAGGAGATAGAGCAGCGCCGCCCAGAGATAGGCCTGGTAATCGAAGGTGCGCGAGAAGGTACGGCGGGTCTCGCCCATCAGGTCGAAGACCGTGACGATGGCGACGATGGCAGACCCCTTGATCATCAGGATGATCTCGTTGCCATAAGGGCGCAGCGCGACGATGAGCGCTTGCGGCAGGATGACCTTGAAGAAGGCGACCTGCTTCGGCAGGCCGAGCGCGGAGGCGCCTTCATGCTGGCCGCGCGGCACGCTTTCGATGGCGCCGCGCAGGATTTCGGCCTGGTAGGCGGCGGTGTTGAGTGTGAAGGTCAGGAGCGCGCAGTTCCAGGCGTCGCGGAAGAACCACCAGAGGCCCCAGGCCTTCAATTCGGCGGAGAAGCTGCCGAGGCCGTAATAGACGAGGAAGAGCTGCGTCAGCAGCGGCGTGCCACGGAAGAAATAGACGTAGCCGTAGGCGATCCACGAGAGGACCGGGTTCTTCGACATGCGCGCGAAGGCGAGCGGCAGAGAAATGAGGCCGCCAAGCACGACGGAGAGGATGACGAGCAGCAGCGTGACGCCAAGGCCCGAAAGGTAGCTCGGTCCGTATTTCGTGAACTTGTCGGGATCCCAGCCGTTGACGATCATCAGGAAGACGCCGACGGTGAGCGCCAGCCAGACGCCCATGAAGATGTTGCCGAAGAAACGGCCCGCGGTGAATGGCTTCGGCGGGGCTTCCGGCGGGGCCTGCGGCGGGATGAGGGTGGTGACGACGCTCATCGGGCGACCTCCGAACGTTTTGCCCAGCCTTCGATCGCCGAAAAGACCAGCGAGGAGAGGAAGGCGAGGACGAGGAAGAGCAGGCAGGCGATGGAGTAGAACTGGAAGGCTTCCTTCGTCACGCGGGCAGCGACGCCCGTCTGACGCAGGATATCCGGCAGGCCGATGACCGAGACGAGTGCGGTATCCTTCAGGAGCGCCATCCAGAGATTGCCGAGGCCGGGCAGGGCGACGCGGATGAGCTGCGGCAGCACGATGAGGCGCATGGTGCGGCCATGGTGCAAGCCGAGGGCGTAGCCCGCCTCGTACTGGCCGCGCGGAATGGCCTTGAAGGCCGACAGCAGCACTTCCGAGCAATAGGCCGAGAACACGACGCCGAGTGCGATCATGCCGGCGAAGAAGGCGTTGATCTCGACCGCGCCTTCATAGCCGACGGCGGTCATCAGATTCTGCACGAGGATCTGCAGGCCGTAATAGACGATGAAGAGCGTCAGGAGCTCCGGCAGGCCGCGGAAGAGCGTCGTGTAGATGTTGGCAGACATCCGCAGAGACTTTTCTTCCGACTGCTTTGCCAGCGCGATGAAGAAGCCCATGACGAGGCCGACGGGCAGGGTGGCGACAGCAAGGCTTGCCGTCACCAGGAAGCCGAAGGCGATCTCGTCGCCCCATCCGGCATTGCCGCAGGCAAGCAGCGTGTCGCCGGCAAAAAGAGTGAAGATGCCGATCGGCCCGCAGAGGGGATCGATGATCCCGAGAAATGCGGATACCGCCTCGACGATGGCGGTGAAGAACCCGCTCATGCCAGAAGAACCCCCGATGCGCCTTGCGCTTGTTGTCCGGGCGCGTGATGCACCCGTCTTTTCTTATGTGCAAGTTCTCAAACAAAAGGAGCGGGAGAGCAAGCCCTCCCGCCCGTGCATTCTGGTGATGGGGTCAGAAAAAACCCGCATGACACAGAGGTGTTGCGGATCAATCGCCGTAGACGTCGAACGGGAAGTACTTGGCGTTGATTTCCTGGTACTTGCCGTTGGCGCGGATCGCCGCGACCGCTGCCGTGAACTTGTCGGCGAGCGCGGTATCGCCCTTGCGCACGGCAACGCCGGCGCCTTCGCCGTTGATGACCGGGTCGACCGGCAGCGTGCCGAGCAGCTTGCAGCAGGCGCCGTCGTCGGTCTTCAGCCATTCGGAGAGTACCACCACGTCGTCGATGACGGCGTCGATGCGGCCATTGGCGATGTCGAGCTTGTACTCGTCGGCCGTCGGGTACATCTTGACCTCGGCATCCTTCATATGCGCTTCGGCATAGTTGGAATGCGTTGTCGAGCCCTGGGCGCCGAGCGACTTGCCGGCCAGCGCTTCCGGGGTGGCTTCCTTGATCTCGCTATCCTTCGGGACGACGATCGCCGGCGGCGTGTTGTAGTACTTCTTGGAGAAGTCGACCTGCTCCTTGCGCTCGGCGGTGATCGACATGGAGGCGATGATCGCGTCGAACTTCTTCGCGATGAGCGCCGGAATGATGCCGTCCCAGTCCTGCGTGACGAAGGTGCACTCGGCCTTCATTTCCTCACACATTGCCTTGGCGATATCGACATCGAAGCCGGTCAGCGTGCCGTCGGATTCGAGATTGTTGAAGGGCGGGTAGGCGCCTTCCGTGCCGATCACGATCTTCTCGCCTTCTGCCATCGCGGAGGTCGCGAAGAGGGCGATGACTGCAGCGGACGCTGCGAGCGTGAAACGTTTGGAAATACGCATATTGATCCTCTCTGTTGAAGGCTCTCGGGTTTTTCTTGTTGTCCGGGCCTCGAATTGAAGCGGGCAGGGCTGCCCGCTTGGCGCCGATAATCGACCGGTTTTCGCCAAAAAATCAACTGGATTCGCGCCGTCTTTCCGCCCGGTTTCCCCGACAATTTCATGGCGCCCCCCTGGCAGGGCTGCGCACGCGGCCTATCTCGCGTCGCAACGGACGCCGTTCAGGCGGGGTTAAGGCGGCGAATGCCAGACCTTTGAAGGATTGTGACGGGGACGTAAACGGCCGGAAGGGCCGGGCGTCCCTCTCTTGAGAATAAGACGGGACACCGTGAGGACAAAACGATGACTTTCCGCTCCAGACTTTTTGCAACCGTGGCGCTGCCGGTCCTGTCGACCGCGCTGATTGCGACGCCGACGCTGGCCGATGCCCTGATGAAGCCGTTCGAGGTTGCCCAGGAAAGCACCGGCGAAAGCCAGCCGAGCGAAGAAGAACTGCTGCTCCAGCAACAGCAACAGCAGCAGGACGACGAGGCACAGCGCGCTGCCGAGGACGAGCAGCAGCGCCAGGCCGAGGAACAGAAGGCCGCTGAAGAGGCCGAGAGGGCCGCGGCCGAGCAGCAGGCGGCCGAGGAAGAAGCC
This sequence comes from Shinella sp. 838, assembly GCF_029623935.1. Taxonomy (NCBI): domain Bacteria; kingdom Pseudomonadati; phylum Pseudomonadota; class Alphaproteobacteria; order Hyphomicrobiales; family Rhizobiaceae; genus Shinella; species Shinella sp. 838. The sequence goes on from NZ_JARSBQ010000001.1 coordinate 1,349,940, forward strand.
CAGCGTGCCGCCGCGGAAGCCGAGCAGCGCCAGGCCGAGGAACAGAAGGCCGCCGAAGAGGCCGAGAGGGCCGCGGCGGAGCAGAAGGCGGCTGAAGACGAAGCGCAGCGCGCTGCTGTGGAAGAGGAGCAGCGCCAGGCCGAAGAGCAGAAGGCCGCGGAAGAGGCCGAGAGGGCCGCGGCGGAGCAGAAGGCGGCTGAAGACGAAGCGCAGCGCGCTGCTGCGGAAGAAGAGCAGCGCCAGGCCGAGGAACAGAAGGCCGCCGAAGACGCGGAGAAGGCCGCAGCCGATCAGAAGGCGGCTGAAGACGAAGCGCAACGGGCGGCCGCCGAGGCGGAGGCGCAGCGGCAGGCGGACGAACAGAAGGCCGCCGAAGAGCAGAAGGCTTTGGATGAACAGAAGCCGGCCACTGAGGAGCAGGCTGAACAGCCCGTGCAGCAGCAGGATGGCGGTACGTCGGAGACGACGGCCGGCGAAAGCGAGCAGCCGGCAGTGGGCGAGGGTGAGCAGCCGGCGGTTGCCGGAGAGGAAAGCCCGGCGGATACCGGCACGGATCAGCCCGCCACGGCCGAGACCGGCGAGACGCCGGTAACCGAGCCGGTGCCCGAGGTTGTCGACACGATGACCGAGGCGGAAAAACAGGAAATCGCCGAGGATCCGGCCAAGACCGACGAGACCGTCGTTCTGCCCGTCGAAAACGGGGCTGCTGTGCTCGACAGCGACAAGGACGCCGACAATGCCGGTGGCCAGGAGAGCCGCGAGCAGCGTCGCAAGAAGCGCGAGGAACTGCGCGCGCAGGAAGAGGACGTGCCGGTTCCCGAAACCGACGACGCTGCCCAGGCGACGATCTCCGAAGAGGTGCGCGAGGCCGTGCCCGGCAGGATCGAGGCGGCGATCAAGGAAGAAGGCAAGCGCGTGAAGGAGGCGCCCGACTTCGCCGTGCCGGAGACGACCAACATCATCAACAACACCGTGATCAACAACACGATCATCAACAACAACACCGTCAACAACACGACGATCGACAACAGCGTCACCGAGGTGAACATCGTCGAGCGCGTCGAGAATCGCACGGTGCTGGAGGTCGGTGACCAGCTGATCGTGCGCGGTGACGATCGCCCGCGCCTGCGGCGTGATTCGGAGGAGGTCTATTACGACAACCTCGCCCGGGGCCGCGTGCGTGAGACGATCGTGCGTCCGGGCGGCGTCGAGATCGTGACGATCTACAACCGCTACGGCGATATCATCCAGCGGTCGCGCGTCGGCCGGGACGGGCGGGAATACATTCTCGTCTATGCGCCGGAGCTTGAGGACGATTCGCCGCGGCCGGGCCTCGTCGACGTCGGTTACGAGCTGCCGCCGATGCGCCTGCGCATTCCCGTCAGCGACTACATCATCGACACGTCGAGCAATCCGGACCGGGATTATTACGACTTCCTCGCCGAGCCGCCGGTCGAACGCGTCGAGCGGGTCTACACGATCGACGAGGTGAAACATTCCGCCCGCCTGCGCGACAAGGTACGCCGTATCGACCTCGACACGATCACCTTCGCCACCGGCAGCGCCGATGTGCCGATGTCACAGGCCCGCACATTGCGGTCCGTCGCCGAGGCCATGCAGAAGGTTCTGGACAAGGATCCGGGCGAGACCTTCCTGATCGAGGGCCATACGGATGCCGTGGGGTCCGACAAGTCCAACCTCGTCCTTTCGGACGAACGGGCCGAATCGGTCGCCAGCCTCCTGACGGATGTCTATGGCATTCCGCCGGAAAACCTGCAGACGCAGGGCTATGGCGAGCGCTTCCTGAAGGTGAAGACGCAGGTCGCCGAACAGCAGAACCGCCGCGTCACCATCCGCCGCGTCACCACGCTGGTGCGCCCCATGGCGCGGGCGAACTGATCGTATCTTCATGCGTTTAGGCAAGGACCGCCGGTAGCCGCCGGCGGTCCTTGTGCATTCAGCGCGAATTCATCTGCCATGAATTAGCGTCTGATATCGACGGCGGGCGGCTTGCGCGGAAACACAAATTCGCCCCAAACCCTGATGCAATAGCGTCCGAACGCTGGCAAACGAGGAAACGCCAATGCTTAAGAGAACAAGACTTCTGGCAACGGTGGCCCTGCCCATCGCTTCGCTGTCGTTTATCTGGCAGCCGGTCGAGGCCGCCATGATGCGGCCGGTGCTGCCGCTCGTCGAAAAATCCGATGTGACGGTGGTGCAGTCCGAGGAAGAGGAACTCATCCGCAAGAAGCGCAACCGCGAGGAGCAGGGAGGCGGTGAAGAGCGCCCGCGCAACCGCGAGCGGAACAACCGCGATGCCGACGGTCAGGGTGAGGAACGCCGCGAGCGCCGCAAAGAGGAGCGCCGCCAGGAAGAGGGCGGGCAGAATTCCCGCGAGGAGCGCCGCCAGCGCCAGCGCGACGCGGAACGCCAGCAGGAAGAACAGCAGCCGAACCGCGAGGAACGCCGCAAGAAGCAGCGTGAGACCGAGGGCGAAGGTCAGCAGCAGCAGGACCGTCAGAAGGCGCGCGAAGAGCGCCGCCAGCGCCAGCGCGATGCCGAACGCCAGCAGGAAGAGCAGCAGCAGAACCGCGAGGAGCGCCGCAAGAAGCAGCGTGAAGCCGAGGGCGAAGGCGAGCAGCAGCAGGATCGCCAGAAGGCGCGCGAAGAGCGCCGTCAGCGTCAGCGCGATGCCGAACGCCAGCAGGAAGAACAGCAGCAGAACCGCGAGGAGCGCCGCAAGAAGCAGCGCGAGGCCGAGGGCGAGGACCAGCAACAGCAGGACCGCCAGAAGGCGCGCGAGGAACGCCGCCAGCGTCAGCGCGATGCCGAACGCCAGCAGGAAGAGCAGCAGCAGAACCGCGAGGAGCGCCGCAAGAAGCAGCGTGAAGCCGAGAGCGAGGACCAGCAGCAGCAGGATCGCCAGAAGGCGCGCGAAGAGCGCCGCCGGCGCGAGGCGGATACGGACCAGCAGCAGGAAGGGCGCGAAAAGACCCGCGAGGAACGTCGTGAGGAGCGCAAGCGCGAGGCCGAGCGGGAGCGCAAGCGTCCGGACGAGACCGCGGGGCGTCCGCGCCGCGAGCGCGACAAGGACCGTGAGCGCATCGCCCGCGACCCGTCGCGCACCACCGAGACGATCGAGCTGCCGTTCATCGACGGCGCTGCCGTTCTCGACAGCGACAAGGACTGGGACAACCGCCGTGACCGCTCGCGCGAGGAATTGCGCCGCGAACGCGAGGAGAAGCGTCGCGACGTGCGCGTGCGCGTTCCCGAATCCGACCGCGATGCGCAGGTCGGATGGGAAGGCCGCGATCGTATCCGCTACGAATCGGGCGACCGTGAACGCGGCGAGCGCCGTGACCGCCGGCCGCGCTACGAGGATCGCGACGGCTGGCGCGTCGAGCGCGAGGTCGACGACCGCTTCGTGATCAATTTCGGTGACAGGATCATCGTTCGGTCCGACGATGGCCGCCGCCTGTCGCGCCGCGCCACGGAAACCTATTACGAGGACCTGCCGAACGGCCGCGTGCGCGAGGTCATCGAGCGGCCGAACGGCGACCGCGTCGTCACCATCCGCAACCGCTACGGCGAAATCATCCAGCGTTCGCGTATCGACGGCGACGGCCGGGAATATGTGATGTTCTATGCGCCGGAAATCGACCGCGACAGCCGGCCGACCTTCGTCGATCCCGGCGAGCGGCTGCCGCCGATGCGCCTGACGATCCCGGTCGATGAATACATCATCGACACGTCCGCCGAAGACCGCGCCGACTATCGCGACTTCCTGGAGCGGCCGCCGGTCGAGCCGGTCGAGCGTGTCTACACGCTGGACGAGGTGAAGTACTCGGCTCGTATCCGTGACAAGGTGCGCCGCATCGACCTCGATACGATCACCTTCGCGACGGGGTCAGCGGACATCTCGATGAACCAGGCGTCCACGCTGCGCAAGGTGGCCGAGGCGATGAACGAGATCCTCGACAAGGATCCCGGCGAGACCTTCCTGATCGAGGGCCATACGGATGCCGTCGGTTCGGACGAATCGAACCTGGTGCTCTCGGACGAGCGCGCCGAGGCCGTCGCCAACATCCTGACCGACGTCTACGACATCCCGCCGGAGAACCTTGCCACGCAGGGCTATGGCGAGCGCTTCCTGAAGATCGACACGGACGCCGCCGAACAGCTCAACCGCCGGGTCACCATCCGCCGCGTCACACCGCTGGTGAAGCCGGTGGCGATGGCCGAGTGATCGACCACGCCTCGAACAGAGAAAGGCCGCGGATCCCTCCGCGGCCTTTTTCATTTCACACACGTTCGGCGGCGAGCGACCAGTTGTAGACGCAGCGGTCGAGGCCGATGGCGATTTCCAGCACGCGGACCTCGTGTTCGTGTACTTCACCCTTCCTCGTCTGGGTGCGATAACGCATCGGGAAATCGGTGCGCCGCGAGATCGAGCAGACCTCCATCCACTTGTCGCCGTTGTCGACCTCGACATCCATGGTGGTCTCGGAATAGGCGGGCAGCCGGTCCGAGGGCACGATCCGCGTCGGCAGATGGATGAGCGCGGCAATCATGCGGCGGACCGGCTCTAGCGCTGCGGCATGATAGTCGTTGCCGGTATCGGCCGAGTAGGCACACTGGAATTCGAGCTGCCAGAACTCCTTCAGCCGCATGTGCTTCGTCGCCTGGTCCTGCTCGCGCCGGTACGACCGGCCGGCCTGCCAGACGCAGAGCGGCAGGCGCGTGCCGGTATGGGTCGCCAGGAGGTGCTGCATGTAAGCGTAGGTCGACGGCGTGGTCTCCGGCCGCAGAACCAGCTCGGTCTCGCCGGATGCCAGCCGTTCCTGCACCCAGATATCGGCATTGGAATAGGCGTCGGATATCAGCGCCCGCGGCGTCAGCACGGGGGCCTCCACGCGGCGCATGTCCCAGGCGGGATTGACGGACCGCAGGAAGCTGCGCACCTCGCCGGAGAAGAAGCGGACCATCTGGTCGCGCAGCTCGATGTCGCGCTCTTCCCAATGGACGAGCGCATTCACGTTAAAAAGATTGAGCACGGTGCCTGTCTCCCTGGCATCGTTGAAGGAAGCTGTTGGGGGGCTTTACGTCCAGCCGGCCGCCGGACGCGTGCAGCGATCCGGTCGTTACGACTGGACGCGGAGACCTCGGCCGTTGGCGCGCAGAACGGCGACCTGCAGGCAGGTGCGGAGACGTTCGGCAAGGGGCGCGCGTGCGGTGCTCATGGCATCGCATCTAAGGGCAGCGGCAAAAATTGTCAAACGGCGGGCGGAACGGGCAACCCGGTCACAGTGACGACGAAATCGGCGATGGTCGCGGTGTCGTCGAGGTCGAAGACGGGCAGGGCCGTGTCTGTGACGGGATGATCGGCGGCGATGGCGGCGATGTGAGGGTCTTCGGGGGCGAGCGGCATGCGGTTGGCGGCCTCCAGCCGCCGGGCCTCGATCTTGGGGATCGGCTCGCGCTTGTACCCCTCGATCAGCACGAGGTCGCAGGGCGCAAGGCGCGCGAGGATTTCCTCGAAGCTCGGCTCAGGAGCGCCGCGCAGCTCGTGCATGATGGCATAGCGCGTGCCGGAAACGATGGTGACCTCGAGCGCGCCGGCCTGGCGGTGGCGGTAGCTGTCGGCGCCGACCTTGTCGATGTCGAAGTCGTGGTGGGCGTGCTTGATGGTGGAGACGCGGTAGCCGCGGGCGACGAGCTCGCTCACCAGGCGCACGGCAAGGCCGGTCTTGCCGGAGTTCTTCCATCCGGCAATCCCGAAGATCTTCGGTCGTGTCATCGTTCCAGCACCCAGAGCCAGTTTTCCGCCTCGTCGAGATCGTCGGGCGTATTGATGTTGAAGAAGGGATCGAACTCGCCGCGCGAGGTCTCGAGCAGCGGAAAGGTGATTTCGCGGGCCTGGTGGCGCTCGAGGTAGCTGCGCACGCGCAGCGCCCCGCCGCCGGCCAGCCATTCGCCGAGATCCTCGGCAAGCGTCACCGGCCAGAGGGCGAAGACGGGGTGGAGGCCACTGACGGAGCGGGCGACCGCCATGCGCTCCGGCGTGTCGATGACGCGCGACAGGCGCGCGACGAGATCGGTCGGGAAGAAGGGGCTGTCCGTCGGTACGGTGGCGACGTGGCTCGCCTCGGGATGATGACGCCGCGCATAGTCGAGCGCGGCAAGCACGCCGCCGAGCGGTCCGGCGCGGGCGGCATCGAGGTCGGCGAAGACCGGCAGCTCCTCGCCGCGTTCGAAGAGCACCGGGCCATTGGCATTGACGGCGATGGCCGAGACCTGCGGCCGGAGGCGCCGCGCCGCACGGTCGATGAGAGCCGTGCCGCCGAGGCGGATGCGCGCCTTGTCCTGGCCCATGCGGGAGGAAAGGCCGCCGGCAAGGATCACTCCCACTATCGCATGCGTTGCTGTCATCTCGCTTCCATCGGAAGGTCTTTCCGTCTTCGTCTAGAGCATTTTGCCGCCGGGCGTAATCACCTTACCGTGCGCACCCGCGGCACAAACGACCAGATGGAGTGACGGCGCGCAAGCCTGTCAGGGGGATTCCGGCTTCGATTCCTGCGCCACGGCCTCCGCGTCCCGTCGGCGGTTCTCCCGATAGAAGGTGTAGAGGCCGGAGGCGACGATGATGAGGACGCCCACGGTCATCCAGAAATCCGGCACTTCGCCGAAGAACAGGAAGCCGATGGCGATCGCCCAGATGAGGCTCGTATAGCGGAAGGGCGCGATGAAGGAGATCTCGCCGGTGCGCATGGCGATGACGATGGTCTGGTAGCCGACGAGCAGCAGCACGCTGGCTGCGGCAAGACGGGTGAAAGCCTCGCCGGAAACCGGCTGCCAGCCGCCCAGCGGCACGATCATCACGGCGCCGGTGACGGTGATCGACGCCGCCGTGATGACGCTGATGAAGAGCGTCGGCACGGACGGGTCGATCCGCCGGGTACAGAGGTCGCGTGCCGCCGCGCCGACAACCGAGGCGATGACATAGACGGCCGCGAGCGAAAAACCCTCCGGGCCGGGGCGGATGACGATAAGCACGCCGACAAAGCCTGCGACGATGGCCAGCCACCGCCGCCAGCCGACCGTTTCGCCGAGGAACAGCGCTGCGCCGAGCGTGACGGCGAGCGGCAGGGCCTGGAGGATCGAGGCCGTATTGGCAAGCGGCATGGCGCCGAGCGCCGAGACATAGGCGAGCGAGGCGAGGATTTCGGCGGCGATGCGCAGGGCGACAGCCGGCTGCAGCACGACCCGCCAGGAACCGAGCGCGCCCATCCAGCGGGCGATGGCGACGACGAGTAGTGTCGTCATCAGGCCGCGCACGAAAAGGATCTGGCCGGTGTTCATGCCGCCGGTGACGGACTTGACGAGTGCGTCGTTGCAGGTGAAGCCGACCATGGCGATGGCCATGAACAGGGCACCCTTGGCGTTGGCGGAGGCGGTCATGCGGATGATTCCAAGCGTGTCTTTCTCCTTCTTAGGCACAATGCCCACCGCATTCCATCACCCCGGCGGTTGGAACAAACGGGGTGGTTGCCGCATCGAGCGGCAATTGCGCGAAATCCGGGCAGAAAAGTATGATGATTCTGGCGCAAAGGCTTGAATTCCTGCCGCTTTGCCGAAGGATTTCATTAAGCTTCCCCCCCTATCGTTGCGTCATCCCAATGAGCGATCGCATGATGCGACGGGTGGGGGCGCGCCGCCTGATGCAAGGCCGGCCGATGCCCCGATATCGGATACCGGCCGCGCTCCGACAACGAGCCTGAGCGGCCGTTTCGGCTTTGAGGAACACCCGACGGGATCTTGGTCGTCATAAAAAACGTCGGGGAACCCATGTCCTTCATCGACCGCCTGCTCCAGCAGCGCCGCATCGTCACCAAGGTGCTGCTGTTCGTCATTCCTCTCGTCGCGCTGATCGCGGGCATCGGCCTTGTCGGTTATTTCACCGCGAGCACGCTGAACGGTCACATGACGGTGACGCGCGAGACGATCAACAGCCTGTCGCATTTCCAGAATCTGCGCACCGGATTGCAGGACTTCGTCGACAAGCCGGGCGAGGCGACGCGCACGGCGCTCGGCGAACGCATCGACGAACAGGAGGCCGGCATCAACGATCTCGACGCCCTTCTGCCCGATGCGGCCGAGAAGACGAAGATCGCGTCCGTCGTGGCACTGGCCGGCACCATGCGCGGGCAGAGCGAAACGCTCTGGTCGATCGACCAGAAGCGCAACGCCGTGACGGCTGGTCTGGAAGAGGCGCTGGCGGCGATGGCCAAGGACGGTGCCTTCGCCGAAAAGCAGATCGGCGTCATCCGCAACGAATCGGGCGAGAAGGAAGCCTTTGCCAAGGCGCTGCTGTTCGACGCCGCGGCCTATCAGGGGCTTGCCGAGCGCATCGGCAAGTTCCGCAAGCCCGTCGCGCTGGCGATGAAGGCGGAGGACAAGGTCAAGGCGGCCGAGACCTACCTGCCGCAGCTCCTCAAGCAGCTCGCCGAATCCAAGGCGATCGCCTCGCCGAAGGCGCTGGAGCAGATCAAGCCCTTCGAGGCGGAGGTCGCCAAGGTCAAGGACATCCTTGCCGGCAGCGACGACGTGGAGGCCAAGAAGACGAAGTTCGTGCCCGTCCTGACCAAGCTTGCCAAGTTCGATGCCGACTTCCTCAAGGAGGCCGGCAAGAACTCCGACACGGCGGCGAAGCGTTTCGTCGGCATGGATGCGGAGATCGTGCTCCTGAAGACGCTGATCACGCTGATGGGCGATACGTTCAAGGGTATCGACGAGACGCGCCTGCACATCAGCGAGCTGCACCGCAAGCTCGATCAGCCGAGCCGCGATGCCGTGCTGGCGGATGTGAAGGCCGTTGCCGGCAGCGCCGCCGAACTTGCCAAGCTCGGCACGAAGAACGCCGCCCTGCGCGATCTCGCGCAGAAGCTCGCCCCGTCGCTTGCAAGGATCGAGCAGGGCACCCAGGATCTCATCTCGGTCGGCGAGACATGGCAGGCCGCGCGCGTCGCCGCCTACGCCTCCGTCGCCGATGCCAGCCAGACACTGGAACAGTTCGTCTCCAGCGCCCAGGAGGCGGGCAAGACGGACAGCCAGCGTTCGGCCAATGTCTCGATCATCGCCATGGTCGCCGGCACGCTGCTCGCCATCATCGGCGGCCTGATGCTGGTGGAAACGCTGCGCGGGCCGCTGAAGCGGGTGACGGAAGCCATGTCGCGGCTGGCGAGCGGCGACCTCGACATCAGCATCGACGGCCGCAACCGCGGCGACGAGATCGGCGACATGGTGCGCTCGGTCGCCGTCTTCCGCGATGCGGCGCGGGAAAACGTCCGGCTGGAGCAGGAGGCCGAGGCCCAGCGCCAGACGACGGCCGAGGAGCAGGCCCGCCGGGCCAGCGAACAGGCCCGCATCGAGGCGGAGCAGACCGAAGCGCTCACCGCGCTTTCCGACGTGCTTGGTCAGCTGGCCGCCGGCAATCTCGAAGAGAGCATGACGGAAGCGCTTGCCGCCGAATATGTCGCGATGGCGCGCACCTACAACAACGCCGTCGAGGCGCTGCGCGTGACCCTGTCGGACGTGCGGGCGACGACGATGGAGATCAATGGCGGCACGGGCAACCTTGCCACCTCCGCCGACGATCTCGCCCGCCGTACCGAACAGCAGGCGGCGGCGCTGGAGGAAAGCTCGCGGGCGCTGCGCCAGCTCACCGACATCGTGCGTTCGACGGCCGAAAGCGCCCAGAAGACTGCGGTGTCCGTCGACGAGACGCACAGCTATGCCCGGCGCTCCGGTGAGGTCGTGGCCAAGGCCGTGGACGCCATGGGCGAGATCAACCGGTCGTCGGAGAAGATCAGCACGATCATCGGCGTCATCGACGAAATCGCCTTCCAGACGAACCTCCTGGCGCTCAATGCCGGCGTCGAAGCGGCGCGGGCGGGTGAGGCAGGTCGCGGCTTTGCCGTCGTCGCGCAGGAGGTTCGCGAGCTAGCCCAGCGTTGTGCCGGCGCCGCTCGCGAGATCAAGGGCCTGATCTCCGACAGTTCGGCACAGGTGCGCAACGGCGTCGCGCTCGTCACCGAGACCGGCGAGGCGCTGACGGTCATCAACGAGCATATCTCCTCGATCCACGCGCTGGTCGGCAAGATCGAGGCGGCCGCGGCCGCCCAGTACGACGGCATCAACGAGGTGAACCAGGCGGTGCACCAGGTTGAGCTCATCACGCAGCAGAACGCGGCGATGGTGGAGGAGAACACGGCCGAGATCCACGGCCTGCGCCACCGCGTCCAGGTGCTCAACCAGAAGATTGACCACTTCAAGACGCGCGACCTCGATACGCGGCAGGGCGGCTATTTCGGGCAGCACCACGCGGCTTGAAGACTGTTTGAAAAACGCGTCTCACGAGCATGGAACGGCTGGGCAGGAGCCCGGCCGTTTTGTTGTGGGAAGAGAGATCTTGCCCACCTTTAGAGGCCGTGGCTTGCTTGATGGATCCGGCGGCGCGGGCGTTGTTTTGCACCGACATCCACGCGGCGGTTTTCCGCCCGTGGTTTTTTCAAGGAGCATCGGACGGGGCGCTGGAAGGTGCCGCATCTGAAAGTAATGTATGGCGCCTTTCAGCGCCCCGTTCAGCGGTTTTTGCCCGCAACTCCGGTCTCTCTGCAAAGGCCGGGACGATGGATGGTGTTCGCCGGTTTCCGGAAGGAGGCCGTTTCCGTTTTGTCATCTGCCATCGCGCGCCATGGCGATGGTGGACGGAAGGTTTTGCCTTCCGGACGGTCTCATCCCGGCGGACGATGCCGACGCATCCGCCAGACCGGCCCCCTTGTGTGCCGCACAGGCACGCCCGGCGCGCCGTTCGGGGCATGAAGCGGAAGGCTCGGTCCGACGCCCGCCGCTTCCCCCGTGTCGCCGGAGGGAGACCATTTTCCGCAGGCCCCTTGGGCGACGGCCTACGTCCGTCCCTCGCCAAAAGCGCCGACCCCGCCTCGCCACGACGCCTCGCGGTGTATCCGTGGCGGGATGGGGGATTGTAGGCATGAGTGAAGGAGGCGGGGAAAATGCGGGGGCGGGTTTTCGTGCAATTGGCGTTCATGGGATGGGTGAGACAAGCGCTGCCGCCTGCGTTTACACACAACTCTTCTCCCGTCATACCGGACGTTATGCGGGGGCCCGCGGCGCCGCGTTTGCGGCGCGGAAGGGGGGGCGTCAACGGGTTGGGTGAGTCTTCTAGCTGTGCGAACGCGCGTTAGCTGGACCCCGGATCACGTGCGCGGCGACGGGAGATAGGTGGGAGGAGCGTCTCTTGGGCTGAGTAGGCCGCGCCCTTGATCCGGCATGGCGGAGGCGTTGGTGGCGGGTGCGGATGCGCCGGAAATCGGAAGCGCCGCCGTTACTTGCCGGCTTCGTAGACCACATAGCTTTCCGGCACCGCAGGGTCCGGGTCGCCGTAGGTCGGGTCGAACTCGAAGCGGGTCAGCATGAAATTGCCGTTGCGGAAAACCCAGTCGCCGCTGTCCCAGGCATCGCCGATGCCGCGCCAGGCGGCGTGGCTGGTGATGGTGCGGGTCTTCTCGTTGAAGCTGGCATTGACCAGAAGGGTGGTGGCGCGGAAGCCGTTGATCTTCGGCTCGGCAGTCAGTCGGCTGTTTTCCTCGTTTGCATAGGCATAGGCAAGATCCGGCGTGGCGAAGGCGATGAGCTTCGGCGTGTCGGCATCGCTTGTCTGCAGGACGAAAGCGTTGCGGATGTTGTAGGCGCCCGAGCCACAGAACAGCTGGTAGAGCGTGGCCTCGACACCGGGGCCGTTCGGGTCGTAGTCGGGTTTGTAGGTGAAACGGTAGAGGGCGTGTCCGAACCCTTCTGCCTCCGGTCCGACCATCGGCACCTCCTCCATGCCGTTCATGTCGCAATCCGCGCCAAGGGCGGCTTTGGCGATCGCCTCAGCGGCGGCGATGCCCTCCGGCCGCTCGGCGGCAAGGCCGAAGGAAGGAAGGGCGGCGGCAAGGAAAAGGGCGGGCAGGGCGGGCGGAAGGATTTTCACCAAAACCTCGCTTTCGGCGGGGATCAGCCGCCGGTGACGCTCATGTGACGGGCAACGGCCGGCCGGTTGCGGCGGTCGATGACGAAATCGTGGCCCTTCGGCTTGCGGGTGATCGCCTCGTCGATCGCCTGCGAGAGCAGGGCGTCGTCGTCGGAGGCCCGCAGCGGAAGGCGCAGATCGGCCGCATCGTTCTGGCCGAGGCACATGTAGAGCGTGCCGGTGCAGGTGAGGCGCACGCGGTTGCAGCTTTCGCAGAAATTGTGCGTCATCGGCGTGATGAAGCCGAGGCGGCCGCCGGTCTCGGCGACCGTGACATAGCGCGCCGGGCCGCCGGTTCTGTAGGCATTTTCCGTCAGGGTGAAGTCGCTCTCGAGGCGGGCGCGCATTTCCGACAGCGGCATGTAGCGGTCGGTGCGGTCTTCCTCGATCTCGCCCATCGGCATGGTCTCGATGAGGGTGAGGTCCATGCCGCGGCCGTGCGCCCAGCGCATCAGGTCGGGGATCTCGCGGTCGTTGAAATCCTTCAAGGCGACGGCGTTGATCTTGATGTGCAGGCCGGCGGCCTGCGCGGCGTCGATGCCTTCCAGAACCTTGGAGAGCTCGCCCCAGCGGGTGATGGTCCGGAACTTCTGCGCATCGAGCGTGTCGAGGGAAACGTTGATGCGGCGCACGCCGCAATCGGCAAGTTCGGCCGCGTGCCGGGCGAGCTGCGAGCCGTTGGTCGTCAGCGTCAGTTCGTCGAGGCGCCCATCATGCACCTGGCGGCCGAGTTCGCGCACGAGATGCATGATGTTCTTGCGGACCAGGGGTTCGCCGCCGGTCAGCCGCAGCTTTCGCACACCCTTGGCGATGAAGGTGGAACAGAGCCGGTTCAGCTCTTCCAGCGTCAGGAGGTCCTTTTTGGGCAGGAAGGTCATGTTTTCCGCCATGCAATAGGTGCAGCGGAAATCGCAGCGGTCGGTCACCGATACGCGCAGATAGGTGATGGCGCGGCCGAAGGGATCGATCATCGGTGCGTCGGACTGCGCGATTAGGTTCGCGCCACCCAGCGGGCCTGCATACGAATTCAAGACACGTCCTCCATTGCCGACATGTCGTGCGCCGGAAGCGCAGCGTCAAGCCGGTCACGGGATTATGACAGCATTTTCCGCCTTGCGCATCCTTGATCTGGCGCATAGTCCTTCGCGAAAACAGACGGAAAGGAAACGGGATGAGCGATCTCTGGCCGACCGAACTGCGTGTGTCGAAGGACCGCCAGCGCCTCGTCGTGACCTTCAACGACGGTGCCAGCTTCGATCTTTCGGCCGAACTCCTGCGTGTGCTCTCGCCCTCGGCGGAGGTGCAGGGCCACGGGCCGGGCCAGAAGGTGACGGTACCGGGAAAACGCAATGTCGCGATCATCGCCATGACGCCGACCGGCAACTATGCCGTGCGCATCGGCTTCGACGACCTTCATGATACCGGTATCTACACGTGGTCCTATCTGCGGGAACTCGGGGAAAAAGGCGCGGAACTCTTCGCCGCTTATGAGCGTGAGCTTGCGGAGAAGGGCATGAACCGCGATATTTCGCAGAAACCGCGGTAACATATCGGACTGCCTGTCGAGGGTAGCGTCCACCCAGAAGCGAACGGGAGATGCCCCTTGGCAGCCGAAGCGAATGCAAATGATCTCACCCAGGTCGTCGTGCTCCTGGCGGCAGGCGTCGCGGCCGTGCCGATCTTCAAGAAGATCGGGCTCGGCTCGGTGCTCGGCTATCTCGCCGCGGGGCTCGCGATCGGTCCCTTCGGCCTCGGTTTCTTCGCCGATTCGCAGGCGATCATCCATGTCGCCGAACTCGGCGTGGTGATGTTCCTCTTCATCATCGGGCTGGAAATGCAGCCCTCCCGGCTCTGGGGCATGCGCAAGGACATCTTCGGGCTCGGCGCGATCCAGGTGATGGGCGCGATGGCGGCGCTGACCGGCATCGGCGTGTCGCTGGGCTTCCCGCTCGTTCCCTCCTTCGTCGCCGGAACGGGCTTCGTCCTCACCTCCACCGCCATCGTCATGCAGATGCTGCAGGAGCGGGGCACGATGTCGACCCTGAAGGGGCAGCGCATCATCGCGATCCTGCTCTTCGAGGACCTTGCCATCGTGCCGCTGCTTGCCATCGTCACGCTGCTCGGCACGGGGGCGGCGGCGACGGATGCCTCCGACCGCTGGCTTTCCATCGGCATCGCCATCGGTGCCATCGTGGCGCTGGTGCTGGCCGGGCGCTACCTGCTCAATCCGCTCTTCCGGGTGCTCGCGGCCTCCGGCGCGCGCGAGGTGATGACGGCGGCGGCGCTGCTCGTCGTTCTCGGTTCGGCGCTTGCCATGCAGGTTTCCGGTCTTTCGATGGCCATGGGCGCATTCCTGGCGGGGGTGCTGCTTTCCGAATCGAGTTTCCGTCATCAGCTTGAAGCCGACATCGAGCCGTTCCGCGGCATCCTTCTCGGCCTCTTCTTCCTCGGCGTCGGCATGGCGATCGACCTTGGCGTCATCGCCGCCAACTGGCAGCTCGTCGTGGCGAGCGTCGTCGGCTACATGGTCGCCAAAACCCTCTTGATCTATGTGGTCGCCCGGCTGCTCGGGACGTGCCATGCCGAAAGCCTGGAACGGGCCGTGCTGATGGCGCAGGGCGGCGAGTTTGCCTTCGTGCTCTACGCCGCCGCCGTTTCCGCCGGCATCTTCAACGGCGAGGAGAATGCCATCCTGACGGCGACGATCATCATCTCGATGATCCTGACGCCGCTGATGGTCATCCTGCACGATCGCATCGTGCCGAAGCAGCAGCCGTCCACCGAGGGGCTGACGCTGCCGGAGAATGTCGAGGGCACGGTGCTGATGATCGGCTTCGGCCGCTTCGGCCAGATCGTCAGCCAGCCGCTGCTCGCCCGCGGCTACACGCTGTCGCTGATCGACAAGGATGCCGAGTTCGTGCGCGATGCCGCGGAGTTCGGCTTCAAGGTCTATTATGGCGACGGTGCGCGCATCGACATCCTGCACGCCGCCGGCGCGGCGACCGCCAGAGCGATCCTCATCTGCCTCGACGACAAGGCGGCGGCGGTGAAGATCGCCGAGGTGGTGCGCGAGGAGTTCCCGCTCGTGCCGATCCTGGCGCGAGCCTACGACCGCGGCCATGCCGTCGACCTCGTCCATGCCGGCGTCGACTTCCAGATCCGCGAGACCTTCGAATCGGCGATGGTGTTCAGCCGCGAGACGTTGAAGGTTCTGGGTGAGGACGAGGACCTTGCCGCCGAGGTGGTGGAGGAGTTCCGCGACGTTGACCGCGAGCGGCTGGAGCTGGAAACGGTCGGCGGCATCTATGCCGGTCGTCAGCTCATCCGCGGCAACGCCCAGCCGGCCGACATCGTCGCGGCGCGCACCGGGCGCCAGCGTGCGGCGGCAGAGGAGGAACGCCAGCGCCACGAGCAGGAAGAGGCGGGCTGACGCCGAAAAATCCGCTGTAGCGACTCAGCGCAACTTGCTTCATGTCTAATAAAGACAGGGGTGTGAGGCGCGCGTGAACAAGGGACGGCTCGAAGCCTTCAGCGATGGCGTGATCGCCATCATCATCACAATCATGGTTCTGCAGCTCACCGTGCCGGCCGAGCCGACGCTGGCTGCCCTCATGCCATTGATGCCGGTCTTTCTCGGCTATCTCCTCAGCTTCGTCTATGTCGCGATCTACTGGAACAACCACCACCATCTCCTGACGGTGTGCGGCAATGCGAGCGGCGGCGTGTTGTGGGCGAACATGCACCTCCTGTTCTGGATGTCGCTCATTCCCTTCGTCACGGCCTGGATGGGCAACAATCCGGCCGCACCGCTTCCGACCGCGCTCTATGGCGCGATCCTGCTGCTCTCCGCCGTCGCCTACGAGATCCTGCAGGTGCGCATCGTTGCCGTGCACCCCGATGCCGAGCGGCTGCGCGAGGCCTTCGGGCGCGATTTCAAGGGGCGCTTCTCGCCGCTCTTCTATCTCGCGGCGATCGGGCTTGCCTTTGTCTCGCCGGTGATTTCCCATGTCATCTATGCCGCGGTCGCGCTTCTGTGGATCGTGCCCGACCGGCGGATCGAGCGCCTGTAGAAAAAGGAACGCCAGCCATGACGGCGACGACCGACGACCGTTTCGCCAATTCCGCCTGCCTCAGGGCGCGCGGCACCGCCCAGGAAGGCAAGGTGGCCTTCGCCGAACTCTTCTTCGACCTCGTCTTCGTGCTGACGATCATCCAGCTTTCCCATTCGCTGGCGGCGCATTACTCGCTGCTCGGCCTCGTCGAGGCGGCGATGCTGACCATGGCCATCTGGTGGGTGTGGATCGACACGACCTGGGTGACGAACTGGCTCGATCCGGACAAGGCGCCGGTGCGCCTGTTGCTCTTCGTGCTGATGTTCCTCGGCCTGATGCTGTCGATCGCCATTCCGACGGCCTTCGGCGCGGGCGGGCTGCTCTTCGCTCTCGTCTTCGTCACCATGCAGGTCGGCCGCGCGGCCTTCACCGCCTATGTGATGCGGCGCGAATGGCCGCAGAACAGCCTCAACTTCACGCGCATCACGATCTGGGCGGTGTTTTCCGGCGTGTTCTGGCTGGCGGGCGCCTTTGTCGAGGGCGAGGCACGGCTGGGACTGTGGCTGGTCGCGCTCGCTATCGAATATGCCTCTCCGGCGCTCGGCTTCGTCGTGCCCGGCCTCGGTCGCTCGACGGTGGGGGACTGGCAGGTTTCCGGCGAGCACATGGCGGAGCGCTGCGCGCTTTTCGTCATCATCTGCCTTGGCGAAACGATCCTCGTCACCGGGCGGACGGTTGCCGGCATGGAGCTGCTCGACGGCTTCACCATTCTCCTGCTCGCCGTCGCGTTCCTTTCGACCGCCACCATGTGGTGGATCTATTTCCGCTTCGGCCATGGCGAGGCGGCGCATCTCATCGAGCATTCGGCGACGCCGGGCCGCATCGCGCGCATGGCCTTCACCTATGCCCATATCCCGATTGTCGCCGGCATCATCCTCTCGGCGGTGGCGGAGGAGTTCGCGCTTGCCCATCCGCATGGCGCGGTCGATTTCAAGACGGCGAGTGCGATCATCGGCGGGCCTGTGGTCTTCCTTGCAGGCAACATCTGGTTCAAGGCGGCGATCCGCGGCCGCTCGCCGCTGTCGCATATCGCCGGCAGCGCCGCGCTGCTTGCGCTCTCGGTGGCCGTACCCTTCGTCGAGCCCTACCAGCTCTTCATGGCCGCGGCCGCCGTCCTGTTCGGTGTCGCGCTCTGGGAGTTCCTGTCGCTGAAATCGACGCGGGCGGATCACGTCGCCACGGTCTAGACCGGGTCTTCCGGTTCCATCGTCTGGAGGATGCGGATGATGTCCTCCATCGCCTCGGCGACCTCCAGGCATCGCTCGGCCGGTGCCTGCGAGAGGGTGCGGTCGATGAGGCCGGTCTGCAGGGTCATCGCCTCCTCGGTCAGGCTGCGGCCGGCCTCCGTCAGCGACAGGCGCAGCACACGCTTGTCCTTGGCGTCGGCCCGCCGCTCGATCAGGCCGCGCTTTTCGAGCTGCGGCAGCAGCATGCTCATGTTGGAGCGGCCGACGAGCAGCTTGCGGGCGAGGTCCTGCTGGGAAATGCCGTCGAAGCGATAGAGATTGATCAGGATGTCGAGATGCGGCGGCTTGATGCCGAGATGGGCGATCGCCCGGCTCATCGCCTGCTGCATCAGCTGGCAGGCACGCCCTACGCCGATCCAGCTGCGAAAGCGCGGATGATCCCAGGGGAAGGCTTGATTTTTGTTCATCGTTGTACTTTATTGTTCAGCATTGAACATTTTTTTTGGATTCCCACTATGGCATCCTTTGGCTTGAAGGTCATCCGGCTGGCGCTGTCCGGCGTCGCGAGGATCTCCCCCGATGCGGCCGGTCGCGCCGCCTTCCGCCTCTTTGCGACGACGCCCGGCCGCCGGCCGCGCACGGCGAAGGAGAAGGACCTTTTCGCGCGTTCGGCCGGCTGGATGCGGCAGGCCGAACGCGTGCCGCTCGCCTTTGCCGGCGGTCGGGCCGTGGCGCACCGTTTTGCTGCGCGGCCATGCCAGAATTTTGCCGGCCGCGTTCTCGTGGTGCACGGCTGGGGCTCGCGCGCGGCCTATCTTTCGGCGCTGACGGAGGCACTGGTCGCCGCCGGCCATGAGGTGGTGGCGCTCGACCTGCCGGGGCACGGCGCCTCGGGCGGGCGCACGCTGACGCTGCCGATGGCCGTCAGGGCGATCGACGCGGCGTGGCAGCGTTTCGGCGGTTTCGACTATTTTTGCGGGCATTCCTTCGGCGGGGCGTCGCTCGCCTGCGCGGCGAGCGGCCTCGTGCCGTCGGTGCCGGCGCACCGGCCGCGCCGGCTGGTGACCATCGGCTCTCCAAGCGAGATGACCTGGCTGTTCAAGGACCTCGGCCGTTTCCTGAAGCTCGGGCCGAAGGCGCAGGGCGCGCTGGAGAGCCATGTCGAGCGCATCGCCGGCGCGCCGCTTTCGGCCTTCGACGCGGCGAATGGGGCCGGCCGGCTGAAGTCTCCCATGCTCGTCCTTCATGCCGAGGACGACAAGGAGGTGCCGGCGCTGCACGCCCGGCGCTACGCCGCGTCCGGGCCGAATGTCACGCTCGAATGGGCGAACGGGTTCGGTCATCGCCGCATCATCTCCGCCGCGCCTGTCATCGACCGGATCGTGCAGTTCCTTGCGGAGGATCGGGAGCGCATCGCCGCCTGACGGGCTTTCCGTCACGCGCCTGTCATGCAAGGGTGCGAAGCGCGGCAGCGGTCGCACAGCACAGGAGACAGGCATGAGCATCGTCACTTCGGTCGAGGAACTGAACGCGCTTTACGGGGCGCCGGGCGAAGCCTCGCTCGCCAAGGTGACGGACTATCTGCTGCCGGAATACCGCATGATGATCGAGGCCTCGCCCTTCATGGCGCTTGCCACGGTCGGACCGGAGGGGCTCGATTGTTCGCCGCGCGGCGATGCCGGCGCCGTCATTCATATCGAGGACGAGCGTACCCTGATGCTGCCGGACTGGCGCGGCAACAACCGCATCGATTCGCTTTCCAACATCGTTCGTGACCCGCGTGTCGCGCTGATGTTCCTCATTCCCGGCTCCAACACGACGATGCGCCTCAACGGCCGCGCCGTGGTGCGCATTGACGCCGAGATCACCGGACGCTTCGTGATGGACGGCAAACACCCGCGCTCCGTCGTCGTCATCACCATCGACGAGGTCTATTCGCAATGCGCCCGCGCGGTGCTGCGCGCCGACCTCTGGAATCCGGAAAAACACCGCGATACGGCCTGCCTGCCGACGGTCGGGCAGATGCTCGCCTCGGCCAAGAAGGGCTTCGACGGCGCCGCCTACGACCGGGACTGGCCCGGCCGTGCCGCCACGTCCATGTGGTAGGCGTCGGCGAATATCCCGCCACCGTCACCCGTCTTGTCTTCGATGATGATCGGCTTTGGCCGGAAAGTGGAGCAGGGAATGCGAAAAAGACTTTTTGCGGCGGCT
This sequence comes from Shinella sp. 838, assembly GCF_029623935.1. Taxonomy (NCBI): domain Bacteria; kingdom Pseudomonadati; phylum Pseudomonadota; class Alphaproteobacteria; order Hyphomicrobiales; family Rhizobiaceae; genus Shinella; species Shinella sp. 838. Next base: position 1,369,544 of record NZ_JARSBQ010000001.1, read on the forward strand.
TTCGCCGCTGTGCTCGCGGTTTCGGCCGGTGCGGCCAGGGCGGATGAGCTGATCGAGAGCTACGGCGCCTATATCGGCCAGGACGATCTCTACAACTCCAACAACGAACGCCTGACTCAGCCCTGGCAGGTCCTCCGCCAGGACCGCGCCAATGTGCATCGCTTCGGCGTGCGCCAGCCCGGCGACGACCTCGACAGTTTCTTCGCTTCCGCGCGCAACCGCGAGCTTGCCGAGCGCATGATCCGCGCCGGCCGTATCGAGCGCAGCGCCGCCCGCCGTCTGCTCGACGGCGACGTGCAGATCTATGTCGAAATCTGGCGCGGTGCGGGAGGCGACTATATCAACATCTCGGTCAACTAGCCGGCGCCTCGCGGCCGCTGCGGCGATGCTGGTCGTCGCCGCGTCCCCGGCCGGTGCTGCGGAACCCGACCTTGCGGCCCGCCTGAAACTGCTGGTGGCCGCCTATCCGGAAAGCCTTGCCGGCATCGAGGGAAACACGCTTGTCTTCAAGGACGGCGGGCCACCGCTTGAGATCGACGACGGCAAGGCGAAGGATCACCAGGCGGCGCTTGCTGCCGGCGACGTCGAGGACAGCCTGCGGCAGATCTATCCGCTGGGGGCCTGTGAGGCGAAACCCGCCGTCGACTTCGACCCCGGCCGCATCCGCAGCGATGCGCTGATGATGCGGCTTTATGGGAAATCCGCCAAGGCGGTGCAGGCGGATCTGGTGCCGGTCAAATGGTTCGGCGAGACGCTGCGTGTGACGAAGCGGCAGGGTGCGGCGGCGGCGCTGGAGAAGGTGCGCGATGCGCTCATGGCCAAACCGGAGTTGAAGCGTTATCTCGCGCCGTCTGCCGGTGTGTTCAACTGGCGAAAAGTGTCCGGTGCGAAAAACATGTCGGTGCACAGTTTCGGGGCTGCCATCGACCTCAACACCAAGTTCGCCGACTATTGGATCTGGTCGGGCGGCAAGCCCGGCAAGGTGCCGAAATATTCCAACAAGTATCCGCTGGAGATCGTCGCGCTCTTCGAGCAGCACGGCTTTGTCTGGGGCGGGCGCTGGTATCACTACGATACGATGCACTTCGAATACCGCCCGGACCTCATCGCGATCGCAAAAGCGGCAGGCGCTTCCGCCTGCCGCTGAGGGGTGGGCGATGGCTCTCGAAATCAATCGCGAACGATGACCGTGACGCCCGTCGTGACCTGGGCATAAAGGTGTTCGACGTCTTCGTTCGCCATGCGGATGCAGCCGGAGGACTGCGCCTTGCCCAGCGAGGACGGCTGGTTGGTGCCGTGGATGCGGTAGATGGTCGAGCCGAGGTAGATGGCGCGCGAGCCGAGCGGGTTTTCGAGGCCGCCTTTCATGGAGACGGGCAGGATCTTGCCTTTCTTGGCTTCACGGGCGCGCATGTCTCCCGGGGGCGTCCAGGTCGGCCATTCGGTCTTGCGCGTCACCTTTTCCGAGCCGGTCCAGATAAAACCTTCGCGGCCGACGCTGATGGCGTATTTCATGGCGAGGCCCGAGCCAAGGACGTGGTAGAGGCGGCGTTCGGAATTGTCGACGATGATGGTGCCCGGCGCGACCTTCTCCGTGAAGGCGACCAGTTCGCGGGCGATCGGCGCGCGGGAGACGGCGGCGATCTTCTTTTCCGACTTCACCGGCTTGCCGCCCGAAAGCACCTGCAGCCAGCCGGTCTTCTGGGTGGAGGAGGAGAGCGAGGCGACCTCGACCGGATCGACCGTATTGTCGGCGGCAACGGCGGCGCCTGCGGTGGAGAGGAGGCCTGCGAGAAGTGCGATGGCGAGCGTTTTCATTGTCCTGGTCCCTGTCGTCGGCCGTCGGCTTCGTGCCCGGCGCCTTGTTCTGATGGGGACGTTGTAGGACAGCGCTGCCGGCCACGATGTTCCGGCGGGAACAGGCCTCCGGCCGCTTCAGAAGGGCTGGATCCAAATGAGACTGCTCAACATCAGGGCGGTCAGCATCGTCAGCTCGAAAAATCCCGTTTGCATGGCGCGTTCCTCCTGCGCCTGGAACGCGCGATGGCGGCCGGGGTTCCATCGGGGAGCGCAAAATGCAGAACGGCGCCCGAAGGCGCCGTTTTCGAAAGGAGTTTTGGCCGCCTACTTCCGGTAGATCAGCCAGCTCTTGGAGAAGTCCTTCTTCATGCCGTCCTCGAAGGGCATGGTGCGGTTGCGACCGCCGTTCTTGGCACAGTAGAGGGCGATGTCCGCCTTGGAGTAGAGTTCGCCCGGGCCTTCCGCCCAGGAGGCCATGCAGAAGCCGAGCGAAATGGTGATGGGGCCGTAGTTGACGCCGGTCTTGGAGTTCTTGAAGGGCGTGTGCTCCAGCGCGATGCGGATCCGCTCGGCGATCGCCATCGCCTCTTCCTCGGTGTTGCCCTCGACGATCATCGCGAATTCCTCGCCGCCGGTGCGGGCGACGAGGATGTCCTTGCGCACATTGGCGCGGATCAGGCTGCCGACGGAAGCGAGGATCTTGTCGCCGACGGGGTGGCCATAGGTGTCGTTGATCTTCTTGAAGTGGTCGATATCGGCGAGGATCAGCGCGGTCACGTTGCGCGACATCGTCGAATTGTAGATGGCGGAGAGCTTGTCGTCGAAGGCGCGGCGGTTGGAAAGCTGCGTCAGCGAATCCGTGTTGGCGATGCGCTTGTACTCGTCGAGCTCCTTGCGCACATTGTCCATTTCGATCGACTTCTGTGCGACGTTCTGCACCATCTCCTTGCCCTGGTTGATGGTGTCGCCCGTCGCTTGCGTGAGCACGCCGATGACGCTTCTGATGATGTCGACGCTCGTGGCGTTCTTGCCGGTGATGCGGACGACCGTTTCGTCGAGCAGCTTGTTGTAGCTTTCGAGCGAGGTCTGCTCCTGCTTGAGGAGGCGCAGCAGGCCCTCCAGCTCACCGACGATCCGCGTGTGCGCGCCGTCGATGGCGGTGGCGCCATGGTGGTGGCCGAAATATTGGGCGCCGATCTCGTCCAGCTCCTCCTGCGAGGCCTTGCTGCCGAGTGCCGCGAGTTCCCGCGTCAGCTTGGGGTTGGAGCCGATATAGGCCTCATAGAACAGCTCGTAGTTCCGCGGGATGGGAGAGACACCCATTATGCGCATGGCATAGGTCACCTGCGCGGCGATATCCGGCACCTGGACCTTTTGCGCAACGGCCGTGTTCATGTCGGCTGCTCCTGATTTCCTTCATTGGCTCCCATCCCGCAAAATAATACCCAAATGCTTTGGGAATGATTAACGGTTGTAGCTGCCGCAACGGAAAGCAGTCAGAAAAAAGGCCGCAGATTCAATGATCTGCGGCCTCCGTAGTAGAATATTCGAAAATTCTGCCTCAACCCGGCATAATCATCTTCTCAGGGCGCACAACCGCGTCGAATTCTTCGTTGGTGACGTAACCGCCGCCGACGGCCTCCTCACGCAGCGTCGTGCCGTTCTTGTGGGCGGTCTTGGCGATCTTGGCGGCGTTGTCGTAGCCGATCTTCGGGGCGAGTGCGGTTACGAGCATCAGCGAGCGGTCGAGCGCCGCCTTGATGTTGTCCTCGCGGGCCTCGATGCCGGTGACGCAATTGTCCGTGAAGGAGATCGCGGCATCCGAGAGGAGCTGGACGGACTGCAGGAAGTTGTAGGCCATCAGCGGATTGAAGACGTTGAGCTCGAAATGGCCCTGGCTGCCGGCGAAGGTGAGCGAGGCGTGGTTGCCGAAGACCTGGGCGCAGACCTGGGTGAGGGCTTCGCACTGGGTCGGGTTGACCTTGCCGGGCATGATGGAGGAGCCGGGTTCGTTTTCCGGCAGCGCCAGTTCGCCGAGGCCCGAGCGCGGGCCGGAGCCGAGGAAGCGGATGTCGTTGGCGATCTTGAACAGCGCTGCGGCGGCCGCATTGATCGCGCCGTGCGAGAAGACCATGGAATCGTGGGCGGCCAGCGCCTCGAACTTGTTCGGTGCGGTCACGAAGTCGATGCCGGTGATCGCGGCGATGTGCGCGGCGACCTTTTCGGCAAAGCCGACCGGGGCGTTGAGGCCCGTGCCGACGGCGGTGCCGCCCTGGGCGAGTTCGCACAGGCCCGGCAGCGTCAGTTCGATGCGCTTGATCGCGGAAGCGACCTGCGCGGCATAGCCGGAGAACTCCTGACCGAGGGTGAGGGGCGTTGCATCCTGTGTGTGCGTACGGCCGATCTTGATGATGTGGTCGAAGGCCTTGACCTTGGCTTCGAGCGCGGCGTGGAGGTGCTTCAGCGCCGGCAGGAGGTCGTGCACGATGCGCTCGGCGCAGGCGATGTGCATGGCTGTCGGATAGGTGTCGTTCGACGACTGGCTCATGTTGACGTGGTCGTTCGGATGCACCGGCTTCTTGGAGCCCATCACGCCGCCGAGCATTTCGATCGCCCGGTTGGAGATCACCTCGTTGGCGTTCATGTTCGACTGGGTGCCCGAACCCGTCTGCCAGACGACGAGCGGGAAATGATCGTTGAGCTTGCCGTCGATGACTTCCTGCGCGGCCTCGGTGATGGCCTTGCCGATTTCAGGGTCGAGGCGGTTCAGTTCCATGTTGGCGCGGGCGGCAGCCTGCTTGACGATGCCGAGGGCACGTACGACCGACAGCGGCTGCTTTTCCCAGCCGATCTTGAAGTTGCCGAGCGAGCGCTGGGCCTGCGCGCCCCAATAGCGGCTGTTGTCCACTTCGATGGGGCCGAATGTATCCGTTTCCGTGCGCGTCGATGTCATTGTGCTTCCCGCTAAATACCCATGCGCTTCGGTGAGCCGCCGGCGGTGCCGCCGCATGGGAAGCGGCAGGCCGGGCACGCGCGGACCTTCCGGGGCCCCGCGCTGGCGCGAAAAAATCGCGCAAATCTCTGGCCCATCTGCGACGGGGTTGCAAGGGGCGGATTGGCGGGGCGCACGAGACTTTCGGTTAAAATCGATTAGGCCGGCGCAGGGGCGCCGACAGGTCCGGCCGGGGCTTTCGGCGCTGTGCCTTTTCCATCACAACCGCCCGCTTGTTTTTTCGCGCTCTCAAGGCGGATTTTGCGGAATTTGTGTTTCCCGCAGGAAAAATCGACGCCAATTCAAATTTTTACGGGGCTTCATCCGTCTGGCTTGCCAGGGTCTGGCGTCACGGATTCGTGAGGTTTTGCGAGGGCTGGGGGAAGGGGCGTTTCCTTTTCATCAACCATCCTTTCCTATAACTTACCGGCCTGCTGGTTCGGGCGCCGCCAGAGACCGTGCGTACGGTTCATTCGGGGAATGGAATACAGATGAAGCTTACCAAGACTGCCGTGCTGGCCGCCACGCTGGCTCTTTCCTGCGCCACTGTTTCGCTCCATGCGACACCCGCCAACGCCCTGACCGTCATGGAATGGCTGAACGGCAAGAAGAAGCAGAAGTCCGAGCCGCTCCCCGGCGTCACGACCGGCGTGGCGCTGCCTGGCGCCGAGGTGAAGCAGGAAGCCAAGCCGCTTCCGCGTGTTACCGGCCCGCGCTACTACACCTACAAGGCCGATGCCCTGAGGCGTGTCGCGGTTGACAAGCTGGCCGACCCGGTCGTCACCAGCTCCATTTCGGCCGATATCGCGCCGGCCGGCGATGCCGGTGTGCGCGCCGCCTTCTCCACCATCAATGTGCGTGCGACACCGGATGCCGCCAAGGCGGTCGAGACGTTCTACGGCACGCAGAAGAAATTCGTCTGGATCGACGGCACCGGCATCAACGACAAGGCGAAGACCGCCATCGCGGTGCTGGCCGATGCGGCCGCCGTCGGCCTCGATCCCTGGGACTATGCAGTCAAGATCCCGGCCGAAAGCTTTGACAGCGCCGACATGAATGCGCGCTACAGCGAGCTTGCGGCCTTCGAGGTCGGTCTTTCCGCGGCCGTCGCCGCCTATGTGCAGGACGCCGTGCGCGGCCGCATCGATCCGAACAAGATCTCCGGCTACCACGATTTCAAGCGCAAGGACGTCAACCTCGTCGCGGCGCTGAAGAACGTGGCGATGAGCAGCAACGTCAAGGGCTATCTCGAAAGCCGTTCTCCGGCGAGCGCCGATTTCCGGGCGCTGAAGGCCGAGCTTGCAAAGTTGAAGGCGGAGACCTCTGGCGAGGACCGTGTCGTCATCGCCGAAGGCACCGTGCTGAAGCCGGGCCAGAGCAATCCGGAACTTGCGAACATCGTCAAGGGTGTCGTCAGGCACGGTTCGGATGCATTGAAGACGGACCATTCGCTTGCCATCGCCAACTACAAGGACACGCCGGACTACACACCCGAGCTGGTCGCGCTCGTCGAAGCCTTCCAGAAGGAGAACGGGCTGAAACCGGATGGCGTCGTCGGCAAGGCGTCGATCCGAAAGCTCGTCGGCGGCGATTCGGTCGCTGACAAGGTCGCCAAGCTCGAAGTGGCGCTGGAACAGGCGCGCTGGCTGCCGGTCGATCTCGGCGCGCGCCACGTCTTCATCAACCAGCCGGCCTTCCAAGTCTACTACTACGAGGACGGCGCGGAAAAGTTCTCGATGCGCACGGTCGTCGGCTCCAAGTCGAACCAGACCTATTTCTTCGAGGACAAGGTGCAGACCGTCGAGGTGAACCCCTATTGGGGCGTGCCGCAGTCGATCATCATCAACGAGATGCTGCCGAAGCTCCGGAACGATCCGTCCTATCTCGACCGCATGGGCTATGAGGTCGCTGTCGGCGGCCGCGCGGTCGCCTCGTCGTCGGTCAACTGGTACGGCTCGACCGCGGGCGTCTCCGTCCGCCAGCCGCCGAGCGGCGACAATGCGCTGGGCGAACTGAAGATCCTGTTCCCGAACAGCCACGCCATCTACATGCACGACACACCGTCGAAGAGCTTCTTCAAGAAGGACATGCGGGCGCTGAGCCACGGCTGCGTGCGTCTTGCCGAGCCGCGCAAGATGGCCGCCGCGGTGCTTGGTGTCAGCGAGGAAGACGTCGGCAAGGAAATCGCCGGTGGCAAGAACAAGGCGCTGAACGTCAAGGCCGACATTCCGATCTACATCGCCTACTTCACCGCCTGGCCGAACAAGGACGGCGTGGTCGAGTATTTCGACGATGTCTATGACCGTGACGGCTACATGCGCAAGGCCTTCGCCGCCACGCAGAAGGCGCGGCAGGGGGAAAGCTGATCAACCCCAGGTCAGCGGATCCAGCCTGAGATAGAATGCGAGGCGCCCCTCATCGGGCGCCTCGATCTTTAGGGCGTAGAATAGGGTGTCGAAGGCCTCTGCCGCCTGTGCCTGCGTTGCCCAGTTTTCCGAAGCGTTGGCGAGCATCAACGTGAGATCGGCACAACGATCCGCCGTGCCGAGCCAGCCGAGATCGATCAGGCCCGTGCAACGCAGTGTGTGCGGGTCCACCATGAAATTCGGCAGGCAGGGGTCGCCGTGGCAGACGACGCGGTCCGTTTTTTCCTGCGCGAGCCGCTGCGGCAGGTCTGCCTCAACACGGGCGAGGAGCACGCTGCCCGGCTGGCCTTGATCCTCGTCGGGCAGGAAGTCCGGATTGACGGCATCGCGCGCCACCACGTCGGCGGCGCGGGCGAACATGCCGGAAAGGTTCTTTTCGAAGGGGCAATCCGCGACGGGAAGGGCGTGCATGGCCGCAAGCTGTTCGGCCATCGACGGCCATGCCTTCAGAAGGTCGTCGCCCGTAAGCGTGACGGCGGGAACGCCGGACACGGCGCTCATCACCAGGCAGGCGCCGTGTTCGTTCTCCCGCCAGTCCTCCAGCAAGGGACAGGCGATGCCCCGGCCGGCGAGCCAGCCGAGACGGTCCCGTTCGCCGGCAAGCTCCGGCGCACGGTTGCCGGTTGCCAGCTTGGCGTAGCTGCGGCCATCCGGGCTGCGGAAAACCCGGTCGCCGGATTCGCCCTGATGGACGGGAGTCCAGCCGGACTGGAGGTTCAAGAGTGTTTCCGTCCAGTCCAAGGCTTTCCTCCGGGATATCAGCGGGCGATGAGCCGCTCGACGAGGTCGGGTGTCAATTCGTCGAAATGGGTGATGACATGGCTCGGTTCAAGGTCGGCGACGGGTACGTCCGAGTAGCCGAAGGGCACGCCGATGGAGGGCACGCCGGCATTGCGGGCGACGAGCATGTCGTTGAGGCTGTCGCCGATCATTACCGTGCGCTTCGGATCGGCCTCGGCAAGGCGGACGGTGCCGAGCAGGTGCTCGGCGTCCGGCTTGCGCACCGCGAAGGTGTCGCCGCCGGTGATCGCCGCAAAACGCGGGGTGAGGGCGAGGCCGTCGAGCAGGCGGCGGGCGAGGCCTTCCAGCTTGTTGGTGCAGACGGCAAGGCGGTGGCCGGCGTCGACAAGGCGGTCCATGGCGTCGAGAAGGCCCGGATAGGGCACGGAAACGCCGGGCATCGCGCCGGAATAGTGCTCGACGAAGGCGGCGAGCATGCGCTGCAGCTCCTCCTCGGAAATGTCGCGTCCGCGCAGCGCGAAGGCGCGCTTGATCATCACCTGGCCGCCGTGGCCGACGAGATAGGTAAGGTCGCCGTAACCGACGGGCTCGAGGCCCTCGAGGCCGATCGTGTGGTTGAGGCTTGCCACGAGATCGTGCGCCGTGTCGATGAGCGTACCGTCGAGATCGAAGACTACGAGAGAAGCGGACATGGGGAAACCTTGTATGGGGAGGACGCAGGCAGGCCCTTCCGGTATGCGATGGCGCCGGCATTTGCAATCGCCTTCTCCGCCTTGGCCGGCATGGGACGGGCGGCGTTTTTGGCTTTCGTTTGCCGGCGGGGGCGTGTAAGTGTCTCACCGGAAATCCGGCCGCTTCGGCGCCGGCCGACGACCATTCAAGGAGTTTTGGGCATGGACGCCCGGGAAATGAAGATCAAGGCCGCAGAGGTCGCGCTCACCCATGTAGAGGACGGCATGCGCCTCGGTATCGGCACCGGATCGACCGCCGAGGAGTTCGTGCGGCTCCTGGCGGAAAAGGTCGCCGGCGGCCTGAAGGTCGAGGGCGTGCCCACCTCCGAGCGCACGGCGCGGCTCTGCGTCGAGCTCGGCGTGCGGCTGAAGTCGCTCGACGAACTGCCGGAACTCGACCTCACCATCGACGGCGCCGATGAAGTCGACGGCAAGCTGCGCCTCATCAAGGGCGGCGGCGGCGCGCTGCTGCGCGAGAAGATCGTCGCCAGCGCCTCGACGCGCATGATCGTCATTGCCGACGAGACCAAGGTCGTGGAGACGCTCGGCGCCTTCAAACTGCCGATCGAAGTCAATCCCTTCGGTCTCACCGCCACCCGCATCGCCATCGAGAAGACGGCGGCCCGCCTTGGGCTTTCCGGGGGAATCGCGCTGCGCGCTTCGGGCGACGGCACGTTCATGACGGACGGTGGACACTACATTCTCGACGCATCTTTTGGCCGCATTCCTGATGCAGATGCGCTCGCAAGCAACCTCAATGACATTCCCGGTGTCGTCGAACACGGACTCTTCATCAACATGGCGTCGCTGGCCATCATCGCGGGACCCGCGGGTGCGCGCACGCTGACGGCAAAAGACTAGACAGGAGCACAGACCGACATGATCAAATTTGCTGGTTTCGGCCGGACCCTCGCGGCGACCCTCATCGTATCGGCAGCGCTTGCCGGCGCCACCAAGGCGCAGGACGTCACCGATGAGCAGGTCAAGGCTGCCCGCGCCGCCATCGACGCGATCGGTGCCACGAACGGTTTCGACAACATCCTGCCGGGTCTTGCCGTTCGCATCAAGGCGACGCTCGTCCAGGCCTCGCCGAACCACGAGACGGAAATCAACGCCACCGTCGACGAGCAGGCTCTGGCGCTCGCCCCGCGCCGCGCCGACCTCGAGAAGGAAGCCGCGACGATCTACGCCAAGACCTTCACCCAGGAAGAGCTGAAGTCGATCGCTGACTTCTACAGCTCGCCGGTCGGCAAGAAGCTGCTGTCGGACGGCCCGATCGCCACGCGCGAAGTCATGAAGGCCGCCGAGATCTGGGCTGTCGGCGTCGACCGCGACCTGCGTGCCGAAAGCGCCAAGAAGCTGAACCCGATCCTCGGCGCCGCAGCGTCGGCCGAGGGCGGCGAAGCGCAGCCGCAGCAGTAACCGAATGATGAAGGGGCGGCGCGAGCCGCCCTTTTCCGTTATGCCGCCCTGTCGCCCGTGCTGCCAGAGCGATCTTTCGCCGATCGCGTTCCCGACCAGATGATAGTCTATAGCGTCGACCGTCTTCTTGCGGACAGTCGGTTCCAGGACTGTCTCGTTTTTTCCGCCGCCGAGCTTCTGGCCACGCATCGCGAGATTCCCCGCGAGGTGCGCTATCTGGCGGACCTGCAAAAATGGCTTCTCAGCCAAGCAACGCTAGCGCTGCACTTCGAGCATCGTCTCGATCCGGCGCGCCCGCCGATCTCGCCCAGCAATCTCCTGCGCTTCCTTGCCAATACGCCGATCGCCAGCCGCAACACCGTTCTCGCCTTCCTGGCCGAGATGCGGCAGTACGGTCTCGTCGAGCCGCTTGCGAACAGCGACCGCCGGCAGCGGGTTTTCGTTGCGCGGGCGCATACGGAAGACCTGATCCGCCGCTGGTACTGCACCCATCTGGAAGCGCTCGACCGCATGGACGGCGCGGGGCGTGCGGAGCGTCTGCGGGCGGCGCCGGACCTCATCCTTCCTGCACAGACGCGCATGGCGCGCCTGCTGCTTTCCGCGCAGGGCTGGTGTCGCCCGCCGAATGCCGTCGGCCTGTTCACCCGGGCGGAAGCGGGCAGCAACATCCTGCACGACATCGCGGCGCGGGCGCCGTGGCACCTGACAGAAACTCGGGTCTGGATCGGACCGGTGACGTCGAGCGGCATTGCCGCGCGCTACCTGATCTCGCAGAGCCACACGGCACGCATCCTGGCCAGGGCGCGGGACGAGGGGCTGATCGGCTGGGCGCTTGCCGGCAATCGCGGCGACTGCTGGGTCTCACCGGATCTCGTCCTAGAATACCGGCGCTGGCAGGCGCTCAAGTTTTCGGCGATTTCCGAGGCTTTTCAGGCGGCCGTCGAGCGCGGCACTGTCATGGCCTGAGACGTGCGGGACCGCCGCAATGCGCGGCGATCCCGGGCGGGCTCATTCGTGGATCGTGTATTCGCCGAGCTCGCAGAGGTTTTGCGTATCGGTGGTCGTGTCGAGGTCGGAATCTTCCGTGAACTCGAAGCGCATGTCGTATTCGCAGACGCTGCGGCCGTCCGCGATGGTGATCTCGATCGTTTCGCCGGGGTTCAGGACCTGCTCGCCGAAAACATCCTCTTCCCACTTGTCGACGCCGACCGGGGAGGTGTGGAAGCGGGTCAGCACCGAGCCGGTGCCGTTCTTGAGCTTGAAGACGAGGTCTTCCGCGGCGGCCGGGCCTGCAAGCATGACGAGTGCTGCGGCGGCTGCTGTGAAATGTCTGAATTTGTGCATATTTGTCATCCAGTTAGCCCACAATCGAGCGTGCAATTCTTAGAGTGCATGCGGGCGGACGTAAACGGGAATTGCCGCCGTCGTCCTACCCATTTTTGGGCGGATCTCGCGAAGACGTGAAGGGGAGGAAATGCCTGCAGCGCCGGGCTGCGGCGACGTGGTCTTTTCCTTTTGGCCCTGCTGTTCCTATATGTGTAGCGCCCGACGGCGGATTCGCACCGTCGGCCCCCGTCAGACGGCCGTCCGGCCAGGCTTGCCCGCAGGAGATCACCATGCCGACATTCGACTACGACCTCTTCGTCATCGGTGGAGGCTCCGGCGGCGTGCGCAGCGCGCGCCTTGCCGCCGGCATGGGCAAGAAGGTGGCTATCGCCGAGGAGTTCCGTTTCGGCGGTACCTGCGTCATCCGTGGCTGCGTGCCCAAGAAGCTCTATGTCTACGCCTCGCAGTTTCCTGAACATTTCGAGGATGCCGCCGGCTTCGGCTGGCAGGTCGGGGAGACCCGTTTCGACTGGCAGGCGCTCGTTGCAGCCAAGGAGAAGGAGATCACCCGTCTGGAAGGGCTCTACCGCAAGGGCCTCGACAATGCGGGCGCGACAATCCTTGCGAGCCGCGCCGTGCTCGTCGGGCCGAACACCGTGCGCCTGACGGCGACGGACGAGCTGGTGACGGCCGAGCGCATCCTCATCGCCGTCGGCGGCCATCCGACGCCGCATGCCGACCTGCCCGGCCATGCGCTCTGCATCAGTTCCAACGAGGCGTTCGACCTGCCGGAACTGCCGAAATCCATCCTGATCGCCGGCGGCGGCTACATCGCGGTCGAATTCGCCAACATCTTCCATGGCCTCGGCGTCGAGACGACGCTGATCTACCGCGGCAAGCAGATCCTGTCGCGTTTCGACCAGGACATGCGCCAGGGCGTGCAGGCGGCGATGGTCGCCAAGGGGATCCGCATCCTCTGCGAGGACATCATCACCCGTGTGAGCGAAGTCGAGGGTGGCGGGCGCACCGTCACCACCAAGACGGGCGAGACGCTTGCCGTCGATCAGGTGATGCTGGCGCTCGGCCGCGCGCCGAACACCGGCAGCCTCGGCCTGGACACGGCCGGCGTTGCGACGGACGAGCGGGGGGCGATCATCGTCGATGCCCATTCCCGCACCAACGTGCCCGGCATTTTCGCGCTCGGCGACGTCACCGACCGCGTGCAGCTCACCCCTGTCGCGATCCATGAGGCGATGTGCTTCATCGAGACGGAGTTCCGCGGCAACCCGGTTTCGCCGGACCACGACCTCATCGCCACCGCGGTCTTCTCCCAGCCGGAGATCGGCACCGTCGGCCTCAGCGAAGAGGCGGCGGCAAAGACCTTCGACGAGCTGGAGGTCTACCGCGCCGAGTTCCGCCCGATGAAGGCGACGCTCTCCGGCCGGCAGGAAAAGACGATCATGAAGCTCGTCGTCAATGCGGCCGATCGCAAGGTCGTCGGCGCGCACATTCTCGGCCATGAGGCCGGCGAGATGGCGCAGCTGCTCGGCATCTCGCTGAAGGCCGGCGTCACCAAGGACGATTTTGACCGCACCATGGCAGTGCATCCGACGGCGTCGGAGGAGCTGGTGACCATGTACCAGCCGAGCTATCGCGTCAGGAACGGGCAGCGGCTCTGACGGACGGCTGTTCCTCGCCGGCCAGCCGGCCGGCGAAGCGGTCCTCGTGGCGCTTGAAGAGGCCTGCGAGGCGATCGAGGGCCAGCCGCATTTCCGGCCGGTGGCGGTCGTCGTCGTTGACGGCGAGCCAGAGCGGATGGCCGAGATCCTCGATTGGGGAGCCCTCGCGCACGAGCGCGGGCATGGCGTCGCCGACGAAGGCCGGCAGCACGCCGCGCCCGGCGCCACCGGCGATCAGCCGCGCGAGCACGGCCGGCGCATTCGTCCAGGTGTGGATCTGCGGCTCGTGGTTGCGGAAAACCCATTTCTCCGCATCGGACACGGCGACCTCGGTGCCGATCGAAACCCAGGGCGGGTCCGCCTCGAAGGCGAGATCTGCGGCGCGATAGACCGCATAGGCCACGGTCACCGACTTGCGCACGGCGACATTGCCGCTCTTCGGTGCGCTGTGGAAGAGGCCGATCATGCCGTGGCGATAGGTCAGGTCTTCCCCTGCCGGAAAATGCTTGCAGCACAGGCGGAAACTGTCGGCCGGGCCACGCAGCGCGCGCGTGTTTTCCGCGATGAAGTCCATCACCCAGATGTCGCCGGCTATCGAGACGATGGGCAATGCGAAGGCATCGCCGTGCCAGCGGGTGATGTCGGCGGTCGTGCGGCGGATCGTCCGGACATGGTCCAGCAGAACCACGCCGTCCGGCGCGAGCCTGTAACCCTGCTGGCTGCGGATGAAGAGCGTGCGGCCCATGGCCCGCTCCAGCGCCAGCATGCGCCGGCCGATCGTCGGTGCGCTGGCACCCGTGATCGCCGCCGCGCCGGCAAGGCCGCCCTCCGTCGCGACGTGGAAGAAAAGCTGCAGATCGCTCCAGTCGACTTCCGACATGCACCGGCTCCTGTTGAACGCCCTTTTCTAGCGCAAAAGCCGCCGGCCGGCATCGCTCATCCGTGAAACGGACGTTTCATTTCCGCATCTACGCCGGCCGGCGAGCGGTCGCTATCTCGGAAAGGATACCGGAAACAGGAGGCCGTCATGAGCCCGGAATGGATGATCGCCCTCGACAGGGCGGAGAAGATGACGAAGCGGCGCCGGGCGGACCCCTTGTCCGATCCGCTGGAGGCGGAGGCGTGGCGGGGTCTCGAAGGGGTGAGCGCGCTTCTCTCGCGTCTCCTTGCCGGCCGCAGCCGACCGAAGCGGGGCGCCACCCGGCGGGTCCTGCCGGACGGGCCGGTTGCCTCACATGCAATCCTGCGTCGTTTCTAGACCAGACCGGTCGCTTGCGGTGTTTTATTGCCTGTCCAGGAGCGGGGCCGCAACCGTTGCAAATGCGTCGATGCGGCTGGAACTGCGGCTATGCAAGACCCATCTAACGGTTTATAAGCCCGCATCTTCAAACGGACGTGGCGCCCCGGGCTTTCTTGGGCGCATCAGGACAGGTGAGTATCATGGCAGAGAATTGGACCCCGAGTAGCTGGCGGCACAAGCCCATCCAGCAGGTTCCGGACTATCCCGATCTCGCCGCATTGGCGGCGACCGAAGAGCGCCTTTCGAAGTTTCCGCCGCTGGTCTTCGCCGGCGAAGCACGGCGCCTGAAGGCCTCGCTTGCGAATGTGGCCGAGGGCAAGGGCTTCCTGCTGCAGGGCGGCGACTGTGCCGAAAGCTTCGCCGAGCACGGCGCCGACACGATCCGTGACTTCTTCCGCGCCTTCCTCCAGATGGCCGTGGTGCTGACGTTCGGCGCCCAGCAGCCGGTGGTCAAGGTCGGGCGCATTGCCGGCCAGTTCGCCAAGCCGCGCTCCTCGGGCATCGAGAAGCAGGGCGACGTGACGCTGCCGTCCTACCGCGGCGACATCATCAATGGCATCGAGTTCACGGAAGAGGCGCGCGTGCCGAGCCCGGAACGCCAGATCATGGCCTACCGCCAGTCTGCCGCCACGCTCAACCTGCTGCGCGCCTTCGCGATGGGCGGCTACGCCAACCTCGAGAACGTGCACCAGTGGATGCTCGGCTTCGTCAAGGATTCACCGCAGGCCGAGCGCTACCGCAAGCTCGCCGACCGGATTTCCGAGACCATGGATTTCATGAAGGCGATCGGCATCAGCGCGGAAAACCATCCGGGCCTGCGCGAGACCGATTTCTTCACCAGCCATGAGGCGCTGTTGCTCGGCTACGAGCAGGCGTTGACCCGTGTCGATTCCACCTCGGGCGACTGGTACGCGACATCCGGCCATATGATCTGGATCGGCGACCGCACGCGCCAGGCCGACCATGCGCATATCGAATATTGCCGCGGCATCAAGAACCCGCTCGGCCTCAAGTGCGGCCCGTCGCTGACCGCCGACGGCCTTCTGGAGCTGACCGACCTCCTGAACCCGGCGAACGAGGCTGGCCGCCTGACGCTGATCTGCCGCTTCGGCCACGACAAGGTCGCCGACAACCTTCCGAAGCTCATCCGCGCCGTCGAGCGGGAAGGCAAGAAGGTCGTCTGGTCCTGCGATCCGATGCATGGCAACACGATCACGCTCAACAACTACAAGACCCGTCCGTTCGAGCGGATCCTGTCGGAAGTCGAAAGCTTCTTCCAGATCCACCGCGCGGAAGGCACGCATCCAGGCGGCATCCATATCGAGATGACCGGCAACGATGTGACGGAATGCACGGGTGGCGCCCGGGCGCTGTCGGGCGATGACCTCGCCGACCGCTACCACACGCATTGCGATCCGCGCCTCAATGCCGACCAGGCGCTGGAGCTCGCCTTCCTTCTTGCCGAGCGCATGAAGGGCGGCCGCGATGAAAAACGCATGGTTGTGAACGGTTGATCGCCATTCGTTCATGCTTTGGTTCCGTAGATTAGCGGAACTGATGCAAGCATTCAGGAATGTGAAATTGACAGGACCGGGCCAGCTGGAAAAGCTGGCCCGGTTTCCGTTTGGGGGGAAGGCATGAGTGAGGAACATACGGGGCATTGTCTGTGCGGCGCGGTGCGCTTTCGCACCCGTGGCGCGCTCGGCAAGGTGGTTGCGTGTCATTGCAGCCAGTGCCGGCGGCAGACGGGCCACTTCTACGCCGCTACCGACGTGCGCAACGACGCGCTGACGATCGAAGGGGAAGAGAACATCACGTGGTACCGGGCGAGCGCGACTGCCGGGCGCGGCTTCTGCCGCATCTGCGGCTCGGCGCTATTCTGGAAGGGCGATACGGCCGATCACATATCGGTCATGGCCGGTGCCTTCGACCTGCCGACCGGGCTCGAGATGGGCGTGCACATCTTCTGTACCGACAAGGGCGACTACTACGAAATCAACGACGGTGCGCCGCAACTGCCCCAGACGCGCTGAGGCAGCGGCGGCGCACCGTCCGGTCTACTGCACCAGCGCCGGCCGCTGGCAGCTGACGCCGGTCACGCGGATGTCCGCCTCGCCGACCCGGACGCCGGCGAGGATCAGGAGGTTGTAGAGCAGTTCGTCGATGGCGGGCGTCACGGCACCGAGCGTGCTGCCGAGTGCCGCGGCGATGCCGGGAATGCCGATCGGCAGGCCGAGCAGCTTGATGTTGATGTCGACGTCGAGATTGCCGAAGAGGGTGCGCACGGCCGAGGTGAGCGTGTCCCGCGTCGAGACGGATTTCGTCGTGCCGGCGGCGACTTCCGTCGGCGTGTAGGTGAGGCGGGTCCTGCCGAGGTTCTTCACTTCGGTATGGGCGATCGCGTCGATGCTGAGGAGGGCGGAATCGACGATGCGAGCCTTTTCCACCCGTGCGTCGTCCGAGAAGTCCGAGAGCACGGACGGATTGACCTTGCCGATGGCTACCTCCGCGACGCCAGGCACCGCATCGACCACCACATTGGCATTCGTCGGCGAGCCGCCGAGGCAGCGGATATCGGAGAGCTTTGCCTCCGAGGCCGCGACCTCGACATAGAGCGGCAGCTTGATGCGCAGGCCGGCAAGCGCGGCGAGGCCATCGACGGAGACTTCCACGGCAAGCCGCGTCTGGGCGCTGCGCACGGCGGTGCCCGGTGCACCGAGACGGTGCGAGGGCGTTTCCACCGGCGGTTCGCCAATGGCGAGGGTCACCTTGACCGCGGCAAGGCCGGGCACGACGGCGCCGACGTCGAGCGCCACCTGGTTCTTGCCGTTGGCGAGCGCTGCGGCCGATGTGATCATCTGCAGGGCGTTGATCGACATCTTCCAGTCGCCGCCGGTGGCAATCGCTAGGCCCTTCTTCGGGTCGAGATTGAGAATGCGGGACAGCGGCAGCTTCACCTTGCTGCCGGCCGTTGCCTGCTCGACGAGCCGCAATGCGGAGCGCACGGGGCCGGACAGGCCCTCGACGGCGCGCATCGAGGCGAGGAGCTGCGGCATGGTGATGCCGGCGTTCAGCACGTCCTCATAGGTGCCTGCCGTCAGGTTGAGGTGCGTCGCGACGGCCTTCAGGAAAGGGTTGACGGAGATGTCGGTATCGACCAGCGCCCGGTAGTCCATGACATTGAGGGAGAGGTTGGTGCCGAGCAACTGGCCGAGCACCGCGTTCAGGATTCCGTCATTGAGGCTGGCAAGGCGTGTTCCGATGGAAAAGGCCGCCGTCTTGGAGCGGGCGGCCGAGCCGGTTGCCGAGAGCAGCGGGGACTTGGGGGTGAAGAGCGTTGCGACGAAGAGATCCGACGAGCGGGTCATCGTCACCCGTGCGGCGTCCGCATCGGCGCTCGCCGCCTTGAAGCGCTCCGCCGGGGCGATGTCGGGATCGGCCGTGTAGCGACCACGCTCGACGACAGCCGTTGCCGGCGTCGCCTTGGAGTTGAAGGTGGTGACGACGGCCGGGATGGTGGCGCCGTCCTTGCCCGTCACGGCGACAGGGAGGTTGTTGAGCGCAAAGTAGCTGGCGGCGGATTTCTCCGCGTCGTTGACATTGGAGGCGGCGGCAATGGCAGCAAGGTCGGCGGCGGTCTGCAACTCGCGCTGCTGCACGGTGAGGTAGCCGTAGTCGACGCCGAGGGCGAGCGAGAAGATCAGCAGCGGCAGGCTGATGGCGGCAAGCGTGCCAATGTTGCCGTCGCGGTCGGAAAGCAAGGTGCGAGAGCGTTTCATGGTCACATTCCTCCGACACGGACGGTGGAGTAGCGTTTAATCTTCTGGCTGGGCAGGGCGAAGGTGAAGAGGTTCCAGATCGGCAGATCCTCGGAGTTGTAGGTGATCGTGACGGTGAATTGCTCCGGGTTGGCCGGATCGTCGGTAACGACGACCTGCATCTTTGCACGATTGAGGAAGGCGTAGTCGAAGTGGGACGTATCGAGGTAGCGGTTGACGAGCGTGATGCGCTCGGTCTGGTTGAGGCCGGCAACCGCCGTGCGGGCCGCGTCTGCTGCGACCTGCTGTACCGCATGGGTTACGCTGAGATAGACGCCGTAGGCGATGAGCGTAAAGAGCACAAGGAAGAACAGGGGCGCAATGATCGCGAATTCCAGAGCCGAAGTACCGAATCGATCCTTTACCAGGTTAGACAGCGTGTGCATGACATCTCCTCCTTGGGATTGTCCGCTGACAAGGTATTCGCGCATTCTGGTGGAATGCACCTATATCGTGCGCCCTGTGTGTTAATTTTCTCCTATTAATTGAATTAGCTAAAATTGTAACTCAGATAGGTTGTGGACGATTGTCACTCCCTCTGCCGCAGCACCTCGTGCAAGCGCAGAACCTCCAGTTTCAACGCAGCGATCTCGCTGATGAAGTGGGTGTCGATCTTGTGGTGCAGTGCCATCAGTTCGATCTCGGCCTTCAGGTTGACCTCGTAATCCTTCGAGGCCTCGAAGCGGTCGCGGGCGGCCTGCCGGTTCTGCGACATCATGATGATCGGCGCCTGAAGGGCGGCGAGCATGGAGAGCACGAGGTTGAGGAAGATGAAGGGGTAGGGATCGAAGGCTTCACGCGTCAGCACGATCGTGTTGACGATCGTCCAGACAACGAGGAAGCCGAGGAAGGTGATGATGAAGGCCCACGAGCCGCCGACGCGGGCGATGGCGTCTGCGACCCGCTCGCCGACAGACTGTTTTGCGTCATAGGCGTCGTTGCGATCCTCTGAAAGGATGCGACCCTCGCGGGAATGGAGAAGGACCTCGCGCTCGGTATCGTCGAGTTCGCTGGAGGCTTTGCCGAAGAGGATCTGGGCGGCGTCGTCGAAGGGTCTCATGGCCGGGCTCCGTTGTGGGAATCGGAGCCCTAACCTAACGTTCTTTTCTGGGAAATCAGTAGCCTGCGGCCATCAGTTCCGCATGGGAGTTGAAGAAGCGCTCGAGGCCGTACTGCTTGCCGAACATGATGTCGTGCTGCAGGAAGCGGAAGTCACGCACCAGCGGGTCGATCGTCTTCTTGCGCGCCCAGCCGCCCGTACCGTTGCCCTTGGCGTCGATCAGCATGTAGCGGTCGATGACGCGCAGCTTCTCGTGCACCGCGCCGAGGAACCCGGTGTAGTAGGGATGCTCGAAGCCGGCTTCCTTGAGGATGTAGTAGGACAGGAACGCCGGGCTGATCGTGCCGATTTCCTTTTCCGCACCCGTCTTGTTCGACCAGATGACGAGCGGGGTCTCGTGTTCCTTCTTCATCACCTCGGGCGAACCCTTGCGTGAAGCGGTGATGCCCTTCATGTAGCCGGAGTTCTGGTAGACGGTGTTGAGCGGCGGCAGGTGGTCGCCGAAGACGACGATGATCGTCTCGCGGTCGCGGTCCTTGGCCCAGTCCATCAGCATCTTCAGGCTGTTGTCGGCTTCCTTCACGCCCTGCGCGTAGCTTGCGAGCATGCGGTTGTCGCGGGCATCGAGCTTGCCGTCGACCTTGATGTCGGTCTTGGCGTAGCGGCCGTCGTCATAGGGGCCGTGGCCCTGCAGCGTGACGGTGAAGAAGAAGAAGGGATCTTCCTGCAGGTCCGCCTGACGGATGATCTCCTTGGTCAGCGCCTCGTCCGAGGTGAAGTTGCCACGCTTGGCGAGCGGCGGCATCTTGTCGACGTCCTTGAAGGTCTCGAAGCCGAACGCCTTGTAGACGCTGTTGCGGTTCCAGAACCAGCCGGAGAACGGATGGATGGCGCGCGCCGTGTAGCCTTCCGCCCGGAAGAAGGTGGCAAGCGAGGGGATCGGCTTGCGCACATATTGCTGGTAGGGGATCGAGCCCGTCGGCAGGAAGGCGTTGGAGAAGCCGGTCAGTGCCTCGAACTCGACATTGGCGGTGAGGCCGCCGAATTCCGGCGAGAAGACGTTGCCGCCCTGGCTTTCGCGGATGACGGGCATCGGGTCGGCCGAAAGCTTCACGCTCTCGATGCGTGCCGGATCCCACAGCGATTCACTCATGACGACGATCACGTCGGGCTTCGAACGGTGCGTGGTACCGGCCGGCAGCGGCTTGGAGGGGATCTTGTCGATCGCCTCGGTCATGTAGCCGGCGGGCGCCTGGACGTTTGCCATCGGCAGGTTGATGGCAAAGGCCATGACGAAACCGTTGTGGCGATAGTTCTCCGCCTGGTCCCACATGATCGGGAAGACTTTCAACCGGTCGCGGACCCAGGAGAACTCGTTATAGTCCATGATGGAGACGAAGCCGGCGAGAAGCGGTAGCGCGACGGCAAGCCGCGTCAGGCGTTCCCTCTTCGTCAGCGGCCGGAAACGGCGCCAGGCGAAGACCCACAGGCTGATGAGGCCGGCGACGGAGGCGAGAACGGCGACGGCGAGGAGAGCGGCCGTCCACGGCCGGTCCTGCACGAGCACGGGCATGAGTTCCAGGATCTGCCGGCCGAACAGCAGGTCCGTCGGGTAGAGCGGATCGGTGAGGAAGACCTGCTTCTGCTGGGAAATGACGCCCATCAGCACGACGAGCGGCGAGACGAGCAGGACAGCCTTGTGCTGGCGGCCGATCAGCGCGTCGACGGCGAGGTAGAGCAGGAAGAAGACGCCCGTCGTCGTCCAGGCAGGCTGTTCGAGATTGGTTAAATAGAGGCGCACCTGATCGAGCGCGCCGCGCGTGATCCATTCGACGACGACGACGGTGAGGAGCGCAAGAAGGGCGGAAACGGCAAGGGAACGCAGGACGGCAAGCGTCTTGGCATGGCGCGCGAAGAAGCCGGCCTCGACGGCGCGTTCTTCGGTTGCATTGATTGCCACGGCTGCGGAGGTGAACAGGGCCAAGGCCGTCTCCAGATTTCATGAAAGTTTCGTGTATCTGTCATACGGACGTCATCTTGAACAGGAGATGAACGGTTTCTGCAACGTTCGTCCCCCGCTTTGGTTCCGTCTGTTGCAGGCCCGCCATGGCGCTGCGGACCCGTTGAAAACCGGGCTCTTGCGCCGAAAGGTCCGGCAAACGCTCCGCGCTTCATTCCCAAAACGTCCGCCATGCTCTAAAGAGCTTGTCGACCGTTCGAGAGGGCGACAGCGACGCGCGGCCGCAGGCTCGGACACCAGCAAGAGATGGGTCCGCAGACATGACTTCCGATCAAGACATGACCTCCGATCAAGGCAGGGCGACGCTGCGCATCGCGGTTGCGCAATTGAACCCTGTAGTCGGCGACGTCGCCGGCAACCTTGCCAAGGCGCGCGCCGCCCGTGAGGACGCCGCCCGGCAGGGCGCCGATCTGCTGCTGCTGACCGAACTCTTCATCTCCGGCTATCCGCCGGAAGACCTCGTGCTGAAGCCGGCCTTCCTGAAAGCCTGCCGGCGCGCGGTCGACGATCTGGCGGCCGATACCGCCAAGGGCGGCCCCGGCGTCATCATCGGCTTTCCGAGGCAGGACGAAACCGGGCGCTACAATGCGGTCGCCGTCATCGACGACGGCAAGGTGATCGCGGTGCGCGACAAGGTGGACCTGCCGAACTACGGCGAGTTCGACGAGAAGCGCGTCTTCGACCAGGGCGCGATGCCCGGTCCCGTCAATTTCCGCGGCGTGCGTCTCGGCATCCCGATCTGCGAGGACATCTGGGGCGATCTCGGCGTCTGCGAGACGCTGGCCGAGAGCGGCGCGGAAATCCTGCTGTCGCCGAACGGCTCCCCCTATTATCGCGGCAAGGTCGACATCCGCCACCAGGTCGTCCTGAAGCAGGTCATCGAGACCGGCCTGCCGCTGCTCTATGCCAACCAGCTCGGCGGACAGGACGAACTGGTCTTCGACGGCGCCAGCTTCGCCTTCAATGCGGACAAATCGCTCGCCTTCCAGATGAGCCAGTTCGAGGAGACGATCGCGCTCACCACCTGGAAGAAGCGGGCGGACGGCTGGGTTTGCGACGGTGGGCCGGCGTCGCGCATTCCCGAGAAGGAGGAGGCCGACTACCGGGCCTGCCTGCTCGGCTTCCGCGATTACGTCAACAAGAACGGCTTCAAGAACGTCGTGCTCGGCCTGTCCGGCGGCATCGATTCGGCAATCTGCGCGGCGATTGCCGTCGATGCGCTCGGCGAGGAGCGGGTGCGCTGCATCATGATGCCCTACCGCTACACGTCGAAGGATTCGCTGAAGGATGCGGCCGATTGCGCCCGGCTGCTCGGCTGCCGCTATGACATCGTGCCGATCGAGGCCCCGGTCACCGGCTTCCTCTCCTCGCTTTCGGAGCTTTTCGAAGGCACGGAGGAAGGCATTACGGAGGAAAACCTCCAGAGCCGCGCACGCGGCACCATTCTCATGGCGGTGTCCAACAAGTTCGGCTCGATGGTCGTGACGACCGGCAACAAGTCGGAAATGTCGGTCGGCTATGCGACGCTCTACGGCGACATGAACGGCGGCTTCAATCCGATCAAGGACCTCTACAAGATGCAGGTCTATGCGATCTCGCGCTGGCGCAACGCGCATGTGCCGCCAGGCGCGCTTGGGCCGACGGGCGAGGTGATCCCGCAGAACATCATCGACAAGGCGCCGTCGGCGGAGCTGCGTCCCAACCAGACCGACCAGGATTCGCTGCCGCCCTATCCGGTGCTCGACGACATCCTCGAATGCCTGGTGGAGCGCGAGATGAGCACCGAGGAGATCGTCGCCCGCGGGCATGACGCGGCGACCGTGCACCGCGTCGAGCACCTGCTCTACATCGCCGAGTACAAGCGCCGCCAGTCCGCGCCGGGCGTGAAGATCACCAAGAAGAATTTCGGCCGAGACCGGCGCTATCCGATCACCAATCGCTATCGCGACCGGGGGTAGGGCGTGGGCGATCCCGCCGACAAGCCGGGCATGCGCCCGGCCTTCACCGAGGAGGAAGTCCGGCTGATCCGTCTGTGGTCACTCAGTGATCTTTCGGCCGGGCGGCAGCTTTCGGCGCAGATTGCTTATTTCGCTACGCCGGCGGTTTTCGGCTTCTACGGCCTTGCAACCGGCAGCCTCGTCATTCTCGGCGTTGCCTTCCTTGCCATCCTGCTGCTCCTCGTCTGGGGTGTCGTCACCACCTGGCGCGACCAGCGCAATCTTGTGCTGATGCAGTCTATCTGCCGGAAGCTCTCGGCGGAGGAGGAGACGCGGCAGGATGGAGCGTCAGGTTTTCCGGGTCCGGCTGGCGGAAGTTAAGCTTTCGCTCACCAGCTCATTTAAGCGAATTTTGCCGTCTGTCATTTAGCCTTCGTCCCATAAGCCGGAAAAACCGGCAGGGGACAGGCAGGGAAACGATGACAGGCAAGGCGCAGGTGGGCCGCGCAAAGCGGCGACGCGGGGTTGGTCTGGCGATCCGGATGGCGGCGGTGATGATCGTCGTCCTGTTCGGCGCCGCGAACTATCTCGTGCTGGACTATGCCATCGAGCGGGCCGACAGTTTTGCCGCCGAGACCGAGCGCACGCTGGTGCGCAACGAATTCGGCCATCAGATCGACCAGGTGGTGCAGTACCAGAGCCAGTTGTCCTTCTGGGACAAGACCTTCAACGAACTGAAGGACGGCATGCCGGGTGATGCCTTCGTCAAGGATCAGCTGCGCGACTGGATGTGGGCCGACTTCGGCTTTTCCTGGATGATCTTCACCACGCCGGACGGGGAAAAGGTGCTCGGCGTGCATCGCGGCGAGACGGTTTCCGAAAGCAAGGCGCGCGAGAAGCTGCATTGGGTGAGCGACCTGACGCTCAAGGCCGAGCGCGCCTACCGCGAGGCGCTGTCGCCCGACCGTGGCGGATGGCAGGTCCAGGGCGCCAAGGAGGACCCCGACCTGCTGACGCCGGCGCTGCCGGAAATCCACGTCTCCGGCATGCGCCTCATCGACCGTGTCATGAGCATCGTCGTCGTGCAGGCAGTTATCCCGAAGTCGCTCTACATTCCCGCAAGCCGGATGCAGCCGACGCTGCTGATCACCGTCAAGCCGGTTTCGCAGAAGATGCTGGCCAATACCGAGCGGCGGCTCGGTTTGCGCGACCTCGGCTTCACGCCCATCGTGACGCAGGAGCCGGGGCTGGTGATGACGCCGGTCGGTGCCGATACCTACAATCCGATGGTCGCCTCCTGGCGGCCGAACATGCCCGGCCTGTTCGTCTGGAAATCGGCACTGCCGCAGATCGCGATGTTCGTGCTGGTCTTTGCCGGCGTCATGCTGTTTGTCACGCTGCGCTTCTCTGCACTGGTCAAGGCACTGCAGCGCAGCGAGGCGCAGAACGCTTTCCTTGCCCAGCACGATCCGCTGACGGGGCTGAAGAACCGCAGCGGTTTCGACGAAGAGGTGCGCCATGCCATCCGCAAGGGCGAGAGCCAGCCCTTCTCGATCGTCGCTCTCGACCTCGACCGGTTCAAGGCCGTCAACGACCGGTACGGCCATGCAGCTGGCGATGCGGTGCTGCAGGCTGTCGCACGCCGCTTTTCCGAGCGTATCGGCCCGCTCGGCACGGTCGCCCGCCTCGGCGGCGATGAGTTTTCCGTGCTCCTTGGCGGTGTCTCCAGCCGCGAGATGCTCCTCGAGCTTGCTGAGGGCCTTGTCCGGGATGCGCAAATACCGATCGCCCATGACGGGCAGCTTCTGGTCATCGGCGGCAGCGCGGGCATTGCCCAGTTCCCGGACCATGGCGGTAGCCTGCACGACGTGATGGTGATGGCGGATGCGGCGCTCTATGCGGCCAAGAATGCCGGTCGCAACCGAGCCGTTCATGTCGGCGACATGGCTGGCGACGCGATTGCCGAAGCCGGTGCGGTACGCGCGGCCTGACCAGTCGCCCTGCGCACTGAAGCGCCTACCGCCTTGTTTCCATGGGGTTTCCGCCAGGATGCACCGCAGCAGGCGCCGGCCCTGTCTGAAGATAGTCGTGTCCGGTCGGTCTCTGTCTCCGGAAATGGCTTGAGAAACAGCCCGATAGGGGATTTGCTTGCGGAAATGAATCATGTGTCGATCGGCTTCTCGTTGTTCGCGAGCCAGCATCGGCCGGTCTGCAAGGGAGGCATGGCATGAGTGAAGGTGCGCGGCTCGACGGCAAGATCGCCGTCGTCACGGGAGGAACGCAGGGGCTGGGGGCGACGATCGCCCGGCTCTTTGCCGAGCGGGGTGCGGCGGGTCTCGTCATCTGCGGTCGCAATGCCGCCAAGGGCGAGGCGAAGGCCAAGGAGATTTCCGGCGCGACGGGTGTTGCGACACTCTATGTGAAGGCCGATCTCGCTGTGGTCGAGGATGCGCGCGCGGTCATTGCCGCCTGCGACGCGGCCTTCGGCCGTGTGGACGCGCTGGTCAACGCCGCCGCCATCACCGACCGCGGCACGATCCTCGATACGAGCCCGGAGCTGTTCGACCGCATGTTCGCGGTCAACGTACGCGCGCCGTTCTTCCTCATGCAGGAGGCGATCACGGTGATGCGGCGCGAGAAGACCGAGGGCACCATCGTCAATATCGGTTCGATGTCGGCCAAGGCCGGCCAGCCCTTCATCGCCGCCTATTGTGCCTCCAAGGGCGCGCTCGAGACGCTGACCAAGAACACGGCCTATGCCGTTCTGCGCAACCGCATCCGTGTCAACGGCCTCAACATCGGCTGGATGGCCTCGGAGGGAGAGGATCGCATCCAGCGCGAATTCCATGGCGCGGCCGACGACTGGCTGGCGAAAGCGGCGGCAAGCCAGCCCTTCGGGCGGCTCGTCGATCCGGCCGAGGTGGCGCGGGCCTGCGCCTATCTCTCCTCGCCGGAATCCGGCCTGATGACGGGCTCGGTGATCTGCTTCGACCAGTCTATCTGGGGTGCCTATGACGGCTCGCCCCATCCGGATGCGCCGCTCTGAGGCGCAGGCACGGCGGTGCATGGCGCAGGCGGGCTTGATCGTGCCCGCAAGCCATGCGCATATCCTTCGCGTCAGGTGCCCGCTCCGGCGGGAGAATCGGGAATCCGGTGCGGGTGATAAACCCAGGTCCGGAACGTGCCCAACGCTGTGACGGGGATGGTTTGCACCGTAAAAGCTTGAATCGATTCAGGCTTTTGCCACTGGTTGTTCAACCGGGAAGGCAGGTGCCTGCCGCGTGACCCGAAGTCAGAAGACCGGCCTGGCACGATAGACCGAACCGCGCGGACGGCGGCAGGTTGTGACGCATTGTTGGGGAGATGACGATGCGAAGCGAACCCTTGGACCCTCTGGTCCGGGCGGGCGCCTTTTCCCGCGAGGAAAAGCAAGCCGTCTACCGTGCCATCGAAACGCGCCGCGACGTGCGCGACCAGTTCCTGACCGATCCCCTGCCGGACGACCTCGTCGGCCGCCTGCTGCAGGCCGCCCACAATGCCCCGTCCGTCGGTTTCATGCAGCCGTGGAACTTCCTGTTGGTGCGCAGCGCGGCGACCCGTCAGGCGGTGCATGCGGCCTTCCTGAAAGCCAATGCCGAGGCGGCGGCGATGTTCGAAGGAGAGCGTCAGGCGCAGTATCGTGCGCTGAAGCTGGAGGGTATCCTGAAGGCGCCGCTGTCGATCTGCGTGACCTGCGATCCGACCCGCGGCGGCAGCGTGGTTCTCGGTCGCACGCACAACCCGCGAATGGACGTCTATTCCACGGTCTGCGCCGTGCAGAATCTGTGGCTCGCGGCGCGGGCGGAAGGCGTTGGCGTCGGCTGGGTCAGCATCTTCCACGACAGCGATATCCGTTCGATCCTCGGCATACCCGGTCATGTCGAGATCGTCGCCTGGCTGTGCGTCGGCTTCGTCGACCGGCTCTACGGCGAGCCGGAGCTGGCGGTGAAGGGCTGGCGGCAACGCCTGCCGCTGGAAGACCTGGTGTTCGAGGAACGCTGGCCGGAGGAAGGCGTCAGTTGACGCCGGCATCCACCGGGCGGCCGAGGTCGATGGCGGATTCGTTGGCCGGCAGGAAGACCGGGCCGACCGTGCGCACCTTGCTGCTGGCCGGGTCGTAGTCGCGCTCCTCGACCTTCGCCGGCACCTTGACCGGGGTCTCTTCCTTCTTCGGCAGGGTGCGAATGGTGGTGATCGAGCCGCTGTCGGAATCGTCGGCGGTGCCGGCGCGCGCGGTCTCGGCGTCGTCGCCCTTCAGCGCCTTCTCGCGCTTGATCATCTCCTGATAGTAGGCCGAGAGGTTGCAGCCGCAGGCGCCGGGCTTGGAAAGGTCGCGCGTGCGGTAGGAGAAGGCGTTCGGCATTTCGTAATAGGGGCGGCCCGTGACCGTGGAGGTCATCTGCTCGGTTTCCTGGCCGCTGGTCATCGACTGGTAGAACAGTTCGGTCTCGGTTTCCGGGCACATCATGGCGCAGACCTTCTGGTCGCGCCGGAAGTCGAGCGGCGTCGCGCCCGACGAGATCGGGAAGAATCCGCCGTCGCAGGTGCGCACGCAGACGGTGCGCAGGTTGCCATGGCCGTTGCTGCCGCCGAGCGAGCGCAGTTGCAGGCGCTCGCTGCCGTCGGGCGCGGTGCCGAGGGGCAGGGTGCGCTTTTCATCGAGCGTGCGCAGCGTCTCGGTCGCCGCGATCGGCATGACCTTCGCCTCGTCGCCGCAGCCGTTGCTCGCCAGGAGGGCGGTGAGACGGCTGCGCTTGCCCTGCGACGAGGTGCCGCCGGCAAATTCGCGGCGCTTCTTGTCGAGGATTTCAAGGTTGCGCTCCATCTTGCCGATGACGCTTGAGAGCGTGTCGCAAGCTTCGGCATTCGCCCCGCCGACCACGATGATGCTGCCGCCCGAGCAGCCAAGGCGGCGCTGGTCACTCCTGGCCTTGCGCAGCTGAATGTTCTGGCGGGCGATCGCGCCGGCATATTTGCGTGCGCTCGTCGTATCGACCACCACCTTGGGCAGGTTGGCCAGCTCCGCCTGGAGGCGCTCGCACACGTTCGCCGCCGCCGTGCCGCCCGACAGGAGCAGCGGCAGGCCGGTTGCAATGGCAAGGAGGAGGCGAAGGCGCCCGGTCACATCATCGATCCCGTGAATTGGTTGGGCCGCGTTCCGGCCGCATATGCAGTTCCTATCATAGGCCCTGGCGGGGGAAGCGCAACGTGCTCCCGGATTTGTGATTAATGTCGGTCACAAAATATGAGTTGCGTATTCACCTTTTTGCCCGTGGCGCGCAATTGATCTCCCATGGGCCTTGGTGTAGCACTCTCGACAAACTCAACAGCCGGTCTGCGCCCGGATGGCGCAACCGCCTATGGCGGAACCCCGGCCCTTGCAGGCAGGTATTCATGCGGATTTCCTCCATCTTGCTCAGCCCCTGGTACGCGCTTCAGCTCGCATCCGGCGCAAAATCCTTCGCTGACAACCCCATCATCGGCAGCAAGTGGCTGAACCGGAAGGGCTTGCACGAGAAGCGCGTTTCGCTTGCCATGCGCATGGCGGCCTGGCGCCGCAAGAAGCTGGAAAACCTCGTCGCCCCGGATCACCGCCGGCAATATGCCGAGAACGGTTTCGTGAAGATCGAGAACTTCCTGTCGCCCGACGTGTTTGCCGCGGTCACCCGCGAGATCGCCGAGCGGGATTTCGAGCGCTACGACATGCTGCAGGGCGAAACCGTCACGCGCCGCGCGATCATCGACGACAGCGACCTCGAAAGCCTGCCGGGCTTCAAGGCGGCGCGCAACGACCCGCGCGTCAGCAATCTCCTGCGCTACGTCTCGTCCCATGCCGGCCAGCCGCTGCTCGTCGTGCAGGTGGTGATGGCGCTGCCGTCCGTCATCACGCAGGGTTCGACCGACCCGCAGACCGCGCTGCACAGCGACACGTTCCAGCCGACGGCCAAGGCGTGGCTGTTCCTGCGCGATGTCGGCGAGGAGGACGGCCCGTTCGCCTATGTGCCCGGCTCGCACGAGATGACGCCGCAGCGCCTCGCCTGGGAGCGCGACATCAGCGAGAATGCCGATGCGATCGAGAACAAGTATTCCGCCCGCGGCTCGCTGCGCATCATGCCGGACGAGCTGACGGCGCTGGGCTATGGCCAGCCGGTCAAGATGACGGTGAAGGCGAACACGCTTGTCGTCGCCGACACGCACGGCTTCCATGCCCGCAGCCCGAGCTACAAGACGACGACGCGCATCGAGATCTACGGCTCGCTGCGCCGCAATCCCTTCCTGCCGTTTACCGGTCTGCACATCGCCTCGCTGCCCTTCATCGCCTCCGGTATGAACCGCCTGATCATCTCGGCCATGGGGTTTCGTGCGAAGCTCGGCCTCAAGGGCTCGCCCTGGAAGGATGCCGGCCAGGGCAAGGCCGACGAATGGTCGAAGCGGCTGAAGCAGCCCTCGGCCTGAGCCTAAAAAAACGGACGAACCGGCCGCACCCTTGCAAGGCGGCCGGTTCGACCCTAGATTTCCGGCAACGCAATGCCGACCGGATGGTGCACCATGGATTTCAACCCGACCACAAACCGACTTCGTTTTGTCCTCGGGGAAATCTCTATTCATGCCGCATTCCATCACCCTTTCCAAAATCCGGTGGTCCACGCCTGACGGCCACGCCCTCCTTTCCGATCTCGACCTGACCTTCGGCGCCGAGCGCGCCGGCCTCGTCGGCCGCAATGGCGTCGGCAAGACGACGCTGCTGAAGCTCGTCACCGGTGCGCTCACGCCGCAGGCCGGCACCGTCGCCGTGAACGGCACGGTCGGGCTGCTGCGCCAGAGCGTGCAGGTCAACCCGCAGGAAACCGTTGCCAGCCTGTTCGGCATCGTCGAGGCGCTCGACCTGCTTTCCCGCGCGGCGCGCGGGGAGGCGGACGCCGAGGCCCTTGCCGATGCGGACTGGACGCTGGAGGCGCGGCTTGCCGCCGCGCTCGCCCGCGTCGGGCTGGAGGCGGAGGCGGAGACGCCGCTTGCCGCCCTTTCCGGTGGACAGCGCACGCGGGCGGCGCTCGCGGCCCTCATCTTCAGCGGGCCCGATTTTCTCCTGCTCGACGAGCCGACGAACAATCTCGACCGGGATGGGCGGCAGGCGGTCATCGATCTGCTCGCCGGCTGGCGGGCGGGGGCGATCGTCGTCAGCCACGACCGCGCGCTGCTGGAGACCATGGATGCCATCGTCGAGCTGACGACGATCGGCGCCACCCGCTATGGCGGCAACTGGAGCGCCTATCGTGCGCGCAAGGCGCTGGAACTCGCCGCCGCCCATCGTGACCTTGCGGATGCGGAAAGGCATGCCGCCGAGGTGGCGCACACCATGCAGGTCATTGCCGAGCGCAAGGCGCGCAAGGACAGTGCCGGCCGCCGCAAGAAAGCGCGTGGCGACATTCCGCGCATCATGCTGGGCGCGATGAAGGAGCGCAGCGAGCTGACGGGCGGCGCCAATGCGCGGCTTGCCGAGGACCGCCAGGCGCAGGCGGGCGAGGCGGTGGCGGCAGCGCGCGAGCGCATCGAAATCCTCCAGCCGCTGAGCGTCAGCGTGCTGCCGACCCATCTTGCCGCCGGCAAGACGGTGCTCCGGATGGACGGCGTCACCGCCGGCTACCGGCCGGACCGTCCGGTCATCCGCGACCTTTCCTTCACCTTGACCGGGCCGGAGCGGGTGGCCGTGACGGGGCCGAACGGCGCGGGCAAGACGACCTTCCTGGCGCTCGTCACCGGCGCGCTGATGCCGTGGCAGGGCAGCGTGCGCCTCTTTACGGACGCCTCCATGCTCGATCAGAAGGTGAGCCTGCTCGATCCGGCCCTGTCGATCCGTGATAATTTTCGCCGGATCAATCCCGGTTCCGGCGAAAATGCCTGCCGGGCGGCGCTGGCGCGTTTCATGTTCCGCGCGGATGCCGCGCTGCAGGTCACCGACAGCCTTTCGGGCGGGCAGCTGCTGCGTGCCGGACTAGCCTGCGTGCTCGGCGGGGGCCGGCCGCCGGCGCTGCTGGTCCTCGACGAGCCGACGAACCATCTGGATATCGATTCGATCGAGGGGGTGGAGGCGGGACTGCGCGCCTATGACGGCGCGCTCCTCGTCGTCAGCCATGACGAGGCGTTTCTGACGGCGATCGGTGTCACGCGCCAGCTGGAGCTTTCTGCAGGAGGATAGGAAGGCCGGGTTTTTGCCCGACCTTCCTTCTTCAGGCCTTTCCGAAACGCTCGATGACCTCGGCAAGCGGAACGTGGCCCTTGAAGGCGCCGTTGCCGGCCGGTGTCTCGCCGCTTTCAAGTGCGGTGGCGAACACGACGGCAGGGTCGGCCTCCAGTCGGCGGCGGATGGCCTCGATTCGGGGCCAGCGACTTGCCGGGGCGACGGCGTGGTAGTCGAGCCAGCGGGCGACGCCGATGAGCACGCCGTCCGCCAATGTCGGACGGTCGCCGGCAAGGTAGGGCGTGTTGCCGAGCATCGTCTCCAGCTTGTCGTGCCGTTCGATGACACCCTCGCGGCCCCAGCGACGCAGCGAATCTTCGAGCACCGGGTCCGGTGTCTCCAGTTCGAGCGCCGACCAGAGCGGGCTGAAGGAACCGGTGAAGCCGGTGTTGAGGAAGGCCATCAGCTGAACCATGCGGTCGGCTTCCGCCGCCGTTGCCTCGAAGCTGACGCGCCGTTCCGTGTCGCGTGCGGCGATCCAATGGGCGATGGCCATGGTTTCGGTGATCACCCGGCCGTCATCGGTGACGAGGGCGGGTGTCTCATGCCGGGCGTTGAGGCGGGCATAGGCAGGGTCGCGCATGTCGCCCAGCATGTCGACGCGGCAGAGGCGATAGGGTTTTCCCAGCCACTCCAGCGCGGCGACAAGGCCCATGGAGCTTCCGGCGGGGAAGCCGTAGACGAGGATCGGTTCCAATGTTCTTCTCCGTGATTTCTGTTGACCACGCTGCGCAGCGACACTGGACCTAAGCCTTGCCTGCCCCCATGTAAATTACGCACATTTTTGTCACCACGCCGGAGCCCGTCATGAAGGATCTCGTTTCCCGTTGCCCGATCGAGGAGGTCATGCAGGTCTTGAGCGGCCGCTGGCCGACGCTGCTGATCTATTACCTCAAGGACGGAACGAAGCGCTTCAGCGACCTCAGGCGCGACAATCCCACCGTCTCGCACCGCATCCTGACGCTCGAACTGCGCAAGCTGGAAAAGGCGGGCATCGTGCAGCGCACGGTGTTCGACGGCTATCCGCTGCGGGTCGAATACGACCTCACGCCATCCGGCCTGACGCTGCTGCCGCTGGTCGATGCGCTCGGCGACTGGTGGGAGGCGCGGGATGCCGCGCACCCGGCACCGCAAACAAAAACGGCCGCCGAGGCGGCGGCCGTTTCGTAAGGCGGGGATTGCGGCTCAGGCGGGGTAGGAGGCTTCCACCACGGCAAGGGCGGCCATGTTCACCACGCCGCGCGAGGTGACCGACGGCGACAGGATATGGGCGGGCATGGCGGCGCCGAGCAGGATCGGGCCGACGTGCAGGCTGTCCGTCATCGTCTTGACGACGCCGAGCGTGATGTTGGCGGCGTCGAGATTGGGGAAGACAAGGAGATTGGCTTCGCCGGACAGCGTCGAATTCGGCATGACGCGCTGGCGCAGCGCCTCGGAGATCGCGGCATCGCCGTGCATTTCGCCGTCCGCCTCGAGCGTCGGGTCCATGTCGCGCACCATCTCCATGGCGCGGCGCATCTTGAAGGCGCTGTCGGAATCCCGCGAGCCGAAGTTCGAATGGGAGACCAGGGCGGCGCGCGGCGTGATGCCGAAGCGGCGGATTTCCTGTGCAGCCATGACCGTCATCTGTGCCACTTCCTCGGCCGTCGGGTCGAAGGTGACATAGGTGTCGGTAAAGAAGGTGGCGCCGCGCTGGGAGATCAGCAGGCTGAGGGCGGAGAAGTCGAGCACGCCCTCCTTCTTGCCGATGATCTGGCTGACATCCCGCAGGTGCTTGGCATAACGCCCTTCGACGCCGCAGATCAGCGCATCGGCTTCGCCGCGCTTGAGGGCGAGCGCGCCGATGACCGTCTGGTTGGTGCGCACGATGGTGCGTGCGGCTTCCGGAATGACGCCACGGCGGCCGACGATGCGGAAATAGTCGTCGACATAATCGCGGTAGCGCGGATCGTCCTCGGGGTTCACCACTTCGAAGTCCGTCTGCGGGCGGACGCGCAGGCCGTAACGCTTGAGGCGCGCTTCGATGATCTGCGGGCGGCCGATGAGGATCGGCTTGGCGATGTCCTCCTCCAGCAGCACCTGGGCGGCGCGCAGCACACGCTCGTCTTCGCCTTCGGCAAAGATCACGCGCTTCTTGGCCGCGTTCTTCGCCGCAGCGAAGATCGGCTTCATGACGAAGCCCGAGCGCCAGACGAAGCGGTTGAGCTGGTCGAGATAGGCGTCGAAATCGGCGATCGGGCGTGTCGCCACGCCGGTTTCCGCCGCCGCACGGGCAACGGCCGGCGCGATGCGCAGGATGAGGCGCTGGTCGAAGGGCGAGGGGATGAGGTAGTTCGGACCGAAGCTCGGCGTGTCGCCGGAATAGGCGCGGGCGGCGACGTCGGACACTTCCTCGCGGGCGAGGGAGGCGATGGCGCGCACGGCGGCCATCTTCATCTCCTCGTTGATCGTGCGCGCGCCGCAATCGAGCGCGCCGCGGAAGATGTAGGGGAAGCAGAGGACGTTGTTGACCTGGTTGGGGAAGTCCGACCGGCCGGTGCAGATCATCGCGTCCGGGCGGGCGGCGCGCGCCTCCTCGGGCATGATTTCCGGCGTCGGATTGGCGAGTGCCATGATCAGCGGCTTTTCCGCCATGCGCGCGAGCAGCTCCGGCTTCAGCACGCCGGCGGCCGACAGGCCGAGGAAGACGTCCGCACCGTCGATGGTTTCGGAGAGCTGGCGCTTGTCGGTCTCCTGCGCATAGATGCTCTTCCACTGGTCCATCAGGGCTTCGCGGCCCTTGTAGACCAGGCCCTCGATGTCATGCACCCAGATGTTCTCGACCTTCGCGCCGAGGGAAACGAGCTGGTTGAGGCAGGCAAGCGCGGCCGCGCCGGCGCCCGAAGCAACGATCTTGGCGTCCGACAACGCCTTGCCGGCGAGCTCCAGGCCGTTGAGGACCGCTGCAGCGACGATGATGGCAGTGCCGTGCTGGTCGTCGTGGAAGACGGGGATATCCATCTTCTCGCGCAGCTGGCGCTCCACCTCGAAACATTCCGGCGCCTTGATGTCTTCGAGGTTGATGCCGCCGAAGGTCGGCTCCAGCGCCGAGACGACATTGACCATCTCGTCGACGGTCGGCGCGTCGATCTCGATGTCGAAGACGTCGATGCCGGCGAACTTCTTGAAGAGCACCGCCTTGCCTTCCATCACGGGCTTGGAGGCGAGCGGACCGATATTGCCGAGGCCGAGCACGGCCGTGCCGTTCGAGACGACGGCGACGAGGTTGGCGCGTGCCGTGTAGTCGGCGGCCGTGTTGGGGTCGTCACGGATGGCAAGGCAGGGCGCGGCGACCCCCGGCGAATAGGCAAGCGCCAGATCGCGCTGGTTGCCGAGCGGCTTGGTCGGGTTGATCTCGAGCTTGCCGGGGCGGGGGTGGCGGTGGAAGAAGAGGGCCTGCTGGTCGATGTCGCCGCTTGCCGGACCGTCCTGCGTCCGCGATTTGTCACCCGTGCTCATGATGCTCCCTGCCATATGCTGTTTTCGTTGCGGCTCTTGGCTCTGCGAAACCGCCGCGACGTGAAGTTTTCCGAGTCTTCCATAAAGCCGCAATCAGCGGCCTGTGCAATGCCTATTTGCCGCCGAAAAAGGCATAGGTGTGTCATCAATCTGAAACAGGAGTCTGGTTTTCAACGGGTTGAAAGCCGCCCCTCCCGACGACCACCGCGGCGGCCGGCCACCCGGAGAAGAACGCATGACTGCGACCCTTGCCGACCCCACTGTCCGCCACTTCCGCACGCTGTTCATCTCGGACGTGCATCTGGGATCGAAGGCGGCCAAGGCGGACTTCCTGATCGACTTCCTGCGGCATCATGAAGCGGAAACGATCGTGCTCGTCGGCGACATCGTCGACGGCTGGCGCCTGAAGCGCAACTGGTATTGGCCGCAGGCCTTCAACGATGTCACGCAGAAGCTGCTGCGCAAGGCGCGCAAGGGCACACGCATCATTTACATTCCCGGCAACCACGACGAATTCCTGCGCGACTTCCCCGGCACCCATTTCGGCGGCGTGGAAGTGGCCGATCGCATCATCCACGAGGCGGCCGACGGCAAGCGCTATCTCGTGCTGCATGGCGACGAGTTCGACGTCGTCGTGCGCCATGCCCGCGTCGTCGCCTATCTCGGCGACTGGGCCTATGACGCGGCTATCGCCATCAACGTGGTCTTCGCCGCCATCCGCCGCCGGCTCGGCCTGCCGTACTGGTCGTTCTCTTCCTGGGCCAAGCAGCAGGTCAAGACGGCGGTGAACTTCATCGGCGAGTTCCAGAAGGTGGTCGTCGAGGAGGCGCGGCGCCACGATGCCGACGGCGTGATCTGCGGCCATATCCACCACGCCGTCATCACCGAGATCGACGGCATCCGCTATATCAACAGCGGCGACTGGGTGGAGAGCTGCACGGCGATTGCCGAACACCATGACGGGGAGATGGAACTGATCACCTGGCAGAAGCTCGCCTCAAGCCCCGCCGAAGTCCTTCCGGTCTCGCACCGGATGCTGGCGATCGAGACCCGGGAGCCGGAGGCCGCTTAGAGAAATTCCAGCGGAAGCGCGTAGTGGTTTTGCGTAAAAACGAGATAGAGCGTTTCCGCGATTCGAAGAAAAGCGGAACTGCCCTGCGGCAACTTGCGTGCATCCGGGATGCAAAAGCATGGGGCGGAAGCTGGCGGATCGCGCTGCGCCTGTGTCCGGTTTCACAAGTTCGGCATTCCCGCCGGTGGGCAGAAATAGCGCATTGGCGTACGTACATCGGCATGATAGAGCGGAGGGCGTTCCAACGCAGGTTCCCCGCCAATGAATGCCCCCTCCGGTTTTACCGTGACCGCCGGCGCGCCGCCGTATTGCGGTGCGATGGTGCTGCCGGCGATGGCGGTGGCCTTCGTGCTGACCGTGATCGGCGCGGTGATCGCGCCCAGGATCGGCAAGCCGCGCCGTCCGTCGCCGATTGCCGCGATCGCGACCATGCCGACGAAGAGCACGCTGCGGCAGGCGGATGTGCAGTTCATGCTGATCGGCGTCTCGCTGGTCAATGCGAGCCACGCCATGCTGTTCGCCTTTTCGGCGATCTACTGGCAGAAGATGGGGTTCAGCGGCGTCGATGTCGGTATTCTCTGGAGCGCGGGCGTTCTGGCCGAAGTGCTCTTCTTCCTCTTTGCCGTCCAGCTGCGGCGCCGCTTCAATCTCTGGTCCATGATGATGGTCGGCGGCGCCGTTGCGGTCGGCCGCTGGATCCTCTTTCCGATGGACATGTCCTTTGCCGGCTATTTCGCGCTGCAATGTCTGCATGCCTTCACCTACGCGCTGATCCATATGAGCGCGCAGAGCCGGCTCGTGGAGCGCGTGGCGGAGGAGCAGGAGGCGGCGGCGCAGGGGCTCTATTTCTTCTACACCGGCGTCTTCACGGCGCTCGCCACCTTCGTCTCGGGCTATGCCTTCAGCTGGTACGGCGTCCAGGGCTTCTACCTGATGTCGCTCGTTGCCGCTGCCGGTCTTCTCTCGGTCATTGCCGGACGCATCGTCGCGCCGCGTGTTCAGCCCCAGAGCGCGGCCTCGGGCGGATAGACGGTGGAACCTTCATAGCGCAGACCCGGTTCGCGGTCGCGGGCAAGCAGCAGCGGGCCGTCGAGATCGACGAAATCGGCGCCCTGCGCCAACAGCACGGCCGGGGCCATGCCCAGCGACGTGCCGACCATGCAGCCCACCATGATCTTCAGGCCGCATTCCTTCGCCGCCTCGCGCAGCGCGAGCGCCTCCGTCAGCCCGCCGGCCTTGTCGAGCTTGATGTTGATCGCGTCGTAGCGGTCGGCAAGTTTGGGGATGTCCTGCGTCTGGTGCACGCTCTCATCGGCGCAGATCGGGACCGGGCGGGCAATGTCGCGCAGGGCCGAATCGTTTCCGGCCGGAAGCGGCTGCTCGACAAGGGCGATGCGCGCCTCGGCGCAGAGCGCGAAGTGATAGGCGAGGTTTTCCGGCGTCCAACCCTCGTTGGCGTCGAGGATGATGGCGCTCTCGGGGGCGCCGGCGCGCACCGCGCGGATGCGGGCGGCATCGTCCGCCGTGCCGACCTTGACCTTGAGAAGCGGGCGGCCTGCCTCCTGTGCGGCCTGGCGCTGCATCGCCTCGGGTTCGCCGAGGGAGAGCGTGAAGGCGGTGACGAGCTTTTGCGGCGCCGCGGCATTGACCACCTGCCAGGTCGGCACCCCCGACAGTTTCGCCTCGAGATCCCAGAGCGCGCAGTCGAGGGCGTTGCGGGCCGCACCCGCGGACATGATCCTGCCCAGTTCTTCGCGGCCGATGCCGTCCTCCACGGCGCCGCGCATGTCCTCGATGGCGGCGAGCACGCCGGCAACCGATTCGCCGTAGCGCGCATAGGGAACGCATTCGCCGCGGCCGGAAAGGCCCGAACTGCCGATCGTGCAGGTCACCACTTCGGCCGTCGTCTTGGCGCCGCGCGAAATGGTGAAGGTGCCGGCAATCGGGAAGCTTTCGGTGGTGGCGAGCATCGTGCGGCGCATGGGACTGATCCTGGCAGGCTTGAAAAAATCGAGGCGGGAAGGGGCTTTTGCAGGTTCGTTCGGTGACAGATGGGCGGCGAGCCGGTAAGACAGGCGCATGTTGTCCCAAGCACGGGAAGATGCAAGAGACTTGACCGCCACCCGTTCCCCCCTCGACATCGCGATCGAAAACCCGCCTGAAAACGGCCGGGAGGTCTGGCGCCTTTCCGGCGAGTGGGTGAACACGAACGCGGTTGCCGCCAGCAAGCGGCTGGCCGATATCGGCCGCGGGCAGGCCGGTGCGTTGGAAATCGACCTCAGCGGCGTTTCGGCCATGGATACGGCCGGCGCCTGGCTGCTGCGCCGGGCGATCGCCGAGCGGCAGGGCGGCGGCAACGAGGTCAGCCTTACCGATCGCGAGGGTACGCACTACGCCGACCTGATTTCTGCCCTGCCGGAAAAGCTCGCCGAACCACGGTATGGCGGCGGCGGGAAGGGCACCCTGTTCGAGCGCATCTTCACCCCCATCGGCCGCGCGATGATGGACGTCTGGGACGATACGGTCGCCGCCATGTTCATCCTCGGCTCGGCGGTGCGGGGCGCGCAACTGAAGCTTGGGCGCCGCAGCGGCGTCTCGCCCTCGGCGATCGTGCACCAGATCGACCATATGGGTGTCCGCGCGGTGCCGATCATCCTCCTGATGTCCTTCCTGATCGGTGCGATCATCGCCCAGCAGGGCGCTTTCCAGCTGCGCTACTTCGGGGCGGAGGTCTTCGTCGTCGACCTCGTCGGCATCCTTCAGTTGCGCGAGGTCGGCGTGCTGCTCACCGCCATCATGATCGCCGGCCGCTCCGGCAGCGCGATCACGGCCGAGATCGGCTCGATGAAGATGCGCGAGGAGATCGACGCGCTGAAGGTCATGGGCCTCAGCCCCATCGGCGTGCTCGTTTTCCCGCGGCTGGTGGCACTGACGGTGGCGCTGCCGCTGCTAACCATCATCGCCAACTTTGCGGCCCTCGGCGGCGCAGCCTTCGTCGCCTGGTCCTATTCCGGCATCACCTTCGACACCTTCCTGTCGCGTCTTCGCGAGGCCATCGACCTCTCGACGGTGGTGTCCGGCATGATCAAGGCGCCGTTCATGGCGCTGATCATCGGCATCGTCGCCTCGGTCGAGGGGTTGAAGGTGGGCGGCAGCGCCGAATCGCTTGGCCGCCACGTCACCGCCGCTGTGGTGAAGTCGATCTTCGTCGTCATCCTCGTCGACGGCCTCTTCGCCATGTTCTACGCCGCGATCGATTTCTAGGGATGTCCATGGAGCAGGTTTCGGCAAAGGCGGACGACGTGGTGCTTTCGGTCAAGGATCTGACCGTCGGCTTCGGCAGCAACATCGTGCTGGATGAGCTCAATCTCGATATCTATCGCGGCGAGATTCTCGGCTTCGTCGGCGCGTCCGGCACGGGCAAGTCGGTGCTGATGCGCACGGTGCTGCGCCTTCTGCCGCGCCGCTCCGGCAACATCCGCATCTTCGGTATGGATTTCGACAAGGCGAGCGAGGCCGAGCGGCTGGCGCTCGACATGAAGCTCGGCGTGCTCTTCCAGCACGGTGCCCTCTTTTCCTCGCTGACGGTCATGGAGAACATCCAGGTGCCGATGCGCGAATATCTCGACCTGCCGCAGTCGATGATGGACGAGCTGGCGCGGCTGAAGATCGAGCTTGTCGGCCTTGCCCCGGAGGCCGCGAACAAATTTCCCTCCGAGCTTTCGGGCGGCATGATCAAGCGTGCGGCGCTGGCGCGGGCGCTGGCGCTCGACCCGGCGCTCGTCTTCCTCGACGAGCCGACCTCGGGCCTCGATCCGATCGGC
The DNA here is from genome assembly GCF_029623935.1 of Shinella sp. 838. Lineage (NCBI taxonomy): Bacteria > Pseudomonadati > Pseudomonadota > Alphaproteobacteria > Hyphomicrobiales > Rhizobiaceae > Shinella > Shinella sp. 838. Next base: position 1,409,468 of record NZ_JARSBQ010000001.1, read on the forward strand.
GCGGCGGAATTCGACGAGCTGATCGCCAAACTGCGCGACACCCTCGGATTGACCGTGTATATGGTGACTCACGACCTCGACAGCCTGTTTTCGGTTTGCGATCGCATCGCCGTTCTCGGGCAGAAGAAGGTCATGGTCGAAGGCACGATCGAGGACATGCTGGCCTTTGACGACCCCTGGGTGCAGTCCTATTTCCGGGGCAAGCGCGCGCGATCGATCGTGCGCAAAACGTAAGGACGTGTCCGGGGCCGATGGGCCCGGGTGGATGGAACTGCGAGCAGGATAGCCCGAAGCATGGAAACCAAAGCCAATTACGCCCTCGTCGGTTTCTTCACCGTCCTCGTCATGGCTGCCGCCTTCGCTTTCGTCTACTGGATGTCGCAATACGGCCGCGGCGGCGAGATGGCGCAGCTGGCGATCCGCATCCCGGGATCGGCGAACGGGCTCAGCATCGGCTCGCCCGTGCGCTTCAACGGCATCCCGGTCGGCTCCGTACGCAGCCTTGCCATCGATGCCGACGATCCGCTCTTCTCCGTCGCCATGACGGAGGTCTCGACCAGCGCGCCGGTCAAGCAGACGACGACCGCGGTGCTTGAAGTGCAGGGTCTGACGGGCGCGGCCTATATCGAGCTTTCCGGCGGCAGTGCTGCCGATCCGAACATCCTGCGCCAGGCCTTCGATACCGAGGTTCCGGCGGTGCTGCAGGCGGAACAGTCGAGCGTGACGAACATCCTGTCGACCGCAGACAAGATCCTGAAGCGTGCCGATGCGGCGATCACCGATATCCAGGGCTTCGTCGCCGATGCACGAGGGCCGCTGACGACGACCATCCAGAATGCCGAGCAGTTCTCCGGCTCGCTCGCCCGCAACGGCGAGAAGGTGGACGAGTTCCTGCAGAGCGTCGGTGGCCTGTCGGAAACCTTCCGCAATCTTTCCGGCCGGCTCGATTCGACGCTCGCCTCGGTCGACGAGCTGATCAAGGCTGTCGACCCGAAGAAGGTCGAGGATTTTGTCGGCAATGTCGACAAGGTCAGCAAGGACATCGCGGCCGCGTCCGGCGACATCAAGACCACGGTCGAGGGCTTCCGCAAGACGGCCGAGACCTTCGATACCTTCGGCAAGCAGGCGACGGCCTCGCTCGACAAGATCGACAGCCTGATCGCTGCGGTCGATCCGCAGAAGGTCGGCGGGGCGATCAACGACATTTCGGTCGCGACTGCCGATGCCCGCAAGGCCATCGCCTCCGTGACGGGCGTCGCCGACCGTATCGGCGCCCGCGAGGAGGATATCGACCAGATCATCACCGACGTGCAGCAGATGAGCAACAAGCTGAATGCCGCCTCCACGCGCGTCGATGGCGTGCTCGCCAAGCTTGACGGCTTCCTAGGCGAGGGGGATTCCGAATCGCTCTTCGCCGAGGCCAAGGCGACGCTGCAGTCGATCAAGCAGGCGGCCGATACGCTGAACGGGCGGATCGGACCGATTGCCGACGGATTGCAGCGATTCTCCGGTTCGGGGCTGCGGGATATCGAGGCGCTGGTGCTTGATACACGCCGCACCATCCAGAATCTCGACGGTGCGATCTCCGGCTTCGAGCGCAATCCGCAGCGCCTGCTCTTCGGCGGCGACACGGTCAAGCAGTATGACGGTCGCAACCGGCGCTGATCCGGCCGCAAGGTGTGGCCCTATCCCCACAACTGCCGGCCGCCGGCGGGCCGAGGCGGATTTGTCCGTCCGCGCAGCCGTGACAGCATGCCGTGCCGCTGCTACACAGGCAGTTACAAGGGTTTGAGGACGACATGACGAGTTCGGGTATGGGTTTGTTGCGGAACGGGACTGCGGCGCGCGCCGCGCTCGTGGCCGTCCTGGCGACGACGCTTGCCGCCTGCGGCAGCACACAGGCCAAGAACGATACGTTCGCGCTCTCCTCCGTCACGGCCGTCGAAGGCCCTTCGGCCAAGAGCCGGCAGATCCTCGTGCCGCAGCCTTCGGCGCTGAAGGCGCTCGACAGCGAACAGATCGTCATCCGCCCGTCCGCCTCCGAAATCCAGTACCTTGCCGGCGCGCAGTGGAGCGACAGCCTGAGCAAGATGGTGCAGGCCAAGCTCGTGCAGGCTTTCGAGAACACCGGCCGTCTTGGCGGTGTCGGCAAGCCGGGCGAGGGGCTGGCGATCGACTACCAGATCGTCACCGATATCCGCGCCTTCGAGGTGCAGACCGCCGGCGCCGATGCGGCGGTGGTGGAGATTTCGGCAAAGCTGCTCAACGACCGCAACGGGACTGTCCGGGCACAGAAGGTGTTTCGTGCGACGGTTCCGGTTGGCGGTGCGGGCAATCCGGCCTTCGTGAAGGCGCTCGACGCGGCCTTTGCCGCGGTCACGGCCGATATTGTCGGCTGGACGCTCGGCGCGATCTGATTTCTTTCGACACGCGGGCGTAGAAAGGCCCTCATCCGCCTATCGGCACCTTCTCCCCGCAAGCGGGGCGAAGGGGAGTGCCTTGCGGGTTTCCCCAGGCAAACAACGCCATGTTGATTGGAAAACTGTGCCCCTTGCTCCTTCTCCCCGCTTGCGGGGAGAAGGTTGCGACAACGGGATGAGGGGCCGCGCCGACGCGCAGCCGTCCCGTCAGGCGTTTTCGACGCCCTGAATGGCCGAGACCTTCCAGTCGCCGCCGTCGCGGCGCACGAAGGTCCAGATCTCGACCGCTTCCGTCAGATTGTCCGGATCGCCGGAAACGAGCTTGCCGGTCGAGCGGTCGCGCATCACGTCGATGCTCTCGTAACGCATGGCGACGGTGGCGTATTCGTCGGCGCCTTCGCGCCACGCTTCGGCAACGTCGCCCTGCACGAGGTGGATGTCGCGCACCTCGTTCTTCAGGCCCTGAGTGGCGTTGTCGCTCAGTTCCTCGGCAAGGTACGACATGGCTTCCGGCGTTGTGATCTGGCGCAACGTGCGGAAGTCCTCGGCCGCATAGGCCGCCTGCAGCTCCTTCAGCATGCTTTCGAACTGTTCGAGATCGGCCTGCTTGATGCCGAGCTCGTCGCCGCCCTTCGGCTGCGGTGCGGCCTGACGGCTGCCGCCGCCGATGCTCGGGATCTTGAACTGCGAGCCGCCGTCCGGCGTGGCGTTGCGGGCATGGCCGCTGCCGGCATAGGCGGTGGCATTCTTCTGCGCGAACATGCGGCGGAGGAACAGGAAGACACCGGCGATCAGCAGGATCTGCAGGAGAAGACCGAGCATGCCGATGCCGCCACCGAGCCCCTGGCCCATCAGCATGCCGACGAGGCCGCCGAGCATCAGGCCGCCGAGCAGCGTGCCGCCGAAACCACCGAAGAGGCCGGGGCGCGGATTGGTGGCCGTGGCGTTGCGTCCCGCGGACGGCTGGGCCGACTGCTGGCGCGTCATGGTGCGGTCGATGGGCTGGGCATCCGTCGGTGCGGTGCGCGTCGTCGAGGGCGTCGAGAAGGTGCGGCTGCCGCGGCTGCCGAGGCCGCCGCCGGCGCGGCGGGCTTCCGCCACGTCCACCACCGTCATCATCACCATCACCGCGACTGCCAGCGTCGCCAGAATGCGTCCAAAGCCTTGTATAAAGATCATTTCCGTCTCTCTTCCCATGCGCCCGCAGGCGCGTTGGTTCGCATATAGCGGCTGGAGAGCCGGATTTTAAGGTTCCGTCGCCGGAAATCGGTCACCCGGAAGGGCATGTCTCATCAAAGGTGCGTTATCAGCTCCGCCAATTGGGGCCTTGAACGCAAAACGGCCGCCTTGCGGGCGGCCGTTTCGTTTTCCGTCCGGATCAGCTTAGCTGAAGCGGCCTGCCGCATGGGCCAGCATGGTGTAGACCTTGCCGGTGTCCGAGGTGAGGTAGGTCTGCGTCATGACCTTGTCGCGGTCGTTACGGGCGACGTCGGCGAGCAGCTTCTCGAAGTCCGAGATGTAGCGGTCGACCGCGGTGCGGAACTCCGGCTCGCGCTCGTACTTGCGCTTGATCTCGTCGAACGTCTGCTGGCCCTTCAGCGTGTAGAGGCGCCGCGTGAAGACGTCGCGCTCGCCGCGCTGGTAGCGGCGCCACAGGTCGACCGAGGCATCGTGGTCGATGGCGCGGGCGATATCGACCGAGAGCGAGTTCAGCGATTCGACGACATGGCGCGGGTTGCGGCTGTCCGGACGAGCCGCCTGACCATCGGCGCGCGGCTGGCCGAACTGGGCCTCCTCACGCGAGACGGCGCCGCGCAGGAGATCCCGCATCCAGCCGCCTTCGCCGGTGGTCTTGGCTTCGGATTCCGCGGGCAGGGGCTGTGCGCGCTGCGGCACCGTGGCCGGTGCGGCACGCTCGAGGCCGAGGCTCCCGCGCAGCTGCTGGGCCGGCTCCTCGCGGCGGGGCTCGACGCGGGTTTCCTGCACCGGCTGTGCCTGCTGTACGACCTTGGCCTGAACCGCGGCCGGGCGGGAGACTTCCAGCGCCGAGGAGGACTTGCCGATGATGTCGGACAGGTCCTGCAGGGCCTTGATCTGCTCGCTGACGGCGCGGCGCATCTGCGCCGCGTTTTCCTTGGCCTCTTCCGGCAGGTCGAAGGCACCGCGCTTCAGCTCGCCGCGGGTCTGGTCGAGCTCCTTGCGGATGTCGGCGGCGGCGCGGCGGATTTCCTCGGTCGCGCCGGAGAACTTGCCGACCGCTTCCTCGACGGCCTCGCGCAGCGTTTCGCGCATGACGGTCGTGGCGGCTTCGGACTTCTTGCCGCTTTCGGTGAGCAGGCGATCGACATCGGAGAGCGAGGCGCCGACGCTGCCGCGCAGGCGGTTCGCCACTTCCTTGGTCCGCTCTTCGGCGCGGGCGAAGGAACCCTCGACCGACTGGCCTGCTTCCTCGCCGGCCTTTGTCAGCTGCTCGCGCAGCGTGTTGGCAGCGGCCTCGGCGCGCTTCTCGGTCTCGCCGAGGATGCGGCCGACTTCGGCGAACGACGTCTGGATGCCGCCGCGCAGGTTGCCGGCGATGAGGTTCGAGCGCTCCTCGGCGCGGGTGAAGACGCCCTCGACCATGCCTTCGAGCGACTGCATGGTCTTCTCGATCTCCTCCGAGCGCTGCACGAGGCCGACGGAGAGCGAACGCAGCGCGTCCTGGCGCTCTTCCAGCGTCGAGACGAGGTTCGACTGGGCGGCGGCGAGCAGATCCGAGGCCTGCGACAGGATCTTCGAGTGGTCCTCGAAGCGACCGACGATGCCGCCGATCTGCGACAGCGTGCCGGACGAGATGTCGGACAGGCGGTCCACCTTGCCCTCGAGCAGGCGCGACGTGGTGGATACCATGTCGGAGGCGCGCTCGGCGGAGGTGGAGAAGCGTTCGGCCGTGCTCATCAGACGGCCATCGATGGCGCCGAGCGTCTGGCTGGCGGCATCGACGATGCCGGCGATCGCGCCGTTGCTTTCCGAGAGGCGGGCGATCAGGCTTTCGACATTGGCGGCAAGGCCGCTTTCGATCTCGCGCATCGTGCCGGCGGCTTCTTCCGTGCGGCTGGTGATGGCGGCGAGCGTATCGGCCGTGCGGGCGGAGATCGCGTTGATGAGCGCGGCGTTCTCGTTGCGCAGGCGCTCGGCGCTTTCGCGGGCGACGCCGCTGATGCGCTCGGCAGCGTCACGGGCGACACCGCCGATGCCTTCGGCAGCCTCGCGGCCGACGGCAGCATAGCTGTCGATGACCGGACGGGCTTCCTCGTCGATCAGGCGGGCCAGCTCTTCCGTGCGGCTCGCCAGCATGGAGTTGAGCTCGCGGGTGCGTTCGTCGAGCGTCGAACGGATGGAGGCACCGCGCGCTTCCAGAGCCTTTTCGACGTCGCCGAGGCCGGCGCGCAGCGACTGGGCCTGGTCGGCAAGGCGGTTTTCCGTTTCCGTGAAGCGGGCGACGGCGGAGGAGGTGGTCTCTTCGACGGCGCGGGCGAAGGCTTCGTTGCGGGCCGAAAGGTTGCCGGCGAACTCCTCGCCGGTGCGGGCGATGTTTTCGGCGGCGCGCTGGGCCTCGACGCCCATTTCCTGGGCTGCACGGGAGACGGCGCCGCGCAGCGACGAGCTGAGGCTGGCGAATTCCTCACCGGTCTTGGCGAGCGACTGGGCGGAGCGGACCGCTTCGGCGTCCATGTCCTGGGCGGCCTGCGAAACGGCGTCGCGCAGCGTTGCGGCAAGACCTGCGGCCTTGCCGTCGATCGTACGGTTGACACTGTCGAGACCGATGGTCAGCGCGCGGTCCATCGTGCCGAGGCGTTCCTCGATGCGGCCGGTCTTCTCGTCGATCGTGCCGGCGATGCGCTCCGCAGCCTCTCCGGTGATGCGTTCGATGTCGCCGGTGCGTGCAACGAGTGTTCCGTCGATGCGTTCGGCGGCTTCTCCGGCAATGCGGGCAATGTCGCTGGCACGGCTGGCCAGGGTTCCGTCGATGCGCTCCGCAGCCTCACCCACGGCGCGGCTGATTTCGTCGGCGCGGTTGACGAGGGCGCCATCGATACGCTCGGCGGCGTCGCCGACGGAGCGCTCGATCTGGCTCGCGCGGTTGAGGAGCGTGCCTTCGAGACGTTCGGTGGCTTCCCCGACCGTACGGCTGATTTCGTCGACACGTCCGACAAGGGCGCCGTCGATGCGTTCGGCGGCACTGTCGACGGTGCGTTCGATTTGGCTCGCGCGGTTGAGGAGCGCGCCTTCGAGCCGTTCGGCAGCCTCGCCGACGGTGCGGCTGATTTCGTCGACGCGGCCGACGAGGGCGCCGTCGATGCGCTCGGCGGCATTGCCGACCGTCAGCTCGATCTGCGTTGCGCGGGCGAGCAGCGTGTCGTCGATGCGGTCTGCGACCTGGCCGACGACGCGGTTGATCTCGTCGACGCGGTTGACGAGGGCGCTGTCGATACGCTCGGCGGCACTGCCGACGGTCATCTCGATCTGCGTGGCGCGGGCAATCAGCGTATCGTCGATGCGGTCAGCCGCTTCCCCGGCGACGCGGGCGATCTGGTCGGCGCGGCTTGCCAGCGCACCGTCGATGCGTTCGGCAGCTTCTCCGGTGACGCGCTCGATATCGGTGAGGCGGCCAGAGAGGGCGCCTTCGATGCGCTCGGCAGCGCTGGCACCAAGGCGCTCGATGTCGGTGACGCGGCCGGCGAGGGCGGCGGCGATGCGTGCCGTCGTCTCGTCGCCGATGCGCTCCACCTCGGCCATCGGCCGGGAGAGGGCTTCGGATACACGCAGCGAAACGTCGCCGCCGGCGCGGTCGAGATCGGTGAGGCGCTCCGACAGGGTGTCGGAGATGCGCGATGCTGCCGTATCGACAAGGCCGGAGACGTGGTCGACGCTGTATTCGATGCGGGATTCGAGCTTGCCGAGGTTTTCCTCGAGGCGGCTGCCGGTCGTGTCGAAGCGGTTGGCGACGTTGTCGACGGTCTGCTCCATGCGGCTGCCGAAGGTGTCGGCTGCGTGCACGATCTTCGCCGAGGTTTCGACGAGGCGTTCCGCGACGGCGCCGACGCTTTCACGCACGCGCTGGTCGAGCAGGGCGCCGCTGCCGTCGATGGTGCGGCGAAGAGCCTCCTCGTGCTGCTCCATGGACAGTTCCAGCATGCCGGCGCTGGTGGCGATCGAGGTGCCGATGGTGGTCACCTGGTCGTTCAGCGTCTCGGTGAGATGGTTACGGCCCTCGGTGATGGCGAGGTTGATCGCGTTGATGCGGTCGTCGAGCGTTGCCCGAATCTCGTCATGGGTGGAGGCCAGCGAACCGGTGAGCGTCGACGCACGGTCCGAAAGCTGCTCCATGGACAGTTCCAGCATGCCGGCGCTGGTGGCGATCGAGGTGCCGATGGAGGTGACCTGATCGTTGAGCGTTTCGGTGAGCTGGTTGCGGCCCTCGGTGATGGCGAGGTTGATCGCGTCGATGCGGTCGTCGAGCGTCGCGCGGATCTGCTCGTGGGTGGAGACGAGCGAACCGGCTAGTTCGGATGCGCGGCCCGAAAGCTGTTCGGCGATGTTGGCGGCACGACCGGAGAAGGCTTCGGCGAATTCGGTAGCCTGGCCATGCAGGACGCCCGTGAGCTGCTGGTTGCCTTCGGAGAGGACTGTTTCGACGCGTTCAGCCGCCGCGTCGATCGCGGACTGCATCGCGCCGGCGCTGTTGGACAGAACCGATGCGAGATTGGCCGTGCGGCCGGTGATGGCGTCGTCGATCTGGCGGGCGGCGCCCGTCAGGGCGTTCTCGACACGGCCGGCGGCGGCGCCGACGGATTGTTCGAGCTGGCTGCCGGTCTCGTTCAGCATCGAGGAGAGGGCGGTGGTGCGCTCGGACAGCGCGCTGTCGATGCGGTTGTGGCTGGCGGCGATCGTCGAGGCGATCTCGTCCGCGCGGGCGCCGAGGGCCTCTTCCATGCGCGCCTGGGCGGTTTCGATGCCGGAGGCGATGGAGGTGCCACGCGAATCCAACGCATCCGTCAGGCGGCGCTCGCTGCCGGAAATGCTTTCCACCAGGGCGCTGGCGCGGGCGCCAAGGGCCTCTTCCATGCGGGCCTGTGCGGCCTCGATGTCGGTGGCGATGGCCGAGCCGCGCGAATCCAGCGCGTCCGTCAGGCGGCGTTCGCTGCCGGAAATGCTTTCCGCCAGCGCTTCGGCACGGGTGCCGAAGCCGCTTTCGATGCGGTTCTGCACGTCGGCGAGGCCGCCGAGAAGGGCGGCGGACTTTTCCGAGAGGACCGCGCCCATGCGTTCATGCGCACCGCTGACGGCATTGGAGATGGCGTCGGCATGGCCGGAGACCGCACTTTCGAGGACTTCCTGGCTGGTGGCGAGCGTCGTGGCCAGTGCGAAGGACTGGTCGGTGAGCGTGTTGCCGAGACGGTCGATGCTGGAGGTGAGGATACCATCCATCGCGTCGCGGCCGCTGGCGACCGTTTCGTTGATGCGGGCAAGGCTCTCCATCAGCTTGCTGTCGAGCGAGCCGGCGCGCTGGTCGAAGGCCTGGGTGAACTCCTCGACACGATGGTCGAAGGCGCTGGCAATCTGGCCGACGGTCGCGTGCATGCGCTCGTCGAAGAAGCCGGTGCGCAGGTCGAGGTCCATGACGGTGTCGTCGGCGGCGTTCTTGAGGCTCTGGCGGAACTGCGCGCCCTTTTCGTCGAGCGCGGCGTTCATCGACTGGAGAATGTGGTCGAGACCGCCGGTGACGGCCTGCTGGCCGATCGACAGGCTTTCGCTGATCTCGCGGGTGCGGGCGATCAGCGTCTCATTGAGCTGCTTGGCGCGCTCGTTCAACGCGGCATTCAGCTTTTCCGTATTGGTGTCGAGCGAGCTCGCGCGGGTCTCGAACTGCTGCAGCAGGTCACGGCCGCGCGAATCGAGGTTCTTGGTGAGCTGGTCGAGGCGGCTGTCGAACTCGTTGGCGAGCGCGAGGCCGGAGGAGCTGAGCGTCGAGAGCAGGCTGTCGGTGCGGGCCGACAGCATGGCGCCGATCGTCTGCGTCGCGCTGTCGGATTTCTCCATCAGCATCGCGGCGCGGGTGTCGAGCATGGAGGCGAAGGCTTCGCCCGAGGTGGCGAGGCGCTGGGTGATGTTGTCGCCGGCGCTGGCCAACTCGTCCTTCAGCTGTTCGTGCGCGCCGGAGATCGACGACCGGATGCGCTCGGCATGGCTGACGATCGCCTCGCGCTCCGAGCCGAGTTCCTGGACGAGGGTGCGCACGCGCATCTCGTTGTCGGAATAGCTGCGCTCGAGGGCGTTGACTTCGGAATGCACGAGCGTTTCGAGCTCGGTTGCGCGGGCGATCGTACGCTCGATGCCCTCGTTCATCGCGGAGACTTCGCGGCGGACGGCCTGGCCGACGCTCATGATGCGGTCGCTCGCGACGGTTTCCGGCTCGGAGAGACGGAGTGCGACTTCCGCCATGGAGCGGGCGGCACTGCGCAGTTCCTGGGCGCGGGAGATCATGATCGCGAAGGCGAAGAAGAGCATGATCGGCATGACGATGGCGACGACCATGCCGATGGCACCGGGCAGCGCCACCAGGTCGGCCACCGAGCGGATCTGCCAGATCTCGGGCGCATAGAGAAGGTTGGCAACGCCCAGCCCGCCGATGACCCAGAGAATGGACATCAGGATGGCCATGCGGATCGAGGCCCGGCCCGAGCGCACGTCCAGCGACTTCAGGATCGCGGCAGGCGTCTTGCGGGAGCCGTCGTTGGCGGGGGTGAAGGCCGGGGTTTTCGGTGCCTGCTCGGGGCTGAGGCCACGCGCGGTCTCGCCGGATGCAGGGCGGCTCGCAGGCTTTTCCTGCGTCTTGTTCGGAACGCGGCTTGCTGGTTCAGACACATGGGCCTCCGAAGCGTCCTTCTTCGAGGGCGTCTCCGGCGCTAGATCATCAAAGTCGATCTTCAGTGCTTCTTCCAGGGCCTGGAAGGCCTTGTCGTCGATCGACTCGGTGGGCTTGTTCGTCGCCATGCGGATACGCCTCGTTACCATGTCCGGGATCGGGCTTCATGCGCGCTGCCGCTGCTCAGGCGCATTCGAACCGGTCCGGTTGGTGGCCGGTCTTGCTGCATACCCTCATGGCACGCAGCGTCCGGACCGCCGTTCATTCCAAATTCGCTCGATAGACCGAAAAGGCGAAGCGGTGTATCTCCGCCCACGGCTTATCCACCGGGACTATCCGGTCGTATCGTAGTGACACATTAGCCTGTATCACACAATTCATTGCCATCTCCCTTCGCCCGAAACTTAACAGGAAGTTAATATCGGGCGATTCTGTATCGCGATGGAAAACCTGCGAAAATGGCTATTTTTCAGCCGTTAACCATAGTTCGCGATTCATGCCCATTTTGCGCCGTCTTTTAATCGGATAGGCGCGCCGGCCGCGCAGAATGAACGTCCCATGTCCCTGTGCGGAACGACGGAAACACCCGTGCCGCATCGACACCTGCGTGCACCACAAAGAAACATGCGTACATCGCGTCTATAAGGATATTGGCAAATGGCAGCGCTCAACATTGCATTCGAGGCGCCGGACAATGCAGGCGGCATGTCCCATTCCGGGGAAAAGCCGATCGATCTGGTACACCTTGCCCGCCAGACCATGGGTGACAAGGGGCTGGAGCTGGAAGTGTTGCAGATGTTCGCGCGGCAGGCGCGCGCGAGCATGAAGGACCTGGCGAGCCTGGAGGGCGCCGCCCGCGCTGCCGTCGCCCATCGCCTCAAGGGCTCCGCACAGTCCGTCGGCGCCACCGCCGTCGGCAAGGCGGCCGCTGTGCTCGAGGACAATCCGGCCGATGCAATCGCGCTTGCCGGCGTTGCCGCCGCCGTGGTCGAGGCGGAAAACTTCATCCTGAAACTCTGCCGCTGAACGGCGCAGACCCGCCGTGTCTTCCCTGGCGCGGCGGGAAAAGCCGATGCCGCGCCCGGACCATCCGGATCCTGCCGGGCGCGCGATGTTGACTGGGGAGGGGTTTTGTTGGAAACGTCCGCGGAAAACCGGCGCGTTCGACCATCCTTCCGCCGGCCGTTCGTTCGCCCGCCCGGGCAGTCTTGAGGATCCGGAAGCCATCATGAGCAAACTCACCATCGTCGCCTTTGACGGCACGCGCCACGAACTGGATGTCGCCAACGGCTCCACGGTCATGGAAAACGCCGTGCGCAACTCCGTGCCCGGCATCGAGGCCGAGTGCGGCGGCGCCTGCGCCTGCGCGACCTGTCACGTCTATGTCGACGATGCCTGGAGCGCGACCGTCGGCCCGCCGGAAGCGATGGAAGAGGACATGCTGGACTTCGCCTACGAGGTGCGCCCCACCTCGCGGCTCTCCTGTCAGATCAAGATGTCGGATGCGCTTGACGGGCTCGTGGTCCACGTTCCCGAACGCCAGGCCTGACATCTTTTCCTTCAGATTGTCGGAAGTACCGGCCGAAGCCGATTTGGTTTCGGCCGGCCTCTTGTCGCCTCTTCTTTGCGCGTGAAGAAGAGATCGCCGGGTTCTGCTCGCCTGCAAGAATAGAAGGGCAAAAAAAGAGCCTCGCCGGTCGGTCAGGACGAGCGAGGCCAGGAGGGCGCATCGCAGGCAGGAGAGGGAGGAGACACCTGCTGCTTTGATAAGGACGCGCCAGGAGAACCTGTTACAAACCGCTTCATGCAACTTCGGGAAGGAAAGTCGTCTTCCCGTTCACTGTTGATATAAACATACGGCGATTTGCGGAATTGCGCTATCGCTAAAACTAACCAGTCATTTCATGCATGGAAACGCCTCCGTGCCTTGGCCCGGTCCCGTTCCATTAAAACTCCTTCAAGATATACCTGCCGGCGCGGTGCGCCTTTACTCGGCGCGGTTCTTCAGCCGGTGCACCAGAAGGCGCATCATGCGGTCGTTGAAGTTCTTCGATTCGATGCGGTCGAAACGGGCCTGGTCGGCGTCGTGTTTCGTTACGGCATCCGCCGTCACCCGATCGACCCGCGCCTGCATGCGTTCGCAGTCGGCCTCGGGTCGCAGGGCTTTCAGTGTGCGCTCCAGGCTGCGGGCATGGGTGCGGGCGATTTCGGCGTGGCGTTCCTCGTGGCGCTTGATGTCGCTCGAAAGCGTATCCCAGATCAGCGCGAGCGACGGGGTGGCACGCTTGCGGTGCTTCCAGCGCGGCAGGATGATCTCGGTGGAGAGCGTCACCCGCGCCTCGCCGACCGCGCAGCGGCTGCCGCGGCGCACATAGGTGACCGAGCCGCCCCACTTGATGCGGGTGGCGCCGGGATGGCGCGATCCGCTGTGTTTCATCATCGGACCGCGCTTCGACAGTTCCTCGTCGAGTTCGGCCGCGGTGCGTCCGCCGACGGAGAAATAGGCGAAGGTCTTCGAGGTGATGGTCTCGGCGCGGGCGGGCTGGGACGCGAGGCAGGCGAGGGCGGCAAGGGCCATCAGGCGAGCGATGGTCGTCATTCAGTCAGCATTCCTTTCGCCACCGGGACATCCGGTGTGGAAACCGGCCGAAAGCGCCGGTTGAACTTCCCCCAAGCTTGGGGCATAGGCTCGGCGAGCGCAACACCCTATCCGGGACGCCGCTCGATAGCCTTAGCGTCAAATCCGTTGATTTAAAGCTAAGGGTGTCTAGGAGATGTCCAAGGCGCTGTCGCCAACTGCGAGGAAAACCGCCATGTTTTCACCATTCGAGCCCTTTTGCTGGGCGCTCGCCCACGGGCGCTCCCTGGAGCTCGGCCCGCGTGGCATTTTGATGGCGATCGTCAATGTTACACCGGATTCCTTTTCCGATGGCGGTCGCTTCGACAGCACGGACAAGGCGGTGGCGCAGGCCATGCTCTGTCTCGAAGAGGGGGCGGAGATCGTCGATATCGGCGGAGAATCCACCCGACCGGGCGCGGCTTCCGTGTCGGCAGCGCAGGAGCAGGACCGTATTCTGCCCGTTATCGAGGCGCTTGCAGCTACGACGGACGCGATCATCTCGGTCGATACCTACCGGGCCGAGACGGCGCGGCTGGCCGTCGCGGCCGGGGCGCATATCGTCAACGACGTGCACGGCCTGCAGCGCGAACCCGACATTGCCGGCGTTGCCGCCGCGACCGGGGCGGGGCTGTGCATCATGCATACCGGCCGCGACCGTCAGAAGCAGCCGGATGTCGTGGGGGACCAGTATCTCTTCCTCGGCCGCTCGCTGGAGATCGCCCGGGAGGCGGGTGTCGCGCGAGAGGCGATGGTACTCGATCCCGGTTTTGGCTTTGCCAAGGATACGGAGGAAAATCTCGAACTGATGGCGCGTTTCGGCGAGCTTTTCGGTTTCGAACTGCCCATCCTGGCCGGCACCTCGCGCAAACGTTTCGTCGGCGCCGTCACGGGGCGCGAGGCGGAAGGCCGGGATGCCGGCACTGCCGCCACGACCGCGCTGCTGCGGGCTGCCGGTGCGGCGGTCTTCAGGGTGCACGATGTCGCAATCAACAGGGATGCGCTGGCAATGGCGGATGCTATGCTTGACGCAAGGCGCAAGGTGACGGCGCGCGAGGCGCGCGCCTGACAGACAGGCAGCCAGACAGGAAAGACCATGACCACCACCTACACGATCACGCTCAAGAACTGTGCCTTCTTCGCCCGCCACGGCCTGCATGACGCCGAGGAATTCCTCGGCCAGCGGTTCTTCGTCGATGCGGAGCTGGAGGTGCGGCCGCTGCGCCCGCTTTCCGACGACGCGATCGAATCGACCGTCGATTACGGCGTCGCCTTCCAGGAGATCGAGAAGATCGTCACAGGTCAGCGGCGCTATCTCATCGAGGCGCTGGCGCAGGAGATCGCCACCGTGCTCGGTGCCCGCTTCCCGCAGATTTCCCGTGCCCGCATTACAGTGCGCAAGCCGAACGCGCCGGTGCCCGGCGTGCTGGATTATGTGCAGGTGACGGTCGATCATGCCGTCTGAGCCTTTCCGCCGGGCTTCGCTCGGCCTTGGCGGCAACATCGGCGATCCCGTGCGCTCCATGGCCGAGGCGTTGCAGGCGCTCGACGCGCGGGAGGACTGCCGCGTGACGGCCGTCTCGCGGCTCTACCGCACGCCGCCCTGGGGCAAGACCGACCAGGACTGGTTCTTCAATGCCTGTGCGCTGGTGGAGACGACGCTTGCGCCCGAGCCGCTGCTCGACACCTGCCTTTCCATCGAGCGTGACATGAAGCGCGAGCGCAAGGAGCGCTGGGGTCCGCGCACCATCGATATCGATGTTCTGACCTATGAGGGCGTGGCGCAATCCGGCGGGCGGCTGGAGCTGCCGCATCCGCGCATGACGGGGCGCGGCTTCGTGCTGATGCCGCTTGCCGACGTTGCGCCCGACCTTGCGGTCGGGGGGCGCACGGTGAGGTCCTGGCTGGAGGATGCGGATGTCGCGGGCATCGAGCCGGCGAGCGTCGGCCCGGAATGGTGGAAGGTTACTTGATCGAACCGACGGCGATGTCGTCGAGATTGCGGTCGAGCGAGACGCCGATGACGGGCACCATCTTGTTCTCGACCTTCACCGAGATGGTGATGTTCATCTTGTTGTCGCCTTCGAGACGCGCGATCATCGCGCCGTTCAGCTTCTGGCGGTTGATGCCGACGACCACCTTGTCGCCGTTGACCTGGCCGGAGGTGATGTCGAGGCCCTTGCCGGAAGCGCCGTCGAGGAACTTGCCCTTGTAGGTGCTGCCCGACTTGGTAATGAGCGCGGACATCGGCTGCTTGAAGACGCCGACGCGGCATAAGCCCTCGAGCTGGATGCCGGCGCCCTTGGCGGGTGCGGTGTCGCCCGTCAGGTCGCAGGCGAACTTGGTGCCCTTGTACTTGCCGGCGACGATCTCGCCCTTGCCCTGCCAGCTGCCGGTGACCTGTTCGAAGAACGCCTTGTCGCGCGAGCCGGCGGAGGCGGGAAGCGCGATGACGGTGGCTGCGAGGAAGGCCGCTACGGAGACGCGGGCGATCAAAGAGGTGCGCGAGTACATGAACGATCCTTGATGGGCGACGGCCATCTGGCCTGCTTGTGTGCGACGAGATTTGCGCGAAAATGGTTAATGGACGGTTTCCGGGCGTCTTGCCCTTCGTCATTTACCGGTCATGCAGGCCCTGAAAACCGGGGTGTTGCAACGAGCCCACAGTTCCAGGACCCCGCCTGCGCGTCGCGAATGATGCACGGTGCCGGGGGTCAGGCGTCGTCGCGCCGGCCGTTCGTCATGCTCGGTGTAAGGTCGCCGATGAAATCGCCGATGCCGGGCCGTTTCAGCGCGCGGAAGGGCATGGGCCGGCAGAGATCCATGGCGGCAATGCCGATTCGCGCCGTCATCAGGCCGTTGATGACGCCTTCTCCGAGCCGGGCGGAAAGCTTCGAGGCAAGCCCGTGGCCCAGCACCTGCTGCACCAGGCTGTCGCCCATGGCAATAGAGCCGGTAACGGCGAGATGGGCGATGACATCACGCATCAGGCGCAGCATGCCGATCTTGCCGGGACGGCCGCCGTACAGTTCCGCCATGCCGCGCACCAGCCGACTGCTCTCGTAAATGACATAGCCGAGATCGACCAGCGCCCGCGGGCTGACGGCGGTGACGATGGAGACCCGCTTGGCCGCGCCGAGGATCAGCGCACGCGCCTCGCGGTCGAGCGGCGCCATCAATTCGCGTTCGGCAAGGTCGACGAGGTGGGCCGCGTCGATGATCTCGCCTTCGGTCTCGGCGAGACGCGCGCGCCCGCGCGCCGTCTGCGGCCGGGCGGCCACGAGATGCACGAGGCGGGCGAGGATGGCGCGGCCGACCGACGGGCTTGGCGACAGGGCGGCTTCGGCGACGTCGTGCTTGAGGTCCTGCACGGCGGCGAGACGGCGCAGGCCGATCAGTTCGCGCGCGACAAGGCCGAAGACGGCGAGAACCGCGATCGCGGCAGCGGCGATCGCGAGATAGCCGAGCCAGTCGTTGCGGCTGAAGAGATCGCGGATCAGCGAATCGACCCAGAGCCCGACGGCGAGCGAGACGAGGAGGCCGAGCGCGCCGAGGGCTATGCGGCCGAGGGTGAGGCGGCGCTTGCGCGGGGTGGCGATCGGCGGTGCCAGATCCGGCAGGTCGGCGGTGGTGGCGATGAAGGGATCCTCAGCATCCGGCGTCAGCGTGACGGCGTCGTCGAAGGCGGCGGGCGCACGGCGCTTTGCATGCTCGGATGGCTGCGGGGAGCCGGCGGGCAAAGCGAAGGCGGCGGGCTTGCGCGGACGGTCGTTCATGCGAGCCGGTCTCCGATCAGGTATTGCAGTGCGCGGTCGAGGCGGATGTGCGGCACGGACAGTTTCAGGCCGCCGCCCGTCTCCTCGATATGCGGCGGTCGGAAGCGCACGAAGTTCAGGAGATGCGGCGCCTCGCCTTCAGGAACGGATTCAAGTTCCTTGAAAAGTGAATCCGGATCCTTCGGCAAGTCCCCGGGAAATATAGCTGTTTTTCGTTCGCCGTCGAAGATCTCGCCGTTGATCCGCTCGCCGGCCATGGGCACGCCGACGATGACCGGCAGGTCCTCGCCATCGTGCTTGACGGTCGCCTCGCGGGTGGCGCGCACGGAGGCGAGCGCCATCACCTCGATGCCGGCGCCGCTCATGCCGATGCGCTCGACGGCGCGCTCGACGAGGCGGCGGGTGACGGCCTCCAGCCGCGCATGGCTTTCGTGGTGCAGATGGTCCGCCTTGGTGGCGGCAATCACGATGCGGTCGATGCGGCGTGTCACGAAGGAGGACAGAAAGCTGTTCGTGCCGGCGCGGAAACAATCGAGCACGTCGCCGAGCGCGCGCTCCAGGTCGTGTACGGCCTCGGCGCCGCGGTTGATGGCCTGAAGGGCGTCGATCAGCACGATCTGCCGGTCGAGCCGGGCAAAATGTTCGCGGAAGAACGGGCGCACCACATGCGTCTTGTAGGCCTCGTAGCGGCGCTCCATCATGGCATGCAGCGATCCCCTGTCCGGGCGGCCTTCCGGCAGGTTCGGCAGGGGGGCGAAGGTGAGGGCGGGCGAACCTTCGAGGTCGCCGGGCATCAGGAAACGGCCGGGCGGCAGGGTGGAGAGCGAACGTTCGTCGGATTTGCAGGCCCTCAGATAGGCGGTGAAGGCTTCTGCCAGCGTGCGCGCGGTCGCTTCCTCGGCTGAAGCTGCCGGGTCGATGGTGGCCGACAGCGCCAGCCAGTCGCGCGCGAGCTCCGCGCGGATGCCGGACTGTGCGAGCGCCACGGTGTTTGCGCTGAAGGTGCGGAAATCCTGCGCGAGCAGCGGCAGGTCGAGCAGCCATTCGCCGGGATAGTCGACGATGTCGATCGACAGTTTTCCGGGTGACAGCAGGCGACCCCAGCCGGAGGCGCTTTCATAATCGAGTGTCAGACGAAGCTGCGAGATGGCCCGGGTCGAATCTGGCCAGAGGCGATCGGCGACCAGCGCTCGGATATGGTCCTCGTACTGGAAGCGCGGCACGGCGTCGTCCGGCTGCGGCTCCAGCCGGATTTTTGACACACGTCCCGAGCGCCCTGCCTCGAACAGCGGCAGGCGGCCGCCATTCAGCAGGTTGTGGACGAGCGAGGAGATGAAGACGGTCTTGCCGGCGCGCGACAGGCCCGTCACGCCGAGGCGGATCGACGGGTTGACGAGGTTGGTGGCGCGGCCGGTCAGCGCGTCGAGCGCGAGCAGGGCTTCGTCGGTGAAGGTGGTCAGGCTAGGGGGCAAGGTCTCTTTCCAGCATCGAAGGCGATATAGGAAACGAAATCCGGCGGAAAAAGAGGCCGCCTTTTCACGCAAACCATGTCACGCAGGAATCTGCAGCGGTTTTGCGCCAGCGCGATGCCGAAAATCAAGAGGCGGCCCCGAGGGATCGCGCTGCGCCTCAATGCGCCGGGCGCGGTGTCATGAAGCCGGCAAGGCAGGCGCCGGCATAGTTGTCTTCGGTCGGGCGCTCGTCGAAATCCAGGATGGCAAGGCCTGCTGTCGGATAGCCGAAGGGGGCGGCGGTCTCGGCGATCTCCTTGCCGACGAGACGGTGGAAGAACTCCTCGATCATCGGATTGTGGCCGACGATCATCACGGCGGTCTCCTGCCGGTCCGCGAAGGCGAGTTCGGCATAGGTGTCGACCGTGCCGGAATAAAGGGAATCGACATAATCGATGGTCAACTCCTCGCTCACCGAGCGATGGAAAGGCTCGGCGGTCTGGCGGCAACGAACCGCGGTGGAGGAGATGATGAGGTCCGGCCTGTAGCCCTGGTCGGCGGCTTCCTCGGCGATCACCTCGGCTTCGGCAAAGCCATCGTCGTCGAGGGCGCGGTCGAAATCCGACTGGCCGGGCTCGGCCCAGGCGGCGCGGGCGTGACGAAGGATGTAGAGCCGGAAGGCCGGCGTGCCGAGAGATGCCAAGTGTGTCCTCCATCCGCCTGCAGCAAACGATCCGTGCCGCATTCCGACTTCATGTCTGTCCTTGCGGGAAAGATCAACCGGTTTTGCGCACGGGCGCGTTCACGATCGTGTCGGATGGCGCCTGACAAGCCAGCGTGTGTTCCAGCCGCTCTGGCCGTGCGAAGTAGTAGCCCTGCATCATGCGGCAGCCGAGGCCGCGCAGCGCAGCGACCTGCTCATGGGTCTCCATGCCTTCGACAACGCAGACGCAGCCGACGTTGCGGGAGAGGTCGACGATCGTCTTGACGATGCTGCGGCTGCGTTCGTTCGTGGCGATATCGACGATGAAGCTGCGGTCGATCTTGATCTTGGTGAGCGGCAGTTTGTGCACGTAGTTGAGGCTCGAATGGCCCGTGCCGAAATCGTCGAGCGCAATGCCGATGCCGCGGTCGGCGAAACGGCGGATGTTGTCGGCGGCGAGCGTGAAGTTGCGCATGACGGCCGTCTCCGTCACCTCGATGTCGAGGCGGGCCGGGTCGACGCCGCTTTGCGCGATGATCTCGAGCAGGGCATCGACGGTCTTGTTGGAGACGACGTCGCGGGTCGACAGGTTGACTGAGAGGCGGATGTGATCCGGCCAGCTCTGTGTGGCCGCCAGCGCCTTCTGCACCAGGATCTCCGTCAGCCGGCCGATGATGCCGGCCCGCTCGGCTGCACGGATGAAGATACCGGGCGGCACGTTGCCGAGGGTCGGGCTCTGCCAGCGGGCAAGTGCCTCATAGGCGGAGATGCCGTTCGTGTCCGCATCGACCATGGGCTGGAAGACGAGGTACATCTCCTTCTCGAAATCGGCGGCGCGCAGCGCCTGCTGGATGCGGCCCTGCTCGTTGATCTCGGCCTCGTGCTCGGCGGAGAAGACGACCGTCGTTCCGCGAAAATTCTGCTTGGCGAGATAAAGGGCAAAGTCGGCGCGATCGAAGAGCCGGTCGGCCGTGGTGCCGGCATCGCCGAGGATCGAGATGCCGAGCGAGCCGGAAACGCGTGCTGTCTGTCCGTTGAAGACATAGGGTTCCTGGAGGGCCGCGCAGATTTCGTCGCCGATCGCATGGAGCCGCTCTGCGCAGGCCTTGCCCTCGAAGATGATGCCGAACTCGTCGCCGCCGAGGCGGGCCGGGAACAGACCCTGGCCGGCAAAGGCGAGGAGCCGTTCGCCGACCTCGACGAGCAGCTTGTCGCCGATGCCGTGGCCGAAGGTGTCGTTGACGGGCTTGAAGCCGTCGAGGTCGATAAGGCCGAGGGCGAGGCCCGTGCGGTTCTTCTCCGCCCGTGCGATCCTCGTTTCGAGCTCGGCACGGAACTGGCGGCGGTTGGGCAGGTTGGTCAGGCTGTCGAGATTGGCGAGGCGATGGTTCTCGTCGCTGAGGCGTTGGGTTTCCGCCTGGCGCGCCTCCAGCTCCTTCTGCGACTGGATGAGGGCGCCGAAATCCCGGTAGTAGGTGAAGAGAATGAACACCATGGCGACGGTGACAAGTGCGACATTGAGAGCGAGCGCGGTGAAGACCGGATTGCCCGAAGTGCCGAAGAAGATGGTGAACGGGCCGAGCACGATGGCCGTCAGCGCGAGCGCGGCCGCCCGCAGGTGCATCAGGCAGAAGATGCAGCCGACGACCGTGTTGGCGATGTAGAAGGCGACATGGGACTGCTGGTAGGCGTTGCCATAGGGATAGAGGCTCAGCGACCAGGCGCAGAAGCCGGCGCCGAGCAGTGCGGTCAGGCGATAGGTCGAGCGCAGCCGGCCCACCGCCTCCGCATTGGTGTAGCGCCGGTTGCGGCTGAACCACCAGTGGACGAGGCGGAACAGGCTGATGGCATAGAGCGCGGAGGGAATGTAGAGGGTGAGAGAGACGGGAGCGGTGTCCAAATGGGTGACGGTGATGGCGACAGTATTCGTCACCAGCATGAAGTAGAGCAGCGGCACCTGCTTGGTAAAGGCGGCAAGCTGCGCCTGGACGAGCTCCGGATTGCCGGATTCGATCGAAAGAATGGCCTTTGCCCTGCTGAACATCAATGCGTGCTCCTGCCCTTACGGCAAGAGAAAAGCATGAGTTGCTAAAATAAGTCTGAATCCAGGGCGCTACAGGTTCGCGAAAGAAAATCGTCCTACCCTTATCCCGGATCGGCAATCGCGTGCCTATATTTGGTGCAGGACGATGCGACAGACAGGCGATAGAGCGCCCTTTGGGCGAGGCGACGGGGATGTTTGGCGGCCGATTTTGCCATCCCGTTGTAATCTTGATGAAATATTAGTCTGGCAAGGTTCAAAACAGAGGCAGACGCGAAAAACCGTGGGTAAGTTTCTACAGGCTTGAAACACGTTACCCGTGGGGATATACAGCGCGCCTTGAGATGTTCTTCAGGAGAATCGCGTTGAGTGAGAAGATCGATCTTAGCAATTTCGTCCTCGATGAGGGCGATGAATTCATGAATGCAAACCAGCGGGCTTACTTTCGAGCAAAGCTGAACGCCTGGAAAAACGACATCCTGCGCGAAGCGCGCGAAACCCTCGACCATCTGGCAGAAGAAAGCGCCAATCATCCGGATCTTGCGGACCGGGCGTCTTCGGAAACCGACCGTGCCATCGAACTTCGGGCACGTGACCGCCAGCGCAAGCTGATCTCCAAGATCGATGCGGCGCTGCAACGTCTCGACGAAGGCACTTACGGTTACTGCGAGGAAACAGGCGAGCCGATCGGCCTCAAGCGTCTCGACGCCCGCCCGATCGCCACGCTTTCGATCGAGGCGCAGGAGCGCCATGAGCGTCGGGAGAAGGTGTATCGCGACGAGTAGACCTTTCCTATGGATCTGAGGAGGTCCGAGGGCAGGCTTCGCGGTAATCGAACACCGGATGTTTCCGGTGCCGGCAGGTTTCGTGTTGTTCGGTGCTGGCAAGACCAAAATTAAAGCCGCCGGAAACCTCGTGTTTCCAGCGGCTTTTTTCTGTGCGGTTCGGACCGGTTGTCTTACGCCTTGCGATTGGCGGCAATTTCACCGAGCAGGCGCGCCATCTCCGCTTCCGTTTCCTCGCGGCTCTTTGCGACGGGCTGTCCATGACCGATCGTGGCGGCGGTCTGCGTCGGGTTGAGCGTCGGCTGGGCGGCTGTGTGGGCGGTCGTGCCGGCGGCGGCGCTGCTGGCCATTTCGGCCTCCAGGATCTTTTCGAACTCGCTGACCAGCGCCGGGTTGTCGGCAAGCTGGGGCGTCGGCTTGGCGAGCGTCGGCGTCGCCATCGGGCGCTGCACCGTCTGGCCGGCGGTTGCCTGTGTCGTGTGCGTTACCGTGGACTGGGGCAGGACGCGCTGGCGGTTCTGTTCGAGGACGTCCTCGATGCGGCGCTCCGGCGTACGCTGCTGCATGGCCGTCTGCGCCTGCTGGGTCGTCTGGACCGGCTGGCTGACCGCCTGCGCCGGAGTGGTGCGGGGAGCGGTATCGTCCTCACCGGCATAAAGCACCCTGGTCATCGCCGAGACGCCCTCCGGCGTTGCCGCCGGGCGGCGCTCCACCGTGCCGTTGGTCGATGCGACAGCACCGGCCGAGGCGGTGGTGCGGGCGGCGATCGCGGGTTCGGCCGCCTTCGCCACTGTTTCCTGCAGCACCGGTGCGGGCTCGGCACGCTCGGTCCTCTGGTTGGTTTTTTCCGTTGGCTGGGTATGGTCAGCCGACGGGAGGGCGATGCGCGTTTCGATGACGATGTCGGTCGGGCCGCCGATCATCAGGAGGTGTTCCACGTCGTCCCGGCGTATCAGGACGAGGCGGCGGCGCGTATCGATTGCCGCGGCATCGAGCACGGCAAGGCGCGGCGCACGGTTGCGCCCGCCGCGGATGAAGGGCGAGGAGGGGCGGCCCCGGATGATCCAGAGCACCAGCGCGAGGCAGAGAAGGCCGAGCAGCACCACCACCGCGGCGATGACGAACTTCGTGCCGTTCTCTGCGAGAATCTCCTGGAACATGGCGCGGTCACTCCTTCTCAGCAGTTTTGGCCCAGCAGTTCGGCCTTTCGGGCCGGTTGGCTGCATTTGACGGCTTTTCCCGGGGTCCTACAAGCGCGGTATACCGGTTGTCCAGCACGGATTGCCGTCGTCATCGTCGCGTAAGTATGGCAGGTTAGGGAAATTGCGATGTTTGAGCCGGGAATATTCCCTGTGAATTCGCGGCCTTGCTTCCCCTCGACGGCTTTTTGCGCTTCCCTCGTGCGGATAAACATGATTCTGGCATCGGGTTCGGGTCAAGCGCAAGACCCGGACTGTTGCAGACGAGGGACTGATGACGACGATGAAGCGGCCGGACGGGGATAATGTGCCGATCGTGGACCGCGGCGTGCGGCCGGCGGTGGCGCTGCGTGTGGTGCTGCTCGCGGTCGTGCTGGCGGCTTCGGCGGGGGCGTTCATCGTCTTCAAGAACCAGCTCGACAACGAGCTCGTGCTCGGGGTTCTCGGCGTTCTCGCCATGGCCGGCATCTTCTTCGTCGTTTCCGCGCTGATCGGCTTCATCGAGGTCATGCCGCAGGCAGCGCGCTCGGATGATCTGGCACGCGCCTTTCTCGATGCGCATCCCGATGGCACGGTCGTCACCGACCGCAAGGGCCGCATCGTCTACGCCAATGCGGCCTATGGCGCGTTGACGGGGGCGAACGGCGCTGCCGAGGTGCAGACGCTCGAGACCCTGCTGTCGCGCAATCGCGACGCGACCGAAGCCGTCTATCGCCTGACCAACGGCCTGCACGAAGGCAAGGAAGGCGCCGAGGAGTTCCGCGTCCAGAAGCCGCTCAACCCGGCCGGCTCCGGCGGCTCGGGCGCACAGTGGTATCGCCTCAAGGCGCGTATCCTGCCGAACCGCGACAAGCCGAAGCAACCGCTCTATATCTGGCAGATTTCCAACATCACCTCCGAGCGGGACGACCAGGAGCGCTTCTTCAAGGAATTGCAGAACGCCATCGACTATCTGGACCATGCACCAGCCGGTTTCTTCTCCGCGGGCCGCAAGGGCGAGATCGTCTACCTGAACGCGACGCTTGCCGAATGGCTCGGCATCGATCTTGCGAAGTTCCATCCCGGCTCGCTGTCGATCGCCGAGATGGTGGCGGGCGAGGGGCTGGCGCTTATCCAGTCCGTGCAGGCCGAGCCTGGCCTGAAGCGCACCGAATTGCTCGATCTCGACCTGCGCAAGACGAACGGCCAGAGCCTTCCGGTGCGCATCGTGCACCGCGTTTCCACGACGCGCGACGGGGCGCCTGGCGAAAGCCGCACCATCGTTCTTGCGCGCGAGGAGGGCAGCGCGAACGATCAGTCCGCCTCGATTGCCTCCATGCGCTTCACGCGCTTCTTCAACAACACGCCGATGGCCATCGCCTCGGTCGATGGCGGCGGTCGGATCCTGCGCACCAACGCGCCATTCCTGAAGCTGTTCTCGGGCGTCGTCTCGCGCGACGATATCGACCGCGGCGCCAAGCTCGAGACCATCGTGCACGAGACGGATCGCTTGCGCCTGCAATCGGCGCTCGATGCGGCGAAGGACCGGCAGGGCGACATCGCGCCGATCGACTCGCTGCATCCGGCCGACGACGGCCGGCATTTCCGCTTCTATGTGAACGCCGTCATCGACCAGAGCGACGAGGCGCCGGAGGAGGCGGCCATCGTCTATGCCGTCGAGATCACCGAGCAGAAGGCGCTTGAGACGCAGATGGCGCAGACGCAGAAGATGAATGCGGTCGGCACGCTCGCCGGCGGCATCGCGCACGACTTCAACAACGTGCTGACGGCGATCCTGCTTTCCTCCGACCACCTGCTTCTGTCCGCGCGCCCGTCCGATGCGAGCTTTGCCGATCTCATGGAGATCAAGCGCAACGCCAACCGGGCGGCGGTGCTGGTGCGCCAGCTGCTTGCCTTCTCGCGCAAGCAGACGATGCGCCCGACCGTGCTCAACCTCACCGACGTCATCGGTGACCTGCGCATGCTCGTCGATCGCATGACCGGCACCAACGTCAAGATCGATGTCGAATATGGCCGCGACCTCTGGTCGGTGAAGACCGATCTCGGCCAGTTCGAGCAGGTGCTGATCAATCTTGCGGTCAATGCGCGCGACGCCATGCCGGAGGGCGGCACCATCACCTTCCGCACCCGCAATGTGGAGGCCGACGAGGCGGCGGCACGGAACCTGCGCGATCTGCCGCCGGGCGACTATGTGGAAGTGGACGTGGCCGACCAGGGCACCGGCATCCCGCCCGAAATCATCGACAAGATCTTCGAGCCCTTCTTCACCACCAAGGAAGTCGGCAAGGGCACAGGGCTGGGCCTTTCGATGGTCTATGGCATCGTCAAGCAGTCCGGCGGCTACATCTATCTCGATTCCGAAGTCGGCAGTGGCACGACCTTCCGCATCCTCATGCCGCGCCATATCGAAGAGGTGGTGCCGGCGGAAGCGGCGGGCGCGGTGCAGGCACTGTCGCAGACCGGCGGTCAATCGACGGCCGTGGCCGCGCGGGAAGCGGACAAGGAGCCGCGCGACCTTACCGGCGGTTCGGCCGTGGTGCTGCTCGTGGAGGACGAGGAAGCGGTGCGGCGCGGCGGCAAGCGCATGCTGGAGACCCGCGGCTACACCGTCCACGAGGCCGGGTCCGGTGTCGAGGCGCTCGACATCATGGAAGAGCTGAACGGTGCCGTCGATATCGTCGTCTCCGACGTGGTCATGCCCGAGATGGACGGTCCGTCGCTGCTGCGCGAGCTGCGGAAAACCTATCCGGACCTCAAGTTCATCTTCGTCTCGGGCTATGCCGAGGACGCCTTTGCCCGCAACCTGCCGGCGGACGCCAAGTTCGGCTTCCTGCCGAAGCCGTTCTCTCTGAAGCAGCTTGCCGAGGCCGTGCGGGAAATGCTCGACGCCTGAGCCTTCAGGCAATCGCATAGGGAATTCGACAGTGCCTTTCTTTCCTTCTCCCGGTGGGGAGAAGGTGGCCCGAAGGGGTCGATGAGGGGGGGGACGGATCATTTGCGCCTTTGCCATCCCCTTCATCCGCCTGCCGGCACTTTCCCCCCGTGGGGAGAAGGGGAATGAGGCAGCGGCTTCCTTCCAAATGCGATTGCTCTGTCTCGGCTCCTGACGGCACCGGCCTTTCAACGGAAAAACCGGGGCCGCATCGGCAGATGCGGTTTTTTCTTTGCCCAACCATCATGGTCAATGGTCGGTTAACCGCTTGCCGCTAGTGTCGTACCCGTATTGCGTATCGGGACTGCTGTGCATGTGGACCAAACACCATAAGAAGCGGAAATTCGGCCGGCTGGCGTTGCCGGTGATTACAGTCGCATTCCTTTCCTACTTCGGCTATCATTCCGTCCATGGCGATTTCGGCCTCAGGGGGATGGAGGAGCTCGAACGGCAGAGAGTAGAGCGTCAGGCGCGCCTGGACGTCCTCGTGCGGCAGCGTCAGATCCTGGAAAAAGAGGTGGCCCTGATGAGCGATGGCTCGCTCGAGCGTGACATGCTCGACGAAAAAGCACGCTCCTATCTCAATATGTCCAGAGCCGACGAAATCGTTATTTTCCATTGAAGAAGTCGATTAACCGAAATCTGGTTAATCGTAAATATGCCTTACTAATCAATGGGTTGGGAAGAATATAAGCCATGCATTTATGGCATTGCTGAGGCGGGCTTTCTCCCCTATGGTTTCCTCCAAGAGGCAAACATAGGGAGGAACGAATGGCTCCGCGTAAAACCGCGTCCACGTCCAGCCGCAAAACCGCGGCAAAGCCTGCAAAGAAAGACTTCACCGGCGGCACGATTGCCGAGTTCTCCAAGGAAGACGATCTTCACGCCTATCGCGAAATGCTGCTCATCCGGCGTTTCGAGGAAAAGGCTGGCCAGCTCTATGGCATGGGCTTCATCGGCGGCTTCTGTCACCTCTATATCGGCCAGGAAGCGGTCGTCGTCGGCATGCAGCTGGCGCTGAAGGAAGGTGACCAGGTCATCACGGGTTATCGTGACCACGGCCATATGCTCGCCTGCGGCATGAGCCCGCGCGGCGTGATGGCGGAACTGACCGGACGTCGTGGCGGCCTTTCCAAGGGCAAGGGCGGCTCCATGCACATGTTCTCCAAGGAAAAGAACTTTTATGGCGGCCACGGCATCGTCGGCGGGCAGGTTTCGCTCGGCACGGGCCTTGCCTTCGCCAACCGCTACCGCGGCAACGATAATGTCTCGCTCGCCTATTTCGGCGACGGCGCTGCCAACCAGGGCCAGGTCTACGAGAGCTTCAACATGGCCGCTCTCTGGAAGCTGCCGGTCGTCTACGTGATCGAGAACAACCGCTACGCCATGGGCACGTCCGTTTCGCGCGCCTCCGCCCAGACCGATTTCTCGCATCGCGGCGCATCCTTCAACATCCCCGGTTACCAGGTGGATGGCATGGATGTACGTGCCGTGAAGGCCGCCGCCGACGAAGCCGTCGAACATTGCCGCTCGGGCAAGGGGCCGGTCATCCTCGAGATGCAGACCTACCGCTATCGCGGTCACTCGATGTCCGACCCGGCGAAGTACCGTTCGAAGGACGAAGTGCAGAAGATGCGTTCCGAGCACGACCCGATCGAGCAGGTGCGCGCCCGCCTTCTGGAAAACAAGTGGGCAAGCGAGGACGATCTCAAGCAGATCGACAAGGACGTCCGTGACATCGTCGCCGACAGCGCCGATTTCGCGCAGGCCGATCCGGAGCCGGATGCATCCGAACTCTACACCGACATCCTGCTGTAATCCGGGGAGGGACACCAATGCCAATCGAGATTCTCATGCCCGCCCTGTCTCCGACCATGGAGGAGGGCACGCTCTCCAAATGGGTGAAGAACGAGGGTGACACCGTCAAGTCCGGCGACGTGATTGCCGAAATCGAAACCGACAAGGCGACGATGGAAGTCGAGGCCGTCGATGAAGGCGTGATCGGCAAGATACTGATCGCCGCCGGCACCGAGGGCGTCAAGGTGAACACGGCGATCGCCGTGCTGCTGCAGGACGGCGAGAGCGCCGACGCGGTCGCCGCGCCGAAGGCCGCCGCCAAGCCCGCTGAAGCCGCGGCGCCGAAGGCCGTCGAGCCGGCACCTGCCGCCGCTGCCGCGCCCGTTCCGGCGCAGCCGAAGGGCGAAGTTGCCGCCGATCCGGATATTCCGGCCGGCACCGAAATGGTGGCGACGACGGTGCGCGAAGCGCTGCGCGACGCCATGGCGGAAGAGATGCGCCGCGATGACGACGTCTTCGTCATGGGCGAGGAAGTCGCCGAATACCAGGGTGCCTACAAGATCACGCAGGGCCTGCTGCAGGAATTCGGCGCCCGCCGCGTTATCGACACCCCGATCACCGAGCATGGCTTTGCCGGCGTCGGCGTCGGTGCGGCGATGACCGGCCTGAAGCCGATCGTCGAGTTCATGACCTTCAACTTCGCCATGCAGGCGATCGACCAGATCATCAACTCCGCGGCCAAGACGCTCTACATGTCCGGCGGCCAGATGGGCGCGCCGATCGTCTTCCGCGGCCCGAATGGTGCGGCAGCGCGCGTCGCGGCCCAGCACTCGCAGTGCTATGCCGCCTGGTACAGCCACATTCCGGGCCTCAAGGTGGTCATGCCCTACACGGCGGCCGACGCGAAGGGTCTCCTGAAGGCGGCCATCCGCGACCCGAACCCGGTCATCTTCCTCGAAAACGAAATCCTCTACGGCCAGAGCTTCGACGTGCCGAAGATGGACGACTTCGTTCTGCCGATCGGCAAGGCGCGCGTGCACAAGAAGGGCAACGACGTCACCGTCGTCTCCTTCGGCATCGGCATGACCTACGCGCTGAAGGCGATTGCGGAACTGGAGAAGGACGGCATCGACGTCGAGCTGATCGACCTTCGCACCATCCGCCCGATGGATCTGCCGACGGTCATCGAATCCGTCAAGAAGACGGGCCGCCTCGTCATCGTGGAAGAGGGCTATCCGCAGTCCTCCGTCGGCACCGAGATCGCGACCCGCGTCATGCAGCAGGCCTTCGACTATCTCGATGCGCCGATCCTGACGATTGCCGGCAAGGACGTTCCGATGCCCTACGCCGCGAACCTCGAAAAGCTGGCGCTGCCGAATGTCGGCGAAGTCGTCCAGGCGGTCAAAACCGTCTGCTACAAATAAGGGGAGGGCGCCGAAATGCCGATCAACATTACGATGCCCGCCCTCTCGCCCACCATGGAAGAGGGCAACCTCGCCAAGTGGCTGGTCAAGGAAGGCGACACCGTGAAATCCGGTGACGTCATCGCCGAGATCGAGACCGACAAGGCGACGATGGAAGTCGAGGCCGTCGACGAGGGCGTTGTCGCCAAGATCGTCGTGCCCGCCGGTACTGAAGGCGTCAAGGTCAACAGCCTGATCGCCGTCCTTGCCGCCGACGGTGAAGATGTGTCGGCAGCCGCTGCCGGCGGTGGTTCCGCGCCGAAGGCGGAAGCCAAGCCTGCCGAGGCCAAGGCCGAAGCGCCGAAGGAAGCAGAGAAGCCCGCGGCCGCAGCCGCGCCGGCTGCTGTCGCTGCCAGCACCGGCAACGGTCATTTCGTCGGCAACGGCCTCTTCTCTTCGCCGCTCGCCCGGCGTATCGCCAGGGATGCCGGCGTCGACATCAAGTCGGTCTCCGGCTCCGGCCCGCACGGCCGCGTGGTGAAGAGCGATGTCGAGAAGGCGATCGCCTCCGGCGGTGCCAAGCCCGCCGCCGCAGCAGCAGCCCCGGCTGCCGCCGCCTCCGCAGCGCCCGCCGCGGCCCCCAAGGGCATGTCGGAAGAGGCCGTGCTCAAGCTGTTCGAGCAGGGCTCGTACGAGCTCGTGCCGCATGACGGCATGCGCAAGACCATTGCCAAGCGCCTGCAGGAATCCAAGCAGACGATCCCGCACTTCTACGTCTCCGTTGACGTCGAGCTCGATGCGCTGCTGGCGCTGCGTGCCCAGATCAACGGTTCCGCGCCGGAGAAGGACGGCAAGCCGGCCTACAAGCTCTCGGTCAACGACATGGTGATCAAGGCCATGGCACTCGCCCTGCGTGACGTGCCGGACGCCAACGTCTCCTGGACCGACACGAACATGGTCAAGCACAAGCACGCGGATGTCGGCGTCGCCGTTTCCATCCCGGGCGGCCTGATCACGCCGATCATCCGCAAGGCGGAGTTGAAGAGCCTGTCGGCCATCTCCAACGAGATGAAGGACCTCGGCAAGCGGGCCAAGGAGCGCAAGCTGAAGCCCGAGGAATACCAGGGCGGCACGACCGCGGTCTCCAACATGGGCATGATGGGCGTCTCGAACTTCGCTGCCGTCGTCAACCCGCCGCATGCGACGATCCTGGCAGTCGGCGCGGGCACGGAGCGGGTGGTGGTCAAGAAGGGCCAGATGGTCATCGTCAACGCGATGACGGTCACGCTCTCCACCGACCACCGCTGCGTCGATGGCGCGCTGGGTGCCGAACTGCTCGGCGCCTTCAAGCGCTACATCGAGAGCCCGATGGGGATGCTCGTCTGATAGCGGAGTGCGGCCATGAAGACGGTTCTCTGCTACGGCGACAGCCTGACCTGGGGTTACAAAGCGGAAACGCTCGACCGGCACGCCTTCGAGGATCGCTGGCCGAGCGTGCTCGCCAAGGCCCTCGGACCGGGTGTCACCGTGATCGCGGAGGGCCTCAACGGCCGCACCACCGCCTATGACGACCACATGGCGGACTGCGACCGCAACGGCGCGCGCATCCTACCGACCATCCTGCACAGCCACGATCCGATCGACCTCGTCATCCTGTTGCTCGGCGCCAATGACATGAAGCCGGTCGTTTGCGGCACCGCCTTTGGCGCCGTGCAGGGCATGGAGCGGCTGGTGTCGCTCGTGCGCCACCATGCCTGGTCGTTCGGTGACCAGGAGGGGCCGGAGGTGCTGATCGTCTCCCCGCCGCCGCTGTGCGAAACCGCGAACACCGCCTTTGCGGCGATGTTCGCCGGCGGCGTGGAACAATCGGCGATGCTGGCGACGCTCTATGCGGACCTGGCGGACGAAGCCGGCTGCGGCTTCTTCGATGCGGGCGCGGTGGCCGAGACCACGCCGCTCGACGGCGTGCATCTCGATGCGAAGAACACGCGGGCGATCGGCAAGGGTCTCGAGCCGGTCGTGCGCATGATGCTCGGGCTTTGATCGGGATCAAGGAGTGAAGGCGCGGGCGCGCTAGGCTGGCACCATCATCAGAAGAAGGAGATGGACATGCCGAATACCCCGCACCAGCTGGCAGAGGAATTTCCGGAGCACCTGGCCAAGATCCGCCACCTGCGCGAGGTCGATGGTCATTTCCACCGGATTTCCGAGGAGTATCAAGCGGTGAATCTCGCGATCCACCGCGCCGAGACGGATATCGAGCCCGTCGCCGACTTCCACATGGCCGACATGCGGAAGGAGAGGATGCGGCTCAAGGATGAAATCTACGGGATGCTGATGCGGCCGGAAAAGGTCGAGCAGCTTCCCTGAGGGGCGGAGTGCTTCCGCTTCTCGTCAAGGCCGTGGCGGCGGTTGGCCGACTGTGGCGCAGAAGAACAACAGAGGAGTGGAAGCGCTCATGTCGAATGCCTACGACGTCATCGTTATCGGTTCGGGTCCGGGCGGCTACATCGCCGCGATCCGCGCGGCGCAATTGGGCCTGAAGACGGCCATCGTCGAGCGCGAACATCTCGCCGGCATCTGCTCCAACTGGGGCTGCATTCCCACCAAGGCGCTGCTGCGCTCGGCCGAGATATTCCACTACGCCCAGCATCCGGGCGACTACGGCATCAAGATCGAAGGCTCGGTGACGCCGGACCTGAAGGCGATCGTTGCCCGCTCGCGCGGCATCGCCCAGCGCATGAACGGCGGCGTCGGCTTCCTGATGAAGAAGAACAAGGTCGATATCATCTGGGGTGAAGCCAAGATCACCAAGCCGGGCGAGATCGTCGTGTCCAAGACGACCAAGGCGATCCAGCAGCCGCAGGCGCCGCTGCCGAAGAATGTTCTTCCCGAAGGCACCTACGCCGCCAAGCATATCGTCATCGCCACCGGTGCGCGTCCGCGCGCACTGCCCGGCATCGAGCCGGATGGCAAGCTGATCTGGACCTATTTCGAGGCGATGAAGCCGGAAGAGATGCCGAAGTCGCTGCTCGTCATGGGGTCGGGCGCCATCGGCATCGAATTCGCCTCCTTCTACCGCACGCTCGGCGTCGATGTGACGGTTGTCGAGGTGATGAAGACGGTGATGCCGGTCGAGGATGCGGAAATCTCCGCACTCGCCAAGAAGCAGTTCGAAAAGCAGGGCATGAAGATCCATCTGGAGGCGAAGGTCACCAAGGTGGAGAAGGGGGCGAACTCGATCACCGCCCATGTCGAGATGAAGGACGGCAAGGTCGAGAAGATCACCGCCGACCGGATGATCTCCGCCGTTGGCGTTCAGGCCAATGTGGAAAATATCGGCCTTGAAGCCGTCGGCGTGAAGACCGACCGCGGCTTCATCGCCATCGACGGTTACGGCAAGACGAACGTACCGGGCATCTACGCGATCGGCGACGTCGCCGGTCCGCCGATGCTGGCCCACAAGGCCGAGCATGAGGCCGTCATCTGCATCGAGAAGATCGCGGGCCTGCCGAACGTGCATCCGATGGACAAGTCGAAGATCCCGGGCTGCACCTATTGCCATCCGCAGGTCGCCTCGGTCGGCCTGACGGAAGCCAAGGCCAAGGAACAGGGTCGCGACATCCGCGTCGGCCGCTTCCCCTTCGTCGCCAACGGCAAGGCGATCGCGCTCGGCGAAGACCAGGGTCTCGTCAAGACGATCTTCGACAAGAAGACCGGTGAACTGCTCGGCGCGCACCTCGTCGGCGCGGAAGTGACCGAGCTCATCCAGGGTTTCGTCATCGCCATGAATCTGGAGACGACCGAGGAAGAACTGATGCACACGATCTTCCCGCATCCGACCATTTCGGAAACGCTGAAGGAAAGCGTGCTCGATGCCTATGGGCGTGCACTGAACGCTTGAACGTGCTAAAGCCCGCCTCCACATGGAGGCGGGCCCGCTAATTTCCGGTCCGCAAGGGGTGTTGGCGCCCCACAGGAAAGTGGAATCGACATGGTCACCATTCTCGACCGCACCAATCTTGATCCCAACGCCCCGCGCGTTCGCCACCCGGAAAAGGCCCATCGGCCCGACACGGAAGTGCTGCGCAAGCCGGAATGGATCCGCGTCAAGGCGCCGGTGTCCAAGGGCTATCAGGAAACGCGCGATCTCGTGCGCTCCCACAAGCTGGTGACGGTGTGCGAAGAGGCCGGCTGCCCGAACATCGGCGAGTGCTGGGACAAGAAGCACGCGACGTTCATGATCATGGGCGAGATCTGTACCCGCGCCTGCGCCTTCTGCAACGTGGCGACGGGCAAGCCGAATGCACTCGACATGGCGGAGCCGGAGAACGTCGCCAAGGCCGTCAAGCAGATGGGTCTTTCCCACGTCGTCATCACCTCCGTCGACCGCGACGACCTCGCCGATGGCGGGGCCGAGCATTTCGAGAAGGTGATCTGGGCGATCCGCGAAGCCTCGCCGCTGACGACGATTGAAATCCTGACGCCGGACTTCCTCAAGAAGCCGGGCGCGCTGGAGCGTGTCGTCGCCGCCAAGCCCGACGTCTTCAACCACAACATGGAGACCGTGCCGGGCAATTACCTGACGGTTCGTCCGGGTGCGCGCTACTTCCACTCCGTCCGCCTCCTGCAGCGCGTGAAGGAACTGGACCCGACCATGTTCACCAAGTCGGGCATCATGGTGGGCCTCGGCGAGGAGCGCAACGAAGTGCTCCAGTTGATGGACGACCTGCGCACGGCCGACGTCGATTTCCTGACCATCGGCCAGTATCTCCAGCCGACCCGCAAGCACCATGCCGTCATGAGCTTCGTGACGCCGGAAGAGTTCAAGTCCTACGAAACCGTCGCCTATTCCAAGGGTTTCCTCATGGTCTCCTCCAGCCCGCTGACCCGCTCCTCGCACCATGCCGGCGACGATTTCGCCCGGCTCAAGGCCGCGCGCGAACGCAAGGTTCTTGCCGCCGCGGAATAGACTTTTCCTCAGCCTTCCTTTAAGCCCCGCCGTCCCGCCCGACGGCGGGGTTTTGCGTTTCGGGGATGGCAATGACGGTTTCGATCACGATCGAGGAAGCGGCCGAGCGACTGGAGACGGCGAACCGCGTGCTGGTCATCGGCTGCTCGGGCGGCGGCAAGTCGACGCTGTCAAAGGCGCTCGCCGCGCGGTTCGGCCTGGAGTACCAGTCGATCGACCGGGACGTGCGCTGGCTGCCCGGCTGGCGCGAGCGTGATCCGGCCGCGCGGCTCGATATCCTGAAAATGCTGGTGGCGCGGGAGCGCTGGGTCATGGACGGCAGCAATCCGTCCACCTTCGACCTCCGCGTGCCGCGCTCGGATCTCGTCATCTGGGTGCGCATGCCGCGGCTCACCTGCCTTCTCGGCGTCGCGCGTCGTGTCTGGCGCTACCACGGCACGGTGCGGCCGGAAATGGCGGCGGGCTG
The DNA here is from genome assembly GCF_029623935.1 of Shinella sp. 838. NCBI lineage: Bacteria > Pseudomonadati > Pseudomonadota > Alphaproteobacteria > Hyphomicrobiales > Rhizobiaceae > Shinella > Shinella sp. 838. The sequence continues at coordinate 1,443,939 of NZ_JARSBQ010000001.1, forward strand.
CCCGGAACCACTGCCGGACCGCACCTTCCTCGACTACATCTGGAATTTCGAGAGAAAATCTGCACCGGTCTTCATCCGCAAGCTGGAGCAGCATGGCGAAGGCGTACCGCTCGTCACCCTGTCTTCGCGACGTGAGGCGCGCCGCCTGCTGACGCGCGTCGGCGCATAGGAGAACCACCATGATCACCATCACGAAAGAGACCGCCGCCGCGCGGCTGAACACGGCGGAGCGCGTGCTGGTCATGGGCTGCTCGGGCAGCGGAAAATCGACGCTGGCGCGAAAGCTGAGCGAGCGGCTCGGCCTGCCCTATGTCTCCATGGACCGCGAGATCTTCTGGCTGCCGGGCTGGACCGTGCGACCGCGTGCTGAGGCCTTGATGCGCCTTCAGGCGATCGTGGCGGAGGAGCGCTGGATCATCGACGGCACCAGCCCTGGCACCCTGCCGGAGCGCCTGCCGCGCACGCATCTCGTCCTCTGGCTTCGCCCGCCGCGCTGGGCGTCGCTCTACGGCGTCCTGTCGCGCTGGCTGAAATTCCGCGGCCGGTCGCGGCCGGAAATGGCCGATGGCTGCCCGGAGCGGATGACGCGCGAGTTCCTCGCTTACATCTGGAACTTCGAGAAGACGGAGAGCCCGGAAATCAAGGAGAAGCTTGCGGCATATGGACCGGATGTGCCGGTTTGCGTGTTGAAATCGAAGGCCGAGAACCGGGAGCTACTTGCCATCCTCGCGCGGCAATATTAGCTCTCGGCCATGCCACAGTTCGAAACCCGCCGTCCGGTTCCCCATACGCCCGAGCAAATGTACGACCTCGTCGCCGATGTCGAGCGCTATCCGGAATTCCTGCCGCTCTGCGAGGGGCTTACGGTGCGCTCGCGCAAGGAACGCGACGGCAAGGAACTTCTGATCGCCGACATGACCGTCGGCTACAAGGCGATCCGCGAGACGTTCACGACGCAGGTTCTTCTCAACCGCGCCGAACGGGCGATCGACGTCAAGTATATCGACGGGCCGTTCCGCTATCTCGACAATCGCTGGCGCTTCGAGCCGCTGCCGGACGGCGGATGCTCCGTGCATTTCTTCATCGACTACGAATTCAAGAGCCGGATTCTCGGCGCGCTGATGGGCTCGATGTTCGACCGCGCCTTCCGTATGTTCACCGAGGCTTTTGAAAAGCGCGCGGCCACGATCTACGGCGGCTGAACAAAACCGGCCGATCATCCGTCATTCACCCTAGATATCAACGGCCGGGAGGCGGACGATGGGTGCTGTGACGATGGGACGTTTGCGCTGTTTTCTGCTGGCTGCTGCGGTATTTTCGGCCGATGCGGCATCCGCCGAGCCCGATCTGGCGCTGCTGCGCAAGGCTGGAAGCTATGTGCTGCTGCTCGATGCCGACAAACGCCCGATCGCCGGCAGTTACTGGCTCTCCGAAGGGCTGAAGGTGAGCACGCACTCGCGCAATCCCGGCTCCTATCCGCAGCCGCTGCTCTACACCGACCGGGATTTTCCACCCGGCCGCATCGCCAATATGTATCTCTTCCTCAACGGCAAGGAGACGGTGACGCCGGATATCCGGGCGGTGCCTGTCGGGGAGACGGTGACGGTGACGCGCAAGCACGAACCGATGGGCCTGCTTACCGGAAAGGTCGAGGCGCGAAACCTTACCTACAAACTGACGACCGTCGCGGTCGTCTCGGACGTCATAGGGGGTGCAAAACTCCTCAGCCGGATTTATGAGATCGCGCCGGTCGACCCGGCAAACAAGGAAATGGATTGGGGGCGGCGGGTCTATATCGAGACCGTCGATCTCGACATTTCCCGCGAGCAGGCGGCGCGCGTCGCCGACATCGAGACCGGCAAGGCGGGCAGCACGGGCGATTTCGAGGGCATCTATGCCAGCCGTTTGCTGAGCAGCGACGACTACACGAAATGCATGACGGAAAAGCGGGCCGGCAAGGAATACCAAGACGCCGTTCGCCGCGAAAAGGAGACGAACGACGCCTGGATGGCCAAGGAATATCTGGCGACCGGCGTTCCCTGGTGGGAAGCGACCGACGCGAAGGTCCGCATGGAGGCCTTGCTCGACGTCACCGGCCTCTGTCTGCCGGGATCGACGAAATAGCTCAATCGGTCTTCGACAGCTCGATCAGCATGTCGAGGGCGGTCCGCACCGTCGCAAGCCGCACGGCGCTGCGGCCGATATTGCCGTAGCGCATCTCCCGGTGCAGCGTCGCATGGCCCCTGCGGGCGGCGGCGAGATGCACGAGGCCGACGGGCTTTTCCTCCGAACCGCCGCCGGGGCCGGCAATGCCCGTCACAGCCACGGAAATGTTTGCGCCGGAATTGCCGATGGCGCCTTCGGCCATCTCGATGGCGGTCGGGCGGGAGACGGCACCGTGCGCCTTCAGCGTCGCATTGGCGACGCCGATCATCTCGCGCTTCGCCTCGTTGGAATAGGTGACGAAGCCGCGGTCGAAGACGTTGGAGGAGCCGGATATTTCGGTGATCGCACCGGCGATGAGGCCGGCGGTGCAGGATTCGGCGGTGGCGATCAAAAGGCCGCGCGCCGCAAAATCGGTGACGATCGTCTGTGCGGCCTCTTCGATGTCCTTTGGCCAGATGCTCATGCGTCGGTTCCCCTGTAGACGACGGTCGCGGTGGCGATGGCGGCGATGCCTTCGCGGCGGCCGATGAAGCCGATCTTCTCGTTGGTCGTCGCCTTGACCGAGCAGCGATCGATGGAGATGCCGAGGAAATCGGCAAGGTTTTGGCGCATCGCCTCGCGGTGCGGGCCGACCTTCGGCGCTTCGGCGATCAACGAGACATCGGCATTCATGATGACGCCGCCCCTGGCGCGCACGATGCCGGCGGCATGTTCGAGGAAGATGCGGGACGCCGCGCCCTTCCACTGCGGGTCGGAGGGCGGGAAATGATCGCCGATATCGCCCGCGCCGCAGGTGGCGAGCAGGGCATCGGTCAGCGCATGCAGCGCGACGTCGGCGTCGGAATGGCCGGAGAGTTTCTGGTCGTGCGCAATGAAGAGGCCGCAGAGCGTGACGCCGTCGCCCTCGACGAGTTGGTGCACGTCGTAACCGTTGCCGGTGCGAACGTCGGGCAGGGCGGTGGCGAGGCGCTGGTCGGCCATGGCGATGTCCTTCTGTAAGGTAAGCTTGACGTTGCCCGCGCCGCCTTCGACGAGGTGGACGCGTACGCCCGCCCATTCGGCGATCGAGGCATCGTCGGTAAAGTCCGTGCGGCCGGAGGCGCTGGCGCGGCGATGGGCTTCGAGGATCGTCTGAAAATGGAAGGATTGCGGCGTCTGGGCGGCGAAGAGGCCGGAGCGCGAGACGGTTTCGGCGACATTGCCGTTGGCGTCCGCGCGCTTCAGCGTGTCGGCGACGGCGACGGCCGGCAGCACGGCGCGGGCGCCATGGTGGAAGGCGGTCAGCGTGCGCTCCAGGATGGTGGGCTCGACGAAGGGGCGCACGGCATCCTGGATGAGGACATGGGTGACGTCGCCTTCCGCAAGGACCTCGAGGCCGGCGAGAACGGACTGCTGGCGCGTCGCGCCGCCGGTGACGACCGTCAGGCGGTCGCCGGCGGGGAGGGACTGCGCGCGTGCATTCTCGAACAGCGCTTCGTCATCGGGATGTATCACGACCACGATACGCCGGGCGGGCAGCCAATTGACAAAGAGATCGAGCGTATGGGAGATGACCGGCCTTCCGCCGATGCGGCGGTACTGCTTGGGGCCTTCGGCATGGCTGCCCGCCCGTTCGCCGCGACCGGCGGCGACGATCACCACACCGCAGGATAGCGCATTTTCCGCCAGCATCTGGTCTCGTAGCTCCCGTTTCAAAGCGATTTGAGGTGGTTTAGCCGGAAGGGTGCCGCAATTCCAGCGCTGTAAGGAAAATTGCGGGCATGCAGGATTGCAGCTTGGCAAGAACGAGAACAATGGCTAAAAATAGTGCAGAGAGATGACTTGCTTGAAAGATGAGCATTTGACGATCCCCAGTCTGTCAGCGCCGCTCGACGTCGGCGGCCGGACCCTGCGCAACCGGGTGGTCCTCGCGCCGATGTCCGGCGTCACGGACCTGCCGTTCCGCGATCTCGCCTGGCGTTTCGGCGCGGGGCTGGTCGTGACGGAGATGGTGGCGAGCCGGGAGCTGGCGCTGAATGCGCGGGAAAGCTGGTCGCGCATCCGCAATTGCGGCATCCGGCCGCATATGGTGCAGCTCGCCGGGCGCGAGGCGCACTGGATGGCCGAGGCGGCGCGGATCGCCGAGGGTGAGGGCGCCGATATCATCGACATCAATATGGGCTGCCCCGCCAAGAAGGTGATCGGCGGCTATTCCGGTTCGGCGCTGATGCGCGATCCCGATCATGCGCTCGGGCTGATCGAGGCGACGGTCGGCGCGGTGAAGGTGCCGGTCACGGTGAAGATGCGGCTCGGCTGGGACCACGATTCGCTGAACGCGCCGCATATCGCAGCGCGCGCCGAGGCGGCGGGGGCGGCGATGATCACCGTGCATGGGCGCACCCGCATGCAGTTCTACGAGGGCAAGGCGGACTGGGACGCGATCCGCGCGGTGCGCGACGTGCTGACCATCCCGCTGGTGGCGAACGGCGACGTTGATACGGCCGAGGACGCGCGCGAGATCCTGCGGCGCTCGGGCGCGGACGCGGTGATGGTCGGGCGCGGGGCGCAGGGCCGGCCGTGGCATCCGGCAGTGCTGGCGGGCGCGGCGGCGCATCCTTCGACGGAGGAGATCGCGGCGGTTGCGGTGGAGCACTATCGCATGATGCTCGACTTCTACGGCGTCGAGGCGGGGCTGCGCCATGCGCGCAAACATGTCGGCTGGTATCTGGAGCGTTTTGCACCCGGCTTTACGGGGTCGGCCAAGGCGGAGATCATGACGGCGCGCGATAGCGATGCCGTCGCCGACAGGCTCGCGACGGCGCTGCTTGCGGGTGGCGCAGCAAGGCTCGGAGAGGCGGCATGACGGACAGGCCCTTCGACCAGAATGCCGCGAAGGCGCCGGACCTGGCGCTCGCCGTGCTCAACGCCATCCAGAATCCTGTCATCCTCGTCGATGCGCGCGGGCTGATCGCCTTCGCCAACTGGGAAGCCGAATCCTTCTTCGGGTCGAGCGCGGGCTATCTCTCGCGGCACGACATCTCCAATTTCATTCCCTTCGGCAGCCCGCTGCTGACGCTGATCGATCAGGTCCGCGAGCGCAAGGCCCCGGTCAGTGAATACCGCGTCGACCTGAGTTCACCGCGGCTCGGGGCGGAAAAACTGGTCGATATCTATGTGGCGCCTGTCACGACCGAGCCGGGTTCGGTGGTGGTCGTCATCCAGGAACGCTCGATGGCCGACAAGATCGACCGGCAGCTCACCCATCGCGGGGCGGCGCGTTCGGTGACGGGGCTTGCCTCCATGCTGGCGCATGAGATCAAGAACCCGCTTTCCGGCATCCGCGGCGCGGCACAGCTTCTCGAAACCTCCGTCATCGACGAGGACCGCACGCTGACCCGGCTCATCCGCGACGAGACGGACCGCATCGTCTCGCTGGTCGACCGCATGGAGGTGTTTTCCGACGAGCGGCCGGTCGACCGTGTGCCGCTCAACATCCATTCGGTGCTCGACCATGTGAAGGTCGTCGCCAAGGCGGGTTTTGCGCGCAACATCAAGATCTCGGAACTCTACGATCCGTCGCTGCCGCCGGTCTTTGCCAACCGAGACCAGCTCGTGCAGGTGTTCCTCAACCTGATCAAGAACGCGTCCGAGGCGATCGGCGAGCGGCCGGACGGCGAGATCCAGCTTACGACCGCCTACCGTCCGGGCATCCGCCTTTCCGTTGCCGGCACGCGGGAAAAGATCTCGCTGCCGCTGGAATTCTGCGTGCACGACAACGGGCCGGGCGTGCCGGCGGATCTCCTGCCGCATCTGTTCGATCCCTTCATCACCACCAAGACCAACGGTTCGGGCCTCGGGCTCGCGCTGGTCGCCAAGATCATCGGGGGGCATGGCGGCATCGTCGAATGCGACAGCCAGGCCTCCCGGACCACCTTCCGCGTGCTGATGCCGGCCTCCCGCGGCGTCAGCGAAGACGACGACTTTCCCAAGACCAAAGGACATGATTGATGACAGGCGCCACAGTCCTCGTTGCCGATGACGATGCCGCGATCCGCACGGTTCTCAACCAGGCTCTCAGCCGCGCGGGTTATGACGTGCGCATCACCTCCAACGCGGCAACGCTGTGGCGCTGGATCGCCGCCGGCGAGGGCGACATCGTCGTCACCGACGTCGTGATGCCCGACGAGAACGCCTTCGACCTCCTCCCGCGCATCAAGAAGGCGCGGCCGGACCTGCCGGTGCTCGTGATGAGTGCCCAAAACACCTTCATGACGGCGATCAAGGCCTCGGAGAAGGGCGCCTACGACTACCTGCCGAAACCCTTCGACCTCACCGAGCTGATCGCCATCATCGGCCGGGCCCTGTCGGAGCCGAAGCGCAAGCCCGCGCGGCTCGACGACGACACGCAGGACGGCATGCCGCTCGTCGGCCGCTCGGCGGCGATGCAGGAAATCTACCGCGTGCTCGCCCGCCTGATGCAGACGGACCTGACGCTGATGATCACAGGCGAATCGGGCACCGGCAAGGAGCTGGTCGCCCGCGCGCTGCACGACTACGGCAAGCGCCGCAACGGACCGTTCGTCGCGATCAACATGGCGGCGATCCCGCGCGACCTCATCGAATCGGAACTGTTCGGCCACGAGAAGGGCGCCTTCACCGGCGCGCAGAACCGCTCGACCGGCCGCTTCGAGCAGGCCGAGGGCGGCACGCTGTTCCTCGACGAGATCGGCGACATGCCGATGGATGCGCAGACGCGGCTGCTGCGCGTGCTCCAGCAGGGGGAATATACGACAGTCGGCGGGCGGACGCCGATCCGCACCGACGTGCGCATCGTCGCGGCGACCAACAAGGACCTGAAGCAGTCGATCAACCAGGGGCTTTTCCGCGAGGACCTCTACTATCGCCTCAACGTCGTGCCGCTGCGCCTGCCGCCGCTGCGTGACCGCGCGGAGGATATTCCCGATCTCGTGCGCCACTTCGTGCAGCAGGCCGAGAAGGAAGGGCTCGACGCCAAGCGCTTCGACCAGGAGGCGCTGGAACTGATGAAGGCGCATCCCTGGCCGGGCAATGTGCGCGAACTCGAAAACGTCGTGCGCCGCCTCACCGCGCTCTACCCGCAGGACGTCATCTCCCGCGAGATCATCGAGGCGGAGCTGCGTGCCGACATTCCCGACAGCCCGATCGAGAAGGCAGCGGTCCGAAGCGGCTCGCTCTCCATCTCGCAGGCCGTCGAGGAGAACATGCGGCAGTATTTTGCAAGCTTCGGCGACGGCCTGCCGCCGGCCGGGCTCTATGAGCGCGTGCTGGCCGAGGTGGAGTATCCGCTGATTCTCGCCGCGCTGACAGCGACGCGCGGCAACCAGATCAAGGCGGCCGACCTGCTCGGCCTCAACCGCAACACGCTGCGCAAGAAAATTCGCGAACTGGGTGTATCTGTATACAGAAGTTCGCGTTCTGCTTGACTTAACGGCAGGGGGCGTTGCATTTTGGCCACAATCTGTTGCTTGAGGGTAACAGAGGGGTTTGCGGCCGAATAGGCTTGCGTGCCTGATCGTCATGGATGCGGGTACGAATGTGGCCGGTCCCTCATGCGGTCGGCGCTACTCCGGAAAACACGAGAAGAACGCCGGCGCCCTTCGGGATGCCCGGCCGGGGAAGCGATGCGGCAGATGACGGAAGGCGTGAGCCTGCTTTCGAACGAGAATGGAAAGGGAGCGACCGGCGATCGACGGGCCTCTTTTGCCCTGCCTGGTCTGGTGCTGGCCGGCGGTGCCCTCGTTGCCGCGACCATCTCGCTGTTCATCCTGCTCGGCCTGACGCCGATCAAGCCGGAGGCGAACGTCGTCATCGCCTCGGCGGCGATCAACGCGGTCTTCATCGTCGGCCTGATGGTCCTGATCGGCCGCGAGATCCTGCGTCTCCTGCGCGCGCGCCGCCGCGGACGCGCCGCTGCCCGCCTGCATGTGCGCATCGTGGCGCTGTTCTCCATCGTCGCGATCACGCCTGCCGTGCTCGTCGCCATCTTCGCCTCCATCACGCTCGATGTCGGCCTCGACCGCTGGTTCTCCATCCGCACCCAGTCGATTGTCAGTTCCTCGCTCAATGTGGCGCAGGCCTACGTCCTGGAAAACGCGAGCTATCTGCAGGGGCAGACGGCGTCGATGGCGAACGATCTCGATCGCAACCGCCAGCTCTACAGCCTCGACCGCACGGGCTTCGTCGATCTGATGACGCGGCAGGCGCGCGGGCGCGGCATGCTCGGCGCTTTCCTGCTGCGGGCCGACGGTTCGACCATCCTGCAGGCCAATATCCAGATCGAGAACCCGCTGCCGGCCGTGCCGGAGGATGCGCTGAAGGCGTCTGCGGCCGGCCAGCCGACGCTCATTCCGCCGGGCGCCACCAATCTCGTCGGTGCCATCATCAAGCTCGACAATATTTCTGACGCCTTCCTCTACACGATCCGCACCGTCGACCCCGAAGTGATGCGCTCCATGCGGCTGATGGAGGAGAACACGGCGGAGTACCGGGCGCTCGAGGCCGGGCGCACGACGCTGCAGATCGCCTTCGGCGTGCTCTATCTCGGCTTCGCCCTCATCGTGCTGCTCGCGGCGATCTGGACGGCGATCGCCGTCGCCGACCGCATCGTGCGGCCGATCCGCCAGCTGATCGGCGCGGCGGACAGCGTCGCCTCGGGCAATCTCGATGTCAGCGTGCCGGTGCGCACGGTCGACGGCGACGTCGGCAACCTCTCGCGCACTTTCAATAAGATGATCGCGGAAATCCGCGCGCAGCAGGAGCAGATCCTTGACGCGAAGGACGAGGTCGACCACCGCCGCCGCTTCATCGAGGCGGTGCTTTCGGGCGTGACGGCGGCGGTCATCGGCGTGGAAGACGACGGGCGCATGACGATCGCCAACCTTTCGGCCGAAATCCTGCTCGGGCGCAACGCCAACGACCTGATCGGCCAGCCGCTGACCGCGGTGGCGCCGGAAATCGCGGCGGTGCTAGCCGAGGGGGCTACCCGCCACCGCAACAACTACCGCAAGCAGATCAACATCATGCACGGCGGCAAAGAGCGGACGCTCAACGTGCAGGTGACGCGCGAGGAGGCGAAGGACGCCAAGGAATCCTACGTCATCACCATCGACGACATCACCGATCTCGTCATCGCGCAGCGTTCGACCGCCTGGGCGGACGTGGCGCGGCGCATCGCGCACGAGATCAAGAACCCGCTGACGCCGATCCAGCTTTCGGCCGAACGTATCCGTCGCCGCTACGGCAAGCAGATCGATCCGGAGGACCGCGCGGTCTTCGACCAGTGTACGGACACCATCGTGCGCCAGGTCGAGGATATCGGCCGCATGGTCGATGAGTTCTCCGCCTTTGCACGCATGCCGAAGCCGACGAAGGAGCGGTCGGACCTGCGCAACATCCTCAAGGATGCTGTCTTCCTGCGCGAGATGGGCAATACCCATGTCGATTTCCGCAAGGATCTCGGCGAGGTTCCGCTCGAAGGCCTGTTCGATACGCGCATGCTTGGCCAGGCCTTCGGCAATCTCATCAAGAATGCGGTGGAGGCCATCGAGGCCCTGCCGCCCGAAGTGACGCGCGAGGAGCGGAAAATCCTCGTGCGCGCGACGCCCGACGACGCAGGACGGCGGTTCGTCGTTGATGTCATTGACAACGGCAAGGGGTTGCCGACGGAGAACCGGCACCGGATTCTCGAACCCTACATGACGATGCGCGAGAAGGGCACGGGGCTCGGCCTCGCCATCGTGAAGAAAATCATCGAAGACCACGGCGGGCAGCTGGAACTGCATGATGCCCCGGCGGATTTCGACAACGGCCATGGGGCGATGATCCGTGTGATCCTGCCCTACGAGGAAACGGCGGCCGTCGATGCGGACAAGAAGAGCAAGGAAGTGAGCCATGGCGTCTGATATTCTTGTGGTGGATGACGAAGAGGACATCCGCGAGATCGTTTCCGGCATTCTTTCGGACGAAGGGCACGAGACGCGCACGGCCTATGACAGCGACAGCGCGCTGGCCGCGATCAGCGACCGCGTGCCGCGCCTCGTCTTCCTCGATATCTGGATGCAAGGCAGCAAGCTCGACGGCCTCGCGCTGCTCGACGAGATCAAGAGCCGCCATCCGGACCTGCCGGTCGTGATGATTTCGGGCCACGGCAATATCGAGACGGCCGTCTCGGCGATCCGCCGTGGCGCCTATGATTTCATCGAGAAGCCGTTCAAGGCCGACCGGCTGATCCTGATCGCCGAACGGGCGCTGGAGAACTCCAAGCTGCGCCGCGAGGTGACGGAGCTGAAGAAGCGCTCCGGCGACCCGGTTGAGCTGATCGGCACCTCGGTCGCCGTCTCCCAGCTGCGCCAGAACATCGAAAAGGTCTCGCCGACCAACAGCCGAATCATGATTCTCGGCCCCTCCGGCTCCGGCAAGGAGCTGGTGGCGCGCATGATTCACCGCAAGTCGAGCCGGGCGAGCGGGCCGTTCGTCGTGCTCAACGCGGCGGCGATCACGCCCGAGCGCATGGAGATCGCGCTGTTCGGCACCGAGGGCACACCCGGCCAACCGCGCAGGACAGGGGCGCTTGAGGAGGCGCATGGCGGTATCCTCTATCTCGACGAGATCGGCGAGATGCCGCGCGAGACGCAGAACAAGATCCTTCGCGTGCTCGTGGATCAGCAGTTCGAGCGCGTCGGCGGTTCGAAGCGGGTGAAGGTGGATGTGCGCATCATCTCCTCCACCGCCTACAATCTCGAAAGCCTGATCGCCGAAGGCGGTTTCCGGGAAGACCTCTACCACCGGCTTGCCGTCGTGCCCGTGCGCGTGCCGCCGCTTGCCGAACGGCGCGAGGACATTCCCTTCCTCGTCGACATGTTCATGCGCCAGATCAGCGAGCAGGCGGGTATCCGCGCCCGCAAGATCGGCGACGACGCGCTTGCGGTGCTCCAGGCGCATGACTGGCCCGGCAATATCCGCCAGCTCCGGAACAATATCGAGCGGCTGATGATTCTCGCGCGCAGCGACGGTCCGGATACACCGATCACCGCCGACATGCTGCCGACGGAAGTGGGCGACATGCTGCCGAAGATTTCCACGCAGGGCGACCAGCACATCATGACGCTGCCGCTGCGCGAGGCGCGCGAAATGTTCGAGCGGGACTATCTCATCGCCCAGATCAACCGCTTTGGCGGCAACATTTCCCGTACGGCGGAATTCGTCGGCATGGAACGCTCCGCGCTCCATCGCAAACTGAAGTCGCTTGGCGTATAAGGCGCCAAGCGACTTGAGGGATTCTTGGGCATGAAGGTCATCATCTGCGGCGCCGGGCGCGTCGGCTACGGTATTGCGGAACGGCTCTCGGAAGAGGGCAACGACGTTTCGGTGATCGACACGCAGCCCTCGCTGATATCGGCCATAACGGAAACGCTCGACGTCAGCGGCGTCGTCGGTCACGGCGCGCATCCGGAAGTGCTGGCCAAGGCCGGCGCGGACCAGGCGGACATGCTGATCGCCGTCACGCTGTTCGACGAGATCAACATGGTCGCCTGTCAGGTGGCGCATTCCCTGTTCAACGTGCCGACGAAGATCGCGCGTATCCGCTCACAGAGCTACCTTGCGCCCGAGTATTCCGATCTCTATTCGCGCGACGACATGCCCATCGACGTCACCATCTCGCCGGAAATCGAGGTGGGCAAGATGGTGCTGCGGCGCATCTCCTTCCCGGGCGCGACTGATGTCGTGCGCTTTGCCGACGACCGCATCGTCATGGTGGCGATCGAATGCATGGAGGATTGCCCGGTCGTCGAGACCCCGCTGAAGCAGCTCAGCGAGCTCTTCCCGGATCTCAACGCCACCGTCACTGGCATCTTCTCCAATGGCAAGCTGTTCGTGCCGAATTCCTCCGACCAGCTGCATTCGGGCGATCTTGCCTATGTGGTCTGCGACAAGGAGCACGTCCGGCGCACGCTGGCGCTGTTCGGCCATGAGGAGCAGGAGGCGGCGCGTATCGTCATCGCCGGCGGCGGCAATATCGGCTATTTCGTCGCCAAGGCGATCGAGGACTATCAGTCGAAGACGCGGTTGAAGATCATCGAGAGCGACCGCGAGCGGGCGGTCGTCATCGCCGACAAGCTGCGCAATGCCGTCGTGCTGCACGGATCGGCGCTCGACCAGAAGATGCTTCTGCAGGCGGATATCCAGGATGCGGACCTGATCGTTGCACTGACCAACAACGACCAGATCAACATTCTCGGCAGCGTGATGGCCAAGCGCCTCGGCTGCAAGCAGAACCTCGTCCTGATCAACGACCCGATGTATCAGGATTTTACCAAGACGCTCGGCATCGATGCGCATATCAATCCGCGCGCAGTGACGATATCGGGCATCCTCCAGCACGTCCGCAAGGGGCGTATCCGCTCGGTCTATGCGGTGCAGAAGGGGTCTGCCGAGGTGATCGAGGCAGAAGCACTGGAGACCTCGCCGCTCGTCGGCAAGCCGCTGCGCGAGATCGAACTGCCGTCCGGTATCCGCATCGGCGCGATCTATCGCGACAAGACGGTGATCCGGCCGGATGGCAACACCAAGATCAAGGCGAAGGATCGCGTCGTGCTGTTCGCGGCTGCTGCGGCCGTGCGCCATGTCGAGCAGCTTTTCCGGGTCAGCATCCAGTATTTCTGAGCGTTTGCGTCCGCAAACGCCTATAACGGGAACATCCATGCCGCGCATCGCCTATGTCAACGGCCGATATGTCCGCCATGCCGATGCGGCGGTGCATATCCTGGACCGCGGTTTCGTCTTTGCCGATGCGGTCTATGAGGTCTGCCAGATCCAGCAGGGTTTTATCGTCGATCTCGGCCGCCATCTCGACCGGCTCGACCGGTCGCTGGCGGAAATCCGTATTCGCCCGCCGATGCCGCGCGCGGCGCTGACCGGCATCCTGCGGCAAGTGTTGCGGCGCAATCTCGTGACGAACGGCATGGTCTATCTCCAGGTGACGCGCGGCGTCGCGAAGCGGGATCATGTCTTTCCCGCGCCGGAGGTGCGCCCGACGCTGGTCGTCACGGCAAAAAGCCTGGATCCGGCGGTGAACGCTGCCAAATACGCCTCGGGCATCAAGGCTGCCACGGTGGCCGACAATCGCTGGGGGCGGGTGGACATCAAGACCGTCGGCCTGCTGCCGAATGTGCTGGCCCGCCAGCAGGCGAAGGAGGCCGGCGCGCAGGAAGCGATTTTTGTGGATGCGGAGGGCCATGTGACGGAGGGCGGCGCGACGAATCTCTGGATCGTCGACCGGGCCGGTACGCTGGTCACGCGGCCGGCCGATCACGGCATCCTCAAGGGCATTACCCGCACGACGCTGATGGATGTCGCTGAAAAGCTGGGCCTTGCCGTCGAGGAGCGCCGCTTTTCCTTGGCGGAAATGCTGGAGGCGCGGGAAGTGTTCGTGACCGGGGCGACGACGATCTGCCTGCCGGTCGTTTCGATCGACGGACACGCGATCGCCAACGGGCATCCCGGCATGACGGCACAGAAAATCCGCGAGGCCTTTTTCGCCGTTGCGGAGAAGACCGCGATTTGATACCAAAATTGACGGTCCGCCACGTCGTGTCGGGCCTGGGGACATTTATTTTAGTCAACCGGTCTCAAGGGCCGGCAATCAGAAAGAAGCGGCGCGATGGCGGAACGTTCTCAGAACCTGCAGGATCTTTTTCTTAATACCGTTCGCAAGCAAAAGATTTCCCTGACGATCTTTCTCATCAACGGGGTCAAGCTGACCGGGGTTGTCACTTCCTTCGACAATTTCTGCGTGCTGCTCCGTCGCGACGGTCACTCGCAGCTCGTGTACAAGCACGCGATCTCGACCATCATGCCCGGCCAGCCGTTGCAGATGTTCGAGACCGAGGAAAGCGGCTCCTGACAGGACCCAAGACCATTAAGAAATCCGATACAAGCAAGGATTCCATCGTTCCGGAGGCTGAAAAGCACCGGGACGATATGCGCGCCGTCGTCATCGTGCCGGTCCTCAAGGCCGCACGTGGAAAACCGGATCCGACCGTGACCATGCGGTCCGACGAGGCGCGGCTGGAAGAGGCCGTCGGCCTTGCCCGGGCTATCGACCTGACCATCGCTTCCTCTGCCGTCGTGCCCGTCAGCCAGCCGAAGCCCGGCACGCTGCTCGGCACCGGCAAGATCGCGGAGATCAAGGCGTTGCTCGATGAACACGATGCCGGTCTCGTCATCGTCGATCACCCGTTGACCCCGGTACAGCAGCGCAATCTCGAAAAGGAATGGGGTGCCAAGGTCATCGACCGCACCGGCCTCATCCTCGAAATCTTCGGCCGGCGCGCCTCCACCAAGGAAGGCACGCTGCAGGTCGAGCTTGCCCATCTCAACTACCAGAAGGGCCGCTTGGTCCGCAGCTGGACCCACCTTGAACGCCAGCGCGGTGGCGCCGGCTTCATGGGCGGTCCAGGCGAAACCCAGATCGAGGCCGACCGCCGGCTGCTGCAGGACAAGATCGTCAAGCTGGAGCGCGAGCTGGAGCAGGTGCGCCGCACCCGCCAGCTGCACCGTTCCAAGCGCAAGAAGGTGCCGCATCCGATCGTCGCGCTCGTCGGCTATACCAACGCCGGAAAGTCGACGCTGTTCAACCGCATCACCGGGGCAGGGGTTCTGGCGGAAGACATGCTCTTCGCCACGCTCGACCCGACGCTGCGCCGCATGAAGCTGCCGCAGGGCCGCACCGTTATCCTTTCCGACACCGTGGGCTTCATCTCGGACCTGCCGACCCACCTCGTTGCCGCCTTCCGCGCGACGCTGGAAGAGGTGCTGGAGGCGGATTTGATTCTCCATGTGCGCGACATGTCCGATCCCGACAACGGCGCGCAGTCCTCGGACGTGCTGCGCATCCTCGCCGATCTCGGTATCGACGAGAAGGACGGGGCGGAGCGCATCCTCGAGGTCTGGAACAAGATCGACCGGCTGGAGCCCGAAGCGCGCGAGGCGCTGGTGCAGAAAGCCGAGAGCCAGCCGACCGTCATCGCCGTCTCCGCCATCTCCGGCGAGGGCGTCGACAAGCTGCTTTCCGAGATCAACCAGCGGCTTTCCGGCGTGCTGGTCGATCGCGACGTCATCCTGCCGGTCACGCAGCTTCAGCTTCTGCCCTGGGTCTACGATCATTCGATCGTCGATGCGCGCGAGGACCTGGAAGACGGCAATGTACGGCTGGAACTGCGGTTGACCGAAACGGAAGCTGCCGAACTCGACCGCCGGCTCGGCATTGGCGGCAAGAGAGTGGTCGAGGACTGGGAGCGCTGAGGGCGCCGGGCTGAGTGCCCCTCATCCCGCTGCCGCGACCTTCTCCCCGCAGGCGGGGAGAAGGGGGTGTCGCACCGGTTTCCTAAAAACCGAAACGTCCCGGATAAGAGAAGGCCTTGCATCCTGCCCCTTCGCCCCGCTTGCGGGGAGAAGGTGCCGGCAGGCGGATGAGGGGCCTTTCAGCCCCTTACGTCAACTGCCGCTCGATCCGCTTTGCCGCCTGCCACAACTCTTCCATCCGCTCGAGCGTCGCCGCTTCGAGGCTTTCGCCGTTGGCAGCAAGGTTGTCCTCGATATGCGAGAAGCGGTTGCGGAACTTCGTGTTCGTGCCGCGCAGCGCCATTTCCGGATCGGCGCCGACATGACGGCCGATATTGACCAGCGCGAAGATGAGGTCGCCGAGTTCGTCGGCGACGGCCTTCTTGTCATCGTTCCGCAGCGCTTCACGCAGTTCGCCGACCTCCTCCTCGATCTTGTCGAGGATCGGCGCCGGTTCGGACCAGTCGAAGCCCACCTTGGCGGCGCGTTCCTGAAGCTTCAGCGCCTCGACGAGGGCGGGGAAGGAACGTTGCACGGAGCCGAGATGGCCGCGGAGCGGGTCGTCCGGCAGGCCGCGTCTGGCGCGGCGCTCCTTGCGCTCCCGCTTCTCCGCCTGCTTGATCGCATCCCACTGCAGCTTCACCGCTTCGGGCGTGTCCGCGTCCGAGCGGGCGAAGACATGCGGATGGCGGCGGATCATCTTGCGCGTGACGGCTTCGACGACGTTGCCGAAGTCGAATTCGCTGCGCTCCTCTGCCATGCGGGCATGGAAGACCACCTGAAGGAGGAGGTCGCCCAGCTCCTCGCACAGGTCGTCCATGTCGTTCCGCTCGATGGCGTCGGCGACCTCGTACGCCTCCTCGATCGTATAAGGCTTGATCGTCTCGAAGGTCTGGACGACGTCCCAGGGGCAGCCGGTCTCAGGCTGGCGCAGGGCCGCCATGATCTCGATCAGGCGTTCGATGTTGCGGCTCGGTTCCATCGCGGTTCTCAGTTGAGGGGGATGTTGTTGCCGGTCTTGCCGGACTGGTAGGCGTCCGACAGGTCGTCATAGGCGGCGCGGATCTTTGCGTCCTGTGCTTTCAAGGCTGCCTTCGCGGTCTCGTCGGAAGTGGCGATGAGATCGGCGATGGCGGCGGAATGCCAGAAGGCGTTCGTCTTTGCATAACCGCCGGGATTGAGCCGGAAAACTTCCTTGAGGATGCGCAGATCGTGCGGGATCGCAAAGCTGTCGCGCGAATCCTCATGGCTGAAGAAATAGTAGAAATTGTCGAAGCCTGCCCAGGTGATGGCCGAAAGGCACATGGAACAGGGCTCGTGCGTGGAGAGGAAGATGTAGTCTTTCGTGTCCGGCTTCTCGATGCGCTCGTAAAGGCGCTTCAGCGTGTGCACTTCGCCGTGCCAGAGCGGGTTTTCCGTCTCGTTGTTGGTTTCGGCGATCACGAGCGACAGATCGGCCTTGTTGAGGATAGCCGCGCCGAAAACCTTGTTGCCGGCGGCAACGCCGTCGCGCGTCAACGGCAGAATATCGAATTCGATGACATCGAGGAGGCGCTTTGCAAGGGCGGACTGGTCCATGATGGGAATCCCCGTTGGCGTGACAGTGCCTCCATAGCGGCCGGTGCGGTGGGCAGGCAAGGGTGGCCGGTGACTTATGCTCAAAATGCGGGAGGTGCGAGCAAAACAATACGCGCCCCCGGAGCCATTGGAATTTCTGTTTCTTTTGTTTGTGGCCATTTTTCGCGATAGTGCGCAGACTTCAACCGGACCACACCATGACCGCAGCACACCAGAAGCTTTCGACATTCCCGGCGTTCTTCCGCGTTAGCGGCCGGACGGTCGTTGTCGTGGGTGGGGGTGACGAGGCGTTTGCCAAGGCGCGGCTGCTGTTCAACACGGATGCCCGGATCGTCGTGCTCGCCGAGACGCCGGAGGCCGACTTCGCCCGCTTCATCGCCGACAAGGGGCTGGAGCTGGTGCGTGCATCCTTTTCCAGCGACGCCATTGCCGATGCGACGCTTGTTTTCGCGGCGACGGGCGACGCTGCCACCGACCGGGCGATTTCCATCGCGGCCCGTGCGCTGCGCATTCCGGTCAATGCCGTCGATCAGCCGGACTACTGCGATTTCTTCACGCCGGCGCTGGTCAACCGGGCACCCGTCGCCGTCGCCATCGGCACGGAGGGGGCAGGCCCCGTCCTGGCGCAGATGATTCGCGCGCAGGTCGACCAGATCCTGTCGCCTTCGCTCGGCCGCCTTGCCAGCCTCGCCAACGGCTACCGCGAAGCCGTCGATCGTATCCTGCCGCGCGGCGTGACGCGGCGCGTCTTCTGGCGCCGCTTCTTTCAGGGCGCCGTGGCCGATGCCGTCAACAATGGCGATATCGAACTCGCGCAGCGTATTGCCGATTCCCTCCTGACCTCGCAGGGCAGGGCCGCCGGTCATGTCTGGCTCGTCGGCGCCGGACCGGGCGCAGAGGATCTCCTGACGCTGCGCGCCCAGCGCGTGATGATGGAAGCCGACGTCATCGTCTTCGATGCGCTGGTGCCGCAGGCCATCGTCGACATGGGGCGCCGCGATGCCGAGCGCCTTTCCGTCGGCAAGCGCAAGGGCTGTCATTCCAAGTCGCAGGAAGAGATCAACGACCTGCTTGTCGAACTCGGCAAGGCGGGAAAACGTGTCGTGCGCCTGAAATCCGGCGATCCCCTGGTCTATGGCCGTGCCGGCGAGGAAATGGCGGCGCTCCGCCAGGCGGGCGTCACCTATGAGGTCGTGCCCGGCATCACCTCCGCCTTCGCCGCAGCTGCCGATTTCGAACTGCCGCTGACGCTGCGCGGCGTCGCGTCCTCGCTCGTCTTCACGACAGGCCACGACCTGACGGGCTCTGTCCTGCCGGATTGGGCGCGGCTTGCGATCTCCGGCGCCACCGTGGCCGTCTATATGGGCCGCACGGTCGCCGCCTCCGTCGCCGCCCGGCTGATGGAAGCGGGCCTGCCGGCCGAGACGACGGTCGCTGTCATAGAGAATGCCAGCCGGCGGGAAAAGCGGCTGCTGCACGGCACGTTGAAGGACCTGCCGGGCCTCGAGCACCGCGACGAGCTGACCGGTCCCGTCATGGTGATCATCGGCGACGCCGTTGCCGGCGCCAATTTCGAACATTCCGAGCCGCTCGCTGTCCGCGAGCCGGTTCGCACCACAGCAGTATTGGGAGCATGACATGGCCGACAAGGTTCTGACAGCCAACCGCCTTTCCGACGGTATTTCCGTCTGGCTGGATGCGAGCGGCACCTGGAACGAGCAGCTCCAGGCTGCCTTCGTCGCGCGCCACAAGGAGGCCGTCGACGCGCTGGAAGCGACCGGCAAGCAGGCCTTCGCCGACAACAAGGTGGTTGACGTGAATGTCGTCGATGTCGAAGAGATCGACGGCGTGCTGCGGCCGCTGCGCATGCGCGAGCGCATCCGTGCCGCCGGCCCGACCATTCCCTATGCCGCCGGCTATGCCGGCTTGACTGCGACGGCCGCTTCGGCCGCCTGAGGAACGCCTATGTATCGCTACGACGAATTCGATCACGCCTTTGTTTCCGGCCGGGTGGAGCAGTTCCGCGATCAGGTGGGCCGCCGCCTGTCCGGGGAACTTGCCGAGGATGCCTTCAAGCCGCTGCGCCTGATGAACGGCGTCTATCTGCAGCTCCACGCCTACATGCTGCGCGTCGCCATTCCCTATGGCACGCTGAATGCGCGCCAGATGCGCATGCTGGCCTATATCGCGCGCAAGTATGACCGTGGCTACGGCCATTTCACCACGCGGCAGAACATCCAGTACAACTGGCCGAAACTGTCGGAACTGCCGGACGCGCTGGCCGATCTCGCGACGGTGGAGATGCATGCGTTGCAGACCTCGGGCAACTGCATTCGCAACGTCACGGCCGATCATTTCGCCGGCGCTGCGGCTGATGAGGTCGCCGATCCGCGTCCCTATGCGGAAATCCTGCGCCAGTGGTCCTCCGTGCATCCGGAATTCTCCTTCCTGCCGCGCAAGTTCAAGATCGCCGTCACCGGCGCCGAGCGCGACCGCGCGGCGATCCAGGTGCACGACATCGGCCTGCACCTGAAGAAGAACGACAACGGCGAGATCGGCTTTGCCGTCTATGTCGGCGGCGGGCAGGGCCGCACGCCGATGGTCGCCAAGAAGATCCGCGATTTCCTGCCGGAAGAGGACCTCCTGTCCTACACGACCGCGATCATGCGCGTGTACAACCTGCATGGCCGGCGCGACAACAAGTACAAGGCGCGCATCAAGATCCTCGTGCACGAGACCGGCGCGGAGGAACTGGCGCGGCAGGTGGAGGTGGAGTTCGCCGAACTCAGGAACACCGAGCTGAAGCTGCCGGAAAGGGACATCGCCGCCATCACCGCCTATTTCGCGCCGCCGGCACTTGCCGCGCGCGCCGAAGGCTGGGCGAGCCTTGCACAGTGGAAGAAAGCTGATGCCGATTTTGCCCGCTGGGTGCAGCACAACGTGCATCCGCACAAGCACCCCGACTATGCCAGCGTGACGATCTCGCTGAAGCCGATCGGCGGCATCCCGGGCGATGCGACGGATGCGCAGATGGAGGCGGTCGCCGACATTGCGGAGGAATACGCCTTTGACGAGATCCGCGTCAGCCATGAGCAGAACCTGATCCTGCCGCATGTGGCGCTGGCCGATCTCGAGCCGATCTATCGCGGCCTTGTCGCCTCCGGGCTTGAAACCGCCAATGCCGGCCTCATCACGGATATCATTGCCTGTCCCGGGCTGGACTACTGCGCGCTGGCCAATGCCCGCTCGATCCCGGTCGCGCAGGAGATCTCCACCCGCTTCGGCTCGCCCGAGCGCCAGGCCGAGATCGGCGAGCTGAAGATCAAGATCTCCGGCTGCATCAATGCCTGCGGTCACCATCATGTCGGCCATATCGGCCTGCTCGGCGTGGAGAAGAAGGGCGAGGAACTCTACCAGATCACGCTCGGCGGGTCCGGCGACGAGAACACGTCGATCGGCGAGATCATCGGACGCGGCTTCGAGCCGGAAAAGGTGACGGATGCGATCGAGGTGATCGTCGATACCTATCTCGGCCTGCGCCTTGAGCCCTCCGAGACCTTCCTGACCGCCTATCGCCGCGTCGGGCCGCAGCCGTTCAAGGATGCGCTCTACGGCGACAAGACCGCCGCGGCAGCCTGAGGAGACCGGTGATGACGAAAATCTGGAACGAAACCGGCTTCGTGACCGACGATCCCTGGGTGGTCGAAACTGAAGAGACCAAGGCCGGCTCGAACGAGAAGGCGATCCTCGGCCTCGGCGATTTCCTCGCGAAGGTCTCGGAGACGGACGAGGTCGGCCTCGGCGTGCTGATCAATCCGGCGGACGACGTGCGCAAGCTCGAAGGTCATCTCGACCGCATCGGGCTGGTCGCAGTCGCTTTTCCGGCCTTCAACGACGGGCGGGCCTTCAGCCATGCCTCGCTGCTGCGCGCGCGCCTCGGCTTCAAGGGCGAGGTGAGGGCGGTGGGCGACGTGCTGATCGACCAGATCCCGCTGATGCTGCGCTGTGGTATCGACAGCTTCGCCGTCACCAATGCGACGGCGCTGAAGCGGCTTGCGGAAAACCGCCTGCCGGGCATCGACAACTACTACCAGCCGACTGCGCGTCCTTCCGGAGATGCGGGTTCCTACAGCTGGCGCCGCCGGGCCTGATGCGGGCGCCGGCCGGCGAATAGCCGCAATTTCGTGGCAGCTTTGCGCGAGATCAAGGCCGGACGGCCGGTCTTGCGCAAAAACGACATGAGCGGCAAACTATTGCGCGGCCAATCAGCGCATTGGAACGGAATACCTTCCTTTGCTGCTCAGGATGTAATATCTGCCTATCGTCAAATTTTCTCGACGCGAAGCCAGGACCGATCCCGAAATGAACGCACCTGCCAAGACCGAAGATTTTGTGGCCTCCGCCATTCCCGCCGGCGTTTTCGCCGAGACGGTGACGAGCGTGCAGCACTATACGGATCGTCTGTTCCGCTTTCGCATGACGCGCCCGGAAAGCTTCCGCTTCCGTTCCGGCGAATTCGCCATGATCGGCCTGATGGTCGGCGACAAGCCGGTCTATCGCGCCTATTCGATCGCCAGCCCGTCCTGGGACGAGGAGCTGGAGTTCTTCTCGATCAAGGTGCCGGACGGCCCGCTGACCTCCCATCTCCAGCAGATCAAGCCGGGCGACACGGTGCTGATGCGCAAGAAGCCGACCGGCACGCTGGTGCTCGACGCGCTGACGCCGGGCAAGCGGCTCTACATGTTCTCGACCGGCACGGGCATCGCGCCCTTCGCCAGCCTCATTCGCGATCCGGAAACCTACGAGAAATTCGATGAGGTCATCCTGACGCATACCTGCCGCGAGGTTGCCGAACTGAAATACGGTTTCGACCTCGTCGAAGAGATCCGCAACCACGAGTTCCTTGCGGAAGTCGTCGGCAACAAGCTGCGCCATTATGCGACGGTGACCCGCGAGGACTATCCGTTCCAGGGCCGCATCACCGACCTCATCCGCAATGGCAAGATGTTCGCCGATCTCGGCGTGCCGCATTTCGACCCGGCGGTCGATCGTGGCATGATCTGCGGCTCGTCGGCCATGCTGAAGGAAACCAAGGTGCTCCTGGAAGAGGCCGGCCTGATCGAAGGCGCTAACAACAAACCCGGCGAATTCGTCATCGAACGCGCCTTCGTCGATTGAGCGAACGCCGGTCTTGAAGATTGACGGGCGGCCTTCGGGCCGCCCTTTTCGTTTCAGCCGGTGAGGTCGTCGATGAGGGTCGCCATGGCGGCGGCGGCGGCGGGGCCGTCGGCGTTTCGGATGGCGCGGATCACCTTCACATGCAGGTCCACCGAGCGGTCCATCTGCCGGCTGTCGGCACGCGCGAACCAGAGGCGGCGGGCATGGGTCTGCAGCGGGGCGAGGGCGGTCGTCAGGAAGCGGTTGGGACAGGCCGCCTCCATGATCTCGTCGAAAGCCTTGTCGGCGGCGAGAAAGCCTTCGATGTCGGAATGGATCGAGCAGGCGGTCATCGCCTGCGCGCAGGCGACGAGCGATTCGCGGTGCGCCTTGTCCGCATTGCGGGCGACAAGCTCGGCGGCAAGCGGCTCCAGCTGGCGGCGCGTTGCCATGACCTCGGCGTGGTCCTCGGGCCTGATCGCGGTGATCTGCAGGCCGGCCCGCGGGCGCACGGCGATCAGGCCCTGCCATTCCAGCTTCTGGATCGCCTCGCGCACTGGCGTGCGGCCGTGGCCGGCAAGCGCGATGAGCTGGCGTTCCGTGACGAGCGAGCCGGGTTTCAGCTTGAGCGTGACGAGCAACCCTTCGAGGGCGAGATAGGCGAGGTGGGCCTGCGAAGCCGCGCTTTCCGTCATTTCGTATCCCTGTTTGATATATCACATCGTCGCATGCCGTGAGGCCGCTGTCCATTGTTGTGATATATCACTGAAGTTTCCGCCGGCTTCGGGCCGTGAAAGGCATGAAAAAGGCCGGAACGTGCGTTCCGGCCCATCTTTGCCTGAATTCTTGCTGAGAAATCAGAGCAGGAAGTCGCGCGCGTCGAGATCCTTCAGCTTGAAGTCGTCGAGGATCAGGATGTCGGTGGCCGAGAGCTTGATATGCACATCGTCGCCGACCTGCGAAGCCTTGCTGAGCACGCTGCTCACCTTGGAGAAATTGTAGGAACGAAGATCGATATCGTCGACATTGTCCTTGAAGTCGGTGATCGTGTCGCGGCCGTAACCCTTCTTGAAGATGAAGTCGTCGTTGCCGGCACCGCCGGTGAGCACATCGTTGCCGGCGCCGCCGATGAGCTTATCGTTACCGGCCATACCGAAGAGCTTGTCGTTGCCGGCATTGCCCTGCAGCGTGTTGTTCGCCTGGTTGCCGCGCAGGACGTCATTGCCGCTGCCGCCCTTGGCGTTCTCGATCAGCGAGCGGGTGTCACCCTTGAAGAGGAGTGCGTTGAAGATGTTGCCACGGGCATAGGCATCGCTTTCGAAGTTCAGCAGGGCAAGCTGGACGTCGCTGAATTTCGAATGCTGGCCGGGGCGAAGATCGACATTGACGCCGGTTTTGTAGGCGGAGAGGTCGTAGGTATCCTTGCCGCCACCGTCCCAGATGGTGGCGAAGATCCGGTTGCCTCCCGCGTCGATGGCGACCTTGCCATTGACCAGCGTATCGCCGCTGCCGGGCTTCCATTTGTAGACCGTGTTGCCCGAATTGGTTGAAAAATCGGCGCCGTACATGCGCTGCAGGGCGGCAATGTCGGCCATCATGTAGGACTGGGCATAGTCGAATTCGCCGTTCCTGTAGCCGTCCGCCGGGCCGCCGATGTTGGAACGATAGGTCATGATGGAATACTCCATCGAATCCTTGTTGCCCGGCAGGGCAGGGAAACCGTCGTCTGTCTCATGGCCGTGCTTCAGGCCGAGCGCATGGCCGATTTCGTGCAGCATCGTGGCCCAGGAGTAGTTGCCGGCGACGGGCGAGCGATAGTCGAACGAGCGGCCGAACCAGAGGTCGCCATCGCCGTTGGTCGTGCCGGGATAGTAGGCCCAGGCCGTATCCGGGTCGTTGGATTCGGCAAAACGCAGGTTGGAACTGGTCGTGCTTCCCTGTGAAATGGAAAGGCCCGTGAACCCCTCGACCGAAAAACCGTTGTTCGCGGCGCTGCCGAAGCTCGTATCGAGTGCGAAACGGGCAGCGGATTGCTGCATGGAGGATATCGAACCGAAGCCGTTGTCTTTTTCACCGGCATAGGTGTAGGCGGACGACGACGTGGGGAACGCATAGGTCACCGAGCCCGACCAGGCCATGCCCGACAGAACGCCGTCAATCATCGATATGCCGGTCTCGCCGATCGTCTTGGTGGTCTTGCCTGTACCTGTCATGTCGCATTCTCCTCGTCTGCTTGGTGTGTGGGGTGCGTGCCTTGGATAGACCGCAATTCAGGTCGATTCTGTGAACACTTGAACCATGCACGCTTCCCGTGGTGAAATGGAAGCCCGTAGAACAGGACGGACAATTGCCGAATGGTATTCGACCGGAGGTTAAAATTGCTATCAAAGATATCTATCGTGGCGACCACCAGCCTTGTCCTTGCAGCGGCCGGTGAGGCGCCGGCCGGCACTGGCGGCATCATGGCAAAGCCCTCCGATCCCGAGAAGGCCGTACAGGCTGAGTATGAAAATCTGAAGTCGAAAGGGACGCGTGACGCGCTGGAATTGTTTATCGCGCGCCATCCGAAGCATCCGCTCGCCGACCGGGCGCGTGAGGAGATCGAGCGGCTCGGAAAGTAGACCCGCTCACGAAGCCGACTAAAAAAGAAGGGCGCCGCGAGGCGCCCTTTGCACATTCGCATGCAGCATCGATGCTACCTCCGGCGCTCTTTCCAGACGTTTCCCTTTCCTAATAAACCATCCCGAATAAAGCCGTGCGCCCGCCCGTCGATAGGAGGAATGCGGTTGACGAACGTCATGGGCCTTGCCAGCATGCCCCTGGATTTCGGACCGGACCAGTTGAATTTGTGGGGGCATACGTTGACTGCGGGTTCCATCGTCGCGACGCTTTTGATCATTTTTGCCGGGCTGCTGGCCGTTCCAGCCGTCAGCCATACCAATGCGGGAACCACCTTCTCCCTGATGGCCTCCTCCATGGCTTTCGTTGCCATGGGTATCGCGCAGTTCATGGCGACCCGCCCGCCTTTCATCGAAAGGCTGTTCGGCGGGCTCGACCGCATCTACCAGTTCCATCGCAAGATCGGCATCGCGGTGCTCTGTCTTATCTTGGTGCACTATTTCGTCGCGCCGGATTTCCAGGGCCTTTCGGTGACCAGCGGCCTCAACCTGCTTGCCAAAACGGCGGGCGAGTGGGCCTTCTACGGCTTCGTCTTCCTGCTCGTCCTCAGCCTGGTGAAGGTGATCCCGAAAACACGTTTCCAGATTCCCTACCAGTACTGGCGCATCACCCACCGTTTCATCGGCCTGCTCTTCGTGCTCGTCGCCTTCCACCAGATGTTCATCAAGCGGCCTTATGATGGCACAGTGCTGCTGGCGGTCTACCTCAACCTCTTTGCCGCGCTCGGTATCGTCAGCTATGCCTATACCCAGCTCCTGCCCTGGCTGCGCACGCGGAAATACGAGGTGGTGAATGTCGAGCGCCATGACGGAGCGACGATCATCTCGGCCAGACCCACAGGCCGCAAGATCCGGGCCATGCCCGGCCAGTTCGGTTTTTTTCGCGTCAACAAGCCGGGCCTGCGCGAGCCGCATCCCTTCACCATCGCCGGCATCGAGGACGACGGATCGGTGCGTTTCGCCATCAAGCCGCTCGGCGACTACACCAAGGCGCTGCGCGAGACGGTGGCCGTCGGCGATGCGCTGACGCTGGAGGGCGGCTACGGCCATTTCAACCACAAGCGCGGCGGCAAGAAACAGATCTGGCTAGCCGGCGGCATCGGCGTCACGCCGTTCCTCGCCATGGCGAGCCGGCTGAAGGGCGACGAGGGGCAGGATATCCACATGGTCTACTGCGTGCGCGACGGGGCCGAGGCGATCGGCCTCGACACGTTTCGGGCGCAGGCGGAAAAGCTCGAGAACTTCAATTTCGTGCTGCACAATTCGGCGACCGACGGCCGCTTCGACGCATCGAAGCTCGTTGCCGGCACGAGCATGGACCCGGCGGAGGCCGATTTGTGGTTCTGCGGCCCGCCGCCCTTGCGGATGGCGATCGAAAAAGGACTGAGGGAACTCGGCAAGGCGCCGCGCCGCGTCGAGTTCGAGCGTTTCGAATTTCGGTAGGGCAGTTTCCAAGGAAACTGCGAAGCGGTTTTTCTTTCGGAATTGTGGTTCAAGGGTTTGCATTTCCAGCCGGTGCGCCGGCTTCATGGAGCGAAAGGAACAAGCCATGCGCATGTTCAGGACATCATTCTTCAGCCCCGGCGCCCGGCTTGCCGCTGCCATCGGCCTTGCCGTGGCGGCGTTCTGTCCCACCGGAGCGCTCGCCATCGACCAGTTCGCGGCCGATGCCTACGGCACCTACAAGGCGAATGCCGAAAATGGTAAGCTGCTGTTCGGCGCAGCCGGCTGCGGCGCCTGCCACGGCTCCGGTGACAACACCGAGCTGCTTTCGGGCGGCATGGAAATGCAGACGGCGATCGGCAAGTTCTTCGCGCCGAACATTTCCGCCCATCCGAACGGTATCGGCGGCTGGTCCAATGCGGACTTCCTGAATGCCGTCATGGTGGGCCTCAAGAAGAGCGGCGACAATCTCTATCCGGTCATGCCCTACACGTCCTATGGCGGCATGAAGCCGGAGGACGTGCTCGACATCAAGGCCTATATCGAGACGCTGCCGCAGTCGGATGCCGCCTCGAAGGAACATGAGATCGCCTTCCCCTTCAGCCGCCAGACGACGATCACGCTCTGGAAGCGTAGCCATTTCACCGTGCCGGCTTACCAGCCGCGCGAGGAAACGCAGATGGAGCGCGGCCGCTACCTGGTCGAGAATGTCGGCGGCTGCGGCGATTGCCATACGCCGCGCACCACGACCTACGGTCTCGATCTGGCCCGCGCCTATGAGGGCGAGAAGGGCCTGACCGGTGCCGTCGCGCCCGATATCACCAAGGCCCGCATGGCCGGCCTTGCCTCGCACGAGGTCTTCACCAAGGGTCTGATCGACGAAGGAAAGAAACTCTCCGGCTCGCCTTTGGCCGATCCGGTCATGCGCCGTATTGCGCAAGGCCTTTCGACGCTGTCGGATGAAGACAAGCAGGCCATGTATGCCTTCCTTGCAGACCGCGAGGTCAAGGTGACACCGGTCGAGACCAGCACCGCGCCGGTCTGCAGCGAAGCGACCGCCGAAACAGCGCTCGCCGCCGGTGGCGGCAGCGCCGAATTCGCTTCGGCGGCCGACGCTTTCATCGGCAAATATTGCCGCAACTGCCATGGCCCGGGCGAAAGCTCGCAGGGTTCCTTCCCTTCGGGTGATCTTGCCTCGATTGCCGCCAATCCGGCCTTCGTGACGCCGGGCGACGCCGCCAAGTCGCTGCTCTACACCAGCGTCACCAGCGGCCGCATGCCGCTCGGCAAGCGCCCCGATGATGCGGAAGTGCAGAGCCTTGCCAACTGGATCAACTCGCTGAACAAGGATGCTATCCCGACAGCAGTGTCCGCGACGAAGACCGAGCGCTCGCGGCCGATGCTGAAATATCTCGATTTCGTCGAACTGGCGCTGCGCGATGTTTCCAAGGTCGATGAACACGACCAGCCGTTCATGCGCTACTTCAGCTATCGCGACCAGTACAACGGGATGATGAGCTGCGAGAGCCATGAAACCTTCCTGAAGCGCATGAAGGTTCTGGCGGGCGGGTTCAAGAAGCTGCTCAACTCGCTCTCTTACGGACCGGAACTGGTACTTCCGGAAGAAGTGGAAGGTTCCGACGGCTTGCTCGTGCGTGTCGACCTGCGCGATCTCGAATGGAGCCAGGAGGACTACGACTTCCTGATCAACGAATACTTCTATGGCGTGGACCCGGCCAGCGACGCCCAGCTGCACTCGCTTGCCAAGGCGACGCAAACGCAGTTGCCGATCATGCGTGTCGACTGGTTCATGAGCAACGGTGCCCGGCCGAAGGTCTATAACCGTCTCATGAAGCTGCCGACGAACATTTCCGAGCTGGAAAAGCGCTTCGGTGTGCCGGTCGACCAGAACATCGAGCGCCGTCGTATCGTCCGCGCCGGCTTTGCTGATGGTTCCTCCGGCGTTTCCGACCACAACCGCATGCTGGAGCGGCACGACATGCCCTTCGGCGGCTACTACTGGAAGTCCTATGACTTTGCCGGCGATGTCGGCAAGCAGGTGCTGAAGCGCTTCCCGGCAGGACCGGAGGGCGTGCGCCTCAAGGCGGGCCTCGAACCCTTCGATCATGACGGCGGCGAAATGATCTTCTCGCTTCCGAACGGCATGCAGGGTTACTATCTGTCGACCGACAAGGGCGACCAGCTCGATATCGGCCCGACGGCGATCGTCTCCTTCCGCAAGCGGCCGATCGGCAAGGGCGTCGAGATCATCAATGCACGCTCCTGCTTCGACTGCCATTTCGACGGCATCCTCTCCAAGCGTGACCAGCTGCGTGAACATATCGAGACGTCGACGCTGTTTTCGAAGGACCAGCAGGACGAACTGCTCGCCGTCTATGTTCCGCAGGAGGAACTGAACGAGGTGTACAAGCGCGACACCGATCGTTTCGTCGCCGCGCTCGATCGCCTCGGCATCACGGAAGCGACGGCCGGCGGCGGCAAGACCAGCCTGAAGGCTCCCGGCGGCGCCGAGATCTTCACCTACTTCGCCGACAAGTACGAGGACGAGCTGAACTTCGAGCAGCTGGCGGCCGAATTCGACATGACGCCGGAAGAGTTCGCCTCCGATATCCGCCGTCTCACCGATGTCAATGCGTTGCGTATCGGCATCGACTGGGTGGCGACACTCGAATCGGGTGCGACGATCCCGCGCGTCGAGGTCGAGGAGCAATACGCCTTCATGCTTCAGCCGCTTCTCCAGCTCGAGCCGCTGAAGCGCGGCGTCAACCCGGAGGGCAATGCCGGCCAGCAGTCCGCCGACAACAGCGGCTACCAGCAGCCGGAGCAGAAACCGGAACAGAAGCAGGAACAGGCCGGCACCGACTACCAGCAGAAGCCGGCCGATCAGGCCACGGGTGGCGACCAGTATGCCAAGCCCGAGGAGAAGGTCTATGTCCCGCCCTACAAGCAGGACGACAAGGCGCAGGAGAGCAAGGTGAAGCTTGCCCTGCATGTGCCGTCGACAAGCGCGAAGGTTGGGGATTACCTTGCCTTTGAACTCAGCACGAACCATGCCTGCGAGCTGCAGGTGATGTATGTGGAAGACACCGGCAATGTGGAGATCATCCCCGACGTGATGATCGGCAGCACCACGCTCAATCCCGGTGAGCGCCGCCTGATCCCGCAGCCGGGCACGGGCAACCTGACCTTCGATTCGCCGTCTCCCGGCGAAACGATGATCGCCTACTGCCGCATCGGCGGCCTTGGCGACCAGAAGCTGACGGCCGAGAAGGCCAAGGAACTGGCCGCAAGCACGAAGCAGCCGCTGACGCGCGGCATTGCCGTCAATCTCGCCAAACAGGCCGAGAAGGACAACGGGGCAAGCGGCGTCCAGATGGTGACCTTCGAGATCAAATGACGTGAGGGGCGGGGGCCTTCGGGCCCCTGCCCATTTCTTACATGAGGACATGAAGGCTGGACCGACAATGCTGATGCGATCCCTTGCAGCGACACTCTTCGTACTGGCCGGAGCGGCGCCTGCCGCCGCGGCCTGTGAGGCCTTTACCGGTGTCGTCGAGGCGCTCAATGCAGGGGACGAGCAGAAGGCACGCGCGCTTGCGGAAACGGCGGGCACGGCCAATTGCAGCGCCAACGAACGGGCGCTCACCGGCCGTATCGCAGCATTGACGACCTTCAACCGCATCGCGACCGCCGTCGGCAGCGGCGGCCGGCTTTCCGATCATCGGCAGGCGCTGGAAGACCTGCAGCGCCAGTATGGCGGTCCCTGGCAGGTGCTGGATGCGCTCGGCGATCTCGCGCGCGAGCGCAAGGACTATGAACAGGCCGCGCGCTTCTACCAGCTTGCCCTGGAGGACGGCTCGAACGAGACGCTGACGCCGGACTGGATGGCGCCGGACGAGCAGTACATCCTGCGCCTCGACAGGCTCGCCAGCGAAATGCGCCTTGCCGCACCGCGGCCCGTGCAGTTGGCCATGCGGGGCGGTTGCAAGGTTTCCTTCCGCGGCGTGAAGATCAAGAAGAAGTCGACGCCCGTGCGCTACGTCTTCGGCACGGCGGATTTCACACCCGAGGGCATCGAGGCCGCAAAGGATCTCTCGGAATGCCTGAAGGCGGTCAAGCCTGGTGCGATCACGCTGATCGGCCATACCGATCCGGTCGGTTCGGCGGAGGCCAACTACAGGCTCTCCGTCGCCCGCGCAGAGACGTTGAAAAGCTATCTCTCCAGCAACGGCTATGCCGGTGCGATCACCGTGGAGGGCAAGGGCGAGGACCAGCCGTTCAAGCCGGATGATGCCAGTGCCTATGATACGGAAACGCTGAACCAGCTGCACCGCCGGGTGGAAGTGGACGTGGAGTGATGAGAGTGCTGCCCCGCCTGCTGGAGCCTGTCTGCCTTGCCTTTGCCTCGAAGAGCGACGGCGCTCCCGTTTGCCGTGTCCGCGCGCTGTTGCGTCGTTCCCTTGCCGGAACCGCGCTGGCGCTTTGCCTTGCCGCCGCTGCGCCGCTTCCGGCCTTTGCCGCGCAGACCCACGCGCTTGTCGTCGGTGCCGATCAGTATCCGAACGATGTCAGCCTCGACGGCGCGGTGCGCGATGCGGAGGACGTCTACCGGGCGATGAGCGCTGCCGGCTTCACAGTCCGGAAGTTTACCGATGCCGAGGCCCGCAAGGACGACATCCGCAAGGCCTGGATCGACATGGTGGCCGAGGCGGCGGCCGGTGACACGATCATCTTCACCTATGCCGGCCACGGCGCGCAGATGCCCGAACTCGTCGCCGGCGACGAGGCCGACGGGCTCGACGAGTTCCTCCAGCTGCCGGGCTTCGACCGCAACCGCTATGCGGAGACCTCGAACGAGATCATCGTCGACAACGAGATGAATGCCTGGTTCGGCGAGGCGGAAGCCAAGGGCGTACATGTGCTCTTCGTGTCCGACAGCTGCTTTTCCGGCGGCATGAGCCGTTCCGTCACCGGCAAGACCCGGTTGGCGCCAGCCGTCACGGTCAAGCTCGCACCGCCCTCGCAGGAGGCGCTCGCCGGCGCCAACCTCAAGGAAATCGATTTCAAGCAGGTAACCGTGCTTGCCGCCTCGCTGGAAAGCCAGCCGACGCCGGAGGTCATCATCGACGGCGAGCCGCGCGGTGCGCTCAGCTGGAGTTTCGCCCGCGCCCTTGAAGGGAGCGCAGACCGCGACGGCGATGGTGTCATTACCCGTATCGAACTGGAAGACTACATCTTCTCTAACGTGAAAAACCGTTCGGAAGCCTTGCAGGTGCCGAACTTCATGCCGCAGGTGGCCCGCTCGGAGAGCGAGGTCGTCGTGCGGCTGACGCGTGGCATTCCCGTCGAGAATGCCACGGTGGCGACGACGGACACCGGCAGCACTGCGGCCGCGCAGAAGACCATCAAGTCGGCCAAGGAGCTCGGCTGGACGGGTAGCATCGCGCTCCAGGTCGATGGCGCGGCCGACAAGCCGAAGAACGCGGATGGCAGTGGCACAGCCTATCGCTGGGATGTGGCGAGCGGCGTCTTCTACACGCCGAACGGCGACGTGGCGGCGGAAAATGTCGGGGCGGACCGTATCCAGGCGGTGGTCGACAAATATGTCCTGCTCGATTTCCTGAAGGCGCTTGCGAGCCAGAATCCCGGCTCCGTCTCGCTGACGCCGGTCAAGGACATCTATGCCGCCGGAAACCGCCTGCGCTTCGATGCTCCGCCCGGCCGCTATCCGAACATGCTGGTCTTCAATCTCGCCAATACGGGCGAGGTGCAGTTCCTCGACATGCAGGCAGCCGGCACCACCAGCTCGCAATTCAAGCTGACGGATGTCGAGGTGGTCAAACCCTTCGGCGCCGATCACCTGATCACGATCTGGACCGGCGAGCCCGTCGATGCGATCGGCGCGGTGCTTGCCGACAAGACCGTGACCGCCGAAACCCTGCTGCAGGCGCTGCTGACGCGGCTCGACGGCAAGGAGGCGAGTGTCGCCATCCAACCCCTCTATACGCGGGAATCGCTCTGATGATCCGTTACGCCGCCGCTCTTCTCCTCTCGCTTTGCCTGGCTGCCACCGCCGAGGCGGCCGACAGGGCGCTTCTGATCGGCATTGGCACCTATGCCACGCTGCCCGAAAAGATGTTCCTCGAGGGGCCGAAGAACGACGTGCCGTTGATCGAGAAGCTGCTCAAGGAAAAACAGGGTTTTGCCCCGGAATCGATCCGTATCCTCCGGGACAAGGATGCGACCAAGGCAGCCATTCTCGCCAGCATCGAGGAATGGCTTGTCGCCGGCACCCAGCCTGGCGACCGCGTCTACTTCTATTTTTCCGGCCACGGCCTTCAGGTTAAGGACCAGAACGGTGACGAGGAGGACGGGCTCGACGAAGCGCTGTCCACTTTCGACATTGCCGCCGGCGATGGGGACTGGACCAACGTCATTCTCGACGACGAGATCGACGCGATGCTCGCCAAACTGAAGGACCGTGCCGTCTCCATCGTCATCGACGCCTGCCATTCGGGCACGATCTCGCGCTCGCTTTCCACCAATGTCGGCGAGGCGCTGGAAAGCGCGCGTTTCCTGCCGCGTCCCTTCGCCAAGCCGGTCGAAGCGGTGAAGACACGCGGCCTGCGCATCGACGTCGCGGTGGTCGACAAGCCCGAAATCGCCAAGCAGAACGGCGTCGAGGCCTGGAGCGCCGCCTCGTCCTACCAGGTGGCCTGGGACGACACGCGCCTGCCGCCGGAAGAACGCCACGGCGTCTTCACGCTTTCCTATGTGAACGGCCACGAGATCGCCGCCGGCGACAGCAACGGCAACGGCATCGTCTCCAATGCCGAGCTGCTGGAATATGTGAAGAAGCAGTCGCAGACCTATTGCACCGCGCAGACCCAGTGCCAGGGCCTCGACCCGCAGCTGGAGGTCAACTACGCGCTGCTTGGCGCCAGCGCCACCACGCCGACCGCCGATGCCACCGCCCAGCAATACCAGCAGCCGCAAACGGGCGGCGACACCCAGCAGCAGACGCCCGATTACGGCAAGGTCGAGGAGGTGAAGGTCGAGAACACCCCGCAGACCGCCTATGTCGCCGCCGATCCGGTGGATGCCGTTGGTGACATCCTCGGCAAGGCCGAGACGGGCGACGTCAAGGTGGTGCTCTCCTCCGACAGCCTGAAGAACGGCGACGTCTTTAAGATCACCGTGACCAGCGGCACGGGCGGGCACCTGATCCTCTACGACGTCGACAGGGACGGCAAGGCGACCCAGATCTTCCCGAACGAATCGGCCCAGAAGATCACGCCGCTGACCGCCAACACCCCGCTCACCATTCCGGACGACTACTATGGCTTCGACTTCGAAGCGGAAGGCCCGAGCGAAAATGTGCTGGTCGCCATCGTCATCGCCGACGACGTCGATCTCACCAGGGTCGCTCCCAGCGACTACGGCCTGACCAAGGAGCTCGACGCCCGCACCACCATCGCCGACATTGCCGGCACGTTGCAGCAGACCTGGACCCGCGATACGGAAAACCGCAGCGTCAACTGGTCGCTCGGGCTGCTGAAATACGCGGTCTATTGAGCGCTCGCTTGCGGGATTGCCGATGGTGGCCGCACGCGCGGCCGCCTCAGAACTCGAAAAGGTCGAAGTGGAAGATGATCGAGCCTTTGAGACGAACCATGAAGTCCGCCTTTCCGTCACCATTGGTGTCGCCCAGCAGCAGCGTTTCCCTGCCGCTCTTTTCGTAACGCAGTTCTCCGGCCTCCTTCGAGAACTTGTCCTGCGCGATGAACTTGAAATCCTGGGTTCCCGGTCTCTTTGTATTGGCGTCCCAGAGGTGCAGGTCGATCCTGTCGCCATCCTTCGCACTGAAATCCGTAATCAGGTCGGCCGTTTTCTTTGTCTTTCCGGTATCGCCCTTGCGGAAAATGAACAGGTCGGCGTCTCCCCCGCCCGTCAGCACATCCGCGCCTTTGCCGCCGGTGATGTAATCGATGGTTTTGCCACCTTTCAGGACGTTGGCCTTGGCGGTGCCGTTCATTTCATTGGCGAACAGCACATCGATCCTGACATAGCTCTCTTTCGTGAACGAACCGCCCCGCCAATCGATCAGCATCCATTCGCTTCCGTAGGCGATATCGGATCGCTCCAGCCAATGCAGGTTCGTATCCAGACGGAAGCCAGCGATCGGCGGCAGCTCGTTGTTCACGTCGAGGATATGCGGCCCGTTCGGTACATAGAGGGTGAACAGACCCGTTTCGTAGAACTTGATGCTGATGCCGGAACCGGTGAAGTCCATCGAGAAAATGCCCCCCGTCGGGTTCTTTTCCCAGCCGCCCGGCGAATCTGACGCGCTTTGCGTCTGGGCCGTCGTGATTTCCTCGCCAAGGCCGACTCGCTTCAGACCCCAGCCGGCATAAGGCATGCCCCAGAGATGCTTCGGATCCGGCGTGTTCACTCCATTGACGCGATAGAACCAGTAATCGATCTGAATAGTCTTGTTATCAAATGACATTTTATGCGCTCGAATGCACGAATCTAGAGCGCAAGGTTAGAAGCCCCATGCTTGCCGGAAACTTAACGGACGCAATTATGGGTAGCCGCTCAAAGGTTGCACAGCCGCATCGTAAGTGGGCCTTTAGAAGGCCTGGCTTCCAAGGGCGATACGCCGAATTTTGTCGGTGTCACTGGGGTCTTGTGGTGAGCGCGCAGGGATTCGAACCCTGGACCTACTGATTAAAAGTCAGTTGCTCTACCGGCTGAGCTACGCGCTCCCTGGCGGTGCGAAGGTGCCCCGCGGAAGTGGGCGGAACATAGGCAGGAGCATTTGCCGGGTCAACCCGGAAAATGCGGCGAAAAACA
Organism: Shinella sp. 838; assembly: GCF_029623935.1. Taxonomy (NCBI): domain Bacteria; kingdom Pseudomonadati; phylum Pseudomonadota; class Alphaproteobacteria; order Hyphomicrobiales; family Rhizobiaceae; genus Shinella; species Shinella sp. 838. The sequence continues at coordinate 1,479,197 of NZ_JARSBQ010000001.1, forward strand.
GCTTTTGCTGCATTTGGTCGCGTTCTCCAAAAGGTGATTGGCAGGAGAGGACTTCGGCGGATACTACGAAGCGCAATTGGAGGGGCGGACATGGCCGGTTTCGCGCCGGCCCGTCTCTCCCCGCCGCTGCGGAGTAGTTCATTGTCGATCGCCGATATTTCCCTGTTGAGCGCGCTTCTTGCCGGAGCCCTCTCGTTCCTGTCGCCCTGCGTCCTGCCGCTCGTCCCGCCCTATCTCTGTTACATGGCGGGCATTTCCGTTGAGCAGTTCAAGGGCGGCGATGCGGTGGCCGTGCGACGCGAGACGCGCGGGGCCGTGCTTCTGGCCGCCTTCTGCTTCACGCTCGGTTTTGCCACGGTGTTCGTGGCACTCGGGGCAGGCGCCTCGACGATCGGCATGGTGCTCCGCCGGCATCTCGACATTCTCGCGCAGATCGGCGGCGTCATCATCATCCTGATGGGCCTGCATTTTCTCGGCCTGCTGCGGATCGGGTTGTTTGCCCGCGAAGCGCGCTTCCAGGGGGGAGGCAAGCCGGCGACGGCGTCCGGCGCCTATATCATGGGCCTGGCCTTCGCCTTCGGCTGGACGCCCTGCATCGGGCCGGTTCTGGGGGCGATCCTCGGCGTTGCCGCGGCGCGCGAAACGGTCGGCGACGGTGCCGTCCTGCTTGCGGTCTATTCGCTCGGGCTTGCGGTGCCGTTCTGGATTGCGGCCGGGTTCTCCGGCGCCTTCATGCGCTTCCTCATGCGCTTCCGCCGTCATCTCGGCACGGTGGAGAAGGTGATGGGCGTTCTGCTTGTCCTCACCGGCCTCGCCTTCATCTTCGGCTATATCAGCGCCGTCGCCATCTGGTTCCAGCAAACGTTTCCCATTCTCTCGCAAATCGGCTAACCGGGGATGTGACCTGAAGCGCGCTGCGATCCTCGCGGAACCGAGTCCCGGCGTGTCGGGCCTTCGATTCTTCGCATATCGTGCGCGCCCAGCGGCATGCATTTGCGCGATATGCCCCAGGCAAGCGGGAGCACGCTTCGGTGTATGGCTGAGATCATCGGACTTGTATTGCCGTTCTTCGGCATGATTCTTCTCGGTTACGTGGTCGCGCGCATCACGCGCCAGCCGGTCGAGGCGCTCGGCTGGCTCAACACTTTCATCATCTACATCGCGCTGCCGGCCCTGTTCTTCAAGCTGGTGGCCAAGACGCCGATCGAACAGCTGACGCGCGTCGACTTCATCCTCGCCAATATCAGCGCGACCTATCTCGTCTTCGGTCTGATCTTCGCCATCGGACTCTGGGTGCGGCGGGCGGCGATAAGCGAGGCGACGATCCAGGGCCTGGCCGCCGCCTATGGCAATATCGGCTATATGGGGCCGGGGCTGGCGCTGCTCGCCTTCGGCGAGCCGGCGGCGGTGCCGGTGGCGCTGGTCTTCTGCTTCGAGAACATGCTGCATTTCATGGTCGCGCCCGCGCTGATGGCGCTTGCCGGCGGGGAGAAGCAGCCGGCGCTCAAGATCGCTGGCGGCGTGGTGCGCAAGATCGTCACCCATCCCTTCATCATCGCGACGGCGGCGGGCTTCGCCGCGGCCTTTGCCGGCTTCGAGCCGCCGGTGCCGCTGCAGCGGCTGATCGACTATCTCGCGCAGGCGGCGGCGCCCTGCGCGCTCTTTGCCATGGGCGTCACGCTGGCGCTTCGGCCCCTCAAGCGGGTGCCGGTGGAGATCGGCTATATCGTGCCGGCAAAGCTGCTGCTGCTGCCGGTGGCCATGTATCTGATGCTCGGGCTTGCCGGTAATTTCGATCCGGTCTGGGTCTTTACCGCCGTGCTGCTCGCGGCCCTGCCGACGGCGACCAATGTTTTCGTCATCGGCCAGCAATACGGGGTGTGGCAGGAACGGGCGTCGGCGACCATCCTCATCACGACGGTGCTGTCCGTCGCGACGGTGACCGTCCTGCTCTACCTCATCAAGTCAGGCCTGCTTCCGGGCGACCCGTTCCCGTAGACCATCGCGAAAGGCTTTCAACGAACCGAGCGGCTCGATGCCTTCGCGCATGACGATGCTGCGCAGGGGACCGAGGGCGGAGAGCAGGTGCAGGCCGGCCGAGCGCAGGAACTGCACGGGCAGGAAATCGGAGAGCAGCGAGCGGTTGAGCAGGTCGACGCTCAGTGTGCGCGAGCGGATGTCCGCCTGCCGCTTGCGGTCGAAGCGTTCGCCAATCCCTGCGTCGTTTGCCGGCGCCGCGCCCTGGATCAGCTCTTTCAGCGCCATGATGTCGCGCAGGCTGAGATTGAGGCCCTGCGCGCCGATCGGCGGGAAGGCATGGGCGGCCTCGCCGAGGAGCACGATGCGGCCCTTGCCGAAGCGCTCGGCCGTCATGCCGGAAAGCGGGAAACTCTGCGCGGAGCCTTCCACCGTGACCTTGCCGAGCATGGATTGCATGCGCGTTTCCACCGCATGGCCGAGTTCTGTCGCGGGTAGGTCCTTGAGGCGCGCGGCTTCCTTCGGCGGCAGCACCCAGACGAGGCTGGAGCGGTTGCCGGGCAGGGGAACCTGCGTGAAAGGGCCGCTCTCGGTGTGGAACTCCGTCGAGACATTGCCGTGCGGGCGCTCGTGCGAAAAGTTGAGCACGAGGGCCGCCTGGGGATAGGACCAGGCCTTGACGGCGATCCCGGCGCTGTCGCGGATCTTTGATTTTCTGCCGTCGGCGCCGGCAACGAGGCCGGCCAGAATACGCTCGCCGTCGTCGAGGGTGAGCTCTACGCCCTGCTCGAAGGCATTGGCGGCCGTCACGCCGCTCTCGATCCGTTCGATCGTGCCTTTTGCCGCGATGCGGGCGTCGAGCACCGCGAGGAAGGGCGCGTTGGGAATGTTGTAGCCGAAGGCCTCGAGCCCGACCTCGCCGGAACGGAAGGCGACGGGCGGTGCGCGCAAGAGCCGCGCGGTGCCGTCGAGGATCTGCATGGTTTCAAGGGCCGCGGCGTGGCGGGCGATCTCCTGCCATAGGCCCAGCGTCCTGAGGAAGGCGATGGACTGGTCCATCAGGGCCGTGGTGCGGCCGTCGTTGGCGCGGGCGGGCGGGGCGATCAGTGCAACGCGTGCGCCCGAATCGGCAAGCGCCAGCGCCGCGAGGCTGCCGGCAAGACCGGCGCCGACGACCGCGATATCGAATTGTCTCATGGCCGACCTCCGAAGCGTCAAGCGTTACCCACAGGTTTGGGGTGCTTCTAGCGGCAGACCCTAGGCCGGCAAAGAGGCAATTTCCATGGGATGAATCGGCGCAGGGTGTGAAGTCGGGTGATCGGTGACCGATTTCTACTGGCGATACAGGGCAATCAATGCATATTACGGACAGTGACACCGCGTAAGAGGGCATGTCGGCGGACCGCCGGCGAAAACCCCAGGGAATGGACTGCGAAGGGCTATGAAGTTTTTCAACTACAAACGCGTACCCTACGCGGAGATTCGTGCCTTTTCCGTTCATATCCTGACGGCATCCGGCTCCTTCCTCGCCTTTCTGGGCGTGGTGGCCGCGGCCGAGCACCGTTTTGTCGACATGTTCTGGTGGCTGGGCCTGGCGCTGCTCGTCGACGGCATCGACGGGCCGATCGCGCGTAAGGTGCGCGTCAAGGAAGTGCTGCCGAACTGGTCCGGCGACACGCTGGACAACGTCATCGACTACGTGACCTACGTGCTCTTGCCGGCCTTTGCGCTCTACCAGAGCGGCATGATCGGCGAGCCATGGTCTTTCGTGGCGGCTGGAGCGATCGTCGTGTCGAGCGCCATCTACTATGCCGATATGGGCATGAAGACGGACGAATATTTCTTCTCCGGCTTTCCAGTCGTCTGGAACATGGTGGTGTTCACGCTTTTCGTCATCCAGGCGAGTGAGCTGACCGCGTCGATCATCGTCTTCGTCTCCGTCTTCCTCACCTTCATGCCGATCAATTTCCTGCATCCGGTGCGCGTCCAGCGGCTGCGGGCGCTGAATCTCGCAGTCTTCTTCCTCTGGGCGCTGCTCAGCGGATATGCGCTGCTCTTGCACTTCGATACGCCGGCCTGGGTGGTCTGGGGCGTGGTGGCGACGGGGATCTATCTCTATGTCGTCGGCGCCGTGCTGCAGGTCTTTCCCAATCTCGGCCGGTAGACATATCAGGGAGATTTTCTGATGACCAAGGCGATCGTCGTCCGCAGCCTCGGCGGGCCGGAAGTACTGAAGCTCGAAGACGTGGCGCTCGACGCGCCGGGACCGGGCGAGGTGCAGATCAAGCAGGCCGCGGTCGGCCTCAACTTCATCGATGTCTATTTCCGCACGGGGCTCTACAAGGCCGAGCCGCCGTTCATTCCCGGCAAGGAAGGGGCGGGCACGATCACAGCGCTCGGCGAGGGCGTCACGGATTTTGCGATCGGCGACCGCGTTGCCTATGCGTCGGCGGACGGCGCCTATGCGGCCGAACGCAACGTCGCGACGAAACATCTCGTAAAGGTGCCGGATGGCATCTCGCTGGAAACGGCGGCGGCCATGATGCTGAAAGGCATGACGGCGCAATACCTGCTGCTCCAGACCTATCAGGTCAGGCCCGGCAGCGTGGTCCTCTTCCATGCCGCCGCTGGCGGCGTCGGGCTCATTGCCGGGCAATGGGCGAAGGCGCTCGGAGCGACGGTCATCGGTACGGCGGGCTCTCAGGCGAAGATCGATCTCGCGCTCGCCAATGGTTACGACCATGTCATCGATTACGGCAAGGAAGACTTCGTCGCGCGGGTGCGCGAACTGACGGGCGGGGCGGGCGTCGACGTCGTCTACGATTCCGTCGGCAAGGATACATTCCCGAAGTCGCTGGACTGCCTGAAGCCGCGTGGCCTCTTCGTCAGCTTCGGCAACTCCTCCGGCCCCGTCGATGCTTTCAACATGGGGTTGCTCGCGCAGAAGGGCTCGCTCTACGCCACGCGCCCGACGCTCTTTGCCTATATCGCCACGCGCGAGGCGCTGGATGCATGTGCAAACTCGCTCTTTGATGTTGTGCAAAGCAACAAAGTGCGTATCAATATTCATCAGACTTATCCGTTGGCCGAGGCGGGACGCGCGCACACGGATCTGGAAGCAAGAAAAACGAGTGGAACGACGTTGCTCATTCCCTGACACGACCCGAACGGGCGGCAGGATGGGTTTGCAGGAAAGAGGGGAAGAGTGTCAGCCGTTGGAGCGTCCGGGGGCAGCCCGTTGCTGGCTGTCCGCAGCCTGACCAAACTGTTTGGTTCATTTGCCGCGTGTAACGCCATCGATCTCGACATCCAGCCGGGCGAAATCCACGCCCTCTTGGGCGAGAACGGGGCCGGCAAGTCCACGCTCGTCAAGATGCTCTTCGGCGTTTTGGCGCCGACCAGCGGGCAGATCCTGTGGAAGGGCGACCCCGTACGCATTCCGAGCCCGGGTGCTGCCCGCCGGCTCGGCATCGGCATGGTCTTCCAGCACTTTTCGCTCTTCGAAGCGTTGACGGTTGCGGAAAACATCGCGCTGTCGCTGAGCCCGGGAATCTCGCTTTCGAAGGTGGCGGAAGAGGCCTCGCGCCTTTCCCATCTCTACGGCCTGCCGCTCGATCCGAAGGCGCATGTCGCGGACCTTTCGGTCGGCGAACGCCAGCGCATCGAGATCGTGCGTGCGCTGCTGCAGAACCCGGAACTCATCATCCTCGACGAGCCGACCTCGGTGCTGACGCCGCAGGAGGCCGACCGGCTGTTCGAGACGCTGGCCAAGCTGAAGGCCGAAGGCCGTTCGGTGCTCTATATCAGCCACCGCCTCGAAGAGGTGCAGCGCATCTGCGATCGCGCCACGGTACTGCGCCACGGCAAGGTGACCGGCGCCTGTGATCCGCGCCAGGAAACGCCAGCCTCGCTGGCCCGCATGATGGTTGGCAGCGATGTCGCCTCGGTGACGGCGGCAGGCACCAATACGAAGGGTGACGTGCTGCTCGAAGCCCGGCACCTCAGCGTTCCCGCGCGCACGCCCTTTGCCGTCGCGCTGAAGAATGTCTGTCTGAAGGTGCGGGGCGGCGAGGTTCTGGCGATCGCGGGCGTTGCCGGCAACGGCCAGGGCGAGCTGTTTGACGCGCTCTCGGGCGAATATCCGGTGCCTGATGCCACCGCCGTTTCCATCCGCGGCAAGGCGGCCGGCAATCTCGGTATCACGGCGCGCCGGCTGATGGGCGCCGGCTTCGTCCCTGAGGAACGGCACGGCCATGCCGCCGTGCCGGCGCTGCCGCTCTCCGACAATCTCGTCCTGGCGCGCAACCAGTCGGACCGCAAGACGTTTCTTGCCGGTGGCGTGCTCGGTGTCATCCGCCATGCGGTCGTGCGTATCGCCTCGAAGCGCATTTCCGAGACGATGGACGTGCGCAAGAGCGGCGAGGATCCGGCGGCCGGCTCGCTCTCCGGCGGCAACCTGCAGAAATACATCGTCGGGCGCGAGCTCGACCGCCAGCCCGCCGTGCTGATCGTCAACCAGCCGACCTGGGGCGTCGATGCGGGCGCGGCAAGCCGCATCCGGCAGGCGCTCGTCGATCTCGCGAAAGCCGGCTCGGCGGTGCTCGTTGTCAGCCAGGACCTCGACGAGATTTTCGAAGTCGCAACCGAGATCGCCGTCATCAGTGAAGGGCGGCTTTCCGACGTTTATCCGGCGCATGAACTCACCCGCGAGAAGATCGGCCTCCTGATGGGCGGTATGTACGGCAAGACGGAAGGCGAGGTGGCCCATGCGCATTGAACTGGAAAAGCGCGCCAATCCCTCGACGCTCTACTCCATCCTCTCGCCGTTCCTCGCCCTCGGCCTAACGGTGATCGCTGGCGGCATCATGTTCGCGCTGATCGGCAAGGATCCGGTCTCGGCGCTCTACAGCTTCTTCATCGAGCCGCTGCTCGACATCTGGTCGCTGCACGAGATCGCCATCAAGGCTGCGCCGCTGATCCTCATCGGCGCCGGCCTTTCGATCTGCTATCGCTCGAACAACTGGAACATCGGCGCCGAGGGCCAGTTCATCATGGGGGCGATTGCCGGCGCCATCGTGCCCGTCGTCTTCCACGACTGGCATTCGCCGCTCGTCCTGCCGCTGATGTTGATCTGCGGCATGATCGGTGGCGCGCTCTATGCCGCCATCCCCGCCTTCCTCAAGGCGCATATGAACACCAACGAGATCCTGACGAGCCTGATGCTGGTCTATATCGCCCAGCTCTTCCTCGACTGGCTGGTGCGCGGTCCCTGGCGTAGCCCGGATGCCTACAACTTCCCTGTCACACGGGATTTCGCGCCGGAAGCGATCCTGCCGGAACTCATCGCCTCGGGAAGGGCCAATCTGGGCTTCGCCTTCGCCATCATAGCCGCCGTCGGTCTGTGGATCATGATGCGCTATACGCTGAAGGGCTTCGAGATCACCGTTCTCGGCCAGTCGGAGCGGGCTGGGCGCTTTGCAGGCTTTTCGTCGAAGCGCATGATCTGGTTCTCGATGCTGCTGTCCGGTGCGCTTGCCGGTCTTGCCGGCATCTCCGAGGTCAGCGGCACCATCGGCAAGCTGCAGCCGATCATTTCGCCCGGCTACGGCTTTACCGCGATCATCGTCGCCTTCCTCGGCCGCCTCAATCCGCTCGGCATCATCGCCGCTGGCCTGTTCCTGGCGCTTACCTATGTGGGCGGCGAGGCGGTACAGCTGACGCTCAGCGTTTCCGACAAGGTGACGCGCGTCTTCCAGGGGCTGCTCCTGTTCTTCGTGCTCTCCTGCGACACCCTCATCCGATACAAGATTCGGCTGGTCTTCTCGCGGTTCAGTCCGTCCAGCGAAGGCGGAGCGCACTGATGGGTATCATTGAAGCCATCCTTCTCACCGTCATCACCGCGGCGACGCCGCTGGTGCTGGCCTCCCTCGGCGAACTCGTCAGCGAGCGGGCCGGCGTGCTCAATCTCGGTGTCGAGGGCATGATGGTCATGGGCGCGGTGCTGGCTTTTGCCGTGACCCAGTCGACGGGATCGCCTTATATCGGTGTTCTTGCCGGCATTGCCTGCGGCGCGCTGTTCTCGCTGCTTTTCGGCTTCCTGACGCTGACGCTCGTCGCAAACCAGGTGGCGACCGGCCTTGCACTCACCATTCTCGGCCTCGGCATTTCCGGCCAGATCGGCGAGCCCTATGTCGGCATGTCCGGCGTCAAGCTCCAGCCGATCATCATCCCACTGCTGTCGGACATTCCCTTCCTCGGCCCGCTGCTCTTCAAGCAGGACATCATCTTCTACCTGTCGATCGCGCTCGTCTTCGGCGTCAACTGGTTCCTGTTCCGCAGCCGCGCGGGCCTGAAGGTGCGGGCGATCGGCGACAGCCACGCCTCGGCCCATGCCCTCGGCATTCACGTCATCCGCACACGCTATCTTGCGGTGATGTTCGGCGGCGCCTGCGCGGGGCTTGCCGGTGCCCAGCTTTCGCTGGTCTATACGCCGCAATGGGTCGAGAACATGTCCGCCGGCCGCGGCTGGATCGCGCTGGCGCTTGTCGTCTTCGCCTCCTGGCGCCCCTGGCGGTTGCTGGCGGGCGGCTATCTCTTCGGCGCGGTGTCGATCAGCCAGCTGCATGCCCAGGCGCTCGGCCTTGGCATCCCCTCACAGCTGCTGTCGGCGCTTCCCTACATCGCCACGGTTGTCGTCCTCATCCTGATATCGCACAATCGGCGGATGACGCTGATCAACACGCCTGCCTCGCTTGGAAAACCGTTCGTGCCCGACCGGTGACGAAGAACAAGAAGACGGGAACACCACTCCTGATAACCTAAAGAGGATAAAATGAAGAAAATCATTCTCGCTCTCGCAACCTCGACGGCCGTTCTCGGCTTTGCCGCTGCCGCAAGCGCCCAGGACAAGACGAAAATCTGCTTCATCTATGTCGGTTCCAAGACCGACGGCGGCTGGACCCAGGCGCATGATATCGGCCGCCAGGCACTTCAGACCGAATTCGGCGACAAGATCGAGACGCCCTTCCTCGAAAACGTGCCGGAAGGCCCGGATGCCGAGCGTGCGATCGAGCGCATGGCCCGTTCTGGGTGCGCGCTGGTCTTCACCACCTCGTTCGGCTTCATGGACGCCACGATCAAGGTCGCCGCAAAGTTTCCGGACGTGAAGTTCGAACACGCGACGGGCTTCAAGTCCGCCCCGAACGTCGCGACCTACAATGCGCGTTTCTATGAAGGCCGCTATATCCAGGGCCTGATCGCCGCGAAGATGTCGCAGAAGGGCGTTGCCGGTTACATCGCTTCGTTCCCGATCCCGGAAGTTGTCATGGGCATCAATGCCTTCGTGCACGGCGCACAGTCGATCAACCCGGATTTCAAGGTCAAGGTCATCTGGGCAAACACCTGGTTCGACCCGGGCAAGGAAGCCGACGCGGCCAAGGCGCTGATCGACCAGGGTGTGGACATCCTGACCCAGCACACGGACACGACTGCGCCGATGCAGGTTGCCTCCGAGCGCGGCATCAAGGCCTTCGGCCAGGCCTCCGACATGATCGCGGCCGGCCCGAACACCCAGCTCACCGCCATCGTCGACACCTGGGGTGCTTATTACATCAAGCGTACCAAGGCGGTTCTGGACGGCAGCTGGAAGTCGGAGCAAGTCTGGGATGGCCTGAAGGACGGCATCCTCACCATGGCGCCCTACACCAACATGCCGGACGACGTGAAGAAGCTGGCGGAAGAGGCGGAAGCCAAGATCCGCGCAGGCGAACTGCACCCCTATACCGGCCCGATCAAGAAGCAGGACGGCTCGGACTGGCTGGCTGATGGCGCTGTTGCCGACGACGGCACGCTGCTCGGCATGAACTTCTACATCGCCGGCGTCGACGACCAGCTGCCGAAGTAAGCTGAAGCTGACCCATTCCAGCACGGAAGGCGCCCCATCGGGGCGCCTTTTTCGTTTGTGAAGGGCCGATGATGCGAACGGCCTTTGCGGAATCGGCGGCGCGCTCTATACCTGCCGAATGGCTTTGGACCAAAATGGGTGGTCCTTGGCGGAGGAGGGGACGTCGTTGCGCAGGGGTTTGTTAGAAACCGTCATCAGCGGGATGAACACGCGTACCAGTCACGCGCAGGTCGTCAACGAACTGGGCAGGGCAATCATTGCCGGCGACTATCCCGTCGGCGCGACCTTGCCCGGCGATGCCGAGCTTGCCGCGCGTTTCAAGGTCTCCCGAACGGTGCTGCGCGAAGCGATGAAAACGCTGGCCGCCAAGGGGCTCGTCGTGCCGCGCGCGCGCATCGGCACGCGGGTGACGCCGAACACCCAGTGGAACCTCTTCGACAGCGATATCCTCACCTGGTATTTCGCCGTCGGCGTCAACGAGGCGTTCCTGCTGCATCTGTCCGAAGTGCGTCTCGCCTTCGAGCCGCAGGCGGCGGCGCTGGCGGCGCGCCACGCGACGGAGGCCGATATCAGCCAGATGATGCGCCTTGCCGTCGCCATGGGGGATCCAGAACACACGGCGGAAACGCTGGCCATGGCCGACCTCAAGTTCCACCTCTCCGTGCTCGAGGCCTCGCGCAATCCCTTCCTGCGCACGCTCGGCAGCCTCATCGAGGCAGGTCTCGTCGGCGCGTTCAAGCTCTCCTCGCCGGCCGCTGACCGTGGCAAGATCGGCGATGTCTCGACCAGCCACATCCGCATCGTCGAGGAGATCGACAAGCGGGACGAGGACGGTGCGCGCCGGGCGATGGAGAACGTCATCAAGGTCGGGCGCGAACGCGTCGTGCAGGCGCTGCGCGAAGGCATGTAGCGCGGCCGTGTTGCGTAAAAGCGTGCGCCCGTCAGAGCGATGACGGTGCGGCGAGGTTGAGTTCGCCCTGCACGCCATCCTCCTCGCGTGCCGGCCGAGCCTCCCCGGAAAGCAGGCGGTCCGCCATGGCCGCGGCGACCTCTTCCTTGGCAATCACGATATGGTTGGCGCCGAACTGGCGCAGGTGATCGGCCTCCGCCCCGGATGCCGCCCGCGCCACGATGCGGATTGCGCCATTGGCGGCGCGCGCCTGCTCGATCAGCGTCCCGGCTGCAAAGGCATCCGGTATCGCCGTCACGAACCAGCGTGCGCCGGCAATGTTTGCCTGCAGGAGCACGCCGCGCCCGCCTGCGGGTTCGCCGATCGCCTCGATGCCGCTTTCCCGCAGGGCTTCTGCCACGCCGGCCCGCTCCTCGATGACCAGTACCGGCATGCCGGCGGCGCGCAGCCGCTCGACGATACGCTTGCCGACCCGGCCGTAGCCCACGACGATCGCATGCTCGATGAGTGCCGTCGGTTCGGGAACGTCCTCGGCCGCTTCTTCCGGCTGGGGCACTGCGGCCGTGCTGCCGTCCGGCTCCTGTGCTGCTGCAGCATCCAGCCTCGCGCCATAGTGATCGACGGCCATGAAGAGAAGCGGATTGACCAGGATCGAGAACAGTGCACCGGCCACGACAAGATCTTGCGCTACGGCCGGCAGGAGATCGAGCCCGACCCCGAGCACGACGAGGATGAAGGAGAATTCGCCGATCTGGGCGAGGCTTGCGGCAATGACCAGCGCGATGGTGCGCGGATAACCGAAGGCCTTGACGATGAGATAGGCGGCGGCCGACTTGATGAAGACGATGGTGATGAAGGTGGCAAGGATCGCCAGCGGCCGCTCGATCAGGTTGACCGGGTTGAACAGCATGCCGACGGAGACGAAGAAGAGCACGGCAAAGGCATCGCGCAGCGGCAGCGTTTCCCGCGCCGCCTGCTGGCTGAGCTGTGATTCCGCCAGCACCATGCCGGCAAAGAAGGCGCCGAGGGCGAAGGAGACGCCGAATAATTTCGCAGAGCCGTAGGCGACGCCGAGCGCGATGGCGAGCACGGACAGGCGGAAGAGCTCGCGCGAGCCCGTATGCGCCACGTAGTGCAGGATCATCGGGATGACCTTGCGGCCGACGACGAGCATCAGCGCGATGAAGGCCGAGACCTTGAGCGCCGTCACACCCACCGCCGTCCAGAGCGCGCCGATGCCGAGCGCCCGCGTCAGCTCCGGATCGACATCGGCCGTCTGCGCCGTGCCGCCCAGCACGCCGGCGAGCGGCGGCAGCAGCACGAGGGTCAGCACCATGACGAGGTCCTCGACGATCAGCCAGCCGACCGCGATCCGGCCCCGCTCCGTCTCCACCATGCGGCGCTCCTGCAGGGCGCGCAGCAGCACCACGGTGCTGGCGACGGAAAGCGACAGGCCGAAGACGAAGCTGCTGCCGGCAGACCAGCCCATCGCCAGTGCAAGCAGGAGGCCGAAGAGGGTCGCCACGACGATCTGGCCGATCGCTCCGGGAATGGCGATGGCCCGCACGGAGAGGAGATCCTTCAGCGAAAAATGCAGGCCGACGCCGAACATCAGCAGGATGACGCCGATTTCCGCGAGCTCGTTCGCCAGCTTCTGGTCGGCGACGAAACCGGGCGTGAACGGGCCGATGACGACGCCGGCAAGAAGGTAGCCGGCGATCGGCGGCAGGCGGAAGCGATGTGCGACCAGCCCCGCCAGGAAGGCGAGGCAGATACCGGCAACCAGGGTTGCGATCAGCGGTGTCGCATGGGGCAAGCGCGTCTATCCTTAATTCGTGGGAATTCAAGAGGATAGGGTAGGGCCGTCGGCCCCGTCGCGCAAGGCGGGAACGCCGTCAATCGTCGTTGCTGGCGTTCAGCTCTTCCGGCCGTTTGCCCTCGTCCGTGGCATGGGTTGCAAGCTGTGCCGCACCCATCGACTGGTATAGGTTGAAGAGCGCTTCACTCGCCCGGGCGGCGAGGCGGAACCATTCGTCGTTGCCGGCGATGGCGGGATGGTGGAGAAGCTGGTCGTCGACGAGGTCGAGCACGATGGATGCCGTGTGTACCGCCTCGTGGAAGCCGAAGGAGCCGGACGCATAGTGCGACAGCAGTTCGGGGGGCGTCATCGCCCGCTCCTGCGCGAGGATGTCGAGCTGCCTCAGCCGTTCGTCTTCCAGTTCGATGTCGGTGCTTTCCAGCATTGTCGTCTCCATGGCCTGCATCACCTCAGAAATACTCGATTCGCGTGTAGCGGTGGATCAGGAGAAGCGAACGATCCGGCTGGATGCGGTAGGTTTCCACAACGGGGCGGCCATAGCGATCGTTGAACGTGTGCTCGAACGTGCTGCCGATCGGCGCCTTGGTGAGTTTGGTGCGCGGCTGGCCGCCATAGGTGATGCTGCCCGGAATGGGCTCCACCGCGCGGGTGCCATCCGTCGTGCAGGCGGCAAGGAAAAGTGCGGCGAAAGCGGCGAGGGCGATACGGGTCATGTGAAACTCCTCCCGTGCAACTCTACCAGAACGCCGGCGCGCGGCAAAAGAAAAGGGCGGCCGAAGCCGCCCGTCTCTGCCGTATCAGCCCTGCGGCGTGAGGGTCACCGATGTGCCGGTGGCCGCAAGGTTCAGACCGATCTGGCCGCTGACGCTGATCGTCTGCAGGTGGATCGACCCGGAGGTGCCGCCGATGAGCACGTTGGTGCCGACGCCGAAGCCAAGCGTCGCTTCGGCTGTCGCCCCCTGATAGAGGCCGCCGAGCGAGCCCTGGTGGTAGCCGGCCGTCGGGGCGAAGACCGCCCAGACGATGCGGCCCTGCGTGGTGAAGCCGAGGTCGACGCCCATCTTGCGGATGACGCCGCTATAGGTGTCCTGCTCGCCGCGGGTGGACGAGAAGACGCAATCGACGCTCTTGGCCGAGCCGATGACATAACCGACGCCGCCGCCGACGTCGCAGGTCAGCATGCCGATCTTCACGCCGTCGCGATCACCCCCGCGCTCGACATAGGTCGGGGCGGGATCGCGTGCCACCATGTCGGCCGCGCCAGCGGTCGTTGCGAAAGCTTGCGCAAGGCCCAGCGCAAGGATCGTTCCAAGCTTCTTGTTCATTTGTGCACTCCTTCTAACTGGCACGGTAATGGCGAATCCGGTGCATTGGTTCCCGGCCGCAGGTCATCTCATGGAGAAGATCGTGGCAGAGTGTGGGCAGGTAACGATTTGATAAGATATTGCACCGGCCGCATAACGCGGCATTTGCCGGGCGAGGCTTTTCGACCACAGGCAGGGACTGCGCCCCGTGAGCGCTTGATGGCCGAAAACAAAAAAGGCCGGGGCGAAAACGCACCGACCTTCCTCATCATCACCTTTTCACCAATGCCAGTACATCCGTGGTCAAGGGCATCAGGTGATGCGGCCATTGCGAGCGGCAGAAGCTTTCCAGCGCTCATCAGCAATGCCGATGACGGCTATATAGGAGGGCATTGTGTTCAAAACAAGATGTTGGCGACGAAGTCTGCCGCTAGCCGGCCCTCGCACGTTGACGATGCAGCCAAAGCTGCTACAAAGCCGGCATCGCCTGAAGGATGGGGCCGGCGGAGACCGGTTGCACATCGCTCCAAAGCCGGCAGGCTTTGGCCTTCAGACAGGGGAAGAGTGTCCGAGTGGTTTAAGGAACCGGTCTTGAAAACCGGCGTGCGGGAAACCGTACCGTGGGTTCGAATCCCACCTCTTCCGCCAATTACCTTACCTAGCTTTACCGAAAACTACCGCAAAATACTGAAATAATTGGATAAAGTCTTTCGGTCTTTGGCTGACTTTGCCGTCCTTTGCCGCCGCTTGCCACTCTATACCCCACTGGAAACGGGGTATGATCCGGGGTATCCTTTTCAGGAAACGGGGTATTTGGGGTATCGCCATGCTAACCGACCTGAAAGTCCGAAACGAGAAGCCCAGGGAGAAGCCGTTCAAGATCGCCGACGGCGGCGGGCTGTATCTCTTCGTGTCTCCATCTGGCGGCAAGCTATGGCGCTTCAAATATTCCTTCGGCGGTAAAGAGAAGCTGCTGTCAATCGGACCTTATCCAAGCGTGTCACTGCTGGATGCCAGGAAGGCGCGCGACGAAGCGAAAGACATGCTTCGTCAGCACAAGGATCCGAGCCTTACGAAGAAACTCCGCAAGCAGGCCGCCACCAACACAGCGACCACGCTCGAGGCGATCACGCGGGAATGGTTTGATCTCAACAAGCCGCAGTGGGTTGCGCGGCACGCTGACGACGTCATCAGCAGTCTGGAAAAGGAAATCTTTCCAGTCCTCGGCGAGGTCCAGATCCGTGACGTGACCGCGGCCGATGTCATAGCTTCCTTGCGGCCAATCGAGGCGAGGGGCGCGAAGGATACGGCCCGGCGTATCAGGCAGCGTCTCAGCGGAGTCTTCGTGTACGCCATCGCCACGGGGAGGGCAGACAGCGACCCTGCCGCCACCGTCCAGAAAGCGATGGCACCGATGAAGCGAGGGCGGCAGCCCGCCATCACCGACCTTGGAAAGGCGAGGGAGATGCTGGCAAAGGTCGACGCTGAGACGGCGCACCCCGTTACAAAGCTGGCGCTGCGGATCCTCGCACTTACGGCGGCGCGTCCCGGCACGCTGGCAACTACGCCTTGGATGGAATGGGCGGACGTCGAGGCCAATCCGCTTTGGCAGATTCCCGCCGAGCGGATGAAACTTCGTCTCCACCATAAGGATGATGAAGCGAGGGACCATCTAGTCCCGCTGTCCCGGCAGGCCGTTGAAGCGATCTCCGCCTTGCGGCAGCTATCCGGCCGCGGCGTGCTTGCCTTCCCGAACGCTCGACACTCGCACAAGCCCATGTCCGAAAACGCTATGGGGTACTTGTTGAATAGGGCGGGGTATCACGGGCATCATGTACCGCACGGCTTCCGCTCGACGTTCTCGTCCATCATGAACGAGCGCTTCCCGTCTGACCGAGCCGTGATTGACCTTATGCTGGCGCACGTCCCGAAGGAAAAGGTCGAGGGCGCGTATAACCGAGCGCTCCACCTCGAGCGCCGCAAGGAACTCGCGCAGGAGTGGGCGGACCTAATCGCCGCTGATCTGGTGCCGGCTGCAGACCTGCTCATCGGCAAAAGGCGGTAGGAGTCGCCATTATGGCGACTCCACGTCGCCGACTTTTCGCACACCACCGTCGATGAATTCAATGCCGGCCGACTCGAAAGCGGCCTGCACGGCCTTGACCGTGCTGACTCGCGGGTCCTTGTCACCCTTTTCGAGGTTCTTCACGCTCATCTCAGACACCTTGGCGGCCTTTGCCAGCTCGGTCTGCTTCCAGTTTAGGAGGGCGCGAGCGGCCCGAATTTGAGCGTTTGTAATCATGACCTTAGATACGCCTTAGCCCCTCTCAAGGCAACGAAAATAACCCTCTCGTTTATTTATGTGCTTGACGTACAGATAAATATCCCTTACGGTTATTTTCATAGACGCCACATCAACGAGGAGACCCACCATGCACACCCAGGCACACACCGACAGAAGGCTTGAGCCGCGCAGGCTCGTCCCGTTAAGACAACCGCCGCACTTCCCCTATGACCAGGCTGACGCTACCGAGATTCCACGCATGGCGGCGCTGGCGCTACAATTGCAGACCAGCATGCATAATCTTCAGCCCATGCCAGACGAAGCCATGGACGGCATCAACAACGCACACACAGCCGTCGTTGAAGCGCTCGCCGCCGCTCCGGTGACGAAGTCCTCGGAGCTCGCCGATAAGCTCCGTGTGCTGGCCTATCTCGTCGAGAGCGATGAAGGCGGCGTCCTGAACCTCGAGACCGTCATGCTCCAAGCCGTGCTGCATGACCTTGGCGCCTTCCGGATCCGCGAGACGATCGCCGAAGGCTTCGACCTCGTCGAGACGATCTATGGAGACCTGCTCCAGTTGCGGGCAGGGTTCTACACCCGCATCGACATGGCATCGTAAAGTTTCCTGCCCACCGTTTCACCGCATGTTCCGGTGGGCAACTTGCCCCAGCGCGCCCATAGGCTGCGCGGGGTCTTTATCCTCCGCGAGGAGGTGGCGCCTCGCTTGAGCACGGGGCGTCGGGTGTCGCCGGTCCGCTGGCGGCACCCACTAGATTTCAGACACCGGAGGCCGCCCATCACCACCGTCGCCTACACAAGACGGGGCGGCCTCATACGGTATTAAGTCGATAGGTTGACGCCGACTTGGCGTGACGCTATCGTCCACCTCGCAGCATCTCAGGATGCGCCGGCTCCAGAGTTCGACACTGGCCCCGGTTCGCGGCAACGATGGTCGGCAATCCCCTCACGGGGGGAGATGTCGTTGTTTGCCGGTACATGACATCTCCTTTTTATCGAAACACTCGGCCAGGAGATCGTCCAATGTTGAACCTTTCCACCCGTGAATCCGCTGTCCGCCGCTCGCTCAAGAAGCAGGGATATTCGCTCCACAAGACGCCTGCCCGTTCATATTTGCGAGATTGGTATGGTGCCGGCTACATGGTCGTCGATGCAAGCAACACGGTCGTGTTGGGGGCCACGCATCATGCCTATGACGGAACGCTCGATGACGTTGAGGCATTCGCTGCTGCGGCTTGACTGTGCAAAGCCGCTCGCCATCATTGGCGGGCGGCTTTGTTTTGCGCTAGACACGCTGGCACGCTCGCCATACGGTTGCGAACGCTAGCGGAGAATCGACCTGTGACCAACCCAATCGACGCATTCAAGGCCTTCGTAAAAACAATCGAGAACGAGGAGCAGAGTGACTTCCTAATGCGAGTTCTGTGGACGGACGCCACAGAAGAGGAAGTGAAGGAAGTTATGGATTGCACGCGCAGCGGCGACCTCTGGAACCTATTTGACTTGAAATACGCCGCATACAAGGACGATCCTTGGAAGTTTGCAGGGTCAGCAATCAAGCTGCGCGCCTTCACAGATTACGCATTGGACGCGTATTCTGAGGTAAAAGAACGAGAGACATTGGAGCTATTTGCGGCCATGAAGGAGCGTGGCGCACCAGACATGGAGCGCTTTGAGAAAAATATGATTCGTAGAAGCGCCTACTTCCGAAGCATCATGCCAGAATGGGAAAGCGTCAAGGAGACCACGATGTCAGACGCTGAGATATCAAGGCATGCCGACCGTCTCCGCAGCACTCAAATGAATGATTTGCAGCGTAAGCTAAACGAACCCCGGCGAATCTGACCTGCGCCACCTTCATTGTTCAAATACCAGCCGCCCGCAACGACTCCCGCTCGCCGGCGCATAGCACGCGCCGCAAGCCGGCGTCCTCGGGCTCGGCCTGCATCTCTTCCCGGTATCGCGCCATCGCCATCTGGACGAACTCGTTCCAGACATCGACGTCGAGTATTCGCACTGCCCTTAGGGTGCCTCCGCCCATCTTGACGCCCGGCATCTTGACGCAGGGCGAGCCATCGGTGCGCCGAACGATCTCGCATTTTCGCATTTCGAGACCATTCATCTCGCATGTGAAAACGGCCATCAGGGCCGTGCCGTCGTGTCGTGGCGTGCTGCGGGCGAGTGTCATTTCGGTGATTTTCATATTGTTCCCTTTCCTACGCCGCTGCCGCCGTTGGCCGCGCAACTTGTTTGTGGAGTTTCAATCAATCCGGTTGCGGAAGTGCGCCAACCAGTGGAATGGTTAGTGGTCACTCAGGGTTGATCAAGAATGTTGAACCTGGTCCAAAAAGTAAGCACTTCCGGAAGTGTCTTGACGCCGCTGATTTGGATGTGCGGCGCGCTTTACACGCTGACAACCGCTCTGTACGTCGCTGGGGCTGAAGTTCCCGGTCATATCGCGATCGGCATGTCTTTCGCGATGACCGCGTTCGTGGCCGGATACTACATTTACTGGCAGCGAACGGATCCGAACAGGCTTCATTCTGAGGCTCACATTCAGGAGATGCGGCGTATCGATCTTCTGGGTGATAGCAATAGGGGGCCAGTCATTGACGCTGTGCCCGTCGGGAACCCGTATGTCGGAGAGATCGATGGACAGCGATAAGCAGAACGGCGTCTATACCTATTTTATATACGGGGCGTATGATGGAATGAACCTGATGGCCCTGGGGCAATACATTGTCGATAGCGCCGACATCTTGTCATTCTGGAATCATCTTCCCGTACTATACGCAGTAAAAACTAGGCTCAGCGCTTTGGATCTAACGCAGAAGCTGAGGCCATTCTTCGATGGACGCTTCTTCATCGTCGCAGAGATCGACTCGAGCAACATGAACGGTTGGATGCCACGCGAAGCGTGGGACTGGTTTAAAACACCAGCACCAACCGTTAAACCGTCGTCGCCACCTTCATGGGTCGCGGATATTCTAGGCCTGCCTAAGCCCCAGAGCTAATACCTAACCTGTCAGTCCTTTAATCCAGTCCGATTCAATAACCCGCGGACGCGGTGCGGCCTGGGGCTCTTGCTTCAGTTCCGACTCGCGTCGTTCCATATTGATGGTCAGGGTCTTCTGAGCCGCGATGGCATAGACGGCGCAGTCCAGGGTCTCGTGCCGCTTGCCGACAACCGGCACGAACTCATATTGCCGCGCGCCTCGGCGATATCGGACGATCATTCGCTCTCCTGTGAGCTGCTCGAAGTAGTCGATATCAAGCTTATCGGAGAACCGGATTTCGCCCTTCGCCAGGCGGTTGAAGAGCGCGGCCTTTATGCCGTCGACTCCGACAATCCAGAGCGAGCCGCGGCGCTTATCCGAGCGGCTGGCGGCGATCCAGGGGATGTTACCGCCACGGCCTTTGATCGCCATCACCCGGCGTCGGATACGCGGCCCGCAGAAGGCTATTACTTTATCCATGGTGACGCCGTCGCCAGCGTCCACGCATGCCGCGTCAACGCCGAGCGTACCGCCAGCGGGGTGTCTCCAACGCTCCTTCAACAGGGCGTCGAGGTCGGCCCAGGTCTCATCGTCGTCCCATTGCCCGTCGATGATGACGTGGCCGAGAACATGCGGCAGGCCGTCCCGGTCCCACCCGACAAGGCTGACTTCCAGACGGTCGTGCTGGACGTCGACGCCGGCCGTGATGGTCAGAATGCTGGCGGGGATATTGTCGAGGCTGAAGGGCTGGCGCCGCTCCAGCAGTTCCTGCTCATCAAGCTCGGTCCCGCCGCCGGTCGTGCCTTCTGCCAGGATGGTGTTGATGAAGGTCTTGAGGTCTTCCGGGTCCTTCTGGGCCGCAATCCATTCAGCGGCCAGTTTGCCCCAAGCAGCATTCTCCAGAAGGGAGACGAGCGCGTTAAGCCTGAATCCCGCATGACCTTTGACGTGCGGCGCGGTGATGCGCCACTGGCCATTCTCGACCATCTGCAGCTTGTGCTTCTCGGTCGCCACCTCCTCGCACGTGGGGCACTCCCATGCCGCCTTTTCAGGCTCGCCGTCCGGCCATTTAATGTGTGCCCAGCGCAATTCGTGGAACGTGCCGCAGTGCGGACAAGGGCATTCGAATACCCGCTTGTCGGACTCTTCGTACCGCTTCAGGACGTTCGAAGTGTCGGTATCGACGGGCGTACTACCGATCACAATCTTGCGGTCCGCGAAGGACAGCGTGCGCTTCTCAGCCAGGAGAAGCGGGTTGCCTTCTTTCGTTGCCGCCATTGCGTCGGCTTCGTCGATAAGCAAAACGCGGACGTTATGCCGGCGCAGGTTCTTCGGTGACTTTGCCGCAACGACCTTCAGCGAGCCGCCGGGGAAACGGCGGGAAAGCATCGTGTCGCGGTCGCCTTCGCGCGTGTCGCCGGACAGCAAAGAACGGATGGACGGCGAGGCGTCGAAAATGGGCTCCACGTCGGAAACGACGTAGTCGCGGCAGTCGGCTTCGGTCGGAAGGACGGCGAGGATGGGCGACGGATCGTTCGCCACAAAGCCGGCGATAGCGCCGGTGAGCAAGGTCGTGAAGCCGACGCGGACCGGCTTCACTAGGGTGACGCGCTCGATGAGCGGATCGCCGATTGCGTCCGCTATTTCCCGCTGCGGCTTGTACAGCCTGATCTTGCCGGAAACGGCGGCGACGGATTCGGGAAGGCGGATCTCGCTCTCAATCCATGTCGAGAGCCTCATCTTCGGCGGCGGCTTCGCCTTCGCGAGGGCGCGCCGCCTGAGTTTTGTCAGGGTCAGCAAGGGCGGTCAAAGCCTCTCGGATTTCGTGATCTATGAGCTCGATCGCAGCGGCGTCGAGCGAGGCGCCAGCACGGCGGCGAAGGCGGCCGGGCACGGCAAGCATTGCGCTTCGGACCTCGGAGACGATGCCTTCCCAGGTCTGCGCAACGGCCTCGGCTTCGACCAGTTCGCCACGGGTTTGCGAGTTCTTGAGAGCCTGCGCGTCCGCACGTTCTTTAGCCAGGCGAGCGTTCTCGGCATTGAGGTCTAGGTTGGCAGTCTGGCTGCCGGCCTTGCCCGAGACGTGCCGCACATAGTTCTGGATCGTGGCCGGCGCGTCGAAGGTTCCCGGTGAAATTCGGACTGCGATTCCTTCCTGCTCCAGCTGGTTAATTCTTCTAGAGGACAGCCCTAGAAGCCCTGCAACAGCGGCAGTTTTCAGTTCCATTAGAACCTCATTCTTGGGAAGGAAATGATATAGGAAAATTTGTGCAGACTGATTTTCCGGGATAGCCCGCCGCGCATGGCCTCTGGGCCGGGGAGGACCCGCCCACCGAAGGCTATTTCAGCAACTTCTGAATGACCTTGGTGATGCGCTGCTCGAGCAAGGGTGCTGCCATCTTATCGAAGGCCTCGGCTGTTGCTCCGGTGATCATTTCAACGGGGATGCGAACCCCGCTGCGCTGTTGCGTTATCCGGGTGCCGCTGCTGTTGAGACGACGCCACACATCGGGCGACAGGTAGGCGGAGTCGACACGCTTGGGGAACTTGCCGCCCTTCATGAACGTGCCCGGATACGGCGTCAGCTTTCCCCAAGGCTTGGCGACTACGCCCTTCCGTGTTTCTCGCGGCTTGAAGAAGCGAAGGCGGATGTCGCCGCCCGCGCTCTTCATGGTATAGAACAACTTGCCTGCGGCTGCTCCCTCTGTGCCGACTGCCCTGACGATAGTAGAGCGCGGCAAACCAGTCTGTTTTGTCAATGTCCGCACGACTTGCGTGCGCACCTTATTGCCGACTTTGTTGATCTCTTGCGGTACGACTTTGGGAAACCGCTCGGCAAGCCGAGCGATATCCTTTTCGTATTTCTTCAGGTTGCCGTCAGCCCATTTTACTGTGATGGTCATGATCTATCCTTAGTCGGAGTAGGAAGATTCAACGGCAGACTTCACGGCCTGCCCCAGGCGCGAGGCGGCAGCGTCCGCTGCCGCCTCTGGCGACGAAACGCCGGTGATGTGTTGCACCACCGATAGCCTGATCTCGGGAGGCTGCTTGTTGACCTCGCGCACCTCCTGCACGCCACGTGACGGCTGCAAGAGTTGGCTTATGGTAGGGCCGTCCAGCGTGATGGGCTTGTCGAGGCCAGCCAGCATCTCCCCCGTCGTGCGAGGAGAGCCGCTAGTGTCGCCAAATATTGGCGATTCCCTGAAGCCGAGGTCCGTAGCAACTGATGACAGACGATCCTGAGTCGGAGTCGTGTCGGATTTTGGCAGAATGTTCCCGAATCCGTCCCACAACTCACCCGGCGTTATCCCCGAATCCCTTGCAGGCAAGCCCATTTTGTCGCGCAGCCAATTGTCGACGGGGGATGTGACACCACCTAGGTTCCCCTTCGGGTCGAATGTCTGCAGGGCCTCGGCGACGGCGAGTGTGATGCCGGCAATGATCGCCGCCTTGGCCGCCAGCCCGAACGCCTTGCCGTAGATCGAGCCCGCACTGGTGCCGGCGGCGCCGATCACCTTGTCAAGTCCGCCGCCGCCAATACCGAGAGCGGTGGCAACGCCGCCCAGCGCCTTTAGCGCGCCTACAATTGTGGATGCCCCGGAAAGAAACCAGAGGGCGCTCGCAAGCTTCCGGATGCCCGCAGACACGGCTAGGAAGCCAACTGACCACTTGAGCGCATCAATGTAGTACGGCGAAAGGTCAGACAGGAATTTCACTACGGGGTTGTCTTTTATTTCTTTCCCGAATTCCCTGACGGCCTTGCCATATTCCTGGAACTGGCCAAAGAGCCGCCCGTATTTATCGGCGGCTCCTGCCGCGTCTTCTGCACCGAAGATGAAATCCCGGATGCCCTTCAGCGCATCGCTGCCGTCCGTGGCGCCAAGGCCGGATAGGAAGCCGCCTATCCGCGACTTGAATTCGTCGAAGATCGTAAAGCGGGAGTCGAGCGTATCGAGCACATGGCCGAAGTCAGCAATGCCGGCTTTCAGCTGAGGCAGCCAACTTAGACCGATATCCTCGAAGACGTAGGCGATCTTGTTGCGCAGGATGGCGAGTGCGTTTGAAGTCGTGTCCGCTCGCGCCGTGAATTCGCGGAAAGCCGATCCGGTGTATTTGGACTTGTCCGCGACCGAATCGAGCGCTTTGTCCATGAGTTCGGTATTGGCGATCAGCGGCGCGAAGGCCTTGGCCTCATCACCGAAGAAGCCGGAAAGCAACGAAATATGCTTATCCTTGGACTGCTTCGAGATCGCTTTCAAGACCTTCTTGACAGCGCCCGGAGCGTCCTTCTGCATCTCCTTCGAGAGGGTCGGAAGGTCCAGGCCAAGCATTTTCGCAACGTCGCGTTGCTCCTTCTTGGCGAGCGAACCGGCGGTCATCTTCTTCGCGACGTTCTGCATCGCAGTCGCGGCGACTTCCGGCTGAGCGCCGGCAGCAATCATAGCCGAGCCGAGGGCGGCAACTTCTTCCTTCGCGAAGCCGGCCATTTCGGAAAGCGAACCGACTTTCAGCAAGAAGGTCGTTATTTCCGAACTCTTCGAGGCCATGTTGTTGGACAAGTGGTTGACCGCGTCAGCAAGATCGCCGGTCTCCGCAACCGTAAGGCCGAATTGGGTCTTCAGCTTCGCAAGGCTCTCGCCGGCATCGGCCGCGGACATGTCGAATGCAATGCCGACGCGCGATGCCATCTCGGCAAAAGACTGCAGTTCGTTCGTCGCGATGCCAGACTCACCGGCGGCCGCGAACAATGCGGCGATCTCCGTCGACGCCATGGGCAGTTCGGTCGACATCTTGCGGATCGAGCGCGACATCACCTCGAACTGCGCATCGCTGGCGTTGACGACTTTCTTGACGTCCGCGAAGGCGGACTCGAAGTCCATCGCTGCGCCGACTGTCGAGCTTATGCCCTTCGTGACGCCGAGGTAGCCGGAACCGAGTGCCAGTGCCGGACCGATCATTCCACGGAATGGGGCCATCATAGAAGACGTCTGGCGGTTGAGCGCCGAGATGGCGCCGCTGATCCTACGCGCCGGCTGAGATACGTGGTCGATCAGGCCGACAATCAGTTTGGATTCGCGCGTGCTGCTCATCGGCCTGACACTCTTACTTCTGGAGTTTCTTCAGATGGGCGGCGAGGTGGTCGCCCAACGAATTGAGGACCGGCTCGCCGTCGACTTCGTCGATCTCATCGACGACAGCACGCGGCAGGCCGGAGAAGTGCGCCACCAGATTGAGCAGGTCGTCGCTGAAGGCGCCCATTTGGCCCTGGGCCATCGAGCCAGCGGCCTGCATGATGTACGGGTAGTCGCCGAGCTTGATCGGCCGCCACGTCAGGGATTTGACGAATTCGGGGCCATTGGCGACGGGCTTTTGAAGGGTGACAGACATGGGGTCTCCTTGAAAATAAGGAGGCCCGCGCGAGGCGGGCCGGGGGATTAGGCTTCACTAAGTTCCACTAAAATGATGCCGGAGTGCCGGTCCGAAATCTTTGAGATCTCAAACCAGGGGCTGCCGGGACGGGCAGTGGCGCGGACCTTGTCCTTGCTGCGCAAGACGATGTTGGGATAGGCGGCGCGGCTTATGACTAGGGCGTGGGCGCTGGCCGACACCGTCGTGATCATCCCATTGCCCAGCGAGATCGAGCCGTCGACCGAAGGCGAATGCAGGATGGCCATGAGGTCGGTCAGCGGGCGGGATGGGTCGGCCGTGCCGTTCTTCAGGGGACTGTGGCGCACCGGCTCGGCGAAGGCGGTGTGGACGGCCGCGATGGCGGCCGACCTTGCTGCTTGCCAGTCCATTACACGGACAGGCGGACGACGCCGGTCGCTGACGGGCTCGCAGCAATGGCCAGGGCGTGACCGAGCGGGGTGTTGGTGCTGGCCGTCGTCGTGGCCTCGCCAGAGGCGACATAGACCGGCGCACCAACCGTCCACGCCTGCGCACTCACCTTTTTGACGGTAAAGCAGCCGCTGGTTTTGATGTTGACGGGCTTGCCGGACAGAGCGTCGGTGCAGGCGATGCCGACAAGCTTGCCGACCTCGACGATATCACCGGATTTCACGTCGGCGGGGGCGAGAACTTCGACGATATCGCCGGTCTGGATGAATGATTTCACTCTGAGAATCCTTTGTCGTAGTAGGGCACGAAGCGCTTCACCCGCGTGCCGCTAATGGCGGCGAGGTCACGGTCGAGTGCGTCGATGGCTGATTGAATTTCGGCGACGGAGCGGTAAATCATCCGGTGACGAGTGCCACCGGAATTGAATTCCACCTCGAGATGGCCGGAGGAACGGGCGACCACAAGGGCCGCCCGCATTGCGTTAAGATCTTCGGCGTTCATTATGCGCCGGCATTTTTGTAGGCGCCGCGATAGTCGATGGCGCCCACCGCGAAATCGAGGCTTGCCGCGACCTTGACGGCCTGCGTGTCGAAGTCACGTTCCGAGCGAACCTGCGGGCCTTCGACACCGCCGACATAACCGTACACGACGACCGGAGCGGCAGACGGCGACGCGAACAAGTACCAAGCATTGCCGGTAATGTTGGCGTCCACTACCAGCGTGGCGAAGCCAGACCAGATATTGACGTCGCTTGCCTTCGTCGCGTTGATCGATGCGAGGATCAGGCGGGCGGCCGTCTCGTAAGCCGGACCGACAACCAGGAAGGCGGGCTGCAGGTTCAGGACGAGGCCGTCGAGGCTCTTCTGCGCGCGAAGGGCAGCAACCGCCGCACCGATGCTGGTCGCGTCGATCGCCGAACCGGAGGCACCGAGGTTGCCATGATCAGCGTGGAAGAGCGCCTTGGTATCCGATAGCGCACCGTTGGCAGCCAGAAGGGCGTATGCCATTCGATTCTCATCGTTGGCGGCGCGGATAGCAATGCCGGAAGAGAAATCGCTGAGGGCGCTGAGATCGTCGTTAATGAGTGCCTTACGGCCGATGGCGATGCCCGTCCCGTACTCTTTCGCCGTCACCTTCTCAGCATTTTCCGAGATGGTGCCGTACTTCACTTCGCCGGATTCGTTGATTTCCGTGAAGGCCGGGACGTCGCCAACACGCAAGAACTGGTGCGCCTTAAAGTCAGAGAATGGCTTGCGTGCCGACCAGGAGCGATAGGTCGGTGCGGCGATCTGGTAGTTCGCCAGTAGCGCCTTATTAGTCGCTGCTGACATAAGCAATGGGAAATCGCTGCTCGAATGGGCGCCGACGGCACGCTGCAGAAGGGCCTCGCGGTCGCGCAAATTGATGCGCTCGCCGCGAGCTACGGCCAGGTCGCCGACAAGATCGAGAACGGCATGGCCGCGGAATTCGGTTGCGCGGCCTTCGAGCTTCACGGCGGCAGGCGCGAGGCGATGCGCCAGTGCGTCGCTCATCGCCGAGCGGATGCTCTCCGGATCGGTGTGGTCTTCGCCAACCTTGGCCGTGGTGCGGATCGTGCTGGTCGCCTGGCTGCGTGCTGCGATGGCTTCGAGCGCGGCAGCATTCACGGTAGCGATGTCGGCCTCGGCATCGATCTGCGCGTCAATCCATGCCTGGTCGAGGTTGGCGGCCTTGGCGGCTGCGCGGATAGCGGTATTGATTTCAGCGCGAGTCTGGGTGGTGGTCATTGAATGGCTTTCTTCAGAGTGAGAACGGACGCCGGCCGCGGCATCTGCCGGAACCGAGACGAGCGAAACTTCAAGGATTTGGAACTGCTTGGCGGTCAGCGTGCGCTTTCCGCCGGTCGATGTTTCTGCCCATTTCCCAACGGAGTATCCAATGGAGGACCCGAACGATCGGCCCTCCGTAAGCTCCGCGGCAATGCGCTGTGCCTTCGCTGAGTGCTTGCTCAGCTTGGCCGTTCCGACAATCTCAGCACCTTCCAAGCGAATGTTGCTGACATCACCGATATTGTCATCGAGCGAACCTTGCCGATGGGAATCCAACAGGGGAATCGTCTCCGGCCAGGTGGCGCCGGAAAGGTCCAGAACCTCGACAATGCTGCCGATGTTGCGGGCTGCCCCGGTTGAAAGAACAAGATCGAAGGTCCAGTCGTCCTTGTTCCATGTGGTCGCGCGCATAGGCGCGGCGCGCTGTTGCGTGCCGGTGGGCAATGTCATTATGTGCTCCGATAATTAGGCGGCCGAGATGGCCGGTTCGTTCTCGTTAGCGGGAGGCGGAACCAAGCCCAGGCTCTTTGCCCGGTCTGCATCTGCGGCGCGTTCCGCGTCGAGGACTTCGATATCGACACCGCGCGCCGTAACGGCTTCGCGCCGCGACATGAGGCCGGCGTCGATCGCCATGACTTCGGCCTGCACGTCTTTCAACGGGTCCACCCACATGGTCTTCGGCGGGATGAACTTCGCAGGCAATGCGGCCGCCACGGTCGTCTGGATGCGTCCCGAAAGAACTTCGGTTGTGGCCCACCGAACCCAGATCGGACGCAATGCCTGAAAGGCGATCACGCCATGCTGGATGGTTTCCACTAGGCGCCGGAATTCGATCAGGCCGACACGGGCAGAACTGAAATTCGTATCGGATAGGTCGCCGGTGAGGGCTGTGGCCGGCAAGCCGAGGGCGACGGCGATTTCTCTTTCCACCATCTTGGCGAAGGCGATAACCTCTGCGCCGACCAAGGCGGGTGTCGACTGCTTGTAGTCCTGCCCCGGATTGAGGTAGTGCAGGCCGCCTGGCGTCAGGCCGCCAATCACAGTAGAACCGTTTTGCTCGCCCTCGGCTGGGGTCGCACCGCCATCGGCGCTGACGATGAAACCAGCCATAAGCGCGGCCGTTTTCTGCCGCATCAACTGTGAATCACGCCACTGATCGAGATCAGCCATCCGCAGCATTGCGGGGGCGAACCAAGAGATGCCGCGAACCTGGCCGGGGGTCTCAGGGC
Organism: Shinella sp. 838; assembly: GCF_029623935.1. Classification (NCBI taxonomy): domain Bacteria; kingdom Pseudomonadati; phylum Pseudomonadota; class Alphaproteobacteria; order Hyphomicrobiales; family Rhizobiaceae; genus Shinella; species Shinella sp. 838. The sequence goes on from NZ_JARSBQ010000001.1 coordinate 1,507,283, forward strand.
GGAACATGTGGACGACGTCGGCCGCATCGACACGGCGAGCCGGCGCGGCTGATGCATAGGGCTGGCCTGCCTGATCGGGGATGATCCAATAGGCAACACGGCGACCCGAGGAGTCGAACTCAATGCCTTGCACGACACGGCCAGACTCGGTCGGACGTGATAGGCTGGCATCGACCTGCTCGGCATCGATAAGGCGAATCCGCAGGCCTTCGTCGGTGTTGATGAGCAAGGCGAACGCCTCGCCGTCAATCACCATGCGCCGGGCCATGATGCCCTGCAGGCCGTAAAAATCCGTCATACCTTCCATGTCGGCCACGTCTGTCCACGCCTCAAACGACGTGTTCATCGTGGCGCGGATCGCTGTGTCGGCATGCGTGCTTTGCGGTTTGATTCCGTTGCCGACGAGGGCAGACACCCATGCCGTGGCAGCGGAGGCAGCGAGCGCATTGTTGCCGGCAAGATAGCGGGCACGCTTTGCAAGCGGCCCACGAGCCTCAAGGGTGGCAGTCAACTGGTTCGGCATGTCGGGCGTGCCGCGCCAGCGTCGGCCGCCTTGTGCGCCGTCGTAACTGCGCTTCCCGCTGAAGAACTGGCGGATTCTATTCAGCATCCACAGCCCTTTCCAGCATCCCCGCGAGCAAGTCCCATAGGTCGACGACGTTTACCGCGACGATGGCGAAGGTGCTCTTGGTGGTGAGAAACAGCGACCCTGTAGGGCGGCCAGGCTCCTTGGTCCCATCAATGATCTGGCGAAGCTGCTCAATCCCGACCGGATGACCGGCCGTCGAAAGTGCTGCCGCCACATTGAACTGATACAATTCGTGCGGCGAAAAATTCCAGACGCCGCGGATCTTCTGGCCGAACTGGTGCCCCATGGCCAGGATGAGCCTATGCCAGGTGAACAGCGTATCGATAGGGATGTCGGTCGTCTTCTGGGCGTCGATGAAGGTCAGGTATCGGCCCTGGTCGCACGACGGCGGGGCGTGGTCGGTCGCCATGGCGGCCTCCTTATGTTTCGGATTTGACAGATCAAGGTTCTGACGAGGGCACAAAAAAAGCCCCGGCCCGAAGGCCGAGACTTTTTGGAACTTGCCCGGAGCGCTGCGAAGCGCTCGACGGGCTGATCGCGCCGAGGGATGAAGGCAACGGCGGCGATTTCGGAATTGCTAGGTATTCTCCCCACTACTACCCATCCTGCGGGCAATCGAGGACTGCAGAACGGGCGTTTTGTGAACGCCGCGCCGGAAAGGGCAAAGAAATCAGAGAAGGGAGATGTTCCCGTTAGGAACGTCCTTCATACCCTCTCACAGGAATACCCGCCGAGATCGCGTTTTGTGGACATTCCGGGCGAAAACATTAACGTCGGGGCGAAAAACTCAATGAATTGGAAACTGCGCAAATTTGCGCAGTTTCGCCACCCTCTACTTATAAGGGGAACGAAAAGCCGGAAAGTGAAGGTTTTGCCGAAAAATATTAACGCGGGGGCGAATTGCTCAATGAAACGGTAGGTGGATCAATTGAGCTATCTACAGTACTGTATGGAATAGGGCGGAAACTCCCGCCACACCTTCATACTACTGTATGGAAAAGCCCATAAAATGGACCCAGATGCCAAAATTTCCGTATTCACCTGTCGCCATGTTCAGTGCGCGTTAGTGGCACTCACGCAATTTTCCTTTTTTCTATCAGGTATTTGGCCACTTCTGACAGCAGTACCCTCTCACCCCTCGGTGCGCTGAGTGCGCGTGGCTGACAGAAAGGTGGCGTTTCATCAACGCCACCCCGGAAATGGTAGGGAAATCAAGTGGGACAAATGTCCCACTTGATCGCCGTCAATTAGGCAAAAAATTGCCGAATTTCACTCCGCCGCCCAGTCCATCCGCACCGGCGCCTTCTCCCGGAAGGGCACCTGTATCTGACCGTACCGCGCCGCTGCCCTTGTCTCAGCACGGGCCAGCTCGAGTTTCTTCTCTAGATACACGATCTTCGCCGCTGCCTTTGTCTGGAGCTCGATGACCTGCTGAGCAACAAGCATGGCCCGACAAGCCGCTTCAAGCCTACCAGCGGCCCACGCGCGCCGCTGAGCGGTTGTGCCGTACGGGCCATCCTCGCCTACCGCCTCAAGCGTGTCGCCCGCCACGAGGCAACGCTGGGCGATTGTGAGCAGGCCGAGCTTGTCGAGGATGGAATCGACCTGCGGAGTTTGTCCGGAGACCCATCGCGCCGCGGCCTGCATCGCTTCCCAGCCGGGCGTTCCGAACGCGGCGGAGGGGATGGCTTGCCGAAGGTTCTTGCGGGCTTGTGCGATCATGCTGCGGTCCTCCTCGGGTGGTTGTCGTTGGCTGGTGGTGGCACCATTCTCGTCGGCAATGTTGCCAACCGCCTGAGCTCGGCGACGATCTCGCTCTTCTCTTCAAAATACCGATGCGGATCCCGGTGCGATGGCGCCAGCCGCTCGAGCCGGTCGGCGAGGGCGTGGAGGTCCGTGGCGTGGATCATGCTTTCTCCTTTTTAAAGTGTGGAGGGGTGCACCGCCCACCAAGGGCGGGTGCGAACCCCTTCGCACTCTCAGGGGGTATAAGGGGGTGTGTGAGCACCCCCAGTCTGAAGGGGTCTGTAGGTAGTCTGTAGGTAGTCTGTACCCCTAGTCTGAAGGCTGGTCGTCGACCACTATAAGGTGCTTCGTCCGTCGTGACGGCGAGCCCTCCTCAACAATCCGCACGCTCCCGGAGTCGAGCAATCGCTGTTGAGCCGCAACCAGTTCCTTCTTCGATAAGCCCTTGGCATCGGGATGAGCCGCAATTATCTTCACCGCATAGGTCGCGGAAGGTGACGGGCTGAGCCTCTGTCCCTGCTGGAAGAGCTTCGCGAGGGTTTCGACGAATACCCGCTCGGCACGCGCCGCTAGCAATACGGAGCCCGCAGCAGGCCGCCCGTCGTCAAGGACGAATATGCCGCCCTGCCACCGCATGCGGATCTCGCCGCCCTTGCGCCCGTAATTTGCCTTCATTCCCTTCATCACGCGGGCGTCGTCATCCTCCTTGTCGGCCGTGAGGTAGAGCCGGCTGCGCACTGAGTTGTTCCAAGCGGTTGAGCCGGATATGCCCGTGCCCGTCTGCATGCCAGCTACGGACGGGTGCGACAGCAGGAGGAAAGTGCAGTCGAGTTCCATTGCGAGACCACGTAAGGCCGAGATGAAGAACCGCACTTGATTGCGGTCAATCTCGTTGCCGCCAAAGAGGTCTGCAGAGGTGTCCAGCACCACCAGAGACGGCTGGAAATCGACGATTTCGTCGACGAGCGCCTCCATCTTGTTGGTGAACTGTATCCGGCCTTTGGCGTCTGCCCTGACGAGTTCGGCATCCTGGCCTGCGGCTGGTATGACGCGCATACCGCGGAGGGCCGCTAGGGTCGTCCCTTGTGCTACACAGATGTCATCAAGCCGTCGGTGCAGTTCGTCCCACTCGTCTTCGGCCGCCAGTACCAACGTGCGACCGAACGCAGGCGCGAGCCCTAGCGTCTCGGCGCCGAGGCAACCGGCGACCGCAATCTGTAAGGCGACCAGCGATTTCCCCGTACCGCCATCCCCGGAGAGTAGCGTCACATTTCGAGCCGGAATGAGTTCTTCGATATACCACTTGCGCGACGGAACCGGCGCGTCCGCAAAATCAGCCGGGCTGATGACCGTGAACAGCTTCTTCGCAGCAGGCGCAACGTTGTCATTGGCAGCGACGGGCTGGAAGAGTTCTTCCCGCAGCTTGGCCATCGATTGCGACAATGGCGTGGGTGCGCTTTCCGGTGGCCGTGCGCCGATATCGCGACCGACGATCCGCATTGCGATGTCGCCGTCGGCTTCCGGGCCTGCGATCTGCTCCAAGACGGGGTCGCCGAAGTCAGTAAAGAACAGCAGCATCGAGGTTGCTGGATCACAACCGTCGATCTGGTCGATTAGGATGCTGACGCGTTTTGCGACCTGTGGATCTTCCGGCCATTCATCAGCCGGCAGCGCCTCTAGATTGGTTGGGTCGGCGTGTCCAAAGTCCGGTGATCCGTCCGGCAGCGCCGGCGCCAGAACGACGTTCACCGTGGCATGGCCGTGGTCAAGCAGACGGTCGTAAACTCCGAGAACGAGTTTCTCACGGCTGTCTGTGTTGGTGGCGAGTGGGGCGGACATTCCCCGAAGGTCGTCTAGATTGGTTTCAAGCTGCTTTAAGATCGATGCCATTCCGGTCTAACTCTCCCATGGCCAGCGCAACCAGCGCCGCGTTGATTTCGTGGGTGAAGGTGGCGACGGCGCTACCGAAAGCGGACGGCGCAAAGACGCGCGGCCCGCAACCGGTCTGTTTCAGGGCGAGATTGTAAAGCCGCAAGCCGTCCATCTGGACATCTAAGCGAGCGACAAGCTTCCCGCTGCCTGGCGGCGCGGGTCTTAATGATAGAAGGTGCATTGATTCCCCATAGTGTTGCCCGCCGACTGATGCCGGCGGATAATTTTTCTTGAGCCACTACAAAAAATAGTGACATTCATCTCCATGCCTTGATATTCTACAAATGTATTCAGTTTCTGAATACCAATAACAAGAAAACAAGGAGTAACAGTATGTATAAAAGAATATTTGAGAATGTAGCGGCGAGGCTTATTGTCGAAACCCTAATGCTTTCCCTGAGATATCTTTTTGGATCCTGACTGATGCCGCTCTCGGGTCTTATGATCCGAGAGCATCTCAGCTTCGAAGCGGGCGGTCAGGAGCCGCGCGGGCGGGGAGGGACTAGGCGGGTGGCGGCTTCGGCCAGGGCGAGGTTCCGCTCCAGCCTTCGCCGCTGGCGATAAAGGTCAGGATGTTCGGACTCGCTGGTGAAGTGTTGCCAATCGTCGCCGTCTTCCAGGCCGAACAGGGCACGGGCACTCCGGTCGAAGGCTTCAATCTCTGCTTGGATCTCGTCGGCCGTCATGCCGTCGCCCTCGCGCCGGATTCTTGCTCATCCAGCCACCGGGCGAGGGTGGAGCGGCGCGCAGCGACAGCGCCCCCTAGCTTGAACGTCGGGACGCTGCCCGCATAGCACAGGCGATACAGTTGGCGGCTCGTGATACCGAGATGCTTCGCAATCGCACCGGCGCCCATCAAAAGGTCGCCTGGCTGGTTGTCATTCGCAGCTTCCAAAATTTTTTCCTCCGAGGGGTTGACAGGATTTACATTTTGTCGTAGTTTTGTATGCGTACCCTTCTGCACTCAAAACGAGATGCACAATAGGGCCATTTACAAAATTTGTCAAGCTTTTTCTTTCCGTGACGCTCGTTACCGCGCCCCTAGCTCTTTTCTCTCGGGGTATTTGTTGGGGTACTTCTGAAAATCTTAAAATAAAGAGCTAGGCAATATCAATTGCTTAGCTGCATTGGTATGATAGACACCTCTTCCGCCAACTGTTGTGTTTTCCAGTTCCATTATGTCGTTGGCGTTTTTAGCCATTTTGAACTTGTGATATCCAGCGAAGGTGGCATTCATGTGCATGCGCCGCCAACGCTGGTGCTAATGCAAGCTTAGCTGATCACAGCTCATTCACCTGCGTATCTCCTTGCTGTAGCCCGGAGCCTTTCGCTGTGATCGTAAATTTGATCAAGTGAATCGATGATTGTGCGATCTTCAGTCTCGCCGTCAAAAAGACCGATGTATTTAACGGAACGGTTGAACCATAGGCGAGCCAGCGGGCGTCGGTTGTTGTTGTCAACGAGCACGGCACAATAGGATTTTGCGTCGCGCATAGCGATCCGTTTGGAGTCAATCGTATCCCGCACAATCGCCTTCACGATCATGTAGCCCTCACGCTCCTCGTCTGTGGTAACAACCTCTGGCTCATCTTCTGTCGGCTCTTCAATGTTTTGAATAACTTCCTGTGTATCAGCAAGTGCGCTGGAGAGGCGATTTTTTACTGAGTCCATTATCACTTCTCTGAAGGCTGCGCGGACAATACCGGTAAACATTTCCTTTGCCTGTGCACGCATCTGGCCGTCATATACACTTCGGGATACCAAGCGCACAAACTCTTCGGTAGGATCTTCTATCAGCTTTGATATTTCCTGCTTTACCCCCGACGTGTATTTGAGACGCTCGGCTGTTGCTAGGATTGCTGATACGTCAAAGGAGCCTTTTTCAAATTTGCGAAGTTCGGACAGGATTCCTGCGTTGAAGTCAGTCAAGTCGAAGACGAAGAATGGCCGGGTGTCCAGTTTGTTGGTGGCCTCAAGATCCGTGTAGAAATTGAAGGTCCGTCCATTGGTCAATATGGCAAATTTCGCATTGGTAACCGTGAAGTATCTGAAGAGCTGGTCGAGGTGCTTTTTGTCCAACTGGACTGAGATGGGTTTGCATTCGATCAGAATTCGAATTTCACCATCGATCTTGATGGCGTAGTCAACTTTCTCGCCTTTCTTGCCCACTGCGTCGGCTGTGAACTCGGGGACGACCTCGGTTGGGTCGAACACGTCGTATCCCAGTGAGCGGAGGAACGGGAGTACCACAGCTGTTTTCACAGCTTCTTCAGTTGCCATCGTGCTCGAATGCGACTTTACGCGCTCTGCGATTGCTCGCAGGCTTTCCTCTACCGTACTCATTTTTTCCCCCTACCCGTTATCTTGATAGAGTTGCGCAATCATTCGTTGCAAGTCAAGCCGCTTGCCTTTGCTGGTCTGAGTTTACAGTGCTCTTCTCTTGCCACGTGTTTTTGAAGGCTGTCGTCTGCGGTAGCTGAAAAAAAGGGAGGACGTATTGCTGTAGTGGATGGGAAGAGGCGGACAATACAAAAGGCCGAAGCATCTTGCGGGATGCTCCGGCCTTGCACTGTGCTACGGGACCTTGGCTGCCGCTAGTGCAGGATCTGGCTCAGGAAGAGCTTGGTACGCTCGTGCTGCGGGTTGTCGAAGAACTCGGCCGGCGAATTCTGCTCGACGATCTGGCCCTGGTCCATGAAGATCACCCGGTTGGCGACCTGACGGGCAAAGCCCATTTCGTGCGTCACGCACAGCATGGTCATGCCTTCCTCGGCCAGTGACACCATGGTGTCGAGCACTTCCTTGACCATTTCCGGATCGAGCGCCGATGTCGGCTCGTCGAACAGCATGATCTTCGGCTTCATGCACAGCGAACGGGCGATCGCCACGCGCTGCTGCTGGCCGCCGGAGAGCTGCCCGGGATACTTGTTCGCCTGTTCCGGGATCTTGACGCGCTTGAGGTAGTGCATCGCCACTTCCTCGGCTTCCTTCTTCGGCATCTTGCGTACCCAGATCGGGGCGAGCGTGCAGTTTTCGAGGATCGTCAGATGCGGGAAGAGGTTGAAGTGCTGGAACACCATGCCGACCTCGCGGCGCACCTCGTCGATCTTTTTCAGATCGTTGGTGAGCTCGATGCCATCGACGACGATCTGACCCTTCTGATGCTCTTCCAGGCGGTTGATGCAGCGGATCATCGTCGACTTGCCGGAGCCCGACGGGCCGGCGATGACGATGCGTTCGCCCTTCATGACTTTGAGATTGATGTCGCGCAGCACGTGGAAATCGCCGTACCACTTGTTCATGTTGACGATCTCGACGGCGACGTCCGTCGCGGAGACCGTCATCTGTTGCGCCTGGGCCTGGTTTGCCATTGTTGTTGTTTCCTCTCAGTTATCTCTTGTGGTTCGTATCGAGCCGGCGTTCCACGAAGGCCGAATAGCGCGACATGCCGAAGCAGAAAATCCAGAATACGAAGCCGGCGAAGATCAGGCCTGTCAACGGTGTGACCGGCGTGATCCAGCCCGAATCCCCAAAACTCGCCTTCACGATGCCGAGCAGGTCATACATCGAAATGATCGTGACGAGGGAGGTATCCTTGAACATGCCGATGAAGGTGTTCACGATACCCGGGATCACGAGTTTGATGGCCTGCGGAAGCACGACGAAGGTCATTTTGTGGAAGTAGTTTAGACCAAGAGCGTCGGCCGCTTCATATTGTCCTTTCGGAATGGCTTGAAGACCACCGCGAATAACCTCCGCCATATAGGCGGATGCGAAGATCGACACACCGATCAGCGCGCGCAGGAACTTGTCGATATTGTTGCCGGGCTCGAGGAACAGCGGCAGGAGCACGCTGGCCATGAAGAGAACGGTGATCAGCGGCACGCCGCGGATCAGTTCGATGAAGGCGATGCAGACCGTCTTCAGGATCGGCATGGTCGAGCGGCGGCCGAGCGCCAGCAGGATACCGGCGGGCAGCGAGACGACGATGCCGACGAAGGAGATGATGAGCGTCACCATCAATCCGCCCCACAGCGAGGTCTCCACATGGCGCAGGCCGAACGAGCCGCCGAGCAGCAGGAAGAAGGAGACGATCGGGAAGACGACGAGCAGCAGGAGCGCGTTCAGCCCCTTGCGCGGCGCCTTCGGCATCAGGAACGGGATGAGCAGACCGACGAACATGACGACGACGAGCAGCGGGCGCCACAGCTGGTCGCGCGGATAGGAGCCGAACATGAACTGCACGAAGCGGTCGTTCACATAGGCCCAGCACGCGCCGCTCCAGCCGGCGGGAAGCTGGCCGCCCTGCTCGGTGGTGAGGCACGCCATGCGGTCGGTCCCGGTCCACACGGCGGAGACGAACAGCCAGTTGAGGGCTGCCGGCAGGTACCAGACGATCGCCAGGATGGCGACAATGGTCATTGCACCGTCGGTGACGGACGCAAAGAGGTTGCGATGGATCCAGGCGAACACCGAACGGTCGGAGGACGGCGGCTTTTCCGCTTCGAGGAACCGGTCGCGGACATAGGTAATGCTTTCAGCCATCTCAGCGCTCCACCAGGGCCATCTTGGCGTTGAACCAGTTCATGAACAGCGAGGTTATGAGGCTGATCGAGACATAGATCAGCATCCAGATCGAGATGATCTCGATCGACTTGCCGGACTGGTTGAGGATGGTACCGCCGACCGCGACGAGGTCGGCATAACCGACGGCGACCGCGAGCGAGGAGTTCTTGATGAGGTTGAGATACTGCGAGGTGAGCGGCGGAATGATGATCCTGAGCGCCTGCGGCAGCACGACGAGGCGGGTCGCCTGGCCGGGGCGCAGCCCCAGCGCATAGGAGGCTTCCGACTGGCCCTTGGACACGCCGCGGATGCCGGCGCGCACGATCTCGGCGATGAACGAGGCCGTGTAGAGCGACAGTGCGAGGTAGAGTGCCAGGAATTCCGGCCCGATGACCATGCCGCCCTTCATGTTGAAGGAGCCGGGCACCGCGTAGTCGAGCGTCACGGGGCTGCCCATGACGAGGAAGACGAGGAAGGGGAAGAGCACGATCAGGCCGAGATTGACCCACAGCACCGGTGGGCGCTGGCCCGTGGCACGCTGGCGCGCATTGGCCCAGACGGCAAAGGCGATGGCGGCAAGAACGCCGATCACAAAGGCGGATGCCACGACCCCGAAGCCCTCGCCGAAGACCGGCGCCGGCATGTAGATGCCGCGGTTCGAGATGAAGAAGACGGCGTCCGGATCCTCCTTGAGATGCTGGAAGATGGTGCGGATCGACGGCAGCAGGGCGAGAACGCCGAGATACCAGAAGAAGATGACGAGCAACGGCGGAATGTTGCGGAAGATTTCCACATAGACCGTGCAGAGCCGGGCGATCAGCCAGTTGTGCGACAGCCGCCCGATACCGACGAGCAGGCCGACGATCGTCGCGGTGACAATGCCGGCGACGGCGACGACGAGCGTGTTGATAAGACCGACCTGGAGCGCCCGGAAATAGGTCGAGTCGCTCGAATAGGCGATCAATGTCTGCGCGAGGTCGAAGCCGGCGCGGCTGTTCAGAAAGCCGAATCCGGCCGTCATGTTGGCACGCGCGAGGTTCTGGACGACGTTGTTCCACGCGTACCAGACGGCCGAGATGATCACGACGAGCGTGACGACCTGATAGACGATGCTTCTCAGTGCCGGATTGTAGAGAAGAGATACCTTCGGCGGTTCGCCGGACCCTGTTCGGGCATCCGCAAGAGCCATGCATTTCCCCTGACGTTGGTTCGCCCTGTTTTCCGGGCGTTCTGTTTAAAGGGGAGGGCAGCTATCTGCCCTCCCGGAAGGAGTGTGCGCGAACCGCTTAGCGGACCGGCGGTGCGTACTGCAGGCCGCCCTTCGTCCACAGCGCATTCAGGCCGCGGGCGATCTTGAGCGGGGAACCTTCGCCGACATTGCGCTCGAAGGATTCACCGTAGTTGCCGACGGCCTTGATGATCTGCACGGCCCAGTCCTTCGGCAGACCGAGGTCGGCGCCGATCGTCGAATCAGCCTCTTCGCCGAGGAAGCGCTTGATGTCCGGGTTGGCGGACTTCTTCATCTCCTCGACATTGGCCGTCGTGATGCCGAACTCTTCGGCAGCCACCATCGCATAGTGCGACCAGGTCACGATGTCGAACCACTTCGAATCGTTCTGGCGAACGGCCGGGCCGAGCGGCTCCTTGGAGATGATTTCCGGCAGAACCATGTGGTCGTCCGGATTGGCCATCTTCAGGCGGATGGAGTAGAGGCCCGAGGCGTCGGTCGTGTAGGCGTCGCAGCGGCCGGCATTGTAGGCGGCGTCCGCTTCGTCCTGCGCTTCGAAGACGACCGGCTTGAAGTCCATGTTGTTGGAGCGGAAGTAGTCGGCAAGGTTCAGTTCCGTCGTCGTGCCGGACTGGACGCAGACGGAGGCGCCGGACAGTTCCAGCGCGGACTTCACGCCGAGTTCCTTCTTCACCATGAAGCCCTGGCCGTCATAGTAGTTCACGGCGCGGAAATCGAAGCCGAGCTGCGAATCGCGGCTGACGCTCCAGGTGGTGTTGCGGGCAAGAAGATCGATTTCGCCCGACTGCAGGGCCGGGAAGCGGTCCTTGGCCGAGAGCGGGGTGAATTTCACCTTGGTGGCATCGCCGAAGACGGCAGCGGCCACGGCCTTGCAGAGATCGACGTCGAGGCCAGCCCAATTGCCCGACGAATCCTGCGCGCCGAAACCGGCGAGGTTCGAACCGTTCACGCCGCACTGCACGAAGCCCTTGGCCTTCACGTCAGAGAGCGTGTCTGCCTGTGCTGCCGTCGCGCCAAGCCCCAGTACGGCAGCGCCAACGAGCGCCGTCACGATTTTTTTTGCCATTTTTTCACAACCTTTTTCTGTTGTCTTTGTTTTGTCCGCAGGCCCCGCACCCTTTGACGGGCGCGCCCATGGAACTCGCCACCCTCCCGGCGCGAGGTTGCTTATCTCATGCTCAAAATTTCACAGGGTCAAGTGAGCGCCGCCATTTTCCGGCCGGTAACCTAAATTTGTCGGCGATTGCTGTGGTTTTGGGCGAAAAATCGTGGATTTGTGCAGTAAACCGCTCAAAAAATTCGCGTCTTTCCCACTTGAAGCGCTTTGGAAGCCGCGTCCACGCTGTCGCATGGGGTTGACCTGTCGCCGCGCCTGTCCAAAAGTCAGCGCCTCAAATCCCCTCCTGCCTTCCTCGGATCGATCATGAAAAACAGAGACGAAATCCTCGCCGGCGCCGGCGTGAACACCCGCCTTGCCCATGCCGGAAACGACCCGGCGGACTACCACGGTTTCGTCAATCCGCCCGTCGTTCACGCCTCTACCGTGCTCTTTCCCGATGCGGCGACCATGGAAAGCCGGGCGCAGAAATACACCTACGGCACGCGCGGCACGCCGACGACGGACGCGCTCTGCGCGGCGATCGACGAGTTGGAAGGCTCGGCCGGCACCATCCTCGTGCCCTCGGGCCTTGCCGCCGTCACCGTGCCGTTCCTCGCTTTCCTGTCGGCAGGCGACCATGCGCTCATCGTCGATTCGGTCTACCATCCGACCCGCCATTTCTGCGACACCATGCTGAAGCGCCTCGGCGTTACGGTCGAATACTACGACCCGGCCATCGGTGCCGGCATCGCGGCGCTGATCCGGCCGAACACAAGGCTGGTGCATACGGAGGCGCCCGGCTCCAACACCTTCGAGATGCAGGACATCCCAGCGATCGCTGCCGTCGCGCACAAGCACGGCGCCGTGGTCAGCATGGACAACACCTGGGCGACGCCGCTCTATTTCCGCCCGCTGGATTTCGGCGTCGACATCTCCATCCATGCGGCGACGAAATACCCGGCCGGCCATTCGGATGTGCTGTTCGGCACGGTCTCGGCCAATGCGGCCCATTGGGAACAGCTGCACGAGACGCAGATCACGCTCGGCACCTGTGCCTCGCCCGACGATGCCTATCAGGTGCTACGCGGACTGCGCACCATGGGCGTACGGCTGGAGCGGCACCAGGAAAGCGCGCTCGAGCTGGCGCGCTGGCTGGAGGGTGTCGACGATGTTTCCCGCGTATTGCACCCGGCTCTGCCGAGCTTCCCCGGCCATGACCTCTGGAAGCGCGACTTCAAGGGCGCAAGCGGCATCTTCTCCATCGTCCTCAAGGGCGGTTCGCCGGAGCGCTACAAGGCGAAGGCCCATACCTTCCTCGATGCGCTCGGCATTTTCGGCCTTGGCTATTCCTGGGGCGGCTTCGAGTGCCTTGCGGTGCACGTCAATCTCGGCGATCGCCGCGTTGCCAAGGGGCCGGAGGAAGGCCCGGTGCTTCGCCTTCAGATCGGGCTTGAGGACGTGAAGGACATCAAGGCCGACATCGAGCGTGGCCTGGCGGCGGCGCGGGCTGTCTGACAGCTCTTGGGGAGGGCGCGTTGGCGTCCTCTCCGCCCACGCGTGGTCATCTCCACTCTGTAGGAGAAGCGGAAGATTTCCGGCGCCCGTTCACTCCGGTGTGCGGTAGCCGTAAAGCCAGTCGAGATCGGCGGCGAGGCTTTCGGGCCCGCGCAGCGACAGGACGAGATTGCGGCTGAGCGCGATCGGGCCGCGGGCGTGGTAGGCGAATCGATTGAAGGCGCCGCGGCGGCGCACACTGGCGACCCGCTCGCGGCGGGTCGCCTCGAACTGCCGGAGCGCCTGTGCCGTGTCGGATGTTCGGGCGAGACGGTTTGCCAAGAGCGCCGCATCCTCGATCGCCATCGCTGCGCCCTGGGCGGCAAAAGGCGTCATGGCATGGGCGGCATCGCCGAGGAGCACGAGTTGGCGTCCATCGGTCCAGGCCCCGTCGGGGCATTCGAAAAGCGGCCACATCAGCGGACCGCGCGCTTCTGCGAGCATCTGGCGGATATCGGCGTGCCAGCGTGAGAAGGCATCGAGCAGGCGGGTGCGGGCGGCGGCATCGCCCGTGCGGGACCAGCCGGCGGCCGGTGTCTGCCCATGCGCGTGAAGGGCAACGACATTGAACGCCTGTGCCTCGGCCAGCGGATAGGCGACCAGGTGGGCCTGCGGGCCGAGAAAGGCTGTCACCGTGCGCGGATTGAGGAAGGGCGGCGCGGCGCCATAGGGCACCAGAAAACGCCAGGCGATTGTCCCCGAATACCGCGCCGGCAGGGCGCCCGGCACCGCCTTTCGCAGCGCCGACCAGACACCGTCGGCGGCGATGACCACGTCGGCCGGTGCGATGGCCAAAGCGTCCTCGGCTGTATCGATTCGCCGGCCGGTCGTCAGCGTGCAGAGCGGTTCCCGGCTGACGGCATCTACCAGTACGGCCTGCAGCGAGGCGCGATGCAGCACGCCATAGGGCGCGCCCCAGCGCTTGCGCGCGGCGGCACCGGCCGGGACGGAGGCGAGGGGGGCAAGCATATGGCCCGAGGACAGGAGGATATGGTCCGGTTCGCTCCAGCACGCGGCAAGGGCATCGAGGAGGCCGAGATCGGCAAGGATGCGCGAGGCGTTGGGCGAAAGCTGCAGGCCGGCGCCGACTTCTTCGAGTGCGGGCGCCTGTTCCAGGACATGCACGGCAATGCCCTTGCGGGCGAGCGCGAGAGCTGCCGTCAGGCCGGCAATGCCGGCCCCGACGATGCATGCGGATTTTACGGAGGGCATGTCTGCGGCGGCCTTCCGGCCGTCACGCCGCGACCTGGTTGGTGAAGATGCAGCCGGCCGGATCGGTCTGGCTGGCCTTGAGTGCCGGGTTGTAGCGGTAGAGCGTCGAGCAGTAGGGGCAGACCTTCTCGTTGTCGTCGCCCATGTCGAGGAAGACATGCGGGTGGTCATAGGGCACCGAGGCGCCGACGCACATGAATTCCTTCACGCCGATCTCGATCGAGCCATGGCCGCCGTCGTTCTGGAAATGGGGAATGCTGTGGCCAGCCATGTCAATGCTCCTGAAATGCCGTCTTTCTGGCGCGGACCATAGTCGCCTTCACGGCAAATGTGTAGATGCAAAACCGCCGCGCCCCGGGAGATTTCCGCATGCCTGCCGTTTTCTCCGCGGGCAAAGGGCAGTAAGAGCAGGGCATGCAAACGAAAGACGGCCCGCGATGAACCTTGATCCCCCGCCCTTTTCCCGTTTCACCCATGATGGCCTGGAGCTCGCCTTCTTCGACGAGGGCGACCCGTCGGGCCCACCGGTGCTGCTGATCCATGGCTTTGCCTCCAGCGCCAATGTCAACTGGGTGTTTCCCGGCTGGCTGAAGACGCTGGGCGATGCCGGCTACCGCGTCATCGCGCTCGACAACCGCGGCCACGGCAAGAGCGCCAAGCCGCATGATCCCGCGCTCTACACGCCGCCGCTGATGGCCGGCGATGCGGCTGCGCTGCTCGATCATCTGGCGATCCCCGAAGCCCATGTGTTCGGCTACTCCATGGGCGCGCGCATCACTGCCTTCCTGGCACTCGCCCATCCGCACCGCGTGCGCTCCGTCGTCTTCGGCGGGCTCGGCATCGGCATGGTGGAGGGTGTCGGCGACTGGGACCCCATTGCCGATGCGCTGCTGGCGCCCTCGCTCGACGTGGTGACGCACGATCGCGGCCGCATGTTCAGGGCCTTTGCCGACCAGACGAAATCCGACCGGCAGGCGCTTGCCGCCTGCATCATGACCTCGCGCGATCTCCTGACGGAAGCCGACATGGCGCGCATCGACATGCCCGCGCTGATCGGCGTCGGCACGAAGGACGATATCGCCGGGGCGCCACAGCCGCTCGCCGACCTGATGCCGGACGCAAGGGCGCTCGACATTCCCGGTCGCGACCACATGCTGGCTGTCGGCGACAAGGTCTTCAAACACGCTGTTCTGGAATTCTATGCGGAGATCGGCGGTCGCTGAGCGGCCGTTTACGACGATCGGCGCCAGCCATTTCGCACCGGCACCATTTGCTCTATATTGAATGGGACAGACGACAAGGAGTGCGGCGATGGTCGCGATGAACGAACTCAGGGCCGGCGAGAAGCTCAAGGCCATGGATCCGATCTGGGACAGCCTGCGCGAGGAAGCCCGCGTCGCCGCCCAGGCCGAGCCGCTGCTGGCGGCCTTCCTCTATTCGACGGTGCTGAACCAGCGTTCGCTCGAGGAAAGCGTGATCCACCGCGTCTGCGAGCGGCTCGACCATCCGGACCTGCAGGCCAACCTCCTGCACCAGATTTTCGACGAGATGCTGGAAGACTGGCCGGAATGGGGCGGAATCCTGCGCGTCGATATCCAGGCCGTCTATGACCGTGACCCTGCCTGCCTGCGCTTCCTTGATGCCGTGCTCTATTTCAAGGGATTCCACGCCATCCAGACCCACCGTCTGGCGAACTGGCTGTACACGAAGGGCCGGCGCGACCTCTCGCTCTACCTGCAAAGCCGCTCCTCCAGCGTTTTCCAGACGGACATCAATCCGGCTGCGCGCATCGGCAAGGGCTTCTTTCTCGACCATGCGACGGGCCTCGTCGTCGGCGAGACGGCCGTCATCGGCGACAATGTCTCGATCCTCCACAATGTCACGCTCGGCGGCACCGGCAAGGAGGGGGGTGACCGTCATCCGAAGATCGGCGACGGCGTGATGATCGGCGCGGGGGCCAAGATCCTCGGCAACATCCATGTCGGCCATTGCTCGCGCATTGCTGCTGGCTCCGTCGTGCTCAAGCCCGTTCCACCGAAATCGACCGTTGCCGGCGTGCCGGCCAAGGTGATCGGCGAGGCGGGCTGCAACGAGCCGTCGCGTGCCATGGACCAGCTCCTGGCGGCCTTCGACTACGATCTCTAGTAATGCCAGCGAAGGCGTAACGCAGTTCTGCACCCGGCGTTGCGCGAAGGGCTCCAAAGCGGGAAAAGTCGCTTTCTCGGGGAATTCGAGGGTTTACAGGGCCGGAGGCAGGTGCGAGAAGCGCGGCAAATCAACCGTTACGGAGACAGATCGTGAAGCCGGAAGAAATCAGGAAACTCGAGGCCTACTTCAAGCGCAATCTCAACAAGGAGATTGTCATCAAGGCCCGTCCGCGCAAGGATGAGTCTGCGGAAGTCTATCTCGGCGACGAGTTCCTGGGCGTCATCTTCCGCGACGACGAGGACGGCGAACTGTCCTACAACTTCTCCATGGCGATCCTCGACATCGACCTCTGATCGATCGGTATTCGCAAGGTTTAAGGCCCGGCTGCCCTTGGCGCCGGGCCTTTTGTTATTCTTTTGCGACAAATCGGCTTTTGTCAGGTCCAATAATCGTACCTATTGCGCAAGCTCTTGCTTTGGTTGCAAAATATTGCAATGCAGCATCTTTGTTGACTTTTTTGTGCATTGCATATAGATTTCGGACCATACCACCGGGATCCAAAGGAGACTTCGATGTTCAATTTCGACGAGGCAAACAAGAAGGGCAAGGAAGCCGTGGACACGTTCGTCAAGAGCTACACCACTGCTGCCCAGAGCTGGCAGGCGATCGCCACCGAGACCGCCGACTATTCGAAGAAGTCCTTCGAGAACGGCGTGGCTCACTTCGAAAAGCTCTCGGGCGTCAAGAGCGTCGAAGCTGCTCTCGAACTGCAGACGGCCTTCGTGAAGTCCTCCTATGAAGGTTTCGTCGCCGAAGCCACCAAGCTCAGCGAAATGTATGCCGATCTCGCCAAGGGCGCCTACAAGCCCTACGAAGCACCGGTCGCCAAGGCGACTGCCGCTGCCAAGGCTGCCGTCGCCGCCTGATTTTTCCAAGTACTGCGTACGCGTATAGCGTTCATCGGCCGGCTGCGGGCAACCGCAGCCGGCCTTTGCGCGTTCCGGGGATTGCGCGAGGCTGACGCGGCGGCGGCAAATTTCGCTATTTCCTTCGGATGACCCGCGATTATGATTGCAGTGCGAAGCGGGGGTCTTACAATCGTGGGCCGAGACATTAGATAACAGCTCCAGAAGGCAACCTCGGACAAGCGGTGCGCCACAGGCAAAGCGACCGCATGAAGGGCCCGCGGTCCGGGTCACAGTCAAGGGAATGAACACGAAAATGGATGTGAGACGGGTTCGAATGCAGGATGGGGAAGGCGGCGGCGACACTCCCGGTCGCAGCACCTCCGTCATTACCCGCACGAAACCTAAGACGAAGAAGCCGAGCCTGTACCGCGTCCTGCTTCTCAATGATGATTATACGCCCATGGAGTTTGTGATCCACATTCTGGAACGTTTCTTCCAGAAGGACCGCGAAGCGGCGACACGGATCATGCTGCATGTGCACAATCATGGCGTAGGCGAGTGCGGCGTGTTCACCTACGAGGTTGCCGAAACCAAAGTGACACAGGTGATGGATTTCTCCCGCCAGCACCAGCATCCGCTGCAATGTGTCATGGAAAAGAAATGAGGAACGAACGTGCCAACATTTTCTGCAAGCCTTGAAAAGGCGCTCCACCAGGCACTGACCTACGCGAACGAGCGCCACCACGAATATGCGACGCTCGAGCACCTCCTGCTGGCCCTTATCGACGACGCCGACGCGGCGGCCGTGATGGGGGCCTGCAACGTCAATCTCGACGTGTTGCGCAAGACCGTCACCGACTATGTCGACCATGACCTCGCCAATCTGGTGACGGGCTACGAGGAAGACTCCAAGCCGACCTCCGGCTTCCAGCGCGTCATCCAGCGTGCGGTGATCCATGTCCAGTCGTCCGGTCGCGAAGAAGTGACCGGCGCCAACGTGCTCGTCGCGATCTTCGCCGAGCGCGAAAGCCATGCCGCTTATTTCCTGCAGGAGCAGGAGATGACACGCTACGATGCCGTCAACTTCATCTCGCATGGCATCGGAAAGCGCCCCGGTTCGACCGAGGAGCGAAAGGTGCGCGGCGCGGAGGAGAGCGAGAACGAGCAGAAGCAGACCCGCGGCGCCAGCGAGCAGGAAGAGCCTGCCAAGAAGCAGGATGCCCTGACGGCCTATTGCGTCAATCTCAACGAGAAGGCCAAGAACGGCAAGATCGACCCCTTGATCGGCCGTCATGCCGAGGTCAACCGGACGATCCAGGTCCTGTGCCGCCGCTCCAAGAACAACCCGCTCTATGTGGGCGATCCCGGCGTCGGCAAGACCGCTATCGCCGAGGGCCTCGCCAAGCGCATCGTCGAGGGCAAAGTGCCGGAAGCGCTCGCTGACGCGACGATTTTCTCGCTCGACATGGGCACGCTGCTCGCCGGAACGCGCTATCGCGGCGATTTCGAAGAACGGCTGAAGCAGGTCGTCAAGGAGCTCGAAGACTATCCGGGCGCTGTGTTGTTCATCGACGAGATCCATACGGTGATCGGCGCCGGCGCAACGTCCGGCGGGGCGATGGACGCCTCGAACCTCCTGAAGCCGGCGTTGTCGTCCGGTGCGATCCGCTGCATCGGCTCGACGACCTACAAGGAGTACCGCCAGTTCTTCGAGAAGGACCGGGCGCTTGTCCGCCGCTTCCAGAAGATCGACGTCAACGAGCCGACCATCGACGACACGATCGAGATCATGAAGGGGCTGAAGCCCTACTTCGAGGAGTATCACAAGCTGAAATACTCCAACGAGGCGATCAAGACGGCGGTGGAACTGTCGGCGCGCTACATCAACGACCGCAAGCTGCCGGACAAGGCGATCGACGTGATCGACGAGACCGGTGCGGCCCAGATGCTGCTGCCCGTGGGGAAGCGCCGCAAGCTGATCACCGAGAAGGAGATCGAGGCGACGATCGCCACCATGGCCCGCATTCCGGCAAAGACGGTGTCGAAGGACGACGAGCAGGTTCTTGCCAACCTCGACAAGGAGCTGCGCTCCGTCGTCTACGGCCAGGACCTTGCGATCGAGGCGCTGTCGTCGGCGATCAAGCTTGCCCGCGCGGGCCTGCGCGAGCCGAACAAGCCGATCGGCTGCTACCTCTTCTCCGGCCCCACCGGCGTCGGCAAGACGGAAGTCGCCAAGCAGCTCGCATCGTCGCTCGGCGTGGAACTCCTGCGCTTCGACATGTCGGAATACATGGAGCGGCACACGGTCTCGCGTCTGCTCGGTGCACCTCCCGGCTATGTCGGCTTCGACCAGGGCGGTCTCCTGACCGATGGCGTCGATCAGCATCCGCATTGCGTGCTGCTGCTCGACGAGATCGAGAAGGCGCATCCGGACCTCTACAACATCCTGTTGCAGGTCATGGATCACGGCTCGCTGACCGACCACAACGGCAAGAAGATCGACTTCCGCAACGTTATCCTGATCATGACGACCAATGCGGGCGCGTCCGACATGGCCAAGGCTGCCATCGGCTTCGGCTCGTCGAAGCGCGAGGGCGAGGACATGGAGGCGATCAACCGCCTGTTCACGCCGGAATTCCGCAACCGTCTCGATGCGATCATCCCGTTCGGCTCGCTGCCGACGCCGGTCATCCATCAGGTCGTGCAGAAGTTCGTCATGCAGCTGGAAACCCAGCTTGCCGAGCGCAACGTCACCTTCGATCTCCAGCAGGAGGCAATCGCTTGGCTGGCCGAGAAGGGCTACGACGAGAAGATGGGTGCCCGTCCGTTGGCGCGTGTTATCCAGGAGAACATCAAGAAGAAGCTGGCCGACGAAATCCTCTTCGGCAAGCTCAAGAAGGGCGGCGTCGTGCGCGTCTCCGTCGGTGTGAAGGAAGACGGCTCGAAGGGCCTGATTCTCGACGCCGTGCCGGAGACGGCGCGGATCAAGCCAAAGGCCGAGGTCGAGGAGGCTGCCGCCAAGAAGGCCAAGCCCCGCAAGCCCAAGGAAACCGTCGCCGCGGAGGCCGCGCCCGCCAAGGCTCGCTCTTCGAAGAAGGTGGTGGAGGCCAAGGCAGAGGAACCGAAGGACGAGCCGCCGCGCAAGTCGTCCGGCGCCGTTCCGAAGGTGCCGCGCAAGAAATAACGGTTCGATGAAACGAATGGGCCGGGCAGGCGACTGCCCGGCCTATATTGTTGAGGACGTGGCGCAACCGTCGCTCCGCCGCAAACCCTTCCTCCGCCATGGTCGGGCTTGCCCCGATCATCCAGCGCTACGGGGCGGGTGTGGATCCTCGGGTCGGAGGCCAGAGATGACAGCAGTGGGCGAAGTGAGCTTGCCAACTCATGGGGCCGGGACAAAACTCCGTACGGCCTTGCTTTGCTACAAGAGAATTGAATGACCGCCCCGCCCGAACCCCAACCCCAAATCCACTGGTTCCTCCTCGGCATGCGCGGCATCTTCAGCCTGCCGGCAATCATCCTGATGCTGTCCTTCGTCGGTTTCGCGGCTTTTACCGCGGAAGCGAAGATCCCGGTCGACCAGGTGATGTTCATGACCGGCATGGTCTGGGCGCTGCCGGCAAAAGTGATTCTCGTCGGCTCCATGCTGTCGGGTGCGCATATCGCCACGGCCTTTCTCGCGGTGACGCTTTCGTCGGTGCGGATGATGCCGATGGTGGCGGCGCTCATTCCGGAAATCCGCACCAGCCGCACGCCGACCTGGCTGTTGCTGATCATCTCGCATTTCGTCGCCATCACCGCCTGGGTCTTTGCGATGGAGAAGGTAAGGGACGTGCCGCGTGGGGGCCGCGTCGCCTTCTTCGCCGGCTTTGGCGTGACGTTGACGCTCACCAATATTGTGCTCGTCGGCCTTGTCTATGGTGCGGTTTCGGAATTTCCGCCGATCGTTTCCGGCTGTCTCTTCTTCCTGACGCCGGTCTACTTTCTGACCTCGATCTGGATTTCAGCGCGTCACCGGGTGATCTACTGGGCGCTCGGCATCGGCCTGGCGCTCGGTTACGTCTTCGCGGTCGTCGCGCCGGAATACGATATCCTCCTGACCGGCGTCATCGGGGGGACCGCGGCCTGGTGGGGCGAAAGGGCGCTGCGCCGCCGGGAGGCCGCGCGATGAGTTTCGGTGGTCTTTGGCCTTATATCTACATCGCCGTTGCCGGCTGGCTGGCGACGGACCTCTGGCGCTGGGCGGGTGTCATCGCCGGCAATCGCATCGACGAGCGGTCCGAGGTCCTGAACTGGGTGAGGGCGGTGGCGACGGCGCTGGTGGCGGCGGTCATCGCCAAGCTGATCTTCTTCCCGACCGGCACGCTGGAGGCTTCGCCTCTCTGGCTGCGCCTCGGGGCTGTCGTGTTCGGCGGTCTCTGCTTCTTCTTCGGCGGCCGATTCAGGCAGATCGCCGGCATCGCCGCGGCCATCGCTTTCCTTGCCGCAGGGCTGGCGCTGCTCGGCGTTTGAAACGGAGCGCGCCTTCCGCGCGCTCCGTCTCCGGCTTTCGTGGTGTTTCTTACCGCGCCAATGCCCTGCGCAGCTTTTCCGCATTGGCGGCAAGCACGCTCTGGTCTTCCATCGTACCGGAATGCGGCTTCAGCGGCAGGCCCTCGACGCGCGGGATGACGTGGAAATGCAGGTGGTAGACGGTCTGGCCGGCGGCCGGTTCGTTGAACTGCATGACAGTGACGCCATCGGCCTCGAAAGCCTCCTTGGCGGCGGCCGCCACCTTCTGCACCACCGGCAGCAGGCGCGACAGCGTCTGGGGGGCAGCGTCGAGGATGTTGCGCGACGGCGTCTTGGGGATGACGAGCGTATGCCCGTTTGCCTGCGGCATCACATCCATGAAGGCGACGGCGTCGTCATCCTCGTAGACGCGATGCGAGGGGATCTCGCCGCGCAGGATCTTTGCGAAGATGTTGTTCGTGTCGTAGGCGGTCATGCTCGTCTCCGATGTGCTCAGTCGTTGTCGTCTTGGCCGCCGCTGCGGCGGAAGGGGCCGTGTTCGGCAAGGTATTCGCCCGTCGCCTCGACGTCGCGGCGCTCGCGCTCGAGATAATCGGCGACGGCGCGCCGAAGGCCGGGATGAGTGATGTAGTGAGCCGAATGGGTGGTGACGGGCAGATAGCCGCGCGCCAGCTTGTGCTCGCCCTGCGCGCCGGCCTCGACCCGCGCCAGACCCTTCTCGATCGCGAAATCGATGGCCTGATGGTAGCAGACCTCGAAATGCAGGAAAGGGTGGTCCTCGACGCAGCCCCAGTGCCGGCCGAAAAGCGTATCGCCACCGATGAAATTGATCGCGCCGGCGATGTAGCGGCCGTTGCGCCTGGCCATGACGAGCAGGATATCGTCTGCCATGCGTTCGCCGATCAGGCTATAGAACTGGCGGTTGAGATAGGGCCGGCCCCATTTGCGGCCGCCGGTGTCCATGTAGAAGGCGAAGAACTGGTCCCAGATTTTTTCGGTCAGGTCCCTTCCGGTCAGCCAGTCGATCTCGATGCCGTTTTCCACCGCCGCCCGTCGCTCCTTCTTCAGCGCCTTGCGCTTGCGGGAGGCGAGCGTTTCCAGGAAGTCGGCATGCGAGCCGTAACCTTCGTTGAGAAAATGGAACTGCTGGTCGGTACGGTGGAGGTAGCCCGCGGCCTCGAAAACCGGCATTTCCCCTTCCGGGACAAAGGTGACATGGGCGGAGGAGACACCGTGGCGTTTCGACAGTTCCTTCAACCCTTCGGCAAGGGCGGCCTGGCTGGCGATGACCGGCTGGTCGGTCCGGTGCAGCAGCCGCGGGCCGGTCGCGGGCGTGAAGGGAATGGCGGCCTGCAGTTTCGGATAATAGCGCCCGCCGGCGCGCTCCAGCGCATCGGCCCAGCCATGGTCGAAGACATATTCTCCCTGGCTGTGGTTCTTCAGATAGACGGGCAGGGCGCCGAGGAGGCCGCCGTCGTCGTCTTCCAGCAGGAGATGCTGGCCGAGCCAGCCCGTCTCGGCGGTGGCGCAGCCCGAATTCTCGAGCGCGGAGAGGAAGGCGTGGCTGACAAAGGGGTTGTACGGCGCCGAAGCGTCGCCCCTGGAGGCGCCGGAAAGGCGCCCCCAGTCGTCCGCCGCAATGTCGGCGAAGCTCGTTTCGACGCGGATCCGCACCGTCCCGCTCATCCTATGCCGTCAAGGCCTCGCGCGGATCGAAACCCTCGAAGGTCATCTGGTCCGCGTTGAGTGCCGTAATCGTGCGCGCTTCGTCGTCGCGCACCGTCCAGGTGATGACCTGCCGGCCGAGGTCGCGCTGCCGGCTGATGAAGGCGTTCGGCAGGTGGCCGTAGTGGTAGGAGATGAAATCGAGCCCGAGCTGCATGGCTTCCTCATGCACGGCGAAATTCTCCGGCCGGGCGCCTTCCGCCGTCAGGCCGACGGGGCGGCTGGTGCCGATCGCCGTCAAATCCTTCAAAAGCCAGTGATCGAAGCTCATCAGCGCGACGGGCCCGTCATAGTCTTCGATCGTGTCGAGCACGGCCATTGCGAAACCGTCATCGTCACCTTCGCGCCCCTTCAGCTCCAGGACGAGCGGCACACGGCCCTTCACGAGGTCGAGCAGCCGGCGCAGCGTCGGCACGCCGTCTTCCGTGCCGCCGACCTTCAGCAGGCCGAGTTCGGCGGCGGTGCGCTGGCGCACGTCCCCTTCGATGCCGCACAGCCGCTTCAGGTCGTCGTCATGGAAGACGACGGGTACGGCATCGGCGGCATATTGCAGGTCGCATTCGATGGCGAAGCCGGCATCGGCCGCGCGCGCGAAGGCAGAAAGCGTGTTTTCCCAGACCTTGCGGTTGAGATCGTGATAGCCGCGATGGGCGATCGGCCGCTCGGTCAGCCAGGGGAATTTCTGCATCAGGCGATTTCCATGATGGCGTCGATCTCGACGGCCGCATTGAGGGGAAGCGCTGCCATGCCGACGGCGGCGCGGGCATGTTTGCCGGCATCGCCAAGAGCTGCGACGAGGAAGTTCGATGCGCCGTTGATGACGAGGTGCTGCTCGACGAAATCCGGCGCGGAGGCGACGAAGCCGTTGATCTTGATGATGCGCTTGATCCGCGAGAGGTCCCCGAGGGCGGCCTTGGCCTGGGCGAGAAGGCCGAGTGCGCACAGTTCCGCTGCCTTCTGGCCGCCGGCGACATCAACGTTCCGGCCGAGATGTCCGGTGACGGCGAGCTTGCCGTCCAGCATCGGCAGCTGGCCGGAAATGTGGAGCACGTTGCCGCTGATGACGAAGGGCACGTAGTTGGCGGCCGGTGCTGCCGCCACGGGAATGTCGTAGCCCAGTTCCTTGACGCGGTTTTCGATTTCAGCGGACATTCCGGTCTCCGTTTCTTGTTGCCGGTCCATAGATAGGATCGGCTGGTGGCGGCTGTGAGGGGCATTGCGGCGCAGATCGTCGCAATGGAGGAAATGAAGTTGGCAAGAGGTGGATATTGCCTCGCTTTTGCCGGAAGAGTTCATATAACATCGCGACCGACTTCAACAGGAGGAAACGGATGTTTCGTTCAGCCTTTGTCGCGGCCCTGACGGCCGGGGCATGCTTCGCCGGCAGCGGCGTCTCGAGCGCCTTTGCCACGCCGGCGACCGGGCTTGCGCCGCACCGCGCCGTCTATGACCTCAAACTGAAGGATGCGACCGAGCGCTCCGGCATCGCCGGCATGTATGGCCGCATGGTCTATGAGTTCAACGGCAGTCCGTGCGACGGCTATACGGTCAGCTTCCGCTTCGTCACGCAGGTCAATACCGGCGAGGAGACGCGCCTCACGGACCAGCAGACGACGACCTACGAGGACCTGAAGACCGGTAGCTTCCGCTTCCTCACCCGCTCCTTCACCGACGAGAAGCTGGACAAGGAGGTGCGCGGCACGGCGCGCGAGGACAAGAAGGGCGTCAGCGTCGATCTGACTGCGCCGGACACGAGACAGGTGGAGCTTGCCGCAAGCCGCTTCCCGACCGAGCACATGCTCGACGTCATCGATCGGGCCAAGAAGGGCGAGCGTTTCTTCGAAGCGCGCCTCTTCGATGGCTCGGATGCGGGCGACAAGACGCTGATGACGACCGCCGTCGTCGGCAAGAAAGAAAAGCCCAAGGCGGGTGATCCGGACGCCGACAAGGCCGGTTCCTTCTCCAAGGAGGCCTTCTGGCCGGTCTCGATCGCCTACTACAACGACACGAGCGAAGGCGATGCGTTGCCGGTCTACCGCATGTCCTTCAAGCTCTACGAGAATGGAATCACCCGCGATCTCACCATGGACTATGGCGAATTCGTGTTGAGCGGGAAGCTTGCCAAGCTGGAGATGTTCAAACAGCAGGAATGCAAGTAGGCGGTTTTGGCTTACCGGTCACCCTTACCCTCTCCCCGCAGGCAGGGAGAGGGGATGTGCCAAACAAACGGTATTGATTGGGAAAACCGGCGCGGCCTATCCTTTCGCCCCGCTTGCGGGGAGAGGGTGGCTGGCAGGCCGGATGAGGGGCGAAACTGCACAGGAGATGCCTTTTTTACCCTGCGGCCCTTGATTTGCCGGCAAACTGCGGTTAAAGGGCCGCTCATTCCACACGTAAGGCATGGGATCGTCCGGGAGAAATCCGGACCGTTCCGCCCGGTGGCGCTTCCCAAGGAAGTGCTGTTCGCCTTGCGGAGGTTCAACCGGAAAAGGATAACTAGGCATGGCATTGCCCGATTTTTCTATGCGCCAGCTTCTGGAAGCTGGTATTCACTTCGGCCACCAGACGCACCGCTGGAACCCGAAGATGAAGCCGTACATCTTCGGCGACCGTAACAACGTTCACATCATCGACCTGGCACAGACCGTTCCGCTGCTGTCGCGCGCCCTTCAGGTCGTGTCCGACACCGTTGCCGGTGGTGGCCGCGTTCTGTTCGTCGGCACCAAGCGCCAGGCTTCGGACATCATCGCCGATGCAGCCAAGCGTTCGGCCCAGTACTACGTCAACGCCCGCTGGCTCGGCGGCATGCTGACGAACTGGAAGACGATCTCCAATTCGATCCAGCGCCTGCGCAAGCTCGACGAGATCCTGTCCTCGGAAGGCTCCGGCTATTCCAAGAAGGAGCGCCTGACCCTCGAGCGCGAACGCGAGAAGCTTGAAAAGGCCCTCGGCGGTATCCGCGACATGGGCGGCACGCCGGACCTGATGTTCATCATCGACACCAACAAGGAGTCGATCGCGATCCAGGAAGCCAAGCGTCTCGGCATCCCGGTCGTCGCCATCATCGACTCGAACTGCGATCCGGACCCGATCGATTTCCCGATCCCCGGCAACGACGACGCCTCGCGCGCCATCGCCCTCTACTGCGACCTGATCGCGCGCGCCGCCATCGACGGCATCGCACGCCAGCAGGGCGCTTCGGGCCGCGACCTCGGTGCTTCCGCTGAAGTTCCGGTCGAGCCGGCTCTCGAAGCCGAAGCATAAGGCAAAGGCCGGAGCGGTGTCTTTCGCTCCCGCTTTTCTAGATGACCGAGGCCAGAGAGACGATCCCTGGCCTCGGCTTGTTTGAAGACCCCGTCTGCCACGATCCCCAAGGATCGTTTTGCGGCGACAGGCCAGAGGTGATCTTCATCACCCTGTCACACTTCCGGGTACATTCGTTCCCAAAACCTTGAGTTCGCCGAGGTTTTCCGGCGACACGCAACAAGAACCGACAAGAGGCTCACAATGGCTGAAATCACCGCTGCACTGGTGAAGGAACTGCGCGAAAAGTCCGGCGCAGGCATGATGGACTGCAA
This sequence comes from Shinella sp. 838, assembly GCF_029623935.1. Lineage (NCBI taxonomy): Bacteria > Pseudomonadati > Pseudomonadota > Alphaproteobacteria > Hyphomicrobiales > Rhizobiaceae > Shinella > Shinella sp. 838. The sequence goes on from NZ_JARSBQ010000001.1 coordinate 1,534,101, forward strand.
GAAGGCGCTGGCTGAAAACAACGGCGACATCGAAGCAGCAATCGACTGGCTGCGCGCCAAGGGCATCGCCAAGGCCGACAAGAAGTCCGGCCGCACCGCGGCTGAAGGCCTGGTCGGTATCGCCAGCGCCGGCACGAAGGCTGTTGTCGTCGAAATCAACTCCGAAACCGACTTCGTTGCCCGCAACGATGCCTTCCAGTCCATGGTTCGCGGCGTTGCCGACGTAGCCCTGACGACCGACGGCACCGTTGAAGCCGTTGGCGCCGCCACCTATCCGGCAACCGGCAAGTCGGTCACCGACACGATCAAGGACGCTGTCGCCACCATCGGCGAAAACATGAACCTGCGCCGCTCGGTCCTGCTGTCGGTCGAAGACGGCGTCGTCGCGACCTACATCCACAACGCTGCTGCCGACCGTCTCGGCAAGCTCGGCGTTCTCGTGGCGCTGAAGTCGACCGGCGACAAGGAAGCCCTGAACGCCATCGGCCGCCAGGTCGCCATGCACGTCGCTGCAACGGCGCCGCTCGCCATCCGCGCCGAAGAAGTCGACGCCGCTGTCGCCGAGCGCGAACGCAACGTCTTCATCGAGCAGTCGCGCGCTTCCGGCAAGCCGGACGCGATCATCGAGAAGATGGTCGAAGGCCGCATGCGCAAGTTCTTCGAAGAAGTCGCCCTCTTGTCGCAGGCCTTCGTCATGAACCCCGACCTCACGGTCGGCGCTGCCGTCAAGGAAGCTGAAAAGACCGTCGGAGCGCCGATCGAAGTCGTCGGCATGGCCCGCCTGCTGCTCGGCGAAGGCGTCGAAAAGGAAGAAACCGACTTCGCCGCAGAAGTCGCAGCCGTCGCCAAGGGCTGATTTTCTTAATCCCGTTAGGGAAAAGAACAGGGCGCCGCGTGACAACGCGGCGCCCTTCGTGTATCCGGCTTGCCGAAATGCCTGCCCCGAAATTCTCAAGCGGCGATGGCTGCCCTCAAGCGGGACCGCCCTCGGTTCTGCCCGGCTGCCGGTTCGGGAGAGCAGGCGCACGAGTTCAGGAGCGACCATGACGGCCAAGCCAATCTACAAACGTGTTCTGTTGAAAGCCTCCGGCGAGGCGCTGATGGGCTCGCAGGGCTTCGGCATCGATGTCGCGGTGGCCGATCGCATCGCCTCGGATATTGCCGAGGCGCGGGCGCTCGGCGTCGAGGTCGGCGTCGTGGTCGGCGGCGGCAACATCTTCCGCGGCGTTGCCGTTGCCTCCAAGGGGGGCGACCGCGTTACCGGCGACCACATGGGCATGCTGGCGACCGTGATCAACGCGCTGGCGCTGGCCACTTCGCTGCGCAAACTCGACATCGACACCGTCGTCCTCTCGGCCATCGCGATGCCGGAGATCTGTGAAAGCTTCTCCCAGCGCGCGACGCTCCATCATCTCTCGCTCGGCCGCGTGGTGATTTTTGCCGGCGGCACGGGCAACCCGTTCTTCACGACTGATTCGGCCGCGGCACTGCGTGCTGCCGAAATGGGTGCCGAAGCGATCTTCAAGGGCACGCAGGTCGACGGCATCTATTCTGCGGACCCGAAGAAGGACCCGACCGCCACGCGCTTCGACCGCCTGACCCACAGCGAAGTGCTCGAAAAGGGCCTTGCCGTCATGGACGTCGCCGCGGTTGCCCTGGCGCGTGAAAACTCCATCCCGATCATCGTCTTCTCCATCCATGAGAAGGGCGGTTTTGCCGAAATATTGACCGGCGGCGGACGCGGGACCATCGTAACCGACAACTGATTCTTGAGGCGCGCACGCGAACCGCGTGCAGCCGCTCTATGAAAACGGGAGTATCCGATGAGTGAAGGTATTGACCTGAAGGAACTGAAGCGCCGCATGGATGGCGCGATTTCGGCCTTCAAGAACGACATCGCGTCGCTGCGCACCGGCCGCGCCTCGGCCAACGTGCTCGACCCGGTGCAGGTCGAGGCCTACGGTTCGCGCGTTCCGCTGAACCAGGTCGCCAACATCTCCGTTCCGGAGCCGCGCATGCTGTCGGTTTCCGTCTGGGACAAGGGCATGGTCGGCGCCGTCGAGCGCGGCATCCGCGAATCGAATCTCGGCCTTAACCCGATCATCGACGGCCAGAATCTGCGTATTCCGCTGCCGGAGCTCAACGAGGAGCGCCGCAAGTCGCTCGTCAAGGTTGCGCATGACTATGCCGAAAAGGCCAAGGTGGCGGTCCGCCATGTGCGCCGCGACGGCATGGACGATCTCAAGAAAGCCGAAAAGGATGGCGATATCGGGCAGGACCTGTCCCGCAGCCAGTCCGAAAAGGTGCAGAAGATGACGGACGACACGATTTTGGACGTCGATCGCTTGCTTGCCGAGAAGGAAAAGGAAATCATGCAGGTTTAAGGCGTTCGCCACCTGCATTTGTTTTCCTTTTCCGGATTGCCCATGAACCAACTTTCGCCCAGCACTGCGCCGGCACACGTCGCCATCATCATGGATGGCAACGGACGCTGGGCGAATGCACGCGGCCTGCCGCGCGCCATGGGGCACCGCAAGGGTGTCGAAGCGGTGCGCGAGGCCGTGCGCACGGCCGCCGAATGCGGCGTGCGCTATCTCACGCTCTTTGCCTTCTCCTCGGAAAACTGGAGCCGGCCGGAGAGCGAGATCACCGATCTGATGGGGTTGCTGAAAACCTTCATCCGGCGTGACCTTGCGATTCTCCACCGCGAGAACGTGCGCATTCGCGTCATCGGCGATAAGTCGAACCTGTCGAGCGATATTCTGCCGCTGCTGCTGGAGGCAGAGGAGACGACTCGGGAAAATTCCGGCATCACGCTGGTCATCGCCTTCAACTACGGTTCGCGTGACGAGATTGCGCGCGCCGTCAGAAGACTTTCCGAAGAGGTTGCCGCGGGCCGGCTCGATCCGGCTGCGATCACGCAGGAGCGCATCGGCGCATCGCTTGATACTGCCGGCATTCCCGACCCCGACCTTATCATCCGCACCAGCGGCGAGGAGCGGCTTTCCAATTTCCTGCTTTGGCAGGCGGCTTATGCGGAACTGATGTTCATTCCCGAATTCTGGCCCGATTTTTCGCGCGACACCTTTGTCGCCGCGCTGTCGCGTTATGCCATGCGCGAGCGCCGCTTCGGCGGTCTGCAGGCGGCAAAGACGCTTGCGGTGGGTTCGTGATGCACAGTGAACTGCGCCTGCGCATTCTCTCCGGCATTGTTCTGGCAGTCGTCGTGCTGGCTGCGACCTGGCTTGGCGGCCTTGCCTTCCGTCTGCTCGCTTCGGCCATCGCGCTGCTCGTCTACTATGAATGGTCGACGATCACCCGCATGTCGGAAACGGATTTCCGCGCCAATGCCTTCGGCTGGCTGTCGACCGTTCTCGTCGCGGCGCTGGTGCTCTTCGGCTTTGACGAGCTTGCGCTGCCCGTGCTGATTGCCGCCACACTGGTCGGCATCGTCTATGCGGTTGCGCTGAAGGGCAGCGGCTGGCTTGCCGGCGGCATTGTCTATTCCGGCCTGACGGTGATCTCGCTCGCTGCCATTCGCGGCGACACCGCCCATGGCTTTGCCGCCATGCTGTTCATTTTCGCCGTCGTCTGGGCGACGGACATCCTCGCTTACTTCGTCGGCCGGGCGATCGGCGGGCCAAAGCTCGCTCCGCCCATCTCGCCCGGGAAGACCTGGTCGGGGGCGATCGGCGGGGCGATTTCGGCGGTTGTTGCCGGCACGCTCGTGCATATGGTCTTTTTCCCGCTGAATGGCCTGTGGGTACCGGCCATTGCGCTCGTGCTCTCGGTGTTCAGCCAGATCGGCGACCTTTTCGAATCCTTCATCAAGCGCCGCTTCGGCGTGAAGGATTCCAGCCGCCTCATTCCGGGACATGGCGGCGTCATGGACCGGGTGGACGGCCTTGTTTTTGCCTGCTTCGCCGCGTTCCTCATTGCGCTTGGCGATGCGATCGTTTCGGGCACCGTCAACACGCCGGCCGGCGTGTTCCTTTTCGGCCCGTAGCGGCGACACAGACTGGGGATTGGGACCATGGACATGCTGGCTGGCTCCGTTGGATTCGTGACGGGCTATATCCTTCCCTTTCTGATCGTACTGACCCTCATCGTTTTTGTGCACGAGATGGGTCATTATCTCGCCGGCCGCTGGTCCGGAATCGGCATTACCGCCTTTTCCGTCGGGTTCGGCCCGGAACTTCTCGGTTTCACCGATCGTCACGGCACACGCTGGAAGCTCTCCGCCATTCCGCTCGGCGGCTATGTAAAATTCCTCGGCGATGACGACCCGGCGTCCATTCCGGATTACAATGCCGTCGCCGCACTGCCGGATGATGTGCGCAAGCGCACCTTCCTCGGCGCTGCGCTCTGGAAGAGGGCCGTCACGGTCGCCGCCGGCCCCATCGCCAATTTCATTCTCGCCATCGCCATTTTCGCCGTGATGTTCTCCATCTATGGCCGGCAGATCGCCGATCCGATCGTGGCCGAAGTCCGGCCGGACAGCGCCGCCCAGGAGGCCGGCGTGCGCCCGGGCGACCTGCTTGTCGCGCTCGACGGCAATCCGGTGGCGACCTTCGACGACGTGCGCCGCTATGTCAGCGTGCGTCCGGAACTGACGATCAAGGTGACGGTACGCCGCGATGGCCAGGATCTCGACCTGCCCATGGTGCCCAAGCGTACCGAGATCACCGACCAGTTCGGCAACAAGATCGAGCTTGGCCTGATCGGCATCGTGACCAACCAGGAAAGCGGCAATTTCCGTGTCGTCGAATACGGCCCGGTCGAGGCCGTGGGGCAGGGCGTGCTGCAAAGCTGGCACATCGTGACGGGCACGTTCGACTATCTCTCCAATCTCGTCATGGGGCGCATGAAGGCCGATCAGCTCGGTGGACCTATCCGCGTGGCGCAGGCTTCAGGCCAGATGGCGACGCTCGGTGTTGCCGCCCTGCTTCAGCTTGCCGCGGTTCTGTCTGTTTCCATTGGACTTTTGAACCTGATGCCGGTTCCGGTACTTGATGGCGGCCATCTGATGTTCTATGCGGTGGAGGCTATCCGGGGCAGGCCAGTCGGGCCCGGGGCGCAGGAGATCGCATTTCGCATCGGCATGGCGCTGGTGTTGATGCTGATGGTCTTTGCGACCTGGAACGATATTTCCATGCTTCTCGGCTAAGGTTTGCCGGTCTTCCGGCAGGAATCAAAAGGGGAGCCGCTTTCGCTGAGGCAGTCGTGCTAACGCTCTGTTTACCGTAATGAAACGGATGTAGTGACCTTCGGGCCACGGTTGGAATTGAAGTAAACAGAAATTAACGCGTGCGCTTGCTTGTATGGCAAAAGCGGTTAAAACGGCAAACGTGACCGGAATCGGGCGTACGCGCCTGCCGGGACGTTGAAACGAAGGTAAGTAGTGAAGATGAAAGCTGGTTCAAACTTTTTGAACGCCGTGTCGGCCGTTGCATTGTCGGCCAGTATGGTTGTCACGGGCGGCTCTTTTGCCACGCTTGTCTCCGCCTCCGTCGCGGAAGCGGCCGTTATCCGCAGCATCCAGGTGCGTGGCGCCAGCCGCGTGAGCGCCGATACGGTCAAGGCGAACATCACCATCACGCCCGGCAAGAATTTCTCCAATGCCGATATCGACGCCTCCGTGCGCCGCCTTTTTGCGACCGGCTATTTCTCGGATGTGAAGGTTTCGGTTTCCGGCAGCACGCTCGTCGTCACCGTCGATGAAAACCAGCTGATCAACCAGGTCGTCATCAACGGCAACCGCAAGATCAAGGACGAGAAGCTCGCGCCGGTTCTGCGTTCGCAGTCGCTCGGCCCGTACAGCGAAACCGCCATCGAGGCCGACAAGCAGGCCATCCGTGATGCCTATGCTTCGATCGGCCGTTCCGACGCCACCGTCACGACGCAGGTCTATCCGCTCGGCAATGGCCGCGTGAACGTTGCTTTCGTCGTCGATGAAGGTGACCGCACGAAGATCTCGCAGATCAATTTCGTCGGCAACCAGGCCTACAGCAACAGCCGCCTGCAGGCCGTCGTCGTCACCAAGAAGTCGAACTTCCTGTCGTTCCTGACCCGCAAGGACGTTTACAGCGAAGACAAGCTGCGCGCCGACGAAGAGGCGCTGCGCCAGTTCTACTTCAACAACGGTTATGCCGACTTCCGCGTCGTTTCGTCGGAAGCCGTTCTCGATGAAGCCTCCAACGAATATGTCGTGACCTTCACGGTCGAGGAAGGCCAGCGCTACGACTTCGGAGAAATCAACGTTGAATCGACCGTTGACGGCATCGATGGCGAAGAGCTGAAGGGCCTCGTCGAATCGCGCCCGGGCAAGACCTATCGCGCCCGCGACGTGCAGGACACGATGTCCGAGATTTCCAAGCGCGTCGCGGCCAACGGTTATCCGTTTGCCCGCGTGACCCCGCGCGGCAACCGCGATCTCGGCAATGGCACGATCGCCGTCGACTACCTCGTCGACCAGGGCGAGCGCGCCTATGTCGAGCGTATCGAGATCCGCGGCAACACCCGCACGCGTGACTACGTCATCCGCCGCGAGTTCGATATCGGTGAAGGCGATGCCTTTAACCAGGAAGTCATTACGCGCGCCAAGCGCCGTCTTGAGGCGCTCGGATACTTCTCGACCGTCAACATCACCACGGCGCCGGGCAGCTCGGCCGACCGCGTTGTGCTCGTCGTCGACGTTCAGGACCAGTCGACCGGCTCGTTCGGTATCGGCGCCGGTTACGAGACGGGCAACAAGGGCGGCTTCAAGCTGGAAGCTTCGATCGAGGAAAAGAACTTCCTCGGCCGCGGCCAGTATATCCGCGTGGCTGCCGGTGGCGGCGAGAATTCGCGTGACTACAACCTGTCGTTCACCGAACCCTACTTCCTCGGTTATCGCCTTGCGGCCGGCTTCGACGTCTTCAAGAACGAGGACGACAGCGAAGATTACTACAGCGTCGATACGCAGGGCTTTACCCTGCGTGTGACGGCTCCGATCACGGAAGACCTGTCGACGTCGCTGCGCTACAACTACACCAAGCTCGACTACAAGTCGGGTGACCTCGACGAGCTGTCGTCGCCGTATCAGCATGTCGTGGTCAACGGTCCGTGGGTTCGTTCTTCGGTCTCGCACAGCCTGACCTACGACACGATCGACGATCGTACACTGCCGCGCGACGGTATCTTCGCCCAGATCACGCAGGAATTTGCCGGTCTCGGTGGCGATTCGGATTTCTACAAGATCTCGGGTAAGGCTCGTTACTTCCACACGCTGCTCGAAGACGCCGATGTCATCGGCTCCATCGCGGTCAGCGGTGGCCATATGTGGGGCCGCAACGACGTGAAGGTCTTCGACCAGTTCACGCTGTCGGCGAACGACCTGCGCGGCTTCGAATCGAGCGGCATTGGCCCGCGTGCAACCTCGACGGGCGATGCGCTCGGCGGAACGACCTACTTCACGGCGTCCGCAGAAGCCTCCTTCCCGCTGCCGTTCATCTCCCGTGACTCGGGCTTCCGCGGCGCTGTCTTCGTTGATGCCGGCACGCTTTACGGCAATGACGTCAAGACCGTTGCGGCCGACAGGGTCCGTGGTGACGACATGAGCCTGCGCGCTTCCGTCGGTGCCTCGATCATCTGGGCGTCGCCGTTCGGCCCGCTGCGTGTCGACTACGCGGTTCCGGTCAAGAAGGAATCCTTCGACGAGGTGCAGCGCTTCAAGTTCGGCATCGCGACCCAGTTCTGAGGTAAGCAGTCCAGAACTGCGAGAAGACGGACGTTCTGGAGTCATGCCTATGGAGCATAACTGGTTCTTTCCGCCCCATGACGGCATTCGTCTGGGTGACCTTGCCACAAGGCTTGGGGCGGAACTCGCCGATCCTGCGCAGGCCGATCGCGTCGTGCGCAACGTTTCGCCCGTCAATCGGGCGAAAGAAGGCGATCTCTGTTACATTCTTTCCCGCAAGTTCCGCGCCGAGCTCGAGACCTGCGAGGCGAGCGCGATCCTGTGCGACCGCGCTCTCGTATCGCTCGTTCCCCCAAAGACCGCGGTGCTGATTTCAGCCCGTCCGCACACCGCCTTTGCCCGCGCCGGCGAAATCCTGCACCCTTCGGCCATGCGCCCGGAAGCGATGACCTCGGCGCCCGTCGGCGTTGCACAGGGCGCCTATGTCGATCCGCAAGCGCGGCTTGAGGACAATGTGTCCGTGGAACCGATGGCCGTGATCGGCAGGGACGCGGAGATCGGCGAGGGCAGCCGCATCGGGCCGGGGGCGGTCATCGGTGCAGGCGTGCGCATCGGCCGCGACTGCACGATCGCCGCGGGCGTTACGATCCAGTGTGCGCTGATCGGCAACAATGTCATCATTCATCCCGGCGCGCGCATTGGCCAGGACGGTTTCGGTTATGCTCCCGGTCTCAAGCCCGGCATGATCAAGATCGTCCAGATCGGCCGCGTGATCATCCAGGACCATGTGGAGATCGGCGCGAACACGACGATCGACCGCGGCACGATGGACGATACCGTCATCGGCGAGGGGACCAAGATCGACAACCAGGTCCAGGTTGGCCACAACGTGCGCATCGGCCGGCATTGCGGCATCGTCAGTGGCGTGGGCATCGCCGGCAGCACGCGCATCGGTGACGGCGTGATGATCGGCGGCGCAGCCGGCATCAACGGTCATATTACCATTGGCGACGGCGTGCAGATTGCTGCCATGAGCGGTGTCGTCGCCGATATTCCAGCCGGCGAGAAATACGGCGGCATTCCCGCGCGCCCGATGCGCGATTTCCTGCGCGACATGGCGGAGATCGCCATGCGTTCCAGCACTCGAGTCCAGAAAAAGGGGGGCAACGATGAGTGAAGAAACCAAGGCAACGCTCGGCGTGGCTGATTTGCGTGAGATCCTGACGCTGCTTCCTCATCGTTATCCGTTCCTGCTCGTCGACAAGATCGTCGACATCGATGGCGACGATTCTGCTGTCGGCATCAAGAACGTCACGGTCAACGAGCCGCAGTTCATGGGCCATTTTCCCGACCACCCGATCATGCCGGGCGTGCTGCTCATCGAGGGCATGGCACAGACCGCCGGTGCGATCTGCGCCCGCAAGACGCGCTCGGGCTCCAACCTCGTCTACTTCATGACGATCGACAATGCCCGCTTCCGCAAGCCGGTCGTGCCCGGCGATCGCGTCGAGTTCCATGTCGTCAAGCAGAAGCAGCGCGGCAATATCTGGAAGTTTCACTGCGATGCAAAAGTTGATGGGCAACTCGTCGCGGAAGCTGATATCGGCGCGATGATCGTCAAGAAGGAAGACGCCTGATCATGATTGCCGCCAGCGCGAAGATCCACCCGCTCTCCGTCATCGAGGACGGAGCGGTCATCGGTGAGAACGTCGTCGTGGGACCCTTTTGCCATGTGGGGCCCAAGGTCGTTCTCGGCGACGGTGTCGAACTTCTGACGCATGTGGTGGTGACGGGGCGCACGCATATCGGCCGCGGCACGCGCATCTTCGCCAATGCCGTCATCGGCGGCGATCCGCAGAGCGTGAATCACGACGGCGCCGAGACGACCCTCTCGGTCGGCGAGATGTGCGTCATCCGTGAAGGCGTGACGATGAACACCGGCACGACGGAAGGCGGTGGCAAGACCGTCGTCGGCAACCACAACCTGTTCCTTGCCAATTCGCATGTCGCGCATGATTGTCAGCTCGGCGATCACATCATCCTGTCGAACAATGTCATGCTCGCCGGCCACGTGACCGTTGAGGACCGGGTGATCCTGGGCGGCGGTTCGGCGGTGCACCAGTTCACCCGCATCGGCCGGCAGGCCTTCATCGGGGGGCTTTCGGCGGTTGCCTATGACGTGATCCCCTATGGCATGCTGAACGGCAACCCGGGCATCCTCGGCGGCCTCAACGTCGTCGGCATGAGCCGCTCCGGTATGGAGAAAGCGACGATCCACGAGGTTCGCCGCGCCTTCAAGCAGATTTTCGAGGGCGAGGGGTCGATCCGCGCCAATGCGGCGGCGATCCGTGCGGACTATGCCGATAGCGTGCCTGTCATGCACATCCTCGATTTCATCGCTGTCGAAAGCGACCGCGCGCTGTCTTCCCCGAACCGCGGCAAGGGCTGAGCGGCGTGGCGGACAGCCGGCCCCTCGTGCGCGACCGGCTGGCCATCATCGCCGGCGGCGGCCTGCTGCCGCGCTATGTCGCGGATGCGGCCCGCGCCCGTGGCGAGGATCCCTTTGTCCTGGCGCTTCGCGACGAATCCAGCCCGGACTGGTCCGGCTTCGACCATCAGGTCATTTCCATTGGCAACTATGCCGGTATCGGCGCTGCCTTTCGGGCGAAGGGCATCGGCCGCGCCGTGCTGTCGGGTTCCGTCCGCCGTCGACCGGAATGGCGTGACATCCATGCGCCGTTGAAAGCGCTCGCCGCCGTCCCGTCCATCATCCGAACCCTGCTGAAGGGCGGGGATGATGCGGTGCTGAAGATGGTCATCCGGTTGATCGAAGCGGAGGGGGTGCGGGTCGTCGGCGCGCACGAAATCGTGCCTGATCTGCTCGGCAGCGAAGGCCCGCTCGGCACCGTCACGCCGGATGCGGCCGCCGAAGCCGACATTGCCGCCGCGGCCGCCGCGGCGCTGGCGCTCGGTCGCCTCGATGTGGGGCAGGGCGCCGTCGCGCTTGGAGGGCGCGTGGTGGCGCTTGAGGGCGCGGAGGGTACGGATGCGATGCTGGAGCGTGTGGCAAGCCTGCGTGCCGCCGGACGCATCTCCACGCGCCGCAAGGGCGTTCTCGTCAAACTGTGCAAGCCCGAGCAGGACCTGCGCGCCGACCTGCCGTCCATAGGCATGGAAACGTTGCACCGCGCCCGCGCCGCCGGCCTTGCCGGGATCGCCGTGGAGGCTGGGCGCTCGCTTGTGCTGGAACGTGCGGCGCTTGTTGCGGAAGCAGATGCGCACGGTCTGTTCGTGACGGGCATCATACCCGAGAGGGCGGAGGCACGGCGATGACGGAAAGCCCTCTGAAAATCGGCGTCATTGCCGGCGAGGTTTCCGGTGATCTTCTCGGTGGCGATCTGATCGCGGCGCTACGGGCCATGTATGCCGGTCCGGTGACGCTGGTCGGGGTCGGTGGCGAAGCGCTGGAGCGGCAAGGTCTCAAATCCCTGTTCGATTTCTCCGAACTCTCCATCATGGGCATTTCGCAGGTGTTGAAGCGGCTGCCGTCGCTTATCCGCCGCATTCGCCAGACGGCCGATGCGTTGGTCGCCGCACGGCCGGATGTGCTTCTCATCATCGACAGCCCGGACTTCACCCATCGCGTGGCGCGCCGCGTGCGCAAGGCGCTGCCGGACCTGCCGGTCGTGAATTATGTCTGCCCGAGTGTCTGGGCCTGGAAGCAAGAGCGCGCACCGCGCATGCGCGCCTATGTCGACCATGTCCTCGCGCTTCTGCCGTTCGAGCCTGCCGTGATGGAGCGGCTCGGCGGCCCTGCGACCACCTATGTCGGCCACCGGTTGGTCAGCGATCCCAACATCCAGCAGGTTCGTGCCGCACGGCTTGCCCGTGGCGAACGCGCGCCGGGCGAGTGCGCGTGCCTGCTGCTTCCCGGTTCACGCGGCACGGAAATCACCCGTCTGCTGCCGGTCTTTGGCGAAGCGGTGCAGGAAATTATCGGGCGCAACCCCGGCACGCGCTTCCTTCTGCCGACCGTGCCGCGGCAGGAGGCGCTGGTGCGGAAACTGACGGCGGACTGGCCGGTGCAGCCGCAGATCACCGTTTCGACCGCGGAGAAGTGGCAGGCCTTCATCGAAGCCGATGCGGCGATCGCGGCCTCCGGCACCGTCATCCTCGAACTGGCGCTCGCGCGCGTGCCTGTCGTCTCGACCTATCGTTTCGACTGGCTCGCCAACCTCTTCCTCGGCAAGGTGAAGATCTGGACGGCGGCGATCCCCAACATCATTGCCGACTACACCGTCGTGCCGGAATATCTGAACGACATGGTGCGCCCCGGCAGTCTGACCCGCTGGGTCGAGCGGCTTTCGACCGATACGGCCCAGCGCAGCGCCATGCTGGAAGGCTATGACCTCGTACACACGCGCATGCGGACACAGCGCCCGCCCGGCGAAACTGGCGCGGCGGTCATCCTGGACCTTCTTGCAACAAAAAAGCCCGGTCGAAACTGACCGGGCTTTTTCATGGATGGCTCCGCTGAAATCAGCGCTTGGAGACCGGTACGTAGTCCCGCTTCGGGGCACCGATATAGAGCTGGCGCGGGCGGCCGATACGCTGCTCCGGATCCTCGATCATCTCGTTCCACTGGGCGATCCAGCCGACCGTGCGGGCGAGCGCGAACAGCACCGTGAACATGGTGGTGGGGAAGCCGAGCGCCTTCAGCGTGATGCCGGAGTAGAAGTCGATGTTCGGGTAGAGCTTCTTCTCGATGAAGTAGTCGTCCGTCAGCGCGATGCGCTCCAGCTCCATGGCGACTTCCAGCATCGGATCGTCCTTGATGCCGAGTTCGCCGAGAACCTCGTGCGTCGTCTTCTGCATGATGCGGGCGCGCGGGTCGTAGTTCTTGTAGACGCGGTGGCCAAAGCCCATCAGGCGGAACGGGTCGTTCTTGTCCTTGGCCTTGGCGACATATTCCGGGATACGCTCGACCGAGCCGATTTCCGCGAGCATGTTGAGCGCGGCTTCGTTGGCGCCGCCATGGGCCGGGCCCCAGAGGCAGGCGATGCCGGCCGCGATGCAGGCGAACGGGTTGGCGCCGGAGGAACCGGCGAGACGAACCGTCGAGGTGGAGGCGTTCTGCTCGTGGTCGGCATGCAGGATGAAAATGCGGTCCATGGCGCGCGAGAGCACCGGGTTGACCACATAGTCTTCGCAGGGCACGGCAAAACACATGCGCAGGAAGTTCGAGGCGTAGTCGAGGTCGTTCTTCGGGTAAACGAAGGGCTGGCCGATGTGGTACTTGTAGGCCATCGCGGCGATCGTCGGCATCTTGGCGATCATGCGCAGCGAGGCGACCATGCGCTGGTGCGGATCGGTGATGTCGGTCGAGTCGTGATAGAAGGCCGAGAGCGCGCCGACACAGCCGCACATGACGGCCATCGGGTGGGCGTCGCGACGGAAGCCGGTGAAGAATCGGCTCATCTGCTCGTGCACCATGGTGTGGTGCGTGACGCGGTAATCGAAATCGTCCTTCTGGGACTTGGTCGGCAGTTCGCCGTACAGCAGAAGGTAGCAGACTTCGAGGAAATCGCCGTGTTCGGCCAACTGTTCGATCGGATAGCCGCGATGCAGCAGAACGCCTTCGTCGCCGTCGATATAGGTGATCTTCGATTCGCAGGACGCGGTGGAGGTGAAGCCGGGATCGTAGGTGAAGGTGCCGGTGTTCTTGTACAGCGTGCCGATGTCGATCACATCGGGGCCGATCGTACCGGATCGCGTCGGCAGCTCAACCGCTTTGCCACCGACCGATACACCCGCGCTTGTTCCTGTCATAACGATCCTCCGTTGTTTCCAATGGCGGCACGAAGTTGTGCCGGAACCATGAACATGCTCGTTTTGCTAGCCCATTTGCACCTGCCTGCCAAGCGAGACGAAAGGCAAATTGTGCATTGCGGAAATAGGCTTTCCGGCAACGCAATATCTACCCTTTCCAGCAAGTTTCAAGCAACTTTTACGCGTGTTTCGTGAAATGCGGAGGTAGCATCCTTTCTGTCTTGCTTAGCACTTGTGACGGCCACTGCTGATTGAAGTTTCCATCATTCGGTTGCACAATGGCAGTGTGAACGGGTGGGGCCGGGATCATGGAGAAGGGCAAGGTCGCAGAACGGCGGGAGGTGCCCGAGGCGCATGCCTGGCGGGCGGCGCCTGACGATGCTCCTCTGCCGGTCCCGGCACGCGATCCGCCGGCCCGCAGGGGCAGGGTCGTGATGCTTCTGACAGCGGCGGGGCGCCTGAGGAGTGCTTCCGAGACGCCGCAGACGTGGCGCGCCGCCTTCGCGCAGGAACGGGCACATGGCCATTTCTTCCTGTTCGTGCCGGTCTTCCTTGGTGCTGGAGCGGCCCTTTGGTTTTCCGCCGTTACTGATCCATCGCTTCCAGCACTGCTGCTTTTCGCTGCCTTCGCGTTCTGGCCCGCCTGGCGCTTCCGACATCGGGAGGACTGGACTGCGCTCGCCGCCGGGGCGATACTCTTCGTTCCGGTCGGCATGCTGCTGGCGGCGCTCGAAAGCGCGCGGCTCGATACGGTCGTGCTTGATGCGCCCGTTACCACCGATGTCAGCGGGCGGGTGCTGGCGCGCGAGAGTGACGAACGGGGTGCGATCCGCTACCGCATCGCGCTCGATACGACACGCGACCCGGTGCTCAAACGCCCGCCCGGCGTGGTGACGCTCCTCGCCCGCAGTCGGCATGCGCCGATCCCGATCGGCGGTGGGATAACCGGACGGGCACGGCTCGGGCCGCCCTCCGGCCCGGCGCTTTCCGGCCTCAACGACTTCGCCTTCGACGCCTATTTCGCCGGCACCGGCGCGGTCGGCTACTTCTATCAGGCCCCGCGTGCGGTTGCAGTGGCCGAGCCGGGCGTCGAGGGTCGGATTCGACAGACGGTCGCGACCTGGCGCAACAACCTCACCGAGCATATCCGCGGGCGGATTGGCGGCGATGCCGGCGCGATCGCCGCGGCCCTGGTGACGGCGGAGCAGCGGGCGATCAGCCCGGAAACGGTGGAGGCATTGCGAGAGGCGGGGCTTGCCCATGTGCTGGCCATTTCCGGGCTCAACATGGTGCTCGCCGCCGGCACTTTCCTCGTCGGCGCCCGCGTTCTGATGGCACTGATCCCGGGCTTTTCCGAACGCTATCCCGCCAAGAAGATCGCTGCCGCCGGTGCGCTCGCCATGGTGACGCTCTATATCCTCGTTTCGGGCGGTGCGATCTCCGCCGTGCGCTCGTGGATCATGATCTGCATCATGCTGGTGGCGGTGCTGTTCGGCCGTGCGGCGATCAGCCTGCGCAACGTGGCACTCTCGGCCATCGTCATCCTTGCCATGACACCGTCGGCCGTCACCAATCCGGGCTTCCAGATGTCCTATGCCGCAACGCTCGGGCTCGTCGCCGGCTATGCGGCCTGGCGGGAACGTCCCGTCCGCCGCGAGGGCGAGGGAGGGCGCCTGAAACTGTTCGGCGGTGCGCTGGGGCGCTTCTTCGGCGGGCTGCTCCTGTCCTCGCTGATCGGCGGCTTCGCGACCCTGATCTATTCCATCGGCCATTTCCATCGCATCCCGGCCTATGGACTTGCCGGCAACTTGCTCGCTATGCCTGTCATCAGCGCGATCGTCATGCCCTTCGGCCTCATCGCCGTACTGCTCATGCCTTTCGGCCTCGATGGCGTGCCCTTCGCGATCATGGGCAAGGGCATCGAGTGGATGATCGCGCTGTCGACATGGGTTGCGAGCTGGAAGGGCGAGATCGTCACCGGCCGCATTCCCTCGATTGCGTTCCTGCTGATCGGTCTTGGTGGCGGGCTTGTCTGCATCCTGCGCACGCGGCTGCGCCATGCGGGAACGCTGCTTGTCGGGATCGGCCTCGCCATCGCCTGCTTTCCGGCTGGAGGTGCCACGCCGGAAGCGCTGGTGTCCGAGGATGGCCGCCTCGTTGCCATCCTTCGCGGCGAAACCGTCGCCACAAACCGGGCAAGACCGCCAGACTTCATCTATGCGCAGTGGCGGCGCGCCCTTCGGCTCGGCGAACTTGTAAAACCCGAGATCCGCAGAAGCGCCGGCTTGACCCTTGAAGAAGCCGTCAGCACCACGGGTGCCGCAGAAAGCCGAAACAAGCCCCGGCGCAAGGCCGACCGGCAGAAGGCGAGGGACGCCATGGCGTCCGCGCTCGCGGCGGCCCGGGCCGGCAATGGCTTCGTCTGCGAGGCAAAGGCCTTCTGCGCCGCCGTCTCGCCAAGCGGCTGGCGGATCGTGACCCTCGACGACGTCGCCTTCCTGGGCACGGCCTGCGACGCTGCCGACCTCGTCGTCTTGTCCCTGGCCCTGCGGCTCGAGGCCTGCCGCTCGGGTGCGCGCCTGGTGACTGTGCGTCACCTGAGGCGAACCGGCGCCCTCGAAATCCACCCGGCCGCCGAAGGCCTATCCAACATCTTTTCAGCTGCGCAGGTCACACCGGCCGTGGAAAGTCTCGACCGGCCCTGGGCCCGCCACCGCAGCTACGACTGGCGCACGGGCAGTTTCGATCAGCCGGCCGATCAGTGATAGCGGCGAATGAGGCCGACCAGCTTGCCCTGGATTTTTACCCGGTCCGGCCCGAAGATACGGGTCTCGTAGGCGGGGTTTGCCGCTTCGAGCGCGATCGACGCGCCCTTGCGGCGAAAGCGCTTCAGCGTGGCTTCCTCGTCGTCGACAAGCGCGACGATGATTTCGCCGGGATTGGCGCTGCTCGCCGTGCGGATGATCACCGTGTCGCCATCGAGAATGCCGGCCTCGATCATCGAATCGCCCTTGACCTCCAGCGCATAGTGATCGCCGTTGCCGATCATCTCGGCCGGAACGGTGATGTCATGGGTGTTGTTCTGGATGGCGGAGATCGGCACGCCGGCAGCGATGCGGCCCATGACAGGCACGGAGACGGATGAGGAAACCTCGGCCACGGGCGTGCGCTGCGGCGGGGCGGCGACGGGAGCGGGGGGCTGCTTGCCGCGACTGCCCTCGATGACGGCAGGTGAAAAGCCGCGGCGCGGCTGCAGGCTCTGGGTATAGGCTTCGGGAAGCTTTATCACCTCGAGCGCGCGGGCCCGGTTCGGCAGGCGCCGGATGAAGCCGCGTTCCTCCAGCGCCGTGATGAGGCGGTGGATGCCCGATTTCGACGCGAGATCCAGCGCGTCCTTCATCTCGTCGAAGGAGGGAGGAATACCGGACTCCTTCATCCGTTCATGAATGAACAGGAGAAGTTCCTGTTGTTTCCGCGTGAGCATGGCCCCTCCACCGAGAATCGAGTGAAACAAATCCAGAACAGACACTATCTGTTCCATATGTGTTCTGCAAGGGGCTGCTGAAACAATAATAGTACTGTTCAGGCGGATGGTTCGCGCAGGAGAAGCACTGTACAGGGCGCGCCTGCAGGGGCCGCCGGCGCGTGGGGTGCGCGGACGAGAAGGGCCTCGGATGCGGAGAAGGCCTTCATCATGGAGGAATCCTGCTTGTCGAGGGGCGTGACGAGCAGGTCTCCGGCGGGGTCGCGGGCAATGCGTGCGCGAACATAGTCCTGCCGGTGGTCGTTCTCCTTGAGCGGCACGGCGGCAATGGCCGGACGTTCGCGGTTTTCCGCTGGAAGGCGCGCGAGGCGGCGCACGAGGGGAACGAGGAAGAGGTGCGAGCAGACGAGACTCGAAACAGGGTTGCCGGGCAGGCCCACGACGTGCACGTCGCCGAGGCGGCCGACCATCAGGGGTTTGCCGGGGCGCATGGCGATGCGCCAGAAATCGAGGTCCATGCCGGCTTCGCCGAGCACGGGCTGCACAAGGTCGAAATCCCCGACAGATGCGCCGCCGAGTGTGACGAGCGCATCGATACCGAGCGACAGTGCGTGGCGCACGGCGTTCAGAATTGCGTCCTTGTCGTCGCCGACGATACCGAGGTCGATCACCTCGGCGCCTGCCGCGCGGGCGAGCGCAGCGACGCCGTAGGTGTTGGATGCAATGATCTGGCTGGCGCCTGGGGGCGTGCCCGGCGACACAAGCTCGTCGCCGGTGGCGAGCACGGCGATGCGCGGGCGTGCATAGACGGTCACCGCCGCATGGTTCATGGCTGCCGCGACCGTCAGGCGGCCGGCATCGAGCACGTCGCCGGTCCTCAGGACGATTTCGCCTTCGGAAAAATCCTGGCCGCGCGGGCGGATGTGGCGGCCCTTCGGTGTGAGGAAGGTGGTGCGGATGCGACCGTCTTCCAGGACCTCGGCATCTTCCTGCAGGAGCACGGTATCGGCGAAGGCCGGCAGCGGGGCGCCGGTGAAGATACGCACGGCCTCGCCGGGGCCTGCGGTGCCCTGGAAGGCGTGGCCAGCGGACGACATGCCCGCAACGCTCAGGATCGAGCCGAGCGTGGCTATATCCGCGTGGCGCACGGCATAACCGTCCATCGCGGAATTGTCGAAGGGCGGCTGCGTCAACTTGGCAGCGACATCCTCGGCAAGCACGCGGCCATCCGCCTCGTGCAGCCGGACCAGCTCTGTCTGCTGTGTCGGCCGGGCGGCCGAAAGCAGGCGATGGAGGGCGTCTTCGACAGGCAGCAGCGACATCAGCCTGCGTCTCCGCGCCGGTAGTCGCCGGAGCGTCCGCCGGATTTTTCGACGAGGCGGATGCCGCCGATCTCCATCTCGCGGTCTGCGGCTTTCGCCATGTCGTAGATGGTGAGGCAGGCGACGCTGACGGCGGTGAGCGCCTCCATCTCCACGCCGGTGCGGCCGGTCAGCTTGGCCATTGCCTCGATCCGCAGTCCCGGAAGGCTGCGGTCCTCGCGGATGTCGACCGCGACCTTGCTCAGCATCAGGGGATGGCAGAGCGGGATGAGGCTGGCGGTCTGCTTGGCGGCCATGATGCCGGCAAGCCGCGCCGTACCGATCACGTCGCCCTTCTTGGCGTCGCCCTTGAGGATGAGGTCCAGCGTTGCCGGCGCCATGCGGATGAACCCTTCGGCAACCGCGATGCGCACCGTCTCGGCCTTGCCGCCGACATCCACCATGTTGGCTTCGCCGGACGCGCCGATATGCGTGAGCGTGCGGGCCTCGCCCGTCATTTCGAGACCGCCATCATTCCGCTGCCAGCATGCCGGCCGAGCCGGTAAGGAGCTCGCGAGTGGCGGCCGCCACGTCATCCTTGCGCATCAGGCTTTCGCCGACGAGGAAGGTGGAGATGCCGACCTTGCCGAGGCGTTCGCAATCCGCATGGGTGAAGATGCCGCTCTCGCCAACGAGCAGGCGGTCATCCGGCACCATGCTTGCGAGCTTTTCGGAAACGGCAAGATCTACGTCGAACGTGCGCAGATTGCGGTTGTTGATGCCGACGAGCTTGGACTTGAGCTTCAGCGCGCGTTCCATTTCAGGCGCATCATGCACCTCGATGAGCACATCCATGCCGAGCGCGAAGGCGGCGTCTTCCAGCATCTTCGCATCGTCGTCGCTGAGCGAGGCCATGATGAGAAGGATGCAGTCCGCACCCCAGGCACGGGCTTCCAGCACCTGGTAGCCGTCGAACATGAAGTCCTTGCGCAGCGCCGGCAGGGTGCAGGCCGCCCGCGCCGCTGTCAGGAATTCCGGCGCACCCTGGAAGCTCGGTGTGTCCGTGAGAACGGAAAGGCAGGCGGCTCCGCCGGCCTCATAGGCCTTCGCCAGCGCCGGCGGATCGAAATCCGGCCGGATGAGGCCCTTGGAGGGGCTTGCCTTCTTGATCTCGGCGATGAGGCCGAAGCGGCCTTCCGCCTTTTTCGCCTTGAGGCCCGCAAAGAAGCCCCGCGGCGGCTCCTGGTCGCGGATGCGCGCGCGAAGCTCGGCAGGGGAAACACGCGCCTTGGCGGCGGCGATTTCCTCCAGCTTGTAGGCTTCGATCTTCTTCAGGATATCGGTCATGGACAATCCTACTCCGCCTGGCCTTCGTTGGAAACTGCGACAAGGCGTTCCAGAACGGTGCGCGCACGCCCGCTTTCCAGCGCTTCGGTGGCGAGGCGCATGCCGTCCCTGAGCGTTTCCGCCTTGCCGGCGACGACCAGCGAGGCCGCGGCATTGGCGAGCGAAATGTCCCGGTAAGGCATGTGCGCGCCCCCGAGCACGGACAGGAGGGCGGCGGCATTGTGCGCGCCGTCTCCACCGCGCAAGTCGTCCAGTGCCACCTGGGGAAGGCCGAAATCGGCGGGCGTCAGTTCGAAGGTGCGGATCTTGCCATCTTCGAGCGCGGCGACCTTCGTCGTGCCCGTCGTGGTGATCTCGTCGAGGCCTTCGCCATGCACAACCCAGATGCTCTCCGAGCCGAGATCGCGCATCACTTCGGCGATCGGCAGCAACCAGTGCGGCGAGAAGACGCCGAGCAGCTGGCGTTTGACGCTGCCGGGGTTCGAAAGCGGGCCGAGCAGGTTGAAGATCGTGCGCGTGCCGAGTTCGACGCGCGACGGGCCGACATGCTTCATGGCAGGATGGTGCAGCTGCGCGAACATGAAGCCGAGGCCGGCATCGTGCACGCAGCGTGCGATCTCCGCGGGGCCGATGTCCAGCTTTACGCCGAGGCAGGAGAGGGCGTCCGCCGTGCCCGACTTCGAGCTGAGCGCCCGGTTGCCGTGCTTTGCGACCGGAACGCCGGCGCCCGCGACGATGATCGCCGCGAGCGTCGAGATGTTGTAGGTGCCGGCGCCGTCGCCGCCCGTGCCGACGATGTCCACCGCATCGGCGGGAACATTGACCGGCAGCATGCGGGCGCGCATCGAGCCGACGGCGCCGTAGATCTCGTCGACGGTCTCACCGCGCACGCGCAGCGCCATCAGGAAGCCGCCGATCTGCGAGGGCGTGGCGGCGCCGGACATGATGATCTCGAAGGCGCCGCGGGCGTCCTCGCGGTCCAGCATCGCGCCCCCGGCAACCTTGGCGATATAGGGTTTCAGGTCGGACATGCGGTTGCCGTCTCCCTATCGCGCGATGCTCTGTTCGGCGAGCGTGCGGTTGATCGAAACGCCGTAGGAC
Organism: Shinella sp. 838; assembly: GCF_029623935.1. Classification (NCBI taxonomy): domain Bacteria; kingdom Pseudomonadati; phylum Pseudomonadota; class Alphaproteobacteria; order Hyphomicrobiales; family Rhizobiaceae; genus Shinella; species Shinella sp. 838. The sequence continues at coordinate 1,554,841 of NZ_JARSBQ010000001.1, forward strand.
GTCTGCAGGGCGCTCACCATCTGGTCGAGGATGTCGTCGCCGCTGGCACGGGCGACGGCGGCGATCTGCTGCTCGTCGCCGGAGAGCGCGTCGGTGGCGGTCTCGGCGTTCACTTCCGTCACCTTCAGGAGGATCTGGCCTTCACCGTCGACACCGGGCGTATTGGCGACGTGGCCGAGCGGACCTGCGAAGGCGGCAGCGACGGCCACCGGGCTCAGCACCGGATCCTGGGCGCCGCGATTGAGGCCCGCCTTGTTCTCGACGGCCATGCCGAGTTCGCCGGCAATGGTGGCGATGTCGCCACCCTTGCGCACGCGCTCGGCCAGCTCCTCGGCCTTCTTGGCGAGTGTCTGGCGCTGCTGCTCGGCGGTCCAGTCGGCGACCACGCGCTCGCGCACCTCGTCCAGCGTGCGGTCGCGGTCCGGGATCACGTCGAGCACCTCGAACCAGGCATAACCCTCGCGGCCGACATTGATCGGCTGCGTTTCCGTGCCGACATCCGTCTTGAAGACCTCGCCGAGAAGGGCGGCCTTTTCGGGCAGGCCGGTGATCTCTTCACCCTTCTGGTCGTTGCCCTGCGCATCGACGGCGTCGATCGTCACGGCCTTCAGGTTGTTCTTGGCCGCGGCTTCGGCAAGGCTGAGGCCTTCGGCGCGCGCATCTTCCAGCCGGTCGTGTACGGCGAGAATGCCATCGGCGGCCTCGCTTAGCGCCAGCTCGTTGCGCAGATCCTCCTTCACCTCGTCGAAGGTCTTGGTGTTTTCCGGGCGGATGTTCGTCACGCGCAGGATGATCGGGCCGAATGTGCCGTCGATGACCGGGGTCGTGCCGCCGTTTTCAGCGACGGCGAAGGCGGGCGCGGCGAACTTCTGGTCCGGCACGTTCGCTTCGGTGAAATCACCGAGCAGCACGTCGGCGGCCGTCTTGCCCTGCTCGGCGACGATGGCGTCGAAGGTCGTGCCGGATGCAAGCTTGGCGACAGCCGCGTCAGCGCTCGCACGGTCGGCAAACGTCAGCTGCTCGATCGTGCGGGTGGCCGGCGTGCGGTACTTGTCCTTGTTCTTCTCATAGTCGGCCTGGAGTGCCTCGTCGGTAATCGCGGCCGTATCGACGATGTCCTTCGGCTCGAGCGAGACATAGACGACCTTGCGATATTCCGGCGCGCGGTACTTGGCCTTGTTCTCTTCAAACCAGGGGGCGAGCACGTCGTCGCCCGGTGCCTTGACCGGGTCGATATTGGCGTTGCTCAGGATGAGATAGTCGATGGTGCGGGCTTCGCTGCGGTACTGGCGCAGGGCCGCGGTCAGCACGTCGGGCGCCTTGTAGCCGTCGGAAACGGCCTCGACGACCTGGGCGCGGATCGCCACCTGGCTGCGGTTGTTGATGTAGTCGTTCTCCCGGAGGCCGGCATTGCGCAGGACGGAGGAGAAGGCCATGCGGTCGAACTGGCCGTTGACACCGCGGAAGGCCGGGTCGTCGGCGATCAGCTGGGCGAGGCGGCCTTCGGAAAGGCCGAGATTCATGTCGCGCGAAAGCTGGTCGAGCGCAGCGCCGGCGACGAGCTCGGCGAAAACCTGATTCTCGATGCCGAAGGCACGGGCCTGCTCGGCATTCAGCCGCATGCCGAAGCGCTGCGACATGGTCGCGACCTGGCGCTCATAGGCAAGACGAAAGTCTGTCGGCGAAACGCTGACATCGCCGACCGTGACCACGGAATTGGCCGTGCCGGTCACGAGAGAGCTCGAAACGCCCCAGACAGCGAAGGAACCGACCAGAACGATCAGCAGGGCTTTTGCCACCCAGGTCTGGGAGGCGCGTCTCAGGGCTTCGAGCATCGTCTAAATTTCCTCAATCTCAGCGGCCGTGCGGCCGGAAATCGTCTCTTAACGGAAAGTTCGCGGGAATTGAAGTCCGCCCGGGTTACGCAATGTTCGGGAAAACAGGGCCTGACGCAAATGTGTCAGGCAGTGTCGATTTATTTTGCCGGCAAACAAAAGTTTTTTGAAATTATTGACGGAATACCGCCAAAATGGCCTATCACGATGCGAAACTTCGTGTTCGGATGCGCGATCAGGCCGGTGAGTCCTGTTTTCACCGGGAGGAAGGGGGCAAAACCGTGGAATCCACGATTGTCATGATCAATCTTTTTGGCGCGGTCGCGCTGCTGCTGTTCGGCCTCGCGCAGGTGAAGGACGGCATGACCCGCGCTTTCGGCGTCCGCCTGCGTTCCGGCCTGGCGCTCGGCACGCGCGGGCCGTTCCGCTCCTTCTTCGCCGGTTTCGTCGCCACCGTCGCGCTGCAGAGTTCGACGGCGACGGCGCTGATGATCGCCTCTTTCGTCGAGCGCAACCTCGTCAGGGCGCGCATGGCGCAGATCGTGCTGCTCGGCGCCAATGTCGGCACGGCCGTCACGGCCTGGCTGGTGGCGACGGGCATCGAATCGGTTTCCCCGCTGGTCATCCTCATCGGCATCGTCTTCTACAAGTCGAGCAGCTCCACCGCCCGGCAGGGTCTCGGCTCTGCTCTGGTCGGCATTGGCCTTATGCTCCTGTCGCTGCACCTGCTCAGCCTTGCGACCGAGCCGATGCGCCAGTCGCCCGCGCTCGGCGCCTTCCTGACGCTGCTCGACGGGGCCTGGCCGGTCGCGCTTGCCTTCTCGACGGTTCTCGCCATCATTTCGTCCTCCAGCCTCGCGGTCGTCGTGCTCATCATCTCGCTGACGGCGATGGGCATCCTGTCGCCGGCGCTGACGGTCATCCTCGTGCTTGGCGCAAATCTCGGCGGCGCCGTGCCGCCTGTCATCGCCACAATGAAGGCGGCGGCTTCGGCCCGGCGCGTCACGCTCGGCAATCTCATCGTGCGCGGGGTCGGCTGCCTTGCGGTGCTACCCTTTGCCGGGCAGGTCGCCGAGCTTCTGGCGCTTCTGCCGATCCCCGCCGCAAAACTTCCCGTCGATGTGCATCTGGCGTTCAACCTCGTGGTCGCGCTGATCCTCTGGCCGCTGTCGGGGCCGCTCTCAAAGCTGATGGAAAAGCTCGTTCCGGAAGAAAAGCAGCCGGAGACGGGGCCGAAATATCTCGACGATTCCGCGCTCTCGAACCCGGTTGTCGCGCTGTCTGGCGCGACACGCGAGGTGCTGCGCGTCGGGGACATCATCGAATCGATGCTGATCCGCACCATGCGGGCCTTCAACGACAACAATCTTGCGCCGCTGAAGGATGTCGGCGAACTGGAACGGCAGGTCGACGCCTTGCAGCAGGAGGTGAAGATCTACCTGTCGCGCCTTGGTCGCCAGGGCATCACCGGCGAGAGCGCTGCGCGTTCCATCGTCATCATCGACTATGCGATCAATCTCGAACATGTCGGCGACATCATCGAGAAGGGCCTGCAGGAGCAGGTGCGCAAGAAGATCGCCAATGGCCTGAAATTTTCCGACGACGGCTACAAGGAACTGGCCAACCTCTTCAACCTGACGATCGAGAATCTGCGCATCGCCCAGACGATCTTCGTCACGCGGGACGCCGGGCTTGCCCGTCAGCTGGTCGAGGTGAAGGTGGATGTGCGACGGATGGAGAAGCAGTCCTCGGAACGTCATCTGGCACGCCTACGCGACGGCCGGCTCGACAGCCTCCAGACGAGCTCGCTGCATCTCGACATGCTGCGCGACTTGAAGCGCGTCAACGCTCATCTCGTCTCGGTCGCCTATCCTATCCTCGACGAGAGCGGGCTTCTGACGGAGAGCCGCCTGCGCAGCAGCAGCGCGAGCTGAGGTGCCCGCGGTCCGGGGCTGAGCCAACAGAAGGATCGGGCGGCTTGCGCGGACCGCCCGAGAAATATCCCTTTGTCTCCTCCGTTCCGTTTTTGCTAAGGAACGGCGTCGATTTCGGGTGAACGAGGATTCCCATGACTGCAACGAAGCGCACCTGCCTGGCCGTCATTCTGGCTGCCGGCGAAAGCACGCGGATGAAATCCTCCCGTTCGAAGGTGCTGCATCCCGTCGCCGGCCGGCCGATGATCGCCCATGTGGTCGATGCACTGGTCGGTGCCGGCATTTCCGATGTCGCGCTGGTGCTTGGCCGCGATGCGGACAAGGTGGAGGCGGCGGCGGCGAACCCGGCGGTCACCAGCTCCGTGCACATCCAGACCGAGCGGCTGGGCACCGCCCATGCCGTGCTGGCCGCGCGCGACGCCATCGCCCGGGGCTATGACGACGTGCTCGTCATCTTCGGCGACACGCCGCTCGTCACCGATGCGCCGCTGACGGCCGCCCGCGCGGGCCTTGCCGGAGGTGCGGATGTCGTCGTCATCGGTTTCGAGACGGCGGACCCGACCGGTTACGGCCGGCTGATCGTGGAGAACGGCGAATTGCTGGCGATCCGTGAACAGAAAGATGCAAGCGAGGCCGAACGCGCGATCACCTATTGCAATGGCGGCCTGATGGCGATCGACGGGCGCAAGGCGCTCGACCTCATCGGCCGGATTGGCAACGCCAATGCCAAGGGTGAGTACTATCTCACCGACATCGTCGAGGTGGTGCGCGGAGCCAGCGGCCGGGCCATTGCCGTCGAGGCCCCGGAGGAGGAGCTGACCGGCTGCAACACACGTGCCGAACTTGCGGTCATCGAGCGGCTCTGGCAGCAGCGCCGCCGCCACCGGATGATGCTGGACGGCGTCTCGATGATTGCACCGGAGACCGTGTTCCTTGCCTATGATACGAAGATCGCGCCTGACGTGACCATCGAGCCGAACGTCTTTTTCGGACCCGGTGTCACCGTGGAAAGCGGCGCGCTCATCCATTCCTTTTCGCATATCGAGGGGGCGCATATCGCCGAGGATGCGGAGATCGGCCCCTATGCCCGCCTGCGGCCGGGCGCCAATCTCGGCCCGCATTCCAAGGTCGGCAATTTCTGCGAGGTAAAGAAGGCGGAGATCGGTGCGGGCGCCAAGGTCAACCATCTTACCTATATCGGCGACGCCATCATCGGCGAAAAGACGAATATCGGCGCGGGCACCATCACGTGTAACTATGATGGCATCAACAAGCACCTGACCCGCATCGGCGGCCACGCCTTCATCGGCTCCAACACGTCGCTCGTCGCCCCCGTTTCGATCGGCGATGGCGCCTATATCGCATCCGGCAGCGTCATCACCGAGGACGTGCCCGACGATGCGGTCGCCTTCGGCCGGGCCCGGCAGGAGAACAAGGAGGGCAGGGCCGTTCTGATCCGCGAGCGCAACCAGGCGATCAAGGATGCCAGGAAGAAGGCTGCCGGATAGCCGCTGCCCGCGTTAACGCTTGCAATCGAAAGTGAGTGTCGTCGTGTTGCGCCGCGGCGAAAAACCTCTACGAAACGAATGCAGTAGAACGAAATGAACCTGCGGAGCGGTCCATGTGCGGAATTGTCGGTATCGTCGGAAACCAGCCTGTTGCCGGCCGCCTCGTCGATGCCCTGAAGCGCCTTGAATACCGCGGCTATGATTCCGCCGGCGTTGCCACCATCGTCGACGGCAAGCTGGTGCGCCGCCGCGCCGAAGGCAAGCTGTTCAATCTCGAAAAGCGCCTCGCCGAAGAACCGCTCGCCGGCACGATCGGCATCGCCCACACACGCTGGGCGACGCATGGCGCGCCGACCGAGGCCAATGCCCATCCGCATTTCGTCGATGGCGTTGCCGTCGTGCACAACGGCATCATCGAGAACTTTTCCGAGCTGAAGGACGAGCTGATCGCCGGTGGCGCCACCTTCACGACGCAGACCGACACCGAGGTCGTCGCCCAGCTCGTCGCAAAGCACCGTCGCGACGGCCTTGGCCGGCGCGAGGCGATGCATGCCATGCTGCGCCGCGTCACCGGCGCCTATGCGCTCGCGGTGGTCTTCGAGGACGATCCGTCGACCATCATGGCCGCGCGCAGCGGCCCGCCGCTTGCGATCGGCCACGGTCGCGGCGAAATGTTCCTCGGCTCCGATGCCATTGCGCTCGCCCCCTTCACCAACGAGATCACCTATCTCGTCGATGGCGACTGGGCGGTGATCGGCCGCGACGGCGCCTTCGTCTTCGACATCGACGGCAACCGTGTGGAGCGGCCGCGCCAGTTCTCGTCCGCTGCCGCCTATCTCGTCGACAAAGGCAATCACCGGCATTTCATGGAAAAGGAAATCCATGAGCAGCCCGAGGCGATTTCCCATGCGCTCAGCCACTATGTCGATTTTCTCGCCCATACGGTGCGCCCGATCGCGTCCGAGATCGATTTTTCCAAGGTGCCGAGCCTGGCCATTTCCGCCTGCGGCACGGCTTATCTCGCCGGCCTCGTCGGAAAGTACTGGTTCGAGCGGTATGCCCGCCTTCCGGTCGAGATCGATGTCGCCTCGGAATTCCGCTACCGCGAAATCCCGCTGAATCCGGCCTCCGCCGCGCTCTTCATCTCGCAGTCCGGCGAGACGGCAGACACGCTCGCCTCGCTGCGGTATTGCAAGGAGAACGGCCTGAAGATCGGCGCGGTCGTCAACACGCGCGAATCGACCATCGCCCGCGAATCGGACGCCGTCTTCCCGATCCTTGCCGGCCCGGAAATCGGTGTCGCCTCCACCAAAGCCTTTACCTGCCAGCTCGCCGTCCTGGCGGCACTCGCCGTGGGAGCGGGCCGGGCGCGCGGCACGATCAACGAGGCGGAAGAAAAGGCGCTGGTGCGCAACCTCGCCGAAATGCCGCGCATCATGGCCGGCGTGCTCAACACCATCCAGCCGTCGATCGAGCAGCTCTCGCGCGACCTCTCCAAGTGCAAGGACGTGCTCTATCTCGGCCGTGGCACCAGCTATCCGCTGGCCATGGAAGGAGCGCTCAAGCTCAAGGAAATCTCCTACATCCACGCCGAAGGCTACGCTGCCGGTGAACTCAAGCACGGCCCGATCGCGCTGATCGACGAGAACATGCCCGTCATCGTCATCGCCCCGCATGACCGGTTCTTTGAAAAGACCGTTTCCAACATGCAGGAAGTCGCAGCCCGTGGCGGCCGGATCATCTTCATCACCGACGAGAAGGGCGCTGCGGCCTCGAAGCTTGAGACCATGGCGACGATCGTGCTGCCGAATGTCGACGAGATCATCGCGCCCATGATCTATTCGCTGCCCATCCAGCTTCTCGCCTACCACACGGCGGTCTTCATGGGCACGGACGTCGATCAGCCGCGCAACCTCGCCAAGTCCGTGACCGTCGAATGATCTTCTTGCGCCCGGAACGACCCGAGGACGTGGATGCCATCCGCACGCTGACGGAAACGGCCTTCAAGACCGCGCCCCATGCCGATGGTACGGAGCATATCATCATCGACCGTCTTCGCGCCGCGGGTGCCCTGACGCTTTCGCTGGTGATGGAGGCGGACGGCGCCATTGTGGGCCACGTCGCCTTTTCACCGGTCACGGTGTCCGATGGAAGTACGGACTGGTATGGCCTCGGCCCGATCTCCGTCGACCCGGCCCGCCAGGGCGAGGGCATCGGCGGCCGGCTGATCGGGGAAGGGCTGCAGCGCCTCAAGGCCCTGGGCGCGACCGGCTGCGTTCTGCTCGGCGATCCCGCCTATTACAGCCGGTTCGGCTTTGTGGCCGATCCGAAGCTGACGCTCGACGGCGTGCCACCGGAGTATTTCATGCGCGTGGCGTTTTCTCCGGTTTACGGCGGGGGAACGGTTTCCTATCATCCGGGTTTCTACGGCTGAGTGACCTCCCACGCTCGCCAGATGCTGGATATCCGATGACCGACCTCGTTCCGAGACAGTCGCTCGCCATGCGGCTGCGCAACAATTTTCTGACCGGCCTCGTCATCTGTGCGCCGATCGCCATCACCATATGGCTGACCTGGACCTTCATCCGCTGGGCCGACAGCTGGGTGAAACCCTATATTCCGGCACAGTACAATCCGGAAAACTATCTGCAGTTCGCCATTCCCGGCTTCGGGCTCCTGACGGCGCTGGTGCTGATCACGCTTGTCGGGTTTCTGGGCAAGAACCTCATCGGCCGCACCATCGTCGAGTTCGGCGACGGGCTGTTCAACCGTACGCCGCTGGTGCGCACGGTACACAAGAGCCTGAAGCAGATCTTCGAGACGGTGCTGAAGGACAAGGGTACCTCGTTCAACAAGGCGGCGATGATCGAATATCCGAGCCCCGGCCTGTGGGCGATCGTTTTCGTGGCCACGGATGCGCGCGGCGAGATCGCGACGAAGTTCCGTGCGATGGGCAAGGACATGGTTGCCTGCTTCCTGCCGCCGACGCCCTTTCCGACCGCCGGTTTCCTTGTCTATGTGCCGCGCGAAAAGCTGGTGCCGCTCGACATGAGCGCGGAGGACGCCGCCAAGCTCATCATCTCCGTCGGCCTCGTCACGCCGCCGGACAAGCCGCTCCAGCTCGTCGAGAGCGAGGCTCAGCGCAAGGCGAAGGGCAAGAAGAAGAGCTGAGGGAACCGAACCCTCGACGTCGTCCCCGGGCTTGACCCGAGGATCCATGCGTCACGGCACGGCCCTGCTTGGGGCATGGATCTTCGGGTCAAGCCCGAGGATGACGGAGGGAAGGTTTACGGGTGATGTCGGCGTTCAGCCTTCGAGCCGCCCCGTGAAGGGGCGGCCGGAAAAGGCTATTCGGCAACCACTGCGTCCGTCTGCTCTTCCAGGATGACCTTGCCCTCCTCGGCGGGCAGGCGGGACTGCTTTCCGGTTGTGGTGACGCTTGCGGTGGTGATGGTCTTGTCGACCTTGGCTTCCGCATTGACCTTGTTGTGCCAGGCGCATTCCGCAAAGGCGGCGGATGCCGAAAGGCCGAGCGTTGCTGCGACTACGAGAACTGTCTTCATGGCATTTCTCCTTCTTCGCTGAGGCGATGGAAAGTATGCCTTCACGCCGGACATCGGCGAAATCACGTTTTTGTGGCGAAAGCGCTCCTGTGCGAAACCCTCCTGCGCTTCATCCGGCACGCAGGAAGCGGATCGCCTCGTCGCGGCGGTAGAGATAGAGCAGCGTGCGGATCGCTTCGCCGCGTTCGCTCGTCAGGTCCGCATCGCGCTCCAGCACATAGACGGCGTCCTTGCGGGCGATTTCGAGAAGGTCGCCATGGGCTTCGAGGCTTGCCACCAGAAAGCCGGGCGTGCCGGACTGGCGGGTGCCCAGAAGCTCGCCTTCGCCGCGCAGCTTCAAATCCTCCTCGGCGATGCGGAAACCGTCCTCCGTCTCGCGCAGGATCGAAAGCCGTGCCCGGCCGTTCTCGCTGAGCGGCCCCTTGTAGAGGAGGATGCAGCTCGACGCCTCCTCGCCCCGTCCGACGCGGCCGCGCAGCTGGTGGAGCTGGGCAAGGCCGAAGCGCTCGGCATGCTCGATCACCATGATGGAGGCATCCGGTACATCGACGCCAACCTCCACCACGGTCGTCGCGACGAGCAACCGCGTCTCGCCGTTCTTGAAGGCGAGCATGGCGGCGTCTTTCTCCGGTCCACTCATCCGTCCGTGCACGAGCCCCGCCGCATCGCCGAAGATGCTGGCGAGTGTCGCATGCCGCTCCTCGACGGACATGAGTTCGCTCTCCTCCGTCTCCTCCACCAGCGGGCAGATCCAGTAGGCCTTCTTGCCCTCGGAAAGCGCGGTGCGCAGGCGGTCGACGATATCGCCGATGCGCTCCAGCGGCATGACGACTGTCTGGATCGGCTTGCGGCCGGCGGGTTTTTCCGTGAGCTTGGACACGTCCATGTCGCCGAAGGCGGCCAGCACGAGCGTGCGCGGGATGGGCGTCGCGGTCATGACGAGCATGTGGGGCGAGATGCCCTTCGCGGTCAGCCGCAGGCGCTGGTGCACGCCGAAGCGGTGCTGTTCGTCCACCACGGCGAGCACGAGGTCCCTGTAGGCGACATTGTCCTGGAAGAGCGCATGGGTGCCGATGACGACCTGCGTCTCGCCGGAGGCGATGCGTTTGAGAATGGCGTCGCGCTCGCGGCCCTTGGTGCGGCCCGTCAGGACGTCGATGGTGACACCGGCAGGCGCCGCCATGCGCGAGAGCGTTGCGAAATGCTGGCGCGCCAGGATTTCCGTCGGAGCCATCAGCACCGCCTGGCCGCCCGATTCGACCGCGGCCAGCATCGCCATCAGCGCCACCGCGGTTTTTCCTGCGCCGACATCGCCCTGCAACAGCCGCAGCATGCGCTGCTCGCCTGCCATGTCCTTCAGCACCTCCGCAATGGCCGTCTGCTGGCTGTTCGTCAGCGAGAAGGGCAGGGCATCGATCACCGGACGGCTCAGCACGCCCGTCGCCATCACCGGGCGGCCCGCGACCTTGCGCAGGCGCTGGCGCACCAAAGCGAGCGAGATCTGGCCTGCCAGGAATTCGTCATAGGCGAGCCGGCGGCGGGCGGGTGCCTGCGGGTCGAGATCCGTCTCGTCGCGCGGGTCGTGCAGGCGGTGGATGGCGTCGAAGGCGGAGGAAAAGCCTTGCCGCTGCAACAATGTCGGCTCGATCCATTCCGGCAGCTGCGGTACGCGGGCGACGGCCGCTTCCACCGACTTGCGCAGCACGCGTGACGTGAGGCCTGCGGTAAGGCCGTGTACCGGCTCGACCAGCGGCACATTGTCGGCCTCGCCGAGCCGCGCCATGTAATCGGGGTGCACCATCGACGGGCGGCCGTTGAACCAGTCGACCTTGCCGCTCACCACCACCGTCTCGTCGATCGGCAGCGCTTTTTCCAGCCAGTTGCCCTTGACGCGGAAGAAGGTGAGCGCCAGCTCCCCGGTCTCGTCATGCAGGAAAACGCGGTAGGGCTGGCTCGATTTGCCCGGTGGCGGTGGCTGGTGGCGGTCGATGCGGCCGGTAATGGTAACGATGACGCCCTGGGGCGCATGGGCAACACCCGGCTGGTTGCGCCGGTCGACGATCGAATGCGGGAAATGGAAGACGAGGTCGATGACCCGGCAGTCCTCGATGCTCTCCTGACCGAGCAGGCGCGCGAAGAGATCGCCGAGCTTTGGGCCGATGCCCGGAAGCGAGGAGAGGGGAGCGAAGAGCGGATCGAGCAATGCAGGTCTCATGGCGGCCAAAATCGCCGGACGAGGACGCTTTGGCAAGGCTGACAAGCGGCTTTTGCCGGTCTATAGAAACGCGGAATTGCATGAACTGGCAGAAAGCGAGCACGATCATGACGGGTACGACACGCTCCAGCGCCGACATCGACCCGCGCCGCAAGCGCATCCTCTTCCGTTGCTGGCATCGCGGCATCCGCGAGATGGATCTGGTGCTCGGTGCGTTCGCCGATGCGGAGATCGAAACGCTTTCCGACATCGAGCTCGACGAACTCGAGCGCATCATGGCGGAAGAGGACAACGACCTCATCAAGTGGGTGACGGGGGAAAAGCCGGTGCCGGAGACATTCCGCGACGGCCTCTTCCCGCGCATCGCCGCCTATCGGCCCGATTTCTCGCCGCTCTTCAAAGATGACCGCGCATGATCCCCGGATTTTCTCCTGAACATATCGCGGCCGCCGGCCGGCCGATGACCATCGGCGCCGTACCATCCGGTGTCGAGCCATTGATTCTCGCCGAGCTTGCCCGCTCTTCCGGCCCGCTTGCCTACGTGCTGTCGGACGGCCAGCGCATCCCCGATCTTGAGCAGATGCTCGGCTTCGTCGCGCCGGATATTCCGGTGCTGACGCTGCCGGGCTGGGACTGTTTGCCCTATGACCGCGTCTCGCCGAGCGCGGAAGTGTCGGCACGCCGCCTTTCCGCCCTTTCCGCGCTGATCGCCCACCAGAAGAAGCCGCATGCGGCCATTGTGCTCGTCACTGTCAACGCCATGCTGCAGAAGACGGCACCGCGCGACATCATCGAGGGCCTAGCCTTCTCCGCCAAGCCCGGCAACCAGGTGCGCATGGACGACATTGCCGCCCGGCTGGAGCGCAACGGCTTCGAACGCGTGGCGACGGTGCGCGAGGTCGGCGAATACGCGGTACGCGGTGGCATCCTTGACGTTTTCGTGCCCGGCAGCGGCGAGCCGGTGCGCCTCGATTTCTTCGGCGACACGCTGGAGAGCATCCGTTCCTTCGATCCCGCCAGCCAGCGCACGACCGGTCAGGCGCGCTCCCTCGACCTCAATCCGATGAGCGAGGTGACGCTGACACCGGAGACGATCTCGCATTTCCGCAAGCACTACCTTTCTTCCTTCGGTGCTGCGACGCGTGACGACGTGCTCTACCAGGCCGTTTCCGAAGGTCGGCGTTATGCCGGCATGGAGCACTGGCTGCCGCTTTTCTACGACGGCCTGGAAACCGCCTTCGACTATCTCGCCGGCTTCCGTATCGTTACGGACCATACGGTGCGTGAGGCGGCCGTCGAGCGCTCCCGTCTCGTACGCGACTACTACGACGCCCGCGTGGCCTCGGCGACGCCCGGCAAGGGCCAGGTGGCACAGGCGACGCCCTACAAACCGGTGCCGCCGGGCCTCATCTATCTCGATGCCGAGCGGTTCGGCCGCGAGCTCGACGAACGTGCTGCCATCCGCCTCTCCCCCTTCAACGAGCATGAGGGCGAGACGCGGCATGTCGAAACCATCGCGGCACGGCCCGGCATGCGCTGGGCCCGGCCTGCCGGCAGCGAAGATGCGGACAGCGCCCGCATCAACGTCTTCGACCAGGCGGTAAAGCACATTGCCGACAAGCGGGCGTCCGGTGCCAAGGTGCTGGTGACGGGCTGGTCGGAAGGATCGCTCGACCGTCTGTTGCAGGTGCTCGCCGAACATGGTCTCGGCAATGTCGTTCCCGTCGAGAAATTCTCCGATATCCGCAAGCTGAAGCCGGGTGAGGCCGGGTCGGCTGTGCTCAGCCTCGAAAGCGGTTTCGAGGCTGGCGACATCGTCGTCGTCGGCGAGCAGGACATTCTGGGCGACCGCATGGTGCGGCGCTCGAAGCGGCGCAAGCGTGGCGCGGATTTCCTTACCGAGGTCGCCGGGCTCGATGAGGGCTCGATCGTCGTGCATGCCGAGCACGGCATCGGCCGCTTCGTCGGCCTGCGCACCATCGAGGCGGCCGGCGCGCCGCATGCCTGCCTCGAACTCGTCTATGCGGACGATGCGAAACTCTTCCTGCCTGTCGAAAACATCGACCTGCTCACGCGCTACGGCGGCGAGGGCACGGATGCATTGCTCGACAAGCTCGGCGGCGTCGCCTGGCAGGCGCGCAAGGCCAAGCTGAAGAAACGCCTGCTCGACATGGCCGGCGGCCTCATCCAGATCGCCGCCGCGCGGCTGGTGCGCCACGCGCCGGTGCTCGCCTCGCCGGAGGGCATCTACGACGAGTTCGCGGCCCGCTTCCCGTATGACGAGACCGACGACCAGGCGAATGCCATCCATGCCGTGCGCGAAGACCTTGGTGCCGGCCGGCCGATGGACCGCCTTGTTTGCGGCGACGTCGGCTTCGGCAAGACCGAGGTGGCGCTGCGGGCGGCCTTCATCGCCGCGATGAACGGTGTGCAGGTCGCCGTCGTCGTGCCGACGACGCTGCTCGCCCGCCAGCATTTCAAGACCTTTTCCGACCGGTTCCGGGGCCTGCCGATCCGCGTGCAACAGGCTTCCCGCCTCGTCGGCGCGAAAGAACTCGCGCTCACCAAAAAGGAGTTGTCCGAAGGCAAGACGGATATCGTCGTCGGCACCCACGCGCTGCTCGGTTCGTCGATCAAGTTCGCCAATCTCGGCCTGCTGGTCATCGACGAGGAGCAGCATTTCGGCGTTAAGCATAAGGAGCGGCTGAAGGAGCTGAAGAGCGACGTGCATGTGCTCACGCTCTCGGCGACACCGATCCCGCGTACCCTGCAGCTTGCCATGACGGGCGTGCGCGAACTCTCGCTGATCACCACGCCGCCGGTCGACCGCATGGCCGTGCGCACCTTCATCTCGCCTTTCGATCCGCTCGTCATTCGCGAAACCCTGATGCGCGAGCACTATCGCGGCGGCCAGAGTTTCTACGTCTGCCCGCGGCTCAGCGACCTCTCGGAAATCCATGATTTCCTGCGCCAGGACGTGCCGGAGCTAAAGGTCGCCGTCGCGCATGGCCAGATGCCGGCCACCGAACTTGAAGACATCATGAATGCCTTCTACGAAGGCCGCTACGACGTGCTGCTTTCGACGACCATCGTCGAATCCGGCCTTGATGTGCCGACGGCGAACACGATGATCATCCACCGGGCCGACATGTTCGGCCTTGCCCAGCTCTATCAGCTGCGCGGCCGCGTCGGCCGGTCGAAGGTGCGCGCCTTCGCGCTCCTGACGCTGCCGGTCAACCGCACGTTGACGGGCACGGCCGAGCGCCGCCTGAAGGTGCTGCAATCGCTCGATACGCTCGGCGCGGGCTTCCAGCTTGCCAGCCACGACCTCGACATCCGCGGCGCCGGCAACCTGCTTGGCGAAGAGCAGTCCGGCCATATCAAGGAGGTCGGTTTCGAACTCTACCAGCAGATGCTCGAGGAGGCGGTTGCCGAAATCAAGGGTGACGAGGAGGTCGCCGATAGCGGGTGGTCGCCGCAGATTTCCGTCGGCACGCCGGTGATGATCCCCGACGACTACGTGCCGGACCTGCATCTGCGCCTCGGCCTCTACCGCCGCCTCGGCGAGATCACCGAACTGCGCGATATCGACGCCTTCGGCGCCGAACTCATCGACCGCTTCGGGCCGCTGCCGATCGAGGTGCAGCACCTCCTCAAGATCGTCTACATCAAGTCGCTCTGCCGCGTGGCCAATGTCGAGAAGCTCGATGCCGGGCCGAAGGGCGTCGTCGTGCAGTTCCGCCACAAGGAGTTTCCGAACCCGGCGGCGCTGGTCGGCTACATTGCCAAGCAGGGCACGATGGCCAAGATCCGGCCCGACCAGAGCCTGTTCCTCGCCCGCGACTACCCGACGCCGGAAAAGCGGCTGACGGGTGCGGCGCAGGTGATGACGCAGCTTGCAGGGCTTGCGAAACAGTAGGTGCGTTGCGCCTGGATGGAGGATGAAGATGACGACCGCCAATACGTCCGCCACTGTCTACGGCGCCACCTACAGCGTCTATGTCCGCATCGTTCGGATCGCCCTTCACGAAAAGGGCGTGTCCTATGATCTCGTGCCGATCGACGTGTTCGCCGAGCAGGGATTGCCGGCGGACTACCAGGCGCGCCATCCCTTCGGCCGCATTCCCGCTTTCGAGCACGACGGTTTCAGCCTCTACGAGACGAGCGCCATCACCCGCTATGTGGATGAGGCCTTCTTCGGCCCGTCGCTCCAGCCCCGCGATGTCCGTGAACGGGCGCGGATGAACCAGATCGTCGCCATGCTGGACAACTATGCCTATCGGCCGATGGTCTGGGACGTCTATGTCCAGCGCATGGAGACCGAGCCGGCGGATGAGGCGCTCATCGCTGCCGGACTGGAAAAGGCTCGCACCTTCCTTGCGGCGCTTTCGGGCCTGCTCGGCGAGGGGCCCTGGCTGGCCGGATCGGAACCCTCGCTCGCCGATTTTCATGCGGTACCGATGTTTGCCCTGTTCGAGCAGGCACCGGAAGGCGCTGCGCTTCTCGCGGAGTTTGCGCAAATCCGGGCCTGGTGGGAGGGGATCAGGGCGCGCTCTTCCGTGGCAGCGACGGGGGCGTGAATCCAAAGCTCGGGAAACTTTTCAAACCTGCAGCTTTGCCGGTTCCTGGATCTCGCGGGACTGGAAATTTGAGCATGCGAGATTTTTCTCGTGGAGAATATAGATATGAATAATAGATACAGTGCTTTAGCGTCACTTGTTTACAATCTGGACAAACCCGTGGGCCGCTCGTTCGGTGATGTCGAATATTACCGTGCACGACTCCAGGAATGCGGTGGGCCCGTCCTCGAACCGGCAGTGGGCAATGGGCGCGTCTATGTACCGCTTCGCGAGGCGGGCATAGACATAGACGGGTTCGATGCTTCCGAGGAGATGCTGGCCTATGGCCGGGAGGCGTGTCAAGCCCGCGGCATCGTCGCCAGCCTTTCGCAGCAGACCTTCGAGACATTTCATTACGACAGGCGGTTCGCGGCGGCCATCATTCCCGCCGGATCCTTTCAGCTCATCACCGATGGGAACGATGCGCTTGCCTTCCTCCGGCGCCTTCACGATCACCTTCTGCCCGGCGGGAGGCTCATCATCGACATAGGCGGGATCGATGGCCTTTTCGGCTCGGCGGCGCCGGCGCGCAGCTGGAAAACCGCAGAAGGCGATCTCCTCACCCTGCTCGATCATCGCGCCGAGCCGGACTATGTGTCCCAGACGACATCGGCGTACCTGCGTTATGAACGGTGGTCGAGAGGAGCACTGCTCGAAAGCGAGCTCGACCTGTTCACGCTGCGCTGGTGGGGCATGCAGGAACTCAGGCTTGCCCTGGAGGCGACCGGGTTTTCCGATGTCATCGTGTCCAGCGACTATGTCTTCGGCCAGGCACCTGGAAAGAACACCGGAACCATGACGTTCGAGGCACGGCGCGGCGGATAGAGGTGCCGCGCCCCTCCTGCTCAGTTCTTCCCGATGCGCTCCTGCGCCTTCAGGGCCGCGATCTCACGGAAGGCATTGGTCAGCACGTCCACCGACTGCGCACCCATCACGGCATATTTGTTGTCGATGATGAAGCAGGGAACGCCAGTCACGCCCATGTCGCGGGCCATACCGATCTCCTCCTTGACCGAATCGACATCCGCGCCGGCCGAAAAGAGCGCAGTGACGACGGCGCGGTCCATGCCGCAGGCCTCGGCTATGTCGAGCAAGACGGCACGATCGCCGACATTGCGGCCCTCCTCGAAATAGGCCTTGAAGAGCGCAACCGCGACGCGGCTCTGCACCTCGGGGCCTTCGATCATCGCCCAGCGCAGCAGGCGGTGGGCGTCGAGCGTGTTCGGGCTGATCTTCACGGCAGGAAAGTCGAAGTCGATGCCGGCTTCCTGGCCGAGCCCCGCCAGCATTTCGTGCGCGCGCGCTACCGCCTCCTCGCCACCCAGTTTTTCAGCCAGGTGCTTCTTGTGGTCGACCCCTTCGGCCGGCATGTCGGGATTGAGCTGGTAGGGGCGGAACGTCACGGCGACCGCGAGATCGTCCTTGACCGCCTCGATCGCCTGTTCGAGACGCTTCTTGCCGAGATAGCACCATGGGCAGACGACGTCGGAGACGACATCGATCGTAATGGCTTCCATCTGCATTTCCTTTCAAGGCGCCGGACAATCCCGGCCACCGCGCAGCCGCATGCTCGGTCTGCGTGGCAGTGTCAAACATCTGCGACGGCGGCGGCCCGATAGGGCGCGCCGTGCTCTTACTGCCGAGATAGGCCGGCTTGCCGCCGCTTTCAACAGGTTACCTGGAGGTAACCCCAATTCTGGGGATAGCCTCTTTTTATTGCACCCGTTCATCCCACCAGACGGGAAGCTGAAAGCCCCAGAGCGGCGTCATGTCCGGGCGGCCGATGTT
The DNA here is from genome assembly GCF_029623935.1 of Shinella sp. 838. NCBI lineage: Bacteria > Pseudomonadati > Pseudomonadota > Alphaproteobacteria > Hyphomicrobiales > Rhizobiaceae > Shinella > Shinella sp. 838. The sequence continues at coordinate 1,572,303 of NZ_JARSBQ010000001.1, forward strand.
CTTGTTGCGCGCGATCCATTGCTCGCCGAGATGATAGAGCGGCACGACATAGTTGCCGGACAGCAGCATCCTGTCCTGGGCCCGCACGGCCGAGCCAAAATCCTCTGCCGTGCGGGCGGAAAGGATGGCAGCCATGACGCGGTCGAGGTCGGGATCGGCAACGCCCGCAAAGCTTTCGCTGCCTTCCGTGTCGCGTGCCTGCGATCCCCAGCGCCGCACCTGTTCGAGGCCCGGCGACAGGGAGGAGAGGAAGGCCTTCATGATGACGTCGTAGTCGAAAGTCTGGCTCCGGCTCTGGTACTGCGAATCATCGACGGTCCTGAGCGTGATGCGAATGCCGAGCGCGCCCAGGAAGCGCTGGTAGGCGAGGGCGAGTTTTTCCTGATCGGCATTCTGCGTCATGATCTCGAAGGCGAGCGGCTTGCCCGAGGCATCGACCATGCGGCCGTCCTTGATGGAATAGCCGGCAGCTTTGAAATGGTTCATCGCCTCGCGCAGCACCTTGCGGTCGCGGCCCGAACCATCGGTTACCGGTAGACGGTAGGTGCCGTCGAGGATGGCCGGATCGATCCGGCTCGCCGCATCGCCGAGGATCTCGCGCTCCCGTGCGTCGATCGGTGCGCTGAGCGCGGACAGCGCGGTGTTCTGCCAAAAGCTTTCCGTGCGGGTATAGGCGTTTTCAAACAGGCTGCGGTTGACCCATTCGAAGTCGAAGGCATAGAGCAGCGCCTTGCGCAGTTCCGCGTTCTGGAACATCGGACGCCTTGTGTTGAAGACGAAGCCGAACATGACGGGCGGCAGCTTCGATTTCACGGCATCCTTGATGACCGTACCGGACTGGACAGCGGGGAAATCGTAGCCGCGCGCCCATTTGGTCGGATTGCCTTCCTGGTAGATGTCGACCGCGCCCTTCTTGAAGGCCTCGAACAGCGAGTTGTCCTGCAGGAAGTACTCCACCGAGATTTCGTCGTAATTGTCGAAACCGACCTTGGAGGGGATGTCCTTGCCCCAATAGTTCTGATCGCGCTCGTAGACGATGCGCTCGCCGGGTTTCACCAGCTTGACCTTGTAGGGGCCGGAGCCGAGCGGCAGGGCGAGCGACGACCGGTCGAACGTCTCCACATCGGTGGCGTGCTTCGGCAGGATCGGCGAGAGTGCGATCAGGAGCGGTGCCTCGCGGTCACCCTTGTCGTTGAAGGTGAAGCGGACGCTGTTGTCGCCGGTCTTTTCGAGTTTTTCCACGCTGTTCAGGCGGATGCTGAAGGGCGCGCGGCCCTTGTCCCGCATCAGCTCGAAGGTGAAGATGACGTCCTCGGGCGTCACCGGCTTGCCGTCCGCCCAGCGTGCCTTCGGGTTGAGGTGGAACTCGACGAAGCTGCGATCGTCGTCCCACTCCACGCTTTCGGCCAGAAGGCCGTACATGGTGAAGGCCTCGTCGCGCGAGCGCACCATCAGCGATTCGTAGACGAGATTGCCGAATTCGGGGTCCCACATGCCGCGCGCCGTGGTGCGCATGCTCTTGAGAATGAAGGGATTGAGGCTATCGAAAGTGCCGACGACGCCGTAGGAGATGCGCCCGCCCTTCTTCACGTCCGGATCGACGTAGCTGAAATGCTTGTAGTCCGCCGGCAGGGCCGGCTCGCCGTGCATGGCGATGCCGTGAACCGGGGCGGCATGGGCTAAGGTCGCGGGCAGGCCGAGAAGGCAGGCGGCAAGGGCCGTCAGGAAGGGGCGCAATTGTGTCTCCTCGTGGGGTCCGGATGATTCTTTCCCATTATACGCGCTTGAAACGGGACGGCAGCGTGGCAGGTGAGGGAAATCGAATACACGCGGGAATTTCATCAAGAAAGGCTGGATATCCGGCGCGGCCCATTGTAACAGGGTTCCCCGAAGCGGGTCATGCAAATGCCTCATTTCGCCGACAGGAGAGCGCACGGCTGACCAAATCGCCCGAAAGGGACCCAAAGGGGGCGCTGTCGCTCCGGCACCGGATTTTCAGGAGACCGAAATCGTTATGATCTTCACATCGCACCTCATCAAGCGGACCGTGCTTTCCGCCTTTGCTGCTTCCGTTGCCCTGGCGGCTGCTCCTTCCGCTTCGCTGGCACAGCAGCAGGCAGCTGTTCCGCCGAAGGGCTGGTTCAAGGTCTGCACCAAGCAGGAAGACAACGACGTCTGCATCGTGCAGAACCTGCTGACGGCCAATAGCGGCCAGCTCATCACCGCAGTCGGCCTCATCACCGTTGCCGGCAAGACCAACCGCAAGATCATGCAGGTCTCGGTGCCGAGCGCCCGTCTGATCCCGCCGGGCGTTCAGATGCAGATCGACGGTGGCAAGGCCCAGAAGCTCGACTACGCCATCTGCATGCCCGACAAGTGCGTCGCCGAAGTGCCGCTGACCGACCAGATGCTCGCCAGCCTCAAGAAGGGCGGCGAACTCGTCCTGACCTCGGTCAACTTCCAGCGCGCGCCGAACCCGATCAAGATTTCGCTTGAAGGCTTCACCGGCGTGTTCGACGGCGAGCCGATCGAGCAGTCGCAGCTCGAAGAGCGCCAGCGTCTGCTGCAGGAAGAAATGCAGAAGAAGGCGGAAGAAGCCCGCAAGAAGCTCGAGGAAGCCCAGAAGGCTGCCAAGAGCCAGTAAGCGAGACGCTTCGCAAGACTTGTGAAAAACCCGGCCATCGGCCGGGTTTTTTGTTGGGCGAAGCAGGGGCGGTTGGCCGAAGCGCGCGGCTTCAGTGAAAGATGCCGCTCTGCTCCTTCCAGCGATAATGCCCCTTGTCCACATCCATCAGGGCGCGGACCTGCGGATGGCGGATCGGCTTGCCGCTCTCGTCGGGCACGAGATTCTGTTCCGAGACATAGGCGACATATTCCGTGTCGTCGTTCTCCGCGAAGAGATGATAGAACGGTTGATCCTTCGATGGCCGGATTTCGGCGGGAATGGCATTCCACCACTCCTCCGTGTTGGCGAATTCCGGGTCGACGTCAAAGATCACGCCACGGAAGGGGAAAACCCGATGGCGGACGATGTCGCCAATGGCAAATTTTGCGTTACGCATCTTCATGGCGTACCTACCTTTCCACTTATATTTGGGTAAATACGCCGAAACATCAATAGTTCAGCCGTCTGACACGTCTTTATCCAAGGGGGTGGGGCGCTTGCGCCACCGGTGGTTTCGGCGTACCTCGAAAGGGGGCGTCTCGCGTGGATCGGGTGGCATGAACAATCAATGGGGCAGGAGCGGTAACGGACCGGCGGCAAGCAGCGGCATCGGGGGCATCCTCTTCGCCTCCGTGGTGTGTCTGGCGCTTGGGGCTGCCGGCGGCTACGGCGCCTTCCGGCTGATGGACGACGCCATTCCGCGCAGCGAGATCGACGCGCGCGACACGCGCATTGCCGACCTTGCGCGCGAACTCGACGCCCGCGCCGCCCAGGTCGAGGAAAGTACCCAGAAGGCACAGGCGCTGACCGAGGAGAGCGGCAAGCTCAAACGCCAGGTCGAGGCCCTGCGCAAGGATGCGAATGCATCGGATTCGGATGTGGCGACGATCGCCGCCGAACGCACCAAGCTTGCGCAGGAGGTCGTGCCCGCGCTCGAGAACGAGATCGAACTGCTCGGCCAGCGCGTCGCGGATGCCGAGGCGCAGCGGAAGAAGGCCGAGGAGGCCGTCAAGGACCGCGAGCGGCGCCTTTCGCTCCAGACCGACAAGATCGCCGGTCTTGAAAAGACCTGCACCCAGCAGGCTGCCGCGCGCGGCGCTGAGGCCGAAACGCTGAAGGCCGAGACCGCCAGCCTGCGTGAGGAGCTGGACAAGGTTCGCAAGGCCGAAGAGGCGCTGCGCACGAAGAACCTCCCGGCGCTGGGAGACGAGATCAAGCGCAAGGACGCGGAAATCGCGGCCCTCGGCGAGCGCACCAGGGCGCTGACGGGGCAGGTCGAAGCACTCGAGGCAGCGAGCTGCATGGCGCTGCCGAAGGAACCGAACGACAATGGCCGCAAGGCGGTGCCGGAGAAGGAGGCGACCGGCGAGGCCGCCCGGGATGCCGTCATCCCGACCCTCAACCCGCGCAACGGCGCACGCGTGGCCGAAGCGATGCGCGAAACGCCCGGTCTCGATGCCCTGACCAGCGTACAGCGCGACCAGCTCGAACGCTCGCTTGCGGCCGGCGAATGCGTGACGAGCGCGCTTGGTGGCGTCTTCCGCCGCATCCCGGTTCTTGCGCTGCGAAACCTGATGCGCGACCTCGACAGTGACTGCTGAGCCGTAACCTTGAACGTATCCTCTAAGGGAGACCAGGAATGAAGCGATCTGTTCTTTTGGCCGTGCTCGGACTGGCGCTTTCCACCGCGGGCACTTTCGCCGCGGATTTCGAGCGCAACATCATGACCGGCGGCCCGCAGGGCACCTATATCAAGATCGGCCGCGATATCGCCGCGCTCGGGGCCGAATGCGGCCAGGCGCTCAATGTGCTGGAAAGTGCGGGATCGCTGGAGAATTTCGTCGGCGTGCGCAATCGCCGCAACACCCAGTTCGGCATCGTCCAGAGCGACGTGCTCGAATATCTGAAGACCTTCGAGAAGAACGATCCGGAGGTGCAGAAGGCCGTCAAGGGCGTGCGCATCATGTTCCCGCTCTACAACGAGGAGATCCACGTCCTCGCGCGCACCGACATTGGCAGCCTGAAGGATCTCGCCGGCAAGAAGGTGGCTGTCGGCAAGAAGGATTCGGGCACCTTCCTCACCGCCACGCTCATCATGGACATCCTTCAGGTCAAGGCCGGCGAGCGCATGGACATCAACCCGGACGAGGCGCTGCCGAAGCTTGTCTCCGGCGAGATCGACGCCTTCTTCTACGTTGCCGGCGCGCCCGCCTCGCTCTTTACCGGCAACGCCATCGACAAGACGAAATTCCACCTCGTGCCGATCACCGAGGCACCGCTGCTGGCCACCTATACGCCCTCGCGCATCGAGCCCGGCACCTATTCCTTCCAGGACAAGCCGGTGGATCTCATCGCCGTCAAGGCGGTGATGATGACCTACGACTACGACGCGAAGCGCAACGCCTATCACCGCGACAGCTGCAAGACGGTGGCGGACTTCTCAAACCTCATCGTCACCGGCCTCGACAAGCTGAAGGCGACGGGCCATCCGAAGTGGAAGACGGTGGATCTCACCGCGCTGCCACCGGGCTGGCAGGTCGGCGTCTGCGTGAAGGCCGGCATGGCGCTCGACTACAAGCCCGCCTGCAAGCCCGCTGCGGCTGCCACCAGCGCGACGGACGACAGCAACGAGGAATATCTCAACCTGCTGAAGCAGCGGCTCCAGCCGTAGGCAGGGCATTCCCGCGCCGCCACAACGCTCCGCGATAAACAAAAAACCCGGCCAGAGGCCGGGTTTTTCGTCGTGGGTCACTGCCGATCAGGCGGAGTAGTACATGTCGAACTCGACCGGGTGCGGGGTCATTTCGAAGCGCATGACTTCCACCATCTTCAGCTCGATGTAGCTGTCGATCTGGTCGTCGTCGAAGACGCCGCCGGCGGTCAGGTACTTGCGGTCCTTGTCGAGGCTTTCCAGCGCTTCGCGCAGCGAGCCGCAGACGGTCGGGATCTTCTTCAGTTCCTTCGGCGGCAGGTCGTAGAGATCCTTGTCCATGGCCTTGCCGGGATGGATCTTGTTCTTGATGCCGTCGAGGCCGGCCATCAGCATGGCGGCGAAGCCGAGATAGGGGTTGCCGAGCGGGTCGGGGAAGCGGATTTCGACGCGCTTGGACTTCGGACCGGTGCCGAACGGAATGCGGCACGAGGCCGAGCGGTTGCGGGCCGAATAGGCGAGCAGGACCGGCGCCTCATAGCCCGGGACGAGACGCTTGTAGGAGTTCGTCGTCGGGTTGGTGAAGGCGTTGATCGACTTGGCATGCTTGATGATGCCGCCGATGAAGTAGAGGCACGATTCCGACAGACCGGCATATTCGTCGCCGGCGAACTGCGGCTTCGAATCCTTCCAGATCGACAGGTGGACGTGCATGCCCGAGCCGTTGTCGCCGAAAATCGGCTTCGGCATGAAGGTGGCCGTCTTGCCATAGGCATTGGCGACCTGATGCACGACGTACTTGTAGATCTGCACCTTGTCGGCGCTGCGCACCAGCGTGTCGAACTTGACGCCGAGTTCGTGCTGGGCGGCGGCCACTTCGTGGTGCTGCTTCTCGACGGTGACGCCCATCTCGGTAAGGACCGTCAGCATTTCGGAGCGCATGTCCTGGCAGCTGTCGACCGGCGGAACCGGGAAGTAGCCGCCCTTGACGCGCGGGCGATGGCCGAGGTTGCCGGTCTCGTAGTCGGTGTCATCGTTGGACGGCAGCTCGGAACTGTCCAGCTTGAAGCCGGTGTTGTACGGGTCGGCCTTGTACTTGACGTCGTCGAAGACGAAGAATTCCGGTTCCGGGCCGGCATAGACGGTGTCGCCGATGCCCGAGGCCTTGAGATAGGCTTCCGCCTTCTTGGCCGTGCCGCGCGGATCGCGGTTGTAGCTCTCGCCGGAGACCGGATCGAGGATATCGCACATGATGACCATGGTGGACTGCGCGAAGAACGGATCCATGTGCACGGTCGCCGGGTCGGGCATCAGCACCATGTCGGACTCGTTGATCGCCTTCCAGCCGCCGATCGAGGAGCCGTCGAACATGACGCCGTCGGCGAACATGTCCTCGTCGACGCAGCCGACGTCCATCGTGACGTGATGCAGCTTGCCCTTCGGGTCGGTGAAGCGCAGATCGACGAACTTGACGTCGTTTTCCTTGATCTGCTTGAGGATTTCATTGGCAGTCGTCATTGTGTCGCGTTCCTGTGTGAGATGACGAGATGAAAGCCGCAGCCGGATGGCCGGGCGGGATTAGATGGCGTCGACGCCGGTTTCGCCGGTGCGGATGCGGATGACTTCTTCGACGTTGGAGACAAAGATCTTGCCATCGCCGATGCGGCCGGTCTGGGCCGCGTTGCGGATCGCCTCGATGACCGCCTCCGCATTTTCGTCCGCCAGAACGACCTCGACCTTAACCTTGGGCAGGAAGTCGACAACGTATTCGGCGCCACGGTAGAGTTCCGTATGGCCCTTTTGGCGTCCAAAGCCCTTCGCCTCGGTGACGGTGATACCCTGCAGGCCAACTTCCTGAAGGGCTTCCTTCACCTCATCGAGCTTGAAGGGCTTGATGATCGCTTCGATCTTTTTCATGAGAAAATGTCTCTCCGCTTCTCCCGTTTGCGCGCGGTGTGCGCCCGCTGCACAATCAAATGCACGTATCATGCCAACTTGAGCAAAACCTATGCCGGATCGGATGAAATCCGTGTCCGGTGTGTTCCTGCCCGTCCTCACGCCGTGGATGATGCGGCTTTCCGGGCGAAAGGGCCAGCGGAATCTGCCTAAAAATTGTCACTTTCCGCCATCGTGGACTGCAGCGAGGCGCGAAGCCGACGGACCTGCCGCGTAAAGCTGCAATTTTGAGCATATCGAATATGCAAATGCATAAAAAACAGGCTTTATGTCGGGCCGATCCCCGGGCTTGTTTCCATTATGGTTTTGCGCGCATGGTGGCGACATGCACAAGGACATGGACACACTCATCGTCACGCCCGAGGATATGGGCCGGATCGACCGGGCCGCAGCCCTCAGCCTCTCTAGCTACGGTCTTATGGAACGGGCAGGGCAGGCAGTTGCCGCCGCCGCCTTGCGCCGCTTTCCGGGCGCGCTGCGCTTTGTCGTGCTCTGCGGGCCGGGCAACAATGGCGGCGACGGATATGTCGCGGCCAGCGCCCTGCTGGAGGCGGGGGCCTGCGTCGCCGTGCATGCGCTCGGGGAGCCCTCGGCCCTGGCAGGGGATGCCGCAAGCGCCTTCGCCCGATTTTCCGGCTCCGTCCTGCCCCTGGCAGCCTACAGGCCCACCGCAGGCGACGTCGTCATCGATGCGCTGTTCGGCGCGGGGCTTTCGCGGGATGTGCCCCAGGCGGTCGCAGAGACGATCGACGCCGTTTGTCGCAGCACCATTCCGGTTCTGGCGGTGGATCTTCCGTCAGGCGTCGACGGCCGGACCGGGCGGGTGCGGGGCACGGCCTTCGCGGCGACCGCGACAGTCACCTTCATGTGCCGCAAGCCGGGCCATCTGCTTTTGCCCGGCCGCAGCCTCGCGGGCGAACTCGAAGTCTTCGACATCGGCATCCCCGCGCGCTTTTTGGCCCGGCATGCGGAGCATATGCGCGTGAATACGCCGGCAATCTGGCGTCTCGCGCTGCCCTTGCAGGGCAGCGGTATCCACAAATACGAACGTGGCCATCTTGCCGTCTTTTCCGGCCCGGCCTTGGCCACGGGCGCCGCACGCCTCTCCGTTGCGGCCGGCCTTCGCGCCGGCGCCGGCCTTGTCACGCTGCTTTCCTCGCAGGAAGCGCTTTCCGTCAATGCCGCACAGCTGACCGCGGCGATGCTGAAGCCCGTCGATAGCGACGACGACCTCTTAGCCCTCATCGACGACGCACGGCTGCAGACCTTCGTGCTCGGTCCCGGCTTCGGCGACGGCGCGCGGGCGAGGGGCTATGTGCGCCTCATCGCCGACAACGGCCGGCGCCTGGTGCTCGACGCCGACGGCATCAGCGCCTTCCGCGAGGATCCGGCGATGCTCTTTTCACGCTTCTCCACCGGCGCCCCGCGGCTGGTGCTGACGCCGCACGACGGCGAGTTCGCGCGCCTCTTTCCGGACCTTGCGATGGACGAGGCCCTTTCGAAAATCGACCGTGCGCGCAAAGCCGCCGCGCGCAGCAATGGCATCGTGATCCTCAAGGGGGCAGACACCGTGATCGCCGCGCCGGATGGCCGGGTCCTCGTCAACGAAAACGCGCCGCCCTGGCTGGCGACGGCCGGTTCCGGCGATGTGCTTGCCGGCATCGTCGGTGCGCATCTTGCCCAGGGCATGCCCGCTTTCGAAGCGGCCGCCAGCGCCGTCTGGCGCCATGGCGAAGCGGGTCGCGTGGTGGGTGAGGGGCTGACGGCGGAGGATCTGCCGGACGCCATTCCGCCCTGGCCAGCATAACGACCCTGCCGGCTGCCTATGTCTTGAACGGAACCGGGAATGAGGGAGACCGGCATGATCGTCCAGGCCTGCATCAACGGTGCCCGCCCCGCGGACTACCATCCGTGCCTGCCGCTGACGGCGGAGGCGATGGCGATCGATGCCGCGGCCTGCATTGCCGCCGGCGCGGCGGAGCTCCACATCCATCCGCGCGGCCCGGACGGGCGCGAGAGCCTGGCGGCGGTCGACGAGACGGTGCGCGCCGTGCGTGAACGATGCCCCGGCACATTCATCGGGGTGTCGACGGGCGCCTGGATCGAAGGTGACCCCGCGCGCACACGCAGCCTCATTGCGGCATGGCAGGAACGTCCCGACTACGCCTCGGTCAATCTCTCCGAACCGGACGCGCCCGCGGTCATCGACCTGCTGCACCGGACAGGCGTCGGCGTCGAGGCGGGGCTGGCGCGCGTCGCGGATGCGGAACGGTTCGTCGCCCTGCCGGCGTGCCGGCGCGCACTGCGCGTCCTCATCGAGATTGATCAGGACCAGGATTTTCGAAGCGCGGACGCCATCGTGGACGGGATCGCCCGGGTTCTCGCAAAGGCCGGTGTCCGCCGGCCGATCCTCCTGCACGGAGCAGATTTGACTGTCTGGCATTTCGTCCGGCGCGCACACCGGGAACGCTGGTCCACGCGGGTCGGCCTGGAAGACGGCTGCCTGCGCCTCGACGGCGAGAGAGCCGCTGGAAACGCCGACATGGTTTCCGATGCCGTCCGGCTTTTCCGCTCGGCGGTTCCGGGCTGACGCCCGTGCCGAAGAGGGCACGGGCGGCGGCGGGCCGTCTCAGCCGGTACGCCGCTGCAGTTCGCGTGCACCGTTCGGTGCGTTCACCTTGCCTGAGGTGATGAAGAAGGCGAAAACGTCGCGGGGTTTCTTCGCCAGCTTGGTCGCCGGGTCGATCTTCGGCAGATCGGTCGGTTCGCCGCCGCCGGACCAGGCCTTGAGCCGCTCCGCCCATTCGTCGAGCGCTTCCGATGGATAGCAGGTCTCAACGTCGTCGGAGCCCTTCTGCAGGCGGGCATAGACGAAATCCGCCGTGACGTCGGCGATCTCGGGATAGTCCATATGCTGGGCGTAGACGATCGCCGCGTTGTATTTGCGGGCAAGCGCCGCGAATTCGGGCACGAGGAACGTTTGGTTGCGCACCTCCAGCGCGTGTTTCAGCGCGAGGCCGTCCAGCTTCTCCGGCAGGAGCTTCAGGAAGCCCTCGAAGTCCTCCGGCTCGAACTTTTTCGTCGGCGGGAACTGCCAGAGGATCGGGCCGAGATGGTCGCCGAGCTCGGTGAGCCCCTGCGTCAGGAACTTTTCGACGGATTCGCCGCCATCGGCGAGAGCCTTGCGGTTCGTCGTGAAGCGGCTCGCCTTCAGCGAGAAGATGAAGCCGTCAGGCACTTCGGAGGCCCATTTGGCAAAAGTTTCCGGCTTCTGTGAGCCGTAATAGGTGCCGTTGACCTCGATCGAGGTCAATTCGCGGCTGGCGAATTCGAGCTGGCGCTTCTTCGGCAGTTTTTCGGGATAGAACGTGCCTTCCCAGGGATCGAAGGTCCAGCCACCGATGCCGGTTCTGATGGTGCCGGATGTGCTCATGTCAGTTCTCCTCGACAGACAGATGGCGGCGCCTTTCAAGCGGGCGCGATGAAGGGCTGGGAAATCTCCTGAAACACCGGCAAGGCTTCCATGCCGGCGCAATGGGCGGCCAGGGCGGGGTAGCGCGCCGGATCGACCAGGCCGGGATGGGCCTCGCTGACATGCCGCCAGGCGCAGGCGACGGCAATATCCGCATGGGTCAGCCGGCCGAACCAGTGCTCTCCCGGCCGCGCCGCGCGCTCGGCGTCCAGCGCCGCCAGCACGGTCAGGATCTGCGCGCGGCAGCGTTCGACGAAATAGGTCGACGGCGCCTCGTGCAGGTGCAGTTCATAGAACAGGCTGACGCCCTTGTCGGCGAAACCGGTTGCGAAGGTCATCACCTTCAGGGCCTGCCGTCGCTCGGGTTCGGCCTGCGGAAGAAGGCGGCTCTCCGGCGGGACAAGGCCATCAAGGTAGTCGAGGATGGAATGGCTGTCGGCCACCACGTCGCCATCATCGAGCACGAGCGTCGGCACCCGCATCAGCGGGTTGACCGCCTGCACCCTGTCGCCCTCGCTGAACACCGACCAGGGCCGGTGCTCGAAGGGGAGACCATAGAGTTTCAGCGCGATGCCGACACGGCGCACATAGGACGAATCATACTGGCCGATCAGGATCATGGCGCTATTCCGCCGCGATCGTCTTCATCGGCCGCCGCTCCAGCAGCTCCCTCAGGAAATGGCCGGTATAGGAGCGTTCCACCTTCACGACATCCTCGGGTGTTCCCTCGGCGATCACCTCGCCGCCGCCATCGCCGCCCTCGGGGCCGAAGTCGATGATCCAGTCCGCGGTCTTGATGACCTCCAGATTGTGTTCGATGACGACGACCGAATTGCCCTGGTTGACGAGCTCGTGCAGCACTTCGAGCAGCTTTGCCACGTCGTGGAAGTGCAGGCCCGTCGTCGGCTCGTCGAGGATGTAGAGCGTGCGGCCGGTCGAGCGCTTCGACAGCTCCTTGGCGAGCTTGACGCGCTGCGCCTCGCCGCCCGACAGGGTGTTCGCCTGCTGGCCGACCTTGATGTAACCGAGGCCAACCTGGTTCAGCGTCACCAGCTTGTCGCGCACGGCCGGCACGGCGGCAAAGAACTCGACGCCTTCCTCCACGGTCATGTCGAGCACGTCGGCGATCGACTTGCCCTTGAAGGTGACGTCGAGGGTTTCGCGGTTGTAGCGCTTGCCGTGGCAGACGTCGCAGGTGACGTAGACGTCGGGCAGGAAGTGCATCTCGATCTTGATGACGCCGTCGCCCTGGCAGGCCTCGCAGCGCCCGCCCTTGACGTTGAAGGAGAAGCGGCCGGGCTGGTAGCCGCGCGCCTTCGCTTCCGGCAGGCCGGCGAACCAGTCGCGGATCGGCGTGAAGGCGCCGGTATAGGTCGCCGGGTTCGAGCGCGGCGTGCGGCCGATCGGCGACTGGTCGATGTCGATGACCTTGTCGATATATTCGAACCCGTCGATGCGCTCGTGTTCGGCAGGGATTTCCCGTGCGCCCATGATGCGGCGGGCGGCCGACTTGTAGAGCGTTTCGATCAGGAAGGTCGACTTGCCGCCGCCGGAAACCCCGGTCACTGCGGTGAAGACGCCGAGCGGGATCGATGCGGTAACATTCTTCAGGTTGTTCGCTTTCGCGCCGACGACCTTGATTTCCTTCTTTTTCTTCGGCTTGCGGCGCTCCCCGGGGATAGCCACGGAAAGTTCGCCGGAAAGGTATTTTCCGGTCAGCGACGCCGGATTGGCGATCACCTCGCCGGGCGTGCCCTGCGCGATCACCTCGCCGCCATGGATACCGGCGGCGGGGCCGATATCGACCACATAGTCCGCCGTCAGGATTGCATCCTCGTCATGCTCGACGACGATGACCGTGTTGCCGATGTCGCGCAGGTGCCGGAGCGTGTCGAGCAGGCGCGCATTGTCGCGCTGGTGCAGACCGATGGAGGGCTCGTCCAGCACGTAGAGCACGCCCGTCAGGCCCGAACCGATCTGCGAGGCGAGGCGGATGCGCTGGCTCTCGCCGCCTGAAAGCGTTCCCGAATTGCGCGACAGCGAGAGATATTCGAGGCCGACATCGTTGAGGAAGCGCAGGCGCTCGCGGATTTCCTTGAGGATTCGGACGGCAATCTCGTTCTGCTTGCTGTTGAGATGCTCCGGCAGCGCCTCGAACCAGTCGCGCGCGACGCGGATCGACATGGCCGTCGCTTCGCCGATATGCAGCTTGTTGATCTTGACGGCCAGCGCCTCGGGCTTCAGACGGAAGCCGTTGCAGGCCGGGCAGGGGGCCGCCGACATGTAGCGTTCGATTTCCTCGCGCGACCAGGCGCTGTCCGTTTCCTTCCAGCGGCGTTCGAGGTTCGGCACGATGCCCTCGAAGGTTTTGACCGTCTTGTAGGAACGCGCGCCGTCCTTGTAGTTGAACTCGATCTTTTCCTGCGTGCCGTTGAGGATCGCGCCCTGCGCCGCCGCCGACAGTTCGGACCAGCGGTTCGACAGCTTGAAGCCGTAGACGGCGCCGAGCGCTTCCAGCGTCTGGTTGTAGTAGGGCGAGGAGGACTTGGCCCAGGGCGCGATGGCGCCGTCGCGCAGCGTGCGCTCCACCTCGGGCACGATGAGGTCGGCGTCGATCTTCTGCTGGCTGCCGAGGCCGTCACAGGTCGGGCAGGCGCCGAAGGGGTTGTTGAACGAGAAGAGCCGGGGCTCGATTTCCGGAATGGTGAAGCCGGAGACAGGGCAGGCGAACTTTTCGGAGAACAGCACGCGCTCGTGCGTTTCGTTCAGCGATTTGTTGGCCGAGCCGCCGGCAGCCGTCTCTTCCACGGGCAGCGGCTTGTCGGCAAATTCTGCGATCGCCAGGCCATCGGCGAGCTTCAGGCTGGTCTCGAGACTGTCTGCAAGGCGCGAGGAAAGGTCGGCGCGCACGACGACGCGGTCGACCACCACGTCGATGTCGTGTTTGTACTTCTTGTCGAGCGCGGGCACGTCGGCGATCTCGTAGAACTGGCCGTCGACCTTGACGCGCTGAAAGCCCTTTTTCATCAGCTCGGCGAGTTCCTTCTTGTACTCGCCCTTGCGGCCGCGCACGACGGGCGCGAGGATGTAGAGGCGCGTGCCTTCGCCGAAATCCACGACACGGTCGACCATCTGGCTGACCGTCTGGCTTTCGATCGGCAGACCCGTCGCCGGCGAATAGGGCACGCCGACGCGCGCGAAGAGCAGGCGCATGTAGTCATAGATCTCGGTGACCGTGCCGACCGTCGAGCGCGGGTTCTTCGAGGTCGTCTTCTGCTCGATGGAAATGGCGGGCGAGAGGCCGTCGATCTGATCGACGTCGGGCTTCTGCATCATCTCGAGGAACTGGCGGGCATAGGCCGACAGGCTCTCGACATAACGGCGCTGGCCCTCGGCATAGATCGTGTCGAAGGCGAGCGACGATTTGCCGGAGCCCGAAAGGCCCGTCATGACGATCAGCTTGTTGCGGGGCAGGTCGAGGTCGATGCCCTTGAGATTGTGTTCGCGGGCGCCGCGAATGGAAATGGTCTTGAGTTCGCTCATGGTGTCCAGCGTCGAAGGTCGTTGCGCATCAAATTCGGATCAGGCCCCTATGTAGGGATCGGACGGGGCCTGTCCATGTGCGGGTCAGAGAATTCCGTGCCCGTTTCCGATTCGGTTGACAAGAGTGTAGGGATTTATTAGAACAAAAATAGAACAAAAATCTGCAATTCATCTGTGGATTACCACCTCTGCGGGGCGGCGCCGATGGCCGGCAGCCGATAAGATGCCGCATTCGTGTAGTGAAATGATGCCGGGCAATCTGCGCCCGGCGCGACAACGGGAAGTTACGGGTATGGCTGGAAGCGTCAACAAGGTGATCTTGATCGGCAATGTCGGGGCGGACCCGGAAATCCGGCGCACGCAGGACGGTCGGCCGATCGCCAACCTGCGCATCGCCACGTCCGAGACCTGGCGCGACCGCAACAACGGCGAACGCCGCGAGAAGACCGAATGGCACAATGTCGTCGTCTTCAACGAGGGCCTGTGCAAGGTCGTCGAGCAATATGTGAAAAAGGGCGCGAAACTCTACATCGAGGGCGCGCTGCAGACCCGCAAGTGGCAGGACCAGACCGGCAACGATCGCTACTCGACGGAAGTCGTGCTGCAGGGCTTCAACTCGACGCTGACCATGCTGGACGGCCGCGGTGAAGGCGGCGGCGCAAGCCGCGGCGGCGGCGATTTCGGCGGCGCGCCCAACTACGACGACTACGGCTCGCGCCCGTCTTCGGGTGGTGGCGCCAGCGGCGGCGGCAACCGTTCGGGCGGTTCGCTCTCGCGGGACATGGACGACGACATCCCGTTCTGAGGACGACAGCGAGGCCGGCAATCAGGTCGGCCTCCGCTCAACGCGCGTCCGGCGGGCAGCAATGCGGTAGGAGGTGCGTCATGGGCGACGAGAAGACGGCCGCGGATGTGCTTTTCCTGCGGCCGGGCGAGGGCCGGGCCTATCCACTCGGTCGCATGAACGCAGTGTTCAAGGCGGATCACCACGAGACCGCAAGCGCCTACAGCGTTTCCGAATGGTGGCTGGAGCCGAACACGACAGGGCCGGGCGCCCATTTCCACACCGACAATATCGAGCTTTTTTATGTGATTGCCGGGACGGCCAGCATTCTGGCTGGCGAGGACTGGCTGGAAGCGCCTGCGGGCAGCTTCGTGCGCATCCCGGCCACTGTCATGCACGACTTCGAGAACCGCACGGATGCGCGTGTCGGCCTGCTCAATGTCTTCCTGCCGGGCGGTTTCGAGGAAAACATGCCGGCCATCGTCAGATGGTTTGCCGACAATCCCTGAGCGCTCTGCCGCGGGGATAGACCATTTCGTATCGGACCGGCTGTTCGGGCGGATGGCCATATGGGCGAAGATGCCAACATCCCGTTCCGGTCGTTCTGACTTTCTTAGTCTCTTCCCGGCATGATCCGGCCGCGGATACGGGGAGCGATCCGTGCCCGGGTCGTCTATTGCATGGCCGGAGGTGCATTTTAGTAAAATTCATTTGTAAAACAGGGGGCTTTCGAATGGGTTTGATCAATTTCATCCAGCGGATACGGGCTGGCAAAACGGATTTCCAGAAGGAAGCGCGCTACGGTCGCGCCAATGCGCGCGCCAGCGACTACATGGCTGTTGCTCAATGGTATGTCGAAAATTGTGACGACCCGCCGCATGTCCTGCAGAATTTCACCGAACTGGACGCCCGCGGCTTCCGGGCCGGGCACAAGGCCATTCTCTATGGATTCCGCAACGACATCGAGCGCAAGCTTGGCCATGCCCGGCATATCGGCACCCGCCAGAACCCCTGGATCGCGGCATTCGAGCGGCCTGCCGACCAGACGGTCTACTGCGCCTATGTGCTTCTGCGGGACGACAAGCAGAACTTCGCGGTGATGAAGCCCTATTGGTTCCTCTCGGCGGGCGAGCAGGAGAAGGACTACCGCTCGGACGTCATGAACGTCATCTGATCCGTGATCGAACAAGAACATCTGGAGTAGCCGGCAATGCCGAACATGACCGCCATCACGTCCGATCCCGAGAGCTTCCTGAAGAACAACCTGTTGCTGATCCAGTACCAGGCCTATGAATCAGGATACCGCAACCCCGGTGTGAAACGCTTTCTGCTGAACAAGGAAGACGACTTCACCTGCATGCGCAAGGGAACGGGCATCATTTCCCAGTTCAAGGAGAAGACCGTCGATGTCTGGTCGATAAAGTCGACCAATGCGCAGAACGCCAACGGCTGGGACTGCTACTGGCTGCCCTATGACCAGGATTTCAAGCATGTCGTCGTTCTCGAAAGCGACGCCGACGTGATGCTGACGCCGGCGATGGACGGATGCTCGTTCGGCTTCACGAACCATGGCGGTGGCGTCTATTCCGCATCGCACGGAAATCTGCAGACGCCGATGGGGCGCATCGACGAGGCCGGCCTGCGGCAGGGCATGCGCTTCCACAAGTCGACGCTGCACAAGTCCGACTACATGAACGTGCCCGGCCAGACCGACGTCAAGGTCACCATGGTCGGCGTGCGCAAGGGCAACAAGTGGCGCTTCTTCTACCAGCAGTATCTTGACCAGATGGGGGCCTTCTACCTGCTGAATGTCCGGGAACTGAAGGGGTAGCCGTCGCCGTCAGCCGGCGAAGGCCGACTTCACCCCGTCCACCACGAACTGCACCGCCAGCGCCGCGAGGATGACGCCCAGAAGGCGTGTCAGGATCGCGCGGCCGGTCTTGCCGAGGAAGCGGTCGATGCGCTCGGCGATGACCAGCGAGAGGAACAGGATGACGAGGCAGAGCGCGATGACGCCGATAAGGGCGGCGCGCTCGAGCGCAGAGGGGAAGGAACCCGAGGTGAGGATCGTCGCGGAGATCGCGCCCGGACCGGCGATCAGCGGCAGGGCGAGCGGGAAGACGGCGATATTATGGATGTGATCGCGGGTGATCGCCACCTCGCTGGTCTTCTCCTTCCGCTCGTTGCGGCGCTCGAAGATCATCTCGAAGGCGATCCAGAACAAGAGCAGGCCGCCGGCGATGCGGAAGGCGCCGATGGAGATGCCGAGCAGCGACAGCACGCCGGCGCCCGTCAGTGCGAAGACGGCAAGGATGCAGAAGGCGATGATGCAGCCGCGCAGCGCCACCTGCGTGCGCTGCGGGCGCGTCATGCCGACCGTAAGGCCGAGGAAGATTGGTGCGAGGCCCGGCGGATCGATGGTCACGAGCAGGGTCGTGATCGCATTGACCAGAAGATCGATGTTGAGCATGTCGGGCGTTCCCCTCGCCGTTGCGCGGCCGATTTTCTCCAACCTTGTCCGGCTATTGTTAGGGGAGGGCGCCGCCCAAGGGAAGGGCGGTCGGAGCAATGCGATGCCACCGCCATGAAAATGCGCAAATTGGCGGATTTTACTTGCAAAAGCCTGTTCAAAACCCCCGGCGAAATTGGCGCTCCCAGCGCCGGTAGGCTATAAAATTCTCTTCTGATTCTGAACAACGATCGTGACCGAAATTGACAGACCAATCGACACCCGGCGGCAAGAACCCTCCCGGCATTGAGCCTATTTCCATCATCGAGGAAATGCAGCGGTCCTATCTCGACTACGCCATGAGCGTGATCGTTTCCCGCGCCTTGCCCGATGTGCGCGACGGCCTCAAGCCCGTTCACCGGCGCATTCTCTACTCGATGAGCGAGATGGGCGTCGACTGGAACAAGAAATACGTGAAGTCGGCGCGCGTGACCGGTGACGTGATGGGTAAATACCATCCGCACGGCGACGCTGCGATTTACGATGCCTTGGCGCGCATGGCGCAGGACTGGTCGCTGCGACTGCCCCTGATCGACGGTCAGGGCAATTTCGGTTCGATCGACGGCGACCCGCCGGCCGCCCAGCGCTACACGGAATGCCGCCTGGAAAAGGCCGCCCATTCGCTGCTCGACGATCTCGACAAAGAAACGGTCAACTTCCGCGACAACTACGACGGCACGATGAGCGAGCCGGTCGTCGTTCCCGCAAAATTTCCGAACCTGCTGGTCAACGGCGCCGGCGGCATCGCCGTCGGCATGGCAACGAACATTCCGCCGCACAATCTTGCCGAAGTCATCAACGGCTGCGTCGCGCTGATCGACAATCCGGCGATCGAGCTGCTCGACCTGATGCAGCACATTCCCGGCCCGGACTTTCCGACCGGCGCGCTGATCCTCGGCCGTGCCGGTATCCGTCAGGCCTACGAGACCGGTCGCGGCTCCGTCATCATGCGCGGGCGGGCCCATATCGAGCCGATGCGCGGCGACCGTGAGCAGATCATCGTTACGGAAGTTCCCTTCCAGGTGAACAAGGCGTCGATGATCGAGAAGATGGCCGAGCTGGTGCGCGACAAGCGCATCGAGGGCATCTCCGACCTTCGCGACGAATCCGACCGCCAGGGCTACCGCGTCGTCATCGAGCTGAAGCGCGATGCCAATGCCGAGGTCATCCTCAATCAGCTCTATCGCTACACGCCGCTGCAGACCTCCTTCGGCTGCAACATGGTGGCGCTGAACGGCGGCAAGCCGGAGCAGATGACGCTGCTCGACATGCTGCGCGCCTTTGTCGCCTTCCGCGAAGAAGTCGTCAGCCGCCGCACAAAGTACCTGCTGCGCAAGGCACGCGACCGCGCCCATGTCTTGGTCGGTCTCGCCATTGCCGTCGCCAATATCGATGAGGTGATCAGCCTGATCCGCCGCGCGCCCGACCCGCAGACGGCTCGCGAACAGCTGATGGAGCGCCGCTGGCCGGCGAAAGACGTCGACGTGCTGATCAAGCTCATCGACGACCCGCGCCATCGCATCAACGAGGACCTCACCTACAATCTCTCGGAAGAGCAGGCCCGCGCCATCCTCGAGCTGCGTCTCGCCCGCCTGACGGCTCTCGGCCGCGACGAGATCGACGAGGAGCTCAACAAGATCGGCGAGGAGATCAAGGATTATCTCGATATCCTCTCTTCGCGTCTGCGCATGATGAACATCGTCAAGGATGAGCTCATCGCCGTGCGCGACGAGTTCGGCACGCCGCGCCGCACCGAGATCGCCGAGGGCGGTCCTGATATGGACGACGAGGACCTCATCGCCCGCGAGGACATGGTCGTGACCGTGTCGCATGCCGGCTATGTCAAGCGTGTACCGCTCGCCACCTATCGCGCGCAGCGCCGCGGCGGCAAGGGCCGCTCCGGCATGGCCATGAAGGACGAGGATTTCGCGACCCGCCTCTTCGTCGCCAACACGCACACGCCCGTACTCTTCTTCTCCTCGCGTGGCATCGTCTACAAGGAGAAGGTCTGGCGTCTGCCGATCGGTACGCCGCAGTCCAAGGGCAAGGCGCTGATCAACATGCTGCCGCTCACGCCCGGCGAGCGCATTACCACCATCATGCCGCTGCCCGAGGACGAGACGACGTGGGAAAACCTCGACGTCATGTTCGCAACGACCCGCGGCACGGTGCGTCGCAACAAGCTCAGCGACTTCGTCCAGGTCAACCGCAACGGCAAGATCGCGATGAAGCTCGAAGAAGAGGGCGACGAGATCCTCAATGTCGAGACCTGCACGGAGCATGACGACGTGCTGATGACGACGGCGCTCGGCCAGTGCATCCGCTTCCCGGTCGATGACGTGCGCGTCTTCGCCGGCCGCAACTCGGTCGGCGTGCGCGGCATCTCGCTCGGCGGCGGCGACCGCATCATCTCGATGACGATCGTCAGCCATGTCGATGCAGAGCCCTGGGAGCGGGCCGCCTACCTGAAGCGCTCCGCCGCCGAACGCCGCGCCAGCGGTGTCGACGAGGAGGATATCGCATTGGTTGGCGAGGAGGTCGGTGAAATCGGCGACCTCACGGAGGAGCGCTACCAGGAACTCCGGTCCCGCGAGCAGTTCGTCCTCACCGTGTCGCAGAAGGGTTTCGGCAAGCGGTCGTCTTCCTACGATTTCCGCACCTCGGGCCGCGGCGGCAAGGGCATCCGCGCCACCGATACGTCGAAGACCAGCGAGATCGGCGAACTCGTTGCCGCCTTCCCGGTCGAGGAGAAGGACCAGCTCATGCTCGTCTCCGATGGCGGCCAGCTGATCCGCGTGCCGGTCGACGGCATCCGCATCGCAAGTCGCGCGACGAAGGGCGTCACCATCTTCTCGACCGCCAAGGACGAGAAAGTCGTCTCGGTCGAACGCATCAGCGAGCCGGAAGGCGAGGACGATGCCGATGGTACGGGCATTGAAGGCGATGTCGATGCCGGGGATGATGCGACCCCGGTCAGCGAGGAATAGGCCGGGCGAAAGCAGCCCAGCTGTCCCGATCGAAACAAGAAAGGGCCTTTCCGGTGTTCACCGGAAAGGCCCTTTTCATGAAACGAAAAAGCCGGACGGGCAGGGAACGACCGTCCGGCTTTTCAAGTGTGCGGGCAGCCCGGAGGGAAGGCTACCCGCTCTGACGGTGGCATACGGACTGCGGCAGGTCTTGCGCCGGGGCGCCGTGCCGCAGGGGGCGCTCTCAGACGCCAAAGCCACCTGCTTGGGTTTTCAGCTTGGCCGCCTTCAGGGCTGCGCGGTCGCGTTTCAGTTCAAGAATCGTGCGCGCGAAGTCGATGGTGAAGACGGTGCTGATAAAGATCGTGAAGAGGATGGTGAGCGCGGCCATGGTAAAGTCCCGCTCAACGCAGCCATTTGCCACGGGCGGCGATTTTCGGCGCTGCCGGGCGATCCTCTTCCCGCAACGCATGGATGGTTGCGGCGGTAAGGGCGATGAACATGGTCATGCAGAGTAGAGCCAGAGCCATTGTCGTGTTCCTTCAAGCCTAAGGAAACGCATTACTTGTTTCACTGTATTCTGCCGGGAGAATGCGCGACGGCGACCTTTGTTCCCAGCTTTGATGTTTCTATTTAGACATGGCATGCCTGAAATGCTCTTGAACGGCCCATTCATGCCACGTTCATGTTCTTGGCAGGGGACAGCGCGGGCTGCGACAGGCCGCGCCCTTGCGGAAAGGGGCCGTCCATGACAAAAGGCGGCAAACGGGACCCCGCCGATGACAGTCGCCTTCTATCCTGGCTCTTTCGATCCGATCACCAATGGCCATATCGACGTTCTGGTGCAGGCGCTGAACGTGGCGCCTAGGGTCATCGTCGCGATCGGCATCCATCCCGGCAAGACACCGCTCTTCTCCTTCGAGGAACGCGCGGATCTCATCCGCACGTCCATTGCCGAGGTACTGCCGGCGCGGGCAGGGGATGTCAGCGTCGTCTCCTTCTCCAACCTGGTCGTCGATGCCGCGCGCCAGCATGGCGCACTCATGCTGATCCGCGGGCTGCGCGACGGTACGGATCTGGACTATGAAATGCAGATGGCCGGCATGAACCGCCAGATGGCGCCGGATGTGCAGACCGTCTTCCTGCCGGCGGGCGTCGCCTCGCGGCCCATTACCGCCACATTGGTCCGCCAGATCGCGGCCATGGGCGGCGATGTCAGCGCCTTCGTCCCGGCGCCCGTCTTTGCGGCGTTGAAAGCCCGCAAGAAGGGCTGAGCCCATCATCCTGAACCCCTTAGGGAGCTATCATGAACATCCTCCGTTTCGCCTTTGCAGGAGCCCTGTTCCTTGCGACCACCACGAGCGCCGTCGTTGCCCAGGCGGCCGAATTCATCACGATCCAGTTGAAGGACGGACCCGTCGTCGTCGAACTGAACGACAAGGTCGCACCCAAGCATGTCGAGCGCATCAAGGCGCTGGCGACAGCCGGCGAATATGACAATGTCGCTTTCCACCGCGTGATCGAGGGCTTCATGGCGCAGACCGGCGACGTGCAGTACGGCGATATGTCGGCTGGTTTCCAGCCGGATGCGGCCGGCACGGGCGGCTCCAGCCAGCCGGATCTGCCGCAGGAATTCTCCGACGTGCCCTTCGAGCGCGGCACGGTCGGCATGGCCCGTTCGCAGGACCCGAACTCGGCCAATTCGCAGTTCTTCATCATGTTCGCTCCGGGCGACTTCCTGAACGGCCAGTACACGGTCGTCGGCAAGGTCGTTTCCGGCATGGAGAACGTCGACAAGATCAAGCGCGGCGACGAGGCCAACAATGGCTCGGTCACCGATCCCGACCGGATGATCAAGGTCACCGTCGGCAAGTAATTCACTTTTTGGTGTGCCGCCTGTTGTAATCGCAAAACGGCGACACACCTTTTGCGCAACTGCCTTTGAAGGAGAAAGACCATGGCCGAGATCAAGGATCCGGAAAACACCATCATCATGGAGACCACGAAGGGCAAGGTGGTCATCCAGCTGCTTCCGGATCTCGCACCGGGTCACGTCGCGCGCGTCAAGGAACTGACGCGCGAAGGCGCCTATGACGGCGTCGTCTTCCACCGCGTCATCGAGGACTTCATGGCCCAGACGGGCGACGTGCAGTATGGCAAGACCGGCGGCAAGGACTTCAACCCGGCCCGCGCCGGCATGGGCGGTTCGGAAAAGCCAGACCTGAAGGCCGAGTTCTCCAACATGAGCCATGTGCGCGGCACCTGCTCCATGGCGCGCAGCCAGATGCCGAACTCGGCCAACTCGCAGTTCTTCATCTGCTTCACCGACGCTCCCTGGCTGAACAAGCAGTACTCCGTCTGGGGTCAGGTCATCGAAGGCATGGAAAATATCGACAAGATCAAGCGCGGCGAGCCGGTGCGCGATCCCGACACCATCGTCTCGATGAAGGTTGCCGCAGACGTAGCGGCCTGATAGAGAACCTTTCGTTTTCGACCGCGCTCGCCCCGGCGGGCGCGGTTTTTCTTTGTGCGCTTTTCAAGAGATGACGTCGATATGGCTGCTTTCCTCTGGGCGCTGCTCGGCATTGCGGCGGGCGCGTGCATCGCCATCCAGGCCCCCATCAACGCGTTGCTCGGCCGCGGTCTCGGCATGCCGGCAGCGGCCGCCTTCATCTCGTTCTTCGCGGGCACACTCGTCCTCGCGTGCGTCGTTCTCGCCGCAACCGCCTTCGAGGGCAGGGCGCCGGACTGGCGCGGCCCGGACACCTGGCTCTATTTTGCCGGCGGCGCAATCGGCACGATCTATGTCACGACCGCCATCTTCCTGACGCCGCGCATCGGTGCTGCGGCCGTCATGGCCTTCGCCGTGTCCGGTCAGCTTCTCGCCGGCATCCTGCTCGACCGTGTCGGCTTTCTCGGCATGGCCGTGCGCGAAGTGTCCCTCGGCCGCATCGCGGGGGCAATTCTGCTCGTCGCCGGTGCGCTGATGATCCGTTTTTACTGAGCCCCCCATGCGCGTCGACCTCTTCGATTTCGATCTTCCGGAAGAAAACATCGCCCTGCGCCCGGTGAGCCCGCGCGAAGCGGCACGGCTGCTCGTCGTCGAGCCCGACAGGGATGCGCCCTATCAGGACCGGACTGTCGGTGATCTGCCGTCGCTGCTGCGTCCCGGCGATGCGCTGGTCTTCAACGACACCCGCGTCATCCCCGCCCAGCTCGAAGGCATTCGCCACCGCGACGGCGCCGGCGGCCAGAAGGTTTCCGCGACGCTGCATATGCGCATCGCCGGCGACCGCTGGAAGGCGTTCGCCAGGCCCGGCAAGCGCATCAAGCGCGGCGACCGCATCACCTTCGGCGCAGCGGAAGACCTTTCGGCAACCGTGGAGCAGAAGGGCGAGGGCGGCGAAGTTACCCTGCATTTCGACCTCTCCGGCCCCGATCTCGACCGCGCCATCGCAACCGTCGGCCATATCCCGCTACCGCCCTACATCGCCTCCAAGCGCGAGGAGGACGAGGCGGACCGCCGCGACTACCAGACGATCTATGCCCGTGAGGAGGGCGCCGTCGCGGCACCCACGGCGGGTCTGCACTTCACCGACGCTCTCTTCGAAAAACTCGACGCGCTCGGCGTTGAAAGGCATTTCGTGACATTGCATGTCGGCGCCGGCACCTTCCTGCCGGTGAAGGCCGACGACACGACCGACCATGTCATGCACGAGGAGGTCGGCTATGTCTCCGGGGAAACCGCTGCGGCGCTCAACGCCGTGAGGGCGAGGGGCGGGCGCATCATTTCCGTCGGAACGACCTCGCTGCGCCTTCTCGAAAGCGCTGCTGACGAAGACGGCACGATCCGGCCCTGGTCCGGCGCGACGGGCATCTTCATCACGCCCGGCTACCGTTTCCGCACGGCCGACATGCTGATGACCAACTTCCACCTGCCGAAATCGACGCTCTTCATGCTCGTTTCCGCCTTTTCAGGCCTTGAAACGATGCGCGGCGCCTATGCCCATGCGATCGCCACCGGCTACCGCTTCTATTCCTACGGCGACTCCAGCCTGCTTTTCCGGGACCACCGATGACCGAAACCTTCCAGTTCAAGCTTCTCGCGACCGACGGCAAGGCGCGCCGCGGCGAGGTCTCCATGCCGCGCGGCGTCATCCGCACGCCGGCCTTCATGCCCGTCGGCACGGTGGGCACCGTCAAGGCGATGTATCTCGACCAGGTGCGCGAGCTTGGCGCCGACATCATCCTCGGCAACACCTATCATCTGATGCTGCGTCCCGGTCCGGAACGCGTCGCACGCCTCGGCGGTCTGCACGAGCTCATCCGCTGGCCGCACCCGATCCTCACCGACTCCGGCGGTTTCCAGGTCATGTCGCTCTCCGGCCTGCGCAAGCTCGACGAACAGGGTGTCACCTTCAAGAGCCATGTCGACGGCGCCTTGCACCACATGTCGCCGGAGCGATCGATCGAGATCCAGGGCCTGCTTGACAGCGATATCCAGATGCAGCTCGATGAATGCGTGGCCCTGCCGGCCTCGCCGAAGGAAATCGAACGCGCGATGGAAATGTCCCTGCGCTGGGCCGAGCGCTGCAAGGTGGCCTTCGGGGACCAGCCGGGCAAGGCGATGTTCGGCATCGTGCAGGGCGGCGACATTCCGCACCTGCGCGTCCGCTCCGCGCAGGCGCTCGCCGAGCTGAACCTCAAGGGTTACGCCATCGGCGGGCTCGCTGTCGGCGAGCCACAGGAGGTCATGCTCGACATGATCGACACCACCATCCCGCATATGCCTTTCGAAAAACCACGCTACCTGATGGGTGTCGGTACGCCCGACGACATGCTGAAATCCGTCGCCCGTGGCATCGACATGTTCGACTGCGTGATGCCGACCCGTTCCGGCCGGCACGGCCTTGCCTTCACCCGCCGCGGCCGCATCAACCTGCGCAATGCCCGTCATGCCGAGGATATGCGCCCGCTTGACGAGGAATCGACGTGCCCGGCGGCGCGTGACTATTCGCGCGCCTATCTGCACCACCTCATCCGCGCCAACGAATCCCTCGGCGGCATGCTGCTCACCTGGAACAACCTGTCCTACTATCAGGACCTGATGGCCGGCATCCGCAAGGCGATCGAGGAGGGGCGTTTTGCCGACTTCATGGCGGAGACGCAGGAGACCTGGGCGAGGGGCGATCTCGCCCCTCTCTGAGGCTCGCGTTTCACGCCTCTGCTGGAATTGCTCAGATTTCAGGCCCCGGCGCGGTGCGCACGATGTGCACGCCGTTGATCTTGTAGCTGCCATCCGGCTGCTTCACGACCTGGTAGAGCGCCGTCCAGTCCTTGCCATCAGGCCCTGAAATCAGCACCTCCTGCACCACCACGCCGTCGGTGACCTTCGAGCGGCCGAAGGCGAAATTGCCCGGCCGGTAGACCGGCGCATAGCCCTTCTTCACCATGTCGAAGAAGGCATCTTCGGTCGGAAATTTTCCACGGATGGTCGGTGAGGCGAAGGAATAGGCGGCCTTCGCATCGTCGTCCAGGAAGGCGGCTATCTGGCTCTGTATGATGCCCTGCACCGTATCGACGGGTTCCCCCGCCCATGTGGCGGAGGGTAGGGAAAGCGAAACGCAAAGGAACACGGCGGCAAGCATTTTCATGGCGCACACTCCTTTTCGGATGAAAGCAGAATAGCACGGACACCAGAAAAGAACCGCTACGCGATCAGTTGTGTTTGTTTTTTAAATATTTCCCTTTAAAAACAGTGCTTTATATTATAAGTATTATTGTTTAGAATCCTTTGTTTGTAGTCCGCTCAAAATGCCGGGGGCCTTCCGAAAGAGAATAATCTCGGTTCCCTGATAGGTCGATCGGGAAAACTCGCGGAACCCGTGCCGTCCGGCAAGCCGGATCGACGCCGTGTTTGCAGGATCGATGATGCAGGTGACCGGCATGCCGCCATGGTTTGCTTCCGCCCAGGGCAGCATTGCCTCCAGCGCCTCGCTGGCATAGCCGCGGCCGTGAGAGCCCGGGAGCAGGCCCCAGCCGGCTTCCAGCGTGTCTTCGATACTGGGCATCATCTCGCGGCGCATTTCATGGAACCCGGCTTCGCCGACAAGCCGGCCCGATGCCTTTTCGATGATCGCCCAGAAGCCGAAGCCCATGATGCGCCACATGCCGATATGGCGCAGCAGGCGGCCCCAGGACTGTTCACGGGACAACGGCACGCCACCGATATAGCGCACGACTTCGGGCATGGCCCACATCGCGGTCATGGCATCAAGGTCTTCCGGACGGAAGCCGCGCAAGACGAGACGGTCGGTTTCAAGCAGAGGGATATCGGACATGGGATCGTGTGGCGGGCCGGAAGAAACGGTGATCTAAATATGGATGTTGGCGCCGCGTCGAAAGCCGCTGGCCGAGATTCGCAGCAGTTTACGACGATTTGATCCAGGCCGTCGATATCGTGTCCACAAAGCGGCGATGCTCTGTAAGGAGAGCAGCAGGCAGAACCGAGACAAGCAAGGCCTCAAAGAGCGAAGCTATTGAAATGATTGGAGTGTTTCGCTTGGAAAGCGAAGGTACCCGGCCAAATAAATTGTGGCAGCCAAGTTGAACTGTCCGCTTTGGCGCAAAGTTAAAATGTCAATTTGGGCGGCGCGTCGTCAGCCATTTAGACATGCGACACTCGACATCTCCGTTGGCGCTGAGGCAAGCC